>PHBJ01000022.1 GCA_002840555.1 Deltaproteobacteria bacterium HGW-Deltaproteobacteria-13
GTAGCGGGGAGAGGATTCGAACCTCTGACCTTTGGGTTATGAGCCCAACGAGCTACCGGACTGCTCCACCCCGCGATATTAGAAATCGGTGACTTTACATCATTATCTACTGCATTTGTCAAGGAGTTCTTTTTGTAAAATCTTCCTGCGGTTTTCTTCATAACTTGAAGAAGGTTTTGCCGCAAGTCCTATTGTGTGATGTATCCCATGAAACGGTAAATGAGTTTAGCCGCCATGAAATCAGGGGCAACGATGCCGGGAATCGGCGCCAGCTCCACCACATCAAAACCGCGTATTTTGCAGGAACGGGAAACCGATTTCAACAGACGCAGAACATCCCGCCAGGAGAGACCGCCCGGTTCCGGGGTGCCGGTAGAGGGCATGATGGACGGATCAAAGGCGTCCAGGTCAATTGTGACGAACACATCGCCTTTTAAATTTTTACAAATGGTCTCGCACCAGTTCTTATGCTCTGCGATGAAATCGGCGCTGTAGGATTTGACTTTGCTTGTCGGCAGAAAATCGCCTTCCTCTTTGCTCATGCTTCTGATGCCCACCTGGACGAGCGGACATATTTCCGAAATTCTTCTGGCGACCGAGGCGTGGCTGTAGGGGCTTCCCTGATAACTATCCCGCAGATCGGCGTGGGCGTCCAATTGCAGCACGGAAAGTTTCGGATACTTTTCTTTCAGCGCCTGCACGGCGCCGAAAGTGATGCTGTGCTCTCCGCCCAGCATCACCGGTATTTTATCGGCCGCGACGATTTTAGAAAATTTCTTACGCACGGCGTTTACCATGTATTTGGGACCCCGCGCGTCCATGTGAACAGGCTGGGTCGTATGAATCCCGGCCAGATAGGTTTCTTTCTTTAATTCTTCATCGTAGAGTTCCATATTGGTTGAAGCTTCGATAATCGCTACAGGTCCGCGCCGGCTTCCCGGCTGATACGTGGATGTCAGGTCATACGGAACGGGAACGACGACAAACAAAGCCTCGCGCAGAGAATGCGCCGGATAAAATCCTCCAAAGTTCATAAGTTTAATCCTCACTGATAATAAATTTTAAAAATCTTTGCATGGTTGTAAAAATCACTTTTGATAATACCGGAGAAAAAAATTATCGTCCTCATAATATAAAAAAGAATAATGAGTGATCCAGTCACCCAGTGTAACAAAAGTCTTTTTTTTGCCCGCGATCGTATAATGGTTCAAACTGGGCACATGACAATGTCCAAGAACCACAGCATCATAACCCCTCTGGAATTGCATTACGGCAAAAGAAGACAATTTTTTAACCAGCGCGTCGCCGTCTTCTATCGTCAGTTCTTTACTGGCAGTGGAAGAAAGGCCGGCCAGCACCCAGCGGATGGATGCAGGAATAAAACGCTGAAAATTATAAAAAGTCCGGCTGCGTAATACTTTGCGAAGTAAAATGTATTTAATATTCGTTTTGTCCGCAGTATCGCCGTGAGCAATCAGAATGCGCGAATTGTTTAATCTCGCATCCGTTAATTCCTCGAACACATCCATCCCTAAAACATCATGAAAATATTCCCCCATGAAGAAATCATGGTTTCCTTCACCCAGATGAATGCGGATTCCTGTTTTTTGTAATTCGATTAATTGATTGATAACCGGTATAAATTCCGGATGAATTTTTTCCTTCCGGCAAAACCAGAAATCAAACAAATCCCCGGCAATATAAAGATCATCAATATATACCGGCACAGTGCCGGTTTCGTCAGGATTGACCAGGGCACGGATATTTCCTTCTTTAATCATCGTAAAGAAATTGATCAGTTTTTTGTATCTTTCATCACTGAATTTTCTTAAATGAATATCGGAAATAAAAATAGCCTTCATACTTTAATCCCAAAGATTTAATAAAATATGCTTTAGCAGATACGTTTGAACAGGTCAATAAACACCTGCTGCGGCAATAAAAATGATGATATGTGGCTAAATTATCGATGGATAATAAAATTTCCGGTCTGATAATTGATTCTTGTTTTGTCGATGTTTTTTTGCTAGTTTCAACTTATCTGAATGGGAAAATCTAAGAATTCATAAGCAAAAGGCAAAAAATGAAAAAAAAACAAAATATAATTAAACGCGCAAAAGAAGTATTAAGAATAGAAGCGCAAAGCATCCTGCAGTTAATTGATAAAATCGACAGCAACTTTTCGGGTGCCGTTAATTTGATCTGCAAATCCAAGGGCAGGGTGATCATTACGGGGATTGGTAAATCGGGCTTGATCGGACGAAAGATTGTCGCCACTTTAACCAGCACGGGAACTCCCGCTCTTTTTCTTCATCCTGTTGAAGGGCTTCATGGTGATCTGGGAATTGTTACAAAAGAAGACATATTGCTGGCCATTTCCAACAGCGGCGAAACCAGAGAGTTGATGCCTGTTATCAATTCCGTTCGTCATATCGGCGCCCCCGTGATCGCATTTACCGGAGGCCTCTCGTCAACGCTTGCCCAGGCAAGCGATATCGTCATTGATGTTTCCGTGGAAAAGGAAGCCTGTCCCTTTGGGTTGGTTCCTACTTCCAGTTCCACCGCAACATTGGCCATTGGCGACGCTCTGGCCATTGCCCTCTTGGCGGAAAAGCAATTTAAAGAGAAAGATTTCTACAAGTTTCATCCGGGAGGAAATCTGGGCACGAGATTAAGAGAAACAGTTGGAGATGCCATGATTGTCGGTAAAAAAATTCCTAAAGTGCTCACGGGAACTTCCGCCCAGAAGGCGATAGAAGAAATCAACCGCAAAAATGTCGGGTTTGTTTTAATCACGGACAAGAAAAATAAACTGCTGGGAATTTTAACGGACGGCGATGTCCGCCGCATGATCAGCAAGGGTATATCTTTTGAAGGGAAAATGATAAACGAGATAATGACCCGTGATCCTAAGACGATAGATGAAAAAACTTTTCTGGCGCAGGCTATGGAAATGATGCAAAAAAGAGAAATCACCTCTTTTGCCGTGGTGAATGAGAGAAAAGAACTCAAGGGATATGTGCATCTGCATGATATTTTGGGCCGAGGCGGATCAGTTAACATTTCTCTGGATCAATAGTTGCTCTATGGCAGGACATTATGGCGCTTTATGAATTTGACGGAAAAAGGCCGCGGGTGCCGGATGATTCCTTTGTTCATCCCCAAGCTTCATTAATCGGCGATGTGGAAATCGGCCATGAATGCCTGATTGCTCCCGGCGTTTCCATTCGCGCCGATTTCGGACCCGTCATCATCGGTGATCGCTCCAGCGTTCAGGACAATGCAGTTATTCATGTTTATCCCGGCTCCAGGGTCGTCATTGAAAACGATGTCATCATTGCTCACGGGGTAATCCTTCATGATGTTCACATCAAATCAAAATGCGTTATAGGCATAGGCGCAATTCTGCTTTTCGGCGTGGTATGCGAAGAGGATGTTCTTGTCAATGCCGCCTCGGTTGTACCAAAAGGAATGCGGATTCCTGCAGGCAAAGTTGTGGCGGGTAATCCGGCAAAGATTACCCATGATGTTACCGATGAACAGAAGAAAATGGCGAAGTCCGGCATTGATGAGTATCGTGAGCTGACCAGAAAATACCTATCCACTTTCAAAGAAATAGGCTAACTGCCTGCAGTTAATTCTAAGGTCTCAGTGTTCCTATTTTATCTGCGCCAAATCTCTCTGAATTTTTGTAAATTCTTCTACCGTTCGATTGATAACTTTCGCCACCGTTGGAATGTCGTGGATGATGCCCTGTACTTGGCCGGAGAGATAAACGCCGTCTTTCAGATCGCCGTTTTCCGTCGCCTTCTTTATAGCGACGTAAGCCTGAGCCATGTGCGCCATATTCATTCCGGTTTGCGGGCCTTTCATCATTTTCTGGAATAACGACGTTTTTTCCTTCTTCTGTTTCGGAACGGAATCAGTTTTTGCCGGTGTATCTTTGGGCCTTTCCGGTTTATCGCTCTTGGCACCGGATAAAATGGAAGTTGCCAGTTTCATCCAGGATAAATCCATCGACTTGGCGATGTCAAACGATGCCATAACTCCTTTGGCGAGATTGCGGCCTTGTTTGACAGCTTTTTCACCGGACGGTGTTTTTAAAATTCTGCAGTAGAGAGCGTCGAACCGGTTGGAGTAGATAGTATCTTCTATTCCGCATTCCAGTTGCTTTTGCATGGCTAATTCATGCACGGGACTTTCTTTCGTGATGGAAAGCCTTGTTCCCATGCCCACACCTTCGGCTCCCAGGGCAAAAGCCGCGGCCATGCCCCGGCCGTCGGCGATTCCGCCTATGGCGACAACCGGAATTTTCACCGCGTCGACCACCGCCGGAACAAGCACCAGTGTCGTAACCTGACTGCCGTGCGCGGCGGCCTCGTAGCCAGTCACCTGCAGGGCGTCCGCGCCGGATTTTTCCGCGGCGAGCGCGTGCCCGACAGTTGTTACCGTAGATATTATCTTGCCGCCGTAGGCATGCACTTTTTTAATCAGCGTTTCGCCCTTGCCCAGAGATATATTGAGAACGGGAACTTTTTCTTCAACAGCTACCAGGGCGTTTTCATACGCTCCAGGCATCAGAAGAGTGGCTCCCACAGCGAAGGGCTTATCCGTTAGTTGTCTTATTCGTCTGATGGATTCTCTCGTTTTGGCCGGGCTTAAGGGGCCAGTGGCCAGATAGCCGATGCCGCCGGCATTGCAGACCGCGGCGACCAACTCCGGCACACTGATCCAGCTCATGCCGGGGAGTATAATCGGATATTCAATTCCAAAAAGTTCGGTAATTTTTGTTTTCATCAGGGAAGTCCTTTTATAAGATTTTTTTAAATTTCGGAAAAATCCGAATTATAGTAATTTTTGTGAAGGATGGCAGTAACTGCGAAATTCATAGATTATTTAAAAAACAAAACAGACATGGATTCTCTTTTGGGAGAATCCATGCTGTTATATTATATCAACAAAAGATATTTAGATCAGGTTATACCCTCGACGCTCATTCCTCAATTCGCGTGTCCTTCCAGAAAATTATGTTGGTCCGATTCGCTAGGCCTTTAGGCGTAATATTTACCCGCGCAGTCTCGCCGGAAATACCGCCGCCGCCGCTAGTTGTTACATATAAATCCGGCGTGGGATCGTTTCCCGGCCTCATGGAAACAACCGGGGCGGAAGCAATGCCTGTCCCAATGGTCGTAGACCGGGGAAGCGTGGTTGAAGGCGAAGCTCCGACAATGTCAAGCGCGCCGGCGCCTGTTGTGTAATTGACGCCGAACAACTTCGCGGTTCCACCCTGAGCGCAAGGGTCATTTCCGGAGGGCGGCGTGTACGTGGTAAAATAGACAACGCCTCCAAAGACCGTCGGTTCGGCAAGCATCTTTTCCCCGGATCCGGTCAGGTTAATAAACCAGCCGTAGCCCGTGCCGGTGTATATTGATCCTTCAGCTGTAATATTCTCCAGATCGGTGAGGCGTCTGGTGCTTGTCCTGTCTGTATCCTTTAAAGCGTATAACTTTTCCTGCGCGTTGGGGCTGGTGGGATCAAGTTTATCCCCTGTTCCCCAGTAAACCCAGGTGTTATTGTAGCCGTCCTTTGCCACAGTGGCTGCGGTGAAGATAGGACGAAGAGGCGCATTGGTGGAGTCGAAGAAAAGTCCGCCCGTCCAGTTTGACTTACTGCAGGAAGCGCCGTCCGTCTGCCTACATAATTTGAAGCGCCACATATTACTGCCCATGTCGCCGATATAAACCGTATCAATAAACCCATCGCTGTCCGTATCCACTATGGCGGGTGGCGCCGGCATGGGATTATTCAAAGAGGAATTGTCCGCTTTGGTATAACTCCACAATAAATTTCCGTCAACCAGATCAAAAATAAATAATCCCTTGCCGCTGTTTGCGGCTCCCGGTGAGGAATATCCGCCGCCGATGAAGGCGACCCATTTTTCAAGGCCTCCATCCAGAACCCGGCCAACCATGGGTGTGCTCCACGGGGCACCGAGATAAGGAGCCGCAGAAATCAGGGAAGCGGGAAATCCCAAACGCCATTTAAAAGCCGGAGAAAGTGTATTAGTTACATTCATAGCATAGTAACCGCAATAATAGGGGTAAGCCGTTGTATAGGTCTGATTGAAGCCCGAATCGCAATTTACGGCAGAGCTCCAGAGATTCGTTCCCGCGCCCTGTCCCTCTCCGAAGAGCAGAATGGTCTGCCAGTCGGAAGCGCTCTTTGATAGTCCGCTGGCGGCTGTCGCGGGCACCCAGGCATCGGCGACGGTTACCGGACCGTCAACGTAGCTTTGATGCGTCAGCGTTGTCGGGTGGACATAGTGAGCGATCATCTTCAGGCGCGACAGAAGATTGGGCGGGATAAAACTCCAGACCTCGGAACCGTCGCTGGTTTTGAATGCGTGCAGTTGTCCGTCATTGGCGCCGACGAGAACCACCCTTCCCGAATAGGGGTCGGAAGCGCGAACATGACCCGACCTGAATGAGGAGAAAGCATTGTTGGCGTCTCTCATGTCTTCAAAGAAAAAAGACGGGGTGCCCACCGTTATTGGTTTTGACCGGAAAATATCACCCAGCTTCCAGTTTTCCAGATTGTAAGTGCTTTCTCCGCGGAAGAAGCCCACCACCTGGCTGCGGATAGCATCCGTTGTCACGGCAAGATCAGCGTTGGTAAGGTTTGCCGTCGTAAAATCAATCATGGCTCCGGTTCCGCTAACCGTTTTGTATGTTTTTATATTTCGCGTGGAAGCATCAGTGGAAACCAGAACAGTTCCCGCGTCCCATAGTTGGCTTCCTCTGGTGCCATTGGTATTGATACCGTATTTTTTCAGATGTCCCAGCCAGAAGGGATCTCCTGAAACGGGCTGAATGGTGCCTTCATAAATGTAGTTTTCATCCACGGTTCTGTTTAACTGCACGGAGGCTTGTGAAAATGAATAGTTGGCTTCACGGATTATATTAAAGGCTGTCTTAAGCTGAGCAGCAATCTGATCGCCGTCCGTGGCGATAAACGCATATCCGGAAAGAGGGATGTTCCCCGGATCATTGGCGGTGGCAAAACAGTTTGTACTGGAGCCGTCACAGGTGCCTGTGCCGGCGGCTGGAGTCGTTTCCGAATCTCCACAGGAGGTGACCGCGGCAGGATTATAAGCGGCGGTGTCACCTGTGTTCGCAACCAGTGGATTATCCGTTCCTCCTAAATAAGCCATCCAGTTCAGCGTATTTTCCAGATAATCAGGCATTGATTTGCCAAAGCCGATTACGAAAACTTTGTACCCGGCATCCCTCAGAGCCTTGGCTTTGGCAACGGCTTCCCGGCGTCTTTTATACATGTTGGCCTGTGTTTCCGTACCATTGCCGCTGCAGGCATAGGTGTCTGCTCCGTCCGTGATTAAGACAGCGAACTTCTGGCGGCATGCCCCGGCCAAACCGTCAGCAGCCTTGTGATCGTTCAGATACAGTTTTGCTTCGTTGAGGGAAGCGGCAAGCGGAGTGCCGCCATTGGCGCACTCACTGTTGATACAGCGGGCTGAGTCCGAACAGCCGCCTACGGCGCAGGTGCTGCTGATCGTACAGCCGGTGGCTTTGGTTGTATTACAGAAAATGGTAGCATAAGATTGTCCGATGGCTTTGACGAGCCTGTTTGCTCCGCTACTGTATTGTCCATCCTGGTCATTGCCGTTGTAAAACCTCATGTAGCCGATTCTGACACCCAGACTGGTTTCATCTGCGGCAGTGATCCGGTTGTCTCCGTTGTCGTCAAGGATGCCGAAAACAGCCCGCTTGGCGATGGCAATCCGTCTGCAATCCGTTGTATGATCCCCGCTCGAGGAAGAATAAAAGGTGCCGCTGCAGGAGGAATTTCCATATGGGTCGTTTCCGCCGGCGGGGTTATAATCCATACTGCCGCTAAAATCCAGAATTAAAAGAGCGTCCGGAGCCAGCGAGCTGGTAAAGAGCGCTGCTTCATCCGTGTCATCCTCCGCACGGGATATTCCGCCCCAGAGACAAAGGGCGGCAACAAGTACGATCATGATTAATTTTCTTACTGACATAAAGACCTCCTTAAATTATCTGTACATGACTCCGCCGCCATCGAAGTAGCCAAATCCCAAATCAATTTGCACGCTGCTTCCATAATTTGAGTTTTCACCGGTTACGCTGGTTTCGTACATCTTCTGCCCCCATTCCTGGCCACCGGCTATGGAATAGCCTTTCATGGGCAAAAAACCAGGGGCGCCGGCAGCGGTAGGCCGGGTGGCAACACTGATGCGATATGTTGAAGCCGGGTCCGCTACCGCATCAACGTGTCCGGTTATGGCTGTTATATTGGCCGGAGAAAAAGTGGTCGTGAGAATATGAATGCCGGCTTCAGCCGCAGTCAGCGCTTTTTTTTCTCCTACAATACGATTTGTTATCTGGAGATCCGTTGTCGTGACGGACATGGCCAGAAATCCCAGAGCCGTAAGAATCAGGAGAGCAAGGATGACCACGACAAGAGAAAAACCGTTACGATCTTCTCTCCCGGCGTCGCTTTTTATTTTATCTGGTGATAACATGGTTCCTCGGAATTACACTTGTGGAATAAATCATTTTTCTTCTTAGTCCCGAATTCATGTCTTTATCCTCTGTTTCCACCCACAGCGTGATATCGATTCTCGCGATATCCGGGATCCCTGCCGGCAATGAAGCGCTTGTTATTTCTGTTCCCTGTGCGTCAAAATACCGGAAAACCGGGACATCGCCGGTATTGATAACGCGAACAGCACGCGGGTTTCCCGGTACGTCCCCTAAAAAGGGTTTGATCCCGCTTCCACAGTCCAGAGAACGGGTAATGCGTTGGTTGGCTGAATCATAAGTGTAGGTGACTGATTCGTTGGGATTGTCTCCGATAAGGCCGTTTCCGTTAAGATTCATTTCTATGGTGATCGAAGAACCTGTCGCCTGTTGAATTCCTCTGTAAGTCTGGTTGGCAGAAGCGGTGCAATTTCCCGGCGCTACCCAAAAACCGGCGTTTGTCAGATCAGGCCTGGGATTGTACGACGCCATCTGCACTTCCAGAGACATTATTTCCAAAGCGGTGCGGGCATCCTGATGGGCGGCTACTTTTCTTTCCATGTTGGCAGTGGATTTCTGTCCCACGTTAACCATGGCGTAGACGGCTGCGATTACCGTCATTCCCACAGCCAGCGAAATCAGCATCTCCACCAATGTAAAACCTTTATAATTTTTCATACACATCCAAAACGGAAAGATTCCTGTCTCGTTACGATTAAATGATCTGTTATGCCGACCGTGTTCGCCGGTGGCCAGCTTACGGTAATTGAAACTTTCCATGTATTGGTTGAACCGGCAACGGCGCTTGTAACAGTCCGGATATTAAAACTTGGATCGCCCTGTCGTGTGGTTGTATTATCGCTGCTGTAAACAGCGGTTCTGTCGACTGTTCCAACCGCTACCGTATTACAGGGATTCATGATCCATGCTTCCTGAATCATAAATTCCTTGTTGAGCAGCATAACCGCGTGCCCGAGATAATCGGTCCGGCTGCTTGTCTTCAAAGCAGTTGGCTGCAAGGAAAGAATCGCAAGTACTCCTATCGAAAGCAACAGCACGGCAACAATGGACTCGACCAGAGATACGCCTTTTTTATTTTTGCAAATTATACTGCACATAAGCTCTTCCTGTTATTTGTGTTGTTACGGCTGCTGTGGAGTTGATTGAATTTTTTAGCGTAATTGTTCCGAAAGTTACCGTTCCCCGTCTCTGAAAATTAATGACGGATCCGCCGCTAAAGTCAACGTTTTGAATGATAATTCCTGTTCCTGAAGAAGCCGGGGACTTTGTCCATAAAGTCACTGTTCCGCTGGTATCTGTTCGTGAAAGAGAATAGCTGTTATTGTCCTTGTCGAATGTGATGCTATAGGAGGTTGGTTTTTTTTCTGAGATGGTCCGTTGTTTTGTATTGATGATGTCAGCCATTATTTCTCTGGATGCCGTTCTCAGGTTTGTATTGATTCTATAGTGCTGCCAGGCCGGTATGGATATACTCGTTATGATAGTTATCAGAGCTAGAACGATCATAAGCTCAACGAGCGTAAAACCTTTTGGAGTGTCTGTGTTTTTCATATTTTCAATCATTTCTGCGGGACGTGAACGGGGAATTTATTTTCCCTGATACGTGCTAAACAAGCCCGCATTCTACCATTTTGTCTTAAATTGTATGAAGGGGTTATTTTACAGGACTGCGGGACGACTTTTAAGCGTTGCCCGGCGGTTCTGCCACCCTATCTCACAATAAGACTTAGGTCAGTAACTTTGCGTCCCGCCTTTTCAGTACGGTTTGCCTTTATCAAGCTTCCGGTTACATTTTAAGTAAAATAACTGTTAAAGTCAATAGATATTATCAAGAAAGAATATCAAAAATATAAATCGAGCCTTTCCTGCACACCGCCCCCAAAACAATCTCTTTTAAGTTTTATCAGCACCATTAATAATTTTATTGAGTAATTTCATTGTTTTCCCATTATAAGTATTCAATAAAGAAAATCATTAATTTTATTCCTTCCCCTTGGGAACGCAAGCCAGCATATCTTTTAATTTTATATCCGGATGGTGATAGCGTTTTTTCCTCGCTGTTCCTCCGCCATACTGAATGGCTTCTTCAGGGCACCATTGGAGGCAGGCAAAACATTGTTCGCAATGATGTTGCCATTTGGGTTTCCCGCCGGCCAGCAATATATTCTGCGCGGGACATATTTTTTCGCAAATTCCGCAGCTTGTGCATTTTTCATCAACCAGGAACGATTTATCCATTTGAGGAACATGAGAAAATGATAAGCGGTAAATTGCTGAAAAGAAAATATTTTGCCAGACGGGACCTTGTTCAGGCGCTTTTTCTTCTTTTGCTTTAATCAATGAGGCGATGCGATTGATTTTATTCAATGCTTCGTTAAATTTTTTCTCTTGCTTTTCCAGTGCTATGGCGCCGCCCCAGGGAATGTAATTGCTGGGCATGTCGATAGAAAATCCTGAAGAAAGCTTGACGTTCTTCTCTTGCAGCAGTTTTTTCAATTGAATCAGGGTCGCGGCAACCTGACCGGCGTTGACGGCAAGCGCGAAATAGTATTTAGCCGGATCGGTTTCCAGACGATTTAAAAAATCAACAATCTTTGAAGGTATTCCCCATATATGAACAGGAAAGATAAAACCGATTTTTTTTGAATCAGGATGAATAAGGTCAAAGCCTGTATGTGTTACCGGAATAAGCTCAGTATTTTCGAGAGCTGCAGACAATTTTTTTGCCGTCCACAGAGAATTTCCAGTTCCCGTATAGAAATAAATCGTAGTTTCCATTTTTACAATTAGAGGCCTGATTTCAGCACTCGCTCATAAACACTTTCCGAGAATCCAAATACACGATTTTTATTGATGATGGCAAAAGGAACATCTTCGCTGTCATCTATTTCTTTTCTTTTAACGGCGGCATTCGCATCCGTATCCGTATTGTATTCCGTAAAGGGAATATTCTTGGATTTCAAAAATTCTCGTGCTTTGTCACAATCACTGCAATCATTCTTGGTATAAAGAACAACATCGGGTTGCTTCGGAGATTTATTTTTTTGCGGCGATATTTGATCATCCTCATTTTGCAAATCTGTGGATTCTCCGGATTGAGATTTATGAATTTGAACATCTTTTGCTGATTTGTTCTGAGGCGGCGGATAATCTGTTATTTGCATGTGTCCTTTTTCATCTTCCCATTGATAGAAATCAGCAATGGCCGTATTACAAAGAAAGAAAGATAACAGTATAAATAATAATAGATATTTTTTCATGTTCGTCCCCACAGGATAAATATTTTTAAAATATTTATTTAACTTTAGACGGTGCAGGTTCATCTATTTACGAATAATAACATGAATTAAATAAAGGAGCAAATTCTTTCCATAGGATGAATATACGGTATGCCTGGTGAAAAATTAAGAAACGTATTAAAAAAATTAAAGTAGAAACAACTTAATATTTAATGATTGTCAAATTTTCTCTCAATAGATCAACCTTTTTATTTTAGTAAACTTTTTCCTTATAATTTGTTATTGAGAATCTCCACGATAGGTTATGGAGAATCTTCGAGTCTTAAGGAAAATGATAATTTTGAATTAACTTGCTTACGAATTCAAAACATTGATTTTATCAGACAATATTTATAATATAAAGAAAAACACAGATGAGGGGAATTATGTTTGGCCGGGCGGTAAGTCTTTTTAAAGTTTTCGGATTTGAAATAAAAATGGATATAAGCTGGCTGCTTCTGGCTGCTCTGATAACCTGGTCATTGGCCGGCGGCCTTTTCCCTGACTATTACAAGGGGCTTTCTCCTGAAGCTTATTGGTGGATGGGCGCAGCAGGGACAGCCGGCCTTTTTCTGTCCATCATTATTCATGAACTGACGCATTCCCTGGTGGCCAGACATTACGGTCTATCCATAAAGGGAATAACGCTTTTTATTTTTGGCGGCATTGCCCAGATGGAAGGTGATCCTCCCCATCCCAAAGCTGAATTTATGATTGCCATTGCCGGTCCTCTGGCCAGTTGTTTTCTCGGTTTACTCATGTTCTTGCTCAATCTTTTGGGAGAAGGAAGCGGTTGGGCGGTAACAGTCAATGGTGTTCTAAATTATTTATGCTGGTTAAACATTATCCTGGCGGTTTTTAATTTGATTCCCGCTTTTCCTCTGGACGGTGGAAGAATATTGCGTTCCGCGCTGTGGAAATGGAAAAAAGATATACGCTGGTCCACTGATATTTCCGCGCAAATAGGTTCCGGGTTCGGACTTCTGTTAATCATTATGGGAATCATTAATATTGTCAGAGGAAATTTCGTAGGGGGGGTGTGGTGGTTCCTGATCGGCCTGTTTGTCCGCTCGGCCGCGCAAACTTCCTACAAACAGATTTTAGCCCACAGTCTTTTTAATACAAAAAAAGTAAAAGATCTGATGGTGAAGAATCCCGTGACCGTCCCGCGTTCCATATCCCTGGAAGAATTTATCAGCGACTATGTCTATAAACACCATTTCCAGGCGTATCCGGTGCTTTCTTTTGGCAGGTTAACAGGCTGTATTTTTGTAAAACAGATCGCATCCATACCGCGGGAAGAATGGACGCGATACACCGTAGGCGCTGTTGCTCTGCCCTGTAATGAAGAAATAACAATCGGGCCGGAGGAAGATGCCAATAAAGCATTGGAAATCATGAATCGAACGGGCAACAGCCGTTTGCTGGTTGTTAATGGCGATCAGTTGGAAGGCATTATCTCTTTGAAGGACATGCTTACACTTTTGTCCCTGAAGATCGAATTAAATGATTTGGAAAAGAATAAATAAGCCATATTATTCGTGCCGGCTGGTGAAGATTTGTTAAAGAAAAATATTTCCGGATGCATGACCCGTCAATCGGGGATTACCGATGTTTTCAAGGATTGTGGTTGACGGATGACAAAAGACGGCGCATTAAAAAAATATTTCGGATACGAATCATTTTATCCGCTGCAGGCGGAAATCATTGATCATCTTCTGGCCGGAAAACACGCGCTGGTCCTGATGCCCACGGGCGGAGGGAAATCCGTCTGCTTTCAGATCCCCGCGCTGTTGATGGACGGCACGGCCATTGTCATCTCGCCGCTGATTGCTTTGATGAAAGACCAGGTGGACGGACTTGCCGCCAACGGTATTCCCGCGGCGTTTCTCAACAGCGCCCAAAACGATGAGGAAAGCGCGAAGATTATCGGGCGATGCCTTGCCGGCGGTATCAAACTGCTTTATATATCTCCGGAGCGTCTGGCGTCAGCCTCAACAACCGTCTTTTTGCAGAAGCTGCGAATTTCCCTTTTTGCCGTGGACGAGGCGCATTGCATTTCGTCCTGGGGACATGATTTCCGGCCTGACTATCTGAAACTTCATGTCCTGAGAGAAAAGTTCCCGGCCGTACCTCTGATTGCGCTTACCGCAACGGCCGACCGGGTGATCCGCAGGGATATTCTGCGGCAACTGGATATTCCCGAAGAGCACCAGTTTATCGCCTCTTTCGACAGGCCGAATCTGAGTCTGGCGGTTTACTCGGGGCGGAAACGCATCGATCAGATTCTCCGCTTCTTATCCAAAAGAAAAAATCAGCAGGGCATCATTTACTGCCTGAGCCGCAAGACGACGGAAAATGTGGCGATGAGGCTTCAGGATCGCGGCTATCAGGCGGCTTATTACCATGCCGGCATGGACAATGCCGGACGGAGCAAAATTCAGGAAGGCTTTACTCGCGATAAAATTCAGATCATCTGTGCCACCATCGCCTTTGGCTTGGGCATCGATAAATCAAATATCCGTTGGATCGTTCATTACAGCCTGCCGAAAAATATTGAAAGCTATTATCAGGAAATCGGGCGCGCCGGGCGTGACGGTGCGCCGGCCGATACCGTGCTGTTTTACAGTTATGCCGACGTCAAAACCCATCATGACATGCTCAAGGATTTGCCGCAGGACCGGCGGGAATTGCTTGCGGCCAAACTCGAGCGCATGAAGCGATACGCGGAAGCGGACATCTGCCGCCGCCGTATCCTGCTGAGTTATTTCAACGAACAGCCGTCCGGTGATTGCGGCAATTGTGACGTGTGCAAAAACCCGCCGAAAAAATTTAACGGCACCATCATCGCGCAAAAAGCCTTATCGGCTGTTGCCCGCACCAGTGAAAAAATCAACATGACCACGCTGATCCAAATACTGCGCGGCTCCCTCAATGCATTCATCCGGGAAAACAGTTATGATCAGATTAAAACCTTCGGCGCCGGCCGCGACATAAAATACAGTGAATGGGCTGAATACATTTTCCAGCTGCTGAATTCCGGCTTTGTCGACATCGCCTACGATGAAGGTTACGCGCTGAAATTAAACGGCCTTAGCCTTAAAATTCTGAAGTCGGAAATGGACGTGTTCCTGACACAGCCTGCGGAATTGGAAAAGAAGTTCGAAACCATTGCCGCACTCCCCAAAAAACAAGCGGGGAACGATGGGCTTTTCGAGAGATTACGCGCATTGAGAAGAACGCTGGCGGATGAAAACAATGTGCCGGCGTATGTGGTGTTCTCCGACAGGACCCTGCTGGAAATGGCGGATTCCAGGCCGCAGGATGCCATCGAGATGCTTGGCGTCAGCGGTGTCGGTGAGCATAAAATGAAACAGTATGGGAAACAATTTCTCGAAGAGATCCGGCATTACACGACGCATCAGTCCTGAAAATCACAAATAAAAGTTTATCGAAATTGCGAAGCAACAAATTCAGCCAATCGGGTCTGCCGGATGCTCTGTAAAATTCACGGTTCGCTATCCTTCCTCTCCGATACAAAGATCTTGTGGAAAAAATAATTGACATGCCCACGGAACTTTCCTATATCTCTATGGTCAGTAAGCAAGGTCTGATCAAAGTTTCTTCCGTCCGGATCATCTGATGGCATCAATTGATCGGGCGTTATTCACCGGTATGAGAGAGTGTGCCTGATGCCGGAACAGCCGATATACCCGTGCTGCGTGCGGTCTGCCGGCCTGGTTCCTCCCGGTAATGATCGAGGAAAAGATGATCAGATAAGCCGATAAAGATAATCTTGGCAAAGATACCAGGGAGGATAGCCATGCGGCAAGAGGTGATCATCACCACAAAAAACTTCAAGGTCATTGATGCAACCCCGGGCTGCATGACCCTGATCAAAGGCGCCTGCCTCCCTGCCGATACCAGCCTGTTTGATCTCCTGCCTGAACTCAGGCGCCATCTCGGAGATGAAGTCCTCCACGAATCCCGTGTGTGCGAAGGAGTGGCCCTTGGCGGCGGAATCTATACCCTGCGGGCTGTCCCCGCAGAAAATCTCATTACCTTTCTTTTTCAGGAGCAGGATGTCGCCCTGACCGATGCCGCAGCCCTTGCTGAGATTACCAGCCTGAGGGCGCGAAACAGTCTGCTGGAGACCATCATTGAAGATGCGCCCATCGGCTTGATTCTGTTAAATGAGGACGGCACTATCGTATACATCAATAAGAAGCAGGAGCAGAACACCCGCAAAAAGCGTCAGCTGCTCATCGACCAGGATATCAGAGACATCTATCGGAAGACTTTCGATTATCCGCAGATTATGGAGTTCTTCAACACGGTAACAACCAGCAGCGATGTTAATCATTTGCTGGTCATCGATCACTACTACCCTCAGTTCTACAAACGGGACATGATCATAAAGTTCCTGGCGCGCAGGCTCAAGGAGCAAAAAAAAATTGCTCTCTTCGTGGAGATTGAAGACGATCTCTACCGGGAGAAGCGCAAGACCGAAAAGACAGGCGAAGAATTGAGGATGTCCCAGAACTATCTGGCCCATCTGCTTGATGCGTCGCCCAATATGGTCATTTCGGTTGACAGCAAGCGCAGGGTTGTCTTCTTCAACAAGACTGCGGAGCGGTTGCTGGGATTCGAGGCGGGCGAAGTGTATAATTCCCCGGTGGACAGGTTCTTTCCCAAAGAGGAGCTTTCTAAAATCGACGCTGCGTTCTCCTCTCAGGACCTCTGGTTTGATACGTTGCATATATACCGCTCCGACAAGTCCAGTTTTCCCATTGAGCTTTACAGCACCAAAATCAAAAATGAAAAGACCGGCAAGGATAGCGAGACTCTGCTTTTGGCTGTGGACATCGAAGAACGGTACCAACTCAGGAAGAATCTCATCCAATCGCAGAAGATGAACTTCATCGGCGAATTGGTGAGCGGCCTTGCCCACCAGCTCAATAATCCTCTGGTTGGAGTGGTGAATATCGCCGATGTGCTTCTGGAAAAGATCGGCAGGGACGATGAGAAATACCCTTATGTGAAGATGATCAGAGAGGCCGGTCAGAACTGTAAAGAGGTGATCTCAAGGTTATTGCGTTTTTCCAGAAGGCAGGAGGATGTTCCCAGAGTCGACTTGGACATGAGACAGGTACTGGATGCCGGCATCGACATGCTGATCAAGCAGCATCCAAGGTTCAAGTGCGTCAGTGTTAAGCGGAGTTACCGATTTACTCCCATCATCAGCGGCGACCCGGTGCTCCTGCAGCAGGCCTTTATGAATATGCTCCTCAACAGCGCTCAGGCATCAAGCGACAAAGGCGTCATCACGGTGACGTGCGGAGCCGATCGCTTTCGGGGAAGGCAGGTCGTTGTGGCCATAACCGATACCGGTTGCGGGATACCGGAGGAAGACATCCAGAGAGTGTTCGAACCGTTTTTCAGCACCAAGAATGCGGATGACGGCACGGGAATCGGACTGAGCCTCGCTTACTGGATCATCCAGGACCACGGGGGCAGGATCAACGTGGAGAGTGCGCCGGGCAAGGGATCCTCCTTTACCACCTACTTGCCGGCTATCAGATGAGGATACCATGGAAAAAAATATACCCAAGATACTCGTAGTGGACGATGAAGAATACACAAGGGCTTACTTCAAGGGAATTCTTCCCAAAGATGATTACCGGGTAAGTTTCGCAAAAGACGGGGCCGAGGCACTCGGGAAATGGTCGAACGAGGCTTTCGATCTTATTATTATGGATATCCGCATGCCCGTCATCGACGGCATGGAAGTCTTAAAGCGCATACGCATCCTGGATGAGGTGACGATGATTATTATGATCTCGGCCTACGGCGATATGGATTCCGTCATCGAAGCCATGAGACTCGGAGCCAACGATTTCTTTGCCAAACCATTCAGCAGCATCGACAAGATCAAGCTGGACATCAAAAACTGCCTTACGCGCAGGATGCTCATCCGTGAGAATGAGCGGCTGAAGCAGGAAATTGTCTCCGGAGCCGCCGGCCAGGAAATGGTGCATGCCTGCAAAGCCATGGCGACGATCATCGAACAGGCGGCACGGGCGGCTCAGTTGGATCTTCCGGTGCTCATTCTGGGTGAGAGCGGAACCGGCAAAGAGTTGATTGCACGATATATCCATGCCCGAAGTCCCCGTTGCGCTGCGCCGTTTTTTGCCGTGAACTGCGGGGCCTTGAGCGAGACCCTTCTGGAGCCCACCCTTTTTGGTCACGAGAAAGGGGCTTTCACCGGGTCCAATGCTACAGTCAAGGGGTATTTTGAGGCGGCCCGGGGCGGGACCATTTTCCTCGATGAGATCGGAGAGACTTCGCCCTCGTTTCAGGTGAAACTGCTCAGAGTGCTTCAGGAATGTGAGATCAGGAGGGTGGGCGGGTCCAAATCCATCAAAGTGGATTTCAGACTCCTCTCCGCAACAAACGCCGACCTCACAGATCTTATTAAGCAAGGCGGCTTCAGGAAGGATCTTTTTTACCGGATCAATGTCATCAAGATAGAAGTTCCTCCTCTGAGGGCAAGGACCGCCGACATTCCGCTGCTGCTGGATCACTTCATGCATCAGGTATGCGAGCGGAACGCTATCAAGAAAAAGAGGTTTCCACCCGAGGTTCTTGCGTGTCTCATGCAGAACCCCTGGGAGGGCAATGTGCGCGAGCTGCGCAACCTGGTGGAGAGGCTGGCCGTCTTCTCCAAGAGACAGATGATCACCCTGGAAGACCTCCCGCATGAATACAGGAATGCATGCAATGATCTTAAGGAGGCAAGAGATATGCCGCGCAACTATGAACAGGCCAAGACCCTGTTCGAATCACGGTACATGAAGAACCTTATGGCTGATGCAGGTGAAGACCTTAAAAAGGCATCCATCTTATCCGGGCTCGATCTGTCAACACTCTACAGAAAAAAGAACCGGCTTACTGAGTAATCCCATTTTAAATCAAAGATGACATTGCGATGGCTGGACGAAAGCGACGAGGCGTATGTAAGCTACGCCATGATGGCGTAGCTTACCGGTAGGGAAGTAATCTTTTTATTGTGCCACCTTCGGGGTTGCACTCCCGTATTTACAGACGTTGAGGAAGCGGACAACGACGCCAATAAAAATAGCGCCTTGATTTAGAAAGGGGATGAGTCTTTCGCATTTGTGCAAATTATTGGACGAAATGCAAAACAGCATAACAGCATAATAATGAAATAGATATTTTAAATTACTCCTCTATGCATATGCAGAGGTGCAAAACCTGCCTCTGATCTGCCCCTGTATATCAGGCGCGCGGAATCCCCGGAATCCTTTCAATAAGCCATCCTTGGCAGAATGGTTCATGCGTGTGCGTTCGTTGGCACACTTGTTGCTATTCTTCTCAGCATAATAAACATACGGATGCATGTGACTTTATACTTCATGTGCTCCGATATTAAAAACACGAAAGAGGAGGATAGCTATGGCGGTTTTTAAGAATACGGAATATCTCTATGACGTACTCGGCGGTTTCTGGAAGGCACTCTACGATAAGCCCGAATTCAGCACCTTATTGAAAGAGTCCGGTGTCCAAATCAAGTTTGAGATCTCTGATCCCAGCGCGATCCTCTGGGTCGGCCCGGATGGAGTGGAGTTTGGAGAGCAAAGTCTCAAGGCCGACGTTACCATGCAGCTTGCCGGCGATGTCTGCCATGCCTATTGGAAGAAGGATCTGAGCCTCCCTGTGGCGCTCGCCACGCGCAAGATCAAGTCAAAGGGCAACATTGCCAAAGTCATGAAGCTTCTGCCAGTGCTGAAGCCAGCCTATGAGATGTATCCGGAGTACATGAAGAAACACGGCATATAGCAATCCATCTGCTGCGCGCAGTTTTGCTTTTGTCACAATCATAATAAATGAAGCAAGGAGGTACTATGTCTGGAGATTTCGTAGCCGGACTATTTTCTGATGAAGTGGTGCGGAAATGTGAGACCATGCCGGATTTCCCGGTAATTACTTTTGAGAATGGAGAGAGCCTCGCGGATGAGGTCGTAACCTATAAAGATTTGTTCGTGAACGGGTGCAAGATCGCCAAAGCCCTGCAATCAGCCGGAATAGGCAAGGGGGACCGCTTCAGTCTGGTCATGCGCAATCATCCTGAATTTCTTTATACCCTGCTTGCGGCATCCATCACAGGTGCGGTAGTCGTTCCCATCGATCCGCGTTCCAAAGGGAGCAAGCTGAGTTACCAGATCAAGGATTCAAATTCCAAAGGGATCATCTTTACCAGTGAGTTTACTCCTGATGTGGAAAAATCTCTTTCCGACTTAAAAGACGTTAAGGTGATCGGGGTATCGTACAAGGAAGGTTTTGAAAAAAATGTCTTCAATCAGTTTCCTTCATTGAACGAAATTCTCGAAGGCCCGGAAGCCGGCTTGCCGGACAACAGGAATAGAGAACTGAATACACCCTTCGAAATCATCTATACCTCCGGCACAACGGGGGATCCCAAGGGTGTGGTCATTAAGGCACACAGGATGCCCCAGTTTACCATGCTTGCCCAGTTCATTTGGCAATACGCCGCCGATGACAAACTTTACACCGGTCTGTCGCTTACCCACGGCAATGCCCAATCGGTCACGCTGGTACCCGCTCTCATGCTGAACATCCCCGCGGTTATCAGCCGCAAGTTCACCAAGAGCAGGCTCTGGGACGTCTGCCGCAAGCATGGCTGCACCACCTTCTCACTGTTGGGCGGCATGATGATGGGTATCTACAGCGAGCCCAGAAAGGCAAACGACGCAGACAATCCCGTACGCAAAGTCCTGAGCGCCGGAACGCCGCTGAGCATTTGGGCGGACTTCGAGAAACGGTTCAATGTGAAGATCCATGAGTGGTACGGCGCCGTTGAGGGCGGATTCGCTCACAATCCTCCGGGAGACGGCCCCATCGGTTCCTTCGGCAAGCCCATAGAAGGGCTTATGGATATGAAGATCATACGCGACGACGATTCCGAGTGTGCGCCCGGCGAAGTCGGAGAACTGGTCGTGGCCCAGAAGCAGGGCAAGGTGGAAGTGGAATACCTGGGGAAAAGCAAGGCCTCTGCGGAAAAGACCCGGGGCGGAGTGCTCCGGACCGGCGATATGTGTCACAAAGATGAGAAGGGCTGGCTGTTCTTTGATTTTCGCAAGGGTGGCGGTTTACGGCGCCAGGGAGATTTTATACTGCCCGAGTATGTGGAGAAGGCTTTAGCCGATCTTGCCGACGTAAGCGATGTTTGCGTATACGGCATTCCGGCGGAATCAGGTTCTCCGGGCGAGAGTGATATCGTGGCCGCCGTGGTTTTAGCGCCCGATACGAAGCTGGACGTGAAGAGGATTTCCAAAGAGTTGAATAAGACCCTGGAGAAAGGCTATATACCGCAGTTTCTCCAGGTTGTGAACGAGATACCCAAGACGGCCTCCGAAAAAAATCTCGACCGGTTGTTACGTGACGAATTCAGCAAGGAAGCGGCCAATGTCTACAGGTTTTAAAAATTACACAAATTCGGCAATAAGGAGAGAATAAAATGGCATACGATTATCTTGACCTGCATGCGGCAAACCCGATTCAATTGACAGAGGAACACGAGGCTCTCAAGAAGGCTGTAAGAAAATTCGCCACAGAAGTGGTGAGACCCGCTTCTATCGAGCTGGACAAAATGAGCGCGGAGGATGTGGCTAAGAAAGATTCACCTTACTGGACCTGTATGAGGAAGGCTCATGAACTCGGATACCACACCATCTTCATCCCCCAGGAGAGCGGAGGTATTGGACTCGATCCCCTGGGGCTTCACATCTTTTTTGAGGAAATGGCGGTAGCCAGCATAGGCATTGCGGTTTCCTGCGGCGTTGACGTCTTCCCCACATTTTTTGCAAACATGATCATGGCGGAATATCCTCAGCTTGAGGATATCGTTCTCAAACCTTACGTGGCGGATACGGACTGCTCGATGCTGGGATGCTGGGCTATCACAGAATCGGAACATGGTTCGGACATACTCACGCCCTTTCAACCCCACTTTCACAATCCCAAAATAACCCATCAGCTCGTAGGCAAAAAAGATGGCGACGACTGGATATTAAACGGACAGAAGGCTGCCTGGGTATCCAACGGAACCGTGGCATCCATGTCCCTGCTTTTCTTCGGTACCGATCCCTCCATGGGATTGGCGGGCGGAGGCATCGCCATTGCCGATCTTACGGATAAAGGCGTTACCAGGGGAAAACCATTAGAGAAGATCGGACAGAGGGATCTCCCCCAGGGCGAGATCTATTTCGATGATGTGCGTGTACCCAAGGAGCGTATCTTCTCCCTGTCCGATTCCTACGAACAGATGACCGACCTGGTGCTGGGAGCGGCCAATGCCCACATGGCCATTATGTGCGTGGGAGGCGCCAGAGCCGCTTTTGAAGAGACTCTCAAGTACACCCAGGAAAGGGTTCAGGGCGGCAAACTTTTGTGCGAGCATCAGGACGTGAAAAGAAGGCTTGCCGAGATGTTTATCAGCATCGAAGCGGCCCGTCAGCTTTCACGCAACGTGATGATGTACAATCTCTGGGATTTTCCGCCTAACACGACATACTCCATGGCCGCCAAAGTGTACTGCTCGAGAGTTGCTTTTGACGTGGCCCAGAACTGCCTCCAGATTTTCGGCGGCAATGGTCTCACCAAGGAGTATGTCATCGAAAAGTTATTCCGCGACATCACATCCACCAGGATCGAGGATGGTTCCAATGAGAGTCTGACGCTCGCCATCGGTAACGAGCTCCTCCACGGAGAAAGACCTTATGGAGGCTGACGGATGGTCATCATTGAAAATGGTATTGATCGTTTTAAATTTACAGGAAAAAGTTCGCGCACAAAATTGAGAAGGAGTTGTTCATGAAAAGTGTTTATGTAATCGGCGCTGGTATGATCAGATTTAACAAGTATCCCGATAAGACAGTTCAGAGTATGGCCCATGAGGCCATAGAACTGGTTCTAAAAGATGCCGGTCTTACTAAAGAAGATATGGAAGCGGTATTTTTTGCCAATTCATTTTGGGGAATGTTCGACAATCAGCATTCCATCCGGGGAGAAGTGGTCATGCGCAATATGGGCGTCGGCAATATTCCCATTACCAATGTGGAAAATGCCTGTGCCGGCGGTTCCACCGCCCTCCATCTGGCGTATACGGGGATTCGGGCGGGCATGTACGATGTGGCGCTGGCTATCGGGTCGGAAAAGATCACCAATCCCAATAAATCCTTGTCTCTGGGCGCTTATGCGACTTGCATGGATGTGGGTAATTTCGCAAAGCATATAGAAAATATAATGGAATTAAGTAAAACTTTTACTGTTAAAATTCCTGAGGATCAAACGGCTCCAGGGGAAGGTCGCAGCATTTTTATGGACGCCTATGCCATGGGCGCCCGGTGGCACATGAGCCGTTTCAATTCAACACAGCGCCAGCTGGCGGTGATCTGTTCAAAAAACCATTTTCATGGATCTCTCAATCCTTTGTCCCAGTATCAGCAGGTCATGACCGTGGAAGAGGTCCTGGCAGCAAAACCTGTCGCCTATCCCTTAACGCGGCCCATGTGCGCGCCTGTCGGCGACGGCGCTGCGGCGGCCATCATTTGTTCGGAGAAATTTCTTAAAAAATTGACCAATGCCCGGCCTGTGCGGATCAGAGCGTCGATTCTCGGGACGGGCGCCGACCGCGACATCAACGCACCCGATATCGGAGAGCGCCTGGCGCGTAAGGCTTACACCGAGGCGGGAGTTGATCCTAAAGACATCAGCTTTGCGGAAGTTCACGACGCCACGTCGTGGGGAGAACTTCATCAGACGGAATCCATGGGGTTATGTCCCATGGGTGAGGGAGGACCTTTTGCGGAATCAGGAGCGACGAGGCTGGGAGGCAAAATGCCTGTCAATGTCAGTGGCGGGCTGGAATGCAAAGGCCATCCCATTGGCGCTTCAGGCCTTTCCCAGATTCATGAGCTTGTCACACAACTCCGGGGAGAAGCCGGAAAACGACAGATAGAAGGAGCAAGGTTGGGACTTGCGGAAAACGGCGGCGGTAATATCGGCGTCGAAGAGGCGGCTATGGGCATTCACATATTGGAAAAGGTTTGAGTAAAGAACGAATAGCGAATATTAAAGTATAGATTGTGTCATAAGTGGCTGTCCCGGGTATATAATTAAGATTATGAAGGTGTGCAATGATTCCCCCGCCCGGGGCGGCCTCCTTCCATTAGTGGCTGCTCCGGGAATGTAATAATAGTTTTTTTATGATAGTTAATAATCCGGTCTCTCCGGGGAAGCCACCCCTTCGTTAAATGTTCTGCTGCGAACAGACTTGTGATTGTGAGAAGCAATATGGGATGAAAGATAGATTGATAACGTACGGATCAATAATCAGGGAAAGGAGATATGAGCGATGACAGGATCATTTCAACCAAGTAAGTTCACCTACATGAACGATCCGCCGGTAACCAACCGGCCATTTTCCGTCAAGGTGGATCTGGAGAAGTGCATCGGGTGTGGTGTTTGCATTAAACAGTGTCCATGCCAGACCATAGAGATGGTTCCACGAAAAGAGGCTTCCGCAAAGCAACAGGCCTCGTGCCAGTACCGCTGCCCGGCAGGGACGGACATCAGAGGTTATATGCAGCTTCTATCCAAAGGCGGCTCATATGAAGAGGCCTGGAAGATGATCATAGCGACAAACCCCATGCCTGCCGTCACGGGAAGAGTTTGCGCGCATTTCTGTGAAGATTCCTGTAACCGGTCCGGGGTGGACGGCCCGCTCAATATCCACAACATGGAACGTTTTATCGGCGACTATGCCATCCATCAGGGGCTCTCCTTTGACAAGCCCGTCAAGATCATCAACGAAAAAGTCGCGGTTGTTGGCTCCGGTCCCTCCGGCATGTCCTGTGCCTACCAGCTGGCAAAGCTGGGGTATCAGGTTACGGTGTTTGAATCAGGAGCAAAGCCGGGAGGAATGCTCACCTATGCCATCCCCCGCTACCGGCTGCCGGAGGCCGTTGTGGACAGCGAACTGCAGCGGATCATCGACCTTGGTATTACCATGAAATTGAATGTCACAATCGGCAAGGATATATCGCTCGATAATCTGAAGAAAGAGTTTAAAGCGGTCTATGTGGCTCTGGGAGCCCAGAACAGCACCATTCCCGGCGTCAAGGGCGCTGAGGCAAGTAACGTTTATTCCGGTCTGGACTTTCTGAAGTCCATCAAGGAGAATAAGCCTTTCCAGACAGGGAAAAAGGTTATTGTCACAGGTGGTGGTAACACGGCTATCGATGCGGCACGTTCGGCCCGGAGGATGGGTTCGGAAGTAACGATACTCTATCGCAGGACGGTTGCCGAGATGCCGGCACATTCATCGGAAGTGGAGTCCGCGATGCAGGAGGGCGTTAAAATCAAGTTTCTGTGTTCACCCGTCGAAATATCGAACAACGGAAAAGAATCCGCGGTTACTTGTCAGGGAATGGCGCTGGGAGAGCCGGATGAATCAGGAAGACGAAGGCCGGTGCCCATTAAAGGAAGTGAGTTTGACATTACGTTTGACACGTTCATTTCTGCTATAGGGCAGGAACTAAATATCCGGGGATTCGAAAATTTCACAAGCTCAACCTGGTTATCAGTGGATAAACTGGGGCGTACATCTGAAAAGGGAATCTTTGCCGGCGGTGATGCCGCAACAGGTCCGGGCCAGGTATCGGAGGCCATCGGTGCAGGGAGGAAGGCTGCCGCAGCCATCGACGCATTTATCCGGGGCGGCGAGATGACACTGCCCGAGTTCAAGGAGATCAATTACAAGGATGTGCCTCTCAATGATCTTAAGAAATTAAGCCGAAATGAGGTTGCCTGTATTCCGGTGGAAAAGAGACTCAGCCAGCCCGATACGGAAGTATGTGCTGCATTGGATGATTCGCAGGCCTCTGCGGAATGCCAGAGGTGCCTTGGCTGCGGATTGCAGGAACCGAAATTCAGCGGGATGCAGTATTTCGGCAAGGTTTGCCTTGCCTGCCACAATTGTGCGGCGATTTGCCCTCAGGGCGCGCTCGAATTTCCGTATTTCTATCAGGTGGAGAAGGGCAGGTTTGCCTATGATTTTGATTATCCCAAGGCCATTGGTCAGGGGATGCCCAACCCGCTCATGCTGGAAAAGACTGTTCCCCTCAGTGAGATCGAATCCAGTCTCACGGATGTGGAAAAGGTGATCTACCGGAGGCGTTCCGTGCGCGTCTACAAAAAGGACCCGGTGCCCAGGGAGATGATCCAACGGGTGCTGGAGGCGGGAAGATTTGCTCCTTCAGCCGGAAATTGCCAGGGATGGAAGTTTGTGGTCGTTACCGACAAAGCGCTGATGCACGAGATGTCTGTCTCGACCGTCAACTTCTTGAGCATCTTCACAAAGCTTTATCAGGGCAAGGGCCCGGGCAGGACAGCCTTAAAAAAGATGCTGGCGGTTGTGAAGCCTAACGCCATCGACCAGCGGCCCATGGTCGCCATCCAGGCCCTCTTAACGCCTAAATTCGGCGAAGGCCGGTTAGACTGTTTCTTTGACGCACCGGTGGCCATCTTCATCTTAAAACACCACCTTCATATTTCAGAGCCTGACCTGGGTATCGGGGTTTGCGCGCAGAACATGGTTCTGGCCGCCCACTCGCTGGGGCTCGGCACCTGCTATGTGGGATTTGTCACCAATACATTGAACATGGATCCGAGAGCTAAGATGAAATTCGGAAAGAAGCTCGGCATCGAATGGCCTTATGACGCTGTGGGCACGGTCATTACCATGGGGTACCCGGCCGTTCCCGCGGATAAGCCGGTGGACAGGGAATTTCCCAAAATCAAGTGGGTCGAGTAAAATCTGTTCCCACAGAGAGTTCATCCCTGCACGGGTTCAGTGATGATGTGGAAAATAAGCATATTCCCGGGATGCAGGAGTGCTTTGTGGTCTCCTCCGTAAGCATTCCTGGAAACCCGGGAATGCTTATATGATCTTGCTGTAAGTCATTGCCTTTTTATCATCGATGGGAAAGGAGTTTCTTGATGGAGCACATCCTCATCACCGGAGCGTCCGGGTATTTCGGGCAGAAGTTAATGAGGCTTTTCGAAAAAAAGTCTGAAGTAAAGTATATCACCGGAATTGACATCAGGCCTTTGCCATCCACTTCGAAAAAATACGAGTTCATGAAATATGATGTCCGGGATGACCTCACAGATGTTTTCTCGGGCAGGAACATCGATTGCGTCATCCACACCGCCTATATCCTGCCGCCTATCCACGACATCGCTCTCATGGAAGATATCAATGTGAATGGAACAAAGAATGTCCTGAATGCCTCCGCGGTTCACGGCGTCAAACAGATCATGGACTGTTCCTCGAGCACGGCATACGGGTTCCACCCCGACAACCCCGAACTCCTCACCGAGGAAAGTCCCTTGCGGGGAAACGACAACTTCACCTATGCCAAAAACAAAAAGGAACTGGAAGCATGGACCAGAGGGTTCGAAAAGGCTCATCCCGAAATTCTCATGACGGTTATACGTCCCTGTTTCGTGGCGGGTCCCGGATTCAACAACCCCCTGTCCCGGCACCTTTGCAAGAAGGTCTGCATTCTTCCGCTTCCGACCGCCCCGTTCCAGTACATTCACGAGGACGATCTGGTGGAGATTATGTACCTCCTGCTGAAAAACAAAAAGACGGGGGTGTATAACCTTGCCGCCGACGGCACGATGACATTTGATGAAATGCTCCACATCCTGGGAGGATGGCCGCTGAAGATACCGGTATGGCTCCTGTGGCCCATGAACAATCTCCTGTGGCGTCTCCGTGCGAAATTCATGACGGAATTCCCCAGTGCGTGCCTGAATATGATCCGCTACCCCTGGATAGCGAGCAACGATAAGGTCAAACGGGAGTTGGGGTATACATTTAAATATACGACTCAACGGGCCTTCGAGGACTTTGCCCGGCACGTAAAGGCATCGAACGAGATTCGTTAGGGCACTGTTTCTTACGGGAAACGGATCAATATTATTTTATTTGGGGGAGCATAAGCAATGAAAGTACAGGTTGCAGGAAAGAATGTATTGATCACCGGATCTTCCATGGGTATCGGGAAGGGCCTGTCTGAATGCTTTGCCCGGGAAGGGGCAAACCTCGTCCTGGCCGATCTTTCCAGCCAGCGGGAGAGGCTGGAGGCATGGGCGGAAGAACTCAGACGAACGTACAGCATAGAGGCGTGGACTTTTTACGGTGACCTCACCGAGCCCGACGGACCCGAACGGCTTCATGAGCATATCCTCCGGGAAGTAAAAGAAGTCCATGTTCTGGTAAATAACGCCGGTATTTGCTGGTTCGGCAGATTCCCGGAAATGCCCGCAGAAAAGCTCAATACCATGATTATGCTCAACTGTATGGCCTATACAAAAATGAGCCGTCTCTTCCTGCCCCCTATGATCGAGCGGGGTGAAGGGGGGATATTGAATATCTCCTCTGTTTCGGCCTTTCAGCCGGTGCCCACACTTGGACTCTATGCGGCGACCAAAGCCTTCACCCAGAGTTTGACTGAAGCCGTCAGGGCCGAGCTTCCTTCAGGCAGCAGGGTTGTCGTGTCCACGCTCAACCCGCCTTTCACCAGGACGCATCTCATAGAGGATGCCGGCGTTCCGCAGGACTATATACCGGTGAAGATTTCTTTCATGAGCGTGGAAGAGGTAGTCACTGCAGGCGTAAAAGCATTCATCAAGGGTAAGGAGCGGTTTGTGCCCGGTCTCCATAATCGTATTTTTTATACGGGGCTGGTGAAATATCTGCCGCATTTTATTGTGGAGAAGCTGACCTGGCTGTTGAGCCGCAGACTTTCGGATTTCACTACACGCAAGGTAGCCATTCTTCGAAAATAAATTCGCCGGATTATGTTTGGCGCATGCGAAACCCGATGATGCACTGCAAATCGTCGATCCTTAAACCTGTTTGTATGTCGCCATCGATTGACTTCCTGTATCGGGATTGTCAGTGCAGTATGGGGCGACATTCAGGTCTCCATAATTTATTTTAGCTCGAAACAGTCAGGATTCGCTTTTCAGCTTGACTGTTCAAATATATTTTTATTATAACTTAACACCATTAAAGCGTTTTGCCTCTCATTCGAAAAGGACCGGTTATGCCGAAGAAAGAGTTGCTTGAACCACGTAAAATACCTTCTCAGGAGCGCTCACGCAAGACCATGGCTGCGATCTATGAGTCAGCGGCTCATATTTTTGTCAGCGTCGGATACGCGGAAGCGACCACGGATCAAATCGCTGAACGGGCCGGAGTTTCGATAGGAACGCTGTACAATTATTTTTCCAGCAAAGAAGCCATATTATATGGTTTGTGGGAACAGCACATGCATGAGATTATGACCATAACGCAAAAGGTGGAACAGGATATCCGGCGGCAGGGTTTTATTGATCGCGGCATTATCCCGATTCTCCTGAACATTGTTTTGGATCTCATCAGCTACGACCGATTGCAGAATAGATTGTTCATCAGCCCCATCGGTTTGCCCGAAACCATTATCCAAAAACGCCGGGAGCTTGGACTCTATATTGAATCAGCCATGGAAACGGTTTTCCATGATTTTCCCAATGTGCGCATTCGGAATCCCAAAATTGGCGTCCATATTATTTGGGCGACAGTGCAGGCCGTCATGCACGATCATATCCTCTCGGTTTCGGATGAAATCAAATCTGAAATCCTGATTGATGAACTGGGTGATATGATGAACCGCTATGTTTTTATTGATGAAGAAGAATCATTACGGAGGAAGGGAGAGTAGAAAAGAAAACCGGCTTTGCAATGAATCAGAGACTTTCCTGCATCCCCGGCAGTCAATTCGCGCTCACGGATGCTCTGCGAAATCATCCAAAAGAAATATCGAAATAATCCAATTAAATACAAATAGTTACAGGGCCGGAACGGATAAAAAAATAATTAAAATAATCCTTCCTTAAATCTTGACAATTATGATGCAATCCATTAGCGTACCAACTTAATTTGAAAGAAAAGACAAGGTCGGCATAATTGCATCAATGCGTTTAAAGGGGGATAATAATGATCGGCACGCTTATTACTACGCATGGCAACCTGGGAGATGAATTGATAAAATCAGCAGAACTGATTAAAGGACCGTTGGAAGATATATTACATATTTGCATTGACCAGACAAAAAACGTTGAAGATTTAAAAAAAGAAATCAGTAATGCCATCAAAAAACTGGATAAGGGCAGAGGTGTTTTGATTCTTACGGATCTTTTTGGCGGGACGCCTTCCAATATTTCACTTTCTTTTATCAAAGAAGATAAAGTTGAAGTTCTTACCGGGGTTAATTTGCCGATGATGCTCAAATTATCGGAAGCTAAACAAGATATGACTTTGCGGGAATTTGCCTGCCTGATTAAAAATTACGGCGAAAAAAATATTATGCTGGCCAGCGAGATTTTAAGCAAGAAAGCTAAAGGTAATTAATTGGCAAAAGATTTGAATATAGTTTTAGTCCGCGTTGACAGCAGGCTTGTCCATGGTCAGATATTAGAAGCATGGGTGCCCTTTGTTAAGGCGAAATGCATTATTGTCGTTGACGATAAAGTTGCCGCCGATTCTTTTTTTGAAACAGTCATCAGAATGGCCGTGCCCAGCGAAATCGAAGTCATTATCAGTTCCGTGGACGATTTCGTCCAGAATTATCCTTTTACGCATGGCAGTGGAAAAAAAACCATCGTGTTATTCAGTAATATTGCCGATGCCTGCAATGCTTTCAGCCGGGGATTCCGCTTTGAAAGATTGAATATAGGTAATATTTTCAATAATGAATACAAGATTTGCTGTTCCTCTTCTGTTTTTTTATGTGACGATGAAATTCATTGTCTTGAAAACCTGCTGAAAGAAACAGGTGTTTTTATTGAACTGCAGAGGGTGCCGAAAGGGAGGGCCGTCAACATTAAGGAAGCTCTCAAGGATTACTGGCAGATAAAAAAATAGTGAAGTTCATATGACCGCGAAAATTTCATCATCAACTCCTGCGCGTCCCGTCTCTTCAAATTGTATTGCTTGCATATTGTTTTGCGGCGTAAGTTTGGCATTAATCATTTTGCAGAATCATCAGGGTTTGTATTGTCGTGTTTACTGAAATTATTCTAGTTTCCATATTAGGCGGCCTGCTGTGTCTGGATCGTGTTTTTATCCAGGCGATGATCTCCAGACCTGTGGTCATTGCTCCGCTTATCGGACTGCTCCTGCATAATCCTTATGCCGGATTAATCATCGGAGCGCTGATTGAACTCATTTGGATTGATCGCCTGCCGATAGGAAATTATGTCCCGCCCAACGATTCCTTAACCGCTGTGGTGGCGACTTCAATAGCCGTAATCACGGGTTCAAAATTGGGAGGTGCGCCGCCGCAATTAATGGCGCTTAGCGTTCTTCTGGCCATCCCGTGCGGACTTCTCGCCAGGCAGATGGATGTTCAGATTATGAAATCCAACGACATTCTTTCCGATAAAGCTTTGCTCGACGCGAAAGAAAATAACATTCGGGCCATCGAACATAAAAATTATTTTGGATTAATGAAGGTCTTTTTATTTTATTTTGCTTTTCTTTTGTCGGTTCAGTCGATCTTTATTCCTTTCGTCATCTGGATCTATCCGATGTTAAATGCGACGGTCCTGACGGCTCTTTCTTTTACTTATTATTTCCTGCCGCTGCTGGGAATTGCCGTGGCCATAAATATGCTGAAGCTCCGCAGAGCCATTCCCGTTTTTTGCGCGATATTTTTAGTGGCGGCCGTGCTTTTGGAAATATTCCATGTCTGATAGAAAAGTTTTTTCGCAGGTTACTATTGATCTGATGAATAAGACTGATCTGCCGGAAATACTGGCCATTGAGCGGGAATCCTTTGCCTCCCCCTGGACGGCAGGCATGTTTTCCAAAGAACTTGACAGCGCTCACGCCCGATGTCTTTGCGCGCGGATAAATTCTGAAGATGAAAGCGTTGTCGGAGGATATATTGTTTTCTGGCTTGTTGCCGGTGAAGCTCATTTGCACAATCTTGCGGTAAAAAAAGAATATAGAAGGCAGGGCCTTGCTTTCGTGCTTATGGAAGCGATGAAAGAAATTGCCGTGGAAAATAAAATTGTCGCCCAGACCCTGGAGGTCAGAGAATCAAATACCGAAGCAATAAAGCTTTACCGGAAATGCGGTTTTGTAGTAAAAGGAATCAGGCCGCTTTATTACACGGATACTTTTGAAGATGCCTTAATCATGTGGGCGGATGTAAAGAAGTAATTTCGTGATGGTCATTGCGGGGAGCGCAGGGCCTGCCTTCGATGTAATTGGGGCGGCAATCTAATTAAACGATTTATATTTATCAGGTTAAGATGGCGGCAAATATTTACATCGGGGAAATTTTAGAAAACGAAGAGATTCAGGAAGATTGCTTTCTGATGAAAGTCAAAACGGCGCCGTCTTTTCAAAATCCGCTGCCGGGACAGTTTGTCATGATTCGCATTGCCGGATTGAATGATCCGTTTCTGTCTCGTCCCATCAGCATTTATTCTTTTTCCCGCAACGAGAATTATTGTGTCATTGAACTTCTCTATCGCGTTGTAGGCAAGGGAACGCAAATTATGGCGGGGTTGATAGAAGATTCTCAGGTGGAAATCAATGGACCGCTGGGCAACGGATTTAACATACAGTCTGTTAAAGAAAATATTGTTATTGTCTCAGGAGGAATCGGCATAGCTCCCCTGTCTTTACTGATTGAATATTTACGTCAAAGAGATGATTGTTCTTCATCGGAGATGATTATATATCCGGGCTTTCAAAGTGCATCCGCCGTTATCGGACTGGATAAAATGCAAAAGCTTTGCCGTAATATCACGGTTTGCACGGATGATGGAACTTTGGGTAATAAAGGTTTCGTCACGCAGATTTTTCAAAAGGACATGAAGAAATATACGCCGGAAAATACTTCTCTTTACGCCTGTGGCCCGAAAGAAATGCTCAAGGCCCTCGCAAAAATATTGCATAACACTAAGTTTGACTGTCAGGTGTCGCTGGAAGAGCGGATGGCCTGCGGTACCGGAGCCTGTGTTGGCTGCGCTGTGGCCGTAAAAGATAAACAAGGCGATCCGGCTTACAAGCGGGTATGCGCTGACGGTCCGGTGTTTAATCTGACGGATATTATCTGGGAATAATTTGGGAAAACAATGAAAACAAAAACATCTCCACACATGGCCGTGAATCTGGGGCGGTTAAAATTGAATAATCCGGTCATGACGGCGTCAGGCACTTTCGGTTACGGAGAAGAATATGCCGGTTATGTTGACTTGAACAAGCTTGGCGCTATTGTTGTCAAAGGCCTGTCGCTTAAACCCCGTCTGGGAAATCCGCCGCCGCGTATCATGGAAACAACGGGCGGCATGCTCAACGCGGTGGGTTTGCAGAACATCGGCGTTGACGCTTTCATTGAAGAAAAACTTCCCTTTCTGCGTCAATATGATGCGGCGGTTATTGCCAACATCTACGGTGAGACTTATGATGAATTTAAAAAAGTGGCAAAAAAACTGAGTTCTGCAAACGGTGTGCACGCTCTGGAAGTAAATATTTCCTGTCCCAATGTCAAGAAAGGCGGAGTTAGTTTCGGCACCGATCCGAAAATCGCCGCCACGATAACGCGCATGGTAAAAGATGAAACCGGCCTGCCCGTTATCGTCAAGCTTACCCCCAATGTTACGGATATCGCCGCAATCGCCGAAGCGGTGGAAAAAGCGGGAGCGGACGCGTTATCATTAATCAACACGCTGACGGGTATGTCCGTTGATTTAAAAACAAGAAGACCTCATCTGAAAAACATTACCGGCGGATTATCCGGCCCGGCGATAAAACCGGTGGCGCTGCGCATGGTCTGGCAGGTCGTCCGGAGAGTTTCCGTGCCGGTCATCGGCATCGGCGGCATAATGACAGCCCAGGACGCGCTGGAATTTTTAATTCTGGGCGCGAAAGCGGTGCAGATCGGCACGGCCAATTTTGTCAATCCCCGTGCCACGATGGATGTGGTTGAAGGGATAAAACAATATCTTGCCGAGAATAAAATAAAAGATATCAACGAAATCATCGGCACTTTCCAACCGTAAATAATCTCATGAGAACAAACACTGAAGAAATAATCAGCGGTGTTTATTTAATCGGCGGTTCCAATATAACATCAGCCGATGACGCGGCGATTTACCTGATCGATTTCGCGGGAGATCTGGTTTTGATTGACGCGGGAGCAGGCCATAGCTTCTCTCAAATTGTCCGCAATATCGAAATGCTCGGCCTGAATCCAGCCAGTCTGTCTCATTTAATATTAACACATTGCCACATAGATCATATCGGTTCGGCGCCTTTCTTTAAAAAGCAATACGGCACAAAAATACTGATTCATGAGTTGGATGCGAAGGCAGTGGAGAATGGAGATTCCCGTAAAACCGCGGCAAACTGGTACGGCACGACTTTCCCGCCAACAGCAATCGACCGGAAACTGAAAGGTGAGCGTGAAATATTAAATTTCGGTCAGGAAGAATTGCATTGTCTGCACACACCCGGCCACACGCCTGGTTCAATTTCTCTTTATCTGGACAGGGGAGGGAAGAGGGTTCTTTTCGGGCAGGACATCCATGGACCATTTCATAAAGATTTCAACTCCGACATTGAAGCCTGGAAAAAATCCATGCAGGTATTGCTTGGACTTGAAGCCGATATTCTGTGCGAAGGTCATTTCGGAATTTTTCAGCCCAAAGAACGCGTGCGCGGCTATATCGAGCGCTATCTGGAAGAGTACGACTGATCCTTTTTATGTCATTGCGGGTATATACATAGGTAAAGTGTTGCTATTTAGCACCCATTTTTAAAGTTAATATACCAGGCAAAATAATTTTGCCTATG
>PHBJ01000023.1 GCA_002840555.1 Deltaproteobacteria bacterium HGW-Deltaproteobacteria-13
TTTGACCGGAACCTTCTTTTATTTTTCCAGGGAGAAGTACTTTAGAGTTGCCATGATCATCCTCCTGCTGATTGCCGCGTTCAACACGGCCTTGACTTATCAGCGCAATAAGATCTGGAAGAATGATTATACCCTGTGGTCCGATTGCCTGACAAAATCTCCGGATAAGGCCAGGGTGCATGAAGAGAGAGGTGTTACTTGCACGGAACTGGGTTATTATCAACAGGCGATTGAGGACTTTAATAAGGCCATTCGCCTGAACAGGAATTACGCCAAGGCCTATTATGATAGAGGAACCGTATACGGGATGCTTGGTCAATATCAAAAAACGATAGATGATTGCAGCGAGGCTATCCGTTTAAAATCCGATTATACGGATGCTTACTATAACAGAGGAAACGCTTATGTAAAACTCAGTCAGTATCAAAGGGCCATCGAAGATTACAGCGACGTTGTTCGCCTGGCACCTGATTATGCTGAAGTTTATATCAACAGGGGAAATGTTTACGCTAAAATAGCTCAGGATCAAAGGGCCATTGAAGACTATAACAAGGCCATTGACCTGAAACCCGATTATATACGCGCCTACAGCGTCAGAGCGATTTTTTATTTTAATCAGGGCAATAAAGAGTCTGGATGTCATGATGCGCAAAAGGCTTGCGAGATGGGGAATTGCAAAACAATGGCGGAGGCTCAAGTTAAAGGATATTGTCGCTGATTATCCCGTAAAATCAAAGTTTCCTCAGGCCTTTTTAGTTGAAAAATATACGCTTAAATGATAGAAACTTTTCTAATTTAAATAAGAGAAAAAATCATGCAGATATCGCAGAAAAGAAAAGACGACCAACAAGATGTTTTACTTGAAGAATTATTGCGGGAAAAAGCCGCAGTTTTGAGCCGCGCCGGTTTTGCTGTTGATGAAGCGATTGGAAAATTAACGAATATAGACAGGGAAATAGAAGGAAAGATATCTCTGTTAAACTCTTTGGACTGGAATGATCATGCCGCGGAAGCATCGCGGAAAAAACAGATAATCTGTGAAGAAATAAACGCTTGCATCGATCATTTTAATACGATCCATCAAAAAGCCGAACTGCAATATTATTATCTGATTGTTACTCGTGAGGCTCTGGGTTTTCGGCGGCATGAAACGATTCGGGAAATTTACCGGATTCCGGAAAAAAAGAAAAAATACGGAAAATTTGATGGATAGATACAAGAAGCAACGGACGCGGATGGTGGAAACGCAGATCAAAGCGCGCGGTGTCAGCGATGCCCGTGTGCTGAGAGCGATGGCTGCTATTCCGAGGCATCTTTTTGTTGATGAGGGGTTGATTGAGCAGGCTTACAATGATAGCCCCCTGCCTATTGGCGAACACCAGACCATTTCACAGCCCTATATCGTTGCGCTCATGACGGAAGCCCTAGAGTTAAAGGGAAAGGAAAGAGTTCTGGAAATCGGCACCGGTTCCGGTTATCAGACGGCAGTGCTGGCTTGTCTTGCTGATCGTGTTTTTTCCGTTGAACGCATTGCTTCCCTGGCGACAAACGCGCGTAAAATTCTTGATCAGCTCAATTGCTACAATGTAGCCATAAGAGTCGGCGACGGTTCTTACGGCTGGCGGGAGGAAGCGCCTTTTGACGCAATTATCACAACAGCCGCGGCTCCGGAAATTCCTCAGTATCTGGTCGAACAGCTCGTTCCCGGCGGCAGGATGGTCGTTCCCGTCGGCAGCCGCGATGTGCAGACTTTATATAAGCTTACCCGTTCCAAAGAAAATCCGCAGGAAATCATAAAAGAGGATTTAGGCGGATGCCGCTTTGTCAGTTTAATAGGGGAGAGCGGATGGGGAAAATAAATTCTCCTCTTACGTCAGCTATTTTAATTTTACTGGCGTTGTCTTTCGTTGTTTCCTGTCTCAAACCTCAGATACAAAAGACTCAACCGATGGGTGTCTATCATCTGGTGAAAAAGAATGAGACGGTTCAGATGATTGCGCAGGCTTACAGTGTCCGATTACAGGATTTAGCCGAAACGAACAATATTACGGATGTTGACTCAGTCAAAACAGGTTCGGTTCTTTTCATTCCCTCAGCGAATCAGGTCATCGATGATGTTTCGGCTAATGTAAAAACCGGTGATACGGCGGTCAACGTCAAATCTAAAAAAAATGGCGGCGATCATGTTAAATATCCTGCAAAAAGTAAAGAGGTAAAAGAAATAAGAACCGCGGCTGGAGCGCCGGCAGTTACCATCGGGAATAAGGATATACCGGCGGCGCAGAATCAAAAAACGTCGCATTTAGAAATAACCGTTAATGAAGAAAACGGGCAGGCAAAGACTCTCCCGGATAAAAAATATCCTGATAAAAAGATTGAATCCAAATCCGGTACGCAAAAGCCGGAGGAAAAAATACCCATAGATAAAAAAATATTTATTTGGCCGGTTCGCGGCAGCGTGAAGGAAAATTTCGGCATTCAACCCAACAAGACTTACAACAACTGGATTAAAATTGTTTCCACCACGGGTACAAAGGTAAAAGCAGCGGCGGCCGGAACGGTTATATTCTCATCCAAATTGAAAAATTACGGTGAGACGGTTATTATCCGGCATAAGGACAATTATGCCACCGTCTATACCCATCTTAAAAAAAGATATGTCCGGATAGATCAGTCTGTCAAAAAAGGTGAAGCCATTGCTTTGCTGGGAGAAAAGGATGATGCAGGCCTGACCTATATCAATTTTGAAATACGCTTGCAGGGAAAAGCGCGCAATCCTCTGCTGTTTCTTCCCTGATTTAATCTTTTCCGCGCCCTTGCCAAAAAACAAGTAGTAGCTATATTAAATCCGGTATTCTTAAAAGAGGTGAAATGAATAATTATTTTGAACAGGGACCTATTCGTCCGCCGAGCGAGGCGTCAAGTCTTTTAATTCGTGTGACAAGAAATTGTCCCTGGAACAAGTGCGCTTTCTGCCATACCTATCGTGGAAGCAAATTTGAGCTGAGAAGTGTGGAGGAAGTCAAAAAAGATATTCAGGCCATGAAAGATATTGCCGATGAAGTTGTCCGTCTTTCCCGGAAATGGGGAGAGGGCGGTCATGTGAATAGAAATGTTTTAAGCCGGATTTATAACAGTAAAGATTTTCATAATGAATTTATTTACTCGGTGGCGGCGTGGCTTTACTTCGGCGGTGAAAATGTATTTTTGCAGGATGCCAATTCGCTGATTTTGAAAACCGCCGACCTTTCAGCTATTCTTGATTTTTTAAGGGAAAAATTTCCGCAAATAAAAAGAATTACGTCTTATTGCCGTTCACATACGGCGGCAAGAAAGACGGTAGAAGAGTTTGAACAATTGAAAAGGGCAGGGCTTTCCCGCATTCATATTGGCATGGAAAGCGGCTGTGACGAGGTTTTATCTTTGATTCACAAAGGTGTTACCGCCGATGATCATATTAAAGCGGGTTTGAATATCAGCCAAGCCGGGATTGAACTCAGCGAATACGTCATGCCCGGGTTGGGCGGAAAGCAATGGACTCGCCAGCATGCTTTGGATACCGCCAGGGTCATCAATGCCATCAATCCTGATTTTATTCGTCTGCGCACACTCCATGTGGTGCCGGGTACCGGATTGGATGAACTCATGAAAAAAGGAGAATTTCAACCACTCAATGATGATGATATTCTCCGGGAAATAAAATTATTTATCGAAAATCTGGAAGTTAAAGGAACCTATTTGGCCAGCGATCATATTTTAAATCTTCTGGAAGAACTGGAAGGAAGATTCCCTGAAGATAAACAGACAATTTTATCGGCCATTGAAAGATATTTTGAACTTTCCGACGAGGACAGGTTGATTTTTCGACTGGGCCGGCGCAGCGGTTCATTGCGGAAACTTGATGATCTTGCCGATAGAGAAACTTATTTAAGGTTAAAATCGGTGCTTGACCATTACGCCGCCCAAGGCGGAAATCTTGAAGAAGACATCATCAAAACAATGAATAATTACATATAAATAATTAAAAATAATGCTTAAATTAAGTCTCCCCGATATTTATTGAACTGCCAGTCAAATATTTTATTGACACACAAGTCCTTTCTGCTATACTTCGGCCGTCAAAAAACAATGTTTTATCAAATATCAGATAATCGGCGGCTTGCACTGTGTCTGCTATTGATCTTAGGCAATATATTCCGGATATCCAAAGATCTTGAATATTTTTGAAGATCAGTAAAAACTGCAGAACAATAACCTGCTCTGCCAGGAATGAAAGACTATGAATATGAGTCGCCGGAATTATTTGATCAGTTGGTAAATTCATTCGATGTTTTGATAAAATATCAAACAATAAATTATTAGAGGAGGCTATACAAAATGCGTGAGTGTGTAATTATTGATGGTGTAAGATCAGCTAATTCCCGTGCCCACAATGAGAAGGGATGGTTCAGAGCCATCAGGCCGGATGAAGTTTTGACAAAAGTGTATGACGGACTTTTTGCCCGCAACCCCAAAGTGAAACCGGAAGATGTCGAAGCAGTATTTGTCGGCTGCGCCAATATTACCGGCATGCAGAACGATATCGGCCGTATTTCCTGGCTGGCCGGTGGATTTCCGGAATCGGTTCCTACAAATACCTTGACCATGCAGTGCCCGTCCGGAATGGCGGCCATTGAGCATGCAGCCCGCGCTATCGTCTGCGGCGAAGGCGACACCTATGTTGCTTCCGGTATTGAAGATATGCAGAAAGTCTTCATGGCCATGCACATGGATTTCCCCCCGCGTCTGATGGAAAGATACAACATCATGGACATCCCCATGGGTGCTACCGCTGAAAAAGTTGCCGAACAGTGGAAAATCACACGTGACGATATGGAAAATATGGCGTTCTGGAGCCACAAGAAAGCCGATGCAGCCACCAAGGCCGGCAAATTCAAACAGGAAATTATTCCCATCGAAGGCCTCAAAGATGACGGGACTCCGTTCATGGTCGATACCGATCAGTGGATCCGCGGCGACATCTCCAGAGAGCAGATGGCAGGCATGAAACCCGGTTTCAAACCCGATGGTCTTTTGACCGCGGCCACATCCTCACCGCTCACAATCGGCGGCGCGGCCGTTATTCTGATGGAACGCTCCAAAGCCGACAAACTGGGACTTAAATATCACCTCAAATATGAAGGCGGCGCCATGGCCGGCTGCGATCCTACCATCATGGGTATCGGTCCTATTCCCGCTGTCAAGAGACTTCTTGGCCGCAAGGGCATGAAAGTCAGCGATATCGATATTTGGGAATTCAACGAGGCTTTTGCCAGCCAGGCATTGGCTTGCGTCAGAGATCTGGGAATTGCCCAGAACGCACCGTTTGATAAAGTCAACGTATGGGGCGGCGCATTAGCGCTTGGCCATCCGTTGGGAGAGAGCGGATGCCGCCTGGTCGTCACCATGAACTCCATCATGAAGACGGACTATCCGGATGCTAAATACTGCGTGGCTTCACTGTGCGGCGCTTTCGGCAATGCCAACGCCATCATGTTCAGCAAAGTCTAAGAAGAGAGAAGTTCTCTTTTAAGCGTTTGTTTATAAATTTCAGGAAGGGGGGCCTTTGACCATAAGGCCCCCCTTTAATATTCAGATACATATTCATATCCGTTTGCATGGAATCTAACGCCTGATCAATGTTAATCCCCGGTGACCGGGCATCAGAAGATAAAATCAAGCGAGTTCCACACCGTAATTTCCAGTGTGAAACCCGCTTGATGATTATTAAAGAGTTTTTGCTTCTTTAATTGTTGTTGGCGTGATCTGTTTTGCCTGAAAGAAAGATATCCGCGTCGCGCGCTGTGATATCCGGTATTTCTTCCATCGGGGTATGTCCGGCGCCTTCATATTGAATAAATTTTGCCGCCGGCAATTCCTGCTTCCATTTTTCGAAGTACTTAAAAGGGATCCATGTATCCTTTGTGCCCCACATCACCAGAGTTGGTGTTTTGATGTTTCTTATTCCTGCGGAAAGATTTTTATCCTTACACTGCTTTCTGAATTCGGTAAACACGTCAATCGATCCGCCTTTATTGCCCTCTCTCATGGTCAGCTCAAAATAGCGGTCTTTGAGTGTATCGGTAACTTTTGATTTATCTCCGTACACCTGGTTTACGGACATGTTGACTAAAAAGCGCGGGAAGACGTGACGTGCGAATGGCCGTACCAAGGGACTGCTCGCAAAGGAGATAACTCCGGGCAGTTCCTGCGGGAATCCAACGGAGTCGATCAGGATAAGTTTTTCGACCTTATCCGGATTTTTCAGTGTGTATTTCCAGGAGATATATCCTCCCAGAGAGTTTCCTGCTAAATAAAACTTTTCCAGTTTCATTTCGGCTACGATTTTTTCAAACAGATTTACGGCTCCATCGATTTTGTAGAGAGAGGGATCGGGAGCCGGTCCTGTCAGTCCGAATCCCGGGATATCCAGACGGATGACGCGATAATGGTCCTTAAGCCGGTCAGTCCAGCCGTCCCAGGTGTGCAATGACGCGCAGACACCATGGAGAAGAATCAGTACCGGGCCATGTCCTTCGTCTTTATAATGAATATTCATGTCGTCAATCTGAATGATTTTTGATTCACTGTCGGCATATTTTGCTTTCAACTTGTCCATGGGAATGGTGGTCATACCAAGTGATGTGCAACCCATCATCGCGGCGATCATACAGGCTACTAAAATTAAAATGAGATTTTTGATATTCATTATTTCAGCTTTCTCCTTATGATTTTTTATTTCTTGATATTGATAAGACGTAGATTTTTCGGTTTTTGACTATAGGGATTTCCGTATTGCCTGTCAAGAAAATCTTAATCAAACCGGGAATAAGACTGATGTTCATGCGCGGGCATCTGTAACATTTGATGAACAATTATTTATTAAAAATATATTGTCAAATCGAATATCATGTCTTATATTATAATCAAGCATTCAAACTAAATTATGGTGGAAAGGAGATTCGTGATGAAGACGTACGCTATTAAGTATTTAGAACTGGCAGAGAAACACGCGGAGAAAATAGCGGCAAGATGGGCCAAGGATGTTAAGAATAACACCAGAACACCAACGTATAAAAGCTTGAATGAGGAAGCTATGATCTATCAGTGCGTCAGGTTTTATCAAAATTTTGCTAAGATGTTTCTTGATGAGAAACCCACGGATGATGTGTTAAGGTATTTTAGAAGTTATGCTCAGGAAAGTTATGCGATGGGTATTCCCGCTAAAGAAACTATTTACGCGTTAATATTGATGAGACGGCATATCTGGTTATATGCGGAGTTTCAGTCGATATTCGGCTCCGGTATCGATCAGCGGCAAGCCCTTGATACGCTGGGCCGGACAATATTGTTGTTCGATTACGCCGCATACGAGGTTACCAAAGAATACCAGGAACTCATGAAGAAAGGGAAAAAATAAAACAATTCCTTTATGTCAGATTTGAACTCAGAGAAAGGAGAATATTCATATGATAGACTCTATTAAGCTTCTTGATGTTACCGAACAAAACGCCGAGGAAATTGCCACGCATTGGGCAATGGAAGTTCAAAAAAATAAAAGGACGACACACTATCAAAATATTAAGAAAGAAAAATTGATAGTTTACGCGGTTGATTTTTACCGCAATTTACGGAATTTGCTGGTACCTGATAATCGGGTGGAATTTACTCAGGAGTATTTCAAGAAATACGCTAAAAAATGCCATGAGATCGGCATCCCGCTGCATGAAGCCATTTACGGATTAGTCCTGATGCGCCGTCACATGTGGCTCTATGCTGAATTTCAGGCAATTTTTATTGACGCGCTGGAACACAATCAGGCAATTGACAGCATTATGCGGATTATGCTCATGATGGATTATGCCGTGTATGAGATAACGCAGTACTACCTTGAGACCGCTGATTGACAGTTGTTTTATAAACAATTTTCAGACAATCGCAATTATAAAAAATATTCCCTGAATTCATACAATTTCAGGGAATATTTTTTTTTATAATGACTTTTAGTCACCATCCTTAAAATTATAATTAATATTTGTAAGTCATTGATTATCTTTATACTATAGTTCCGTATTGTGAAAACAAATAAAATAATATTTAAATTATAATAATATGTTGACAGCGTTAATTTTGAGATGTATAAGATTCAGAAAATGACTTTCAGTCATCAAAAAAGTTCTGGTTTATAGCATAAAAAAATCAGCAGATGCCAGAACGATTTAAAAAATTAACCGTAAAGACCATTGATTTTAAACAATTACAAATGGCGTGTTGAAAGCTCTAAGAGATTGAGCTCATTTAGAACGAGCAAAAAATATAACAAATAGAAAAGTAAGGAGGATTTATATGGCTAGTTTGTGGGTTGATTTAAAGGATATTAAATTCCAAGTGTTTGAAGTATTGAAAATACAGGAAACATTGCTGGGAAAAGGCCGTTATGTGGATTATGATGCCGATACGTGCAACATGGTTCTTGATCAGGCGGCAAAGTTTTCAGAGTTAGAGCTTGCCCCTACCTATCCTGATGAAGTTCATCGTAAACCAGTCGAAGCAACATGGAAAGATGGAAAAGTCACAACACCCGAAGCTTATAAAAGACTGTGGAAACTTTATTGTGAAGCCGGGTATATGGCTACGGCTGACCAGATAGAAGTAGGCGGCCAGGGCTTTCCGGCTGTCATCGCGGCATCTTGCGCTAATATGTTTCTTGCCTGCAATCAGGCATTCATTATGTATCCCGGTCTTTCCCATGGTGCGGCAAGACTGATGGAGGATTTCTTCCAGCATCCGCTGCGTAATGTCCTTCTGGAAAAAATGTACACCGGTGAATGGGCCGGAACAATGTGTCTGACCGAACCGGGTGCCGGTTCCGACGTCGGCGCGTTAAAAACGACTGCTAAGAAAAATGCAGACGGTACCTACTCCATCGTCGGCACAAAGAGCTTCATCTCCGCTGGAGATCATGATCTGACCCCGAACATTATTCACCCCGTTCTGGCCAGAATCGAAGGCGACCCCAAAGGAACAAAGGGTATTTCCATTTTCATGGTTCCCAAGGTCAGATTCAATGAGCAGGGCGAACTGGGAGAACAGAATGATGTTCAATGCGGCGGTATCGAAAGCAAAATGGGTATCCACGGCAACGCTACCTGTACATTGAACTTCGGTTCAGACAACAAATGCATCGGTTACCTGATGGGTGAAGAACGTCAGGGCATGCCGATTATGTTCCACATGATGAACGAAGAGCGTCAGGGCGTCGGCATGATGGGCGCTTCTCTGGCAATGGCTTCTTATCTGCATGCTCTGGATTATGCCAAGCAGAGATTCCAGGGACAAGACATCATCGCCATGGCCATGAAGATTGAAGATTCTCCGCAAGTAACGATCATTAAGCATCCGGATGTTCGCAGAATGCTTCTTAGAATGAAATCTACTTCAGAAGGTCTTCGCATGTTGGCTCTGTTCTGTTACTGGTGCATGGATAATGAAATCAGCGCCATGGTAGACAAAAACGAGGAACAACAGGCATACTGGCATGGATTTATTGAAATCCTTACGCCGATCGTAAAAGCCTATTGCACCGATATGGGCATGGATTGCTGCCAGCTGGCCGTACAGACATACGGCGGTTACGGTTTCTGCCGTGAATACCCTGTCGAGCAGATGATGAGAGATCAGAAGATCAATCAGATATATGAAGGCACAAATGGTATCCAGGCAATGGATCTGCTGGGTCGTAAACTGGGCATGAAGAAAGGTCTTTATTTCATGAACCTGCTGGCTATGGCCAAAGAAACCATTGATGAAGCGAAGAAAGTCGATGCTTTAAAGGCGGAGACCGCTATCGTGGAAAACGCATTGAATGCCCTTGCGGAGACATCCATGGCCTTTGCCAAGATGATCAAGGTCACTCCTTACGTTCCGCTGATTGGCGCTTGCGATTTTCTCAACTGCATGGGTGATGCCATTGTGGGCTGGCTGCACCTCAAAATGGCTCTGGTTGCTATTCCGAAGTTCTTCGCGGCCGAGACCGGCGAACAGGATAAATTATTCTATCGCGGTAAAATCGAAGCGGCCAGATTCTTCATCGGTCGCATTACAGGATTGGTCATTCCGAAACTGGAAAACATCAAGATAGATGAACAGAGCTGCATGAACATTCCTGACGAAGCATTTACTGTCTAAGAAATGTTTCTTTAAAAAGTAACGATGGCGGGGAGGCGTTAAAACCTCCCCGCTTTTTTTATTCTTTTCGGATTCTTGACCTATTTTCTGATTTATGCCACAAGAAAAACATGCGCAGAAGAAAAAAGCAGGCTCAATTACTATCAATAGGCGAAGTGTTATTCTCTGTTTTGAAAAAAAGGGGCATGACCTCAAAAATAGAAGAGAACGCTCTGGTGAAACTCTGGCCGAAAGCTGTGGGGCCGCAGATTGCCTCGAAAACAAAACCTGATTGTTTGCGAGGCGGCACCTTGTTTGTTAAAACCATTTCCTCGGTTTGGGTGCAACAGCTTCATTTTATCAAAGAAGAAATTCGCGAGAAATTAAATCAACTTTCCGGAAAATCCGCCATAAAAGAAATCCGTTTTTTAGTGGGTCACTCTCTTGTTCAGGAAAAAGAGGAAGAAAATATTTCTCTGACAAAAAAATCGATGCTGAAAAAAAGAGACAGGGAAATGATTGCCCAATGCACGGATGCTTTAGCCGATCAGGAATTGGCCGCTATATTGAAGCGTGTTATGCAAATAGAAATCAGCCGCCGCCGTCAGCGGGAAACCCGGAAAGCTCATTGAAGATGCCGGCCATTTGCTCTGAATAATTCTTGTCCTGATCATAGATAAAAAGCGGCGCTTCAATCTTCAACTCTTCATGAGAGCCGCTTCTTCCTTCGACCAGAACTAACTGGGCATCGGAAAAATGATCAGAGAAAACAAGCTTCATTCTCTTGGGTTCTATATCGCTTTTCCGAAATAGATAAACCAGTTCAACCAACCTTTTCGCCGGGTAAATCGTAAGAACTCTGCCCCCCGGTTTAAGCAGATATTTTGCCGCGGTTAAGAAATCTTTTAGAGAACCGTTTATTTCGTGGCGGGCGATGGCTCTTTCCTGATGCGGGTTTGTTCTGCCGGAATTTAATTTTCGATAAGGAGGATTAAATATAACGGCATCAAATGAACGTGTCCCGAAAAGATCTTTTATTCGGCGCGCATCGCCGGAAACGATTTCAACGCGTTCATCCAAACCATTGAGCAGCGTGTTTTTTCGCGCAAGAGCCGCAAGCTGTTCCTGAATCTCCAGACCGACATAATGAACGTTTGGGAAACATTTTGCCAGAATAAGAAGAATGATCCCGTTGCCGCATCCCAAGTCAATGGCGCGGGTACGCGACTTTAAAGAAACAAAATGGGCCAGCAGCAGCGAATCCAGCGTAAACCGGTATCCTTTTTTATTCTGGAAAACCCGTAAACGCCCGCCAAGGATTTCATCAAGAGTTTCTTCTGTCATGCGGATACTGGAAAATATTGTCGCCCTAGTCCAGTTTGTGGGTAAAGATACCGCTGCGCAATTTCGGTTCAAACCAGGTTGACTTCGGAGGCATGATCGCTCCCGCGTCGGCAACCTTTATAATTTGCCCCATCGTTGTGGGATATACCGAAAATGCCACGGCGAATCCGTCTTTGTTCACCAGCTTTTCCAGCTCATCCATTCCTCTTATGCCGCCGATAAATTTGATGCGGTCATCCACACGCGGATCTTTAATTCCCAAAACAGGATACAGCAGATGTTCCTGCAATATAGCGGCATCCAGGCTGGCCACGGGATCACTTTCGTCAAACATTCCTTTTTTAATCGTTATTTTATACCACTCACCGCCTAAGTACATCCCGAAATCATGAAGCTGCTGCGGCGATCTTGCCGTGAAATTCTTACTGACCGTAAAACGGGAACTGATTGTCTCGATAAATTTTTCAGGCGTCAGGCCGTTTAAATCCTTGACCGCGCGGTTATAATCCATGACCTTTAACTGGTTGTCGGGAAAGAACACGGCCAGCACGGATTCATATTCTTTTGCGGAACCGGCGGATTTATCCTGATTGCGCCTTGTTCTGGCAACATTAGCGGCGGCGGCGGCGCGATGATGTCCGTCGGCAATATACAGGGCGTCAACACCGGAAAATTCTTTCTTGATGGCTTCAATTTGTGCGGCATCGCTCACGACCCAAACGGTATGTCTAACGCCGTCTTCGGCGGTAAAATCATATTCGGGAGTACCCGCGGTTATCGTATCGACAATCTTATTTAAGCTTTCCCGGTTCCTGTAACTGATAAATACCGGGCCGGTTTGCGAGTTGACTGTGCTCACGTGACGGATGCGGTCTTCTTCCTTATCCTGTCTTGTCAGTTCATGTTTTTTGATCTTCCCGGCATCGTATTCGGACGCGCTCATCAAGCCGACTATTCCTGTTTGCACCTGAGAGCCCATTTGCTGCCGGTAAATATAAAAGCAGGGCGATTCATCCTGCTGAAGGATTCCTTTTGTCTGCATTTGAACAAAGTTGAGTTTGGCTGTCTGATAAATCAGACCATCATCGCTTTTTGTTCCATCAGGCACGTCAATTTCCGATTTTTCCACGTGCATAAAGCTCAAAGCATTGCCGGAAACCGCTTTTTGTCCCTCTTCTCTGGTCATAACATCGTAAGGAAGAGCCGCTACCTGAGAAACGAATTTTTGTTGCGGACGTACCGCTTTAAAGGGTAATACTATTGCCATAATCAAATCTCCTGAATTAAATCTCCTGTTGCGGGATTGATAACATACTGTCATAATCTGTACAATAGAAAAATGATTAAAAAAGGGGTGTAAAAAGGCAGATGGAAAATACGTTGGTTTTTATTCATGGTTTGGAAAGTACGGCGCAGGGCGCCAAAGGACAATATTTTTCTCAAAATTTTCCACAGATGATTATTGAGGATTATACAGGAGATTTTACCACGCGCATGCAAAAACTTAACGGTGTCCTTGCCGGAAAAAATAATCTCATCATCGTGGGATCAAGTTATGGAGGGTTAATGGCGGTCCAATATGCCATGGAAAATGAAAGCCGGGTAAAAAAATTAATTTTGCTTGCGCCGGCTTTAACCCTTCCCGAATTCAAGTCCGGTTCCTGCAAGCCATTAATGATTCCCGTTATTCTCTATCACGGAACCGGTGATGATATTGTTGATCCACAAATTGTAAAAAAAATCGCTTCAAATTATTTCGGCAATTTGGAACATTATCTGGTTGAGGATGACCATCCCCTGCATAAGACGTTTCCAGGCCTCGATTGGAAAAAACTTCTTACGGCAGACTGATGGTTCAAAATGTCTCCTCATGAAAACAGGCATCTGCCGTAAATTACCTTGACAATCTAATTTTGATATCTTAATCTTCTGCAAAATTGAGTGGATAAAATACCATGTATTCGAAAAAAATCGTTATTCGTTATACGCCTGAAATTGTTCAACAGCCTGTAATCTACGAGCTTGTTAAACAATACAATCTAGTGTTCAATATTTTAAAAGCCAGAATATTTCCGCGCCGTGAGGGGGTTATCGTTCTGGAATTAAGCGGTCTGAAAGAGAATTTTGATCACGGCATTCGTTATTTGAAAGAAATGGGGCTCAAGGTAGAACCCCTGTCCAAAAGCGTGAGTCAAAATACGGATAAATGTGTTCACTGCGGAGCCTGTACTTCTTTTTGCCCGACAGCAGCGCTGGCTTTTGAAGAAAAGTCGCTAAAAGTCTTATTTGATGCGGAAAAATGCAACGGGTGCGAGCTCTGTGTGTCTGCTTGTCCCGTCCGTGCCATGGAAATCAATCTTTTATAATTATTTTTTAAACTCTTTTTCCACCTCTTTACCGGATTCATTCAGTAATTTATTAACATCTCCGGAACCTTCTTTTGTTTCTTTGTAAAGTTTTTTACTGTCACTAAAAAAAGTTTTGCTTTTTTCGACCATATCATTAGCGCCTGACTTTATTATTTCCATTGTTTCTTTCACATTTTCAGGCACTTTAGCAGGATCTTGAAAATAGTAATAGCCGAAAGCAATCCCCAAAACCAATAACATGATCAGCACTAATTTAATCAAACTTTTAAAGATGAAATGTAGAAGGAATATGATGATGAAGATAACACCTATCACAAGAGCTGCCGGGTGGGCTGAGATATAACCGGTAATTGCATCCATTATAAAATCTCCTTAAAAAATAAATTTATTTTAATTTTATCATGAAAGATTATTATTTAATAGTGAAATTAATGCTAGTTTTACTGAATTTTATTACATTATTACCGCATGATCAGAGCATGAAGCTTATATTAATAAAAGCCTTTATTGCTCTTGAATTTATCTGTTGCTTATATCCCGTTTTCTTCTTATTTTAATTGTGTTAAGATACAGATACTGAACGATAATCGCGAACTGAAATCTTTCAGGAAATGTTTATGAAAAAATTATCCATGGATGAAAACAGATTGGAAATTTTGCATGATTTGGAAGGAAGACTTGCGTATCGTTTCAATAATATAAATCTTCTTTCGACAGCCCTTACGCATCGGTCTTATGTCAATGAGAATCAGCAACTGTCTGTTTCCGATAATGAGAGATTTGAGTTCTTAGGGGACTCTGTTTTAGGTTTATGTGTTAGTGATTTGCTCATTAGAAGATATGTTAATTCTCCCGAGGGCGACCTGACCAAAAGCAGGGCTGCTCTGGTCGGCGAAAAAAATCTGGTCCAAATCGCGCGGGAATTGCGGATCGGCAATTGCCTCTTAATCGGACGAGGCGAGGAGAATTCCGGCAGCCGTGACAAAGACTCTTTTCTGGCTGATTCTTTTGAAGCGGTTGTTGCCGCCATCTATCTTGATTCCGATTTTAGCACTGTAAATACGGTTATAACAAAATTGATCGAACCGCTGCTGGAAGATGATAGTTTAGCCACGGATTATTTCGACTATAAAACGGCTCTACAGGAACTTTGTCAAAAAAAGTTCAAATCGATTCCGATATACATGGTCACCGATTCTACGGGACCGGATCACGATAAAATTTATACGGTGAAAGTAATTATAGTGAACAAACTGACAGAATTTGGCAACGGCAAAAGCAAAAAAGAAGCCGAAAAACAGGCGGCGCAAAAAGCCTGGGAAATACTGCAAGATGAAGAAACTCAGCCTTGAATCAAGGAAGAACAGCACCCCTTTGATTATTCCTGTTTTTGTAATGAATAGCGGTTGTCCGCATCGCTGTGTTTATTGCAACCAGAAAATTACTGCCGGAAATTTCCCGCCGGAAATTACAAAAGAATTTCTGGACGCGGAAGTTCATTCTTATCTGTCCTGGAAGAAAGATAAACAAAGAAATGTGGAAATTGCCTTTTACGGCGGCAGCTTTACAGGAATGGACTTCGCTTACCAGGAGAAACTTCTTTCCTGGGCCTATTCCTTTATTCAAAAGGGGCTTGTTCATTCCATCAGGATTTCGACGCGGCCGGATTGCATTTCCGAAGACAACATATCCGTGCTGAAAAATTTCAATGTTACGACAATAGAGATCGGCGCGCAGTCTTTTATCGATGATGTGCTGCAATCTGCTCAGAGAGGCCATGATGCTGCGGCTATCGTCAGGTCCATGACCATTTTGAAAGACCATGGTTTCCGGACGGGCTTGCACCTTATGGCCGGTTTGCCGAAGGATTCAAAGGAAGGATTCATTTATTCTCTGGATAAAACAGTTGAACTCAGACCTGATACGGTAAGAATAAATCCGGTTATTGTCTTTAGAGGGACAACCCTCGCGGAAGACTTCCGGAAGGGAAACTATAAACCTTTGGAGCTTGATGAAACCGTCGAATTATGCAGACTTGCCTGGCAAAAGTTATCTGCAGCAGGTATCCGCGTCATCAGAATTGGCCTGCAGACGACTCCCGAAATGGAAAAAGATGGCGCAGTGCTTGCCGGACCGCTTCATCCGGCGCTGGGAACTCTTGTTCTTTCTTCTGTTTTTTATGATCACACTATGAAACTACTGGAAAAGGTTTCGCCGGAGGCCAAAGAACTTCACTTCAATTTATCCGAGCCTGATATTTCCAATTTCCGTGGTTTAAATAATATGAACATATCGGCAATAAAAAAGCTTTACCCCCGCACGAAGATCATTGTAAGATCAATTGAAGGACAAAAACGCGGTGCGATTTCGGTCAGCGCCGATTCGATGGGATCTTTTACCGTTGAGATTCCGGGATGGGGCCGGTAATGGCCGCCTGCACTTTGGTCATCATCATACAAAATATAATATTGACACACAGGAGATTAGTCATTTGTTTAAATCAGGATTCATAGGGATCATTGGCCGCCCCAACGTGGGCAAATCCACATTTTTTAATGCTGTTATCGGCGATAAGATTTCGATCGTTGCCGATAAACCGCAAACAACCAGAAACAAAATTACGGGCATCAAAAATTTTCCGGACGCGCAGCTTATTTTTCTGGATACGCCAGGGATGCACAACCCCAAAACACCACTGAATCGTGCCATGGTACAAACGGCAAGGGAAACAATCGGTGATGCCGAAGTTCTGCTCATGATGATCGAGGCCAATTCGGATGTTCATCATAATGATATTTTATTGATTGAATCACTGGCGGAGATCAAGGTTCCTGTTTTTCTGGTCATCAACAAAATTGATCTGGTCGAAAAGAAATATCTTTTGCCGCTGATGGATAAATTCCGCATCCTTTATGACTATCGTGAAATTTTTCCGGTTTCGGCGCTTAAAGGATACGGTATCGCCGATTTACTGACGGCCATTAAAGAAATTCTCCCGGAAGGACCGCAACTGTTTCCCGAAGATATTTTCACCGACGCAACCGAAAGATTTATTGCCGCCGAGTTTATCCGCGAACAGATCATGATGCTGACGTCGCAGGAAATTCCCTATGTCAGCGCGGTCATGATTGATTCATTCAAGGAAGATGAAGAAAAAAATCTGATACGCATCAACGCGACAATCAACGTCGAAAAGGAATCGCAAAAAGCGATTATGATCGGCAAAAAAGGCGCCATGCTGAAAAACATCGGTACACAGTCCCGGCTGAATATGGAAAAACTCTTTGGCGCTAAAGTTTATCTGGAATTGTTTGTACGGGTGAAAAAGGAATGGACCAGTTCTGATAAAATGCTTCAGGAATTTGGTTTATTAAAACATTAACACGCGGGGATGTTGAACTTTATAAAATATGCAAATGATGAATATCGGGCATAAAGAAACTTAAGGATTAAAATGCAAGTAAAACCCGTCATAGCCATTGTCGGCCGGCCCAATGTCGGCAAATCAACACTTTTCAACAGAATTGCCGGAAAGCAAAAAGCCATTGTCATTGACGAGCCCGGCGCCACCCGGGACCGCAATTACATGGACTGTGTTTTCCAGGATAAAGCTTTCATCTTGATTGATACCGGCGGTTTCGAACCGGCCTCGGAAGAAAGAATCCTCATCCAAATGCGCGAACAGAGCAATCTGGCCATTGAAGAAGCGGACGTCATTATTCTTTTAATGGACGGAAAAGACGGGCTTACACCTTCGGACATTGAGATTGCCAAACAGCTGCGCGGCAAGAGTAAACATATATGTTTTGTTGCCAACAAAGTGGATGGAGACCGCCATCAGGATATGCTCACCGATTTTTACCGGCTTGGTATCGATCAATTCTATCCGATTTCCGCTCAGCACGGTCTCGGCGTTGATGAACTCCTGTCTGCCGTTACGCGTGATTTCCCGGAATTAGTGGAAGAAAAAGATGATCAGGATGATCAAATCAAGGTGGCCATTGTCGGCAAACCCAATGTGGGCAAATCGTCTCTGGTCAACCGAATCCTGGGCAAGGAAAGAAGCATTGCCAATCCGACTCCCGGCACAACGCGCGATGCCATTGATATGCCGGTAAAGGTGCAGGGTAAAAAATATCTGATTATTGATACGGCGGGAATTCGCCGGAAAAGCAAAATCAGCCAGACTCTGGAAAAATACAGCGTTGTTCAGGCGCTCAAATCAATCAACCGCTGTAACATCGCGCTTGTCTTAATTGATGCTGAAGAAGGGCTGACCGATCAGGATACAAAGATCATCGGGCTTGCTTACGAAAGAGGGAAGGCCTGCATCATCGTTGTCAATAAATGGGATAAGATTGAAAAAGATAATTCCACCGTGGGTAAATTTGTCGAGGACATCAAGGATAAAATAAAATTCATGGACTTTGCGCCCATTATTTTTGTGTCAGCCGTTACGGGGCAGCGGGCGCCGAAGATATTCGACTTGATTGATGAAGTTTACGCTCAGTACACAAAGAGAATCGGCACATCCCCGCTCAATGATATGCTGGAAAAGTCGGTGCGGAAAAACCCGATGGCGCGTTATCAAAACAGGCAGATGCATATTTCTTACGCCACACAGACGGATATCAAGCCGCCGACCTTTGTCTTTTTTGTCAGCAATACCAAGGGCATTCATTTTTCTTACGAACGCTACCTGATGAATCAAATCCGCGAAACCTTCGGCTTTGAAAGCGTTCCGCTGAAACTTGTCTTCCGGAAAAAGAGATAGCCGGAATTATTGTTGTCATCCCGAAGTCCTTATTGCGAAACCTTCAAATCTTGCTGATCACGGAATATTTATGGATTAACAATATCCATGTTCTGCCTGACTGTTGCTTTTCCAGCCGCTTATCCTTTATTCATTATTGCTCTTGTGGTTTTCAAATAAATTTGTCATATAAACGCAAATTTATGGAGAGCATGAATGATTTATTTCCGCAACGTTAATCTGTCTTTTTTAGATAAGAAGTTATTCGACGATATCAACTGGACAATTCATCCCAGAAGCCGCATCGGCCTGGTCGGCGAAAACGGCACCGGCAAAACAACACTGTTTCGGGCGATACTCGATCAGGTTCATATCGATTCCGGCATTATTGAGATACCCAACAGAAAACATAAGACCATCGGTTATCTGCCGCAGGACCTGGTAGAGCTGGAACCTGTGAACCTTATCGAGTTTCTCAAGCAAAAAAGCGGTATTGCCGCTCTGGAAGAATCCATCAGAGATCTGGAGTACAAAATCTCTCAGTCCAGACAAAATACATCTGAGTACAGTAAACTCTCCCAACAATATTCCGATGCACTGGCTCACTTTTCCTACATGGATGGCTATGCTTTTGAAGCCAGGGCCAAACAGGTGCTCAAGGGTTTCGGTTTTAAAGAAGGCGATTTTGCCAGAAACTGCTCATTATTTTCCGGCGGCTGGAAAATGCGTATTCTGCTCACGTCGATTCTTCTGGCCAAGCCGGATATCATGCTTCTGGATGAACCGACAAATCATCTGGACACGGAAAGCATGGAGTGGCTGGAATCTTATCTGAAAGAATATCCGGGAACGATTATCGTAATTTCACATGATCGTTTCTTCCTCGATAAAATTGCCCTCCAGATTGCCGAGCTTTCCGCCTGCCATATTCATATTTACAAAGGCAATTACTCTCACTATTTGAGTCAGAAAGAAATACGCCATGCCGCTTTGAAAAAAGAGATGGAGCTGCAAAAAGCGCAAATTAAAAAAATTGAAGAATTTGTGGAACGGTTCCGTTACAAGGCAACCAAAGCCGCTCAGGTGCAGAGCCGCGTCAAAATGCTGGAGAAATTTTCCGCGGTAATGCTCGAAGCAAAAACAAAAAGCGTCTCCATGAAATTTCCCGAAGGCAAAAAAAGCGCCAAAGAAGTGGTCAAAGCAAGTGATTTGGGGCATAGTTACGGTACTTTAAATGTTTTTAGCAATTTGAATTTCACTTTATTCAGAGGGGATAAGGTGGCTTTTGTCGGTGTCAACGGTTCGGGCAAATCAACTTTATCCCGTCTGCTGAGCCTGTCGGAAAAACCTTCCTGCGGATCGGTAAAATACGGCGATGGCGTGAACATGGCATTCTTTTCTCAGGAAAGTTCGCAAAATTTAAATTACGAAAATACAATCAAGGAGGAGATAAATTCGTTGCCGACGCAGGCATCCGATCAGGAAAAACGCAATCTCCTGGGAGCGTTTCTTTTTTCCGGCGATGATATTTATAAATCGATTTCCGTGCTCTCCGGCGGTGAAAAATCACGGCTTGCTCTTTTAAAAATTATGCTTCTCGATACGAACTTTCTCATTCTTGATGAGCCGACCAATCATCTGGATTTAAAGACCAAAGACATCTTTCAGAACGCGCTGATCAACTATCACGGCACTGTCGCCATCGTTTCTCATGATCGCTATTTTCTGGATAATTTAGTCAATAAAGTTTTTGAACTCAAAGACGGGGCGATTAACGATTACCACGGCAATTATTCTTATTTCATCGAAAAGCGCAGCCAGACAGTCACCCCAGCGGGAAATGAAAATATTTCACAAACCGCGCCTAAGGATCAGTCTTTTAAAACCAAAGAAAAAAAACGTTTGGAGGCGGAGGAAAGAAATAAAACTTATAAAGTCAGGGCCGCGTTGGAAAAAGATCTGTCCACGGTGGAGAGGAAGATATCATCTCTGGAAGCGAAAAAAGCAGGGCACGAAACGGATTTATGCGATCCGCAGACCCACAGGGATTCGGTTAAAATTAAAACAATTAATTTGGAGTTAAAAGATATTAATGCGGAACTGGAACGCTCTTATAAAATCTGGACGGAACTGAATTCAAAACTGGAACAGATCACCAAGACGAATACCGGAGATCATATTAATTAACACGGGACAGGTTGTTATCTTATGCTCCATCCAACATGGGCTTTTCCATATTCTGATACCAGGTGGCCGGATCGGTCAGGAATTCTTCCGTATCACGCAGAGAAAGGAAATGCTGCCGCTCAATACTGGCTATTAAATTAAAAAAACTTTTTTCTTTAGGATCGACACTTTCCTTTTCCAGCTTGGTATAAAGCGCCATGCCTCTCGCTTCAAAATCAATAGCGGTGCGAACCGCCTTCAGGTCGTCTTCATTCCCTTTAAAGCGGGCGGCTTTTTTGTCCGACATGGATTTTAAGATGCTGCCGGCCAAAGATTTTGTTACTTTCAACGGAACCGTCGCCGGCCATTTTTCTTTCTTCTCCCATTTATCATGCAAATTCTTTAAAACTTCAAAATGTTCCTTTTCTTCATCGGCAATTTGTTTGAACATATTTTTACCGGCTAAATTTTTTGTTCTGCGCGCATTTGCCAGATAAAACTCTCTTTCTTTCTGTTCGTTTTCTAAAGCAAATTTCAAAGCGTTCATTCTCTTATCCATCTTGATTCCTCCTTATGCGGATGTTCAAGTAAAAAAATAAAAACACTTGATACACTATTGATTATAGAAGATATTCTTGATTAGTTCAACACGTATTTCTGGGGTGAAATGAACAATATATTGCCTGTTTTTAGTCAGACACGGAGCGTATTTCCCGGCGGCTTGCCGGGAAAGCTTCATGGGCGGGGGGCATTCAATCTACAGCGCGCAGTTTTTTTCGTGAGTATCTAAAATATATTCCGCAATGTTTGTGCAATGGTCGGAAATGCGTTCCAGATGAATGAGGATCTCGACAAAAATCACTCCGGCTTCCGTGGTGCAAAGACGGTTGTGAAATCTCTTAAGGTGTTTATCCCGCGCTTCTTTTACCCGGAGATCTATTTCGTCTTCACGCCGGATGACGCCGCTGATTTTTTCATGATCAGACACTTCGACCAGAGCCATGGCATCATCCAGATTATGGTTTACTAAAGAGATTATTTCCTGCAATTCTTTCTTGCCGCTTTCCGTAAACTTTATTTTCCCTTCAGCTTTCTGCTTGGCCAGTTCGGCTATCCAAACAGTATGATTTCCGATGCTTTCGATATCACCGGCTATTGCCGTAAAAGCAAAAACCTTTTTCGAAAGCTGGGTAGACGTATGCTGAGCTGATATCCTCCATAAAAACTTAACGATTTGGGCGCGTAAATTATTAACGACGATCTCGATATAAGAAATGTCTCTTTGCTTGCCTTCCTGAGGGCAGTCAATCAATTTCACAGCTTTGATGAACATTTTTTGCGTTAAAATAATTTCCCTCTGCAGTTCCTTTTGCACATTATCAATTGCTTTTCCCGCATCGGATAAATCTTTGCGATTAAGAAATTCCGGCCAGATAGGCAAAGTTTCATCTTCGCCCTTTAAAACTTTTTGCATGAAACCGGCAAAGGGACGCAGGAAAAAAATAAAGGCAAATACAATGACCAGATTAATTAAAAAGTGTCCCAGAACAATTTGCTGGGCAACGCTGGAAGAAAGACTTTTTAATAAAACAAGAAACTGCGGCATAAAAAGGAGGCACAGTAAAACACCCATGCACTTGAAGATCAAATGGGAGAGGGCGCTTCTTTTCCCGCTTACCGTTGCCACCGCTCCGGCCAGCAGTGCCGTGACGGTTGTGCCGATATTTGCTCCCATAATCACGGGCAGCGCATTTTCCAGCGAAACCAAATCCTGCTGCGCTAAAAGAGCCATGATACTGATAGGGATGGCCGAGGCGTGAATAATTCCTGTTACCGCAATGCCCAGACCAATGCCGAAAAACGGATTTTGAGTCTGCTTGAATAAATTCACAAAAGCCGGAGAATTTTTTAAAGGCTCAACGGCCTGGCTGATTAATCCCAAACCAAAAAATATCAATCCAAAGTAAAAAATTATCTGTCCGGCCATTTTCCACCGGCTTCGATTAACGAGCCATAAAAGCCCGCCTATGGAAATAAAGACAGGTGAAATTTCCGTGAAATGCCAGACAACAAATTGCACGGTCAAAGTAGTGCCGATATCGGCGCCTAAGATAATAGCCAGAGAACTGTAAAAGCTGATCAATCCGGCGCTCACCAATCCTACGGTAAGCGCCGTGGATGCCGAAGAACTTTGAAAAACAATCGTCGAAATTATGCCGGTGACGAGTCCGTAAAAAGGTTTTTCCACGGCATATTTAATGTATTCTTTTATGCGCACATCAATTATTTTCCGGACGGCGGAAGAGAGATTGACCATACCGACCAGAAATAAAACGACGCTGCTGATAACGATTAGAATTTCTTTCATTAATAAACCTTAGTCATCCGTTGCTCTGTATATCCGGCGGTGGAGATGTTCACCGCGGACGAACGGAGGCGGATATTGCAGGGGCTGCTTTACAAAAAATCTCATGCCGGCACAGGCCGGTATTCATAACTTATTAAAAATCCCGGATTCCCCGGTGTCAAGCACGGGGCAGGTTCATCGTCGCGCTTCACTTGCACGGAATAACAAAAAGGTAATTACGATCCTGATATCAATCAACTTTTTTAAACATCTTACCTTTAGCGCCGCATACAGGACAAGTTTCGGGTGCTTCTTTTTCCGCCGTATAGCCGCATACCGGGCAAACGTAATAGCTGTAAGATTCTTTTGCGCCTTCCAGGTGATCAAGCATTTGCTGATAGAGTCCGGCGTGAATTTTTTCGACTTCGTTGGCATAATTAAAAGAGCGCTCGGCCTCTTTATTTCCTTCGGCTTTGGCTGTCTCAATCATTCCCGGATACATACTTTTGAATTCATGCGTTTCTCCGGCGACCGCTTCCTGCAGATTCTCCCTGGTGGATTTGATTCCTTTTAATGCACGCAGGTGAGCGTGGGCATGAACGGTTTCCGCTTCCGCGGCCGCCCGGAACAACCGTGCCGCCTGCGGGAATCCCTCCTGATCGGCTTTAGCGGCAAACGCCAGATATTTACGGTTTGCCTGTGATTCTCCGGCAAAGGCTTCTTTTAAATTTTCTTCGGATTTGGACATGGTTTCCTCCTTCGATTATTTTTATTATTAATCAGATAAAATCAATTTAATCTGTTTTAATTAACAAATTATCCAGAATGCTTCAAGCAAAATACATCCGGAGCTTACTTTGGCAGCCTCATGTTAAAACCGGCCTATCACTTTGTCAGCAACAATCTGAGAAATACGCAGAAACAAGAGACGGATTTATATAGAGAAAACGGCTAAAAATTTTTCTAGCTATTCTTGTTCAATTTGTCCACAATTTCATGCAACGGTATATTGTCATTGATCTGCAAGACACTGATGACATTGTCTTCGATGTATTCGGGCACGTTGGCAATTTCCGGTGCTTCCGTTTTTGCTTGATTTTTTACAGCATACTTCATCTGCGGGACGTCGCTTGTCAGCGGCGACTGATAAAAACTATTTTGCGACAATTCCAACGAGGGGTTAAATATCTTTCCATAATGTGTAAAGTCGGAGAGGGTTCCCACATAATCTTCTAAATAACGTTCTGCCAGGAACATCCCTTCGGTTTTCGAAGTTTCTATGACATTGGAGAACAGGTGAAGTTTGTTATCGCGGATGAGATTTTTGATGGGTTGGGTGCCATGAACGATTGTCAGAACGGGGACGCGTTGTCCGGCTTTTTCCAGATACACCAGTTGTTGAACGGTAATCATGGCCAGCGTGGACGCCAGCTGGTTACGTACCTCATTCTGGGCATCTACAGGGACTGCATTGCACATGCGGTAGACGGCCTCTTCCGGCGTGGCTGCATGAAGTGTGGCAATAACCAAGTGTCCCGACTCTGCCGCATTGAGAGCCAGATGCATTGTCGCCCCTTCGCGCAGTTCACCCACAACGATAACATCGGCATCTTCGCGCAGCACATCGATGAGTCCATGTTCAAAAGAAGGTATATGAGCGCCGAGCTCACGCTGCTCAATGAATGATTTTTTAGATTGAAAGCGGTATTCTATGGGATCTTCCAGGGTGACAACGTGTGCCTGCCGGGTTTTGTTGATATCATTGATAATGGCTGCAATCGTCGTTGTCTTGCCTACGCCTGTGCCGCCGCAGATGAGAACCAGACCGGACTTTATCTTGGCAATATCATGGAGTGACGGGTGTAAATTGAGCTCCTCGATGGTCGGTATGCGGCCCGGAAGAATCCGAATCGCTATACTTATTCCACGCACTGTGGTGAAAACGTTGAGCCGGAGACGGGCATTGCTGATGGAAACGGAAAGATCAATGGATTTATTTTGCCGCAGTTTGTCCAGTTGCAGGGGAGACAGGAGTTTTCTGGTCAGATCATCAATTTCCTGATGGGTCCACTTCAGGGAACTGTGAAATTGAATATCGCCTTGCTTTCGTGAAACAACGGGATGTTCGCCGGTGATGTGAATATCCGACATAGACTCTTTGATAGCGGTATTGATGATGCTTTCAAAACGTTTCATAATCTTCACCCCTTATTCGATTATTAATTGATGAGGGAGATTTATATACTTCCAGCCAAAAAAAATCAACAAATATCAGGATCATGAGAAATGATTGGGAATCATGATGCAAAATGAAGTCATGTTCTTTTGCCTCCTCCGGATAACCGCTCCGATGACTTTGGGGGAGAGGGAATCTTTCCCTCATCCACGGTAACCATTGTCAGATCATCTATTTTATGAAATAGCCCGATACCCTCCACCTGCCGTCATTGTCCAACATTGGTGTAACGGTTTCAACGGCAGATTTCTTGTTTTGAAATGAGGTTCTAAACTGAATGACAACATACTGACCGTCCGGTGCGCCAGGTAATGTGGTCTTGTAAACTTTTGTTTTGAGTTTTCTGGAAATTACCTTTCCCAGGGGTGGTCTGATTGCCTGAATACTTTGTTCCCATTGGTCCTGTTGAACCGCGTTTTTGAAATACCCGGCCGCTTCCCGCCAACTCTCCGAGTATTTACCGGTATCTACGAGAACTAACCATTTTTGCGCCGCTGCGACGGCCGCTTTTTCCTTATCCGCATTTGCTGCCCACGATATACCAACCGATAACACAATAGTGATTGCTACTCCGACTAGCATGAGTCTTTTCATTTCAGTTATCTCCCTTTTGGCGACTAGAAAATTAATGTACGAATTCAACTTTCTTCTAAACCCAGGCGATCAGTTTTATCCATAGAGCTTCTTCACTGATACCGTTAAGTCAGGCTTTTGCTTTCCCGTAGTCATTTATTTTGACAAATTTGTTTTAAAACCACAAGAGCAATAATTAACATAAGGCAGAAAATATCTTTTCTCCGGCATATTTTATGACACATATATTTTGATTGAAAAATCGGCGCAATTGGTAGAGATTAAGGCCTGACTTTTGAGGTATTTAATGATTAGGTTTCTGAATAACCGCAATTTTATTTTTCTTCTTGCCATAACGTTAGGGCTTCTTCTGCCGCAGGCGGCGCAATGGACAAAAATATTGATGATGCCGGCTCTTGCTCTGGTCATGGCGCTGGCGACGATTAATGTTCCCAATGACTATTTCCTCAACCCCCGCGCGATTCTCAAGTCGTCGCTCGTCGGAATCGCAATGAGCTATTTAATTCTGGGTGGCGCTATTCTTCTTTTATCGGCTTTGCTGATTGACGATATAAATCTGTGGATCGGATTTGTCCTGATCGCGGCGGTGCCGCCGGCGGTGGCCGTTATTCCTTTCACGGTTATGCTCGGAGGCAATGTCTCCTATACATTGTCAGGCACTGTGGCCTCCTATCTCTCTGCTTTGCTGATCATGCCGCTGATGTTCTGGCTGTCCATCGGCACCGGCTTTGACGAACCTTATAAACTTGTTCGCATCATGTTTTTACTCATTGTGCTGCCGCTGGTTTTATCGAGGATTGTACTCTATTTCAACTGGCAGGACAGGATCGCTCAGGTGCGCGGCCCGTTGACCAACTGGGGCTTTTTCATTGTTTTGTATTCCATTATCGGTGTGAACAGGGATCTGATATTCAGCCAGCCGCGTATGATTGTTCCGGTAGCGGGGATCGCGTTTGCCACGACGTTTGTCTTGGGGTGGATCATTCAGAAGACAGGCGTCCTTTTCAAAGCGGATAAGGAAAATATAGTCAGTCTGGTTCTTCAGGGCACTTTAAAAAATCAGGGCATTTCGGGAGGATTAGCCATCGCGCTGTTTGCCAAAGAAACCGCGGTGCCTTCTGCCATCTACAGCATCGTTATGATTCTATACATTATCTGGCTGGACTGGCGGAAAGGTAGGGGTGAAGAGTGAAGAGTGAAGAGTGAAGAGTGAAGAGTGAAGAGTGAAGAGTGAAGAGTGAAGAGTGAAGAGTGAAGAGT
>PHBJ01000003.1 GCA_002840555.1 Deltaproteobacteria bacterium HGW-Deltaproteobacteria-13
AGGAAATTCGTCTCTTATTGTATTTACAGGGTTCTTCAAAATTAAATGAATACATTCAGAAATTAAACAGAGATGAGAAGCTGGTTGTTTACCTTCCTAAAATTGAAAATTATTCATTTATCACGCGGAATTGTTTCAATATGAATTAATGCTCTTTTTGCAGTTCCATCTCCTGTGCTGATTTTAGCAATCTGCGGGTTCTTTCTTCATCCGGTTTCAGGCGAATCGCCTCATTGAAATCATCGACGGCCAGACGATATTGACCCAGCTTAACGTAAGCAAATCCCCGATTAAAGTAGGCTTCCATGTAATCTTGTTTGAAGCCGACAGCCTTATTGAAGTCTTCAATGACCATTTGATACTGTCCCATTTCACCATAAGTAATTCCCCTGGCATTGTACGCCAGATAATTATTCTTTGTAACATGCAAAGCATGATTAAAAAGTTCTACACTGTTTTTCCAGTAGCCGCATTGCTCCCATGTTAAAATTGCCATGATGGCCAAATAGGTTATTCCTGCAGGAAATAAGATTTTTTTGCGCATCTCTTCTCTTTGAAAGAAAAGCGAAATCCCCCAGACCAGCATAATGGTAATGCCAATGGAAGGAAGATAAGTATAGCGGTCGGCCATGGCTTGTTTACCGACCTGAACTAAACCGATAACGGGAACCAGAGTTCCCAGATACCAAAACCATCCCACAAATAAAAAAGGGAATTTTTTCATAGCATAAAGAACAACAATAGTAATTCCGATTAAAATGAAGAAAGAAGTCGTTACTTGCCATAATGGAAATAAATGTTCATAAGGATAAAATACAGCCAAATCAATCGGCGAAATAATTTTTCTTAAATAGGAGATGTAAGAAACAACGGCATTGGTAATACGCGCGAAAAAAGACAGATTTCCTATGGAAACCACTGCGCCGCCTTTATTCTGAACCCAGAAAGTTACTATACTCGATCCAATTGCCAGGCAAAGAAACGGTACTTTTTCCCACAGAAGACTGCCGATCAAAAAACTGCGACGTTGGGGAGGGGTGATTATTTCTTTTGGCCAACGTCCCAGCGGCCAATAATCAAGAAGCAGCAAGACAAAAGGCAGTGTAACCAGCATGGATTTGGCCATTAAGCTCAAGGCGAATAAGATTAAACACAAAAGATATTGATAGAATTGATGCTTTTCAACATAAACAGCATAAGCATATAAAACCGACATTCCGAAAAACATACTTAAAACGTCTTTGCGTTCGGCTGCCCAAGCCACGGATTCCACTCGTAAAGGATGCAGAGCAAAGAAAGCTGCGGCAAAAGCAGAAAGCCAGAGACTTTTTGTCGTCCTGTTTAAAAATAAAAATAAAAGTAAAGCAGTTCCGATATGGAACAATAAACTAATGAAGTGGTGTCCGCCCGCATTATCCTTGAACAAACTCCAATCCAACATATGTGAAACCCAGGTGAGCGGATGCCAGTTTTTGGAAACAACAGCGCTAAACGCCCACTTAATACTTTCCGCATTAATGCCTGATTTAATATGATTGTTCTCGATAATGTATTGGTGATCATCAAAACTAACAAAACCGTTTCCCAGGATCCGGCCATAAGCTATAAAAGAGGAAATAATTAAAATTATTAAGATAATATAAACTAATTTATTATTCACTAATAAAAAATCCCCGTAATCATTAAATAAATTAAAACACCCCCTGGCTAAATCCAGAGGTGGAGATGACGATTTTTTAATAATTTATCTTATGATATTGCATAAAAAAATAGCGTGAGTCTACACTCACGCTATTTCTTTCTAAATATATTTCTTTTCGATCATTATCTTACGTGGTCGGATAATACCAAGTTCCGCTTGTGCTGGGTATTGTATTACCCTTTACCGAAGTTACAGTAACTAGAATATTGCTGCCGGAAGCCGCCGCTGTAAGCACATAATCAGAACCGACATCAGAGTTTGCAGCAACAGAAGCCTGAACAGCACCAGCTGTAGTGGCTCCACTTCCTGACAGCATTTGAGATGCATAATAATTACTGGCGCGAGCTTTTACTTCCGCAATTGCCGCCTGTGCTGCAGAAATTCTTGACTGTTCCATCATGCTGATGTATCTCGGAATAGCCACTGCTGCCAAAATTCCCAAAATTACCAAGACCGCAATGATTTCAATCAACGTAAAACCTTTTTCATTCCTTAACATATTCCTCTCCTTTCTTTAATATAGTTAATTGTTTATTATTACTTTATACACTCTCAACAATTATAAAGCAAATGCTATGCCATTATCAGGAAACATAATAACGATATTTCTTTAACAAGTACTATAATTACTTATATCAATAAAATAACTTATTTTTTTCAATTTTTCAACAAAATTATTTTATAAAATATTTAATTCATTCAACTTTAAAGATGACTTTTTTGTTGACTCATCTACAATTATTGTAGATTTCTGATGCTATCCACATCAATTTGCAGCTTCTTAATCCTGTGCCAAAGACTCCTTTGATTAATCCCTAAAATATTTGCCGCTTTTACTTGAATTCCTCCGGTTTGTCTTAAAGTCTCCGTAATGATCTCTTTCTCTATTAACTCAAGTCTATGATCAAGAGTTATATCATCTGATTCATTCACTGCGTTTGTTGTATTTTTCAATAGCGCGGGCAAATGATGCAATTCAATAATACCATTTTCAGATAATATTGAAGCCTGCTCCAGAACATTTTTTAATTCTCTGACATTTCCCGGCCAGTTGTATCCAATTAATTCCTGCAGAGAGGTCGTGGACAACTTTGCAGGTTTGGGCAGAGACTCTAAAAAATAATTTGCTATGAGTAGAATATCCTCTTTTCTTTCCCTCAGCGCGGGCAGAAAGATGGGGAAAACATTTAAACGAAAATAGAGGTCTTCTCTGAATGTTCCGTTTTTAATCATTTCCTGTAAATTTTTATTGGTGGCCGCGATAAAACGGATATTTACCTTGATTGGTTTTGTTCCGCCTACTCTTTCGAATTCCTTTTCCTGTAAAACCCGCAGGAGCTTCGCTTGAGTGGCCAAAGGCATATCTCCGATTTCATCCAGAAAAACCGTGCCTTTGTCAGCTATTTCAAATTTTCCTTTTTTCTGTTCCGTAGCTCCGGTAAATGAACCTTTTTCATGTCCGAAAAGCTCACTTTCCAATAATCCCTCCGGAATGGCCACACAATTAATTTTTATAAAAGGTTTGCCATACCTCGCGCTATGTTCGTAAACACTGGAAGCTATCAATTCCTTGCCTGTTCCGCTTTCACCGCAAAGAAGAACCGTGGAATCGGTGGCAGCGACTTTAATAATTTGTGTAAAAATATTGCGCATGGAGGCGCTAGAACCGATAATACTGGGAAATAATTCTTTTGCCTCAACATGACTCAAAATATTCGCTATATTATCAAATATCTTATTAATTTGATTTAAATCGCGCGTTATGATTTTCTCTGATGTCGATTTGGCAAGAATCGGCATCTTTTGCGTTTTATTAACGAATTGTATGAGTGGCCTGAAAAAAAAATGGAGAAAAAGAAAACTTATAATAAAAGTAATAACGGTTATGAAAGCAATTAAGTAAAAAAAACGGGCGGAATGCATCTGATTGATTTTATCGCTATATTGAAACAGTTGAAATGTCAGAAGGACACCGATGATTGATATTCCGGTATAAATTGCCGGAATCAATACGAACAAACTTATATAAATATTTTTCTTCTTTATAATTTTATTTATTATTGTTGAATCAGTAAAAAGATTTCTAGCTGTTTTATTCATTTTCGCTTGCCAGTTTTTTATGATTTTCCCATCAATGTTTTGTTGCCAGTTGAGTAAGATCCCACATGGGCATAAATATGGCTAAAGCGAAAAATCCTACCACTACAGCTAAACCAACAATAAGAACCGGGCCAATTGCATCGGAAAGACCTTTGACTGCATACTCAACTTCGCTATCATAATGTATTGCCACTGCGCGCATCATTTCATCAATCTTTCCTGATTCTTCACCAATAGCGATCATATCAATAACCATCGGTGTAAAATATTTTGACGATTTTAAAGGGGCTGAAATTCCAGCGCCTTCCTTAATACGCTCACGGATATTATCAAAAGTTCTCGTAAGCGCCTCATTACCCATTGTAGCTGAGAGAATGGTTAATGATTGCATGATAGGCACGCCGCTGGTTTGTAAGATAGCAAAAATACTTGCAAAACGTGATAAAGCTGCTTTTTTGAATAATGGACCCACGATCGGCATTTCTAATAAAAAAGAGTCTTTTACAAATTTGCCGTTACTTGTTTTAAAATATAAACGCAAACCCAAAACAATTGCTATGATGATAACGAGAAGCACATACCAGTAGTTATGAAGCATAGAGTATAGAGACATGGCCACTCTTGTCGGCCACGGCAAAACCAAACCCGCGCTGGTAAAAATAGAAACAAATTGCGGAATCACAAAAGTTAAAAGAGCGATAAACGCGCCGACCAGAGCGATAAGAACTATCATGGGGTATCTCAATGCCGATTTTATATCTCCCCTGACTTTTGCTTCATGTTCAATAATGTAAATCAATCTTTCCAAAACAATTGGCAAATTTCCGCTGATTTCACCCGCCTTCACCATGTCACAGTAAAGGCGTTCAAATATTCTGGGAAATTTCTGCAATGCATCGGAAAGAGAAGAACCTTGATGGATATCTTTGATCACTGACGATATGGCCTGCTTTAAACCTTTGTTTTCTGTCTGATCCTCCAGAATAGACAAAATTCTTAATATGGGTATTCCGGCAACTAACATGGAATGGAACTGTTTCGTAAACATTATCAGATCCACCGTCTTAATTTTGCTTATTCCCGCCAAAGCATTCAACCAACTATTTGTTTCTGATTGCTCTTTTACTTGTGAAGGAATAAGTTCACGGGAAACCAGTATGAAATTTGCAATCTCAATCGATTCCGCCTCTACAGTGCCGGAAACCTCCTCTCCATTTTGGTTAATGGCTTGATAAAAATATTTAGGCATCTTCTATCCTTATCGACACTTAAGTCATGACGGCGGAAGCGGCTTCTTCCAGCGTAGTAATCCCCTGGAGGACTTTCTGGGCCGCCCCTTTTTGCAGTGTTTTCAATTTTCCGGCAGCCACAGCCGCACGTGTAATTTCGGGGCTTGACCTTTGATCAACAATCATATCCTGAATCATCTCATCAACAGCTAAAACCTCAAAAACACCTGTTCTTCCCTTATAACCGGTATTCTTGCATTGACTGCAACCTTTACCGCGTTGAAAGTTAGCGTTTTGGGCTTCTATTGCCGTTATTCCAAAAAGAGTAAGGGCATTCGCCGAAGGATGGTAAGGTTCTTTACAATAGGGACAAACCGTACGCACTAACCTTTGAGCGAAAGAAACAATCAAAACAGATGAAATTAAGAAAGGTTCAATACCCATATCTATAAATCGTGTGATCACGCCCGCGGCATCATTAGTATGAACCGTGCTCAAGACCCTATGCCCCGTTTGTGCCGCTTGAACAGATACCGCGGCAGTTTCCGCATCTCTGATTTCACCAACCATAATCACATCCGGATCCTGACGAAGAATTGAACGCAAACCGCCGGCAAAAGTCATTCCCGCCTTAGTGTTTAACTGCACCTGGCGAATATCATTTACTCTATATTCGACGGGATCTTCCAGAGTAATGATATTGATGTCCGGCTTGTTTATGGAATTCAAAATTGCGTAAAGGCTGGTGCTTTTACCGCTTCCAGTTGGTCCGGTACTTAAAATCATTCCATAAGGTTTATTGCACATCCTCTCGATTTTGGCCATGTCTTCCGGATCCATCCCCAAACTATCCAGTGTATAAATACCCGCACTCATATCCAACAGACGCATGACAATATTTTCTCCGTGAATTGTGGGGATGGAGGAAACCCTGACATTAATTTCCTTTTTTTCTATTTTCAGGGTAAACCGGCCGTCCTGAGGAACTCTGGAAACAGTAATATCCATATTGGCGATAATCTTAACACGGGCAATGACGGATAAAAATATAGATTTGGGAGGTGACGGCATTTCGATCAATTTACCGTCAATGCGAAAACGTAACTGCACACTATTTTGTTGCGGACTGATATGGATATCACTTGCTCTGCTGCGAACAGCCTGGGCAAAAATAGAATTGGTCAAACGAACAACCAGCGCCTCTCCCGCCTGATCCTGTAAAGATGTAATTTGGACTTCTTCCTGGGCCTCCGATTCTTCTTCATCCTTAGATTCTATCTCCATGTCTTCCATGATCTCGCCCAGATCGGATTGCATGCCATACATACTATTGATGAGCTGATTGATTTCCATTTCCGAACAAATGACAGGTTCAACTTCCATGTTCGTTAATTTTTCAATCTGATCGAAGATTTTTACCTCCAGGGGGTCAACAATACCGACTGTCAAAAGATTCCCCTTGATGCTTAAAGGAACCACTTGATGTTTTTGTGCTATTTCAATGGGGATATAACGTATCAAATCCAGATCCAAGGGGAAATCATTGATATGATATTTCTTAAGATTGAGTTGTTCACATAATAAATCGATTATTTGTTTCTCCTGCAGAATGCCCTGGCGTATTAAGAACTGACCAAGTTTTAAATTGGTTTTCTTTTGATCATCCAGGGTTTTGACAAGCATTTCTTCGGTCAAAATACCTTTTTTCACCAGTATTTCACCAAGACGTTGTTTGATTCTCATTTATCCTCCACTATAAATTCAATGAGGCAAAACGCGGCTGTTGAAAAAAACTGTATCTGTCTCCCATTGAGATAAAATTTTTGCTTCGGCGGCAATGACCGGTGGTAATTTACCGACGGCTTCCTCGGCTAAGCTTTTATTCTTGAAAGATTTATCAATAACAATCATAAATTCCATTCCGTCTTTTTTGTTCCAAAAAGAAAGGAATGCCCGTGCCGGCATTTTTCGTTCATCAGGATTATTCCGGAAAATATTATACATCGTTTCTAAATCTTTTCCACTTTTTAAAGCAACGATTATTTCGCCTTCTTTTACCGGTTTTATGTTCGCGGGTATCGACGGGATAGTTATTACAGTTCCTTCTGTTACTCTATCCTTATTCTTTATATGAGGATTAGCGGCAAGCACTGCATTCAAAATATCGGGATTTATCCCGCCGTATATATTATACAGTGTCCACCAAATTCTTCTTTTTCCCGTCATCGTTATCTTTCCAATACGATCGGGCATTTTAATATTCTGCTTATTATTTTCCTGATTCATTAAAGAATTTGCGCCGACACCGGCGGATTCAACCGGTTTAATTTCAGAAACAACGGGGATTGCCGGAATCACCGCCGATGGCTTACGCGCATCGGGATTGCGGCTCTGTAACGCAATTGTACTGATTGAAATTCCCAGAATCATCATAATTAAAAAACTTGCCAGTGCCCATCTTAACCTTATGAATAAAGGCGCTGCCGTCTCATTGACGCAGCTTCTGACTAAAAACCAGCCTCCTTTTTCCCTGCCGCGAACGATCATTTTCAGAACAACCTGATGACAAAGCAAAACGACTTTGCGCGGATAGCCTCCGGTCGCAAGATAAATAGCCGCGAATCCCCAAAAGTTAAACAGAGAAGGAACTGGTTCAAAATCTCTGGCGACACTTAAACGATAATTTATCATCGCCCGCATTTGTTTAAAGTTAAGCGGCTTAAGATGATAAAGAAGATTAACCCTGTCAAAGAGATTGGCTTTCTCTTTGAGAATTTTCTCGAATTCTTTTTGCGCAAATATTATTATTTGCAGCAGTTTAAATTTATTTGTTTCGTAATTAAGAAATTCCCGCAAAATTTCCAGACAATTCCCGGGAATTTTCTGGCCTTCGTCAATGATCAGAACAACTATTCTTTTTTCATCCACACCTTTGTCAAAGAGATAATTCTTAATTCTCTCTTTTAAATGCCATTCACTTTGGCAATCATTCAAATCTTTAATTCCGAGCATTAAGGCAACAGTTTGCAGAAATTCAACAGCGCTGTTAAATGCGGGATCAAGCAGGAGATGCGTTTCGATTTCCGTTGCATCCGCCGATGTGGAAGAAAAGCTCTGAATAAGTTTTCGGCATAAAGTGGTTTTTCCTGTACCGATGTCTCCGATGACAATGTTAATTCCGCGGCGCAGGCGAACAGCCAGCTCCAACTTTTGCAAACAATCACTATGCTGTGGCAATTGAAAAAGAAATTCCGGTTCCGGTGAGTTGGAAAATGGCTCTTTTTTAAAATTGAGAATATTGTAATAATTCATTTTTAAATGCCATTTTACTGCTTGAACATCTGCTATGATTCAGAGTCCAACTCCGTTTTTTGTGTAATTCCTATTTTATCTTAATTTCGTGAAGTTTAATTCTTTCCCGTATTGTTTTCCATAACCCCGGATGAAGTCCTGTTGTCGCTGACCTGTAATATATGCGGTGTAATAAATATGAGCACTTCTTCCATCTGATCGCTTTTGCTATCGGATTTGAAAGCCCAGCCCAAAAGGGGAATGTCCTTTAACCAGGGCACTCCATTTCCCGCTGCTGATTTGGTCTGTTTTGTCAGGCCGGAAATAACAATAGTCTCTCCATCTTGAACAATCAATGATGTTTCCGTTCTCTTTTTGATGATATACGGATCGCCGATAGAGTCTTTCCGTGTCGGATCCAATTCATCTTTTTTCACTAATATTGTCATTTTCAGATTTTTACCGTCAATGACGTGCGGCGTAATTTCCAAACGCAAAACAACATCTTCAAACACGGTTGTTTGAGTCGTTGTACCGCCGCTTGTCTGGTTAGTGACATAAGGTATCTTTTCACCATTTTCTGTAAATGCCTTCTGATTGTCCAACGTCGTGATTGAGGGGCTGGATAGAATATTCAACTTATTATCCTGTTGCAGCGCCTGCAATTGTACTTCCAGCAGGTTTCCTCCAATCTTTCCGAATAACAACCCTAAAGAACCAAGAGGAGTCGTTGTCCCCGTCGATAAAAATTGGGACACCGGGAAATTCGCGCCCAATCCCTTTCCACCGATGCTGCCGGCAGGAGAACCGCTGCCGCCGGTTACAATCAGATCGTTGTTTCCGGAAATATTGGTACCCTTATTATATCCTCCCCACATAATTCCCAAATCCCTGGCCACGCCTTTTGTTGTTTCCACGATATTTGCCTTAATTAAGATCTGAGCCGTAGGTTTATCCAATTTTTCAATAATGGGCAGTATCTTGGCCAAATCATCGCGCATGGCGGAAATAATAAGAGAATTGGTGTGTTCATCCGTTGTAACCGATCCACGCGCTTTCCCGTCCTTGTCTTTTGTGAGGAAATCCTGAAGCGTCTTCTCCAATTTCCTGGGATCAGCATAATCAATGCTGATCACGACAGGCTCTAAAAGCGGTTCAACCCATTGGATGTCGCGTAATTGCACTTTTCTTTTTAATTCCTGTTCAGCATCGTCAATCGTCATCACTCTGATGATATTGCCTTCCCAAACATAAGACAAACCATATGTCCGCAATAATCCTGTAAATGCTTTGTCCCAGGTAACTCCACGAAAATCTACACTGATATCACCCTTAAGTTCGTTTTTTACCAGTATATTTAAACCGACGGACTTGGCCATTGCCCTCAAGACTGCTTTTATATCCGCCTGACGCATTGTTAAATTGATTGGCCCGTCAGGCAATTTTCTTGCCTCGGTTTCCACGACAGGAGTATATAATGATTGTTTCTTGTTCAAAATTGCTGATGCATTAACTTCTTTTGCTCTGGGAGAATGCCCTTGAGAATTTTCGGCAAGCGTTGTCCATTTATCAAAAAAAGGATCTTTTTTCTCAGCCTTAAATCCATCGGCGCACCCTAAGAAAAACATCAGCACGATAAAACCAAAAAATAACTTTTTGATATTTTTAGAGTATTTCAAATCGACAACCTCCAATTGCATTTTTTATTCTTGTATGGGAATTTCCACATTGCTTCCCGCACGTTTATCGTAAATCAAAACTTTCGAAGGCGTAATCTGTTTTAATACATAGCCTTCCTCTGCCAATTGCTCCCCTGTTCTATATTCCAGACCGTTAATGACAGCCATTCTATTTTTACCTGAATCTACATAGCCGGAATAAATTATTTTAGATAATATGCTATTGCCTTTACTGTCCTTCTCCAACCATGCTCTATATATATCTTTTTTTAAAAAAGGATTATTCCCACTATTCACTCCCGTTCGTATGGCAACATATTTATCAAAATCTGATAAATTGTTTTTACTCAAATCATTTGTTAGATCGCTTTTAAATGTTTCGATTTTTACGGAATCTGCGCTGGTTTTAACTTTTTTACTTGCAGGACCGGCAATCAAGTATGCATAAACCGCATACAAAACAAATAAAGCGGCTATCACTAAAATGATAATTTCTCTTTTTTTTAAATTAGCCATAAATACCTTTTTTATTGACTATTTAAGAGCTATCCAGACTTTCATTCTAAATTCCATGGAATCGGTACCCTGCTGAATATTGATTTCCTCTATTTTATCCAGGTATGGAACAGCTCCCAATCCTATCAGCATTTTTCGAAAATCAGAAAATTCTCCCCTCAAGACAATCTGATGCAAAAACGATGTGGAAGAGGCCGCCGATGTGTTCAAATCCGGCGTAAATGATAAAATCTTTAACCCTGTTTTCTTCACGATCACCTGAAAATCATCCTGGAACTTCCCTGCTTCGGAACGGGCCAATGATGTTTTCTCCGGGTGGGGCAAAGTAAGCAAATTCTTATTTTTCATAGCGTTTAATAAAGATGCATAAACAGGTCCCAACTCCTTTTGTTCTTTAATTTTATAACTTAATTCTTCATTTTGCTTTATATTCTTGGAAATACTCCAGGATAAAGGAAGTATTCCCACTAAAATAACAACAAATATAATTCCAAGGTATACTCCTAAATACAAAATACTTTTTTTATTTATATTAAAATTAATTTTTTTCATCACGACTAACCCGTTTTAGCGCTCAAAGTAAAATAAAGAACTTCACTTTTCTTTAAAGTTGTAATGCTGTTTTTCTGCACCGATACATTTTTAAACATTGGTGAATTTTCCAGCTTCATCACGTATTGCGTCAAGGCTGAATCAAGCTTGTCCCTTTTGTCAATAATGATTCCCTCTATGGAAACACCATCACTTGCTTCTTTTTGGGTTTTGTCGGCATCCGTTTTTGCCGTACTACTTCCCTCTGTCATTTTAACACTAAGCAGCCGTATATTTTGCGGTGTCAAATCAGAAATCTCTCCCGTCGCCGCAGTCGTCCAATACCGTTGCGCGTATTGATGAGCAATTGTTTTTTGCATTTTTACTTCGTTAGCGGCTTGAAGTACTTTATCCATAGATAGTAACGGACTATAAAGCGCTAATTCTTTTTCTAATTTTACCCCTTCTTCCTTAAGGTTTCTCCATTTCGAGCCTTGATAAAATAACGCAACCAGACAAATAATTAAAACCGCCAGAAAAGAGAAGAAAAACAATCTATCGATTCGTTTTATGTTTATTTGTCTGTTTTTTTCGGAATAAGTAAAAATTACATTGGGAGTGCGCCTGTTATCCGACAAGGAAATACCCAGGGCAGGAGACAGCAAAATTCCCTCCTGAATGCTTAAAGATCCCGCAGAAGGATAAGATTTCTGCAGGTTGAAAGGATTAAAGAATTCTGTTTTTGTCCCTAACTGATCACTCATGTAATCCAGCATGGAGTCATCAACATTTACTGAAGATATAATGTATATCTTTTCAACTTTCTGGTACCCGATGGAAGATGTTTTTAAAGTAAGATCCACCTGACGGGCTAATCTTTCCCAAACAGGAGAAATCATCTCCAGAATTTCTTCTTTTTTAAAATCGTGACCCGCGTCTTTATCACTTAATTTTTGCGAATCAGAACCAAGACTGAAAAGAATTTTTTTCGCCTCATCCTGCTTCAGTCTTACCTTGCCTGTTTTCTCAAGGACAGATGTAACGATTGCTTCCGCCATGCTGTTGCCGCTGCCGGTTTTGATGCCCCGGGTCATCACCAGATTATCTTTATGATAAACATCGATCCGGGAAAAATTACTGCCTATAAACAAACTGGCGAATATTTCTTCAGTTACCGGCATCCATTTTGACCGGAAAACATTCTGAATAGCAAACGGAAAGGTTGTAATTCCGGCAAGCGTTATCCCCATATCAGAAAACAATGCTTTAATTTTTTCAATTTCCGCTTTGGAGGCCGTGTAAGCCATGACTGAATATTTGGCATTGCCCTGATCAATAACCTCGCCGTGCAGTTCAAAATCAAAAATGTTTTTTTCTTCATCAAGGAAACCTTCTTTTTTTGCCGTCCAATAAATGACATTTTCCAGTTTATTTTTAGGCACGCGGGGAACTTTCAGAAAATGAACGTTCACTTCGCTCGATGATATTTTCGTCCAAATGTTACAATTGGCAACAGAACCGCAAAAGTCAACAATAGAAGATTTTAAAAAGGTAATGAATTCCGGCGAATCGTTAGAGATCCGCGGATCATATTTGATAATTTTCTTATCAACAAGTATCGGCCTTCCGTCAGAATGATTATCCGTCTTAACCAGACAAATAAATTCCCGGCCGACATCAACCCCCACGGTATATTTTTTTTTATTGAAGAAACGTTTAGGCGGGATGATATTGATATTTTTTGTCTGCTTGTTTGCAGACAAAGAACTTTGTTGTTTTCCCAATGCGTTGAAAGATCCTTCATCTTCCCCGCGTATAACATTAAGAAGTTTTTCTGTTGAGTTTATGTCATTCTTTAGATCGGGCAAGAAAATCTCCTCAGCTTTTGTTATATCTTTTATAAATATTATATCATTTTTTAGATGGGCTACAATGCAACTTTTATCAATGTTTTTAAATTATTGCAATAATTATTTTTTTATCATTGCTGTTAATTAACTCTTTTTTACAATGGTTATTTTCTTGTGAATATATAATTTTTAAGAAATTCTGTTTTCAAAAACGATCCTTAAACGAGTGCATAAGATTATGGGTCTCACGGTTTTGATTAAAGTACTTGAATGATTATTAAGTTTTTGCTATGGGAATTTTACTTTTTTACTAAAACAATCGAGGTTATTGATCAGTATGCTGATTAAAAAAAATGTTATTGTTTATTGTATCATTTTGTTATCATTTATTTTTTTCTACAATCCCGATAAGGCGCATTCAATAGTTTCGACCGATTCCGAGAAAACAACTGATTCGATAGTTTCCCCTGATGACGAAAAAGTGCCGGATTCGGCAGTTTCTCCGGATTCTCAGGAAACATCCGATTTTATATCATCTCCCGATTCCGGAAGAATATCGAATTTGGCAATTTCTCCCAATGCCAGGAAAATACCGGATTCGATCGTTTCTCTATCTTCCGGTTACATTATCGTCGTTGATAAGAAATATCAGAAAATATATGTTTTTCATAAAGAGGGGACTTTTTCCAAAGTATTTGAAGCGACCTGTTCGACAGGGAAAAATTCAGGATCAAAACGAGTTGCCGGCGACGCAAAAACTCCCAATGGAATTTTTTTTACGACAAAAATTCTGCGCAATCCCGGTCCTCCGGAAATTTACGGATCAATGGCCTTTCCTCTGGATTACCCGACAATCTCCGACAAAAGAGCAGGACGCAACGGCAATAACATCTGGATTCACGGCACCACAAAATCACTGCTGCCCAAACAATCCAATGGTTGTGTCGTTTTACATGACAGCGATCTGAAGCATCTTGCCAATTTTATCTATTTAAACAGAACACCTGTCGTTATTTCCGAATCCATAAAATGGGTCCCTCAAAGTTATGTTCTTCCTTCAAGAAATGAATTGGAAAAAATTTTAATATCCTGGAATAAGGCTTTTATTGAAAAGGATCTTAAAAAGATTGACTCTTTATACATGCAGGGTTCTGAAATCAAGGGCAAGAGACGTGAAGACCTCCATAACAAAATAAAACAATTAAAATTTTCAAACAAACATTTTGCCTTACAGCCAAGGGATATATCCATTTTACAGGAAGATAATAATGCCGTTATTATTTTTGATCAAATCTTTGCCGCCAACGACAGTCAGTTTCAGGGATTTTATAATAAACTGATTTTAGAAAAGGCTAATAACAAATGGTATGTTGTTGATGACGCGACGACGCCCCGTGTCAGCAGTAAGAGCATCGCTTGGGTTAAGAACGAACAAAAAGAAACAAACCACAACGGCCAAAAAGAGATGCGAAATCTGGTAACGAAATGGTTAACCAGCTGGCGGTCAGGTGACATGGAAACTTACCGTAACTGTTATGCGTCAGATTTCAAGTCAAGAGAAATGGATTTGGATGCCTGGATATCTCATAAATCCGATGTCCGCCAAAACAGTAAAAATATAAAAATCAGTATTGATAATTTACAAATATCCGCAAATGAAGATATGGCCACGGCGATGTTTACTCAGCATTACAGTTCTTCGAAACTCAATAGTAAGGGCAAGAAAACACTGGAACTGAAAAAAACAGACGACGGCTGGAAAATATATCGGGAAATTATGTAATGACGATAATCACAGCAACAAAATATATTTTAACTCATGATTAAATGGCCGGCCGGGCAGACAGGATATCTCCTTAAAAAAATCCCGGCAATTTTTAACGGTTCTGACCCAATTGCCGGGATTATATTTTAAATTACATGTTTGCGTTTTTTTCGTCTGTTGCGAAACAAACCGGTTCAATTCCATGCTGCCCGGGATCATGTGGTTTCGCCCGAACCGGTTTACGCAACTTCAGAAGATGCTTTTTTCTCTTTTACCGGTTTTAGCATGGCAATGACATCCATCGGACAATCAGCACGGCAGAACCCGCAACCAATACAGGCTTTGGCGTCCTTCAGATAGGGAAAAGCGTCCACTCCTTTATTCCGGGGACGTTCCGACATGGCCAGACAACCAACAGGGCAGGCATCAACGCATATGCCGCAGGCGATGCACGTTTCCACCGTTATCTCCGGTTTAGGCCATTCGGATCGCTTGATCATCGTACAAGCAATCCCATTGCCGTCCAGGATGCCCGACTGTGGGCACACCTTTCCGCAGGCGCCGCATTCGATGCATAAATTTGCATCGATCGCATGAGCTTTCTTTTTTTCTCCGGTAATGGCGTCCGCCGGACAGACTCTCATGCATGCGCCGCAGCCATTACATTTTTCTGAAATTGTATATGACATTTTTGCCCCTTACTTTATTCCCAGTCTTTTCAAAGTTTCTGCCTTGGGCTTTCCCGTGGCTCTGTCCCATCCGAACTGTTCCCAGTAATCCGCTGCAAGTTTTTCCACATCCACGACTCTGCCTTTATTAGCTCCTTCCTTCTGCGGAGGATTGCCCTGCGCCCTGCGGCTGATGAAATTATTTTTCGGTTCAATCCTGTGTTTTACATTGAAATCCTGTTTTATGGTCTGAATCCGTTCACCGATCGTCATATATTCTTCAGGCGAGAACTTCCAGCCGGTCGCGGCATTAAGCCAGTCAAAAGTGGGAATCCTTTTCGCTCCGATAAAAAGGCCGAACATACACATGCCCGCACCATTCCCCATGCTCATAAACTTGCTGCATGCGGCGGAAGCCTGGGCCTTCTCCTTGTTGACTTTGTACTTGCTTCCCTTCATAAAAAGGAGACTTGGCCTTGGCAGGCCTTTCACGCGTTTCCAGAGCTGGAACATTTCGTAATACAAATGAGCACCGATCGTATGCCGTCCCGGTGTCGGTTCCACGCTGTAATGGACATTAAAGCCGGGATCGCCACGTCCGTCATGCATGGCCGGCTCCTGCCCTCCCGCATGAACGGTGCATGCTTCAGCTCCTCTGCCGATTTTTGCCGCGGCAACTTTCGATCCATCAGCCAGGATATCGCCAATTCCGTCCCTGTTGACCATTTTCCTGATCAGGGCAACAACAGCTTCCGTATTGCCCCATTTTAACTCCAAACCATCCGTATCTTTGTTTGTCAGAATGCCTTTTTCGTAGCATTCAATGGCGAAGGCCGCCGTCGCGCCCGCGGAAATGGTATCCATGCCCGCTCGGTTAAGAAGTTCATTTAAGTAAAAGAGACTGTCCAGATCTTCGTTCATACATAGACCGCCCAGCGCCAGGATGCTTTCATATTCGGGTTTATGGGTATGTGAATACTTTCCTTTGGTGGCGCAGATGCCGCCGCATCCCAGCGGACACGAGTAGCAGTGATATTTTACGATTTCCGCCTTTCTAATGATGTCGGGATTGATGGTTTTGGATTTACTCAAAGGAAAATCCTTACTGGAACCAACCCAGTTTTTAAGCGGTGAATCGCCCATCTCTGCTGACATTTGATTCATGCCGCCCGTACCCCATGTTCTCAAAATGGTCTTGTACAGGAGACCGTCCTGAGCAAACATGACCGGGGTCGCCCCCATGAAGGTTCCCATAAGAGCCAGCCCGACACCCGGAAGCAGGCTGAGCGGCATGGGGAAGTTGGTCCACTTGACACATTTCAGGCTCAGGCGTTTCATTTCTTCCGGATCCTGAACATTGATGCGTTGCACTCCGTCAAGGACCACCGCTTTGAGTTTCTTCACTCCCATCACGGCGCCTAAGCCCGATCGGGCGGCGATTCTGCCCTTGTCGGTGCAGACACCTGATATAAGAGACACCTTCTCTCCGGCCGGACCGATGACAGCCACGCCCGCCTTCTCACCGTACTGTTTTTTGAGTTTCTCTTCGGTTTCGACGGCATCTTTTCCCCAAAGATCCGCTGCATCCTTCAGGACGGCCTTACCGTTTTTTACATACAAATAAACGGGTTTGGGGCTGATGCCTTTGAAGAAAACCGCGTCATAACCGCAATGCTTGATGGCAGGGGAAAACGTGCCGCCGCAATTCGCATCGCCCCATCCTCCGGTCAGCGGTGATTTGCCGACAAGCGTCCATCGTCCGGAAAATAGACTGCCCGTACCGGTCAGAAGACCGGAACAAAAGCCCAGGATGTTTTCCGGCCCAAGCGGATCGGCGCCGGCCGGTATGCGGTTGTATAGGATATATGCTCCCAGCCCCATCCCTGACAGATATTGCTCATACACACTATCCGGTATCGCTTCCTCCGTCATGGTTCCGCTGGACAGATCCACCATGAGGATTTTTCCCATATAAGCTTTTGTCATATAAACTCTCTCTTGAAGTATTTATCCTTTTTTTATTTTGCTCCGGTCCAGAGGCTTGCCTTCCCATGCCGCCTCCAGAACCAATAAATTATCTTCGTAGTCCGAATCCTCGGGATTATAAATGGTTGCCCCGTCAAACAGGGCCGCTTTGGCAATTTCAGGAAGAACGTCACGCGGGACCATCTGCTTCCCATCGCGGTCTTTGACTTCCGAGAAGTACCGGGCATGTCTTCCGCCGGTGATGACGTTGAGATCCTGATTCATCTGCCGGATCAGGGAAACGACTTTATCCGCCCGTTCCGCCCTGGGTGTTTTGAGATAGACATCCTCGCCCGCCATGGGCAGCAACAGTTCCGCGATGATGTCCCTGCGCTTATGCATATTATATTCGAGACCGTACGGTAACAAAACCGCCATGCAGATTCCGTGGGGAACGCCGCAGACGGCGCCGGTGGCATGACCGAGATTGTGAACGATTCCGACCATGGAATTGGAGAAAGAAATGCCGGCAAGACACGCGCCTACGGCCATGGCCAGACGCCCCTCTTTATCCGCGGGATTTTTCGTCACCATGGACAGATATTGGTGAATCATATTGACGGCCGCCAGAGAATGAGCGTCGCTCAGCGGATTCTTCTGAAGGCAGTAATATCCTTCAACGGCGTGACTCAAGGCGTCCATGCCGGTCATGGCCGTAATGAAAGGCGGCATGGTCATGGTCATGCGGGAATCGAGAATGGAGACATTGGGTAATAAGAAATAACTGGTAAAAAGCATTTTCTGATGCTTTTCATGATCTTTGATTACGGCAACCAGTGTTACTTCCGAACCCGTTCCCGCCGTGGTCGGTATGGCAACGAGCGGTTTCAGTCGGCGATTCAGGGCGCCGGCGCCGCTGAAAGCCATCAGGTCAGTGGCATTTTCGGAAACAACGATATTAACCCCTTTGGCCGTATCCATGACGGAACCGCCGCCGACGGCGATAATGGCGTCACAGGCGTTATCCCGGTAAAGACCAGCCAGCTGGTTGACCACCTTTAAATCAGAGTCGGGGGGAACATTGTCGGCAATACCTCCGATCGTAACACCTTCTTTAAGTGCATTGACGACGATATCCACTAGACCGGCGGCGGCAACACCTTTATCCGTAACGATCAGCGGTTTTTTTGCTCCCATTTCGGCAAGCAGCGCCGGTATCTTTTCCAGTGCGTCGTGTCCCGCAACAATCTGGACACGGCAGCAGAATTCGTAATAATCCGGTAATATCATGGGTTACATCCTTTCCGTTTATGCCTTGATTGAGCTGCCGCCGACACGATCGATGATCGTGCGCAGGTAAGCCCCGTCTGGTTCCTGGTTGATGACTTCCAATACGTCGTCCATCAGGTATTGCTGAATGCCCGCTTCCCTGATGGTTGGCGGCATTTTGCCCTTCAGCGCGGCGTAAATCTCATACGAAAATTCGTATATCTCTCTCAGAGCCGCTCCTGGCCTTCCGTCTTCCGGCATGAATACATATTTGTCGTCTCCGCCCAGTGTAAGGAGAAGGTTGGATAGGAGAGAGCGGTCCTTCTTTATTTGATCGTCAAGAAAAGGATAAAGACACATTCCGATGATCATGCCCGGATGAACATGGACGATATTCTGAAATACTTTGCCGAGTCTGTGAAGAACGGTTTGATCTGTATTGGAAATAACACATCCCGACATCGCCACAGCATTGGCAACGGCAAGCGACGCTTTTTTATTGCAGCGTTTAGTTACGGCTTCGGCGAGATTCTCCCGGAGAAAACGCAGTGCGGTAAAAGCATAGGCATGCATGAGAGGATTTTTGCCGGGGGCAACGTCGGCCTCGAGTATGCGGCCGAATGCGGCAAAACCTGCTTCAGCAACTGCTTTTCCGTCTTTTGCCCGGGTCAGTCGCGGATCAAGAATAACGAGATCGGGCATTAAATGAACGGCGACAAATGATATTCCGTGCAGAGAGGCGTATTTCGACGTTTCCATTCCGGTTGCAGCCGCCGTCGGAATCACTACAAAAGGCCCCAGGGGATCGCGAATGGCCGTTGCCGTCGACAGTTGACGCGCATCGGCAACTTTTTGCGAGACCGCCAGATTTACTATTTTCGCCACATCAACAATCACACCGCCGCCCAGCGCGATGATGGAATCGTATTGTCCCTTGATAAATATATCTCTGATCTGTTCGACAACATTCAGATCGGCTGTTTCCGTGACTTCATCAAAAACACCAAAGGTCATTCCCGAATCGCCGAACGCGTTTTTCAATGTCCCGATAGCACTCCCCCCCGCCAACTTGCGGCTCGTGATGATCAGGGGCTTGCAAGCGTTGAGGCCTGCTAATTCTACGGGAAGATTTTCCAGAGCTTTATTCCCGGAATTCGTCTTGAACGGACAGATAAATGCAAAACCGTTTGTAAGATCCATTTTATATTCCTTTCATTAAATTCCCAGCAAGGTGCGTGTATAGACACCGATCCGTCCCGCGAGTTTATGGCCGAACGGCCACCATGAGGGATAACGTTTTACGGCCAGAGACGCGATGAGTTTTGGAAGAAGATAAACTTCCACGATATCAAGAATCCGGATGACCGACAGAGCATAAGGAACTTCGCCGTCCGTCATCAGGCGATTGCGGGTTGTCGCCAGAGCCGTGCTTTCCTGAAAAGACAATATTAAAAATGCGGCTTCTATATTTTTAATGACGAGACGAAGATGAATAGGACGGCATTTGAGATTGCCGCCGAAATATTTTACCTTGCCTTTTTCCTTGCCGACGACCATCCACGGACCGTTGGGAAGGGAACCCAGGGCAAATGTAAATTCATCGGGAAGCGTGTCGAATTCCTTTTTAACTTCTTTATCGACCTTGGCCGCCGCCTGGATGGCTCTGCCTGTAAACCACAGAAATATAGCCACGTAGGCCTTCTTCAGGGGTTTCCCTCCCGCATGAATTTCCTGCATGATAAAATCCTCCCGTCATCTTCTCTTGAGAAAACAGCTCGATGGATACTGCTTTTTGAACACTGCTCATAAGGATATGACTCTAATTTGATAAGAACTTTTTTCTTGAGATTGTTACATTATAATTGATTTGTAATTGTATGTCAAATGACTTTTATTATTTTGTGTAAAATTATCTTTTAAAGAATGACGCAACATGAAAAATCCCGACACAAACAGAAATTTGAAGGAACCCATGAGCAATCAAGTTATACTCAAAAGTTTGATCACTCATGGGTTTCAAACAAACCGGACCCCTTCTCACCGGCATGACATGAGTTTTGTAAATCTGGTCAGCATGATCGGGTGCGTAAACAAACCTGATAATTTAAGTTCCCTTGTTACAAACAATTTTTTTAATACTCCCAGACCCACCTTGTCAAAATAAAAGGGCAATCCGAATTTGACATCAAGATTGGCAAGGTCAAGGAGGGTTCCCGAATCAGTCGATATGGATACCTTTGGCTCGCCGACTTTGCCTCCGTGCACGGTCAGTTTTCCTTTTTCAAAGACCATGGTCATATCGACTTCCGCATCATGAGCATGCATATAGATATTACCGTTTAAGGCATTAAAGTCATTTTGCCTGTAAGGCTTGGCATTCAGATTCCCTTTGATGATGTCGGCAATCATTACAGGCAGACCTCCTTCATCCTCAATCCCGGGTGAATAATTGATTTGAGCCATAGCTCCTCCTTTATTTTTCTCAGTTTAAGATATCTAAATCCAAATTACCATGCCTGCTTGATGACGCCGAGAACCTCTTCCGCGTCGAAAACCGGCTTGGGATTATAGACAATCGCCCCATCAGATAAACTATTTTCAGCCACTTGAGCCAGACTGTCTTCCGGAACACCAACCTCACTCAGTTTCTGCGGCACTCCCATTTTCCTGGTCAATGCGGTTATGGCCGCGGCCACGGCCTCTCCCGAATTTTCATCGTTGATGTCTTTCATATCCAGACCCATGGCTTTAGCAATCAGCGTGTACCGGTCCCCGCAAACATCCGCGTTGAACCGGACGACATGCGGCAGAAAAATGCTGTTGGCCAATCCGTGCGGCACTTTGAACATGCCTCCCACCGTATGGGCCAACGCATGCACCATGGCCACCTGACCATTGTTAAAAGCTATTCCGGCCATCGTGGATGCCAACAACTGCTGCCCGCGGGCAAAAAGGTCTTTCCCGTTTTCCACGCATTTCGGGAGATATTCCGTAATCAATTGGATAGCGCTAATCGCCATCGCATCGGCCACCGGCTGACACTGCGTTGCGTGCATCGATTCCAGGGCATGACTGAAAGCATCCATGCCGGTTGTGGCTGTCAACATGGGCGGCAAGCCTTCCGTCATGGTCGGATCGAGAATGCCGACATTCGGTATAATATTATCATCGCAGTAAGGGTGCTTTTGGTGGTTGACCTGGTCTTTGATCACCGCAAAGTAAGTGACCTCGCTTCCCGTTCCCGCTGTCGTGGGAATAACGATGTGAGGCGTTTGCGGACGAGAAAGACATTGCTGCCCTTTATAGTCCTCAATTTTTCCCCCTTCTTTCAGAACAATGGCAATGCCTTTGGTCGTATCGATTACGCTTCCGCCGCCGACACTGACCAGCACATCGGCGCCCTTGCTCTTTGCGATCCCGGACACTTCGTTGATGATGCGAAGATCGGAATCCTGAATACATCCGTCAAACGTTCCCACCAGTTTTTTCCCAAGCACCTTTTCCACTCGTTCAGCCAGTCCGGCATTAACCACTCCCTTGTCCGTAACCAAAAAGGCCTTGCTGCATTTAAGACTGACTATTTCCTGTTCCACTTCGTTTATCGAGTTTTCTCCATATACCAATCTCGTCGGATTACGATAGATGAAGTTGAGATCCCTGTCGTACGCCATATGATGCCTCCCCTTCCGAATTAATTTCTTTGTTTTTCTTAAATATGAGCAAGGCGGCCCATTGATACAAGCCGCCTTGCTTGATTGCACTGATTTTTACGTGATATTGAATTCCTTGACCAAATCCTGAACCACCTTCCTGAAGGATTCAATTTGTTCGGGAGTCAGTTCATCCTGATAGACACCTCCCACTTCGCCGACGGTTTCCACAATACGTACGGCGGCCTTCACAGCCTTGACAATCGTGGGAAGGTCTCCTTTCAGTTTGAGTTTCCCCTGCATCATACCTTTAACCACATCCAGCTGTTTTCTACTCACCGCTAACCAGCGCTCAATGGTGCCGCCAATGATAAAATTACCCGGATCCCCTGCTGCCGTGGACGGAATGTATCGTATGGACTTGCATTCGCCATCGTGCCAGAGATCCATTTTTACATAAATATCCTGATCGACGCCGAAGGCAGGGTTCTTGAGTAAATGGATGACGATCGGATTTTCCCAGTTCGGCAGCGCCAATGCTTTGTATTTTTCATCATTTTGAAGCTTTTTTTCCCACTCTCCCACCCATTCAGGTGAAAAAAGAACGAAAGGCCTGGGCGAGTTCGCAATTCTCTCCTGCGTTACTTTTTTAAAGGCCTCTTCCCACTCCGGTGTTCCATACGTATACGGCATCTTTCTTTCTCCTTTTCTAATTTATTTTATTCTTATGTCGTCAGATTAAAATCTTTCCGACAAAAAAATCATCAGATCACACAGCACCATGAAGTTTTTGGGCAAGCTCATTAAGACCCGCGCCTTCCAGCACGTCTTTCCTGGGCCAACCGTTCGAATCAATGCCTCTGATCTCATAATACTCTTTCAACATTCTATCGATTTCCGGAACCGATCCGACGGCACCGCCCTCTTCCAGCGGTTTCATGACATTAGGCGGCAGCCGGTCATCGGCCGCCCTTGAACCGAGGAGATTGGTTATGCCGCGCATCAGAAGCCATATTTTTGCGCCCATTTTTATCAGATCGTCCTGCGTGAAATCCCAACCGGTAACCACATGAATCATCTCCGCGAATTCCTTGACTGAGATACAATCATACACAAAGACACATAAACAGGCCGACGTGCACGGCGCCCCTATATTTTGGGACAGAACGGCCATTTCCGCCTTGCCGTCGCTGGAGGGTCCTTCATAATCCGCTTTAAACCCGGCGTCTTCATGATCGGTCAGGCCCTGCTCGATCATATGGCTCATATGCTGAAGATGGCAGGCGCCGCGGTAGCCCACTGCGTATTCCAATCCCATGCCATGAAATCCACGGGGATCATGAGCCGGCAGTTCAAGACCCTTGACCGCCACGACATATTCTTCAGCCCCTTTACCGATCTTCTGCGCGGCCTTGGCGGAGCCCTCCGCCAGCACATTTCCAATTCCCTCACGCTTCGCGATTTTCTCAACCATCTTGAGAGCCGCTTCAATATTACCCCAGGTCAGTTCGATTCCATCCGTATCCGCCGTGGTAAGAATACCCTGGTCGAAGCACTGCATGGCAAAGGCAATCGTCGAACCGCAGGAAATCGTATCGACACCATACTGGTTGCAGATTTCGTTGGCTTTGATGATACCCTCGAAATTATCGTTTTCCATGAACGTGCCGAAAGTACAGCAGGTCTCGTATTCCGGCCCCGGTCCCTCGTCTGTCTTGTACGGGCCGTCGTCCACCTTGACCACCCGCTTGCAGGCAATCGGACACGCATAGCAGGCATGCACCTTGGTCAGGTATTGCTCGGTCATGGCCGGACCGCCGATTTTTGTATAGCCGTCAAATTCACCCCTGGTCCAGTTGCGGATCGGCACATCTCCGGTCATCATGCCCGGATCCATGGAAGAGGCGGTGCCCATGCTCTTCATGACCTGGGCAAACTGGTTGTCCTTGATTTTCTCCAGCAGACTCGCTCTGAGCGCTTTGTATTCTTCAGGCAATGCCGGCAATACCTTGCCTGTACCGGTAACCACAACAGCTTTGAGCATTTTGGAGCCCATGACCGCGCCCATGCCGGTTCTGCCGATGTAGTGAGCTTTATCGTTGGCAATCGCCGCAAAACGCACCAGGTTCTCTCCGGCGGGTCCGATCACCAGAACTTTTGGCTTGCGTTTATCCCCGTGCCGTTCTTTCAATATGTCGGTTACCTCGTAAACCGGCTTGCCCCACAGATCCGAGGCATCAAGAAGCTCCACGCTGTCATCATTGATCAAAAGATAAACCGGTTTATCCGATTTGCCTTCGATAAAAATTCCGTCATATCCGGCAAATTTAAGTTCCGGACCAAAATCCAACGGACCGGTCATAATAATCAGTGGATTTTCAGCCGATAGGGCATCTGATTCAGGTGAGAAACGGTTGAGAAAGAGATATGCAGCCAAACCGCCTCCGCCCAAATAATTTTTCAGAAGAGCATCGTCCAGAGGAATCTTTTGAATCTTTCCTTCGGAAAGATTAACTTCAAGCATCCTTTTCGCATATCCTGACTCACAATTTTCCATAGAATCTCCTTAATGAGGTATTTATCCGACAGCCTCATATCCGACATTGGAATAGCTGTTGAAAAATAAAAAGGTTCCATGTGTGGCAAGTATCCCGCACAGTTTTTCACAAGAAAAAAAACTTTTTTAGAGTCTTTCTTTTTTTCATAATCCCCCCGATTATGAATAACACTGTAATGGACGTACTGATGCAATAGACGTACTGAAAGGAATGGAGCGCTTTTAGCACAATTAAAATCATTGCACAAGCCTAATGTTGAAAAAACTTTCATCTTTCCCCTCGTCATTATGAATAACGTTTATTGAACTCGATATAGACAAATGGGATCATTATGATTCAGCCTATTCGTGATCATTGCAAACAGGGTGTATCAAATTTTCCTTTCAACTTTACGCGGAATTAATGTCCGGCAAGACTGAACTGAAACAAAAAAAGATTGAAAACCACTATCATTTCTGGTAAGCGTTCATAAATACAAAAGTATCATCTGTACGCTTAAAATATACAAAGAACGTAAAATAAAGCTCCTTGTCCACAGCTTCGCGGAATTCGTTCCTTACAAGTTTACATATTAGTGAACATAACAAAGAGGAGTGGTTAAATTTTCGCCAATACGAGAAGGAATTAATGATCCTGCAAAACTGAAGTGTAAAAAATATCATCTGTACTCTTAAAAGGAGAGCAACATGGTAAAATCGATCAAGGCAAAATTTTCAAGGCTGTTATTTCTGTTTATTTCTTTTGTCTTATTTTGTTGTCTTATCGGATGCGGCAATAGTGGAGACACAGGAACGGGTACCGGAAGTAATACAACAACCCTAACGCCTTCTCTTACTTTAAGCGTTCCATCCAGTGTTAAGTTCGGAACGCCTGTAACCGCAACCGCGACACTTCGGGATGCCGGCGGCTCGCTAGTTAACGGCGCAGTCGTAACTTTCTCGGCAACGAGCAGTCTTGTCACGTTTACTCCAATCTCCGCCTCTGCCTTGACAACCACGGGCATTGCCTCTGTCAACTTAAATGCCGCAGGTCCAGATTCCGCAGGCGCTACGAGCATTGTCGCATCAGCCACATTTTCATCAGGTGGAACCTCTACAACAATAACCAGTGCACCGGTGGGCATAACGGTTAACGGGGCAATTGTCACCCTGGGCGCGATCACCCTGGGTCAGCCATCCATTTCCGCTTACGGCACCAGCAGCGTAAACGTGCCGGTGCTTATCGATGGCTTAGCGGCCACGGTGCCCATCTCTGTCACCTTTGCGTCTTCTTGCGTTACCAGCGGTAAGGCAACACTTACAAGCCCGGTTACAAATAACATCGGCACAGGCATAGCCACTTCCACCTATAAGGATAATAACTGTAATTCCGGAACAGACGTGATCACGGCATCTGTATCAGGGGGGGCTCATGCCAGCGCGACAATAACCGTTATTCCTCCGGCCACAAACAACATACAATTTGTATCCGCAACACCTTCCATCATCGGCACGTCAACGGCGAGTTCTTCATCGTTGCCGACCAGTTCTCTTGTAAAATTCAGAGTGGTAGACAGCAGTAACAACGGCAAATCGGGAGTCGGTGTCACTTTCAGTGTAATACCCAATAGCTATGCATCGTTAGGGATCTCTTTTACCCCTGAATCGGCAACATCCGATGCTGACGGATACGTGACCACGGCTCTTTCTTCCGGAACGATACCCACGCCTGTATGGGTGGTAGCAACCGTGGATGGAACATCCCTGAAAAGTCAGTCCAACACGTTAACAATTACGACCGGATTGCCAACGCAGGACTTTTTCTCACTGAGCGTCCAGACATACAATATTGAAGGTTGGAATTACGACGGAACTAAATCCAATTTAATGATTATCGCTTCTGATCGCCTGGGCAATCCGGTGCCTGACGGAACAGCGATCAACTTTATCACCGAAGGCGCACAAATCACCCCGGCTTCCTGCACAACATCAGCGGGAACCTGTTCTGTTATATTCACGAGCGCTGAATCAAGACCGGCAGACGGCAGGGTAACCCTATTGGCTTATGCCATAGGTGAAAAAAGTTTTGTTGATACAACCATCAACAACAGTTACGATTCGGGAGAAACGTTCTACGACATCGGCGATCCTTACATTGACGCCAATGAAAATGGTGTATGGGATTCGGGTGAATTTACCATTCCTTCCACGACTTCGGGTTCCTTGCCCTGCCGGACTCAACCCGGCAATACGGCTCTGCCATCGAGTTACGGAAGGTTTCCTAATGGTTGGTCCAATTATGTACCCTCAGCACCCAGCAAAGAAAATACCTGCACCGGCACGTGGGGACAGAACTATGTGCGGCGCAGCGTTGTCGTGGTTCTTTCAGGATCGAAGGCCTATATATCTCCAAGCACCGTGGATATGGCTTCGACATGCTCGCAAACTTTTCCCCTGATATTGACGGATGTAAACGGCAATCCCATGCCCGCCGGAACAACAATAGCGGTCAGCAGCAGTAATGTAAATTACATAGCTAACGGAGCCACTTCACAATCCGCGGCATCGTCAAGTATCCCCGGCGGTACGCCTGTAATTAATACCAACCATGCCGGAGGTACGATATTTGGTTTAACCGTACAGGCTGATTGCTCGGCGGGATTTCCTGTGAGCTATCCGACAGGATCTTTATATCTGGACGTTACGACTCCTAATGGTATTGGCACGACAATTCCAGTGACGGTAATTTCCACTCCATAACTGCAATGGTTGATGAATAAATTTATTTCAGGAAGCCGGCGCAAAGCCGGCTTTTCCTTTTCTTCCCAACCTCTGATTGTGGAACGCGCCCGCTCCGGATTCAATTCTTCAAGAAATCATCAAAACCAATTCGGCTTCATAAAAATCCGGCAAGAATTAACTTGACAATGTTAATGATTTTTGTTTTATTTTCCACACTTTCCAAGAATATCATAAAATTTAATTTTAAAGAGAGGCAATAATTATGAAGAAATTCTTATTTACTTTATCGCTGATACTTTTATTATTTGCTCCATCAGTTTTTGCTGAAACTGTTGCCGACATCCCTGCCGGAACGGCGGAAGAATATTACAACCGCGGCAATGCTTTTGAGAAACAAGGCAACCTGACCCAGGCCATCTCTGATTATACCAACGCCATCAGAGTATATTCCAAACATGCAAAAGCCTATTACAACCGCGGGAAAGCCAACGCAAAACAGGGCAACCTCTCTCAGGCCATTGCCGACTATAATAAAGCGATCGAGATCAATCCTAAATATACAGAAGCTTATTATAACCTTGGAAATGCCTATGAAAAACAGAATAACCTCGCGCAAGCCATAGCCAGCTACAACAAAGCCATTGAGAATAACCCCAAATATGCGGCAGCCTATTGCAACCGCGGAAATGCTTATCAAGCTTTGGGCAATCTTCAGCAAGCCGTCGCTGATTATAATAAGGCGATAGAAATAAAACCCGACTTCGCAGGAGCCTACTCCAATAGAGGAAATGCCTACCAGACCCAGGGCAATCTTGGGCAGGCTATTGCCGATTACAATAAAGCCATAACCCTGAAACCTGACTTCGCGGGATTCTATGCCAACAGAGGGAATATCTATCAGACGCAAGGCAATCTTGGGCAAGCAATCGCCGATTACAATAAAGCCATAGAAAAAAATCCTAATGACAGTTCATCTATTTACAACAGGGGCCTCGCTTATTACGGCATAGAACAATACGGAAATTCTTTGGCGGATTACTCAAAAGCCATCAAACAAAATCCCAGTAAGGAAGCTTATGACGATTTTATCAAATATTTCCCCGCGAAGAAAAACTCCGACACGGGAAATGTCAGAAACGCAATCGTTCTGGCCTTCGAAGAAAAAATAGGCAGGAAAACACCTGTTGCCGTCGCGGCTCCCGCTGCGCCATCTGTTGATGTTGCAGCCCCTGTTGCCGCGCCTGTTGCCGCAACTGTTGCCGCCCCTGCCGCCGCCGCTGTCAGCATTACGAATTTAGCCCGGGCGGACGCTAAACAAAACGAGACAAAATCATCCCCGAAAGAGGAAGTGCGGAATCTGGTAACAAAATGGCTGACCAGCTGGCGATCAGGCGATATGAAAACTTATCGCAATTGTTATGATGAATCAGAATTCCAGTCAAAAGGAATGAACCTGGACGCTTGGATATCCTATAAAGCCAATGTGCGCAAGAACAGTAAAAATATACAAATCAAAATTGACAATCTGCAAATTTCAGCGGATGAAAGTATTGCCAAGGCAGTATTTACTCAGGAGTACAAATCTTCCATGTTACAGGATAAAGGCAAAAAAACACTGGAGCTGAGAAAAATAGGCGGCGAATGGAAAATATATAAAGAATATATGTAGCCGTAAGCGTTACAGACAAGATTGTTTTTCTTAAGGGCAATTGCTTCCATAAGCAATTGCCCTTTTCATTGATGGATTGAAATACCGGCGTCATTTCATAAATCTTGATTTTTGCCGCAATGCGGTTTATGAAATGGCAAACAAATTTTGCAGGATTTCAGAGATGAAAATAAACAAAGAAAAAATAGATAACGTCAAAGGGTTTTTAGATGAGCGTGAAGCGTATCGCCTTTACGAGCTGGCTTTGGAAGCCGGCAAAAACGGCCCCTGCCTGGAAATCGGCAGTTACTGCGGCAAGTCATCCGTTTATCTTGGCATGGCCTGTAAAGAAAGTTCCACAGTTCTTTTTTCCATTGATCATCACGGCGGTTCAGAAGAACAGCAGCCCGGAGAAGAATACTTTGATCCCGATTTGCTGGATAAGGAAATGGGAAAAGTAGACACCTTGAAACATTTCCGCAAAACAATAACTGCTTTTGATCTGGACGACGTCGTCATTCCCGTCATCGGGCGTTCGGCAACAATCGGTTTAATATGGAAAACGCCCCTCAGCCTGATTTTCATTGACGGAAGTCACGCTTATGAATCCGTGTTGAGCGACTATAATCTCTGGGCAAATAATCTGATCCCCGGCGGCTATCTTTTATTCCACGATATCTTTTCCGATCCGGCCAAAGGCGGACAGGCGCCCTATCTTGTTTACCGGAAAGCGGTTGCTTCCGGACTTTATAAAGAAATGCCCATGTGCGAATCACTGGGTATATTGATCCGCAAGTAAAATAATTTTAAACTGGTATCATCAAGCCCAGGACCACTGACATCCCTTTTCGGTGATATCGGCGTTAAGATAACCGCGGCCCGCAAAATCAGTGATCGTATTGATAACCACTTTAGAATCCGCATTGGTGCAGCTTATTATTTTCCGGCAAAGTTCCTGCAAAGCGCTGTCTTTCGTTCCCTGAAATGAAGCAGGTTCAATCAATCCGCATTTTTCGATCAGGTCGTCTTTTAAGATCTGATAAGTTAAATTCATGCGCCAGTGACCTTCAATATGCATGGTATCTTCTGTTGAACCTGTGCCATCCTGGTATCTTTTGAACATTTTATCCCAGTCGTCCTGCATTTCCTTATCATAACGAGCGCCGAATTCCCGCATTTCCTGCGGCAGCAACGATGACGTCTTGACAATAGCATCATTGGCATCATAAAGGGTCCAATTGTCCGTCAAGATTTCCAGATCATAATCCTTGATTTTTTCCCATACGGTCGTGCCGGGAAACGGCGCCAGAAAATGGTATCCGTAAATAGCTTTTGTGCTTTTGGCAAATCTGTCCGATTCCTCCAGGGTCTCTTTTGTTTCTCCCGGCAAACCGATAATAAAAGACTCATGAGCGATCATGCCCGCCTGCTGACACATTTTGACCGCCGCCTCGACCTGTTCCAGGTTGATTCCCTTTTTTATTCGTTTGAGCATCTCCGGATTGCCCGTTTCCACCCCGAAACTGACGCTGTCGCATCCGGCTTGGGCCATGAGATCAAATATCTCCTGATTGACAGTATCCACGCGGGCAAAGGCGCTCCATGGGAACTTTAAAGAACGTTCCTTGATTCCTTTACATATTTCGCGAACGCGTTCTTTATCGGCGGTAAAGAGATCATCGGCAATATTTATGCGCTCAAAACCGTAACCGATAATCTCTTCAATTTCGTCCAGAACCAGATTGGATTTTCTCTTACGTACCTTGGAACCGACCATTTTGCGCCCTAAACAAAAAATGCAGGAATAGGGACACCCCCTGCCGGTAATGATGCTCACCGGAAATCCCAACGCGCGGTAACGTGAAATAGGCAGTAAGTACCGCGCCGGCGAATGAATTCTGTCGATATCGGTAATAAAATCTCTTTTGCCGGTGACAACAATTTCATCACCGACCCGGAAAGCGATTCCGCGGATATCGCGCCATTTGCTCTTCTGCTTTAATACAGGAGTCAGTTCGGCAATGGTATCTTCCCCTTCTCCGATAGCAATCAAATCTATTTCCGGATACTGCTTTAAAGTCTCTATTGCCGTAAAGGAAACATGAGGCCCGCCCATCATCGTGACTATTTCCGGATCGTAATCTTTCACATCGCGCAAAATCTTTTGCGCTTCATAGAAATTCATCGTGACGGATGTGGCGCCAACCGCATCCGGCCGAAAAGACTCCAATTGTTTTTGCAAATTTTCCTTTGTGTAGGCGGATACAATATAATCGAATATTTTTACTTCAGCGCCCGCGGCCTGAAAGGCCGAGGCAACATAAGTTACGCCCAGCGGCGGAGAAGGAATTTCCTCCAAGGGATAGGGCGGGGCAATGATAGCAATACGCATTTATCAATCTCCTTTGCGGGGGAAAAGCAATGATCTGAACCAGCCGGTCAGTGTGTTGCCTTTCATAATGGCGCGATCAATAACTTCAAAATCCGCGGCCAGTTTTGCGGGATCGGAAAGCCACTGTGTTCTGGTTTTCATGGGTTTAGCCGGATCAAGATATTTTATAACAGTTGCCGGATTGCCGGCGGCAATGGCATTGGCCGGAATATCCTTTACAACGATCGAACCTGCGCCGATAATGGCGTTATCTCCGATCGTCACTCCCTTGCAGACAATAGAGCTGTCCCCAATCCATACATTATTGCCGATCGTAACGGCTTTTGTGTTGCCGACAGGCAAACTGCGATCGTACAAATCATGCCAGTCGGCATCGCTGATGCTGACATTTTGAGCCGTCATGCAGCCCTCGCCGAGAGTGACTGAAGTGGCGGACATTATTCTTGTGCCCGGACAAATCAGGCAGCAACGGCCTATTTCAATTTTTCCCGAACCCAGCCAGACAGGCCAGACGGTAAACCTTACTTTTCTATCAGGGGTGCCGATAACGGTTGAGCAATCTCCTAAAAAAACCGGCCCGCCGAATATTTCCACGTGCCAGGGCTTCATAAAAACCAGTCCCCGTCCGAAATATTCGAATTGAGGCGCCAGAAAATATCGCGCATACCACCTCTGGAATTTATTATAAAAGCGCTTAACGTAATATGGACGATAATCCTTTCTCAATGCCTTGCCTTTTTATAAAGTGGATTTTTTTAAAGCCGAGTCAACTTTTGCTGCAGATATTGATCGTGAGCGCAACCCGAAAACACCGCCACATCGGAGGGATCTTCACTTGTTTAATGAAGCCCAAAACTTATGATTAAAGAGTTTCCCCGCCGGAGTTATTTCATTCAAAGCGTCGCAGGCCAGCATGACCGCCGCCGCCGTCCATCCTGTTTTTTCTTCCGGCCAGATAACGCCGTCGGGAAATGTTACGCCCATCCAGAAAGAGCCGTCGGAAAATCTTTTATCGTTTAACCAGCTGAATATCGCTTTAGCCCGGGGAATATCTTCAATGGCCGTTAAGCTTAAAATAAATTCCGCCGTCTCCGCCATGGTCACCCACGGCCGGTCGCTGACGCAGCGCACTCCCCAATCGGGTACGACAAATTTTTCCCATAAATGGGTTATCCGCTTTCTAGCATCTTCACCGGTTATGGCCCCGCACAAAACAGGATAATACCAATCCATCGAATATCGCGATTTAATCATATTAAAAAGATCCGGTCTGGTTCTTATGGCCACACCGAGGGCATCCATGGCCTTCCGCCAGCTCGGCCGTTTCTTGCCCAGCAGCCCGGCGATCGCCAAAGCGCATTTAATGCTCATGTAGACAGAACTGGAACCTGTCAGCAAAGTCATTTTATCGATTGCGCCGTTTTTATTTCTTGCCCAGTAAATCCCCCCTTCGGGCGCCTGCAAGTCGATTGCGTATTGAATGCCCGAAGAAATTGTAGGCCACATCGTTTTTAAAAATTTCATATCACCGGTAATCAGATAATAATGGAACGCGCCCACCGCGACATAGGAAGAAAAGTTAGATTCTTTGCAGGAATTAATAATCTTTCCATCCTGAATTTCCGACCACCAGCTTCCGTCTTCCAGCTGAGAATTTGCCAGCCATTCATAAGCGTTTCTCGCTTCGGCATAAAAGCCGCCGACACTTAGGCCCATGGCGCTTTCAACATGATCCCACGGATCGGTCTTCCCACCCGCCGACCAGGGAATTTCGCCGTTTTCTTTTTGAATTGAAGCAATGAAAGCCGCAATTTTTTCCATGGAAATCGGATTTAACTTTTCGCTTATGGAAAGTTTCAGTTCCATTAAAATTATCCTTTTTTAAGATAATAGACAATGCTTTTGCCCATTATCGGATTTAAAAATTCTTCCAGCATCCGCACGAAGCGCGGTTTTTTCATAATATCCCATTCCAGAAACTTTTTGTAATACTGAACCAGAAGGTTTTCTTCATTTTTCAGCCCAACCAGACACTTAAGCCACCAGTAAGGCGAATGAAGCGCGTGCTTGTAATTAATCTTCCAGCACTTAAACCCCTGCCCTGTTAACATTTCCCGGAGTTGTTTCTTTTTGTAAATGCGTATATGACCGCCCTCTTCATTATAATACTCCCGTGAAATAAACCAGCAAATTCTCTCCGCAAAAAAACGGGGCACGCTGACCACAAGAGTTCCCTGAGGTTTCAATATCCGGTCCAGTTCCTTGAGCGCTTGCTCATGCCGGGGAATATGCTCAAAAACTTCCGAACAAATTATGCAATCAAAGGCGGCATCAGCAAAAGGCAGCCGGGTGATATCGGCACTGGAAAGCAGATAATCTTTCGATTGCGAGTCGGGCATTGTTTCCAAAGATTTATACGATTCGCTAAGCGCCGCGGCGCTTTTATCGATGCCGAAAATTTTCAATCCAGGCACTCTGGCCAGCTGACGCAAGTGCCTGCCCAGCCCGCAGCCGGCATCGAGAACAACGTCATTTGGCTTTAAATTCAACTCATGCAGGTCTACGGTAACCATCAATCGCCTCTCTGTAAACGTCCACCATGTCACTGGCGACTTTTGGCCAGTTGAAAATTGAAGCAACCCGCTTGATGCCCGCCTGAGCCATCTTTTTTCTCTGTTCGGGATTATTAAACAAAAATATTATTTCTCTGGCCAAAGCACCCGAATCCGCCGGAGGCACTATGATTCCCGTATCTCCAACAACTTCCGGCAACGCACCGCCGCTCGTGCTGATGACAGGAACGCCGCAAGCCATCGCTTCAGACGCGGGCATGCCAAACCCTTCATATAAAGATGGGACGACAGCTATGGTGGCTCTTGAGTAATAACCGGCAAATTCTTCATTATCGATACGTCCGGTGAAATGAACGATGTCGCCTATTCCCAGCTCCGCGACAAGCTTTTTTATGATTCCATTCTTTTTGGGTTCGCCGATGACCGTTAATTTCACGGACTGTTTCTTTCTCACCTCAGAAACAGCTTCCAGCAAATAACGTAAACCTTTTAATGGTGTGTCCGCGCTGTTGGTTACGATAATGGCATTCTCCGGCCGCGATTCATTGTGGACAGGATAAAATATTTCATTATTAACGCCGTTAGGCACGACGCGGAATTTAGATAAATTGATGGAAAATTCCTCGGCAATATCTATTTTGGAACATTCCGACACGGTGACAATATGCGACAACTGTCTGGCGACTTCCTTCTGCATTTTAATAAAAGAATACCAGCGTTTTATTTTTCTTATTTTTCCGGAAGAGGTTGCCGCTTTAAATTCTTCCGTTCGATCCACGGTTATAGGATGATGAATGGTCGCTATCGTCGGAACAACATTTTGCGCTATTTTGCCGATGCCGTAGGCAAGACATTGATTATCATGAACAATGTCATATTTCATTTTATGTTTCTGCAAATAGTTGTAAGCCCGCGCGCCAAAAGTATAGGGTTCGGGAAATCTGCCGGCGCACATCGTTATAAATTCATACATATTGAGAGGATTAACCAAAGCGCTTACTTTTTTTAACCGGAAGGGATGCTCAGCATTATATAGATCAAGACTGGGAAGTTTATGCAGATGCACCTTGGGATCAAGATGCGGATACGGCGGCCCCGATAAAACATCAACCTCATGACCAAGATCACTGAGCGCTTTGCTTAAATGTTTAATGTAGACGCCCTGCCCGCCGCAAGTCGGATTCCCTCGATAGGTTAGCAGACAAATTTTCAACGGTTGGGATTTGGATTTTCTTTTCATAACTGTAACTTTTTTACCATCCTTCGCGAATTCTCAAACATGACGGATATTTCGTCATCGGTTAGCCCTGCCCCACGGGCAATATTTGTCGCCCTTTCACTGCCTGCAAAATCAGCCGGCGAGTGGGCATCATTATTTAAAATAAGATCCGCTTTAAATTTTCTGGCCATCTGCGCGACATGCCCATTACTGAAACTGTGGCCTCTACGCGTTGTAATCTCCAGACAAATTCCTTTTTCCGCAGCCAGACGGGCTTCTTCTTCCGTCAGCAGTCCGGGATGCGCCAGAATATCTATGGACGATTTAAGCGCAGCCAGATTGGTTCCGGCGGGAACAGGTTCAACAATGGTCTCTCCATGCACAATGACTATCTTTGCACCCAACTTCCTGGCTTCTTCAGCGATATCGGCTATCTGGGCGGGAGCGACATGCGTGATTTCAACACCGGGCAGAACTTTTATTTTTCCGTCTTGAGTTATTTTGGAACAAACTTTGATAATCCTGGGAATAATAAAATCAATATTGGAATGATCAACGTGATCGGTAATGGCTAAAACTTTATAACCGGCGGCATAGGCGCGCTGAGCCAATTCCGCAGGTATTAGCTCACCATCACTGAAAATGGAATGAGTATGCAGATCTATCACTTAAAACATCCTGTGTATCAATTATTTCAAATTTGTCAGAAATAATAGGATTACTTAGCAAATTTACGACTGGGAGTCAATAAGGATAAATAGACTTGACCATTGTTAATTATTTTTGTTTTTTCCTCAATAATAAAAAGGTTGCTGAAACACGGCAGACATTTTTTTCTTTATTATCAGTAACTAAACAATCTCCGATCATCAGGCTCTGTCCTTTTTTGAAGACTGTGGCAGTGGCGATAAGGTCTCCATCGCTGACCCCCGCCAGAAAATTACTTTTAAGCTCGATCGTCGTTAAACCTTCTTCAGGATTCAATTCGGTCATCATTGCATGGGCGATCGTCTCATCAGCCAGCGCTACAATCAGTCCGCCCTGCATGGTTTTGGCTCCCTGTAAATATTCCGGACGCACCGGCATCCGGAACCGGGCGTAACCCTTCTTTAATTCAACGAAAGTTACTCCCAGGAAATCCAGAAAAGGATTTATTCCCTTTTGGCCGGCTTTTACTTTTTCCAGATAAAGATCGTAATTAAAAATATCAGGCCTCCTTCGGCAGTTTCGCTGCTGAAGCTTTATAATTTATTTTTACAGATTTTCCAACCTTTTTCGGGGATTGAAGCCCTCCGGGGCAAACCACGGATAATCTTCAATTCTTAAGGAACAATATAATTCTAAAGCAAGGCATGATAGGTTTTTAAATAAATTTAAAATCGCAATTTATTAGTTGCATAATTGCGATGTTCGGGTTATGAAGCACTACCGTTGTTAAAATTGTTAGGATTCGTTCTATAATGATAAACATGACTTCCAAATCCTGGAAATCAAAACAATTCGATGTTATCGGCAACGATCACCTCTCATGGATGACATCGGCAGACGAACTACTCGCTGTCGCCCGCACATTGAAGCGTCAGCGGGAAGCAACCAACGTCAGTGACATCAAAAATGGCGACCTCTTCCCGGACGAAGGCAGAGGAGGAGCGGTCGAGAGGATGTTACAGGGCTTTGCCGTGGAATGCCTGCTGAAAGGCTTATGGGTAAAAAAAGGTCATAAGATCGTATCCCGAGGAAAGCATCTCGGCATCCCCGGCTTTAAGGGACTGCACGATCTGCCAAAACTGGCAAAGGCCGTTGGCTTCTCCATTACCGACGAACAGAAAGATCTGCTTAAACGTCTTACCTTTTTCGTAAAAGTAGCCGGCCGTTATCCGATCCCGACTCGGGAAGGCGACGGTTCCGGAGTCTTGTGGAAATCTCCGGCCGATGATCAAGTACTCAAGAAAATAGTGACGGAGATGATGGGCAAGCTCACAGCTTAAAACTTCTGAACAAATTAATATATTTACCTTTTCCTCTGATATAATCAGTTTTTTATTTCAATCACTATGTATTTCTTGACATGTCGGATTAATTTATTATAGCTAAATAAAGTAACATCGTTTCAATTTTCATCATCACAGAACAATAAGTTGCAAATCATAAATAATTTCGGGGATTATGCCGCAAATTTTGCGCGTCGTGTTATTACACAAGATACGTATAAAAATTGTTGGTTGGCTTTCAATCCCTCAGAATCAAGCACTCTTGGCCCCAGGGGCAAACTAAATAATAAGGAGAAATACAATCATGATGGAATGGCTGGCATGGATGGGATGGACTTCTTTAGGTATCGTTGTTTTTTTTATTGTTCTGTTGTTTATTCTTCGCGGTTTTTGTTTGATCGCGGCCAACCAGGTGGGCATCCTTACTAAAAACATGTTCGGCAAAAAAATGCCCGAAGGACAAATCATCGCGCGTAACGGTGAAATAGGAATCCAGGCAAGAACGCTGATGCCGGGACTCTACTGGAAGATGCCTATCATTTGGTCATTTACAAAAATTCCGGTCGTGACGATAGATATTGCCAGTGTCGGCGTCGTCGAATCGATCGATGGCGAACCGCTGCCCAAAGGCAGGGTGTTAGCCGATGAAGTCGAGTGTAATCAGTTTCAGGACGCGGAGATGTTCCTGGCCAACCACGGAAAGAAGGGACCGCAGGTTGGAATTCTTCGTCCGGGCACCTACCGGATCAATTCCATCCTGTTCAATATTACCAAAGCGCCGGCGGTAAAAATAGCTGAGAATACAATCGGTGTCGCCGTTGCCAAAGACGGCATTCCTTTACCGACAGGCTATATCATCGCCCCGAAAGCTCAAAGTGATGACGGCACTGAAGCCGATCACAAATCTTATCAAAACGGGCAGCTCTTTATTGACAGCAAAGGATACCGGGGACCGCAGCTCAATACCCTGCAGCCGGGAATATATTATATCAATCCGAGCTTATTTGATATCAAAGTTGAAGAGGTTGCCGAGGTTCTTCCCGGATATGTGGCGGTTATCAGATCCAACGTGGGGTTGGAATTGGAAAGGACGTCCGGAAGACCCAGCGAAACGACCGGCGAAGGAAAGCTCTGTGGTCCGATCCATGAGGATGTCGAGAAAATACTGATCGCCGACAAAAATACCCGCGGTATCTGGAGAGAACCGATAGCGCCCGGGAAATACAATCTGAACGCGATTGCTTTCACAGCCTATCAAGTGCCAACCTCCGCTATTACAATCGATTGGGCAACCGAGGGAAGAATCGGGACAGAGGTAAAGGGAATTAAACCGACGGAGGCCATGGCCGCGGGAGTCCTCTATAGTTTTGATCCCCTGAAGGTAACTTCCAAAGACGGCTTTCAACTGGAAGTGAATGTTCGAATGGTGATTCGAATTCAACCGGGCAACGCGGCCTACATCATCGCCCGGTTCGGGTCCGTGGCCAATCTGATTGATCAAATTGTACATCCCTTGATTGATTCCTCCTTCAGAAATAAAGCCGGCGAGAAGAAAGCGATTGATTTTTTCCAAAGCCGGACGGACTTGCAGACCGAAGCGCTGGCACACGCCAAGGAAAGATTTTCCGAGTACAACGTAGAGGCGCAAAACCTGCTCATTGCTTATATCGATATACCGAAGGATTTGCTGGACACTCAAACCAAGAAGGAAATTGCCAATCAGCAGCAGGCCCAGTATGACCAGGAAGCGCTGGCTCAGGAAAAACGTATTGCGGTCATGGAAAAATCGTCCCGGGCCGATAAACAGAAAGATGTTATTGACGCCAAATTATCAATTGACATCAACAATGATCGGGCGGAGGCTAAGGTCAAGGAAGCTGACGGCAACAGGCGCTCCGCGATTCTCCAGGCCCAGGGAACTAAAGAATCCACCATCCTGGTGGCCGACGGCAATTCTTACAAAAGTAAGATTGAAGGCGACGGCGTTGCCGCTGCTTACAATGCCCAGAAAGAGGCCATTGGTCAGCAGAATGTAGCGATCATCAAACTCATTCAGGAGATAGCGGCAGGTCATATTCAGATTGTGCCGCAGATTCTGGTCGGGGGTGGTGAAGGCGCCGCGAGCGGCAACCTGTTCAATGCCTGGATGTCGCAAATGCTTTCTCAAAATCTACCGAAAAACGAGGAGAAGCAGACGAAAGGAATTGAATAATCTGCAACGGCGAAGAAACAGGCTTCGTTCAATAGAGTCTTTTTGACTTGATCGTTTTGCACAAAAGATCATGTGGCCGCGTCAAAAAAGACCTGGCTGAACTTATTCCCTTTTGGAAAGCCACGCATTAAGAATAACAGGTTCTGTTGATGATAACCTTCTTTAAATCATCGGACAGGTGATTAAAGTACGCGCAGTAACCGGCGACGCGTACCAATAGATACGGATATTTTTCCGGATGATTGTAGGCGTCCAGCAATATTTCCCGGTTAATGACGTTGGGCTGAAATTGCATCCCGCCTTTCTTGAAATACGTGCTGAAAATGCCGGAAAGATTTTTTACACCGTCCGGACCCTGGAATAACGCGGAATCGATGCTAAACGTAACGGTTGTGCCGTTGGGAGCGTATTTTTCAAAATCAACACCGGCTACGGAATTGAGCGATGACAACAAATCCGACATCTGCATTCCGTAATGAGGGGCCACACTATTGGCCAGAGGCACGCCCTTGAGTCTGCCGGATGGCAGGGAGGGTGTTTTCTTTCCGTAAACATCACTGACGTTCAGGGCGTAATAACCGGCGGTATATATGCCGCCTCGCGGACAGTTCGGAACCTGTTTCAGAGCATTGCAATAGATCTCTAATGTTTTATTGACCCATTGAACGGCTTCCTGGGATTCATCCTGGCCTAATTTGGGAACCGCGAGCAGCGCCGCCTGGATTTCCTGATAGTAATCTCCCTCAAAATCCTTGTCGATCGCGTTGATGATATCATTAATGGAATAGAGCTTTTCCTTGTAGACGACTTCATTAATGGCGTGCAGGGAATCCGCAGCGTCCGTGATGCCCACCGCCTGGATGCCGCTGCTGTTGAACTGGCAGCCGCCTTCGTTTACATCTTTTCCTTTTTCGATACAACTTCTGGAGAGTGACGACGCCAGCGGTGTTGTAAAGTTTTTGCAAATTTCTTTTTCAATTTTTTGATGGTCAGCTAATATGGATGACGCCAGGCAATTCAGACGTCTCTGATAACGCTCCAGCAGTTCATCCATATTAGCAGGAGGGTTGGGATGGGATGTTCTTTTCTTTTTATATCTGTCGCGGGCCTTGTGATATCCGGAAGAAATAAATCTGGAAAATTTATTGCCGCCGCGGAAGTTGTATTCGATAACTTTTGTGGTCATCTTCTCCATCTGATCGGAAAAGCCGAAATTCCACAAATCGTCTTCTTCACCTCTGAGCGCCTGCAGAAGAGGCAAAACAACATTCATGTTGGCGCAGTCGGTATTGCCGAAATGATCATTTGAAGCTTTGGGCTCAACGCATCCCACTATCGCGTAATCCCGCGCGTCCTGCACGGTGGTCGGATAATGTCTTTGCAAAGTTTTAACGTAAATATCGTCATTGAACAATTCCGGCATGGGCGCGCCGTTGATATAGACCTCGGCGAGCCGGTCCAGATATTTAGCCGGACTGTCCTGATGAATTCTTGCCGTCATATTTACGGCAAGCGGCTGGAGTTCGCAAATGTCCACCAGCATATACGTCAGGTCATTGGTGGCATCCTGACCGTCCCTGCCGATGCCGCCGAATGTCAAGGCCTGATCCGTGGACTGCGTTTCAAAAAGTCTGCCGAGCCCCAGATAAGTATCGCCGTCATTGACCAGAATCGCTTCGTCCATTTTGAGGACAAATAAAGCCAGCAGTTCTTTTGCTTTTTCGTACGTGATGATTCCCGCCTCTTTATCCTTTTTATAGTATGGATATAATATCTGGTCGACACGCCCTAACGAAATCGCGTTTTCAAAGGACTCTATACAAAGAGCGATTTGTAAAAACATCATGGATTGAAGCGCTTCATGATATGTACGGGCGGGATATTTAGGAACGTGTCTGCAATTTTCCGCCATTTCTTCCAGTTCTTTGCGTCGCGCGGGGTCTGTTTCTTTTTGACTTAAGTCTGACAGCGCATCCGCGTATCTTTCGGCAAAAGCCTCCAGCGCTTTAAGGGCAATAATAGCGCTGTTATAAAAGTCCTGATTATTTTCCGGATTTTCTTTTCGCTTTAATTCAATTTCTTTGATGATTCCTGTGGTGCCAAGTTCCAGCATGCGTTCGAAGTTGACAGTAAAATGTGCGATTGCCGCCATGTTATTGTTGAATCCGGCATTCATTTCCGAGCATCGCGCAATGGTTAACGCCAGATCTTTTAAGGACGGATTTACCTTTGTTAAAAGAGAGTGTTTCCACCAGAAGGGGAATATTTTAAAATAAAAATCAAGCTTGTCCTTCCAGGAGCACTTGAAGGAAACCGGTGTCTGGCGATGCATTTGATGGAGAATGGAGATGAAGAGAACGCCGTAGTGTTCTTCCCAAACCTGGCCGCCTACTCTCTTGGAAGTGAAATTACCGACGAGCAGTTCCTCGGGATAGATGATGACTTGCTTGTTATTCAATACGTAATCAAGACGCTCCGCTCTATGAATATGAGTCGGTTTATTAAAACCATTCTTCTTGTAGAAATCTGTTTTCAATTTAGAGACTTCAAAACAGAGATGATAATCACTTTCCCTGATATCGTTTTGTATATCGTAAACGCGCTTGCTGAAGGCAGCTTGATTCCGGGATGCGTCCAAGTCGGAACATTCGGCATGGATGTCAAGCGATTTGAATAATTCAACGGCGTTTTTAATCGAGGCAAGACTTTGTTCCGGCGTAATATTCAAGGACTCCCGCACCAGCCCCAGACGCTTGGCTTTATCTTCGTACATGTTGTGGTACTTCAACAATTCAATTGAATCGTAATGAACAGACTTTAAAAAATCAGCCGTCGCTTTTATGCGGTCTTCCCCGTCGTTATAACCGGGAACCATCACCATGCGGAATTTTACTTTGGCTTTTGAATCAAGCAGCTTTTTAATATTGCCCTGGATTAAAAGGCTGTCCTGTTTCGTATATTTCATATGAAGCTCATCATCGCCGACAACCTTCAGATCAACTAAAAACAAATCAATATACGGCGCTATCCTGCTTATATTTTCCCAGGGCACGTGAAGAGACGTTTCCGCAGCCACATGAATATTTTCTTTTAATAATAATTCCAATAAAAGGATCAGGCTATGCGGGTCCTGCAACAGGGGATCGCCGCCGCTGAGTGTCACCCCGCCGCCGGTTTTTAAATAATAATCTTTATCCCGCAGGACAACTTCCAGGATATCGGAAATCGAATAATTGCTGTCAGAAACGAGGCCAGCCTTAAAAGACAGGGCTTCAGGATTCTGGCACCATAAACATCTCAGCCGGCAGCCCTGAAAGAAAATGGTCGTGCGAATACCGGGACCGTCATGAACACAGGTACGTTGTATTTTTAAAACGTTTAGTTTTTCGGCATTTTCGATCGGGTATTTATCAAGATTTCTGGCTGTCTGCATTCTTTACTCCTTTGAATTTATCTTTATCTAAACGGACTTTAAAAATTTAAGCAACTCCATGCCAACCTGCAAAAATTTCTGAGCTTTGCGGGCCGCTTTTTTCTCATCTCTGTTGATTACCGCCTCTAATATTTCCTGTTGTATTGATGTATTGATATTCGTGGCTAACGGCTGAAACAAATTTAAGTGCTTGTCATGGATTATTTTGATGGTATTCATCAGAAGAATATAAACCATATTTTTGCTGGCTAATGCGAGCTGCCGGAAAAATTCAAAATCCAGCTGCTGCAGCGTTGCCGGATCAGTTGTTTTAACCAATTTTTCCATCAGGATTTTCATTTGCTCAATATCTTTTTCATCGGCGCGCCTTGCAGCGAGTTTGGCCACATCGGTCCCGAAAAGTTCTCTTGCCTCCAGAATATTTTCCAGAATTTTCAGATCAATTTCACCGTTTACAACCAGCAGCGAAAATATTAAATCTATGGAGGCCTTGTGAAAATCCTCAACAATGATGCCTTTGCCCTGATGGATAACAATCAATTTTAACTGTTCAAGTTTCTTCAGAGCTTCACGCAGAGTTGCCCGGGTCACGTTGAGTTGCGTGGCCAGGGTTCTCTCCGGCGGCAATTTTTCTCCGGGACTTACCCCGCCCTGCAGAATATATTTCAGCAGCATTTCGGCGATCTGCTCTGGAGCTTTCATTTTTTCCACAGGGATCAATTCAGTTTTCATGACAACTCCTTAATGGAAGTTCTCCGCGGAAAGCCGCGGAGAATCCTCGTTTCTTAAGAACAATATCATTTGATATTCGCTCACTTACCCCACAGCGAGCCTGCGGTTCATGCGCGCACCACCAAATTCTTATTGGTACTACCATTGGACCAATTATGGCTTAATGCTCATTTAAATGCAAGTTTTTTTTGTTATAGCCTTCTAAGTTACATAAATTCGATAACATAGGCGTTATTGAATGATACCGCCGCCACAAAAGCCGGTCTTTTTAATAATACTCAGTGATGGGTGCATTGTAATTTTTCCCGACTGTCAAATTCACGCATAGGGAGATATTCTGACGCGGCATATCAATTTTTACAGTCATTATTTCCTTTGACATTCAAGATACTTATCTGTATATTTAGTCAGAAGAAATATTTTCAAATCATATTGATGGATTCATGCGAGGATCATTAAGAACCATCAATTCGTCATGACAGTAACTGGTTAACGTTCAAATCATCTCATCATTCCAACATGCAGGGGCAACCCTATGAATGATAAATCACTTCGTGCATTAATTGTCGATGATTCGGAAGATGATGTATTGCTTCTTATCCGCGAGCTTAAGAAAGGCGGATACAATCCGGTATATGAACGGATAGATACCGCCGCCGCAATGGAAAAAGTCCTCAAAGAGAAGCAATGGGACATTATCCTTTGCGATTATAAGATGCCGAATTTCAGTGCTCCCTCGGCCATTGCCCTGTTCAAGAAAACAAATATCAATATCCCTATCATCATTATATCCGGAGCTATCGGCGAAGAAACAGCCGTGGAGTGTCTGCATTTAGGCGCTCAGGATTATATCATGAAGGGTAAATTTTCCCGTTTATGCCCGGCCATAGCCAGAGCAATTGAAGACGTAAAAGTTAGAGATATGCAAAAGCAGGCGGAGGAGGCTCTGCTGAAGAGCGAACGACTGTTCAGGGAAATTACAGAGAACTCTTCAGATATCCTTGTCATTACGGATCAAAACGGAAATATAAAATACTGCAGCCGTTCTATTGAACGTTTTACCGGATATAAACCTGCGGAAATAACCGGCCAGAGTGTTTTCACATTCATTCATCCGGAGGAACGCCAACGTGCTGTCGATGATTTCAGCAAGGCCGTACTGACAAACGACAACGTACTCATCCACAACGGATTTCGCATAATCCATAAGGACGGATCGGAAGTTTATCTGGATGGCATAGGAAGAAATCTCCTGAGCAATCAGGATATCGCCGGCTTTGTCATGAATGTCCGTGATATTACAACAAACAAAAGGATGGAGGAAAAGATACGGAGAGAGGAAGAGCGGTTCCGGGCTCTTGCCGAGCTATCTTCAGATATTATTCTTCTCGTAAATCAGGAAGGAATTATTCTTTATGAAAACCCGGCCGTGGAGAAAATTCTAGAATTCAAAGTTGAGGAAAGGATTGGCGGCAATGTATTTGAAAATCTTCATCCTGACGACTTGCCCCTTGTAACCGATGCATTCCGTAAATTAATGAGTGATCAAAATTACTCTGCTCAGCAATCTGAAATACGCGTTCGTCACCGGAATGGAAACTGGCGTATTTTTGAAGTTGTGGCCAGCGGTCTGAAAAAGGGAAATGCTGTTGAAGCGCTGATTGTTAATCTTCGCGATATCACTGAACGCAAGAAGGCGGAAAATGCTTTGCGGGCAAGCAAGCAGAAATACCGGGAACTGAGCATTTTGGACGACCTCACCCAGCTTTATAATTCCAGGTATTTTTACACCCAGCTTAAAAAAGAAATAGAGCGATCCAACCGCTACGATCAGCCTTTGACCCTTTTGCTGATGGATATTGACAAATTCAAGGAGTTCAATGATTCATACGGTCATGTTGAGGGAGACAATGCACTGTCGCGACTCGGCCAGGTCATCAAACGATGCCTGCGCGAAAATGATTCCGCCTATCGTTACGGCGGCGAGGAATTTACGATTATGCTGCCGATGACCTCAAGCGATGAGGGAATTGCCACGGCAAAAAGAATTCAGGCGGAATTAAAGAAAGAGACTTTTTCACCCGTGGCGGGTCAAAAAGTTTATATGACGGTCAGTATCGGGATCTCGCAATACAAACCGAAGGAAGAGATCAAGGCGTTTGTTCACCGTGTAGATCAACTCATGTATAAGGTAAAGAAGGACGAAAGAGGAGGAATTTGTTCCGATAACGGGATATGTAATAAATAATATTGTCATCCGCAACCGATCACAAGGGAAAATATCTCTATGAAAAACAAAACCACCTCCGTAAGCAAGAAACAGGTTAAAGTGGTAAAGAAAAAAACGACATCCCCCAAAAAACATTTATCATCAAAGAAAATGAAAGACGAAAAAAAGCCTCAAACGAAATCCGGATTAAAAATTTCCGCTGCTTTGAAAAAACGTACAGCGAAAAAGCAAAACAGCGAAAACGTGAAAAAATATCAAAACATCATTAAAAATATTCACGATGGATATTTTGAATTAGACCTTGCCGGTAACTTTACTGTTTTTAACGATTCAGTATGCCGTGTTCTCGGATATTCCAGAAGAGAATTGATGGGAATGAATTATCGGTGCTATACGGATAAAGAAAACGTAAATAGAGTTTTTCAGGTATATAACAAAGTTTATAAAACAGGGAAACCCTTCAAAGCATTTGGTTGGCAGGTTACAAGAAAAGACGGCTCTGAAAGATACATTGAAGAATCCATATCGTTACTGAAAAATTCATCAGGCAAGGCAACAGGATTCCTGGGAATTGTAAACGACATAACAGAAAAGCGCAAGGCGGAGCAGGATTACCAGACACTCTTTAGGGAAATGCTGGACGGATTCTCGTTACATGAGATCATTCGCGACACGCAGGGACAACCGGTGGACTACCGTTTCCTTACAGTGAATCCGGCCTTTGAGCGCATGACCGGTTTGAAAGCCGAACGGATCATCGGCAGGACAGTCCTTGAAGTTTTACCAGGCACCGAACAGCGCTGGATCGAAACCTATGGACGTGTGGTCATTACCGGAGAGCCGGCTTTCTTTGAAGATTATTCGGGGACTCTGGATAAATACTTTCAGGTAACGGCCTTTCGATCCTCATCTAACCTGTTCGCCTGCATTTTCGCTGATATCACTGAACGTAAACGGGTGGAAGACGAGTTGCGGAAAAGCGAAAAATACTTTAAGGAGCTTACCGAAAACTCTTCGGATATCATTATTATTACAGATGAGAACGGAAATATAAAATATTGCAGCCGTTCCGTGGAACGTTTCCTCGGATACAAACCGGAGGAAATGATCGGGGAAAGTGCATACTCATTCATTCATCCGGATGAAATCAAACGTGCTGTCGACGATTTCAGCAAAGCTATCCTGGCAAAAGATACTATGATCATCCCCAATGGATTCCGCGTACTGCATAAAAACGGCTCGGAAATTTATCTGGATGGGATAGGGAAAAATCTCCTGGATAATCCGGATATCGCAGGTTTTGTCATGAATGTCCGCGACATCACCGAACGTAAGCTGGCTGAAGAAAAATACCGAAACATCTTTGAGAACGCCCAGGAAGGCATTTACCAGTCAACGCCTGAAGGAAGATTCATCATGGCGAATCATTCCATGGCACGAATACTGGGATACGATTCCCCTGAAGAGCTTATCACCAGTATAACTGATATCGCCAGCCAGGTATATGTCGATCCCGAGGAACGCACAAAGTTCATCGAAACGATAGAACAGCAAGGCTTTGTCAGGAAATATGAAGTCCGGTTCTACAGAAAAGATGGCCGTATTATCTGGGTTTCCCGGGCTACGCGAGTGGTTCGTGATAAAAAAGGGGAAATTCTATATCATGAGGGGATTATTGAGGACACCACGGACAGGAAAGAGAGTATTGATCGGTTGAGAAATGCCCTTGGCGGAACCATCCGGGCGATTGCCTCCATGGTGGAAACGAGAGACCCCTATACTGCCGGGCATCAGCGCCGTGTGTCTGATCTTGCCCGTGCCATTGCCACAGAGATGGGTCTCTCGAATGATCGGGTCGAAGGTCTCCGTGTGGCAGCCATAATACACGATATAGGAAAGCTATCTATTCCGGCGGAGATTCTGAGCAAGTCGAGTAAACTTACGAATATCGAATTCAATTTAATAAAATACCATTCTCAGTCAGGCTATGACATCTTGAAGGATATCGAATTCCCCTGGCCCATCGCAAGGATGGTTATTGAGCATCATGAACGGATGGATGGATCAGGCTATCCCAATGGCATCACCGGTGACAATCTTCTATTGGAATCCCGGATTCTGTCAGTCGCCGATGTGGTGGAAGCCATGGTATCACACCGTCCTTATCGACCCGCTTTGGGACCGAATAAGGCATTGGAGGAAATCGTAAGGAACAAGGGTACTCTTTATGATCCGGATGTAGTCAATATATGTTTAAGGCTCTTCAATGAAAAGGGCTATCGGATAACAGAATGACGGCTACAATCACTGACCTTCGGCCGGCAACAGAATTTTACTCCATGCAATAAATCAGACCGGTAACCGCCGGATATTTTTGTCAAACAATATATTTATTTCTCCATTCAACGCCGATTGTCCTGATGACGTTATGAATAAAATACAATTCCGGCAGTCATCATGATTAAAATATTTACCTTCCTGTGCCGCCTCTGCGCATTATACAATAATATATTCTCCGGCTCTCCCTTTTTCTCAAAATAAAAAAATAACTTGACGGATATTAAAAATGTGTGCTACGAATTTTTAACTTGTAGCACAATCATGCTACCAATTCAACAAAAGTGACACTGTAATCGAGATTCAAGATGAGAAGGACGCGGATGCGGAATGGATTTATAAAACTTTTGGCAGGTATGGTAGGGTTGCTCATCGCCTGCCCTTCCTGGGCGGCACATCCGTTGATTACCGATGACACGGGCACACAGGGCAAGGGGAAATTTCAGCTGGAATTAAACGGTCAGTATGACTGGGACGAAGACGATGAAGATTTAACCGTTAAAAGCACGGGGGGACAGGCTTCAGCAACGCTTTCCTACGGCGTCGCGGAAAACGTCGACCTGGTTTTGAGCCTGCCCTATATCTGGGGGAAAGCGGAGGTCAATGAAGAAACCGTATATGACGAAAAAGGATTCGGCGACGTCACGCTGGAGACGAAATTGCGTTTGCTGGAAAAAAACGGCTTCAGTCTTGCCATCAAGCCGGGAATCAGTTTTCCCACCGGCAATGAAGAAAAAGGCCTGGGCGCGGGGCTGGTGGGAGGCCATATTTTTCTAATCGCCTCTCAGGAACTGGGGGAATGGGCGTTTCACGGTAATTTCGGCTACATTAGAAATGAAAATAATGTTGACGAACGCAGGGATCTTTGGCATGCCTCATTTGCCGCCACATGGGAAGTCATTAAGAATTTAAAGCTGGCCGCCAATGCAGGAATCGAAAAGAATCCCGATGAAGATGCAAATAACGATCCCGCTTTTCTCGTCGGCGGTGTCATTTATTCCATAAAGGAAAATATTGATGTTGATTGCGGCGTTAAGTTCGGTTTAAGTAAATCAGAGACGGATATTTCCGCCCTGGCCGGAATGACTTTCAGATTTTAAAGGAGATGGATATCATGCATATGGCAGACGCTTTACTCTCGCCTGCGGTGGGAGCGACAATGTGGGCCGGTTCCGTGGCGGCCATCGGATATTCATCCAAAAAACTCAAAGAGAATATCGACAACAAAACCATCCCGTTGATGGGTGTCATGGGCGCTTTTATTTTTGCGGCTCAGATGATCAACTTCACCATCCCCGGCACGGGTTCGAGCGGACACATCGGCGGCGGCATGATACTGGCCGTTATTCTTGGTCCATACGCGGCTTTTCTTGCCATGGCTTCGATCCTGACGGTGCAAGCCCTTTTCTTTGCCGATGGAGGACTGCTCGCCCTCGGCTGTAATATCTGGAATCTGGGGATCTATCCCTGTTTCCTTGTCTACCCGCTGATATATAAACCCATCGCCGGAGACGGCAAAAGCACCCGGCGGATATCCGCAGCCGCCATGATAAGCGTGATCATCGCGCTGCAACTTGGCGCCTTCTCGGTTGTTATGGAAACTCTTTTATCCGGTAAAAGCGAACTGCCCTTCAATACATTTGTTTTGCTCATGCAACCGATTCATCTGGCTATCGGTCTTGTGGAAGGAATCGTTACAGCCGGAATGATCAACTATGTCAGAAAAGCTCAGCCGGAAATTCTTGAAGCCAATTCATTTTCCCGTCCTCTCGATGCAGGCATTTCCATCAAAAATATTCTGATCGCCTTTGTCATCCTGGCCGTTGTCACGGGTGGCGCTCTCTCCTGGTTTGCCTCCACCCATCCCGATGGTCTTGAATGGTCTATTGAGAAAGTTACCGGAAAGGGAGAGCTGAAGGAAGCAACGCAGGGAATTGCTCCCTTTCTGAAAGGTATTCAGGAAAAAACGGCCTTTCTTCCTGACTATAATTTCAAACCGGCAGACAAGGAAGAACCAAAAGGAAATGAAACTCCCGCCTGGCCGGGTATTGAAACCGGCACTTCTTTTGCCGGTATTCTCGGGGGATCAATTGTTCTGATGTTTATTTTGTTGATCGGTTTCGGAATACGGTTTTTCAAAAAGCGATGACGCTAAAAAGAATTTGAGTTATTGCCCGGGCGTATGATATTTGACAGCTATGCTTGTTGAAACACACTGGATTGAACCATGACATTTGATGAAAAATATTACAACATTGGATTTCTCGACCAGTTATCCTACAAGAACACCATTGTTCATCGGCTGGATCCGCGGGCCAAAGTGATCATTACACTCCTCTTTCTCTTTACAGTTATCTCCTTTCCCAAGTATGAAATTGTCGCCCTGCTGCCGTTTTTTCTCTATCCGGTGCTGTTAATGACTCTGGGCGAAATTCCGTTTATGTTTATTTTCAAAAAAGTGGTTTTTGTCTCGCCTTTCGCTGTCTTTATCGGTATTTTTAATCCTCTTCTGGATTCAGGGCAGGTCTCTATTTTTCATGGATTTATGATTTCGGCGGGTTGGTTCTCTTTTTTTTCGATCCTGATTAAGTTCACGCTCACCGTCAGCACGGCGCTGCTGCTTATCGCCACAACTTCTTTTCCGAACGTCTGCCACGCACTAAGGCAACTGGGACTCCCTTCCCTTTTTGTTTCACAGCTTCTTTTTCTCTACCGTTATATTTTTGTTCTCATGGAAGAAACCATGCGAATCGTCCGGGCAAGGAATATGCGCTCTTACGAAAAGCGCGGTCACGGCATCCGGGTCTTTGTCCGCATCATCGGAATTCTTTTCCTCAGGACCGTCGAAAGAGCGGAACGTATTTACTTCGCCATGTTGTCCCGGGGATTTCAGGGAGATATGCCGACGCTCAAACGTTTCCATTTCTCTAGGGGCGATCTTGGTTTCGCGGTATTCTTTATCGTATTTCTATTCATATTCCGGTTCTATCCGGCAACGGAAATATTAGGCAGATTCGTTCAAGGAGTGTTTTCATGAGCCATCATATTGTGGAGTTTAAAAATGTTTCATTCCGCTATCCGGACGGCACCGACGCTTTGCGGGATATCTCTTTCCGTATCACACACGGCGAATCGGTCGGCATCATCGGCGCGAACGGTGCCGGCAAGTCCACTCTTTTGCTGCACATGAACGGCTACCTGATGCCAACTTCGGGAACAGTCAATATCGGCGATCTTTATCTCACGCGGCAAACCCGGCAGGAAATCCGCAGAAAAGTCGGCGTTGTTTTTCAAAACCCGGATGATCAGCTCTTCATGCCGACGGTTTATGAAGATGTCGCCTTCGGCCCGCTCAATCTGGGCATGGATGAAAAATCCGTCCGCGAAAGAGTGGAGTACGCTCTGAATCTGGTCAGCAGTCTGGAACTGCAAAATAAACCGCCGCATCATCTTTCCTGCGGCCAGAAAAGCTCGGTGGCCATAGCGGCAGTCATGGCTGTAGAGCCGGATATTCTGGCTATGGACGAACCGGCGGCTAATCTTGATCCAAGATCAAGACGATTGCTTATCAATCTACTCAAAACATTCGAACATTCAAAAATAATCGCCTCGCATGATCTCGATCTGATTATGGATGTCTGTCAGCGCTGCATCGTGATCAGGGAAGGAACTGTTGTCGCCGACGGCCCTGTTATGGAAATACTCACCAACAAGCAAATATTGGAAGAAAATCATCTGGAGCTTCCCCTCTCACTTCAAAGAAACTGATTCATTTATTGATGACTGCGCGATTGGGAAAATTCAAGAAGGCACTTCGTCATTAGAGCAAATCTTTCCCCTTCGTCGCCATCATAAATCCCGCGTGTTTCACGCTCTTGATGGACTTTAATTTTTGAAAAAGCTCTTCAATTTGTTTTGATCTTCCCCGGGTCACAATAATTTCGAAACAATTATGATGATCCAGGTGAATATGCTGAGTCGACAGGATGCAATCATGATAATCATGCTGGACATCAAGCACCTTGGTAACGAGTTCCCTGGTATGGTGATCGTAAACCAGTGTTATGGCGCCGGTCACTTCCTGATTTTCCGTCCATTCCTTCTTGACCAGCTCTTCACGAATCATATCGCGGAGAGCTTCAGAGCGGTTGGTGTATTTCTTTTTCTTAATCAGGCGGTCGAATTTAATCAGCAAATCTTCTTCCAGCGAAACACCGAAACGAACCAGCTTGGACATAAAATATTCTCCTTTTCATATTTGTATCATCAATATATAGAGAAAGTATTACACTGACGTCAAGAAAATTTTAATGATATAAAAAACATTCAAACTTTAAAAATGGTATAATTAAACTATATGGAAATACAGGAAAAACTGGAAAATTTAAAACGTCTCCTTGAACAGATGAACAGTCTTGCCGTGGCTTATTCCGGCGGCGTGGACAGCACCTTTCTTTTAAAGGTTGCTCATGATGTTCTGCACGACCGCGTTATTGCCGTAACGGCAACTTCCGCGACTTATCCGGAAAGAGAACTTAAAGAAGCCGAAGCCTTTGCCCTGAATGTCGGAATCAGACACATTATTATTCATTCGGAAGAACTGGACATCGAAGGATTTGCCGGTAATCCCACGAACAGATGTTATTTGTGTAAAAAAGAACTGTTTTCCAGGATCAGGGAAGTTGCCGGTCAAAACGGCATTCAGTATGTTGCGGAGGGTTCGAACATCGATGATCTTGGCGACTACCGGCCGGGGATGCAGGCAATCAAAGAATTAAATATCGTCAGCCCCCTGAAAGAGGCGCAGCTGAGCAAAGACGACATCAGAGAGTTATCCAAACAGATGGGACTGCCGACCTGGGATAAGCCGGCCTTTGCCTGTTTATCCTCCCGATTTCCCTACGGCCAGCAAATTACCCCCGAAAAGCTGGCGATGGTGGATAGAGCCGAGCAGTATTTGCTGGATTTGGGTTTTCGCCAGGTGAGAGTTCGCCATCACGGTGATATCGCCCGAATCGAAGTGTCCGCCACAGAACGGAAACGGTTTTTTGATGTTGAATTGATGGAAAAGATTCACGCAAAATTCAAAGATATCGGTTTTGCTTATACGGCTCTTGATCTTCAGGGTTATAGAACCGGCAGCATGAATGAGGTGATTGATACAAACAACCCTCCTTCAATCTGAAGTCTTCTTCGAAAACAAATAGATTTGATAACATGGGTTCTCTCGTGTTTCGGGGCTGTTCAAAAATGTTCAGCGGCAAGGCGCGCAAGGAACCGAACCGCGAGGCGTATATTTACATACGTTGAGCGGTGCGGTTTGCAGCGCAACGCAGCAGATGAGCGCATTGTAAAGCCTTCGGCTTTTTCCGGCAAGGAAGGTTTCTCGTTATGATTGCGCCTCCCTACGGGAATGCGCTCCCGGTCAACAGCACCAACTTAACCGGGCTTATTGATCATACTCGCCATATAACCGGCGCCGAAACCATTATCAATGTTGACAACGGATACGCCTCCCGCGCAGCTGTTGAGCATCGCCAGCAGTGCGGCCAGACCATGAAAACTTGCTCCGTAGCCTACGGAAGTAGGAACGGCGATTACGGGTTTGTCGACCAGCCCTGCGACAACACTGGGCAGGGCGCCTTCCATGCCGGCCACCACAACGATCACCCGCGCGCCCCGGATTAAAGCCAGTTTGTCAAACAGGCGGTGAACGCCGGCCACACCGACATCGACAATCCTCTCCACGCGGTTGCCGAAAATTTCGGCGGTAACGGCCGCTTCCTCGGCAACAGGAAGATCAGACGTTCCGGCCGTGACAATAGCGATATAACTTTCGGGAGGAGACATTATTTTTTTTGTAATCGCAATTGTCCGGGCCAGAGGATTGTATACGGCGCCGGAACAAATTTCTTTAACCGCGGTAAAATACTCCTCACCCGCGCGTGTGGCCAGAATATTCGCGTCGCCTTTCATCATAGCGGCAATAATCGTTCTCACTTGCGCTATTGTCTTTCCCTGACAGAAAATAACCTCCGGATAACCGACGCGTAATTCCCGGTGGTTGTCAAGCTTGGCGCAACCCAGATCGGTATAGGATAAATTTTGCAGACGGGAGATGCCGTCTTCCACATCTATTTTTCCCGCATGGATATCTTCCAATAAAATCCTCAACGCGTCCTTGTTCACTTCTTCAACCTTCCTTTCGATGCTATACCGGCATAAATATCCTGAAGGCTCAGACCTTTTTCTTTGGCCAGGCGTTTACAATCTTCATATTCAGGTTTGGATTTGATCATGCGGCCGTTAAGATATCCTTTTTTCACCGAAACTTCGCCATACGGCGTTTTTACCTTTACCATTTCGCGCTTCAACATGGTTTTGGAAACCTTGTAGGAGCGGAGGCCAAAGCTCGTGGAGTGCAGTAACAGGACTTCTTCAATCTCTTTTTGCCGGGCCTCGCCGCAAAGAACGGAAATCGTTACCGCGGGACGCGATTTCTTCATAACAATGGGTGTTAAAAATGCGTCATGAGCTCCCTTGGCAAAAAGTTGATCCATCATGAAATCATAAAACTCGGGATTCATGTCATCAACATTGCATTCGACCATGACGGCTTCCCCTTCTTCCAGATCGGATTTTGAAATTTTTTCATCGGGCATTCCGCCAAGATAGACCCTCAGGACATTGGGAATTTCCGTATCCCGCTTTCCAATTCCATAGCCGATTTTTTGGGGTGTAAAGCCTATGGTTTCTGTAAAAGCCGAGACCGTAGCCGCCAGGATAGCCGCGCCTGTCGGCGTTGTCGTTTCAAAAGGAACAAGACCGGCTTTAACCGGAATCCCCCGGAGAATTTCCACCGTTGCCGGCGCCGGGACAGGCAGCGCACCGTGGCGGCATTTGACAAAACCGCCTCCGACCTGCACGGGAGATGCCAGCACTTTATCCACCTTCAAGTCATCAAGACAGATCGCGGAACCTACAATATCGACAATGGAATCGATTGCGCCAACTTCATGAAAATGAACATCATCGATTGCCTGGGAATGAATTTTTGCTTCCGCACGGGCAACTCGTTGAAAAATATCCAGGCTGATGTTCTTCACGGCGGCTGTCAGATCGCTTTTTTTAATCATGGCGGCGATGTTCCGGAAATTACCCGTATGATGGGCATCGTCATGATGCGCGGAGGCCGCTTTGGTGTTTACGATTATATCTACCCGTGTGCCTGTGATGCCCTGCCGCTTATCCTTGCATATCTTGATTTCGTAAGATTTTAAGTGAAGCTTCTTGAGTTCCCGCTTCAGATAATTTTGGTCTACACCCAGATCAATGAGCGCTCCCAGATTCATATCGCCACTGATCCCGGAGAAACAGTCGTAATATAATATTTTCATCGCATAATCCTTTCGTAATAATACTTTATATCATGAACAGACCATAAACTAAAAATATATTTTGTCATGGAACCGGATGATTTGTGTATTGACAAAACCGTGTAAATGAAGATATAAGACTCTCCGTTAAAGTTGTTGCCTGAGAGGGAGGAATTTTCTGATCTTGAGGGAAGTCTGAAGTCTTTTAATACGAAAGGTTTGATTCTTCCGGGATCAAACCTTTTTTGTTTTTGCGCACTTTCTATCCCCCCTCTCCCCCAATCTCCTCCCACAAGGGGCGGAAAGGTTTATAAGGAAATGCAAATGGATAAGCGAATTGGAACGATTACGATTATTATTACAAACAGGGCCCGTCAGTCGGAAAATGTAAACAGAATTTTGAGCGAATTCGGCGATGCCATCATCGGCCGCATGGGCATTCCCTATGCGCCTGAAGGTCTTCATATCATTGCTCTGATTGTACATGCATCCACGGATGTCATCGGAGCTCTGACGGGGAAACTCGGATTGCTAGAAGGCGTTCAGGTCAAATCAGCTCTAACAAAAGCATAAAGGATTATTGGATTATTCAAATGATTAAAGATTTTATTGATGACACCAGGATCGAAAACATACTGGAACAGGCAAAGAATCCCGCGCCGCAAAGGGTCCGGGAAATTATCACCAAAGCATTGGAACTCAAGGGTCTCTCTCCTGAAGAAGTCGCTGTATTGCTCCAAACAGAAGATGACGAACTCATCGGCATGATCTTGCAGACCGCGCATAAGATAAAGGAAGATATTTACGGCAACCGGCTTGTATTGTTTGCCCCGCTTTATATCGCCAATCTTTGCGCCAACAACTGCCTGTATTGCGGGTTCCGGCGCGACAATAAGGAACTCAACCGCGTCGCTTTAACGATGGAACAAATTGCCAGGGAAGTGCAGGTGCTGGAGCGCGAAGGCCATAAGCGGCTGCTCATGCTTTGCGGCGAGCACCCTACCCGCTCTTCTCTGGAATATTTTATGGAAGCCATTGAAACGGCTTATTCCGTCAAAACCGAAAAAGGCGGCGAGATCCGGCGGATCAATGTGGAAATCGCTCCGCTGGAAGTTGCCGAATATAAAGAATTGAAGAAAACGGGCATCGGCACGGTTGTCCTGTTTCAGGAAACTTATCATCACGAAACATACAAAACCATGCATCCCAGCGGACCCAAGAAAGATTTTGCCAACAGGCTTACCGCCATGCACCGCGCGCAGGAAGGCGGCGTTAATGATGTGGGCATCGGCGCGCTCTTCGGACTCTATGATTACAAATATGAAGTCATGGGACTGCTTTTGCATGCTCTGCAACTGGAGCAGGATTGCGGCGTAGGCCCCCATACGATTTCCATCCCCCGTCTGGAACCGGCCTTCAACGCGCCGGCGGCCATTACCCCGCCGCATCCGGTCAGCGATCATGACTTCAAAAAGCTTGTGGCAATCATTCGCATGGCTGTTCCCTACACGGGGATGATTCTTTCCACCAGAGAAACTCCGGAAATGCGTGATGAAGTTTTCGCTCTGGGCATTTCCCAGATCAGCGCCGGTTCGCGCACCAATCCCGGCGGTTATCAGGAAGACAACAGCGACGCCTTCCGCGCCGCGCAATTTAATCTGGGCGATACGCGCACACTCGACGAAGTCATTCTCGATATTACCGAACGCGGCCATATTCCCAGTTTCTGCACGGCCTGTTATCGTCTGGGACGAACGGGCAAGGATTTTATGGATCTGGCCAAGCCGGGACTGATTCAGAAATTCTGCCAGACCAATGCCGTCTTCTCTTTTAAGGAATATCTGCTTGATTACGCCAGCCCCGCAACCCGCGCAGCCGGTGACAAACTGATCAGGAAGATGATTGACGAAACATTCAAAACCAGGCGTAAAAAATTTGTCATGGATAAACTCCGGGAAATTGAAGACGGGAGAAGAGATGCCTATATCTAAATACAGCGCCAATATTCAAAACCTGATCGACAAGGCCAAGGGCGGCAAAGATTTACACCGGGAAGACATCATTAAACTTCTGAAAATTCCCGCTGATTTTTCACCGTATCTTTTCGCGGCGGCCGACCGGGTGAGACATGAGCAGGTTGGAGATGAAATTTATCTGCGCGGCATCATCGAATTCTCCAACTACTGCGAACGTAACTGTCTTTATTGCGGCTTGCGCAAAAGTAATTCCAGCCTGAGCCGCTACCGGATGTCTGAAGATGAAATTATCGCTACGGCAAAAAAAATTAAGCAAACAGGCGTTCCCACAGTGGTGCTGCAATCGGGAGAAGATTCTTTTTATTCGCAGGATATCGTCTGCCGCCTGATCGAACGAATCAGAAAAGAAACGGATTTGATCATCACCTTATCCATCGGCGAACGCGCTTTAAACGATTATAAAGCGTTTCAGCAGGCGGGCGCCAACCGTTATCTGCTCAAACATGAAACGGCCTCAAGGGAACTTTACAAATATCTGCGTCCCGGCTCCGATTGGGAAAACCGTCTGCAATGCCTGCGCTCACTTAAACATCTGGGCTTTGAAACCGGCACCGGAAACATGGTGGGATTGCCGGGTCAGACACCGGAAATATTAGCCGACGATCTGCTGGTCATGAAACTATTGGATGCCGACATGCTGGGAATCGGCCCCTTTATCGCTCATCCCGGAACACCGCTTGCCGGCCTTGAAAATGATGATCTGGAAATCACCCTGCGTGTTTTAGCCGTCGCGCGATTACTGACACGCAACACCAATATTCCGGCAACGACCGCTCTCGCCACACTTCATCCGCAGGGACGCCTTCAGGCGCTGCAGGCCGGCGCCAACGTTGTTATGCCGGACTTCACGCCGGAAATTTACAAATCCCGCTACGATATTTATCCGGGCAGAAAAGATGTCGGCGAGGCTTCGGAAATCATCAGCCATTTGGAAAGAGATTTCCAAACCATCGGCAGGACAATGCTGTATTCCGTGGGCAACCGGCCAATAGAAAACTATAATGGAATCAGGCATTAAAAATCGGGCGGACCGGGGCTGAAAAATCATTTTTTCATTACTTCGGTATAATTCTTTCTTTTTTCAGATAAAACAATTGAATCGAATACTTATTTTTAAACAATTGACGACATAAGTTATTGAAGTTATTTATGACTCGCAGTCTCTTGAATTATCTTAAGAAAACAAGCCTTTATGTTTGACAAAATAACAAATTACGTTTATAAGTCACTCGTTTGAATTAAATGCTGTTTACAAGTTTTTTAACAAAAGCATCGGGGGGGGAATCCTTTAAATGCCAAGAAAAAAGATGGAAAAAAAGATTACTGTAATATAAGGTTTGCGCCTCATACTTGAAGCAGCTTAATTTATAACTGAAGTTATATTAATATTAAAACGAAGAGAGGGAAGGAATTTATGGCAAATGAAAATTTAGAAAGCAAGAGATGGTTGATTGCCGGTGCGGCTGTTATCATTCAGTTGTGTCTCGGCACTGTTTACGCATGGTCGGTTTTTAAGAACCCGTTAATGAAAATGCACGGATGGGATGGAAAATCAGTCCAATACACTTTCATGATCCTCATGGGTATTCTCGGACTGGCAGCTGCTTTCGGCGGCACCTTGGTGGATAAAAAAGGTCCCCGTTTCGTGGCTACGATTGGCGGTATCCTTTTTGGTATTGGCACACTGGTCGCCGGTTACGCTGATCAGACCGGAAGCTTAGCTTTGCTTTACCTTGGGTTCGGTGTAATTTGCGCATTGGGAAATGGTTTCGGTTATGTTACTCCGATCGCCACTCTGATTCGCTGGTTCCCGGATAAAAGAGGCCTTGTAACCGGTCTGGCCGTTATGGGCTTCGGCGCCGGCGCTTTTTTCATGGGTAAAATTGCTCCTGTTATGATCAAATCTTTCCAGCAGATAGACCCCGCTACCGGAAAAATCATCGCTTCCGGTGTAGCTAACACATGGTACATCTGGGGTGTAATATTCCTTATTCTTGTAACCGGTTCCGCTCAGTTGTTTAAAAATCCTCCCGCCGGCTGGCTGCCGAAAGGATTCAAACCCGCAGCGACTTCTGTTTCCGCGGCCGATTCTTTCACCTTGGGTGAAGCAGTAAAAACCCCGCAGTGGTGGATGCTCTGGTCCATGCTGTGCCTTAACGTTTCCGCCGGTCTTGGTTTAATTTCCCAGCACTCTCCGCTGGCTCAGGATATTTACAAAAAAACCTTTGGCCTGACCGGTGACTTAACTCCAGAACAAGTGGCCATTGTAGCGGCAGCCGGTGGAGCTGTTGTTGCTTACGCTGCTATATTCAATGGTCTGGGAAGACTTTTCTGGGCAAAAATTTCCGATAATATCGGCCGCAAAATGGTTTTCCTGATCATGTTTGCAACTCAGGCGGTTTTGTATGTGCTTGTTGCCAAGGGAATCATCGCGACATACTGGCCTTTCATTTTTGTTTCCTGTTATCTATTGGCCTGTTACGGCGGCGGCTTCGCTACCATGCCCGCATTTGCCGCTGATTCATTCGGTCCCGCCAATATCGGTAAAGTATACGGTTTCATGCTGACCGCATGGAGTGTCGCCGGTATTGTAGGCCCATTTGCCTTTGAAGCATTCAAACCTCAGGCTTTGTATATTGCCGCCGGTCTTTTAGTCGTCGGCTTCTGCATCACTTTGGTTTTTAAAGCGCCTAAAGGTAAAAAAGCTTAAATAAATATTTTCTGATCTGAAAACAAAAGCCCCTTCAGTTAAAAAACTGAAGGGGCTTTTTTGCAACTTATCGTTCAAGTTTAATTAATGCTATTATTAACTTCATTGACATACCTGCAACTTTTCCTTATAGTTCAATTAAGGAAAAGTAATTCTTAAAAAATTTTCACACACCTGACGCAAGGGGAACAGTATGTTAACCGCATTTGTTTTAACTTGTTCAGTCCTGTTGCAATTTCTTGCAGTGATATATGCTTTGCGGCTTATCAAGCTAACCGGCAAGGCGTTTTCCTGGATACTCATTTCTCTTGCCCTTGTTCTGATGATGGTCAGGCGAATCATCCCCTTATATTATTTGATTTTTACCAATAATCCTTACCCTACCGATTTGGCCAATGAATTAGTCGGCCTGCTTTTATCGTGCTTCATGTTTTTGGGAATTGTGGGGATTAAACAGATATTTCTCGCGCGCGAGAAAGCGGAGGAAGAGGCCAAGCTCTCGGCAAAACATATAAATTATTTATCAAAGTACGCTAATGATCTCATTATCCTGCTCGATGAAAATTTTTATTTTCTTGAAGTGAATGAGCGCGTGGTAGATTTTTACGGATACACCCACGAAGAGTTGATTGGAATGCATGCCTCCCAATTGCGCGCACCTGAGACAAAGGATCAATTTATTGATCAGATAAAACTTGCGCAGGTTTCGGGTAAGGCAATCTATGAAACAATGCATCAGCGCAAAGATGGAAGCCTCTTCCCGGTTGAGATCAGTATACGCGTCATTGACAATGAAGGTAAGAAATTTTATCAGGCTATTATTCGGGACATCACCGAGCGCAAAAAAGCGGAAAAAGAATTGCAGAACGCTCACCAGCAACTACTCGACATTATTGAGTTCATTCCGGACGCCACATTCGTTATTGACAGGGACAAGAAAGTCATTGCATGGAACCGCGCCCTGGAGGAAATGACGGCTATACGGAAACAGGATATCATCGGAAAGGGTGATTACGCTTATGCCATTCCATTTTACGGAAAACATCGTCCCATCATTATTGATCTCATCGGCAAGGACGATCCGGAGACTCAAGCCCTGTACGAGAAATGCGAAAGACGCGGCAATAATATCTACGGTGAAGTCTTTGTTCCCGGATTATATCATGGCAAGGGGGCCTATGTCTTGGTAACGGCAGCGCCGCTTCTTGATCCGAATGGAAACAGGTACGGCGCCATTGAAACCGTGCGAGACATCACCGCGTACAAAGAGGCTGAAAAAACCCTGCAGGAAAGTGAACGAAAGTATCGCGAACTGGTGGAACATGCCCATAGCATCATTCTGCACTGGACGTACGACGGGCGGATCACATTTCTCAATGAGTTCGGACAGCGGTTCTTTGGTTACTCCGCCAAAGAAATTATCGGGCGTCATGTTATCGGTACCATCGTACCCTCGACAGATAGTGACGGACAGGACCTGCGCCGGCTCATAGAACGGATTTGCGATGACCCTCTTTCGTTGGAACAAAACATTAATGAAAATATGCGCCGCAATGGTGAGCGGGTTTGGGTTACATGGACCAACAGAATTGTGCGAAATGAGCAGGACCAGGTTGCCGAGATTCTAAGTATCGGCACGGATATCACGGAACTCAAACATGCAGGGGAAGCGATCCGGGAGTTGAATGCCGGTCTGGAGCAACGCGTGGCCGAACGGACCGCCGAGCTGGCCGCAGCCATGGAACAGGCTGAATCTGCCGATCGTCTTAAATCAGCTTTCCTTGCCTCTATGTCTCACGAACTGCGCACGCCTCTTAACTCGATTATCGGTTTCACGGGAATGATTCTGCAAGGTCTTTCCGGCCCTTTAAATGAAGAACAAACGAAGCAATTAGGAATGGTACGCGGAAGCGCCTCTCATCTGCTCGATCTTATCAACGACATTCTGGATATCTCCAAGATTGAAGCCGGACAACTCAATATCATGTCGGAAAACTTTGACCTGAGAAAATCCATCGAGAAGACAGTGCAAATCATGTCGCCCCTGGCCGGTAAAAAAAATATTCATTTCCATTCGAAGATCGCAGAGGAGGTATCCGAAATCCGCGGAGATCAGCGAAGAGTGGAACAAATCATTATCAATCTTCTCAGCAACGCCGTAAAATTTACCGAGCGTGGGGAAATCAAACTCAACTGTTCTACAGATAACGATTCGATTACACTGTCTGTTGAGGATACGGGAATCGGCATTAAAGCGGAAAATATCCATATGATTTTTGAAGCCTTTCGCCAGGTAGATACTGGTATTGCCAGGGTACAGGAAGGAACCGGACTGGGACTCAACATCACCAAGAAACTTGTGGAAATGATGGGCGGCTCCATCCATGTCCGAAGCGAGATGGGTAAAGGATCGACTTTTACAGTCAGCTTGCCGAAAGCACCGAAGTAAAAAATCAGGTTGATCGTCACAGAGGCGAAGGATTAATAGTAACTTATAACAAACGACGAGATATCATTATGATGATCCATCCCCGGTACCGCTCTTTGCTGGTAGCAGCCGCATATTTTGCCGGTGGCTATCTGGGTTTGTCGATACCCTATGTGGGCAGCCATATCACGCTTATCTGGCCGCCGACGGGAATCGCCCTGGCCGCGTTGATACACTGGGGATATGGAACCATCCCCGGGATCTGGCTGGGGGCATTTCTCGTCAATCTGGCCACAGGTGCTTCGTGGGAGGCATCGCTGGGCATTTCCGTCGGCAACGTTCTTGGTCCGTTCGTCGCGTGGCTGTTATTGCGCCGAGCGGGATTTGACCGCCGGATGGATAAACGCAGTGACGTCCTCTCTTTTGTTTTTGCCGGTGCCGTCCTGCCCATGATCATCAGCGCCACGATCGGTACTCTGACCCTGACCATCACTAAACTGTTACCTTTAACAAATTGGTCAACCGCGTGGTTTGCATGGTGGTGGGGAGATCTTTTAGGTGTTCTTCTCTTCACACCGCCTTTGATCAGTTTTGACCGCAAGGCTGTACGTGCCGTGTGGACGGATATCCGGACGGGAGGGGAAACTTTGCTGGCCGCGGTGTTGTTGATCGCCAGCGGTATCATAATATTCTTCTCGTCTCTTCCTTTGGGTTTGCCCAGGCAAATGGACCTCTTACCGGCGATATTCCTTATTTGGATCGCTGCCATCGGGGACATCTGGTTTACCAGTCTGTGCATCCTGCTCGTCGGAGCCATGGCCGCTTTGAGCACAGCTTTGGGAAGCGGCCCTTTTACCAGAGGGAACGTTAATGACAACCTGGTATGGCTTTGGATATATCTGGCCGGTTTTACCGTCATCGGTTTGATTGTAGCCGCAATCAGCTCCGGCTACCGACGCGCGCAACGGGAACTGACACTGGGAAAGAGGCGTCTGGAACTTGCACTCCAGGGAGGCGACCTGGGTTACTGGGATGTGGATTTTCTTACCAATCACATGATGGTGAATGACAGATGGGCACAGATGCTGGAAACCTCTCTGACGGAATTAACTCCCTCGCCCCGCGACGTCTGGCTCGCAGCGCTCTATCCCGAGGACCGCAATCATGTTCTCGCTGCCGAAGAAGCCTACCGGGAAGGCAGAAGCAATCACTTCGAAATACAGTACCGCGTCATTACCCGAGGGGGAAATATTCGCTGGCAACTGTCCCGCGGCGCTGCAATTGAACGGGATAAAAACGGGAAAGTCATTTTCATGGTCGGCACGGTGATGGATATAACCGACGCTCAGGAAACCTTCCAGACGCTCATCACAGCCAAGGAACAAGCGGAATCCGCAGACCGGCTTAAATCCGCTTTTCTGGCCAGCATGTCCCATGAACTCCGTACCCCTCTTAACTCGATTATCGGATTCACTGGAATGCTGTTACAGGGTATTGCCGGTTCTTTAAATCAAGAACAAACGAAACAGTTGGGAATGGTTCGCGGAAGCGCCCGCCATCTTCTCAATCTCATCAATGATATTCTCGATATTTCCAAAATTGAATCAGGACAACTCCATATCACGTCGGAAATCTTCGACCTGAGAAAATCCATCGAAAAGACCGTGCAGACCATATCGCCCCTGGCCCGCAAAAAAAATATCCGGCTCCGGTCTAAAATCGACGACAACGTCTCCGAAATGCGCGGAGATCAGCGAAGGGTGGAACAAATCATTCTCAATCTCCTCAGCAATGCCGTGAAATTTACTGAAGAGGGAGAAATTAATCTTAGCTGCCATGCAGACAACAATTTGATCACATTGTCTGTGGAAGATACCGGCATGGGCATCAAACCGGAAAACATCGACATCATCTTTGACGCTTTCCTCCAGTTGGATACGGGTTTAACGAGGGTTAAGGAAGGCACCGGGCTGGGGCTGAACATCACTAAAAAACTTGTCGAAATGATGGGCGGTTCTATCCGCGTGGAAAGCGAATTTGGGAAAGGCAGCCATTTTACTATTGTACTGCCTGAAACATAAGAGTATGAAACTATGAAAAACTCAAAGAATATTCCGGCATATGGGATTAAATTTATCCCTATCCTTTTGATCTTCATCAATACAGGATATGTTTATGCGGATCATGATACCAGTCTGCGCACGGATCTCAATTTTTCCTATACTTTCAATGAACAATACAAATCGGTATCTTATATTTTCCTTCAAGCCGATAAAGACATTTCCAATCTCGATTATCTGGAATGGGGTACAGGTTTGCAGTACCAGACACCCGTGAAGTGGCTCTCGTTTCTTCTCTACTACCAGCAGGGCTTTTCCAAAGTCGAACCGGATAACTGGTTACTTGAACAGAGACCCAGCATAAACATGAACACATTGAATACTCTTTGTAATTTCAAAATATCAAATCAGATCCGCTACGAGTACAGATTCACGCCGGATTGGAATGATTACAGAATAAAATACTCTCTGGAAATCTCCCGCCCTGATATCTTTCTTCAGCCTTATATCGGATGGGAGCTATATTACGAAAACCGCGACAAGGCTCTTATGCTTAGCAGAACAAAGTTTGGGATTATCAAAAATGTTGGGAGCCGCATTTCCATAGGGCCCTATTATCGAATTGATTTTTCCAATATAGACCATAAATGGGAATGGACAAGACAACTCATTGGAATTCAGTTGACATTAAAATATTAGAGAGTAACAACCTATGCCGACACATGGAAAAAACATTAAGCGTCTGAACAAGGGTACTCCTTTCACACAATTTTTTCGACGGTTTGCCATCTTATTATTTGTTCTATTGATCAATATTCCATCCGTGCATGCTGAAGAGAGGATCATAAGAGTCGGCGTTTATGAGAACGCACCGAAAATATTCACTTCCGAATCCGGAAAGCCCTCAGGTATTTTTGTCGATATCATCGAGCACATTGCAAAAAACGAAGGCTGGAAACTGCAGTACGTACCCGGCACCTGGGTGGAGGGATTGAATCGCGTGGAAAAAGGTGAAATAGACTTGATGCCCGATGTCGCCTACACAGCAGACCGGGCGAAAATATATTCTTTTCACAAAGTACCGGCTCTGTCTTCCTGGTATCAGGTGTATGCACCCAAGGGAAACAATATTCGCACGATATTCGATCTCAATGAAAAGCGAATTCTCGTTCTGGAACGTTCAGTCCAGCAGGCGGCATTTGCCCGTTTAAGCAAAGGCTTCGGATTGAATATTACTCTCATTCCCGTGCCGGATTATAAAACCATGTTCGAGGTAGTTTCCAAGGGTAAAGCCGATGCGGCCATAACCAATCATTTCTACGGAATGACGCATGCAAAGGAATACGGGCTTGAAGATACGTCAGTTGTTTTCGAACCTTCCGATCTTTTTTATGCGGCAACAAAGAACGATCCCAAACACTTGCTGGATAGCATCGACAACCATCTTACTGTTCTGAAAAAAGACTCCGGATCGATGTATTATGCATCTCTAAAACGGTGGACTTCCGAAGTGGTCCCGTTCATAATGCCGCTATGGTTGCAAATCATGGGTATCGTTGCTGGCGTTATCCTGCTCATGAGTCTGGCTGGCAGCTTTATTTTGAAACGCCAAGTGAATGCGCGCACTCTTGAACTTCAGCTAATCAATCAGGAAATGGAACAGCGCATTATTCAGCGTACGACCGAATTGGCGGCAGCCATGGATAAAGCTCAAGCTGCCGATCGCCTCAAATCGGCTTTTCTTGCTGCGATGTCTCATGAACTGCGCACACCGCTTAATTCGATTATCGGATTCACGGGAATGATTTTGCAAGGTATTGCCGGTCCCCTAAATGAAGAACAGAAAAAACAACTGGGCATGGTTCGCGGCAGCGCCCACCACCTGCTCGACCTCATCAACGATGTCCTCGATATTTCCAAGATTGAAGCGGGACAATTAACCATCATGGCAGAACCTTTTGACCTGAGACAATCCATTGAGAAGACCGTGCAAATTATGCTGCCCCTTGCCCGGAAAAAAAATCTTGACCTCGGTTTCCGGATCGCAGACCGGATATCCGAAGTTAACGGAGACCAGCGGAGAGTGGAACAAATCATTCTCAACCTTCTCAGCAACGCCGTAAAATTTACCGAACGGGGAGAAATCACTCTTGACTGCTCCGCAGACAACGACTGGATTACATTGTCCGTGACGGATACCGGTATCGGAATCGGGCCGGAAAACATCCCCATTATTTTTGAGGCTTTTCGTCAGGTGGACAGCGGCATTGCCAGGGTACAGGAAGGAACCGGACTGGGACTCAACATCACTAAAAAACTTGTGGAAATGATGGGGGGTTCCATCCACGTGGAAAGCGAATTTGGAAAAGGCAGTTATTTTACTATTAAATTACCCATAAAAGGAAAGGAGATATAAAATGAATCCGGTAATTCTGGTTATTGAGGACAATGAACAAAACCTTTATCTGATGAGGTTTCTGCTCGAAAAGAACGGCTTTACGGTGATTGATGCGATGGATGGTGAAAAAGGAGTGGAAACGGCAAAAAAAAACAAGCCCGACCTTATTCTTCTGGATATTCAACTGCCCAAGATGGACGGTTATGCCGTAGCGCGGGAATTAAGAAAAATCAGCGACCTTGCGTCTACCCCCATTGTTGCAGTTACCTCCTATGCCATGGTTGGCGATCGTGAAAAAGTTCTTGCCGCCGGAGCGGACGGCTATATTGAAAAACCGATTGACCCGGAAAAATTCGTTGAACAAATAAAACAATTTATGGTTCCGGTAAAAACCTTGTAACCTGTTTTTATAAGGAGAAACACATGGAAAAAATTATCGTGGTGGATGATGAAGAACAAAATCTTGCTTATCTGGAAACGCTTTTCAAAGCCCACGGGTTTCAGGTCACAACGGCCCGCAACGGTATAAAAGCTCTGGAAGCGGCGCGGGAAGATCCTCCGGATATCATTATTACCGATGCTCTTATGCCGGTGATGGACGGTTTTATGCTTTGCCGGGAATGGAAAGCCGACAGTCGTCTGAAGAATATTCCCCTGATTTTTTATACGGCAACCTATACCGACCCTAAAGACGAAAAACTGGCTCTGGATTTGGGATGCGACCTTTTTCTTGTCAAACCCCAGGAACCGGATGTCCTGCTGGATCAGGCACAAAAAGTTATGGCAAAATATAAAGCGGAGAGAATGAAGATACCTTTCGGAAAGGACGGCGCCGGAGAACAAATCCTGCAACAGCATAACGAAACTCTTTTCAGAAAACTGGAGAAAAAAATAAAACAACTGGAAGAGGCGAATCAAATTGTCAAAGAAAGTGAAGCAAAATATCGTTCCATTTTTGAAAATTCACTGACAGGCATTTACCGGACAACCATTGAAGGAAGATTGCTTACTTTAAATCCCGCTTTCTACCATATGATGGGATACGGTTCTCCGGAAGAAGTCAGATCGCAGATTACGGATATCGGGAAACAAATGTATCTTGATTATCATGATCGTGAGAATTTCCTTCAAATGCTGAATAAAAATAATCATACCGAAGAATTTATTACCAGATTCCGCAAAAAAGATGGAAGCATTATTTGGGTCACGATCAATGCTTGGACTGTTCGCGATGAAAATAACGAAGTTCTTTACTATGAAGGAATGATTGAAGATATAACCGATCGCGTCCTGAGAGAGGAAAAACTGAAGAATGCCATGATGGGAACAATCAGCATCGTGGCAACCATCGTTGAAGAACGCGACCCCTATACGGCAGGGCATCAAAGGAGAGTCGCCGAACTGGCTTCTGCCATAGCGCTGGAATTAAATCTGCCTTCCCAGCAGGTTGAAGGCGTAAGAATTGCCGGATTGATTCATGACGTCGGTAAGATTTCCGTTCCAGCCGAACTATTGACCAAGCCTTCGAAATTATCTGATATTGAAATGAGCCTGGTTCAAGCTCATGCCCAGGCCGGCTACAACATTCTAAAAGGGATTGAGTTTCCCTGGCCTATTTTGAATGCCATCCATCAGCATCACGAAAGGATCAACGGTTCAGGATATCCTTTAGGACTGTCGAAAGATAATATCATTCTCGAAGCACGCATTCTTGCCGTTGCCGATGTTGTTGAAGCCATGGCATCTCATCGCCCCTACAGAGCTGCATTAGGAATTGATATCGCGTTAAAAGAGATAGAAAAAAATAAAGGCATTCTCTATGATGAGGATATAGCAAATGTGTGTTTGAACTTGTTTCGGCACAAGGGCTACAAAATCGATGAGGGAGTGTGGAAATAATTTTCTGTTATAAATTTTAATTCCGGGGGAAGAACGGTTTTACAAATATTCAGGACGGGAACGTTTCCCTGGAACAGGATATTTTGAGGCGTTAGGTATCTATTGATAAAACATAATATTCTATTTCAGCCAGCGGATAGAGCGTCTTCATGATTTTTGTGTAACGCTTAAGCTGTTCATCGTATTTCTGCCTGAGTCCCCGCATCGAACCGGACTTGTAATCCATGATGGTCACGAGATTATCCGAGACAATCATTCTGTCCACGATACCGAAGCTCTCCCGATCCGATATCTGCTGTTCGATATAGAGGTTGCCCGGCCTGAACAGGATCGGGGAAACATCGCTTCTTTGAACAAAACGAACCGCCGTTTCATATTCTTCATCGTTCAGTTCTCCGGCCTGCGGCAGTGCATTCTGATCAACAACCTTGGCCAGCCAGCGGTGCAGACGGTCGCCTCTCATGATACCTGTCCGGATATTGGCGGATACCAGCGCGGGATCAATCTCACCGTATTTTTCCGGCTCATCATGACGTTGATCCGGCTCATTGAATATGGTCACGGACGGAGGGGCTTCCGTCTTGCCGGACGACGTGTAAATTTCTTTTCTGCCGCCCTCCGGCGCGAAACGTAAAAAGGTATCCAGCACGGCCCGATGAACCGGCTTGTAGTTTTCCTCTTTCTTTTTGGGCAGAAAAACGATCAGCGTCTGTATGGCTCTTGTTGCGGCAACATAGAAAACATTCGCCTGCTCACGACGCAGCCGCGTTTTATTTATTTCGTGATTTTCAATGATTTCTCCGGCAATTGCCGAATCGCTAGCACGCAGCAACTTAATCTCATCACCTGAAAATTGCACATGACATCGTTCGGCTTCCAGATAAAACGGCGACTCCCTTTCCTCCTCATTCCAGAAGACAAATACATGCTTAAACTGAAGGCCTTTTGTGCCGTGGATCGTATCAACCTTGATATTCTCACTTTGCTCCGCTTCCGGCACCTTCACGGTAAAGCGGATATTGAACATTCGCAAAAGAAAATCATCCACATCGGCGCCGCCTTCACTGAAGAAGTCCTGTGCTTCATCCTGCCAGATATCAAGAATGGTTGCAGGCAGTTTCCCGCGCAAAAGTTCAATCACGCCGCTGACAGCCATGAGCCCGAAAGGCCGTGGATACTTTTGCGCAAACTCCGTCCGGACAGCCTCAATATTCCCGAACATCTTCTTCCATAAAGGCGAGGCCGCCGCTTGCACAACAAATCGCGTCTCATCATCTTTAGCCAGAACACCTGCAATGAAAAGCATTACCGCTACACCTTCCCGCGTTGAAAGAAGCTGTCTTCCTTTAACCGCTGATACTCCGACACCGTTTTTTATCAGCTCGGCTTCTATCTTCTGGACATGGTTGTTGGTCAAAGCCAGCACGGCCATCTCTCCCCACGCACAGCCGTACTCATTTTTTTTCTTCTGCAGACATTCAACGATTGCCGGATAGAAAGGCTCCTGCGCAGCGCCATCTTTTTCCAGTTCGACACGATTCACTTCAGTCACACCGTTGAAAACCGCCGGCTTCTCCGGAGGTTTCTGTATTTCGGTTTGCTCTTTTCCCTCAAAGAGATTTTCGACAAGTTCATTAAAAAAAGAAATCAGCAGTGGCGTGCTGCGATAATTGTATTCCAGCGAGCTTTCCGTAATGACTTTATTGACGATGTAGCTGTCGATAGCCGCTTCCAGAGCCTCGCGGTCCGCGCCGCGCCACCCGTAGATCATTTGCTTCCAGTCGCCCACGGCAAAGAACGATCTTTCACCCCGTTCGCCGCGGCCGGATAATATTTCGTCAATCAGGGGCAACAGGATCTCGATATCGCCTTTTGATGTATCCTGAAATTCGTCAATCAGTAAATGCTCGGTCCGGTCAAGCCCCAGAGAAAAATAATTGCTCATCAGCTTCGGACGTTCATTAGACTCCGCACCATCGAGAGCCAGGAGGCCCCGGCGCACATCCTGAAAAAAGATCAGTCCTTTTTTGTTCTTCACGGCATCCGCCGCTTCCGAATATATCTCGCAAAGAGAGGCCACGGCCAACTCCCTGAGCTGCGCCTTGTTGACGGCAAGATGTTCGGCTGTTTTCCGGTAATCCTTGAAAATCCTGTTCAAGTCCGCATACGGTATCTCATTCCACTTTATATTTTTTCCAAGGCCCGTGTAATTTTCCAAATCGGAACAAGATGCGACAGCCCTGGAAATAAAATTATCATAATCCGCCAAAGCATTAATAATCCAGCCGCTCGTTCGTGACGTTACCTGCTCCGTCAGAGCCCGTGCATTTTCATAAAGAGATGTAAGCGTATTTCTCAAAACCCCGTTCTCTTTCATAAGATCATCAAGATCGGCAAGCCTGGTCATATCAAGCAGACAGCGTTCGGTCGTCTGTTCATCCGCCAGAGGCTCCCAGAGTTTGTCGATATCTGTTCTTAAAATTCTCGCCGCCACGATTATCTTATGGGCCCTGCCGTTTTGCATGACGCTGTCACGGAAAAGGACTTCTATTTCGCGCAATAATTCTATCTGTTCCTTTTCGTCCGCGAGCTTCGGCGCATAACCGGCCGCGGCAAAAAGCCGGTAAAAAAATGAATCGATTGTCGCGTACCCGACGCGTCCCGCCTCCATAATCAGCCGCAGACGCTCCAACAAAGGCAGACCTTTTTTTGACGCTATCTCTTCCATTATGCGGGAGCGCATCTCGGTCGTGGCGGCGCGCGTAAAGGTCAGCGCGGAAATGAATTTCCCGCCGGTAAGAATCCTTTCGAACACCTCTTCGGTAAGTCTTGTTGTTTTTCCCGAACCGGCCGAGGCTTTCAGAAGAATACTTTTCATCAGCTATTCCTCCGTGAAGCTTTATAATAATCTTCCCTGCCGCATAAGGCCTGCAACCGGCAATGTTCACATTCCCGACAATCATGCACAGGCTGAAGTTCATCGCCGCCGATGATCGCGTCCAGGCGCTCTTTAATGGCCAGCATCAGCGCCTCCGCTCCGGCGCTTTCTTCCGCGGGAAGCTTTATCTCCCGATCTTTTGAGGCTTCTTTCAAAAAATAAAAGCGCGCGCCTTGAGCGTCTTTATTAAAATGCTGATAGATCATAAGCTGCGCCGCGGGATGCAAAACACCTTTTTCTTTAAAGCGCTCCAGTACCGTTGTTTTTTCCGAAAGCTTGTACTGACTTTGCTTCTTGGAATACTTGAAATCGATCACCTCGGTTCGTCCCGCGATGTCGGCCAGCCGGTCCGAAAATCCGGTTATCTTATAACTGCCGGCAAGCATCCCGGTGAATCTTTTCTCGCAGGTCAGCGCATTGTCGGCAAATATTAAACGTTCGCCCGACTCCTGCTCGTCTTCGTATATCTCTTTTAATAGGATTTTCGCGTTGAGCATGTAGATATTAATTCCGTCCATTTCACGCAAATCGGCGTTTTCGTCACTTTTCCAGAGTTTATCAAAAAGATTTTCCCAGTTATCGAACCTGTTTTTGCCCACAGTCGAAAGCTGCTGCAGAAACTTATGAATAAAACTTCCCATCTGCATATTTATTTTCTCATCGTCATCCATAAACGCAGGCGGTTTGATTCCGGTGATATATTGGTGGCAAAACAAAAACGGACAGGCCAGAATTTTGGTCAGGCTCGAAAACGAATAGGTAAAATCTTTCAGTTTGTTTCTAAGATGATCATCAAGGACTATCGATATTTTTTCTTGATCCGGCTCCGCAGGAAGCGCTCCCTTAAACGCCGTGACAGTCACTGGTTTTGAAAATTCCTGAGACAGCAGGCTCATGCCGTAGCTTGGCGTTCTTTCCCTGATGGAATCATCCACCCCGACTATTTTGATTTTGCCGCCCTGCGCCAGAATCTGCCGAAAAATCAAATCCTCATATTCAAATACACTCTTGCGCAACTGCGGAAAATGCACCGGATTGATAAAAGGTCCTTCAAACGGCTGCGAAGGCATGATGCCCGAATCAAGTGACAGGATTAAACCTCGTTCGAATCTCTCGCCGGAAACATGGCCGAATCCGACAACCTGCACCGGCGCCGATCTGCTGCCCGTGATGCGGAACTTTCTCGTTTCGATCAGCATTTTCGCGGAATCTGCCAGATTACGCCCCAGTTGCTCTTTCCAAAAATCAAGAAGCGTTGAAAAAGATATGGCCGCTTCCAGCGCCTCGCATTCCTCACGAACGTAATTATCCCTGTTTCTGGATAATTCGACCGCGCAGGTTGTGGCAAATTTTCTAAAATCGGGAGTTCTGCCCGACTTCTCAGCTTCTTCTATTTCAACAAGCAGCCTTCTTCCGGCCGCAGTTGTCGAAAACGGCAGCCAGACGGCAAGATTAACGGCATTCCCGAACAGGCGCAAAGACCTGTTCCAGAGCATCGTTGTGAGCGACTCATCAAGCAGGAAGATCATCAACTGTTCTTCGCCCGCCCTTTCTTGAAGAAAAGTGGAAACCTCCAGTGTAACCAGATCAACCAGAGTGTGAAGTCCCGCAAGCATTACCAATTCTATACCCGCGCCATCCGAAGGCACGACCTCACCGCCGAAGGACAACACAAGATTTTTTGCCGAATCAAAGGGCAGCTTTTCCGGTCCGGACAAATCCATTCCGAACAGCGGCGGATCAATGAACAATCTGTCTTTGCTTATCTTTCGGCAGAAGCGTTCGGTTACCGGCGTTATTTCAGGGAGGCCGATAAACACTTCCTTTTCTCCGGGTGTGATTTCTTCGAGCGCCGCCGCTTCCAGCTCCGGCATGAAGAAATTCAATTTTGAAAGCCACTTCCGGAAAGCCTGCGCGGTATCCAGATATTCTTCAAGCCTTGCCCATTCGTCATCGGTAAACCGCTCCGCGCCATAAATTGTATTTTTGCTGATTTTATATTCCGCAAGTTTTGTAATAACAGGCAGAAGACCGGCAGCGTGCCGGGCCGGATATGGCTCATCCGGAGATTTTTCCGCCATGAACTGAATAAAGTAAAGCAACTGCTCGTCAACGGGAACAGGCTCAAGATTCAATCTCTCAGCGTTTTTTCCGGTTATGTAGGAATGAAGGCCTTCAACTCTGGGAAGGATGCCGCCCAACTTGCTGTGGATCAGGTACTGCACAGGATCGATAGCTCTTTCGTTGGCACAAATTATTGTCCAACCGGAAAGATCAGGATGGTCATTGTGCAGAAGCTCAATTAACTTTTCCGAATACTGTGACATTTTGACATAATCCCTTGATCTAAATTGTTTAAAATGAATAGCATAATTTTCAAAATATGGTAACAAGGAGAAAATTTATTTTTCTTTCGTCACAAATATGAAATATTTTATTAATTCAACCGCAGATTATCATCAGCACGATTTAAATTCGCTGGGCTGGGAACTTACGGTCTGCAATTCTCTGGAGCCGCTCGACAGCCCCTGCCGCCAGGCGCTGTTATCGCCCTGTTCTTTCGGTCAGCATCTTTATAATTTCTTAAAGGAAATCATTCCCGTTGATCGTATCCACACCCTTTTGGAAATTGGCGGCGGCATGGGTTATTTAATGCGGGATTTTCTTGCCTTAAATCCGCGATTGCGGGCTAAGATGATTGATATTTCCCCTTATCTTCTAACGAAACAAAAAGAAACTCTGCATTCATTTGACGTTGATTTCGAACTTGCCGACATTCTGACGGTTTCGTCAAAAGCCTTATCCGGTTTTGACTTGGTTATCATGAATGAAAATCTGGGCGATATGCCGACTCTGGTAGCAGAACAGGGGAGGAAAAATAATTCAGATCAGAACAATCCCGCTGTCCTGGAAAGATTGGAGTACTTTAAAAATAAATATAATTTGCCGCTGGGATTAAATGAAAATGAACACATCAATATCGGCGCGATAGAAATAGTGGAAAAGCTCTGTTTCGCCGGCATCAAATATATTTATTTAAGTGAACACAGCTGCGAAGCGGTTGCTCCCGAGGAAATGAAACCTTATCTTTTATTTCAGTCTTCCGGTTCTCCGGAAATGATTTCACTCAAAGGCCATAAAGAATTTACCATTAAATTTTCCTACTTGCAAAAAATCGCCGACGTGTTAAATTACCAAACGAGGCGAGGATCTTTCGCCGATTTTCTTCCCCTGAATTTAAATGACAAAGTAAAAACAGCCCTGAGGCTCATCACGCCGTTTAGCGATGAGCAGGAAATTATCAAGCAGTTTGTTCATGATCTTTATAAATACGAATATTTAATTCTAATCAAAGGAGATGAAAAATGAAAACGAACATGACAATGATTTTTCTGGCATCTATTTTCTTTTTATCATTTGCCACCGGTGAAGCTTTTGCGTTTCGTTGCGGATCGGACCTGGTCAGCGAAGGGGATTCAAAAACTCAAGTGACGGCAACCTGCGGTCATCCGACATCAAAGGACAAATCCTGCGAAAACAGCCAGGAGTACACCACGACAAACAGATACGGCAAAATCAAGCATGTCAAAAAATGCGACCGGAAACTGGAGACCTGGACCTATAACTGCGGCGATAACGATTTTATTTACAGACTTACCTTCGACGATGGGAAAGTAATCAATATAGCGACTGAAGGCCGCGGCAAGGGGAGATCAGATTGTTTGGGTAAATAATTTGTCAGGAGAACTATTATGACCTTTATTATTTTACTATTACTTATCTTTCTCATCATTTGGCACTATCGTTTCAAGGAACTCTCCGAAAAATTTAATAGACTGGAAATAGATGTAAATGCGTTAAAAAGACATCTCACGACCCATGAAGCGGTCACACAAAACTTAAAACAGCCGTCGATGCTCCCATCGCATCCTCCGGCAGCCGCGGAGGAAATAAAAGCTGCGCCGACTCAATCAACCTATGTTCAGCCGGTAAATATACCGCCTGTTTCTCCTGTTCCACCGGCTTCGATTGTGCCGCCGATGTCTGCGGCTAACCCTCCGGAACCGGTTATTATCCCTTCATCAGTTCAAGAGACAGTCAGTCCTATTCAAAATATACCGGAAACCTTAGAGTTCGAAAAAGAAAAGGAGACAAAACCCGTATTTGAATTTGAAACCACGCAGCCTTCTTCCATGGAGACGAAATGGCAGGAATTTAAAAATAATGTGGATTGGGAACAATTCACCGGGATCAAGCTGTTTGCCTGGCTGGGAGGTTTCGCTTTATTTATCGGGGCTGTATTATTTGTAAAATATTCCATTGACAACAACCTGATCCCGCCGGAAATCAGATTAGTCATCGGTGCGCTCATCGGCCTGATGATGATCACATCGTCCATGATCATTGATCGTGAACGCTATGATACAACCGTTCACACGATGGCCGCGGGAGGCATAGCGGTTTTATATGCCGTTTCCTTTACCGCATCGGTTTATTACGGCTTTATTCCCAAAACAGCTGGGTTCGCTTCATTTGCACTGATCTCCGCCGCTGCCTTTGCTCTTGCCGTTCTTCATAAAGGCAGGTTTATTTCCGTTCTTGGCGCCATCGGCGCCTATGCCACACCATTGCTTATTCAAACAGGGCACCCTAATCTGATCGGTCTTTTTATCTATCTTTCGTTTGTCAACATTGGCCTTTTCGAAGTCATTCGCAGAACCGGATGGTATCCGCTGTGTGTTCTGGTCACGATAGGCACCCTGCTTACGCTCTCGGCCGGCGCCTGGGGCACAAAGCCACAGGCCGAAAATGATCTGATAACGATTATTGCGATTGCGAATCTCATCATTTTCAGTTTATTTTTCTGGATCTATCGGGGGCAGAATCCGGAAAATCAATCTTTGGTCACTTCGGTGCGCATCCTTTTCCTGAGCATGTTTGCTCTGGCTTTATCTTTTATCGATACTGAAATGCCGGTCGCTTGGCTGCCTCTTTTGCTGGTCAGTGTTTCTATTCTCGTAGGGTTGGTGATTTCTTATCAGGAAAAATCGTGGAGCGTCGGATTTACTTCTTACAATATCATCGGGTTCTTGATCATCGCTCTGTGGTCTTATCTTAATTTCGACTTAAGCAAACCGTCATGGGAAATGATCATGTTTTTTATTTATGGATTTATCGCTTCGCTGGGACCCGTGTTTGTCATCAAAAAACATGGCATTGAACCGAATGATTTACAATGGCTGAAAACTTTTCCTGTCGCTTTAGTTGCGGTCGGGTTCATCATCCTGTTGAGAAGTGACGTAACATCCTTCTTCTTCTGGCCGATGATTCTGGGACTAAGCATCGTTGGTGTATTTATCAGTCTTATCGTGGGAAGCATTCTATCGGTCATTGCCATTAGCTTATTGTTGCTGGCAAGTGGCATTCTCTGGGTTTTAAGAACACCGGTTTTGTATATCGGCGATGATTTCTTTCTTTTCATCCTGATTGCCGGAATATTGCTTACCTTTGTCACTTTGTTATTTGTCAAAAAATCTTCCGCCTGGAATCCGCTGGCCGGAGAGAAAGAAATTGAGAATATTCTAACGCCTGACTTCATCAATTCCGCAGCATGGATCAGCGCGCTGCCTGTGCTCTGTCCTTTTATTCTTTTGGCGCTTGTCCTTTTGCGCCAGAATCCAATCGCGCCTAATCTCCCCATGGCAGCGGCTCTAGTTTTTTTTGCCGTCGCTGTATTCGTATCCCGATGGATCAAATCTCAGGAGATTCTTGTCGCAGCGCTTACAGCGATGACCATGACTTTATTGAGCTGGGGATTAAACCCGGACATGGGAATGGGTCATTATCAATTACTTTTATACTGGAGCGCTTTTCTATGGTTTGCGTCTCTCCTCATTCCGGTGCTGATCATGCGGCCGGAGCAGCAATGGGAAATCGGCTGGTATGCCTGGGCTGTTTTTGAACTTATTTTATCGCTCCTGATCATCCGCGCGGCAGACATTCTGTGGACACGGGATATTGCCGGATGGCTTCCACTGGGAATGGCCGCTCTTAAACTGCCTGTCATTGCCATTTTACTGCACAGACTTGAAGGGAAGGATGAACGTAACGCTATTCTGGCCTTTCACGGCGGCATTTTTCTTTTTTATATATCTTCCGTACCGGTGCTTTTGTTTGATACCGCCTGGCTCGGTTTAACCGCCGTGCTGGAAGCCATGCTTCTGCTTTGGCTCAACCGCCGTATCGAGCATCCCGGCTTGCGCTGGGTCGCCCTTTGCCTGGCGCCCATTGGACTTGTGCTTCTTTTCAGCCATATCAACACGCTCAAAGGTCCTCAGGACATGCCTGTTTTTAATTTTGCCATTTTGAATTTTGCCCTTTGTACGGCGGCTTTAGGCATATCCGTAAAATTAGCGGACTATCCGCAGGAAAACCTAACGGAGAACTTTTCCCTGCCTCAGTACTTTTTGTGGTTTGCCATTGGCACGGGATTCTTTCTCTTGAATCTGATTGTATCCGATATATTCGGCGGCACCGGCGGCGGCTTCAAAACTGATTTTTATCATGACATGAATCAGTACATTTTTTATGCGCTCCTCTGGACTTTTTTCGGCGCCATGCTTTGGCGCGCATCATCCAAAGTACCTTGGGGATTGAGTATGGCAGGTCTCCTTATCGTTGTTTCCGGTTCATTGATGACGCTTTGGATGCCTTTTTATTTCGATAACGAAATAGGGGGGATGTTCCCTTTCTTCAATCTTGCTCTGGTTATTTCCATACCGGCTATCGCCGTCATGGTTTATCTGGCCCTCACACAAACAGAGAATGATTTGTATGGCGAAGACATGAAGCAGCTTTTCATAACGATGGGGTTGGCGTTGGGGCTTTTGGCCTTAACCGTGCAAATATCAACCCTATTCAATAACGGCGCTCCTTTTGATTTATTCGTCTGGCAGACACCCGACATGACATTGGCGCTTATGGCTTCATGGTTTATCTTCGGATTTTGCCTTGTTCTCTGGCCTTCGCGCCTTCACAATGCATTTCGTCTGGCCGGAGCGATGATTATCATGATCAGTTTAATCAGAGGCGTTTATTATCCTTTCATTTACGCTTCAGAATTCGGCGCTGTCATACCGATTCTGAATATACCGACATTAATTTTTATTGCCATGATTACGGGCCTTGGAATTCTCACCGTCAGAAGATTTCCGAACGAATGGTCATGGAGCGGGGATTTTCTTCCGCGGCATCTGTGGGCGGCATTGCTTATTCTGTTTGCTTTCTATATTATGAATGTCGAAGTTGCCTCTGTTTTCGGGAAATTTCGCGCGGGCACGGATTCGGGCCTGTTCAGTTTTTATACACACGGCAGACTTTCACAACAATTGGCCTACAGTATCAGTTGGCTTCTTTACGCGATCGGCCTTCTCGTGATCGGTATCCGCTGGCAAATTATCCAGGTCAGATGGGTTGCCCTTGCTCTTTTTGTCATTACAGCATTGAAAGTATTTATAAAAGATTTGTGGACACTGGGCCAGCTGTACCGCGTATTTTCTTTTGTCGGACTGGCAATCACTTTAATGCTTGTTTCGTTTTTATATCAACGTTATCTCAGCGGTAAAAAATCGAAGGAAGATTAATCATGAAAAGAGCCCATATTTTATTTAAACTTATCCTCTGAGATCAATATATTTTACCTTAAGAATAGAAACCGCTCCACCGTTTACCGGAGGGTGGAGCAGTTTCTATAAGTACATCCCCCTGCCCTTCCCAGCTTATTTGAATTCCCCGTATATTTCAGGAAGGAATTCTGCCAGATGACTATACTCGTGCGCGTTGTGAGAGGCTAGACCCTTTACCACGTCTTCAGTAATCGCCAGTTTGCGCAGCGCAACACCGGGCAATGCTTTCCCCGGCCAGAAACGGCTTCTCAATTCCAAACCATTGTGTGTTTTGCGAAATTCGTGACACATATAAGTATGTTCAATATTCAGATCTCCCACCATGTACCCGACTCTTGCACAAACCATGGCCGCAATTCCCGCTTCTTCAAATTTCCCGGTATTGAAGCCGAATGCTTCCGGCGGCACGAAGTGGATGGACAGCTTAAAAATGCCGTTTCCGGTATCCTCGTATGGGAACTGGGTATTATTCACGTATCTCTGCTCATACGTAAGGGCCGGATTGCCTGCCTGCTGTTTATTTTTGATGCCGATGGCATAATGATCTCCCGGACACCAGATCTTATAGCGGATATCCGGGTATGCATGCCACCAGAACCACCAGTGGATCATGTCCGCGGTCGCGCCGGGGAAGTCGGTCTTTACCGCCACAAAACCGGTTCCATCGTCCGGATTGAGACAATAGCCGTTCTCAATATCAAGATAGCCGGGCTTCAGTAAATCGTTGATGTTTTCGAATTTTAAGGCACGGTTGCAGTCGGCCGGACCGCCTGAAATTGCCGCCTGAACATCAGGGGATAGAGGCGAAAAAGCCGGATTATAGTATTTCGCTTCCGGTTGCCGCATTTCCTGTTCGGTGAGCTCTGCATGCAACCCCAGTAAAGCCGCATCTTCCGGACACCCGGTTAATGCAAGGCAAACCAAAATTATACCCATCAACAAAACAAGGGGGGTTTTTCTGATTTTCACAGCGTCCTCTCCTTTCCTGATATTTATCAATCTAATTAGAACTTATTCTAATTACATGCTACTTCAAAATAGTAAGGCTGTCAACCATAAATAGAACGCATTCTATTTATAATTTTATACTTGAATATTGAGAATATATCAAAGTTGACTTATCAGGATTTTCCTATTATGTAATTTTTATGAAGAGAGATCAGCATAAATTAGAAACAAAAAACAGGGTCTTGAAAATTTCAAGGAATCTTTTCGTCCAACAGGGATATTCAAAAACAACTATTAAACAGATAAGCAGAAAAGCAAATATTACGACCGGGAGCCTTTATCACTTCTTTCAGAATAAGGAAGATATTTTATTGCATATCGTCGGGGACGTCGTTTCGAAGTCTGCCGAAATATCCGACGTCATCACAGGGAATGAAAACGATCCCTGTCTTCGTTTTTCATTGGAGATCGCTCTGCAGCTTGAGGTTATTTTAAAATTTGAAAGAATCGGTGAGATATACCTTGCGGCATACAACTCATGGCAGATTTCAAAACTTATTGTGCGGATGGGTGCGGAGAGAAATGAGGAAATATTCAAGACATATAATCCGGATTTCACTGCTGAAGATTACTATACACGAACACTGGCGATCAAGGGAATCCTTCACAGCTTTATAGATGAATTCGTTCATTACAGGAGGATTGATGACCATAAAAGAATCCATAGTATTTTAGAAATGATCCTCTTGATTTTTAATATTCCGGAGAAGCAAATCAGAAGAACTATCAATAAAACTCAAAGAATCATCGAAAAAATAAATTTGGAGCATTCTCCCAAATTCGACATTTCCCATCTGATGGATTTGATTTTTTAACCCGGCCTTTCTTTTGTTCAATGAATTGGAGCTGAAAAATGCAGAAACAGGAAGATCAAAAAAATAAACGATGCCACCCGCTGGAAGGAATAAGAATTCTGGATCTGTCAACCCAGGTGCCGGGACCTTATTGCTCAATGCTTCTGGCCGATTTGGGCGCAGAAGTCATCAAGATCGAAAATATCGATGGCGGAGACCAGACACGTCTTCTGCCTTATCTTTTCAACGGTATTAACCGGAACAAAAAGAGTATTTCCCTGAACCTGAAATCATCTGAAGCGAAAGAAATATTTTACAAAATGGCCAGGGAGGCTGATGTCATTCTCGAAGGCTTCCGCCCCGGAGTCTGCAAAAAACTCCTGATTGACTACGGCGCAATAAAAGAAATCAACCCCCGGATAATCTATTGTTCAATAACCGGATATGGGCAGGACTGCCCCTATAGGGACAAGCCGGGTCATGACATCAACTATCTCGGCTATTCGGGCCTTTTGAGCCTGGAAGGTGACTTAAATGCTTATTCTAAAATGCCGGCCATCCCCATCGCTGATCTTGCAGGAAGCATGTTTGCCGCCATCTCAATACTTACCGCTCTGATCCACAGAGGCAAAACCGGCGCCGGGCAATATATTGACGTCTCCATGACAGCCGGCGTGTTCTCATTAATCAGTGCATCCCTGGTATCCGGTCTTCAAGGCCAACCGGGGAGCGAATCGCTTTATATACCTCACTATGGCCTTTTCCAAGCCGGGGATAAAAAATTTCTAACTCTCGGCATAGTGCATGAAGAACATTTCTGGAAAAGACTCTGCTCGGTTATTGACATGGGCGACTTCGCGGAATTGGATCTATTCAACAGAATAGCGCGGCGAGAGGAAATTACCACACATCTCCGGAACTCATTTTCCACAAAGAATCTTGACGAATGGCTTACCATACTCAATGATGCGGACATTCCCTGCGGACCGGTTTATGACCTTGAGGAAAGTTATTCGGATCCTCAAATTGTGCATCGTGGCTCCGTGCTCGAAATGAATCATCCCTCCGAAGGAAAGATAAAGTTCAGGGAATTCCCGGTTGTTTTTTCCGAATCCATCACAAGAAAAAATACTCCGCCTCCCGCGCCGGGCATGCATACGACCGAAATACTTCACGGCCTTGGCTATACGGATGAAGAGATATCGAGATTTATCGGAAACAAGATTGTAAGCTGATTTATCCTGGAAGTTGACCTTCAGACCGTCAGGAAGGCTTCCGGAGCCAGGGATGTGGCCATCATGAATTCGTTGATGTCACGATGCTCCAGCCATATTTCATTGCGCTGATTGGCGGGGGTAAACCTGAAATCTTCCAAGGCCTTCGCGATCGCCATGCCTCAGAACAACATCTGTCCCCCGCGGCAGACATCAGACAGAAGACCGCCCAATGGTAGGCATTGCCTACCATTCTCCCCTCATTTAATCAGTATTGTCATTGACTCCTATTTTTTATATTTTAAGCTTAATAAAGAATCACGGAAAAAGAAATATCGAAAAACAGACAACTGGAAACTAAAGCAAAATCAGAAAGCAGCTTATAAATGAAACATAAATCTTGCGCAAAGAAGAATTCTAAGAAGGCGTTTTGCGGCAATACTGCCCGGCGCTGCGAAATATGCGGACATATTCAATACGGTCATGAGCCACCGGATCAATGTCCGTACCGTACTTTCTCTCATCACACATTGAAGAAATCGACCGGCAGGAATAATATATTCGTAAGACGTTACATATCACTATCCGCCTTTGCACGGCATTCATCCGACAGCAATCCACAGCGGAATCCGGCGATATTGTTGTCGTGATTATGAATAATGAAGTAATCATTTAAAAAATGATTTCGTATGATCAAAAAAGCTGTGGGGATTGCCGGTATTTCCGAAAGGAGGTCTTCCATGCATAAGCTTGAAGAAATCTTTAATCGATCGGGTTTCTCCCGATTCATAAACAGCCCGGCCGGCCGCATCTTTCGCGCAGCCGTCGGGATAGGATTCTTCGTCGCCGGTTATATGTATCGGGACAATACGCTCGGCGTCATATCCATGGTTTTTAGTATTTTCCCGTTGAGCGCCGGAGCGTTTGATGTTTGCTACATCAGCGCTCTACTGGGTGGCCCGCTGTCAGGAGCAAAGATCCGCGATAAGTACAAGACCGGATAATGCTCGAATGGCAACCGTCGCGACGAGGGGTTCAGACAGATCGTATGGCTGTGGCGGCCCGCAGTAACAAAAATTTATCCAGGGAGAAAAAGCATGAATCCATTCGACGTTTTCAAATCGTGGCAGCAGCTGTTTGATAAAGCGACTCAGACAACTTCCAGAGAAAGACGGCAGTCTTTCGACGTTTTTAAACCGTGGCAACAGCTGGTTACTAAAACCACGGAGACTATTTGCGGGAAAAGCGCCAAATATATTGGCGCCATTGAACCGTTTGAGGCCATGACCTCCTGGTTGGATTTGAGCGCGAGATTATCGCATTCCACGTGGGAACGCTTTGTACAGGATGCGTGGGAGTATTCCAGGGACTACTCGCAGCGCTGGATATTATTCATGGATACCATGCGGCAGCGCGGCAACAATATGCTCGATCATTTCGAAAACGGCATGCCGCCGCTATTGGATTATGAATATGAAGTTGTCCTTGATGCAAGCACCTTCGTCAGGCCGGTCAACTACTCGCTGCTTTTTATTAAACACCCCGAAGGGAAACAGCCGCTTCCGGGAAAACGTCCTTTGCTGGTCATCGATCCGCGGGCGGGACATGCAGCGGGAATTGGCGGCTTTAAACACGATTCCGAGATCGGCATGGGTCTTTTGGAGGGTCATCCCGTTTACACGGTCTCTTTTACCCCGGAGCCCTGTCCCGGGCAGACATTGGAAGATGTCGAGGAAGCGGAGATTCATTTTCTGGAAGAGATTCGCAAACGCCACCCTGATCGGGATTTGCCGCTGGTGTACGGAAATTGCCAGGCGGGATGGGCCATTGCAATGCTCGGGGCGGACAGGCCCGATGTCACAGGCCCGATTGTGATCAATGGCGCGCCAATGTCTTATTGGGCGGGCGGCGAAGGGATTAACCCCATGCGCCTCAGTGGAGGATTATTGGGCGGCTCCTGGATGACCCGTTTTCTGTGCGACATGGGCGTCGGCCTTTTTGACGGAGCCTACCTGGTTGAAAACTTCGAAAGGCTTAACCCCGCCAACACGCTGTGGAAAAAAGACTATGCCTTGTTTGCAAAAATCGACACGGAGCAGGAGCGTTATCTCGATTTCGAGCGCTGGTGGACCGGGTTTTACCTGCTCGATGAAAAGGAAATTATCTGGATCGTGAGAAATCTGTTTATCGGAAACAAGCTCGAGCAGGGTGTACTGGAAATCGGCGCCAATCACCTTATCGACATGACAAAAATAAACGATCCTTTGGTGATATTTGCTTCAAGCGGAGATAATATTACTCCCCCTCAACAAGCCTTGCACTGGATTTCCGAAATATATCCCACGACGGAAGATCTCATCAAAGCCGGCCAACGCATCATTTATCTGCTCAACAGCCATATCGGCCACCTGGGAATATTTGTCTCGGCGGCGGTGGCCAGGCGAGAACACCACGCGATTATCGAACATATCGAGGTGATGCAGAAACTCGAGCCCGGTCTCTATCAAATGGTCATCGATGCCGATACCGGTGAAACTGATCCTGCAAAAGAACAGTCTCGCGTGCATTTTGAACGCCGCGATATCAAAGACATCACCTTTTCCGTTCCCGAGGCCGAGTTTGATAAAATGTGCCAGGTGTCTGAAGCCAATGAAAAACTTTACCTGGCTTTCGGCCGGCCGATCGTGAAGGCGCTCATGTGGCACCCCCAGCAGGCAGCCATTTTGCGCTGGTTCCACCCGGCGCGCGTCAGCCGCTATATCTGGTCCGATCGATTGAACCCCGGGATGAAAGGCTTTGAGGAAATGGCAAAGTGGGTTAAGGATAACCGAAGTAAAACCGAGGAACACAACACCTTTCGTTATATGGAACGGCGGACATCCGACTTGATCGCCACGGCGCTTGATGCCTTCCGCGATGAGCGGGACACTTTACTGGAAGTGCTCTTTGAGATAACGTACAAGGAACCGCCTAAATTTTAACCAGGAGCATCCGATGGACGATATCATTCAAGACCGTCATCCGATCATTGCTGATCTGGCCAGACGCATGAAGCGCGGCAAGGTCGTTGATGTGGATGAAGCCGTGCGCATCATTCGCAGCGGCGACACGGTGGCGTTCAGCGGTTTTATCGGCAGCGGATTTGCCGAGGGTGTCGCCAAAGCTCTCGAGAAGCGCTTTGTCTCGCAAGGCGAACCTGGGGAGCTGACTCTCATCTATTCCGCGGGCATGGGAGACGGGAAAGATAAGGGGTTGAACCATCTCGCGCACGAGGGATTGATCAGGCGTGTGATCGGCGGCCATTGGGGGCTCGTGCCCAAACTTCAGAAACTCGCCATTGAAAATAAAATTGACGCCTATAACCTGCCGCAGGGCGTGATTTCTCATATGTATCGCGACATCGCCGCCCACAATCCAAGGACTTTATCTAAAGTCGGTCTGGGCACTTTTGTCGATCCCCGCCGGGGAGGCGGCAAGATTAACCAGCGCACCCGGGAGGATATCGTCGAACTTATCGAATTTGACGGGAAGGAATGCCTCGCTTTTAAACCGCAGCCGATTCAGGTTGCCATCCTGCGGGGAACGACCGCTGATTTGGACGGTAATGCAACCATGGAGCGTGAGGCGCTCACGCTGGAAGTGCTGTCGCTGGCTATGGCCGCAAGAAATTCGGGCGGCGTGGTGATTGTACAGGTCGAACGAATTGCGGAGCGGGGATCGCTGCGCGCCCGGGATGTAAAAATACCGGGAATTTTAGTCGATTGCGTGGTCGTCGCCGACCCGGATGACCACTGGATGACCTTTGCCGAACGTTATAACCCCTCCTATTCATCCGAAATCAAAATGCCGGTGGCGTCCCTTGAGCCTCTGCCGCTGGACGTGCGAAAAATCATTGCGCGCCGCGCCGCTATGGAGCTGAAGATTAACTCCGTCATTAATCTCGGCATCGGCATGCCCGAAAGCATTGCGCGTGTTGCGGCGGAGGAGGGCCTGCTTGAATACATAACCCTGACAGCGGAACCGGGTGTTATAGGCGGCATCCCGGCCGGTGGATTGAGCTTTGGCGCGGCGGCCAACGTCGAGGCGATTGTCGACCAGCCCTATCAGTTTGATTTTTATGACGGCGGCGGACTGGACCTGGCTTTTCTGGGTCTGGCTCAGGCTGACCGGGCGGGCAATCTCAACGTCAGCCGTTTCGGTTCCCGCCTGGCGGGCGCCGGCGGTTTTATCAATATCAGCCAGAATGCTAAAAAAGTTGTTTTTACCGGAACCTTTACGGCCGGAGAATTGCAGATCGAGATCGAGGACGAAAAATTAAAGCTTATCCGCGAGGGAGAATTTATCAAGTTTGTCCAGGCCGTCGATCAGATCACATTCAGCGGCGCGGTCGGCGCAGAAAGCGGACGCCCCGTTATCTACGTTACAGAGCGATGTGTTTTTGAACTGAATCCTGAAGGACTGGTATTAATCGAAATAGCTCCCGGAATTGATCTTCAAAAAGATATCCTGGCAAAGATGGAATTTATGCCTGTTATAGCAAAGACGTTGATTCAAATGGACGCACGCATTTTCAGGCATGAGCCTATGGGACTCATAAAAGACCTTTTAACGCTCCCCATGGATGAGCGTTTTACCTATCAGCCCAAAGAAAACTTGCTCTTTATCAATTTCGAGGGACTGAGCATCCGCTCGCGCAAGGATATCGAAGATATTCGCGATCACGTGAAGCGCATCTGTGAACCGCTCGGGAAAAGAGTTCAGACGATCGTCAACTACGACATTTTTTCTATCGTTCCCGAACTCATAGAACCTTACACGGCCATGGTAAACGAGGTGGTCGATCGTTATTACTACAAGGTGACTCGCTACACCACCAACGCGTTTATGCGCGTCAAACTGGGCGATGTACTCGCGCCGCGCGCTGCCGCAAAACAAGCTTTGGATGGCCAGGTTTAAGCACCGGCCAATCCGTCAAGCACAGAAAAGAAAAATAATCCCCGTTAATTTTTCCGGGACAAGGGGGGGGGTATTCCCCCCCTCTTTTAACAATTGCCTGGTCAGGCTTTTTCCTTGGCGGCATTTGTCCCGGCGATTCGTCCGAATACGACGCAATCGGGAATAGCATTACCGCCCAGCCGGTTTGCCCCATGGATACCTCCGGTCACCTCGCCCGCGGCATAGAGACGCGGTATGGGTTTGCCCCAGATATCGATCGCCTGGGCCATCGCGTTGATCCTTAATCCTCCCATGGTGTGGTGAACGGCGGGCCACTGTGCAATGGCATAGAAAGGCCCCTCATCCATAATCAGCATCACATCAGTAATGGGTTTGTTGAACTCGGGATCTTTCTTGTCCTTGAGGTACTGGTTGTGCTTATTGATGGTATCCACCAGAACGTCGGGAGGAAGACCGATTTTCTGGGCCAACTCAGCGAGGCTGTCCGCCTTTACAAAACGTCCTCTGGCAATCCCCTTCTCCACTTCTTCCTTGGTGCCCATTTTGGGAATCATCTTCTCATGGAAAATGGAGTAGGTGGGCTTCATACCCGTGGCAATCTCCGCGCGGGAAACAACATCGCGACGCTCCAATTCACTGACAAAGCGTTTGCCCTTCTTGTTTACATAGACAATCCCGTAGCCCGGCCCTCTGAAAGGATAAACGGCCGGTGAGTCCAGGATGCCCTTTTCCGGCTCAGCATAGGGATACAACTGGATGAAACACAACTGCATGGCATCGCACCCGATAGCCTGGGAATAGCGGATTATCTCACCGGTTGCGCCCATGTGATTGGTGCAGTTGAACTCGGGAACAATGCTCGGATTCTCATCCTGTCGCATCTTGATGTCGCGACTGAATCCTCCGGAGGCGAGGATCAGAGCTCTTTTTATTTTTATGTTCTTCTTCTTGCCGTTCTCCTTCACCTCAAGACCGACAACCGGTCCGTCCGTGTCCTGACGCCAGATCCATGTGACCTCGGTACGAAGGCGCATGGTTGCCCCGCGTCCCTCGGCGATTTTCCTCAGCGCCTCGGTGTAGCAGCGTCCCACGCCTTCAACGCAGGTGTGCGTCCGGTACGCAGTATGGCCGCCCGTGCGGTTCAGTATGTCGCGCAGTTTGAGCCCTCCGTCGTCGAGCATCCAGTTCAGCGCCGGTGTGGCGCCTTCCGCAAGGATTCTCGCCAACTCGGGATTGCCGTAGAAGTCTCCTCCCTTGATCGTGTCCTTGGTGTGAAGGTCCACGCTGTCATCGCCCAGATTGTGCTTCTCACGGAGATGAAGCTCGTCATCCCATGAATTGTATTCGCCTCCATTGATGACCGAGTTGCCGCCGTAGACGGGCATCTTCTCAAAAATGACGACCTTTGCACCGCCTTTTGCCGCTTCAGCCGCGGCCGCCAGACCTGCAAAGCCGGAACCGATGATGACCGTATCCAGCGTTTCATCCCATTTTGCCGGCATCTTTTTCTGGGCGGCATGAGCGGATCCCGGCGCAGACAGATTGAGGGCGAATCCGCCGGTCGCGGCCACGGCGCCCAGAGCAACGGCTCCCTTCAAAAGAGAACGGCGGCTGACAGTTTTTTTATTTTCACCTTTAACGTTTTCATCCGTCATAACCTTACCTCCTAAAGCGTATTGGAAATGTTTAAGATACCGGGGATTTTCTCCCCCACCTCAATGATTACGACACTTGATATGTTTAGTTATGAAGTGTTTTGACAACCGCATCGACAGGACCGCCGCCGGAACTAAAACAAACCCGCGCTGGAAGATTTCCGTAAAAGAGTGAGAGGTATAATTTGAATAGTATTATCAGGAGCAAGAAACGAGATAATGAAGAAGAGACACGTTACAAAAACTTGCAATTTCCCGCGAAATTGCATCAATCGTTTGATAATTTTAAGTCTGCACCCTGCTTTTGTCAAGAGCTTTTTTCGTTATAAATATCTGACAATATTGCTTTCATGTCATGTTTATTGATTCTCGAAATAATATTACTCAATTTTTTCAAGGTGATGTTGAGGCATAAAAAACGAGAAAGCACCCGTTTGAATAAAGATTGTTTTGTTTGCCTGTACCGGAAGCTTATTTAGCAACAATTTATGTAACGCAACGCCCGGCATGTCATATACATTCCCTCACATGATGAAAAATTCCTTTGACACAAAAGACGTGCCAGGTGTATATTATAATCAATCAGTGCAATCTTGAATTGGACTTGAATTTGAGTGCCTGCATTTCAAGTAATAATCTATTGAAGTTCATCTTCCCCCTCAGGCACGGTCAACTCTTAACGGTTTTATTGTATAAGAAATTACCAACTCCGGACACACAGGAGGAATCGTTGTGATCTTGAATTTGATTGCCTGTATCTCAAGTAATCATCCATCGAATAGTTAACATTCACGTCAGGCAGCGTCCATTCTCATACTCTTAACGGTTTTTTGCGTAAAGAATCGCCAACATTCAATATTTAGGAGGAATCATATGAAGAAAGACGATCAGACGGACAAAAGATTATCGCGACGGAATTTTTTAAAGACAGCCGGTTCGGCTGCGGCAGTCGCCGGGCTGGCGGCCGGCGGCATCGGTATATCCTCCACGAATGCGCAAGCCGTTGGCGATGCTTTGCCGAAAAAATGGGATGAAACGTATGATGTTGTCATTGTCGGCAGCGGTTTTGCGGGACTTGCCGCCGCCATCGAGGCGAAAAATGCCGGGGCAAAAGATGTTGTGGTGCTTGACAAAATGCCGGTGCATGGCGGGAATTCCATCATTAACGGCGGTGATTTCTGCGCTCCGGGAACAAAGCTGCAGAAGGAAAATGGGGTAGAAGATTCTCCGGAGCTGATGTTGAAAGATATGCTCAAGGCGGGGTCTTACCTCAACCATCCTGAATTAGCCAGGATGGTTGCCTATCATGCGAAAGAGGCCATCGAATGGACCGAGTCCTATCTCGGCGCCAGGTACACAAAACTCAACTATCAAGGCGGCCACTCTGTCAAAAGGGCCAATGGGACGATAAACTCTTCCGGGTCTGAAGTAGTCAATAAGCAACTGGCAAAAGCCAGGGAGCTTGGGGTCGTCATTCAACTCCGCACAAAACTGGTTAAATTTCTGTCCAATAACAATGGACGCATTGTCGGCATAGAAGTTCGCAAGAATTATAAATTCCCCGATGAAAGCACAGGCAAGACAGCCTTTATCAAAGCAAAGAGAGCTGTTGTGCTTAGTTCGGGCGGTTTTTCACGGGACCTCAAGTTGCGCCAGATTGAGGATCCCCGTCTCGACGAGAGATTCGAATCCACCAACCACCCCGGCGCGACAGGCGAGGCGCTGCTTGCCGCGTGTACGGCAAACGCCATGGATGTCCAGATGGACTGGATTCAGCTTGGCCCCTGGACCAGCCCGGATGAGAAAGGCTTCGGCGATGTTCCCTTATTCTGCGAACCGCTGGTGGGCTATGGTCTCATGGTCAACCCTCAAACAGGTAAAAGATTTTTCAAGGAAACGGGAAATCGCAAGGAACGTGCCGATGCCATTATTCTGGTTGGTCATCCGGTCATTATTATGGGCGATTCGTATGCCGTCAATAAACAGGTCGTTCCCGGCAGACTCAAGGGAGCTATGGACAACGGCGCCATCAAGAAGTTTGACACTTTGGAGGATATCGCCGGAAATTACAATATCCCCCTGGACGTATTTCTCAAAGAGGTCTCTCGCTGGAACTCCTTTGTCGAAAAGAAACAGGACGACGACTTTGGCTGTATGATTTTCAAGGACGCCCGGCCGACCGTTGTCCCTCCTTTTTACGTAGCACGGCTGTGGCCCAAGGTTCATCACACCATGGGCGGACTGGTCATCGACAAAAACGCCCAGGTCATGGGTTTTGATTTAAAACCGGTTAAAGGTCTGTTCGCGGCGGGCGAAATAACCGGCGGAGTGCACGGCGCCGTGCGCCTCGGAGGCGTGGCTATGGCGGACTGTATCGTCTTCGGCCGAATTGCCGGCACAAACGCGGCAAAGGAAAAACCATGGGGTTAAGGTAAAGCCGATGCGTCCATGGACGATGGCTGTCCGGCTTCAAGTCCATGGACGCTCATGCGATCAGCCGTATTTCCAATAACCGACGTCCGGTATCGTCCGGCATTACAAAAAAATCGGGGGATAGAAAATGAAAAATAAAAATACACTTACATTAATACTTTTTGTTTCACTTATTTTATTCCTGCTTGCGGCCTTTGGCAGCGGCCTGTACGCACAGCCTAAAACGAAAAGCGGCGTCGATAAAAGCAAAACCGTGGAAGCGAAAGCGGGTGATTGCGCGGCCTGCCATAAAGACACAAAGAAACTTCCCGATAGTCACGTTGCGACAAAAGATATGCCTTATGACGGCTGCGTGGTCTGTCATATACCCGGAGAAGGCAACGCCGGTACGCTGCGCGGCAAATTGCCGGGCAGCCACATACACGCTCTCAAAGATGTCAAGTGCGCCCAATGCCATGGTAAAGTTAAGAAGCCGGAGCCGGTGCAAATGAGCCAGTGTGTTACCTGCCACGCACCGGATAATGTGGCGAAGAAAACAGCCAATGTCAAACCGAATAATCCTCATGATTCTCCACATTACGGCAAATCAGCCGATTGTAATCTCTGCCATCACCAGCATGCCAAGTCGGAGGATTATTGCGCTCAATGCCACAGCTATAAATTTATTGTTCCTTAATCAGAGTCCGCCTAAGCCGGAAAAGGAAAAATGATCATGGGATGTGCGGAAAATTCATCACTGACAAACCATATTAAAGACGCATACAGCCGTGTTCTTTCCGGCGGACCGGTTTATCTCTTCCTGGCATGTTTGTTCTTTGTTCTGTTTATTATAGGAGTTATCTCCGGCATCTACTCTATTTTTATCGCGGGGAGCCGTCATTCCTACGGCGCATCTCGTGAGATCCCTCTGGCCATGCTCATCGCCACCTATACCTTCTTTGTAATAACCTCCACGGGGTTATGTCTCGTGTCCTCCATCGGGCATATTTTCGGGGTCCGGGATTTCATGCCGATCGCGAAGCGGGCGGTTCTGCTGTCCGCTATCACCATTCTGTCGGGCTTTCTCGTCATCGGTCTGGAATTAGAAAATCCCTTCCGCCTGGCGATTTATATGTTTGTCTCGCCTAATTTTTCCTCCAATATCTGGTGGATGGGTGTCCTCTATGCTTTCGAGTTGATCTTCCTGGCCATCGAATTCATTTTTATTATGATTGACAACCATAAGGTCTCGGCCGCGGCAGGCCTCTTCGCACTTTTCTTCGGCATAGCCGCCATCAGCAATTTGGGCGGCGTCTTTGCGATGTTGCAGGGCCGGGAATATTGGTACGGGCCCTATTTGCCTATCTTCTTTATCGCTTCCGCCTTGATGATGGGCTGTGCCTCCATCATCTTTTTTACCGTCATTGCCTACCGCATCGAGGAGAAATCTCTTGATGACGCCATGGCTTCTTCCCTTGCGGCTGTCGGGAAACTCACCATGATCATGCTCGCGGTGGTCATGTTTTTCACCATCTGGAAAATGGTCACCATGACGGTGGGAGGAACGGAAACGATTTTGGTTATCGACGCCCTCGTCAAAGGTCCTTTCGCCTTCAACTTCTGGATTCTTGAGGTGGGCCTGGGGATGATCGTTCCTTTTGCGCTTCTGATGGGGTCCGGAGGAAGACGGATAGGAATCATGTTCATTGCAGCGGCCCTGATGATCTTCAGCTTCTTTTTCGCGCGGCTGGATATGGTCGTTGTGGGAGAAATTGTTCCCCTGTATTGGGATCTCGGCGTCAAAGAATATTCCGTGCTGAACACTTACACCCCCAGGTGGAGGGAGATTCTTGTCGTCCTGGGCGGCATAGGTTTTTGCGGCATCGCCTTTATGTTTGGAGAAAAGATATTTATGGATTCTGGCAACGCCCGCCGCCCTGAAGGAGCGGAAAGCGAAGGAGCTGATAACGAACCATGATTAAAAAGCTCTTGGAAGCAGAAAATTTATTTAAAAAATCCGAAAAGATTTCCGAAATGGATCGCCGGGAATTTCTGAAAATCGGACTGGCTGTAACCGGTGTCTTTGCCGGCGGCTCAATCGTGTCGGCTGTTTCAGCCGCCGAAAAGATGTTCCCCCCGGGAACCTACGTTGAAAAATATCCCTATAAACCCCACTACAGCATGGTGATCCGCGTGGATCAATGCATCGGCTGCCGCCGTTGTATGAACGCCTGCGTGTCTACCAATTCCGTGCCGGACTACGGCTGGCGTACCCGTGTATTGGAAAAAGAAGTTTCCGATGCCATAGGACAGAAAGGTGAATTTATCCCGATCCTTTGCAACCAGTGCAATAACCCGCCCTGTGTGCGCGCGTGTCCCGTGACAGCGACTTATAAAGATAAACAAAACGGCATCGTCATGATGAACAATAAAAAATGTATCGGCTGTAAAATCTGCATAGCCGCTTGTCCTTACGATGCCCGGTATTACAACGAAGAAAAAGGCGCCATTGACAAGTGTGATTTCTGTTTTGAATCGAAACTTTCGCACGGGGAGAAAAACGTTGCCTGTTCAGTGATCTGTCCTACGGATGTCCGTGTTTTCGGCGATCTGTCCAATCCACAAGACAGAGTGTATAAATTAATTCACCAGTTACAGAAGCCTGTCTGGGTGCTCAAAAAAGAAACAGACGCCAAACCCAACATTTTTTATATGAAAGGTTAAACTGAGTAGCGCGATGCATAAACGGTTCATGATCCTCTTCAGTCTGCTTTTGATCAGCTTTACGCTTCCCGGCGTTATGGCGGCGGATACTGCGCCCGCGGGCATTCTTTATACCAGGCCGATTGAGTCCGTTATTTTTTCTCATCAGGACCATACGCAGAAGAAATTCTCCTGCACGACCTGTCACAGCGGTTTGTTTGAGATGGAAGCCCTCCATGTCCAGAAAAATAAAGACTTCACTATGGATTCACTTTACAAGGGGAAATATTGCGGAGCCTGTCATAATGGCAGGGAAGCCTTTGCTTCCGATACGCAATGTGCGCGCTGCCATGTGGGTTCAGAAGCCCGCGTGACACAGAAAGATATTCCCGCCTACAGATCGTCCGTGATTCTGGGCAAAGGGGACAAAGGCGTGACGTTTAATCATGAGAGTCACGCAAAAAATACAACTTGCCGCAGTTGTCATTCTTCCCTGTTTAAACCGAAAGCGGGGCTGGACAAAATAAGAATGGCTGATCACAGCCGGGGCAAGTTCTGCTTTACCTGCCACGGCCAAAAGGGAAAAGAAACCTTTTCCTGGAATGATTGCAGCCGGTGTCATGTCAAATCCATTTCCATACCGGAAGAAACCATCAAATTCGGCAAAGGAACTAAAGCCGTCGCTTTCAAACATGAAAGCCATCAACTGAAAGCCGGCTGTCAAGCCTGTCATCCCAAGCTATTCGCCTTTCAAAAGGGTATTGCCAAAATGGATTTTGACGATCATATCAACCGGAAATTATGCTTTACGTGCCATGCTAAAAAGAATGGAACTGCCTTTTATGACTGCAACCGCTGCCACAGGGATAAACCGGCAATCAAGCCCGGGATGACCTATCCGGATACTTTAAAATATAAAACAAAAATGCAAAATGTTTACTTCCATCACGAAAGCCACACGATATTTTCCTGCAACATCTGTCATGGCGGTATGTTCGCCATGAAAAAAGGCCAGACAAAAATGATTATGTCGGAAATGCTTCATGGCAAAACCTGCGGGATGTGTCATAACGGAACCAAAGCATTCGATGCAAAAGAGTGCGCCAAGTGCCATAAAAAGTAAAAAAGATGTATCAATGCAAATTAATTATTTTTATTCTTCTGGCAACACTCATTTTTGATGGATTGAATGCCAATGATTCATTGTCGTCAGATCAGCCGCCATTCATCTGTTCGACAGGGGAAAGCATTCTTTCCGCTTGGGAGAAAATGCTGTCTAGGGGATATCTTGAGGTGTCACAGGACAAGGGAGGGGCTTGGAAAGTAACAAAACATCTGTGGGTTTCCGGATCGGGCAGCTACGACATAAACCCGTCGGATACCCCGGAGTCACCCCCCTTTTTAATTGTTAAATTCAAAACAAAGCATTGCGGCAGTAATTTTTTCAGCCCGAAGGCAAACGGCCCCTACTATCAGGCTTTTCAAAGGAAATGCGGATTTACCAGCGCGCAGGAGGCGTTAGCCAATTGCCGGGATAATGATTTCGTTGATTATAATAGTATGCCCCACACGGGAAACATATACGATATAAGCGTAACTTATTCGTATCAGAGCGGCTCATGGGTTATCAGTAATGGAAATGAAAATTTTACGATATTTTTTGGCGAAGGTTTAAAAAATAATCTCAATAGAGAATACTTCAGGGATCTTCTCAAGGTTACTGCTCCATAGAATTTTCAATGACTGCGCGTAAACGTCCACCACGGTTTATGGCGTGTTTTCCGGCCGCAATCAATAACCACTAACCGCCTCTTTTCTATTTACCGTTTTTTACCAGCATCGTCGCCGGATCAAGACGCAAGCTGTTTTGCGTTAAATCCGTTGATTTCCCCTTGAGCGATTTAATATAGACTTCATCGCCTTTTGCCGCCAGTTGAACAATAACATCGAACAAATCCGCCACGTGCAGAAAAGAGAGAGGCAAACCGTTTTCCTGCGGAGGTTCATGGCGATGCGTATGGACTGTAAACCAAACGCTCATTAAATATTTCTGTGCCAGCTCTTTTAACTGCACAAGCTGCCCGCGGCCGGCGTCATCAAATTTAAACCCGTCGATAATGACCGTATGCGGCTTGAAAATATTCTGCTGCAGTAAATCGATTAAACGCTCTTCCAGCCTCGGCGCGCTGAATCCATCCACTTTGAAAGTCATGATAAAACGATAAGGCTGAATTTTGTCCCAGTATTCACTCACTTCAACCACACCTGAATTCTCGGCGATATTATGAAATAACTCCTGATACCAGACATCAACCTTACTCACGGCATCGTTCAGACTCACATGAAGGACAGGCTGTTCGCGTAACATTGCGTTTAAGGCAACCTGAACAAGCAGCGCCGTCTTCCCTACTCCGGCATAAGCCAGAACAGCGCCAAAACCTCCATTGGATAAAATATCTTCGTTTTCATAACCAAGATTGACCAGCGGATTACGATAAATCATTTCTTTTTTTATCATGATGATATCCTTATAAGTTAAATGAATAACATTTATTTATTGTTTCAGTGCAACGTATCCCGTTGACTAGGCGGCCGATTTTTTATTTTCAGCCGCTTCCAGCGCGATCTTCTCCGCAATGGACTGCGGAACCTGACGGTAAATGGCAAATTCCATTGTGAACTGCGCTTTTCCCTGTGTGGCGGAACGCAGAATCGTGGAGAAACCAAACATTTCCGCCAGCGGCACCTGCGCTTCAATCACGCACATGACATCTTCATCCTGAGAACCGATAATCATGCCCCGGCGCTGGTTTAAAAGTCCCATGACCGGCCCCTGAAACTCCACGGGGCTTTCCACAACGACTTTCATGATCGGTTCATGAATTACCGGCTTGGCCCGCAGATAGGCTTCCTTGAATGCTCCACGTGCACATGCCTGGAAAGCCATATCCGATGAATCCACGGCATGGGAAGCGCCGTCATTGATGACAACCTTCACACCGGTAATCGGAAACTCCAGCTTCGGCCCTTTGGCCATGCTTTGCTTGAATCCTTTTTCGCAGGCGGAAATATATTGCGTGGGAATCGCGCCGCCGAATATTTTATTTTCAAAAATAAATTCGGCATCGCTGATCGGCTCAAGATAACCGGCAATACGGCCGAATTGACCGGCGCCGCCTGTTTGCTTCTTATGGGTATAATTGAAATCGGCTCGCTGCGTAATCGTTTCGCGGTAGGCGACGCGGGGTTTTCCCGTCGTGACATCAGCGCCATATTCCCGCCGCATTCTTTCCACATAAATATCCAGATGCAGCTCGCCCATGCCTTCAATAATCGTGTCGGTTGTTTCGGGATCAACAAAAGTCTTGAAAGTCGGATCTTCCTTGGAAAATCTGTTCAAAGCTTTGGCCATGGCCAACTGCGATTTATTGTCCTTGGGTACAATCGCCAGCGATATAACCGGTTTGGGCACATACATCGAAATCATGGTTAAATTTATTTCCGGAGAAGTGAACGTATCACCGGAAGAACATTCAATTCCGAATAACGCGCCGATATATCCGGCCTTCAGATATTCGACATCTTCCATTTGCTCGGCGTGCATCCGCACAACACGGCCGACCTTTACCTTTTTGCCGTTGCGGATATTGACAATGATTGATCCCTTCGCCAGCGTTCCCTGATAAACGCGAATATAGGTAAGCTGTCCGTACTGACCGTCTTCCAGTTTAAAGACCAGAGCTACGATCGGTTTTTCGGGATCGCTGTCTAAGACAACAGTTTCCTCGTTATTGCTCATATCCATGGCCACATTCTCTATCTCGGAAGGACAGGGCAAAAGATAATTCACACCGTCCAGCAATGGCTGTATGCCTTTATTTTTATAAGCTGAGCCCATGTAAACAGGTGTTATTTCTCTTGCCAGTGTGCCTTTGCGCACTGCCGCGTAAATTAATTCGGATGTTATTTCACGTTCATTGAGAATGGCATCCGTTAACTCATCGGAAAATAACGAAGCGGCGTCAATCAATTCTTCCCTTTTCGCTTTAGCTTCATCCAGAAGATTCTGCGGAATTTCCGCCTCACGGACATTCTCACCGCTATCGCCGTCAAAATACAACGCCTTCATGCTGACTAAATCAATAACGCCTTCTGCTTCGTTTTCGAGACCAATGGGAAGCTGCATGGCGACGGCATTGTGTCCCAGCTTTGTTCTCAACTGGCCGATAACCCTTAAAGGATTAGCGCCGCTGCGGTCGCATTTATTGATAAAGGCGATGCACGGAACTTTATATCTTTTCATCTGCCGGTCAACCGTGATCGATTGCGACTGAACGCCGCCCACGGAGCATAAAACGAGAATGGCCCCGTCAAGAACACGCAGAGATCTTTCCACTTCTATGGTGAAATCAACATGCCCCGGAGTGTCAATAATATTAATTTCATGGCCTTTCCATTCACAATAGGTCGCCGCCGAAGCGATGGTAATCCCGCGTTCCTTTTCCAGTTCCATGGAATCCATCGTGGCCCCGACACCATCTTTTCCCTTGACATCATGGATGGCATGAATTCTTTTCGTATAGTAAAGAATTCTTTCGGTAAGCGTGGTTTTTCCTGAATCAATATGAGCGCTTATACCGATGTTGCGAAGTTTCTGATCTTCTATTTTCATTACCCTCTTCCTTTTTCTATTTCTTCTATAAAACAAAAAACCCCACACTTGTAAGAATCTCTGCAAGATGGGGTATCCACCATAAACGAGCGTTTTGTAAGTGTGCGGTTAATACATCCTGATTAGCAATATGTCAAGATAATATTATTGCCCGTTAAATACACTATAGGGCTGATTGAGCGCTACATCCCACAAAAAACAAATCAATGAATTTCTTTATTAATTACAATAACTTAATGAACACAAACCTTCGATTACGCTTGTTTATTACTGACAGATATGTGAACTTCACACGCTGAATGGATATATTATAAGAAAAATATAAGCCTTCCGATGTTTCATTGGAAGGCTTATATAAAAAAATAATTTCTAAAACTGACTACTGATAATGATTAATATCCATGTTTCAACTTCAGTGATCTTTCATCTTTCTTGCTTCAGATATAAAGACATGAACATTTTTATTGAGCATCAATGGCAACAACTGTCTTATCTTTTCATCATCAAAATTCCACCACTTCAGTTCCAGCAGCTGCTGAATGGTATCATCATCGAATCGCTTTCTTATGAAAGTAACAGGATTACCAGCATGGACCTCATACGGACCTATATCTTTTGTAACCATGGAATTTGCACCGATAACAGCTCCATCTCCGATTGTCACATTGGACATGATCACAGCACCGTAGCCTATCCAGACGTCGTTTCCGATTGTTACATTACCAGGATATCTAATACGTGGTAACTTTTCATCCCATAATATTTCGAAAGGATATGTTGTTGTTAAATTTATCCCATGATCGCCATCTAATAACATTATCTTGACATCTTTTGCGATTGAACAAAAAGATCCGATTTTTAAAGTACTCTTGGGATTCCACGAGAATATATCAGGCTCTCCGTATGTGTAGCGGCCAATATCGTATTGAGAATATTTCTCAAACTCCCTCGTGTACATTATACTTAACTTTTTAGGGTTATCAGGCTTTTCCCGAAAAGATAAAAGATTCTTCACAAATTTTTGGATGTATTCATTAAAAGTCATTCTGTTTCCCTCAAGAAAACCATATGGCGACTTTTCATACATATACAATTATCGATAAGAACTTGCTTTTATTGCTCATGGGCTCATAGGGACGCCACTTTCGCTTCGATCTTTATTACATTCGATCTCAGCGAGTGTCATTAAATTCAGACGTTTTAATCTGAACAACTGTAAATCTGTGAAACTTTATTTGTGAAAAATTAGTGAAGCTGTTTGATGCTATGAGACTTGATTTGAATAAACAAATCCATTTTATTTGTCAATAATAATTCGTCAAAATTTTCATCAAGAATATATTGGTCAAATTAAACAAGCAAAAGATTCATACTCATTATATAAAATATTTAAGTTTTAGGTTTTAAGAGTGAATGGTGAATAGAAAACTACGTAGTGAGAACCTTTGGGTTCGTGTTTTGCGGGTCTGAAGACCCGAACTACGTACTCCGGATACCTGCCAAAAGGCAAGATGAGGAAGCTCATGGGGGCGTCCCCATCGCTATCCCCCGATGACGGATAGAAATAATTTCCTGTATCAGATGTGTTTATTCAGCCACGCAATAACGTCAGTAAAAACCTCTTCACGGTTAATCTCATTGAGCGTCTCGTGGCGGCCCTCCTCGTAGAACTTGAGAGTTAAATCGACAATACCCGCGTTTTTCAGCGTGTTGTATACTTGGGTTACCCCTTTTGTGTTCGCGCCCACGGGGTCTTTAGCCCCCGAAAAAATATAAATGGGCAGATTCTTCGGTATCTTCGCGATATTTTCCTTTTTGTTGATATAGCCGATGCCTTCCAGCATGTCGCAGAAGAAACCCGCTGTAAAGACCGCGCCGCACCAGGGGTCATTGATGTATTTATCAACTTCCGCGTTATCCCGCGAGAGCCAGTCATAATCCGTCCGGTTGGGCTTGAAAGCGCCGTTGAAAGCGCCGAAGGAGAGCTTGTTCATTATATTGCTCTTTGCTTTTTTGCCATGAAATTTCGCGTCCATCCTGGCGATAAATAAACCTGCCTTCCCGACAGCGCCCGGATCACCGCCCGTGCCCGAAAGAACGAGGCCGGAAAGTTCACTTGCGTAAAGCATGGAATAGTGGCGTGAGAGGAAAGAGCCCATGCTGTGGCCGAAGAGAAAAAACGGCTTATGGGGTTGCTCTTTTTTGATGATGCCGGTCAGGGTGTGCATATCCTCCACGACTTTTTCCCAGCCTTTTTCATCAGCGAAATAGCCCACCTTGTCCTGTGTGCCGGCTGTCTTTCCATGACCACGGTGATCGTTCGCGTGGACGGTGTATCCGGCTTTGGTCAGCGCGCCGGCAAAACGCTCATACCGGGCCGCGTGCTCCGCCATGCCATGGGCTATCTGAACGGCGCCTTTAATATCGGAATCTTTATCCGGCATCCATCTATAGGTAAATATCTGCGTTCCATCTAAAGCTTTGAAGCTAAAGGTATCGCTTTTCATATCTATCCCCCCGGCAATATGAATTATGAATGAATTAAATAGTAATGGATGTATGAGCGGTTGACAAGGACTTTTTTACATCTTTCAGAGGCCGTTTGGTTTATCCAATCTTAATCGAGTGAGGCTTGTTTCTTGCGGTTAAACATGCTAACACAATTACAACACAATAAAGGAGTCCTCTGGTGATTGATGAAATAATGCCCCGGCTTTACCGGATTATAATCCCCCTGCCCAACAGTCCGCTCAAAGATCTCAATTCATACGTGATCAAATCCGGCGACAGGAACCTGATTATTGACACGGGCTTCAACCGCACCGTTTGCATGGAAGCTATGCAGGCAGGTTTGCGCGCTCTTGATATTGATTTGTCCAAAACAGATTTCATGCTGACCCATATGCACTCCGACCACACCGGGCTTGTTTCCCGGCTGGCTACCGATACCAGTGCGGTTTATTTCAGCAGGATTGATTCCTCCGTATTCAATGAGAACATCAACTGGCAGGCTATGATGGATTTCGCCTTATGCAACGGCTTTCAATTAGAGGAACTTGTGAAGGCTGTCGAAAGTCATCCCGGATTGAAATACAGCCCGAAGAAAATTCCCGAATTTACCTTTCTTGACGACGGCAGTATCATTCAAGCCGGCGACTATCGCCTCAAATGCCTGCTGACCCCCGGACATACCCAGGGACATATCTGCCTTTACGATGAAAACAAAAAAATCCTGTTCTCCGGCGATCATGTGCTTTACGACATAACACCGCATATCGAATCATGGTCGTATGAAGTTAATTCTCTTAAAAATTATCTGGACAGTCTGGACAGGATCAAAAATTTACCCGTCAAAATTGTTCTTCCCGGACACCGCAACTTGTTTACCGACCTCGCGGGAAGGATAGATGAATTAAAGAAACACCATGAAATCAGAGTTAATGAAGTACTTGAGGTTTTGGGTAAAAACACAATGAGCGCATACGATATTGCCGCCGGCATGACCTGGGATATCGATTGTGAAAGTTGGGAACAATTTCCTGTCACCCAGAAATGGTTTGCCGTCGGCGAAGCCATCGCCCATCTGCGTTATCTCGAAAGCGAAGGACGAATCAAAAGAAACACCGATCAGAAGATTGTAACCTTCTCGGCACATTAAAAGAAAGAACCGCCTCCGGGCTATTGAGGCTTACGGAAGACAACCTGGATATCGCCCAGAATCCGCTCGGCAAATCCTGCCTCACATGTCGCCAGATAATATTCCCACTTCCGCTGAAAGACCCGGTCGAAACCCAGCGCGGATATCGATTCGATATTGAGAAGATATTTCTCGCGCCAGTCCCTGAGCGTTGTCGCGTAATGAGTGCCGATATTCTCCAGTTTCTCCATAATGAAGTTGGAATATTTTGTCGCAGCTTCACTGAGAACCGTAACCGACGGCAAATGTCCGCCGGGGAAAATATGTTTCTGTATCCAATCCGTTTCACGACAATACAGATCATAGCGCTGGTCAGGGATGGTGATGACCTGAATCACCAGGAGCCCTCCCGGCTTAAGCAGGCGGTCGCAACACTGAAAAAACGGACCCAGATAGCGATGTCCGACAGCCTCCAGCATTTCGATGGAAATAATTTTATCATAGAGTCCTTTGACTTCCCGGTAATCCTGAAAAAGAATTTTAATTTTCTCCTGAAGTTTCTCCTGTTTGACGCGATCGACGGCAAGCTGGTATTGTTCTTTCGAAATGGTAATACCGGTGACGCTGCATCCGGTCTGCTTTACCGCTTCCATCGCGAAACCGCACCAGCCGCAGCCGATTTCGAGAACATGATCGGTTGACGTAATGTGTGCTTTGTCAATGATCCTTTTGATTTTATTGGCCTGGGCATCCTGACACGTATCGTTTTCCGAAGAGTATATGCCGCAGGAATAAAGCATTGTCGGATCAAGAAACAGCTGAAAAAATTCATTGCTCAGATCATAGTGATCGCGAATGTTTTTACGGCTGCCCGTCAGAGTGTTTTCCCGCACAAATTGAAAAAGACGGTTTTTCTGCCGGGACAGCCATGAGGTCACCGGAGAACCGTCCGTTAACATACTTCTGTTTCTGATTAAAACACGAAAGAGAGCGGGGATATCTTTTGTATCCCAAATGCCTTCCATAAAGGATTCACCCAGGCCGACCGTGCCGCCCAGAACGAAATCGGTGAAGAAACGGTAATCGTGAATTTCTATTCGGGTTGAATCCGGTGAAACCGGATCACCGAAATGTTTCTCACAGTGATCCGGAAGAATCAAAGTGAGACGTCCGTATTTCATTCTCTGTAAAAGTCTAAAGAGAATGGACATGGAAAACTTTTGTAAGCGGGTGGGCGAATTGTTACCGGTTGTCATAGCGATATCCTCCTTAGGATTATGACAAAACCAGGCTGGCAGACATTCTGCAATCCCGCGCCCTAAAAAGCCGTAACCAGGCCAACCGTTATGACGCAACACAATTTTAATATATGTATGATCATAACGTCAAGAAAAAGATGAGGAGAGAAAACTTATTTTCATCATAAGAAAGCATATCTTATCATACGCTTAGACCCGACACTGTTCAGCCAAATCGTTATGGGCAAATAATATAGCTTGACTATTATACACAACTAACGTAGCATCCGTTCAACTTCGGATATTTAGAAATAAAGATTTGAAGGAAAGAGTTGGATTTAGACATTTTGAAGCACATAGGTTAGCCACCAGGTACTTTAGGGTCTTGGTGGCTTTTTAAGTTCTGTCATCGTGCTAGTTCGACTTTTGGAAATTCTAAGAAAGGAGGATAGCATTATGTCACAAGGTAAAGTAAAGTGGTTCAACGAACGTAAAGGTTTCGGCTTCATCGAAAAAGAAGAAGGCGGCGATGTTTTTGTACATTTCAGCGCGATTCAGGCCAGCGGCTTCAAGACGTTAAATGAGGGCCAGGCTGTAAGCTTTGATATTGTCCAGGGCAAAAAAGGCCAGGAAGCGGAAAACGTCAAACCTGTCTAGTTTTTGTTGAAAACTAAAAAATTGAGCACTCCGTGTATGAGAAATCATGCCGGGGTGCTTTTTTTTGGCACTCCGTTACCGTTTTTATGTCATGTCATTTTTACATAAATCATTGACTGCAAAATGCGGGAGCATGTTGGTGATGACTATGGCAACAAGATTATTCTTCTAAAGATTTAATAATTAAATATGCCGAAGCCGTATTCGTCGCCAAGGGAATATTATGAACATCACATATACGCATCAGCATAAAAATATCGGGATCGTGCGGATGGTTTCCCAGCGGGTCGCGCAAAAAAATAACCGCCTGAACCTTTCCGTCAACGACATCGGAAGCAATCTGAGCATCACCGCCTAGAGGTCCTGACATTTTTTTCTCAACTTTCAATCCAGCCTTTTCGATATGACTGCCGGTAGAACCTGTAGCGATTAAGTTATATTTCTTTAGTATATCAAAGTTGTCTTTTACGAAGGCAACCATTTCCGCTTTCTTCCCGTCATGCGCTATGATAGCTATTGTTTTCATTGTATCTCTTTTAACCTCTATGATGAATCGTTTGTTAAGTAATTATAATAATTTCGGTCTTGCATGTCAATGCAATACGGACCGAATACCTGGACGGCGGCGTTAATTTTGATTATCTTCCCTTTGACGTAAGGTGCTGTACGGCTTTTTCCAGGCCGTCGAGAGTCAATTCAAACATGGGGAAAATCTGCCGGATCAACTCCGTCGTCCTGCTGTACTCCCATTGATGAAAAGGCACGGGATTCAGCCAGGCGCAGTGACTAAATGTTTTGGCCAGAAATCTCAGACGTTCAATACTGGTGCCTGTTTGTTTGGTATCTATGTAGATCGCTCCATTGGGATGAACCAATTCATAAGGAGCCATGCTGGCATCTCCCACAAATATCAGACGGGTCTCCGGATCCCGGCGAATGAAATCGTCAACCTCTTCCGGCTTGTAGTACCTCTGCGGATCGGACCAGACGCGGCTGTAGATGGTATTATGGAAAAAATAAATTTTCAGATCCTTGAACTGAGAACTGGCGTAATGAAAAAGAGTCTGGACGACATCAATGTACGGGTCCATGGACCAGCCGCCGTTGTCAATCAGGAGGATAACCTTCAGACGGTCAGCCAGACGACGATCGAAGATAATGTCGATTTCCCCGGCATTGCGCATGGTTTCGTAGATGGTCTTATCAACGTTTACAATATCTTTCGGACCTGTGGGCGCCATGCGGCGCAGTCTTTTCATCGCTTCGCCCATCTGAAACTGAGTCAGGGGACCTTCCTGGGAATAATCCCGGTAGCGCCGCTCCATGGCTACCTTGACGGCCGAGTGATTTCTCGACGCCCCGCCGACGCGCATTCCGCCCGGATGCGTGCCGGAATGTCCCGTGGGTGATGTTCCTTTTGTTCCGATCCATTTACTGCCGCCGTGGTGAGCTTCGGTCTGTTCTTTCAGGCGGTCAAGAAAATATTGAAGCAACTCTTCCGGCGTCATATTTTTCAGTTTCTCCTGATCGACGCCCAGAGCTTCAGCCATTCCTTCAGGATTTTGCAGCCATTCTTCAAGCATGGTGCGGGCGATTTCCGTCAACTCGATTGTTGTCGGATCTTCCAGGGAAGCGTTTTTGAAATGATAAGCGAATATCTGATCGTATGTATCAAAATAGCGTTCACTCTTTACAAGAATGGTCCGGGCGACCGTGTAAAAATCGTCAAGAGAATGAACTAATCCCTTATTCATCGCTTTCTGCAAACGCAAAAAAGACGTTGGCGTGACAGGAATCCCGCGACCTTTCAGAGTATAGAAAAAATCAACAAACACAAATTAAACCTCAACCGCGTGATTTTACAACCTGCTGGATGGCTTGTTGGAGATCAGCGCTTTTTTTGAAGAGAATTCCAAGAAAAGGCGCCCGTCCCTGAAGAAGTGTTTTGGGTCTGAAGTCAGGATCGCTTTTCAAAGCGCGAATCCAGTTGATTAATTCCCGTGTGGCCGGTTTTTTTTCGATCCCCCGCAATTCCCGCAGACGGTAAAACGTGCTGATACAGACGGTCATCAGTTCTTCGTCCAGTTTCGGGAAATGCACTTCCACGATCATGCGCATCATATCGGGATCGGGAAAAGCGATATGATGAAAATTGCAGCGCCCGAGAAACGGATCGGAAAGATCTTTTTTAGCGTTGGATGTGATAATAATAACCGGACGATGTTTGGCTTTGATGGTTTTGTCTATTTCAATAATATCAAACTGCATCTGGTCGAGAACGTCCAGCATATCGTCCTGAAAATCCGCGTCGGCCTTATCAATTTCATCAATCAGCAGAATGGTTCTTTTCTCTGCCGTAAAAGCCTGACCCACCTTGCCCATTTTAATATAAGATTCGATATTGCTTACATCCCGCTTGGAATCGCCAAAACGGCTGTCGTTGAGACGGGTCAGCGTGTCGTACTGGTAAAGCGCCTCGATGAGTTTCATGCTCGACTTGACGTTGAGAACAATCAGCGGCATTTGCAGACTCTCCGCGATGGCATGGGCCAGCATGGTTTTTCCCGTGCCCGGTTCACCCTTGAGTAAAAGAGGCATTTCCAAAACCATGGAAACATTTACTATTTTCGCCAGTTCATCATCTAAAACATATTTAGACGCTCCGCTGAACCGGGGATTATTTTTTTCTGAAGACATGATCAACTCCTGTTGCCCCTGATTAAAACGCAAAACGTCCGTAAAGGGCTAATTTGTAATTTACAACCCTTTTTTACTATCCGATTACGAAGGAATTTACCAGTCGTTTTTGAATTGGTTTTTCAGGGCATTTATCTGATGGTTCAAACTGCAAGAACCCGCCTAAAGAAGCTGTCATTGCCCAACTTGATTGGGCAATCCAGTTTTCTTTTTTATCTACTGGTTCAATCATTCTGATTGAACCAGTTATTTGATTCTGCTATAAGATCCCAACAACATTGATTTAATCCAAAAATAAAAATGTTTAGGTTCAAGCTACAAGCTTGAACCAGCTGGTAGGAGGAGGCAAACAAAAAGATGAAAGAACTCACAGACGCTGTTGAAAAAATAGTCAAGTTGGAGCTACATTGAAAACGAAGGATGGTTCATTAGAGCATGTTACAAGTTCTGTTCTCGAAAAGCATCCCGAAACAGTTTACAATATTGAAGTAGAAGGCAATCACAATTATTTTGTAACTAATAGCAATATACTGGTGCATAACAAGTAATTGTCTGACAAACAAAAGTTTTACATTAACAATAAAACAAATTAGGTCATGCGATACTTTTATTACAGAATTTACCAGCAATTGAAGAAAGTAAAATCTAACGATACACCAGCGTTTAATGCTTTAGCATTATTAGTTTTGGTGCAGACAATTAATATAGCAACCGTATTGTCCCTAATAAAAGTCTTTGTGAAAATCGAAATAGGAAAGCAACATGTTGTTATTGTAGGGCTGGCAATGTCTTTTCTGCTACTAATTATACAATTTAAAACCCTTTTTGGGAAGCGGGCTGAAATATGTAAGCAGTATGAAAACGAAACGAAGGAAGAAAGGCGGCGAAGCACTACTTATTTGCTTCTATACATTGTACTCAGTGTAGTTGTCTTTTTTGCAATAGGCGAAACTTTGATTAGATAGGGAATAAAGGGGACGGTTCTATTTAATTGACAAGACGGTATCATCTCTTGCTGGTTCAATCATTCTGATTGAACCAGTTATTTGATTCTGCTATAAACACTCAACAATATCGATTTAATCCGAAAATAAATACTTTGCTGGAGCAATCATGCTGATTGCTCCGAAATGTTTCGGTTCAATCTGCAAGCTTGAACCAGCTATTGAACCAGTTATTAAGGAAACTATGCCGTCAGTAAGAATCTCAAAAGAGCTTAAAAACAGGATTTACTTTGTGACCTTCACCGTTCATAACTGGTACTACCTTTTTGATCGCCATAACCGCTTTGAAATTCTGGAAGACAGTTTTGTGTTTTGTCAAAAGAATAAGGAACTGAAAATCCATGCTTTCGTTTTTATGCTCAATCATCTCCATTTCATCGGCACGGCGCCGGATATGATTGCCGTTATCCGCGATATGAAAACTTATCTGGCCAAAGAGCTGAAGAAAAATATAGGCTATACAGAACCAGGAATATTAAAACTCTTTGAAAAAGACGGCTCATATCATTTCTGGAAAGAAACAAATTTCCCTAAAGTGATTGAAAGTGAAGATTTCCTGCATCAGAAGATTGAATATATTGAATCCAACCCTGTACGCAAACAGTACGTGCTTTATCCGGAAGATTGGCGCTGGTCATCAACAAGTAAAGTGCCGACAATAATTGCAGTAACGAATGTTGAAGAATAAAAATATTGGGTTCAATCTGCAAGATTGAACCAGCCTATAGATTTGAAATTTTTCTAGCTGGAGCAATTTCCTGCGGGTTCAATCATTCTGATTGAACCGTTTATTTGATCTTTCTGCTGGAGCAATCATGCTGATTGCTCCATAATGTTTCGGTTCAATCTACAAGATTGAACCAGCATTTAGATCAGCATTTAGAATTTTAACGATGGTCTTTTATCGAACCAGGGTTTCGCTTTTTCCAGTTGGGACGCAAGCCGAAACAAAGCGGCTTCATCACCGAATGGTGCGATAAACTGCACGCCGCAGGGCATACCGTTTTTATCCCATTCCAGGGGCACATTCATTGCCGGCTGGCCGGTAAAATTGGCTAATTGGGTAAAAGGCGTTTTGGCGAGAGTCTGTATCGCTATTTGGTTTACCATCCCGGAGGCTTTGGCGAGAGACCCGAGTTTCAAAACACTGATTATTTTCATGGCGGCCTTCTCGTATGATTTCGGCATAAGCTCACCGATTTTCGCTGCCGGATAAGCTACCGTCGGTGTGAGATATAAATCATATTTTAGATGAAATTGCCCCATGGCTCTGGCGGCAATATCCCATTCCCGCGTCGCTTCCACGAAATCCGCCGCGCTGTAACAATGGCCGAGTGCGCCGAAAAACCAGGTGGTGATTTCGAAATCCTCACGGCCGACTTTTTTCTTCAAAACCGATTCCGCCAGTTTTATGTCGGCGGCGGTTTCACCAAAGTACATCGTAAAATAAGAGTCAGCGAGTTTTAAACCGTCAATTTCCGGCTTCGCCTCTTCCACCTTGTGTCCCAAATCCTGGAGCAATTTGGCAGTCTGTAAGACGGCATCTCTGCAATACTCATGCGTTCCTGTCCCCAGCGGAGACTCCGTATTGAAGGCGATTTTTAATGAGCCGGGTTCGTGATTTATTTCTTCACTGTATGGTCTTTCAGGAGGCTTGATCACGTAAGGCGCTCCGGCATCGGCACCCTGAATTGCGTCCAGCATGGCGGCGCTGTCGCGCACCGACCGTGTCAGCACATGCTCTATTGCCGCGCCCTGCCACCATTCACCGACCTTCGGTCCTGTGGGCGTACGGCCCCGCGATGTTTTTAATCCGAACAGCCCGCAGTAACAGGCGGGGATGCGAATGGAGCCGCCTCCGTCTCCACCCGATGCCACAGGCACCATGCCGGAAGCGACAGCCGCGGCAGATCCTCCGCTCGAGCCGCCGGGAGTATGTCCGACATTCCAGGGATTTCGCGTCGGGCCGAACAGTTCCGGCTCCGTAATACCCATCAATCCGAACTCGGGAGTGTTGGTTTTACCCAGTGTCATCAAGCCGGATTTTTTGTAACGCTTCACCAGTTCACTGTCATAATCGGGGATATAATCTTTATATGCCCGGCAGCCGCTGGCGAATTTTACTCCCGCGTATGCGCCGAGCAAATCCTTCAGAAGAAAAGGAACGCCGGCGAACGGTCCGTCAGGCAAAGGATTTCGGGCTGTGGCTCGTCCGATGTCGAACATCGGTGTTACCACGGCATTGATAACCGGATTTATTTTTTCGATGCGGCTTATCGCTTCTTCACAAAGCTCCGCCGGAGAAATTTTCTTCTCCCGTACAAGCTTCGCCAATCCCAGTCCGTCATATTGATCGTATTCAACAAAACCTGCCATGATTTCACCTTCCGATTAAAAAATATGTTTGAGATTGATTGATTATGCCAAAGTTTACTACTTCATCACAGATTTTACCAGCGGTAACTCACGCGCAGTCGAAGTATTAAATTAATTTAAAATCTATTTGCTTCACAAGATTAGCTTGACACAGGTGGCGGTATTCCTTATATTTCGCGTCATAAAAAAGACATTTTCATTACAAACAAAAGACTGGAAATCATCTTCCCGACAATTTAATCGGCAACGGAGGTTTGATAAGTGTTCTCAAAAGAATTCGTCACCAATATTGAAATTGAAGCGCCGGCGGAACGTGTCTGGAAAGTACTCACTGATCTTGACTCCTTTCCTCAGTGGAATCCGATGATACGCTGGGCAAAAGGCGAGGTGCGTCCGGGAGTAAGGCTGACAGTCCGTTTTCAACCCGAGGGCACCCGAGGATATACGTTTACACCGAAGCTGCTGGTTGTTGAACCCAACCGTCAACTGCGCTGGCTGGGATATCCGAGGATACCCAAATTAATCGATACCGAGCATTATTGGAATCTTGAACGGCTGACCAGTGAAAAAACCCTTTTAAGGCATGGAGCGGTAATCTACGGCTGGCTTACGCCCGTCAGTTGGAAAATTTTTGAAAAAAGTTCCAGGGTGCCTTTTGAGCAAATGAACCGCGCTCACAAGCAGCGCGCCGAATTGAAACAGGCGGCACGCTTATAGTATCCGGCGGATTTACTGCCAGGATTTTTAAGCATCAATATTTTTTCGGATACGTCATATCCGACGTTTGGGTCAGCCTCTTATAAAAGTATTTCGGGTTAAAATTTCTCTTGATCGTAATGGCGCCCTGGGGACAGGCCGCACCGCAGCAAAAACAGGCCATACAAAGAGTGGCTCCCGTCTTTAGGACATCCACATGCGGCATGCCGCATTTCACGGCCTTTTTCATGTCCTGCAATAAATCGTTTTTAGTCACCTTGTCCGTCACAATGCATCCACCCGGACATACTCTTACGCATATGCCGCACCGTTTGCATTTTTTGGCGTTAAAATAAAGATCTGCGGTTTGCACATGAGTTAACTTATCATAGGTCGGTATTCTCAACCGGTCGATCAAAGTGAATTTTTTCATATTATTCCCCCTGTTTCTTGATTCTCGGAGCGTCGTTCATTCCTTTTTCATACCATTGAACCAACTGCGTCTCGCGCGGCACCATACCGTCCGCCTTGGGACTGGGCCAGCCGAAGCCAATGCAGTCATTGAGACGGTATGGATATTTGATGCCGAATTTCTTTTTCCATTTGGGCAGATACATCAGCAGCTTGGTCGTTCCGAACCAGCAGCTTCCCGCGCCCATGCTGTGAGCGGCTAAAATCATATTCTGGCCGCAAATGCCGATATCCGTCGCCGGGCATCCGGCGCCGCGCTTGTCTTCAACCATCAAAATCAACGTCGGCGCGCCGTGAAAAACAGGAGCCTTTCCCTGAGCAATCTGCGACATCAATGCGAACGGCACGGGATTGAGTTCATTTTTCATAAAGCGTATGATCCACTTAACCCAGCTCAGAATATAGAGTCTCCGCAAAATATTACCCCGCGTGTAATCGATGAAAAACATGAAAAATTTTGCCATTTTTATCGCATCCTTTTCCATTTCCGTGAGGATTTCCGGACTATTGACAACGATGAATTTCCACGGCTGAGTGTTGCCGGTCGACGGAGCAAAGCGGCCGGCCTCCAGAATCCTGTGAATCATGCCGTCCGGCAAAGGTTCTGGTTTAAACGCGCGGGTGCTGCGTCTCTCCAGAATAACTTTTTCCACCGGGTTCCAGGGCATACCTTCTTCATATTTTCCCAGTGGAGATAATGTTTCATTTTTAGAGTTTTTATTCCCCTCGTTTGTTTCTTCCGATTGTGCCAGAACAACATTTTCCATACGCCCCCCTTGGTCGGATTACATTGCTGTTTATTCGGATTAACTTTAAAAACTTTTAAAGTTCCCAAACAATATCTTTATAATGCTTTTGCTTCCACATATTGATTCCTTTGAGCATCATAAGTTCCGGCAATAATGCCCTTCTTCTCCAGTTCTTTTTTGATGATTCGCTGTGTTTCCGTTTTGGGAAATTCTTTGACGATCTTGACAAATCGCGGAACGGCAAACTTCGCCAGATCTTCTTTCAGGGTTTCAACGAGATCCGCTTCTTTGAGTGTATGCCCGTCAACCAGGGAAACGCAAGCCATGATTTCATCCTCGGCCAGTTCCGAGGGAACCGCGTAAACAGCCGCTTCAAGAACCGAGGGGTGTTTCTGGATCGTATGTTCCACTTCATAAGCGGACACGTTCTCACCCTTGATGCGCATGAACTCCGCGTTGCGTCCGACAAAGTAGAGGTAGCCGTTTTTATCCCGTCTGACCAGATCTCCGGTGTATATCCAGCCGTCTTTCAGCTTATCATTGCCGGCTTTTTCATTTTTAAAATATTCCACTGATTTTTTCTTGCCTTTGGATTCAAAAATGAGCTGCCCCGGCGTGCCGTCCGGAACATCTTTGCCTTCATTGTCCACCAGCCGGTACACGGTGTTGGGGGCAGGTTTGCCGATAGAGCCGACCGGGGCGTTCCCCAGATTCATGATGCTCTTGCCGCCGCCGTCAACGGAGCCGTAAGCTTCATAGATTTTAATGCCGAATCTTTTTTCGAATTTTTCCCAATCGTCCACCGGGCAAGCCGCCGACAAGGTAAATCTTACGTTGTTAATATTGTCATTTTCTCTGGGCGGCTGTTTCATCAATATGGGAATCATGGCGCCGATGGTATTGAATTCCGTAACCTTGTACTTGCGTATTTCGTCCCAGAATTTGCTCGCGGAAAATTTTCGTGCCAGAACCACCTTGCAGCCGCGGTGCATGGCCTGCGTTACGCACAGCCAAAGCGCGTTGCCGTGAAACAGAGGAAGAGAGGTGTAGAGAATGTCCGACTTTTTATACAGGGCGTTAGCCGGAAGCGAAAGCAATTTCAATGTGGTTTTCGCGTAGCGGTACATAACGCCTTTGGGCAGGCCGGTCGTTCCCGAGGTGTACAGGATGAAGCAGATGTCGTCTTTATCATATTTTATATTCGGGTTTTGAGCCGGCTTTGCTGAGGCGTGAGAAAGAGGAAGCATCCCCTTCGGCAGTGAGGATGAACTCACTGGAGCAGTACGGTTCACTATCACTGTTTTTCTTTTTTCGATCTTATCCGCTATTTTATTGTAAATATCGAGAAATTCCTCGTCGATAACAACAAATTCCGCATCGCTGTGATTGAGAATATAGAGCAGGCTGTCGCCGCGCAGCGATGTGTTGATGGGGATGGAGTACATCCCGATTTTCTGCGACCCGATGTAGACGTCCAGATACTGGGGGCAGTTGGCCATAATGATGGCGACACCCTTGCCCTTGCCGGCGCCGAGCGAAAGCAGATAATTGGCGACCCGGTTGGCGTTTTCATCCATCTGCCGGAAAGAAAACTGTTTGTCTTCATAAATTAAAAATGTCCTGTCCCCATACTTGCGGGCTTTCTCTTCGATGAGTTCGGCCCAGGACATATCTTCCGCGATTTCTTTTGTTTTGATCAAACTTCTGAAATTCGCCCGAAACGTTCCGCGCCCGATCTCATCTTTAAAAAAGATTAATAAACTTTTGACCATTGAAAATACAATTTTTGAATTCGCCAACAAATACATTTTACGTCCTCATTATTTTTTATTTGAATATAAAGCACTATCCATTAACAATAGACTTTATCATTCCCAACTTTCGCATGGGGGCCAAACCTAAAAACGCCTGTACATGTTTGGCGTCACGGAATCTTTTCTCCTGGCCGTAATCTTTCATATACCCGTTGCCGCCTAAACACTGGATACCGTCCGTGGTCAATTTACAGGCCAGCTCCGACAGATGCACAGACGCCGCTCTGGAGTACAGATTCCATTGCGGTTCCTGATTCTCCACGGCCATGGCCGCCTCGGACAGCACCATTTCGGCAATTTTCACCTGCACGGCCATCTGGCCCAACAGCATCCTCAGTCCCGACCAGTTGATGATTTCCTTGCCGCCCTGGAAGCGCTGCTGGCTGTAATCCAGGGCTTCATTAAAGGAGCCTTTCATAATCCCGCACTGCATGGCGGCAACCGCCGAGTGCATGCGGTCGGCAGCATGATCAAAATACCTGGCCCCCTCCCCTTCCTGACCGATCAGCGTGCCCACAACACCCGCCATATTCAAATCCACGGCAGGACAGGAATGCAGCCCCAGACTAAATACCGGCTCGCTCCTGTTCAGTCCCTTATCCGCCGGATCGATGAGGAAGAACGAATAACCCTCCTGCCCCTTGATGCGCGCCGGAACTAAAGCATGTCCGGATATACCGCCGAGCACAACGTATTCGATGGCGCCGTTGATGATATAATTATCTTTTACTTTGACAGCCGTGAGTGTGGTGCCCGTTTCCGATGGATTGGCAAAAGATGGACAGGCGATGAGAGCGGCCTTCGCATCTGCTGCTTTTCCCATAATGCCAGCCAGCAGATCTTTGTTCCCCGCCGCAAGCATAATTTCCTGAGAAAGAGCATTGGTAAAAATAATTCCACTGAGGCTGGCATCTACCGCGCTGATATGATCAAGAATAATACATAAAGCGCCTACGTCCTGGCCGATGCCTCCGCATTCTTCAGGCAATGTGGCGCTCAAGAGTCCGACTTCATGGGCTTTGGTGACAACGGAATCAAAAAAAGGACCAAAAGGATAGCGGTCGTTTTCTTCCCTGTTGGCGGCAAGTTCTTTGGCCGCGAAGCTGCGTGCCAGATCTTCAAAAGACTTGAGTTCGCATTTTACGGTGGTCAGCATATTGGTCCCCTCCTATTCTTCTTCGAATACACGAGCCTGCGGTATGCAGCGCGCGATCAGGCAGTTAAAAAGATTGAGACGGTTGAGTTGGTTGGTGCCCTCGTAGATCTGCAAAAGCTTTGAGTCACGCAGAATTTTCTCGCACCCCTGTTCATGCCGCAGTCCCGCCTGCCCCATCATCTCGATGGCCATCTGGCTGTTTTTCATGCCCATATCCGTACCCATGAACTTCGCAATGGAGGCCCATCCGGAACAGCGCTTCTGAGCTTCCAGGGATTGTCCTTCCACGAAAACCTGACGCATGAACCAGTTGAATAATTTCGTTTTATAGAAAGGGACAATGAAAATATCAATCACCGCCTGCGGCACGTATTTCATATAATAGTAAACCGGTTTGATTTGCAGGAAACTAAAAATCCCGCCCTTCAGACTATTGGAAAAATTGGCCTCACAATAAGCGAGCCGTCCGGCGATGACGTTTTTATACATCTCGGCCAGCATGATCTGCGCCCATTCATGATTGATAAGCAGTTTGCCGTCCACAGCGGTTTCACCGGCAAACTTCAGAGCTTGTTCATAAGCCCCGCGTGCCACCCCGGTTCCAAAAGCGCCGACCGCGGGACGTGAAGCCTCGACGACATAATGAATGATCTGGTTGACCAGTTCTCCCGTCTCACGCAACTGGGACGGCGGCACAGTGCGTGAATCAACCAGGACATTTTCATCCGGCACAAAACAATCTTGAAAAATAAGTTCGCTCGCCGGACACGCCCGCTGACCCATCTTGTCTTCATGCTTGCCGAAAGAGAATCCCTTCATGCCGTTTTTGACCGCCAGCATTAATGTATTTTCGGACGGTTTTTTAAGATCGGTATAGGCGACCAGGGCGTGCCAGGTGGAAACATGGCCCATGGAGATGAAGATTTTGTTGCCGTTGACGATGTATCCCCCTTTGACTTTTTCGGCAAAGCACGTTACCCGGCCGCGATCGACCAGTTCAACTTCTTCCACATCCGTGCCGGCCCCCGGTTCGGTGATTGCCAGAGAAATCAGGCAGGGATTGCCCGTGCGTTCTCCCTCCTTCACTTCCCGGCAGACCTTGTTGATGACCGATATATTCCACGACCCCAGCATGGTTACAAAACCGAGATAGTGTACAAAGACGACGTTGGCAATCCCTACGCAGGCCGAGGCCAACTCTTCGATCACATAATTGAGACTCGTGAAAGCCCACCCCTGCCCCCCGAATATTTTGGGAATAAACAACGTGTAGAAACCCCATTCATTGACTTTCTGAATAAGGTCCCAGGGAAGGTATTCCGGATCCTGAAAACTTTTCAGATCCGTTTTGAGCGCCAGCGGCCTGATAACCTCATCGTTGAACCGGCGTGCATAGCTGACAAGAATTCTGGTTTCCTTAAGCTGACTCTTGGGTATCTTCGGAATAGCCTGCATACTGCAGTAGCTATCGTCGAAACGCGGCTCTCTCTCCAATAATGACTTGTTCTCCTTCGGCGTGATCATATTCTCCCCCCTTACGGATTAATCATGTCTGAACAATCTCGAATGCCACTCCTCTTCGAATTTCAAGAAGCGCGGTACTTTATGCTCGTCAAAAGCGGATCTCGCAGAGCCGGTCAATATTTTATGTCAATAATTTAACGTGACGGCGCCTCCAGAATATGAACGCACATCGCCGCCTCTTCCGTGCCCAGAGCTCCTCCGCCGTTTTCCGCCAGAGCAAACCTTGCGTTTTTAACCTGACGCTTTCCGGCATTGCCTCTCAACTGCGTAACCAGTTCGTGTATCTGAGCCAGACCTGACGCGCCGATGGGATGGCCTCGCGAAATCAGGCCCCCGCTGGGGTTGATGGGAATGCGGCCGCCGAGGCTTGTCTCTCCTTTTTCGGCAAAGATGCCGCCTTCACCCTTAGGACAAAAACCGAGATTTTCGGCCTGTACAACTTCACCGAAAGCCGATGCATCATGAACTTCGGCGACATTAATATCCTGAGGGCCGACACCGGCTTTTTCATAAGCCTGCTTGGAAAGCCTCTCTCCTATTTCCGGAATATCCGAATCGAAAGAAGTTCTGATGGCAGAGCCGAGAACCGAAGCTTTGATCTTGACGGCCTGACTCGTTAAGCCAAGTTTCTTCACCGTATCTTCCGAACACAAAATAGCGGAAGCGGAACCGTCGCCAATGGGGGCGCACATCGACCGCGTCAGCGGCCAGCTGACGATGCGATCGGACAAAACTTTATCCACAGGAACATCGAAGCAGTATTGGGCGTTGGGGTTCAGTGTGGAATTAAAATGATTTTTAGAAGCGATGATGGCCAGTTGTTCCGCCGTGGAACCGTATTTTTTCATATGCTGGCGGCAGGCATATCCGTAAACATCCATGAAGGGGGAATGGTCACCGGCTGTCAGTTTGGCCAGTTTCCATACCGTATCGTAGCCGACTTTTTCACCCAGAACAATGGCCGCCGTGAACTGGTCCCGGTATTTTTTCCATCTTGATTCTTTGGCTTTGGGCTTTTTCGCGCCGCCGCCTTTATGGACGTCCTTCTGATATTTTTGTTTAAATTGTTCCACCTTGATTTTTTCATCATCCGTCAGGCCGAATAGAGAAAGGGCATTGGCGATAGGCAGAACGTTTTCGATGTCAATTCCTCCCAGGAATCCCTGAAAGACAAGATTCTTGTTGGAATGATAAAGCTTCTCCGCGCCCACGGCCATGGTGATATCGTATAAGCCGCCTGCCACTCCGTACCACGCATGATGCAGTCCCGTGGAACCGCCCGCACAGGCATTTTCGACATTGGTAATGGGAATGCCTTCTATGCCCATTCCTTTGAGAGCGACCTGGCCGCGAATGGTCATCTGCCCGGCTTCACCCCATCCCGCGTTGGAAAACCAGAGAGCCTGAATATCGTTCTTGCTCAGACCCGCGTCTGTGAGACAACCTATCGCAGCAGCAATCGCGAGATCCTTGATACTTTTATCGGCGTGTTTGCCGAATTTGATAGTACTAACCCCTATTATATATACATCCCGCATATGGCAACCTCTCAATAGTTGATCAACTTCGTGCTTGATAATGCAAAATAAATATGGTAAATTAATTTTTGTAATTGGTTGACCAATTAATAGCAGATATTTACCACATGTCAAGTTTTTTTATGATTTTGGATATACTTTAATACTACAGAGCTTCAACAAGGATAGAATATGGAAAGTTTTCAAGCACATGAGCGCGTTATGAATATACTGATCAGGAAGATTTTCAACAGAGAGCTGAAACCCGGCGACAAACTACCACCAGAGCGGCAGCTCGCCAAGGACATTCATGTGGACAGGGCGTCTTTGAGAATTGCGCTAAAGAATATGGAAATGATGAATGTGATCACCATACGACATGGAGACGGCATCTATGTTCGTGACTACATGAAGGGCGCAAGCATCGATTTCCTGCGGATGCTTTTTCTGCAGACGGAAAAGGCTGATGGTGAATGGCTTGAAGATTCATATATCATGGATGAGATTTGGGAGTTCTGGGTAATGTTTCTTCCGGAAATGCTTAAATTTGCGGCCCAAAGATTTACACCGCGCGATATTAAAACCATGATCGATATTTTTGATGAAGAGCTTGCCAATTTGCACGACTGGAATTATTTAATAGAACTGGAACTGAAATCCCAGGAAACAATCGCTGAGGTAGGAAAAAATATTGTAGTCATTCTCATGACACATACCTGTCGTCCCTTACGTAAAAAAATGATCGAACTCTTTTATTCTTCAATCGATGAAGAGAGCATCAAAAAACATATAGAAACAAAAAAAGATTTGATGCGATCATGTATGACTCTAGACACCAGGGAAAGGTTAGCTCTTATCGAACAATATCGCGAGATGCTCAATAGTCATCGCATAGCCATGCGCAAATTACTTTTTAAAGACGTGGATAAAAAAGTAACTAAACTTAAAAAACAGCGATAAGGATAAATAATAAGTCGAAGTGCCCTTCTGTGTAAATCCGGCTTCTTCATCACGTCTAATTTTATCCTTTTCTTCCTTAACTCTTAAATCTTAAAACTTAATTACTTAAATCTTTTTCTTTTCACTTTTCACGGTTATTTACTTAACTATTTAACCCTTAAATCTTAAATCTGTCTTTTTTTAACATAGAACGTCGAACTAGAACATAGAACTTCGAACATTTCTTTGTCCCCACCTCCCTAGAGGGATACTGTAATTCACTCTTAACCCTTAAATGTCTGTTATAATTTTAAGATATTTATTTTTGAAAATAAAAATTACAGCTTGACATCGTATCTTACATACTGTAAGATAAACTTACAGCGTGTAAACACTGGGGATTAATACATAGGGGGTAAAATATGGAATTAGATAGAAAGAAAATATTAGATGTGGTGATCAAGGCATTACGAGAGGCGCAATATGAAATAGGAGAAAATAACGAAAATATTGCAGAGAGTACAAAGCCAATTGGGGATTTAAAATATTTTGATAGTCTTTCTAGTGTCTATGTAACAGTCCATTGTTTGGATACATTAGGATATAATGAAGAACTTAAAATGCCTAGTCTCTTTATAGATAAGGAAGGCAATGCCTTAACGGTCGGTAGAGTCGTGGATGAAATATTAAAACTTTTCAGAAAAAATAATTAAGGATGTATTATGACAAAAAATGATGCAAATAAAAGTCGTGAGCTAATATGTTCAAGATTGAGCATTGCGCGGAAACGCGCGGGATTGTCACAATCGCAAGTTGCGATTATGTTAAATTTGCCGCGACCTTCAATCTCGGAAATAGAGGCCGGGAGGCGTCGCATTACGGCAGAGGAGTTACTAAAATTTGCGGAACTTTATTCTGTTGATTTAGAATGGTTAGCAGGCAAAGATGAAAATCAAGTAAATAAAATAAGAGATGAATTATTTTTGGCTGCACGAAACGCTAAAGGACTAAAAGTTGAAGATATTGAAAAAATTGTTGATATATTAACGTCGCTGAAAACCAAAGGAGTAAAATAGTGTTAAGCGATAAAAAGCAACTTATATTTAAAGCCACTGCACATGCTGAGTACATTAGAATAAAATTTGGTATAGATCAACGCGCTCCAATCGATCCGGTCAGTATTGCAGAACAGAGCGGTTGTGAAATTCGATACCTATCACTTCCTTCTTTAGAAGGTATGTATTCACCCAAACCTCACGCAGTTATATTTATTGGTTCAGAACGACCCGCAGGTCGTCTCGCATTTACTTGTATGCATGAACTTGGACATCATGAATTTAAGCATGGCATACGCGTAGACGAAATAAAAAATAGCATATTAAGTGACGCTAATGATCCCAGGGAGTTCGTTGCTGATGTATTTGCTGCAAATCTTTTAATGTCAAAAACAAGTATTCTTTATGCCTTGAAAACACGTGGATTAGATCCTCAAAAGCTTGAACCACTGGATGTTTTCCGCTTATCGTCTTTTTTTGGCGTTGGTTACACTACAATAATTGATCATATGACATCTATGCTTAGAATGTTAAATCAATACCAACAAAACTTATTAAAAAAAATAAAAGCAAAAGATTTAAAAGCTCAATTCGGAGGCACACCGCAATCAGAAGTGATAATTGCTGATTCGTTTTGGCAGTCACGGGCTGTTGATATGTCAGTGGGTGATATTCTAGTGCTGCATAAGGGGGCTGTAGTTGAAGACAGTCGCTATATGATAAAAAAAGATTTGGTTGATGGACAACCTACCTATATTGCGTGTTCAAGAGGCTATACGCGAGCTTTTCATGAGAGTGGCGGATGGGCTGTAAATATCCGTATTGCACCGAAACAATATGAGGGATTAGCACAATACAGATTTCTCGATGACCCTGAGGAGGATTTTGCATGGAAGAAATAAAACCTATTTATGGCAAAAATATTTCCGAAGCATGGGCGCTTGCTTACAATGAGTGTTTTAAAATGCCGGGTGGCCTTATGGCGCCAGCAATTATTTCTTTTGATATTAATGAGGCTGATGCTTCTTGGCAGCTTGAAACAAAAGATATTCGTTATGCTTTGGATAAACAGCTAATTAAAGATGATGAGAGCAGTATTGAAACAGTCGCAGGTACAATCTTTCCTGAGTCGGTTTGGATGCGTTGTAACGGTGACCGCGAAAAGTTATTCATGGAATATAATAGAATGTGGCCATATGTAAGTAAATGCAGACAAAATAGACATGGTACTTATTTTCGCCGCCTTAGTTCTTTTGGAACAAATCAACTCAAGGCAGTAATTGAAACATGGCATTCTGGAACTCATCGCCACAGTGCATTGCAATCAGCTATTTTCGATCCTGCTAAAGATCATTCAAAGGCACGGCAACTTGGGTTTCCATGTCTGCAACAGGTGGTTTTCCACCCAAAAGGTATCAATGGTTCCGAAGGTATGACAGTTGTTGCATTTTATGCAAATCAATTATTGGTCGAGAAAGCATATGGCAATTACTTAGGATTGTATCGTTTAGGAAAATTCATGGCAGGTGAAATGGGATTACGCCTGAAAGGTGTAACGTGCATCGCCTCTAATCTTTCTTTAGGTAAGCATGGTAAAAAAGAATGTCAACACCTTTTAAGTGAAATAAAGAGAGTATTATCTGATGCCAACTAAACAAAAACTTTCTAGGAACTTATCGGGGCGTCTGTTTATTTTTGATGGTATGGATAGTGTTGGTAAAAGCACATTTACAAAAGGTGTTTCAAAAAAAAAGCAAAAAAATAATAATACACCACCACGGCAACCTGTAAATAAGACTTGTATAGTAAAAATAATAAATCAATCACATTGGCTACCTACAAAAACAACGGCAGTCTTCGACACATACTGGCGCTTCGCAGCGGAGAGACAAGAGATATTCTTTAAGCGCATTGCAAGAGCAGAGCCACCATGGACTAAAGATGTTGTTCTACAGAGTTACAAATTTACAAATGCATATCGCGCATCAGATAGAGTGAGTCAGTTCTTAATTCGTCATGTTATTTATGATGGATCCCAAGAAATAGATGAAATATTTTTCAGGATTCTCCTCTTCAAAACTTTCAACAAAATTGAGACATGGCAACATCTTGTCGATAATTTAGGTCAAATATTCTGGCGTGAGTTTAGTTTTAAAGCTTACGATAAGATTTTAACAAATGCACAAGCAGCAAAGAAGAGCATATATTCAGCCGCCTATATTATGCCGTCAGGTGGCCGACACGGGGTGCATCGCATCAAACATCGCAATCATCTTCTGCTAATACAAAAAATGATGGCAGATGCTCTACCTGCCCAAATTAGCGATTCTAAATCTATGCAAGTAGTCTTTAATTTACTCCGCAGTTATCCAATGATTGGTGATTTTTTGGCATATCAATATGCTATTGACATTAACTATAGCACATTAACAAATTTCAATGAGATGTCTTTTATCGTACCAGGACCCGGTGCAAAAGATGGTATCCGTAAATGTTTTTCCGATTTCGGTGGTCTCTCTGAAGTCGATATAATAAAACTTATGGCTGATCGCCAAGAGGATGAGTTTGCTCGCTTGGGTATCAAATTTAAGGACCTTTGGGGCAGATCACTTCAATTAATTGATTGCCAAAATCTTTTCTGTGAAGTTGATAAATATGCCAGAATTGTACATCCAGAAATTAAAGGTATTACAGGCCGTAGCAAAATTAAACAGACATTAAAACCCAATAACGAGATGATATCTTATTTTTATCCACCAAAATGGAATATTAACGAAGCTGTGAAAACCACGTTTGATAATAAATGATATTTTAAAGGGAGTTTAATGTGGAATGGCATAGACCACCGTTTAAATTGAAGGAGATCAAAATTGAGGTTACACACGATTGTATGCTTAGTTGTGTTCATTGTTCGAGCCTTGCAAGTGAAATTACTGGGCGCAGCATGAATTGGTTATCATGTGAAAATATTCTAAACGAAGCTAAAGCCATCGGGATTGAGACTATAGCTTTTTCAGGTGGCGAACCACTATTATTGGAATATGTTCCTAAAGCAATAGAACAAGCTTATCAATTTGGTATTGAAACCCATATTTATACAACAGGTAATGTTCCGCATTTTGAAGAAACCCTACGGCAATTGAATAGGGCTGGATTATCCAAAATAATGTTCAGTCTTTTTGGAACAAATGCCGAACAGCATGAAAAAGTAACCAAATCCTATGGGAGTTACAATAAAACAATCTCAGCAGCACAATACTGTGTATCTCTCGGTCTACAAACGGAATTTCATTTTGTGCCTTTGAATCACAACTTCAGAGCACTTCCAGAAATAGTAAGAAAAGCTCGTAACATGGGTATTGATAAAGTTAGCATCCTGCGTCTAGTTCCTCAGGGACGTGGTGCAAGCACAAGGCATGAGGAACTCAGCAAAGACCAAAACCTTGAGCTGCGTAAATTAATCAAAGATTTGCGTAGTGATGGTTATGATATTCGTTTAGGTTCTCCATATAACTTTCTTATGCTTAATGAGAAACCACAATGTTGCGCTGGAATTGATCGTATTACGATAGGACCAGATTTACGAATATTTCCTTGTGATGCGTTCAAACATATTTCTCCAAGTGATATAGGAGCCTCTGCTGACTATTCTGATTTGGGGAATCATTCTCTTGCTGAATGCTGGGAAAAGTCACCTTATTTAAATATAGTAAGAAATTACTTGATGTCAGATTTTGCTTCTGAATGTTCTGCCTGCAATAATCTAACAAATTGTCGATCAGGTTGTATGGCGCAAAAATTTTATGCTTTCAAAGAGCTTAAAAAAACCACTGATCCAATGTGCCTTCGTATAGATACGCAATGTAACTAAGAGATGAAGTCGTAACTCTTCTTACGTTGTAACTTTTATGGATTCATAAAATATTAAGAGTAGTTCCGGCTGTGAACGCATGTATTGCAGCTTTGTGAGTAGAGTTTTGGGTAATTAGGGATATATGTACCTATTTATGCCCATTTATACAGAAGCCATCTGCCAGAATGACAAGTGTGAAGATGGAGAAATCATAATATCCTTTTTCTAATCAGCGGAGAACACCTTCGGGTATCGCGTGGCCAATTTTGCCGCAAATTCTCTGATGTAAGGCCATTCAGAATTTTGTAGTTCTTCTAAATAGTCGGGATAGACTATTGACATTTCTAGAGGTATTTTAGCGACTAATTCTTCTTGTATACATTCAATTGCTAGCGCCATTCGATCACAATCTTTTACTAAAGAAGCAACACTATTTTTTTCATCGTCGGAAATGTCTTTAAGAAGATGATTCTCATCTATATACTTGGAAAGTTCAGTTGTACTAGTAAGTGCCTTTATTGGTAGCGCTGCCATTTTGTTTTCTATGTCGTTCCAAAGATTTTTTTCCTCAGGGTATTCTCTTTTAATGATATCTTTAACAGGTGTAATAATATCTCCGGTTAATGCCTCAGGGACATCATGGAATAGAGCTCTTTGAAGCGCTCCAATCTTAAAATCAATTGTGAGTTTCTGACTATCTTCATGCATCCATGTAAATAATAATGCTAATAAAGTTACAACATATGTATGGGAGAGGACATTGGTTTCTATAGAACGATTAATTCTATTCCATCGTCGAAGGTATTTTAAATTCCTTATTACTTTAAAATATCCGGGAAGTCTGTCAACCTCTATATCACCTGTCTTGACAGGTTTATTATAGCGATTAAAAGAAATATTAAGCTTATTTACCCAAGAACTATTTTTACAAAAACCTTTAACGTCTTTTTCTATTTCCTTAATATACCCCGAGTAATATTCGTTATATACAGTTGAGTTTGTCTTACATTCTTGTAAAGCAGTCTGACGTTGGACATATTTGCACAACTCTTTGATTCTAATTTCATTACTTTCGACAAGATATCTCTTGACTTGTGGTCGTATCATTCTCGGAAATAAGCGTAGTGTATAAGTCAATGCTCTTTCTTCGACCTTCTTTTCCCATTTTTTTGAATTGCTATTTTTAAGTGATGTGTCTAAGGCACGTTTAAATCGATAGGATACATCCGATAGGAAACGTTTTGTCAATGGTTTTAGTATTTCATAAGCAAGATAATCAAATGCTATCTCTTTTAATTCTTGTTTTTCTTTAATTGTATCGCAGAGCAAGGCAAAACCGATATGTGCAGAGTATGCAACATTCTCCGCTTCTACCCATGTTTCTACACGTGGCAGAAAATTCCATCTTTGTATCATGAATAAAGATGTGATTGCATCAACAAGAGTATCTTTCATATTCTCCTCCATGAAGAAAATAAATCATCAATCAGTGTGGATCGGTATCATTAAAAAGATATTATGTTCCTAACATGCGGAACAATGGAGAATCATATCTTAAATTGTAGTAAGATTGAGGAGGTCTGAAAGAAGGAATATAGCTATTTCTAATAGAATCTAAAGACCATTTCTTTGATAATATTTTAACATTATCAAGTTCAATGGCATAACCATTATTGATCCCGTTAAAATAAGTAAAAAAGTCTTGTTCAGATACTCCCCCGATAGCACAGAATCGTTTCCATAAATCATTTACATCGGAATGATGTACTTTAGACAATATTGATGAAAAGGTAATGCATTTAACAGGAGAAGAGATATAGAAGTATGCAATGGCCCCCTCCATATTCCTTGAAAAACGACGTCGGAATTCAACACGTTTCCCCCCGCTGATGATTAAGTCTGCAAATTGCGGTTTAAGAGAAAACAATAGGGCAGAATTCTGCCTGTTATTAGTATCATTTTCGGCGTGTGTCCATGCAAGTGAACGACTAGTTAAATGATAGGGAACCGGGCAAGAATATATATGTTCGTCCACACCATGCGAATATCGGTTACGAACATTGGCGATATTATGAAAGCCTAATGATTCAACAAATTTTATGATACTTGGTTCGGCTGCTTCACTAATAGTAACCCTAATATCTTTAGTAGATTTATCTATTGTATGGCGTAGACCTTCTGATAATAGCGCTTTTCCTAATCCAATTTTTTTCACATCATCTTTTAGCCGAAGAGTACATATCTTAGGGTTCGTAGCCCTTTTACCAATAAAAAGGCCTTTAATAATATCTGCGACTTTCAAAACTAAGATCACTCTGTTACCTTCGAGAACACCCGGCAAGACTTTTTTCTTCCACCAATTATCAATTGCCGGGTATAGATGATCACTCTCTATGAGAAATTCCAGGATAGAAGGATAATCATTAAAAACAGCAGGGCTGATAGAAATATCTTTTATAGTCACTTGCTCTTGCATGAATTAAAAATACGGCAGGTTATCTTGTCTGTCAAGAGAAATTTGCCACATCATATAGTGTTGTGGAATAAAGGAACAACTGATTCGTGGATGGTCATAATATGGAATATTCTCTTGAAAATACCGTTTGTTAAGATTAGTTTTCAAAGACCATTTATTCCCTCGGTTGCACATTGGGCTCATAACCCAAAAGTTTGTTTATTCGGTGTTGCGGTGTGATTGTTTCCGCGTCTATTAGGCGCCCGATATGTTTTGCGTAAACTCATAATAAAGTTTTAAGTAATTAAGTATTAAGATTTAAGAATCAAAGAATAAATGAACTGGATTCCCGCCTTCGCGGGAATGACAGATGACTGGATACCTCCGGCATTCCCAGGCATTCGCTGGGGTTTCCTGCCGGACTGGCCGTCGGCGGTCATCAACATCTTTCAGTACAAAGCCGGACACATCAAACACCATATATCCAGTGCCCAGTCATAAAGGCCGCTGGTGTACAGGAACGCCTTGCCTCTCTGAAAGAGGGCTGGTGATATCCTCTTCATGATCCAGCAGAACTTGGCGTCGGGCTGAGGGATGACATAGAGCCTGTTCTTCCGGATTGCCTTGAGGGTACTGCGTGAGACGTTCTCAATCGTGCCGAATGAGAACTTGTCGAAGAAGGCATTCGTCATCGTGATCTGCCGTTCATCGGTGCACCGCGCCTGGTCCATGAGATTGGTCTTGAAAAAAGTGGGGCACACCACCATGAGCCTTACAAAGAAGAGGTTGTCGTTTTTCTCCGTTTGACCAAGTCACCAGGATGCAAGAATGTAATTTATTTTGCCGAGCTTACTCTTAAATTGGTTTTTAAAAAATCACCCATGATCTTAACTAATTTTTGAAATGGTTCCCCCACGTACGGATCAAAGTGTCCCATGGGCATACTGATATAGGTAGCCTTTTTCATTTTGTCAGCCATCTTCTTCGGTCCTTTCGGTGGGAATAGCGTATCCTTTTCCGCTCCGATAATGAGGGCCGGACAAGCAACCTTATTTGCACGGCTTATTGGTCTATAGAACGTTAGTGTAAAGACAATATTACCGGGACAGAAGTTAGTTGATTCAAAATCCTTTTCATCGCTTATTCCAGTCAGTTTGAGTACCCCCTGCATAGAATCCGGTTTGCTCATCATGGCAAACGCCTCACCGGGCCTGCCTGCAATACGTACATTATGACGATGTTTCGTGAAGAGGGAAACGAGTATATCCGCTACTCCGTGGTATGTCCCTTTCAGGGCAAACATCGGGTCGTCCAGGATATAATTATTCCACGCAGTTGATATTCCATCTGTAAACGGAACCTGAGCGACCACCGCCGATATCTCGGGATACTTTGCCGCCTCAACAATAACATGTCCCCCGCTGAACGATGTGCCCCACAAGGCCATCCGTTTGGCATCAACAGTGTTCAACGTCTTCACATAAGCGATCGCCGCATCCCAATCCTCCAAATGACGTGCTGGATTAACATAATTGCGAGGCTCGCCTTCACTGTCGTTAAATCCACGGTAATCGAAAACAAAAACCGCCATACCCATTTGAGCAAATCTTTCGGCATAGGCCGGGAGCCGCATCCAGCGCTGACCGCCGAAGCCATGGGCCATAATGACAACAGGGGGAGTTAATACACCAGAGGGCAGATAAAGCCATGCTTTCAATTTATCTCCCTGGCTTATAAAAGTTTTGTCTATTCTTGTAAATTGCGTAGAGGCTTCCGTCAACTGATTCGTAAGAGCAAGCGCCTCCTTCGCCCAAGAAAACGAAATCGCAAAAAAGAGTAACAAAAGAATTAATAAACGATACTTGGTCATTTTATGGCCTCCTTCCAGAGTATATACTTTTCCTTTTTTTTGATATTTATATTCCATGTTTATAAGTTCTCCATCGTTTCTGGCATCGTGGAATTGCCAATTTTTATAAAATTCATAAAAAGATGAATATGACATTTTATTCATATTGTCAAGATAAATGTGACAATTGTGTCATGTTCTCATTGATTTTTTAATATGATTGTGTAATAATATGTTTTTATAAGAGATTAAACCAAGGGAATTTCGGTGAGTAATTGTGACTGTATCAAAAAATAAAGCTCGAATACCGGTCCAAAAGCGCAGTATTGAAACCAGGGAAAAGATCCTCAACGCCGCCTGGGAGCTTTTTGCTGAAAAGGGATATTTCAAAACAAGCACGCATGATCTGGCCGATCGGGCCGGCGTAGCGACTGGTTCTTTTTATGGTTATTTCAACAACAAGAAGGAAGTTGGCATAGAGTTAATGAGGCGATTCTATAAAGAAGCATCTGAAAAGGCACTTTCCAATTTTTATATACAGATCGGCGACAACGTTGCGGAAAACCTTGATACGGGAAGAAAGCTTGTTCGATTTATAATTAAGTCTTTAAAAGAATCCCATGCCATCAATCCGAGGCTTCACAAGGAAACCACAGCTTTGATTCTCCTGGATGAAGATGTTAAAAAAATTAGCAACGAAGAAGACAAAAAGATAATCACATTTTTAATTGCTTTCTTACAACAGTATAAGCAATTAATTCGTGTGGATGATATTGAGGCCGCCGCGGTTCTGCTGTTCAGGACAAGCGATGAGATTGTCCACCGGATCATGATTAATAAAGAGGAGATCGAGGAAGAGCGTCTGCTCGGAGAACTTGAAGATATGATCTGCAGATATCTCTTTATCACGGATCTCAAATAAGAACCTTCTTCCACGTTAAAGATAACGAGGATGGATATCAATCGGCGGATGGATAACCGGTGATATCTCTGATCTCCTTAAACAGAGGCCTCAGCCGCCCATACATCTTAAGATAAACTTTTTTATAGAGATCGTCGTAGATCCGTTGATTGGCCGCAATAGGCTCAAACACCCTTCCCGTTTTAGTCATACCGCTCACCGCGGACGGAAAATCGGAATAAAGTTTGAGCCCGACTGCCGCGTCAATTGCGGCGCCCAGCGCTGATGTCTCAAATGTGTGAGGCCGCTCCGCGGCCATTCCGAAAATATCTGCTGTGATCTGCATTGCTGCGTCGCTCTGCGAACCGCCGCCGGAAACCTTCAATCTTTTTACCGGCACTTTTGTCTTGCGCTGTGTCAGCTCCCCTCCTTCCCTTAACCCGTAAACCAGTCCTTCAAGTATCGCGCGATACAAATGCGCCCGGTTATGCACATCGCCGAAACCGATGACTGATCCCTTGGCGAAAGAGTCCAGTTCCCTGCCCGGCGTCCAGTAGGGCTGAAGCATTAATCCCATGGAACCGGCCGGCACATCCTGAATCAACGAATCAAAAAGTGTTTCCGGAGCCTGGTCCTTTTGCTGGGCAAGCTGACATTCCCGCAGGCCGAACTCTTCCTTGAACCAGCTGACCATCCAGAATCCCCGGAATATCGAAACCTCGGTATAATAAGCATCGGGTACACACGCCGGGTATGGGGGTATCATCGGACGCAGTTCGACATATTTGGGTGTGGCGACATCAAAGGTCGCGATCGTCCCGAAGCTCAGACATCCGGTCTCGGGCGTAAGACAACCGGAACCGAGTATTTCACAGCCCTTGTCCGACCCGGCCGCAAAGACCGGCAGCCCTTCCGGTATGCCTGTTTCCGAAGAAGCCTTTTTTGTAATCTGCCCCAGAATTTCCGAAGGCTTCACCAAATTCGGCAGCTTTTCCCGCTCAATTTTAAAAATCAGCCATTTAAAATCATGTTTCCCCGCCCATTGATAGGTTTTGTTATTGAAGGGCAGATACCCGATATTGTTGCCCACGGAATCAACGAACTCGCCCGTGAGCCGGTGCGTAAAGAACCCTGACAGATGTAAAAACTTATGCGTCTTTTTCCAGATGTCCGGCTGATTCTGGCATATCCAGTTGGCCTCGCATTCTTTGATCACGCCTTCCAGCGTTTCGAGCAGACCTACGGCTTTCAGCACAGGCCGCAGGGCGCTGGACATAATTTTGCTCGCGTCAGCTCTTCTCTGGTCCAGCCAGATAATTGCCGGACGCAGCGCCTTCCCGTTTTCGTCCACATTGATCATGGTAGCCCGTTGTGTCGTCAGCGTGACTCCCACGATATCTTTTTTAAGCTGATCCTGTTGTTGCAGGAGCTGCCCCGTTGTTTTGCAGAGCACTTCCCAGTAGTAATCCGGCTGCTGCTCCGCCCAGCCGGGATGCTCCGAAAAATAAGGCTGAATCGGCGTTTTAACGATATGCAGGATGTTTCCGTTCAGATCAATAAGGGCGGCCCTGATCGACTGCGTGCCCGCGTCTATCGACAGGATTAATTCTTTCGCTTTATTATTTGATTGTGACATATGCACCTCGCTATTTTTTTTGATGATGACCTCTATGTTTAAATTAACGGTACGATATTGGCCTGCGAACCTTTAATCTTAGCGGTGACGAACAGCGCCGCGGTATGAATAAAATCAACCTGCGCCAGTTGAACCGGGTGAATCCGCATATGTTTGCACAGGCCATAGGTCGTCAAGGCCAGATTGTTGCATCCCGGGCTCATGGTTACATTGCTTTTCCCCAGACGCGCCTGAAGGGCCACCCCGTAATCCTGGATGGCGCAGCTGCCGGCAATATGCACCCGGCCTTTAATCCGATCGACCGCCGCTTTATCGATGCCCTTGCCCATGAGGATGGTAAAACCGCCCTTACCGTCATGATCGCGGTAAAGCATCTCGACCACGGTCTCGGTATTGCAGCGGCAGCCCTCCTTGCAGCAGCGCTCGGCTCCCCTGAGGAATGTGACATCCGGAGGATAGTCATCGAGCAGATCACAGGTGAGCTGTTTCTTACGGGACTCAAACAGGTCTTTGTTGACGATATTGATTTTTGTTATGTCGCCCTGACCGATGCCGGTGGCGCTTGAGCGTTCCAGATGCAAAACGTCATGCAGAGAAAAGCCCATCAGGGCCGCCCCGACGACATCCGTGGCCAGCGGATCGGGTCCTCCGATGAGAAGATCCATGGGCACCACGCACTTGGGCGCGTTATACGTCGAGGGATAGTGGCCGTGGGTGGTGGCAATCAGACCGTCGATCAGAGCGAAATCCGGCCGCAGCACACGATAGATGTCCGCGAACTTCTGGTGAATGCGGTAATTGTGGTCCGCGATGCGGCTGGATTGATGCACGAGACCGAACTGGTTTTTGATGGAGAGTGTCACCTGCGACATGGAGTGGGTCTTGAGCTTGGGCAGAGACAGGTAAAAATTCTCGGCGCGGTTTTCGATGAGCCGTTCGAAGGCGAATTGCGAGATATCAATGAATTCCTCAATTCCCTCTAAAAAGATCGGGACGGACGCGGTTTCGTCAAGGTACACCGGAATGGCGCCGGTTTCCCGGCAGACTTTCAGATACCCGATGGCATGAAACACCAGGCGCGTGAAGTTAGCCTGGGTGCAGTTCTCAATGACATAGATCGTTCGCGCCCCGCAAGCGCGGAAGTAAAGAATGGTTTCGCGCAATACTTCCGGGTCCGTGTAAACGTAGGGCTCGAGGCCCACCGCATTAACCTTTATGTAGACGTCCCTGCTGGAACGCAGCATCCTGGCGCCGCCGCCGAAATGCTCGAATACCGCTCTTACCGCCGATGCAATGCCCGGCTTCGTGTCCGCCAGAATGACCTCTGCCCCGTCCTTTTTCGCAGATAGAGATTGATCCATGTAAACCTCCACGGCATTAAATTTTATATTTCAATAATTTTCCATGACTCCCGGGAATATCAATCCAGCCCAAGCTGGCCGCCGGGATTCATGATGTTGCGCGGATCGAAATGCCGCTTCAACGCGCGCAAGACCGCCATTTGTTCTTTTCCAAGATGTTTTTCCATCCAGGGGCCGATCATGCGGCCCACGCCGTGATGGTGGCTCAGTGAGCCGCCATATTTCTGAATATGGTCAATGATGCCGCTCTGAAATTTTCTATATTCGTCGGGATCGTCCATATGCGCGATAAAGATAAAATAGAGGTTCGTTCCCTGCGGATAAAAATGCGAGGCGTGCGTCATGCACATCGTATCGGGGCGGCTCTTGACGTAGGCGCGCACACCCTCATGCAGGCGATGGAGATTATCCCACGTCACTGCGGTCTCCAGCGTATCAATCATGATGCCGAAGTCGCCCAGATCCTCGCGCATGTAGGGCTCGGTGTAGCGGGTATGCTCCCATTTGCGCGAAGCATAACTGCCCAGCGAGATAGCGCCATGCTTACGGGCAATAGCCTTGATCTTGCGCACCACGAGACAGGTGTAGTCTTTGTCGCCTTCGGCATTCCCCAGAGACAGGCAGCGCTGCATGGGCTTGAATCCTTTCATAGAAAGAAATTTGTCCACGATACCCGGCATGCCGTAGAGTTTTAAGCCGCGGTCCGTTTCTTCCGGATCCGAAATACGATAGATGGCCGGCTTGCCGAATTCGGATTGCATAATTTCGCGGCTGGCATTCACAGCGGCCTCCCAGGTGGGATACATAAAACTGAAACGCGCGCGGTTTTCGGGCATATAGCGGAATATTTTCATGGTCACTTCCACCAGAATGCCGAAGGTGCCTTCTGAGCCCTTCATGATGTCGTTGATCTTAGGGCCGGTCGCTGTGGCCGGATAATCCAGCGTCTTGAATATTCCGGCCGGAGTCACGTATTCCTGACTGAACACGATGTCGTAAGCATCGCCGTAATAAGTTGAAGCCTGTCCCGACCCCAGCGTCACCACCCAGCCGCCCACCGTGGAATATTCGAAAGACTGCGGGAAGTGTCCGCATGTATAGCGATGCTTTGTTTTAAAGACTTCCGGAGCGCGGTTGAGCGCGTCTTCATAAGCCGGTCCGAACATGCCCGGCTGCACACGCGCGGTCTGATTCAGTTCGTTTACTTCCAGAAGCTTGTTCATGTGAGTGCTGACCACCACGGAAACGCCGCCTTTCGCCGGACGGCAGCCGAAGTTCACGGAAGAACCGGCACTGAAGACCGTCATGGGAATAAGTTCTTTATCGCAATATTCGACAAGCTTTTGCACATCATGCTTGTCACGCGGATGCACCACCACGTCCGCCACTTCGCGGATAATACCCTCGCGAAGTTCCAGCATTTCTTCAGTGGTCTTACCGGATGCGTATTTGACACGATGATAATCGTCCAACTCTATATTTTCTTTCCCCACAATAGCTTGCAGAGCATCAATCTGATTCGGCTTAAGAGCGGCGGGACGGTTCAATTTCACGGGTTCACGTCCTTCTTTACCTTTATCGGCGAAATCAGCGTCACTCAAATGGAAATCCTGTTTCATCATCCGGTACCAGGCGTCACTGGGATGCTTGAAATGCTGAGGATCGCCGTATTTAAAGATAGATCGGTAAGTTCCTTCAGCCGGAGATTTTTCCGTCCAATCCGGATGGAATTCTTTTGATGTCATCAATCTGTCCTCCATTTGATTTCTATTTCTCTGTCATGTTCATCAAAATTGATATTATTTAATTCCCCTCTTTTCTAAAGAGGGGTCAGGGGAGATTTATATGTTCGCATCAAATAAAAAATCCCCCTTCATCCCCCTTTACAAAGGGGGTATATTATTTTTTACTACACCGGCAACGTAAGCAGCTTAACCGTGTCTGAAATTTCCTTCTCTACTCTATTTTTGTCCCACTGCAGTTCCCTGGCGGCAACTGCCGCCACTTTACGCAAAACATCCTCGCCGGGATTGCCCAGCGTACCGATGCCCGTGCGGCGCATAACGATATCGGATAAGGTACGGGCCATTTCCTGACGTATGGCATAAACGACTTCCGCCAGAATCTCTCCGTCGTCGTTGAGTGTCTCGGCCAGAGCCTTATCCCCGCGCGCCAGCTTGATGATTTCGGCATATTCGGCGCCGTAGTTGTGGCTCAGATAATTCAGGGTCGCCGCGCTGAAATCTTTGTTGTCGCGCTGAACCGCGTCAAAGAAGTCACATAAATTTTTTATTTCACACCCGGCCAGATAATGTTGTTTTGTAATGCTCTTGCCCAGAGAGTGTCCCATTTTTTTGGCCACGATATCGAGGCAATGCTGGGCCAGGTTACGGCTGGTGGTGTATTTACCGCCTTCGACCGTGATCAGGCCGTCAAGTCCGTCTTTCTTATTGTCGTAGATCTCATACTTGCGGGAGGAAGAATACGTCTCACTTGTTTCTTCTTCAACCAGAGGACGCAGGCCGCCGTAGGTATGCTTAACATCGGCATAAGAAAGCTTGCCGTCGCCGAAAGAGGAATTGACATCGTCGAGCAGTTCCATGATGCTTGTTTTGGTAACTTTATAGTCATCCGGATTGCCGGTGAAAGGCTTATCCGTGGTGCCGATCAGAGTATGATTGCGCCAGGGAATGAGGAAAAAATGCCGGCCGCCCGGAGTCATGCAGCCGATCTTGCAATTGCCGGAAAGCAGACGTTTGGCGGTGATAATATGAATCCCCTCGGACCGGCGCAAAGTTCCGCTGCCGTCGCCGTCGGGTTTGGCCAGACCCAGCACGATATCCGCCCACGGCCCGCCGCAATTGATTGTTACAGAGGCCGAAACTTCATGCATTTTATTTTCCAGAAGATCTTTTACACGAACGCCTGTTACGTTATTATGATCTCCCATGATAAAACCTTCCACCTTGGAATAATTGGCCACTTTGGCGCCATAGGCCACGGCGGATTTGATGAAGGCCAGTGTTAGCCTTTCAGGAAAGATGCTGTCGCAGTCATAGAAAATCGAGGCGCCGGTAAGTCCCTCAGCGCGGACCTGCGGTTCACTTTTCAGAACTTCTTCTCTGGAAATGGTTCTGTGCGTGGGGATTTTTTTACAGGTATCCCAGGTAAAATTCTTGTCATAGGATAATAAATCATACATCAGCATCCCTATCTTGACGACCCATTTATTGTTCTTGAGAGGCGTTTTGTTATGCACCATCATCATCGCCGCGGGATAAACGAAATTGGGAGCGATATTCTCCAGCACCCGGCGCTCACGTAGCGACTCGCGCACCAGCCCGATTTCACCGTTGACCAGATATCGCAGGCCCCCGTGAATCATCTTGGAGGTGACGGCCGATGTGGCCCATGAGAAATCCTTCTTCTCCAGAAGCGCAACCTTCAATCCCCTGGTGGCGGCTTCATAAGCGACCGAAGCGCCTGTAATACCTCCGCCGATGACGAGGACGTCAAAATGTTCGCTGGTATAATTTTCTATAAATCGCTCCATATCTATTGCTCCTTTTGCCGCTTGTTATCCAAACTGGCCTTCACGGCTTCTTCCGCGTAAATCAGCACATCCCGCATGATCCGGCGGGCGGCCTCGGGCTGTCTGGCTTTGATGGCTTGATAGATTTCCTTGTGGAAGACGCGGGAATGCTCGACGTTGATCTCATCGTCAAAATAAAGATAACCGTAATCCCGAAACACCTGATTGAAGAAATTAAGGCTTATCGTGCAAACAAGATTGTGGGTAGCGCGGGCGATAATCTGATGCACCTTGATATCCCTCTCCAGCATGTTCATCTCCGCTTTCGAAATAACCTGCTTGAGTTCCTTGAGGTCGGCGGTGGTGCGCCTTTGCGCGGCCATGTAAGCCATCTGCGGCACCACATAGCGACGCGTCTCTAAAATATTAGAAATGATTGCCCCGCTCTCATCCATATCCAGGGCGGCTTTGATCAGATCGAAATTGCCGCTTTCCATGTAATTTTTCACGTACAGTCCGTCGCCGTGATGGATTTCAAGCAGATCGAGGTGTTCCAGTTTACGCAATGCCTCGCGCAAGGTAGCGCGATTGACATTGAACGTTTGGGCCATTTCCCGTTCAGGAGGAAGTTTGCTCCCCGGAGGAATGGTGCCATTCATGATCTGTTTCTGGATGACGGTTACGATCTCTTCGTGGAGCCGAGAACGTATAATGGGTTGAGCAAAAACCTTTTTTGCGGTCATTATTTGTTTCCTTTCCCGTCCCGTTCCATTGGTTCGGTGGTTCAACCAATAACAAATCATCAAGCAAATGTCAAGTTTTTATATTTTAAGCGTCCGGGTGTGCTGATATGCTCAATGATGACCTCTCCGTTAAGGAAAGGGAGCCGGGTGAGAGCGATTTTTGTCATTGAGGTTCCCTTCCCTCTTTTTTTTACACTTGCGGCCTGTTATTATATTTGGTAAAATTGATTTTATAGAACACACATTCATCCTGACGCTCATCTTTTCAAGGCTCAATGTCCATCCGTTCTCTGCACATGAAGTTAAAAGCGGCAATTTATCCATCAGAAACATAAAGAAAACCAAAAACCGTAAGGAGGGAACCAATGAAAAAATACACCGTAACACTGACGATGGCGATATTGCTTATTTTCGGCATCGGCCTCGCCATGGCAATGCATCATGAAATCAAGATTCAGGAAAAAGCCGGCATCGGAAAATATTTCACGGATACTGAAGGTAAAACTTTGTATACATTCAAAAATGATTCCCCGGGAAAAAGCGTGTGCGCAGGACCATGTCTGGAGAAGTGGCCCCTGTATTACAGGGAAAAAGTGAAACCGCCCAAAGGCGTAAAGATCACGGATTTCGCGACAATTACGAGGAAAGACGGAAAAAAGCAAACGACTTTCAGAGGGTACCCGCTTTATTATTGGGCCAATGATCAGAAGGCAGGCGATACAACCGGCCAGGGCTTTAATAATGCGTGGTCTGTGGTCAATCCGGATAATTTTCCACCGAAAATGAAGATGCAATAAAAGGGAATACCAAACCTTAAAGTATTTTGAATGAACGGCGGGAAGCCGGCGGGACATATAACCCTCCGGCTCCCGGACTTTATTGAATCCGGCGCTGTTGTCATTGCCGGGGAAAGGTTGTTTCTATCCATTGCGTGGCCGTCTTCACAATCCGGTCAAAGACGCCCGACTCCGAAATGCCCATGGCCTTGGGAATGTGAAAGGAATGGTCGCCCCCTTCGATGATGTCCAGTGTCCAGGGAGCTGAAAGTTTGGCAAGGACCGTCTGCAGCTTCGACAGATCGCACAGAGGATCTCTTGTTCCGGCGAAAAAGAGCATTGGCAATTCGATATTGTATAAATGAGCATCCCTGATTTTCGAATAGTCATTTGCCGGATGCAGCGGATACCCCAGAAATATCAGGCCCTCCGCACGCAGAATTTTCTCAGCCGCCATCTGGGAAGCAATACGTCCCCCCATGGACTTTCCCGCGGCAATGATGTGATTTACCTTAACAGACGATTCTTCTCTAAAATAGCGATAAACGGCCGACCATGTGTCCTCGAGCGTTTTGGGCTTGTCCGGCGCCTTCAATCCTTTTTCCTTATAGGGGAAATTGAAACGTAACGCCGGATAACCCGCCCCGGCCAGTCCATCGGTGAAGGCGGCAAGGAGAGCATTCTCCATGTCATTGCCGGCGCCATGAGCCGTGATCACGCCTGTTGATTTCATATTTTTATTTGAAGGAAGCGTCAGGATTGCCGAAACGGATATGTCTTCCCTTACCGGTATCGTCACTTTTTTCCTATTCATGAAGCGCCTCTAAAGCATCCCGGATGTCTATTTTCATCGAACCGGTAATTTTACGCTCAACCGCGAGCGCCTGCACTTTGTTTTTGAGAATTAAATTGTGTATATCCTCGCTGGCAGCGTATCGCTTAATCAAGTCGTCTACTCTTTCATCGAGAGTCACGATTGTATCGTGCATCACCCGCTTGTCGGCGTAGAAAACTATCTCCGCCTCCTCAAGCCTGCCCTCAAGATTCAGATTCTGAAGGATGACGTGCTGCTCCACGATCACGGCCACGCGCCGGAATCCCAGTTCTCTTAAAAGAGCCGCGCCGGATGCGGCATGCCGTTCCTTTGTCGTAAGCGACCTTGTCTTGGTAATGTCATGCAGCAACGCTGCGGCAATCACAAGATCCCTGTTCACGGATACGCCGTCCTTCAAATGGTCTGCAATGGCCGCGGAAACACGCATCACCTGCCGTGAATGCTCAGCGATGTGCGGCAGCATGGCATATTCTGCCATAAGCTCTTCGCATTCATCCCGGGTTGGAATTTTGTCCGTTATATTTTCCGTCATGATGGTGGTTTAGTTTACATGCGCAGTCTGTGGATTACACTTCCTGAATGAAGAACTTGAGCCATTCCAGCAGGCCTTTTTTGCCCACGGCATCATAGTAACTCTTTTCTACACAGGATTCTTTCGCGACGCTTACAAGCGGAGAGTAGCCTGTTTTGCCTTCATGAACACTCTTCTTGCCCCACTGGCCTATTTTTCTGCCGTCTTTTGAAAGCACCACGATCGGCATGCCGATTGTGGTGCCGCTGGTCTCTGAAAGGACGACTATGGGTATGCCGGCGTCTTTCCCTTTACTCTCGTATTCCTTCTTCAGCATGTCGATGAAGAACCAGCCGTCCATCACAGGCATGTTCAGATCGAGCACGATCAGAAGCGGATCTTTATCGTGTGTGTTACGGATGAAATTGAGCACCTCCAGCGCTTCGACGCCGTTGACTGCCTCAAAAATCACCACGGAGGGATCAAACTTTTTGACTTCCCGGGCAATCTTCTTCCGGATGCCCTTCTCGTCATCCACAATCAAGACTGTGTTTTTTTCCGGATCCATGTTTCGCTTGATTGATTTTAGAATTTTCAGATAGTCGTCTTTTTCAGAAGAATTGATATCAACTTGTTTTTTTGTCATTACGAAACCCCTTGCGCGCCGGTCAGTTGGATGCAAATTTCAAGTAAAGCCTTCAGCAATTCTCCGGGCGTGGTGACAAGATTCGACTCCACTTCGCAGAGGGCATCTGCTTCATGAATCTGCCGCCCATGCCAGTCATCCTAGCACATGACTTTCCATGTCTCAAGATTGGTTTTCGTATGCACTCAAAGCGCAAACGTGTGAAGTAATACTTCGGCTGAGAACGGCAACACAATAATCATAAGTTTTGACCGGGCAATCCGGAACAAACAAAATCGTTCCAAATTATTTTTACAATAACATTGACTATCGTATCTCTTTATTTTAGAAGCATTGTCAGAACTCACAAGGTTAACAAACGAATAAAACCATATGAATAATAATATCAGAAAAGCCAATCATTCGGATACCGGGCGTTTAGCAGTCGCACTGGCCAGGGCGTTTGATGACGACCCTTTTATCAACTGGCTTGTCCGTAAAGATAACAAAAGAGCTCCGGGAATGGAACGCATGTTTCACATATCCCTGACTGATTTATCACTGCGGCATAATAATGTGTTTACTACGAAAGATTTAACAGGAGGAGCGCTATGGTATCCGCCCGGTACATCAGAAATAAGCTTTGCCAGGCAATTGACATTTGCCCATAAAATGATTCCCGTCGTCGGTTGGACAGGATTATTACGTCTGGCGTGGGCGATGGAACAGATAGGCAGAAGACATTCCAAAGAAAGATATTATTATCTACAGTTTCTGGGTGTAATTCCTGAAGCCCGGGGCAAGGGCATGGGGGCGGCATTGTTGAAACCCGTTATGGATATCTGTGATAGAGAAAAGTGCGGGGCGCTTCTGGAAAATTCAAAAGAGGAAAACATCACTTTCTACAGACGTTTCGGCTTCAATGTCATCGGAAAGTTTTTGCCCGGTATAGGATCACCGCCGCTTTGGACGATGTGGAGAAGCCCCAACACGTGAAGGTAAATATAGTCCCCTTTTGTAACAAATAAATTAAACAATTCAAGAAGTTTCACCTTCTCTCAACAGGAAGTGCAGTTTCCCCATCAGAGATTTATACTGTAAGCCTGGCACAAGGGATAGGAAGCGTTTGGGCGATTACTTCATCTTTAACAAGGCCAGTGACAGCATGAATTAAGCATATTGTTTTTTGCAAACCAGGTGCCTATAATATAGGTAAGTCAAAGGAGGTGGTGGGAATCGGTTAAAAAGTAATAAAAATATTTAGAGGGTTGGTGTGGGTTAACGAATCAACACGGGTGATAAGACATGAAAGGGGGGATGATCATGTTTGCACCAAAAAGAATTCTCGTACCGACAGACTTTTCCGATTACTCAGATGATGCGTTGAGACAGGCATTGGAACTGGCAAAGCAATACAACGCTAAAGTTTATCTACTGCACGTTTCGAATCCGGTTTCACAATGCACAACAGATTATTGTTTAGATCCATCGACATTCCAACAGATTGAAAATTACGAAATGCTTAAAGCGAAGGAAATGATGCAAAGGGAACTGAAGAAATTTCCCGAATTCCAGGAGATTGAAGTTATCAGCGATATCAGAGAGGGGGAACCTGTTGAGGAGATACTGAAAGAGCAGGAAGAGAAAGGCGTCGATTTAATCGTCATGCCTTCGCACGGCAAAACAGGATTTTTAAAGAGGCTCATGGGGCAGGTTTCTGAAAAGGTCATGGAGGAAGCCAAGAGTCCCGTTCTGCTTGTCCGGCACTAGTTGACGCCCGATGTTACAAAACAGCGAATAAAAGGCAGCGTTTCTCCAACGCTGCCTTTTTGTTTTTTGCCTTTTTGTGCTTTACGATTCACGGCGCAGTTCGATCCAGATATTGACAATAGATACGCCGATCAGGTTCAAGGTGGTCGCCGCATACCAGAAATAGGATTCCTGACGGTCAAGCAGCGTAATCCAGCCGGTCCAAAGAACAAAACAGATTATGGAAAAGGAGATCAGCGTGTCGATGGCTAAGAAGAGTCTGGGTCTCTTAACGAGCTTACCCGCTTCAGCAATAGTACAATATTCTATGGGAGCATCACGACCGGCCAGGTGAAATAATATTCGGGCCAGGTTCATGGTCAGATCGGCCAATGCCCAGGCAATGACCAGCCAGGCAAAAAATCGAACGGGATCGGAATCCGCACCGGCACGCATAGCCAGCAGGCCGAAGAGCATTTTGAATACACAAAAGGGAATGCCGATGGTCAGCGCCTGAAAGGTGGGCGATAAAAAGAAGCCGCCTTCAATCTCTTCCATCCGTGGTCTGGTCTGTTCTTTCATGGAATTACTCCGGCAATGAAAATCTTAAGAGGTGCGACATGACTTAATCTCGCCAGAATTTACACCATTTGTCAACCCCTCTTACAAATTGCATAAAGCAGTTCGCCGGGCAAATCTTTTTTCAGGTAAGAAACGTAAGCCCTTTTAATCATTTATAGGTTGATATTATTAAACTTTCAGGTTAATGTCTCACAAATTCTTCAATAAGAGCGGATATGAATCATCAGGGGCTGAATAACCTAAGAAAATTTATTGGTCCGTCAATACTTATTTTAGCCGGAAGCTTTATGCTTCGCTTAAGCTGGTTTAAGTGGCCTGATTTACTTATAGATTATGGCCGGGAGCTTTATGTCCCCTGGCAAATCACACAAGGGAAAGTTTTATACGCGGACATCAATCACCTCTATGGTCCGCTGGCACATTACATGAATGCGTTTTTATTTCAAATCTTCGGCACGGGACTTTCAACGCTGGCTTATTTCAATATCGGCCTGGTCGTCCTGCTGACCTTTATCATTTATCATTTGTTTAAATCGGCCTTCGGAGACGTCGTTGCCACCACAGCGGGAATCTGTTTTTTAGTTATATTTGCGTTTTCCCAATTTACCGGCATCGCTAATTACAATTTTGTCTGTCCGTATTCTCACGAAATAACCTATGGCGTTTTTTTATTTTTTCTGGCGCTGCTTGTTTTCAAGAAATATTTGACGGAGCCCAAACCGGCTTACGCGGCGGCCATCGGATTGATTCTGGGTCTTATCTTTCTGACGAAAGTTGAAATTTTTCTTGCCGCTTTCGGATCATTTTTATGCGGTCTGATTTTTATATTCTTCCGGTTAAAACCGCATCACCCTAAAAAACATTTATTTTATTTAATATTTTTTTTCTTTCTGCCGATAATCGCTTTCTTTGCTTATTTCAGTTTGCACATGCCGGTTATGGACGCTTTTCATTCCATCATCGCTTCTTACACGAATATTTTTATCGGCGCTGAAGTTAATAATATTTTTTATTTGCGCATATCCGGATTGGACAATCCCGCTCGGAACATGATGCTTATGCTCGGGGAAACCTTTGGTTATTTTATTTTATTTATTTTTGCCGGACTGATTTCATATTTGTTTGCGCATATAACCAACAGAATTTTAAGATACGCGGGAGCGGGTGTAATCTTCGCGCTGACTTTCCTGATCCTGTTTTTCAAATTTTTTTCCATCCATTGGATGGAAATAGCCAGAGCCTATCCCGTACTGCTTGCGCTGCTGCTTGCTTATCTGGTGATCAATCTGATTCGTAAACGCGAAGATAAAACTTTTGCAGCGCGATATCTTCCCTTTATTTTACTGACGGTGTTTTCATTGTTGCTGCTTTTAAAAATGATTTTGAACGTCCGCCTTTACCATTACGGGTTCGCGCTCGCGATGCCGGCGTCATTAGTCATAGCGGCCTTATTGCTTTATTACATCCCCCTGTGGATTTCCCGCCTGGGCAACAAAACGGTTGCCATGAGTTTTACGGGATTATTTATTTTCTTCGCCCTGCTTTTTTATTTCAACCTGACAAAACATATTTATGATTTAAAAACCTGTCCTGTCGCCGAAGGCCGGGACCGGTTTCTGACTTTTGACGCAAGATCAGGCAATCACGGCCCCATTGTAAACGAGACGCTCCGATATATTGATCAATCGATGGCCCCGAATGATACTTTCATCGTTATACCCGACGGCGTGATGCTGAATTACCTGTCCAGAAGAGAGAATCCTTCCCGGTATTTTGAATTCACGCCCAATTTCGTTGAGGCAATGGGTGAAGATAAAATATTGAATGATATTTCCTTAAAACCTCCGTCATTTATAATTTTGTCGGAGAAGGACTCTTCGGAACACGGGGCGCGATATTTCGGCAAAGATTACGCTCATAATATTTATTCATGGATTGTCCGTAATTATGATAAGGAGATTCTACTGGGATCGGAACCCTTGACCGGAAACGGCTTTGGAATTATCATCGCCAAGAAGAAAAATAAATCATCTCTATTCAAACAAGAAAAGCATAAACCATGATGAAAGAATGGTCAAAACAAAACGAGTTCAATTCTTTTAATTCCTGGAAAGGATTATTATACGCGGATTGGTACAAAGCCGTCGTCCGGGGAAATTTCCAGCCGCCGGTTGAAGCCAGCCTGGACCCCATTCATCAATGCAACCTTCTCTGTGAACATTGCAACGCGCACAGTTATCTGACGGACCGGAAATTAAAAGACCGCCGCATGACCGATGATCACCTGATCAATCTTGTCGAATTTCTGGGCAGATGGGGTGTCAAGGCTATCTGCTTCGGCGGAGGCGGGGAGCCCACTCTGCACACGAAACTGGCCGATGCGATTCAATTGACAAAGTCACTGGGGATGGAGGCCAGCGTCGCCACCAACGGAACATTATTGAATGACCATCTTATTAATGCCTTGACGCTTTGCCGCTGGGTGGGCATTTCCATGGACGCGGCAACGCCACAAACTTACAAAACAGGAAGGAATGAAGATCTTTTCCAGGCGGCTGTCGGCAATATGTCCTCATTGGTAAAAAAGGTAAAGAGAACAAAATCCAATTGTGATGTGTCTTATAAGTTTCTGATTTTCGATTATAACCAGCATGAAATTTATGACGCCTGTCGACTGGCTAAAAAAACCGGCGTGCGGGATTTTCACGCGAGGCCTGCGGATTTTTCGCATCAGGGCATGGGGAATAAAAAGAAGCCTGTCAATTATAATATTGATCTTATTCTGGAACAGTTTGAGAAATGTCATCTTCTGGAAGACGATCATTTCCGTGTTTTTACCGTCATGCATAAATTTGACAGGCATTTGAAACCCGATAAAGATTTCAGCAAGTGCTACGCCGCGCCTCTGTGCATCCAGTTATGCGCCGACGGCAAGGTTTATTTTTGTCCCGATACAAGACACAAAAAGGAATTTCTGCTGGGCAGCCATTATCCCGATCCGGAAAACATTCTGAAAATATGGGGAAATGAACGGCATAAAAAAATGGTGTTCGGCAACAGCCCCGGCCTTTGTAAGACGCGCTGCACTTTTGCCCCCTACAACAGACAGTGTGAAAATTTATTTACAGGCAATGATCCGATGTGCTGGAGGTTTATTTAATGGAGAGAGACGCAGGCGATATTATCGACAGATGGGCCATCGCCAGGTTGAAAGCGGAGCGGATTGGCGCTGATGAGAGCAAGAAGGAATATCTGTGGTTCTGTGAAGGGATGAAAGAACTGGAAACAAGACATCCTGAAATGAACTGGGATCTTTACAGCAAGGAAATTTTAAACATTCATTCCATGATCTGGGATCTGGAAAGCGGCATCCGGCAGGGAAAACTGGATAAAGATCTGCCGGAAGTGGGCCGCCGGGCCATACAGATAAGGGATTGGAACAGAAAGCGCGTCGCTCTGAAAAACGAGATTAATCTAAAAACAGGCGAAGGTTTTCAGGACATTAAACAAAATCATTGCTCTGAATAAATAAATCGGGACAGCGCCATGAAACTACCGGAAAAAACATTGCGTCAGCTGCTTTTTGAAATGATGCGGATTCGTCAGATTCAATTGGCCATAGAATCACGCTATCTGGAAAATGAAATGAAGACGCCTGTTCATCTGTGCATCGGCCAGGAGGCTGTGGCAGTCGGCGTCTGCGCCAATCTCAAAAAATATGATTATATCAACAGCACGCATCGCGGGCATGGACATTATCTGGCTAAAGGCGGTGATCTGAGGGCGCTGATAGCGGAACTGTATGGCCGGGAGGCCGGCTGCTCCAAAGGCCGGGGCGGTTCCATGCATCTGGCGGATACAACCATCGGACATTACGGAAGCTCATCCATTGTCGGGGGCGGCATCCCTATCGGCACCGGCATGGGCCTGGCGATTAAAATGCAGAAGAAAAATAAGGTCAGTGTGATTTTTTTCGGCGACGGCGCGGCGGATGAAGGCGTGCTCTACGAAAGCATTAATTTTGCCGTACTGAAAAAACTGCCGGTGATCTTTATTCTGGAAAATAATCAATATAGCGTATGTTCTAAAGTTTCCGCCCGTCAGGCCGGCGATAATATTTTTCACGCGATGCCGGCGGGACTGCTTATGACAAAAAAGGTCAATGGCAATAATGTCCTTGATGTATACAATGCCTCCCTTAAAGCCGTCGCTCGGGCAAGAACGGGACACGGTCCCTCTTTTATTGAATGCCTCACGTACCGCATCAGAGGACATGCCGGCTGCGAAGTTCAGGATGTCCCCGGTTACCGTCCGGTTGGGGAAATTGAACGCTGGAAAACCCTGTGTCCCATCGCTGCATTCCGGAAGAAATTATTAACAAATAAGATGATCACTCTGAATGAAATAAAAAAAATGGAGAAAAAGATAGACAAGCAGATTGAGGATGCCTTTGCCTTCGCGCGAACAGCGCCACCGCCGAAGCCGGAAACGCTGCCTCTTTATCTTTTTCGCGAATAAGAACGATGACCTGGTCAAAGACAAAACAAAAAATCATTGAACCGGCCTTCTCCAACAATGAAGGCGCGGAAGGCAAACGTATCCTCTGTTATGATGAAGCCATCCGCGAGGCGCTGCAACTGGCATTGAGCCGGGACAAGCGCGTTTTTGTCATGGGACAGGGTGTTGATGATCCGGACGGCATGTTTGGAGCCACACGGAATTTGCATTTAGAATTCGGCCCGGAACGGGTTTTCGACACGCCGCTGGCTGAAGGGGCTATGATGGGCGTAGCGATAGGCGCCGCGTTGGCGGGCATGCGCCCGGTTTACTTTCATAACCGGCCCGATTTTCTTCTGCTGGCCATGGATCAACTGGTGAACCATGCCGCCAAATGGTCCTATATGTTTGGCGGCGCGGCTTTTGTTCCTCTGGTTGTCTGGGCATGCATAGGCCGCGGATGGGGATCGGCGGCACAGCATTCCCAGGCCCTGCAGGGACTATTCATGCATATTCCCGGTTTGAAACTTGTGATGCCCGGCACCTGCCACGACGCGAAAGGGTTGATGCTCGCCGCCATCGCGGATCAAAACCCGGTTTTAATACTGGATCATCGCTTCAACTTTAATTATAAAGGCATGGTTCCTCCTGAAGCATACACCGTGCCGATAGGCAAAGGCGTTATCAGAAGGAAAGGCCGGGACGTTACGATCGTGGCTGTTTCGCATTTGGTGATTGACGCCTGTCACGCGGCACAGGAAGCGGCTGCTTACGGAGTAGAAGCCGAAGTGATTGATCCGCGCACGCTCAGGCCTCTCGACGAGGAAATCATTTTAAATTCCGTCGCCAAAACAGGCCGCCTGATCATTGCTGACTGCGGCTGGAAAACGGGAGGCATTACCGCGGAGATCGGGGCCATGGTGGCCGAGAAAGGATTCACATATCTGAAGGCGCCCATAAAACGCATTGCCTGTCCGGATTTGCCCACGCCCGCCGCCTGTAATCTTGACGAAGCCTGTTCCATCGGCAGGGACAATATTAAAAAAGCTCTACTGGAACTTACGCGTTGAATCCATACTGATATTGGGGAGAGGTTGATTGAAAACAACTCTGATTGTCTGCACACTAAACGAAATTGACGGCATGCGTGTGATCATGCCCAAAATCAGGAAGGAGTGGTGTGATCAGATAATCATTCTGGATGGCGGATCAACCGACGGCACAATAGAATTCGCAAGGAACAACGGCTATTTTGTTTATGTCCAGCAAAAAAAAGGCTTCCGGTATGCATACTTTGAAGTGCTCCCCTACATCGAGGGCGACGTCATCATCACCTTCAGTCCCGACGGCAATTCCATGCCTGAGTTAATACCGGAACTATTAGAAAAGATGCGTGAGGGCTATGATATGGTTATCGCTTCGCGTTACCTGGCGGACGCGAACAGTGAAGATGACGACGCCTTGACTGCTTTCGGAAACTGGTTATTCACTAAAACCGTCAACCTGTTGTTCCAGGCGCGATATACGGACGTGATGGTTATCTTGCGCGCCTATAAAAAACAATTGATTTATGATCTTGATCTGAACAAAGATGAAAGTTACGAATTACCCGAACGATTATTCCATACGCGCATAAGCTGGGAGCCTCTGCTTTCCGTGCGCGCGGCAAAGCGAAAGCTGAAGGTGACGGAGATCCCCGGACCGGAACCGCCTCGCATAGGCGGCGAGCGTAAACTTCAGATCTGGCGCTGGGGAGCGGCATATTATTTTCAATTCATTCGGGAAGTATTCAGCTGGCGATAATTCATTGTTCAGGATTTTAAATATTTAAGGCGACAAACGAATATGAAAGATTGGCAAAATTCACCATGGACAGAAAGAATCCTTTTCCTGCTGATTATTCTTATTGAAGCCGGAATATTTTTTTATTTGATAGGGGGACGATGGATCGTCGGCGGGCATGATGGATTTCAATATTTTACCGCACAATATTATCTTCTTAATAATGTCGTAAATTACGACGCCATCCCTCAATGGGTACCGTTTATGATGCACGGCACTTCGGCCATGCTGGGGTATATAGTTTCCGGCGCGATTCTACAAAACATATTATTTTTATCCGGGAGTTTATTTAAAAACGTAAACTTTTTAACTCTTTTTTACGCGGGATTTTTTGTTGACCAGCTGCTGCTTTTAGCCGGCGTATGGCTTCTCGCCAGACGTTTTTTTGTTTCACCCTTCACCGTGTTTTTTGTAGCCCTGTCCATCATGGGGTCCTGTGTCTGGCTGCTTCAGCCCTGGGGGAATTTTCATTTCTATTATGCCATTCCCCTTATTCTCTATCTCGTTCATTTATTTCTGGACAGCGGCAAATGGCGATATTATTTTCTGGCCGGCAATTTGTTATTTATGCAGTCTCTGGGAAATGTTCCTTATTATCTTCCTGTCATCTCTTTAGTAATATTTTTATATTTTCTTTTTTACGCCATCTCCAACTACGAAGATGTGCGGCAGAAAATCAAAGCAATCCGGTTTAGCTGGCCATTTATTTCTTCCTCATTCTTAATCATCCTCTCGTTCGCCGCATTATCTATCGCCATGAATATTGGAGCGGACCAAATTGTAAGTTACAGCCCGATGAGAAGTTCAGACAGCTCAACAACATTAAATGTATTTTTAACATACGGGGGGAATTTAAGTTGGAGAGTGTGGTTAGAGCTGTTTTTAGGAATATCTCCCTGCCTGGATTACACTTTATACACAGGCATTTTCTGTGTTCCATTTATTTTACTGGGATTAATATTTAACGTAAACAGGCGAAATATCCATTTTCTTTTGACGATCGTTATCCTTCTGCTTTTCGGCATGGGAACATTCGTCAGCGTTTTCTTTTATTATTCCTGGCCCATGATGAAGTTTTTCCGTCATCTTATACTGATTTCTCCGATCATTAAAGTATTTCTTTGTTTTCTGGCGGGCTGGGGATTTGACGCGGTGTTTTTCAATAAATCACACTGGAAGAATCCGCTGGTCATGAAAGTTTCATTAGCGGTTCTGTCCGTATTTATGCTTGGCATATCGTTACTTTTATATGCTTTGGCCAACAACTATTATTTTTATGCTTATCTTATTCGCGGTATGGTATCGGAAACGCTTCCCATGTTTATAACTTTATTCAGAGAAGATATCATGGCTTCTCTGCTGAGCCGTACAACGCTCTTTGCGCTGACAGCGTCTATTTTGTTTGCTGTTTTATCATTGATGAACAGGCAGAAATATATTCTTCCCCTGGTCATCATGTTGCTGGCTCTTCACTGCGCGGATATCTATAGTTTTAAGTTTTCCGAAATAAGATTGAAGGCCGTTCCTCTCAATGATGAGATGTATAAAATTACCGCTTTTCAACCCATGCCGTACGCGAAAAGAAGAGATGTCTCTTTCCAGGACAATAATCCCAGAGCCGAACTGCTGAAAGTTTTACCCATCCAAAAACCCGGAGCATTTTATTGGTCAATGAATGCCTTTCTTTTTAAAGATGAACTCGGCAATCCATTCAGGACTGATTTTTGGCTGTTGCCTCTGGATAACTATATGAGGGCGTACTGGGGACAGTCGATCCACGATCTATCCGTTAAGCCCAAGGGACTTTTTTATGATGGATACAGACTGGAGTTTCCCCGGAGTCATCCAGCCGCTTTAAAAATATCAGGCGTTACCGAAGATAAAATCCAATTCTTCTCCGGGGCTGATTTCGCCTCTTCCGATGATGCGATCGTTTCCAATATTACCAATACCGATTACAAAGGCGACATTATTTTCCTGTCTCCTCCGGAAAAGAATAAAAATATAAATCCGGTCAACTCCCCGGTTTTCTCAGAAAATAATCTTTCCGCCAATAAGCGTCTGCATCTCCCCTATAGCGTGAAGCGATTTGATTCGAATAACCTGGAGGTTACAACCAGCACCCATGATGTGGAATCAGCATGGCTATTATACAGCGATGTATGGCATCCTTTCTGGAGAGCAACGGTTAACGGAAAAGAAACTCCCGTTTACAAAGCGAATCTGGCCTATAAAGCCGTTAAGCTGGAGAAGGGATTTAATGCTGTTCACTTTTATTTTAAGTCCGGATTGATTTCCGCATTTCATCTTCTATTTTGTTTAAACGCATTGTTATGGTTTGTAATCATTATTTATCTGACAGGTAATATTGCTGTTAATAATCGTTGCAATCCGATAAATTATCAAAAATCTCATTAACGTAGTTTCTTAAATGATGAATAATTATAAAAAAACAAAAGAATCCTCCCGGAAGATTGATTGGTTAAATTCACGGCTTACAGAAAGCGGCCTTTTCCTGCTGATCATCCTTATTGAAGCCGGAATGTTTTTATATCTGATTCATGGGCAATGGATAGTCGGAGGGCATGACGGATTTCAATATTTTACGCTGCAATATTATTTTCTTAATAATGTCGTAATTTCCGGAGAAATCCCTCAATGGCTGCCCTTTATCACGCAGGGAACTGTGGCCGCCTGGTGGCAGGTAAGCCAGGGAGGATTTCTCCAAAATATATTGCTCTTATCCGGAAGCATATTTAAAGATGTAAATTTTTTGACTCTTTTTTACGCGGGAATTTTTGTTGACCAGCTGCTGCTTTTAGCCGGCGTATGGCTTCTCGCCAGACGTTTTTTTGCTTCACCTTTCACCGTATTTTTTGTAACCCTGTCCATCATGGGGTCCTGTATCTGGCTGCTTCAACCCTGGTGGAATTTTCATTTCTATTATGCCATTCCTCTTATTCTCTATCTTGTTCATTTATTTCTGGACAGCGGCAAATGGCAATATTATTTCCTGGCCGGCAATTTGTTATTGATGCAGTCTCTGGGAAACCTCCCCTATTTTCTTCCGGTCATATCTTTAGTCATCTTTTTATATTTTCTTTTTTACGCCGCCTCCAACTGCGAAGATGTGCGGCAGAAAATCAAAGCAATCCGGTTTGGCTGGTCATTTATTTTTACTACATCATTAATTATCTTTTCATTTATTATCCTGTATTTCGCTTCGAATATGGGGACAGATCAAATCGTTAATTATAATCTCATGAGAAATCTTGATGGAACGACAACATTAGACGGGTTTTTAACTTATGGAGGGATACTAAGCTGGAGAGCCTGGTTAGAATTATTTTTAGGGGTCTCTCCTTTTCTTAATTACACTTTATATGCCGGCATACTCTGCGTTCCATTCATTTTATCGGGATTAATATTTAACGTAAACAGACAAAACATCCATTTTCTTTTGACGATCATTATCCTCCTGTTTTTCAGCATGGGAACATTTGTCAGCATCTTCTTTTATTATTCCTGGCCCATGATGAAGTATTTCCGTCATCTGGCGCTGATTTCTCCGATCATCAAAGTTTTTCTCTGTTTTCTGGCGGGCTTTGGATTTGACGCGGTGTTCTTCAATAAATCACGCTGGAAAAATCCCCTGATCATGAAAGTTTCATTAGCGGTTTTTTCCGTATTTCTGTTTGGTATTTCTTTACTGCTGTACCTCTTATCTCAGAATTTTAATTTATACATGAATCTTCTCTTCGATATGGTCCCGGCGGCACATACCATGTTTAGAGCTATACTCAATGAAGATATCATGGCTTCTCTGCTGAGTCGTACAATGCTCTTTGCGCTGACGGCGTCTATTTTACTTGCTGTTTTATCATTCATGAACCGGAAAAAATATATTCTTCCTCTGGTCATCATCTTGCTGGCTCTTCACTGCGCGGACATCTATAGTTTTAAGTTTTCCGAAATACAACTAAAAGCTATTCCTCTCAATGATGAGATGTATAAAATTACCGCTTTTCAACCCATGCCATACGCGAAAAGAAGAGATATTTCTTTCCTGGACAATAACCCCAGAGCCGAGTTGCTGAGAGTTTTACCCATACAATATGCCGCGTTTTTTAACTGGTCAACTCATGCCTTCCTTTTTAAAGATGAACTCGGCAGTCCATTCAGAACCGATCATTGGCTGTTGCCTCTGGATCATTATATGAGGGCATACTGGGAACAGTCTATTCATGATCTATCAACCAAACCTCATGGATTACTTTATTATTCCAGGCTGGAGTTCCCCGGGAGTCATCCTGCCGCTTTAAAAATATCAGGCGTTACCGAAGATAAAATCCAATTCTTCTCAGGGGCTGATTTCGTCTCTTCCGATGATGCGATCGTTTCCAATATTACCAATACCAACTATAAAGGCGATATTATTTTCCTGTCCCCTTTGGAAAAGAATCAAAATATAAATCCGGTCAACGCTCCGGTTCTCTTAGAAAATAATCTTTCCGCCAATAAGCGTCTGCATCTCCCCTATAACGTGAAGCGATTTGATTCGAATCACCTGGAGGTTACAACCAACATAAACGATGTGGAATCAGCATGGCTATTATACAGCGATGTATGGCATCCTTTCTGGAGAGCAACGGTTAACGGGAAAGAAACTCCCGTCTACAAAGCGAATCTGGCCTACAAGGCCATTAAACTGGAGAAGGGATTTAATGCTGTTCACTTTTATTTTAAGTCCGGATTGATTTCCGCATTTCATCTTATATTTAGCTTAAACGCACTGTTATGGCTTGTAATCATTATTTATCTGACAGGTAAAATTGCTGTTAATACTAAAAATAATAATTCTTAATGGCTGACCAAATGAAAAAAGGAATTTTTTATCTATCCATAGCAATCATCATATATATTTTAACTTTTGCGATAAATCTGCCGGATTCCGATTTATGGGCAAGACTGGCGGTAGGATCTATTTTCTTTCAAACCGGACATGTATTACAGCACGACATTTTCTCCTACCTGCCTACAAAAGATTTATGGATAGACCATGAATGGGGCTCCGGTGTTGTTTTCTACTTCCTGGCAAGATATCTGGGGGAATGGGGAATCTTTGCCCTGAAAGCATTCATTCTTTTCGCGATTCTAATATTAATTATCAAGATCATCAAATTGCAGGCCAATAAAGATCAGGGCTTTGCGGGTGTTTTTTATTTTATTTTTCTGGGATTTTCACTTATTCCCGGCATTGCCAGCCTGATAAGATGCCAGATGTTCACCTATTTGTTTTTTACGCTGTGGATATATGCGCTGGAAAGAATCAGGCGGCAAGAGAATCAATTCATCTGGATATTTCCGGTCACCATGCTGCTCTGGGTAAACCTGCACGGCGGTTTTCTCGCGGGCATCGGCTTAATTATCATTTACGCTGCCGGTGAATTATTGAATTATAAAAATCCTCTGAAATATTTGGGGATCTTAGCTTTGATTATACCGGCAACCTTGATGAATCCCTACGGCTTTGAGTTATGGAATTACATGATTGACGCGTCTTTTATGCCCAGACCTTATATTCAGGAGTGGCAATCGATCAGCCTCAACGGTCCTATTCACATGATCGGAGGGATGAAAATACACATCCTTGCCGGCTTCATGATTTTCGCGTTACTGACGATCATGGTGAGCGTGAAACTGCTCATACAAAAAGGAAAGCCTGACTGGACAAAGATTATCCTGGTCACATTATTATTATATCTAAGCGTAAAGCATCAGCGACACTCCGAGTTTTTTGTTCTGGCCGTTTCGGGACTTCTTTATCATCAGTATGTTCATCTGTTTGACCCTGTGCGAAAATTTATCAAAAATAAATTAAGCGATAAAACCGACAAGGTATGGGAGGGGATCAAATATGGCTTTGGATATATTTTATTAGGGGCAATATTCGTTTACAGTATGCCTTATCTAAGCCATAGCATCATTGTCGATCCCATGGCTTATCCTGTCGGTTCAATTGAATTTATAAAACAGAATAACCTTTCCGGAAACATAGCCACCACCTATAACTGGGGCAGTTACGCGTCCTGGAAATTATATCCTCAGGGCAAGGTTCTTATAGACGGAAGATATGAAGAAGTATACCCCGATGTCGTATACGATGCCGCAATGCAATTTTCCGAGCATCAGGGAGATTGGCGGGCCATCTTAAGAGACTATCACGCTGATGTTCTGGTTTTGTCAAAAAGAAGCTACTCTCCCGCTGATGTATCAAATCTGACGGACTGGAAACTTGTCTATCAGGACATGTCCAGTGTTGTTCTCTTACCAAAGGACAAAATTAAATCTTTATATATTTATCCCGACTATAAAAATCCGACATACTTTAAGGAAGATTTTTCAAAGAAGGTAAAGCTTGATTAATATAAATTTATTATCCGAATCTTTCAACTTTTATGAGTTCAATTTATCAGATTGCAAATCTTTCTTTGACACACAGGATTTTTCTTCATATACTGAAAAAAATAAACATTTTTTTAAAATAGCTTCGCTGATATATCCGATAAGATATTGAAAGGGTTTCGCTTTTAGATGTCGAAGATTCTGTTGATTAAACCAAGATTTCTTGATTTGGAATTTCAAGTCATAACACAACCTTTGGGACTAATGTATATCGGCGCCGCGCTGAAAAAAGCGGGGCATGAACCGAAGATTCACGACTGTGCCGGCGACGACAGAGATCTTCATATCCTTCGGCGAACCGTTATAAATTGGAAACCGGATTTCATCGGCATCAGCATCATTATAACCGAACTTGAACAAACAAAAAAAATCATGAAGGTCATCCGTGAAATTCTGCCGGACGTCCCCGTGACCTTCGGCGGTCCCTGGCCGTCGGCCAATCCGGAAGAATCCATCAAGACATTCGGAGCCGACTTTGTTGTTGTGGGTGAAGGCGAATTTGTCTTTCCGCAATTAATCGATACCATCAATCATGGTCTTTCTACAGAATCAATCCCCGGAACGGCTTCCATGCGCAATGGTCATGTAAAGATAAATCCGGGTATTCACCTGACCGAAGATGAATTGAACGCGCTTCCGTTTCCTGCGTGGGAACTGCTGGATCATAAACTTTACGCGGAAACGCCTTCATTTGCTACCGTTGGACGCAGGTCTTATATGACAATCGTCACTTCCCGCGGCTGTCCTTACCGGTGCGCTTACTGCCATCAAACAATGGGAAAGACTTTTAGAAAGCGCTCCGCTGAATCTGTTCTTGCCGAAATGGAAGAGCTGCGTTTCCGGCATGGATTCAAAGAATATGAGATCGTTGACGACTGTTTTAATCTTGACCGTGAAAGGATGTACGCTATCCTTTCAGGGATCAGAGACAGACTGGGCGACGTCAGACTTCATTTCCCGAATGCTATCCGGGCCGACATGCTGAAGCCTGAAGACATGATTCTTTTTAAGCAGGCAGGAACCGTTTCGGCCTGTTTTGCCATTGAAACTTCCAGTCCCCGGCTGCAAAAGATGATTCATAAAAACCTGAATATCGAAAAGGCCACTCTCGCGATTAACGCTTCCGTCAAAGCCGGAATCTATTCAATCGGTTTTTTCATGCTGGGTTTCCCGACTGAAACTTACGAGGAAGCCTGCGACACGGCAGAGTTTGCCGCGCATTCCACCCTGCATCACGCAACGTTTACATACGTTACAACATTTGCCGGAACCCAACTGGCGGAAATGGTCGAAGATATCCTCAGAAACAAGAAGCACACCACGGATCCGCGTTATATGAATTATTTCAAAAGCACTTTAAACATATCGGCAATGCCGGATGATGCATTGCGCAAAGTTTTTCGACGAGCTTACATGCGCTTTTATCTGAATCCTAAAAGGTTAGTCAGAGTGGCCATTCACCATCCGAGAGTTCTTTCACTTCCGCGATATGCATTTTTTACAATGATGAAGATTCTGCCGAGGAGACACAATCCCTCCTGAATCATAGCGGCAAAATAAAACACAAACGGTTACATGGAGATTTTCCAAATTGCGACTTCTTTTTATCAACCCTCCTTTCATCCATCCATTGCAATTCCCCGGTAATAATCGGACACAATTATCAGAATGCGATTATTCTCCACCCATTGGTTTGATGTATGTAATGAGCTATGTGAAGCAGGAAATGGATGCTGAAATTTGTTTTTTTAATTTTCAGATCCCTGATATGCCGTCGTTTCAGACATTCGAGGACCGATTGCGTGATTTTCAGCCTGATGTCATCGGTGTGACGGTGAATAGTCTCGTCTGGTGGTCGGTGCATAGTCTGCTTGCAAGAATCCGAAAAATATTACCCTCCGTGCTTATTGTCGGCGGCGGCCCCCATATGTGGCTGGCTCCTGAAGAAACTTTAATAAACAGTGAGTTTGATGTGATCGTTCAGGGTGAAGGGGAAATAACTTTTGTTGAACTTCTGACAAGATTTCAAGCCCGCTCCGGATTTGAAGGTGTTGCCGGCATTTTATACAAAGAAAATGGACATATTGTCAGAAATCCACCCAGAGAAATCGAGCGCAATCCGGATATTTTTCCGTTTCCGGATCGTACAAATTATAATGTTAATCAATACCGACACCCCGGCAACAGATTCGCGGCCACGGCCATTGTATTCACGGGACGCGGCTGTCCTCACCATTGCACATTTTGCAACAATTGGGATCGAACATACCGGAGACGACGCGCGGCGCATGTGATTGATGAAGTTCTGGCATGCATGGCAATGGGGTATAAATCCATTGATTTCGCGGATTCAAATTTTAACAATTCCACCCGGCATGTAAAAGCAGTGTGCGAAGAACTGATCAGGCGAAAGGTAAAAATACCCTGGACGTGCAATGCCCGGCTGGATAATATGGACTATGAACTTCTGGCATTAATGGCTGAAGCAGGATGCGAACGTATATGCTTCGGCTTGGAATCTGCCGACCAGGAAATTCTCAATCGAATAAAAAAAAATATAAACATCAGTAAAGCACCTGATGTATTTGCATGGGCGCGATCGCTTAAAATCACAACCGTCGGATTATTTATTATTGGATTTCCCGAAGAAACAGTGGCGCAGGTAAAAAAGACCATTAGACTGGCGGCTCAAGTAAAAGCTGATTATATGATTTGTCAGATTCTGATGCCCATCTATGGTACTGATATTTTTAAAGACGCCATGAAGGATTCAACTTTTGACGCTGAATTTTATATGTTCTTCCTTCGAAATCCACAACCTGATGCAACATTGCCGATCTGGTCCACCAGCATCTCAGAACAAGAACTGCTTCGACTTCAGCGCCTCTTTTACCTAAAATTTTATTTTCGTACCGGTTATATATTACGAACAATGCAAAGGATATCCGGATATGAGGATCTATTGACAAAAACCAGAATGGCTTTACGGCTGTTATTCAAATTAAAGTAATGCATCACCCACTTCCTTAACAAAAGATTGATTGACCAGTTTGTTTTTTTTGTTTTATCTTTGATAACATTATTTAATTAGAAGTAATTGTTTCAGTAAGAACAAACCTGAGAAACCACATAGATACTCGTCATCCGAGAGTTTTCTCACTTCCTCTGCATGCATTTTTCACTTTGATAAAGAGTCTTCCGAGAAAGACCAATCCATAGTAAATTAAAGGAACACTCTTTCAAGTTTGTCGCTTTTATTATTCCGGCAACAAAAATAGATAAAGGTGTCACTCTACCATAGAGCACAATTTCCAAGTTGTCTGGATAGATTTAAAAATATCTTGACATACAGGATCATGTTTTGTATTTTTCAAAAGCCTCATCAAAATCAATTTTCAACAATTTTCAATTAACTAATTAAGAAAGGAGAGAGTATGAAAACCAAAAGATTCAGATTAGTGTCTATTTGTGTATGTTTGTGTGTATTGTTTTGTTTCGCTGCGGACTTACCTGCATTTGCTGCATCCGGAACGATAACTGGCCCTGCCGGATTTTATGGAACATCATTGTATCGCTTGATGCCAGGAGATACACACGAAGTGGTTGCTACTATCACAAATCGTGATAGTAATGAAATGTCTTTCTATATTAAGTTTTTAGATGGCAATGGCACTGAATTATGCCGAACTGGTACAGCTTCTTTATTGGCACATGGTTCTTTTGCCATAGAGTTAACGAGGTTTTTAGATTCTCAAGGCATACCGCCAAATACGTTAGTATCTCCCGTAATTGTATGGTCTGGTGGTAGAATTAAAATAACACCTATCTGCCTTATCCAGGAATATAACAACGATTCTTCTGGGTATTTAATAGGCAGGTTGGGATTTACGCTTTACAATGATGCTGTTCAATAACAGCACCCTAATGTGTCATATCAGCGATGTGCCCTGATGGGGGTGTATCGCAATCTCAATATACAAATCCGGGGGACACCACATTTGATGCCTGAGAATCAGGTATGATCTCCCCCGGATTCTCTATTTTCTCTTATGACCGCCCTACAGAATAATATCCGGTGACATTATACTAGTTTTTAAAGTTCCTTGAGAAAATTAGAGACAATTTTTTCTTTCCGGTTAGAGATAAAATAAGGCATTAATGTTGGTTTTTTCAATTTTCAGTTTGACGTCCGCAATCTCGAAAAGAAATTTATGAAATAATTAGAACCGTCTCTAATACTCTAAAAAGTGTCAGTTTAACCGGGGTAAGTTCGAGGCGTCCCGTATTTCAAGAGTATATTCGACCTGAGAAATCCATCGAGTCGGAAAGTGCCTCAACTACCAGACCCCGCATGAGGACTTCTTTTGAGCGAAATGTGGTACACTTTGAATTGTAACTCACAGTATGCATTATTTACTTTGATCAAGAGTCTGCCGAGGAGACACAGTCCCTCCTGAATCATAACGGCAATAACAAATATTTTGACACATAATATTTTTTCCCATATGCTGAACTTCGTAAAAAGTAATTCATACCAAACAATTCCACTGAAATTACTTATAAGCTAAAGGTTTACTTTTCAGATGTCGAAAATATTGCTAATCAAACCAAGATTTTTTGATAACTTCTGGTTTCAGGAATCAATAACGCAGCCGATGGGACTTATGTACATCGGCGCCACTCTGAAAAAAGCCGGACATGAAACAAAGATTCACGACTGCGGCAGCGACTATAAAGACCTTCACACACTCAGGCATACAATAAAAGATTGGAACCCGGATTTCATCGGTATCAGCATAATTATTACCGAGCTTGAGCAAACCAAAAGAATAATGGAAATAATCCGTGAAATTATACCTGATGTTCCCGTCACTTTCGGCGGCCCCTGGCCTACAGCAAATCCCGAAGGATCAATAAAAACATTGGGGGCAAATTTTGTTGTTCTGGGTGAAGGCGAGCTGGTATTTCCCGATCTGATAGATGCCATGAACAAAGGACTCCCCACGGAATCAATTCCAGGAACAGCGTCCATGGTTAACGGTACTGTAAAGATTAATCATGGGCGTTACCTTTCCGAAGATGAACTTGACTCTCTTCCGTTTCCGGCTTGGGAACTGCTGGATCATAAATTGTACGCGAACATGCGTTCAATGCCCGGCGTTGGCTGCAGACCTTATATGTCTATAGTCACTTCCCGCGGTTGCCCTTACAGATGCTTTTATTGTCATCAGACAATGGGTAAAGTTTTTAGAAAACGCTCTGCGGAATCTGTTCTTGCTGAGATGGAAGAGCTTCGCTTCAAGCATGGATTTAAAGAAATCGAGATACTTGATGACTGTTTTAATCTGGACCGTAAACGAATGTACACTATATTTTCAGGCATACGGGACCGCATTGGCGATGCCAGACTGCACTTTCCCAATGCCCTGCGATCCGACATGCTCGAACCTGAAGACATGGATCTTTTCAAGCAGGCGGGAACCGTTTCGATCTTTTTCGCGATAGAGACTTCCAGTCCGCGTCTTCAAAAATTGATTCGTAAAAATCTAAATCTTGAAAAAGCATCTCAAGTCATTAAAGCTGCTGTGGAGGCCGGGATTTATTCAACCGGATATTTCATGATCGGCTTTCCGACAGAAACTTACGAAGAGGCTTGCGCAACGGTAAAATTTGCGGTTACTTCTTCCCTTCATCGCGCTTTATTTTTCAACCCGAAACCGTTTGCCGGAACAGAATTGGCAAAAATGGTAAATGATAATCTCCCTGATAAAAACGATTTCTTTGATCCGCAAAAATCGAATTACTGTAGAGACTCTATCAATATATCCGGTATGCCAGACAAAGAACTGCAAATGATTTTTAGAAATGTTTATATGCGCTTCTACTTGAATCCGAAAAGAATTCTGCGGATAATGATTCTCATGCTGCGGCATCCGGAAGTTTTTACCTTAAAGAGGATTGCGGGAATGTTTTTTTACGCGTTTCTTCCAATGGGTCAAAAGAACTGACTTAATCGGCGATAAATGCCTTTTCCTGAAGAAATTCATACCAGACTCGTCCGCGAAGTTTATCGAATACCAGCCAATGTCCGCCGGTGCGGAAATGGCAGCGGGATAAATTCCATCGCTGCTGCAATTGTTCCACCAGATCGAAAGGGCATATTTTATCGCCTCGCGAAGCGACAACCAGAATGTTATCGGCCGGCAGCAGTGGTTTGAAATTCAAGGGTGAATGGAAATCGGCCGCGCGGCGCGCGTAGGTCCGCCACCCGGAATCAAAAGGCGCGCGCTGATAGAGCATGTCCGGCGACATCGGACGAAGAAAACTAAGCGACGGAACCATCATGGCGGCAAATTTCGGTTCACTGCGCAGACAGGCATACAATCCCGCGATGTAGCCTCCCAGACTGGCGCCGATTATACCTGCTTCGTCCACACCAAGTTGACGGAGAATGGAAAAGGAATTGTCCAGATCGTAAACACTGTGAGCGACACATTCATTGGTAAAAGCCGTATCGCCAAGCGTAAGATAGATACGGCGAGCGGAGCGAGGACCGGCGATCCTTTTCCAATGAAAGGGTTGTATGAACAGAGCGATATCGAGTCCTTTAGCGAATAGTGCGCGAATTTTGAACATACGCTCGGCTTCACCGGGAGAGCCCATCATAAAGCCATGCACGCACAACACTGTCTTACGCGGCTTGTCGCCATGCGCCCAGCGAATCAGGTAACCCGTACGATTTTCACGATAACTCAGATAACGTCCGCGCACAAAAGGATTGCCGGGTTCATAATGACTGGGAAAAGAAATCACTTGGTAGATGCCATCCTGATAGGGAGCCTGAGTTTCAATACGGTAGTCCGGTGCGTTTACAGGCCGCGTGAAAAAAGCAGCCGGATTATTTACATAGTCCTGTTCATGATAAAATGAAATCTCCCGCATATAGGACGGCCAGTCCATATTGCGCTGCGACTGAAGATATGCAATCAGTCTTCCGGGCGCTAAAAACATTTCGTCCACACAACTGCCGATGATATCTAATGCGTGTTCTTTCATCATTGATTGATTTTTATCCCCCGAATCATCAAAAATCCTTTAAACCTTATGCAGACCGGCAAACTCAATGATATCCTGCGCAAGACGCCGCGGTTCTTCCAGGGCCGTCATATGCCCAGCTCCGGAATATTCAATTAACCGCGCCCCGGGAATTTCTTTGGCCATCAATTTACTGGACTCAATAAAAAGATCGTCCTTCTCACCGTAAATGATGAGTACAGGACAGCGCGTTGCCCGTAAACCCTCCACCCTGGGGTCCGGATCATTATAGAATCTTCTGACGAATTCAGCAACGGTTGCGCGGTCGGAAAGTCGGATCATTTCGTATGCTGATTGCAGGAGGTCTTCGGATCGCGGCGATTCCATAATGCCGCGGAAAAATGGGCCCGGGATTACCCGCACGCCGGCAATCATTTGTTCCCAGTCGTACTTTTCGAATGAGCGGGCAAACTTGTCATGAATTATCCTGATGGATTCAGGATCACCGGGCAGCACCGAAGTGGAGGACCCTGTATCCGTGAGAATCAGACTCGCCAGCCTGCCGGAATTTCGCATGGCGTAACGCGCGCCCGCAAATCCGCCGGTGGAATGAGTCAAAAGATGAAAACGCCCGATGCCCAGATGATCGGCCAGAGCCTCGATATCATCACCGATCGTCTCAACATCGAATCCAAACGGTTCGCCGTCCACAATCGTCCGGCCATGCCCACGCATATCCATGGGGATGAAACGGTATTTTTTTGTAATATCTTCCGCGATATATTTCCAATAGGTTGTATTCTCAATCAAACCGTGCACGGCGATAATCGGTTCTCCACTGCCGTGGTCCTCAAAATAAATGCGTGCGTGGTCACGGGCAAAAACGGACATGTTTGTCATTTCTCCTTACGGACGTTTCTTTTTTTTGCGGAGAAACTTAAATCAAATTTACTGATTAGTCAATTTAATAACATTTTCGCCGATGAATTAACTGCCTGTTGAGTCCCGGCAGCAAAACCTTGACAGTAAGCCCTTGTCATGTTTTATTACCTGACCGTACATCCTGTAATTTGAGATGCAAGGATATGGAATTTTTCCGATCCGATACTAAAAAACACTTTTTTACCAAGGAGTAAGACATGGATAAGAAAGCTTTTCTACTCATCGCTTTATTATTGGTTGTGGTGGTATCCTGCGCGCCCGCCAACAGTTCGCGCTATCGTGACGGCTCCAATGCCGGCCAGGAAACCAATCTGTCCGTTCAGGATGAACAGCGCCTGACCGCAGAAGCGCTCCCGAAAATACTAAAGGACTACCCCGCGGCTAAAAACAAGGAACTTCAAAAATATATCTCCGATCTGGGAATGAAAATTGTCCTGGCCAACAAGTTGGAAGGCAACCCCTATCATTATAACTTCACCGTCGTTGATGTTTCCGATGTCAATGCCTTTGCCATGCCCGCAGGAACGATATTTGTGACCGCACCGCTGATCGCCATGGCCTCCAACGAAGCGGAACTCGCCGGAGTCGTTTCGCATGAAATCGGCCATGTTGTCGCACGGCATGCCGCCGAAAGGATGTACACCATGGAGAAAGCTCAAAATAAAACATGGATCTACGCGGCAGGCGGTGCTGCTGTCGGCGCGATCGTGGGTTACGGTCTGGGTAGAGCTCTTTGCAGCGAAGGCGATACGGCCTGCCATGCCAAGGCAGCATTAATAGGAGGAGCCGTCGGCGCAGGCGGAGGATTGCTCGCGCAAAAATATACATTCCTGGTAAATTCCAGGGAAGATGAAATGGAAGCGGATCGCATCGGTTTCAAGTATGCCGTGGGCGCGGGATATGACAAGAACCAGGTGGGGAAATTTTATGAAAAGCTTCTGGAAGTCGAAAAAACATCCAGCAAAAGCGGAAGCACTATCGTCAAGAGCCTTTCCGACGCGATGAGCACGCATCCTCCCAGTGAAGCCAGGGTAAAACAAATGCAGGAACTTGCCGCGCAAAGTCCGGAAAGAAGAGCAATCACTAACTCCGCGGATTTCAATAAAGCCAAACAAATTGCCGCGGGATTGAATAAAAAATAAATTTTTATACCCTTGTTAACAACACTTTTAACTATTTTTATTTCGTCTTTTGTCATCGCGCTGTCCGGCGCGTTGATGCCGGGACCGCTGCTGACCGTTACGATCAGTGAGAGCTCCCGGCGCGGTTTCATTACGGGACCGTTGTTGATTGCCGGACACGCAATTCTGGAGTTGGCGCTTGTCGTCGCCCTTCTGCTTGGATTGGCGCCGTTTTTTCAACAGCCTTCTGTTTTTATCACAGTGGCTATTGCCGGATCGCTTATTCTCTTCTGGATGGCCTTGGGTATGTTCCGTTCATTACCTTCTATACATCTGTCATGGAAGGAAGAACACGAAAGAAGTAATCATCCGATGATCAGCGGTATCCTGATGAGCGTGGCCAATCCCTACTGGATCATCTGGTGGGCAACCATCGGGTTGGGTTATATTCTATATTCATGGCAATTTGGTTTCCTGGGGATTGCTTTTTTCTTTGCCGGACATATTCTGGCTGACCTGGGCTGGTATTCTTTAATATCGGCTGCTGTTGCCGGAGGCAGAAATTTTCTGACCGATCGCCTTTATAAAGGCCTGATAGCGGCATGCGCCGTCTTTCTTATTTTATTCGCCTGCTATTTTGCCTACGCCGGCATTCAGAAACTGGATACCCTTATTTAATACCAACGGTCATGGGGTACATTTTTATAAAAAAGGCCCCTTAACCTTACGATGGTCAAAGGGCCTTCTTCTTTTAAACGATAAAAGTCTTACTGAAACTTAAAACTGTTTTTCATTATTTTATCTGAACCGTTTCAATAACAGCCTCAACTCTACGGTTTTTCTGCCGCCCTTCCGGCGTGTCATTACCTGCTATCGGCCTGGTTTTTCCATAACCAACAGCGGTAATGGTGGCCGGGTCAATCCCTAATTTATCAATTAAGTATTTCCGCACGCTCTCCGCCCGGTTCTGAGATAATTTCATATTGCTTTCCGCCGTGCCGACATTATCGGTATGTCCTTCGATCACAGCATTGGTCTCGGGATGCGCTTTCATAAAATCAGACACTTTTTTGATGTCGACATGATATCTCTTCTTAATATCAAACTTATTGGTATCAAATTCCACATTAAGCGAGATGGAAATTTTTTCATGCACACAGCCGTCTTTATCGACCGTCGCACCGGCCGGGGTATTGGGGCATTTATCAAGATAATCGGCAACGCCGTCTTTATCCGAATCCACGGGGCAGCCGTCTTTATCGACAACCACGCCGGCTGGCGTCCCGGGACATTTATCAAGATAATCGGCAACGCCGTCTTTATCCGAATCCACGGGGCAGCCGTCTTTATCGACAACCACACCAGCCGTCTTTATCGACAACCACACCGGCCGGCGTGCCGGGGCATTTATCAAGATAATCGGCAACGCCGTCTTTATCCGAATCCACGGGACAGCCGTCTTTATCGACAACCACACCCGCCGGCGTGCCGGGGCACTTATCAAGATTATCGGGAACACCATCTTTATCGGAATCTAAAATCACGACAGGAGGCGGCGGTTCCTCAAGCTTGGGTTCCGCAACTTTCTTTTCACCACCGAAGGCAAAAGTAATTCCCACGGTTCCGAGGAAATCATTATAATTATCATTGGTAGGAAGCACATGGCGAACGTCTGCCCGCAGGGCAATGCTGTCCGTCACGAATATTTTCAGGCCGGCGCCATAATCGATATAAAATTTGTTCATGTTGCCGGAATCGCCGGCAGGAGCGTTATAGTGAATTTCTCCGATACCAACCGCCAGAAACGGAACAAAGCGGCTCTCGGGCATAAAATGATAAAGGCCTTCAATGCCATAACCAAATAATTCAACTTCATCATTACCGGTCATATTTTTAATTTCGGTTGGAACGTAGCTCAAAACACCTTCCACACCTATATTTTTTGTAAAGTTATAACCGGCGCGCAAACCGGCGGCATAGGTATTTCTAAAATCATACTCATTGCCTTCAAAGATATAAGTTCCAATAAACGGCGTCACTGAAAAAGAACCTGCCTTAATTTCCGCCTGTACTGTAGTGGCTACAGCCAGCAACAGAACAAACACTACCAACATGCCAATTTTTTTCATCATCCTTTGTTCCTGCCTCTTTACATAATAAATTTTTTCGGGATATTTTATAATTACGAGGTATCGCTTCCTGCCCAAAAAGTCGGTTCCTCATACTCAAAAACAACTTCTGTGTCAATGTTTATTGGCACTTATTCATGATCAGATATGAATGGTATAAGAAGGAGGTCGTGTGATTACCCAAAACTTTTTTCCACAAGCGGGGTTACCTCAAGCAGGCCTTTTCTGATATTCAGGGAAACCTTTCCCTGTCTTTGCAGGACCTGGATGTTTGTGTAAACTTCTGATATCGAAAGGAATATCTCCAGGGGAAGTCTCAGGCCGCCTATTTCCGGGAAAAGAAGCCTTGCTATCCTGTATATATTTTTTTCACCAGCACGCACCAGCGACAACACTTTTTCCTGTCTTTCAGCAAACGATTTCTCATATCCGTTAATCATTTGATCAATGTCGGAAACATCCTTCCCATGAGCGGAATATATCATCAGGGGTGAAAGCTTTTTTATTCTTGCGAGCGATTCGTAAAATTCATTCTGGCTCAATCTGACCGGCAGCTTTTCGTTTTCATCGAGCATGATAAATGCGTTGGGTGTAATGTGTTCAATAATCGTGTCACCGCAGAAAAGCAATCTCTCTTTTTCCAGAAATACGCAAACGGAACCCTTGGAATGGCCGGGCGTTTCGATAATTTTCGCGCGGTATTTTCCGATCTCGATCTCATCCCCTTCACGCATGACAACATCAACGCCGCAGTTATCCGCCATGCATCTGAACACAAAGAAAAGTAATCGTAACAAAATCCCTATGGAGAGAGGGATGCCCATCAGTCTGAGAAAAATCTTGTACCTGTTTGTGGAAACATCCATCCCGTTTTCAATAGAGGCTTTATCCTCCGCGTGGGCGAAAACTTTGGCCCGTCCGGCCTTCGCAATTTTTTTCGCGGCGCCATAGTGGTCGGGATGTCCATGCGTAACGATGATCCTGTCAATATCGGAAAAACAAAGACCGTGCTCCGCTAGCGCCTTTTTCAGGACACCGATCGTTTGCACCATACCCGTATCAATCAAAGTCACCTTCCCACCCTTGAAAAGATAAACGTTAACCGGTCCCGGCCTTTTACCCGGCAGCGGAAGCGTGATCCTGTAAACATCCGGAAATATTTCCCTGCTGAACTTGTATTCTTTCGCCACGCCCTCTTCCTTTCAATACAGTAATATCCGCAAGCAAATCAACAATGATGCGCTCTTTACCTGACTTTACACGATGTCGCTTTTGTGTGAGCGCAGTATAAGGACAACCATCCTGTCTGTCAACGAAATATCTGACACGGTCGCCTCACGTACTGGTTGTTGAAACATCCCCTTATGATTTTTTCAGTTTACATTTGCCGCCCGGCAGGTGTAGTATCTCATTATAGAAGGACTTGTCTTATAAAAAACATTCAGGAGAAATCCTTGTCACGAAAAAAACTTATCATGTTCGGAATGATTGTTGGTTCTATCGCCGGCGGGTATGCGCCTTCTTTATTTGGCGTTGATGATTTCATGATCTCGCTTCTATGTAGCACGGCAGGTGGGATACTCGGCATCTGGATAGGCTTCAGGCTGGCATAACCGGATGTTTTTTCAGGAAATCTCTCCCTCTCTTTCCCATTGACTTACCGAACTCATTTCTCCTATAATTCAACCATATAAAATCGTGCAATACTTAATCTACGGGAAGAAATCTTTTAAGGATATCATGATTTCAAGACGTGATTTTTTAGCAACACTTGCAAAACTGGCCGCAACTGCCGGCGGCGCAGGCATGATTCTGTGCTCTCCCTCCTGGCAGAAGTTTTTATTTGGCGATAATTCCGCTCTTGCTTTCGGAGATACCTATTTAGATGAACTCATCCGATCGGCGCCGAAGGCCCGTTACTGGAAACCTGTTACGCTTAAAAACAGCGCCTCCCCGCAAGAGGGAAAAATTGTTCAATGTCTGCTCTGCGCCAACGGCTGCGTGATGGCGAACGGCCAACGGGGAAAGTGCCGGACGCGCATGAATGTCAACGGAGACCTGAAGAGCCTTGTCTATGGCCGTCCCATCTCCATCCATGTTGACCCGATTGAAAAGAAACCATTTTACCATTACCTGCCGGGATCAGCGGCATTCTCTCTGGCCACCGCCGGATGTCCGCTCCGTTGCAAATTCTGTCAAAACTGGGAAATCTCTCAGGCATCACCGGAAGACAATCAGATTTCATATACGCCGCCCGTTGGGATCGTCAATGCTGCGCAGACCATTAAGGCGCCCGTTATTGCCTTCACTTATAACGAACCGACGGTTTTCACGGAATATCTGACCGACATCGCCCGGGACGCGAAAAAGCAGGGTATTCATTCCGTATTAATCAGCTGCGGATTCATGAACGAGGCACCTCTCGCGGAAATGTGCAATGTCCTTGATGGCGTCAAGATCGATCTGAAGAGCTACAGCGATGATTTTTACCGCAATGTTTGCGGGGCGCAGCTGCGGCCGGTTCTCAGAAGCATCAAACAAATAGCGAAAAGCCGCGTTCATCTGGAAATTGTCAATCTGGTCGTGCCCACTTTAAATGATTCGGACAAGATGCTGCAAGGATTGATCGACTGGATAGCGGGTGAAGTTGGCCCCGATGTTCCCGTTCACTTCACCCGCTTTCATCCCGATTATCAGTTGCGGAATCTCCCCCCTACACCCGTTGCCACTCTGGAGCGCGCCTATCACATGGCCATGAGCAAAGGAATACATTATCCCTATGTGGGAAACGTGCCGGACCATCCGGGAAATCACACCTACTGTCCGAATTGCAAAAAGATCGTTATCAAGCGTCAGGGCTTTTTTATAACAGAAATGAACTTAGCGGGCGGCCGGTGTAAATTCTGCAAACACAAGATTGCCGGTGTGTGGGCATAAGAAGAGGTTTAAAGAAAATGAAAATATTGCGATGGAGCATGATCCTCCTTGTTATCAGTTCCTTTTTTGCCGCGGCCTGTCAGGCCGATAAAGCGTCGGATGCTGATGTTCGAGAACCTGCTTTTGCCGGGAAGTTCTATCCCGATTACGCGGCCAGGCTGAAACTCGCCGTCGAAAAATATCTTCAGGATGCCGTGCCCGCCAAAGTAAAAAACCCGGTGGCCATCATCGTACCCCATGCCGGATACATTTATTCCGGCCAGATTTGCGCCGACGGGTTCAGGCAGGCCGCTAATCAACCCTATGATGTGATCGTTGTTTTGGGAACAAAACATACAAACTCTGATTTACAGAAAATTTCGCTCTATCCGGGTGACGGTTTTCGCACGCCTCTCGGTACGGCCCGGGTGGAAAAGAATCTGATAACCGCCCTCAAAAAGGCCGATCCGTCCGATTGTACTCTGGATAAATCACTTCACGAATCTGAGCATTCCGTCGAAGTCATGGTGCCCTTTATCCAGGTTGTCTTTCCGAAAGCGAAGATTGTTCCCATTGTTGTCGGATCAGAGGATATGGAGACATGCATTCGCTTCGGCCAGGCACTGGCAAAGGTTTTGAAAAACAAGAGGGCCTTGATTGTCGCCAGTTCCGATCTTTCCCACTACCCGGCGGCAAAAGATGCCGATATCGTAGACAGAGAAACCCTCGCGGCTGTTGCCGGACTCGATCCCGCCGTATTTCGCGCGACGGTGCAGGCGCACAGGGATAAAAAAATCCCCAATCTTTATACAAGCGCCTGCGGAGCAGCTCCGATCATGGCGGCAATGGCAGCAGCCCAATCTTTGGGCGTGAAGGGCGGAGCGGTCATCAGCTACGCCAATTCAGGGGATACATCGATCGGTGACTCCTCGCGGGTCGTAGGCTATGGCGCGGTTGTTTTAACCGCGGAAAGGATGGGAAAAGATATGAGCGTATCAGATCAAGCAAACCCGGCGGCGGCTTCCGCCGATCTCTCGCCGGCCGATAAAAAGGCACTGCTTGCCTTCGCCCGGGAAACCATATCCCGTTTATTGCTGACGGATACCGTTCCCCTGGCCAGAGGTTTTAACGCAACACTTCAACAACCGCGCGGAGCTTTTGTGACGCTCAAGAAGAAGGGCGAGTTGCGCGGCTGCATCGGCCGGATGATTGGAGATGAACCGCTTGCCAAAACTGTCGGCATGATGGCCGTTCAGGCAGCTGTTAATGACAGACGGTTTAACCCGTTAACCGCCGATGAACTGAAAGATATTGAGATAGAAATATCCGTGCTGACGCCGATGAAGCGGGTGGCCGGTGTTGCCGATATTGTTGTCGGGAGAGACGGCGTCCTGCTGAGTAAAGAAGGACGTTCGGCCGTCTTTCTTCCCCAGGTCGCGACGGAACAGGGATGGAGTCGTGAAGAAATGCTGGATAATCTTTGCCTCAAAGCGGGACTTGCGGCGGGAAGCTGGAAAAAGGGAGCGCAATTTTCAACCTTTCAGGCTGTAGTATTCAGCGAATCGCAGTTCAAATAATCTCATGGCCTTTTCTCTTCTCGCCATTGGACTGATTTCAATTCTGGGACAGGTTGTCCTTCTCCGGGAATTGAATGTCTCCTTTTACGGGATTGAATTAATTTATCTTCTGGCCATGGGCATCTGGTTATTCTGGACGGCTGTGGGCGCCGCTATCGGACGCCGGAATCATTCTCCGTCGGTCAACAGCATCGCGGCGCTTTTTATCATCTTCGGCATGGTCCTTCCTTTGGATATTCTGTTCATCCGTTCCAGCCGTCTGATCTTTGGCGGCGTACCCGGCGCGTATCTTGCTTTTTATCAGCAATTAATTGTCTTGGTCATGGCCATCCTCCCCGCGGGGTTATTGTCAGGTTTTTTATTCCAGCGGGCCGCAAAGGCCTATGTGGCAAAAGACAAAACGCTCGCCGCTGCGTACGCTATTGAAAGCGCGGGCGGATTAATCGGCGGATTGTTTTCCACCCTGTTCATCATGTGGGGGGTTAGGAATTGCTCTATAGCTTTTGTGTGCGCTCTTCTCTCCATCATAACGTCCTTCATCGTTTTAAGGGGATTAAAGTCATCTCATCTGCGCTTTGCGGCGATAGTCCTGACGTGTATATTTCTGACACTACTCTGGAAAACATCAGCTATTGATCGCCAAACGACTCTGTGGAATCACCCGAATCTTCTGGAAAGCGGCGATTCCCCATACGGCAGAATTACGGTAACCCGGCTGTACAATCAGATTTCCGTTTTTGAAAATGACGCTCTGTCGTTTGAGACTGAGGGAACCGACGCCGAGTACTTCAGCCATTTAACGGCCCTCCAGCACCCCAACCCTCAAGACGTATTGATTCTGGGCGGAGGAGTTGAGGGTATTGTCAGAGAGATTGCCAAGTACAAGCCCAAACGGATTGATTATGTGGAACTTAACCCCGTCATGCTGAACCTGGTGACGCAATATCTTCCTGATGACATCCGCAAGTCACTGGGAGAACAAAACGTCCATATTATATTTGCCGATCCCCGGCAGTATCTTGAAAATAGCGGCACATACGATCTTATTATGGTTGGCATGCCCGAGCCGTCATCGGGACAGGCAAACCGCTTCTATACGCGTGAGTTTTTCGAACAATGTTCGACAAAACTGAATCGCGGGGGAATTCTCGGGCTCAGGCTGCGCGCGGCGGAAAATCTATGGACCCTGCCGCTTGCGGACCGCAACACGAGTATCTACAGCGCTCTGCAATCCGTTTTTCCCGATGTGTTGTTTCTTCCGGGAACAACAAACGTTATCACGGCCTCGCACGCTCCTCTTCCCCGCTCGCCGGAAATAATGTCCCGCCGGTTACAGAACATGAAAATTGAGACAAGATTAATTTCGCCCGATTACATCCATTATCTTTTTACAAACGACAGATTTTTTGAAATCAGGAATTTACTCCAGAAAGAAAATTCGCCGCCCAATTCCGACATCCGGCCGGTCTGTTATCAGTACGCCTTCATCATCTGGCTGTCTCAGTTTTTTCCGCGCGTCGCTCTTCTCGACTTTTCAACCATTGCGAATAAAGGCTTTTTCAGATCGCCGTTTTTGTTTTTGTGGATTGGGTTGCCCCTCCTCTTTCTTCTTTGCCGCTTCCGGCCCGCGCTCCGCCGAACCATGCTGGTCGCCTCGGCAGGCTTTCTCGGCATGGTGATGGAAACCATCCTCATCCTTTATTATCAGGTGAAACACGGGGTGCTCTATCAGGATATAGGATTGCTCCTGATGAGCTTTATGGCCGGTCTTGCCGCGGGCGCAATCATTATCCAAAAAGCGATGACCCGGCTGGTTCAAAATCAAAAAAGGTTCCGATGGCACGGCATCGGCCTGCTTTCCGGATTTTGTCTTTTGTGCGCTTTTACGGGAATGATGATAACGATGAGCCTCTCCGCCGGTCTTATCGGGATTTCATGTCTTTTGGCGGCAACAGGTTTTTTAGTCGCGGGAATTTTTGCCTATGCCAGCCTTCATGAAATTGATGATCAGAAAAAAATAATTTCACCGCTCTACTCGGCAGACCTTATCGGCGGATGTCTGGGCTCCCTGCTGGGCAGTCTGATCTTCATCCCTCTGGCGGGAATGGATGTCACCCTATGGGGAATGCTTCTGCTTGCCGCGTTTTCCATTCTTTTGCTATGAGGACAAGCAATCCGATGCCTGTTCGCCCGAAACGAAACCCCTGCAATCGGTCAAAAGGCGGTTGACAAAGATATATTTTATCTGGTTAATGTCTAATCATCTGCTATTGAAAAAAGAAACGGATCGGCCCATGATGGATTTTATGAATGCAGGAAATAAAAGAGTGTTTTTATACCGGGCTTTATTGTTTCTATTTTTTTGTTTCGTCTCCTTTATTTTCTCTTCCGCTCCTGCGGCGGCCGGTCAGAACGAACCGGCGCAAAATCAGTCCCGTCCCCGCGTCGGCCTCGTCCTGAGCGGCGGCGGCGCCCGGGGCATTTCTCATATCGGAGTCATTAAGGTTCTTGAGGAGATGCGTGTTCCTGTTGATTTTATCACGGGAACAAGCATGGGGGCTATTGTCGGCGGCCTTTATGCCGCGGGAATGTCGCCTGACGATCTGGAAAAACTTGTCACCGGTATCGACTGGGATAACGCTTTCACAGACAGGCCGGCGGTTGATGAGCTGGCTTTCCGCCGGAAGCAAGACTCTCAGCGCTACAAAATCGATGTTGATCTGGGTTATCGGGATGGGAAATTTGCCATGCCGAAAGGTATGATTCAGGGACAAAATCTGAATGTGCTGCTCAAGACGCTTCTCCTGCATACGGCGGATGTTAAGGATTTCGATAATCTGCGCATTCCTTTTCGCGCCGTTGCCGCGGATATTGAAACAGGCGATCAGGTTATTCTGCAATCGGGAGATCTGGCCCAGGCGATTCGCGCCAGCATGTCCATCCCCGGCGTATTCGCGCCCGTGGAAATCGGCGGCCGCATGCTGGTGGATGGCGGTATTGCCAATAATCTTCCGGCCGACATTGCCAGGCAAATGGGAGCCGATATTATCATTGCTGTTGATATCGGCACGCCGCTGCGCTCACGCGAAAATCTTTCTTCGGCAGCCAGTATCACTGCGCAGGTCATGACCATTCTCATCCAGAAAAACATGCAGGCGCAGCTTGCCAACATGAAAAAAGAAGATATTGTCATCCAGCCTGTTTTGGGCAACATCGGCACATCGGATTTTTCCAATGCCGCCCGGACCCTCTCCCTCGGTTATGAGGCTGCCGATAAAGTGAGAAACCGACTGGCGGCGCTGTCTGTTGGACCCGGCCTTTATCAGAAATATCTGGCACAACAGCGCAAAGGTTCGACGAAGGAGCCTGTCATTGATTATGTCCGGGTGGAAAATAATTCGCCGCTGGCGCCGCAGGTTCTGGAAGCGCAAATTGAAACGAAAGCCGGCGAGACATTGAATCCGGAAAAACTGGTCAGGGATACGCGGCGGTTATATGGACTCGATACCTTTGAAAGCGTGGATTTTCGCCTCGAAAATATCAACAAACAGACAGGTCTGGTTTTTACAACCAACGAGAAATCATGGGGCGATACATTTATTAAGTTCGGATTCAGCATGGCGGATAATTTCAAAGGAGAAAATACTTATTCCGTCGGAGCAAGTGTCACAAAAACAGGACTGAACGCGCTGGGCGGCGAATGGCGGACAGAATTTCAAATTGGAGATTCGCCCCGGGTATTTACCGAATTCTACCAGCCGCTCACCTCTTCAACCCGCTTTTTCATCAACCCTCAGGCGGAATTCCGGCAGCGCAATGTCAATATTTTTGACCATAATGGTAACATCGTTGCTCAATATCTTATCCGTTACATGGCGGGTGGTTTAGGCGTAGGAAGACAATTGGGCAACTGGGGAGAAATCAGATTGGGACTCTTCCGGGCCTATGGCGGGTACAAGGTGAATATCGGCGATCCGGCCCTGCCGTCTGACAGCTTCAACGAAGGCGGTTTGATTACATCATTTTCTTATAATACGCTTGACCGGTTTGATTTTCCGACTCGCGGCGCCGAAATTGATGCAATTATAACAAACAATTTTCAGGCGCTTGGCGCAGACGATAATGCGAACAGCCTGACACTGTCCTGGCAGGTCGTCAAAACGTGGGGCAAATACACTTTCATTCCGGGCATCCTTTACTCCGGGTTTTTTAACAGTAATGAGACGATTGAGAATTCTTATAACATTGGCGGTTTTTTCAATCTCTCCGGCTATTCTCCCAACGAGCTTTCCGGCCGGCAGGTCGGCGTTACCCGCGTCATTTTTTACCGCAATATGGGCAGCGTCGGATTGGGCAGCTTTCGGAATCAGCTTTATCTGGGGGGATCCGCGGAAGCCGGCAATGCCTGGCAGCCCAAGGAAGATATTACATTGGACTCTCTTATTTACGCGGGCAGCGTGTTTGTGGGATTAAATACCTTCTTAGGACCTGTTTTTCTGGCTTACGGTCTGGCGGAAGGCGGCCATCAGACCATTGGTCTTTCTCTGGGACAGCGTTTCTGATTTTTTCGCGGAAAATCCGCATTCCTGAGCTTTGATGTTATCTCTAATATGACTTGACACGTAAAATGCCTCTGATTATACTCACGCCCATTCAATCGGTTTTACATGACGGAGGGGACATATGGACCACGAACCATTTCATCATCTCAGACGCAGGGATTTTGTTAAATACTCTTTTTTAATGGCGGCAGCTATGTCTATTCCATCAATTCAGGGATGCGCGATTCCCAAAAAGAATGTGCCCGCGCTTGATTATAAAACGTTCCTGATAAAAAACGCCCGTCTGGTGGACGTGGTCTCCGGACAGGTTGTTGAGAACGCCTGGCTGCTTGTGGATAAGGGAACGATAACCGCTCAGGGAACCGGTGAAGCTCAAAATAATCAGAAGCGTCTTGTCATTGATCTGAAAGGCCGCTACCTGATACCCGGGCTTATCGACGCTCATTGCCACAGCACATCCTCTCCGGTTTTCTCCATGAGCATGATCGATCTTTTGCACCACTCCCGTCAGCAGAAACAGAATTTCGTGTCTTCGATTGAATCCGGCGTAACCACCATCAGAGATATGGGCGCTTTCCCCGGCCTTCTGCACATGTTTATCAAAGATATCGAAAAAGGAAACATGCCCGGCCCGCGCGTTGTTTACTGCAATTCCATTCTCAACGTCATGGGGGGGCATCCCGAAATTCCTCCATCGGACGTTAATATTTTCGCCAAGCCCGCCTCTCTTTTTATCGGCATGATCATGGACAATTTCAGGAATACCGCCGAAATGGAAGAATACCTTGAAGAAAACGCCAGGGGGGCTTCATTAATTAAATTGACACTGGATAATCAGACTATTTTCTGCAAGAAAAATAAGGCGATTCCCGTTTACACCAAAGAACAGCTCGATATCATCTTTCGTTTTGCTGAAAAAAGAGGGCTGCCTGTTGTGGGACATCACCAGTATAAATACGGATTTGACCGCGCGATGGAGTATCCCTTTCATTCGATCGAACATATTGTTAACGACACGGTTCTGTCCGATGATGACGTGATTAAAATGGCCAAACGAAACATTGCGATCGTTCCCACCATGACCGTCGGGCAGTCTTTCCTGATGGAAGAAGCCTTTGATGAGATCCCTGAGCGTTACCGGACACCGGAAATCATAAAAGAATTGCAGGTCAGAAAAAAATATTTCGAAAATGAGGCGGCAAATCATTGTGATCCTCTGCTGCACAGACAGAATCTTTCCGCCCTGAAATATTACAAGACCATAGGCTATGATAATCTCTGGAAGAAAAAGAAATTTCTCGTCAACCCGGAAGTCTTTTTTAACATGATCGGCAATGGCTACGCCAGTCTCAAAAAAATGAATCAGGCGGGAATTCTCATCGGCTGCGGCATTGACGCGGGTATGCCTTTTTGTTATTTCGGCGGCAACTACAGAGAATACGAAATATTGCAGCGTGTGGGTTTTTCCAACATCGAAATTCTCCGGTGCGCCACCATCAACAACGCGAAGATTCTTGTTCTCGCGGACAAAACCGGATCGCTGGAAACCGGGAAATACGCGGATATGGTTGTGCTGGACAAAAACCCGCTGGAGGACATTCGTGTTTTAAGAAATCCCCAAATGGTTTTCAAACAGGGCGACCTGATGTTTTCCGCCGGAAATCTTCAGAAAGACGGAACCCTTCCAGCCTGATTCTGATCGGACAATTCTCTTGTTAATTAACGGTATCTTTCCCCCTCTTTTTTTAAAGAGGGGTTAGGGGAGATTTTATGGAATTGCATTGATTTTAAATCCCCCTCAATCCCCCTTTACAAAAGGGGGAAGAAAGAGGTCGCTACACCGCACGTTATCGCTTCTTTACTTAATTACACCCTTTATGGAACTCGGTGTTTTGTTATAATGCTGTAAAACCGCTTTCAGCAACGACGCGCTGTGGCCCAATTGCACATAGGCCTCCTGCTTCGTCATATCTCTTTTTTCCGCACGCAGTTTGTAGCCCAGCTTGCGGCTGAGATTGGCGATTCGCGCGATTTCGCGCGCGAGATCCGCTTCAAAATCTTTATTGCTCAAACTTATGGGATACATATGTTTGGCTATTTTCTCAGGCTCATCAAGAATAGTATCTTCCACGATGCCGTCATTGGCATTGTGATGTTCCTTGTTGAAATCATCATAGGCGATGTCATGCAGGGGCTGGGAAAGATCGCCAATATAATGGGCGCAATAAACAAGATGATACCTGGCGTATTTGCCCGAGCGGAGATCTTTATCGTAAGCGCGTAAGGAAGCGATAATCGCCCCCGGGAGATGTCCCTCCGAATCAAAAATCTTACTCCTTTTATTATAATGTTCAACCTGATCGAAAATCATCTGCGGTGTGATTTCGGCCTCGGCGGTATTATTAAACCAGTGATTGTCAAATCCCGCCACTTTGCAGATAGCCAGGTGCGTCTGATCATGCCAGGCCTGCGCCTGAAAGGAAAATATCAGCACGAAACTCAATACAATCGTCAGTTTCAATTTTACATACTTCATTGTGAATACTACCACCCTTTTTTCCACATATCGTCATCATCATAGATTTTTTCGGCTTCATCAGCTTCCTGCGCGTCCAGCTCCAGATCGCGCGTGTTGGACTGGGCTTTTTGAGTTAAATATTCGCGATACCATTCATGGGCCGTGATCATGGACATAACTTCGCTCGTTCCCGTCCAGATGGAGGCCAGACGGACATCGCGGTAAATCCGTTCAATCGGAAATACATTGGTATAGCCGATACCGCCCATCACCTGCATGGAATTATGAACAACCTTCTGGCAGGATTCGGTGATGAATTTTTTGCTCTGCGAAACCATCCTTCTGATTCTGAGCATGTCCGCGCCGTCGTCCACCGCCCGCGCGGTGACATAGGCCATGGCGCGCGCCGCGTCCAGAAGCATCGCCGCCTCGGCAATCTGAAAACTCACGCCTTCGAATTGTGCGATGATCTGACCGAACGCTTTTCGCCGGGAGGTGTAATTTGTCGCGATTTCCAAAGCCGGACGGGCGGCGCCTATCGTCATGGAGGCGGTTCCCAGACGCTCAGGTATCATCATCGTATTAAATACGGCATAGGCGCCCTGAACTTTTCCCACCACATTTTTCTTGGGAACTTTTACGTCGCGAAAAATAATACGTCCTGTTCCGCCGCCGCGGCAGCCCATCAGGCCATACAGATACTTAACTTCCACTCCTTCGGTGCGGTCGACGATAAAGCAGGTCATGGACTCCTGCGGTTTTGCGTCAGGATGGGTTTTCGCGTAAACAAGAAAATAGTCCGCGCCTTCAGCGCCGACGATAAATCGTTTCATTCCGTTTAAGAGATAATAATCGCCTTTATCTTCCGCTTTGGTCGTAGCTCCGAAAAAGTCCGATCCGCCGCGCGGCTCTGTCAGACACTCCGCCGCGAAGAGATCACCTCTCAAAAGCGGCTTTACATATTTTTCTTTTTGCTCATCGGTACCGTGCCGGATAATCGCGTCGCAGACAAGCTCCGCGCCCACGCCGAAGACACACGCGAATTCATAACCGATCACTCCGACTTCCTCCATGATCATGCAGGTGGTCACCCAATCCATGTCGCGGCCTCCCCATTTTTTCGGATAGCGGCAGCCCATGAGATTACGTCTGGCGGCTTCCTGCAGAAACTCTTTAGGAAACTTGATTTTGTCTGTATCCATATCCAGGATCATCTGGCGCGGCACCCATTTTACAAAATCACGCGCTTCATCCCTGATTTTTAGTTGTTCCTTGGTCATCATATAATCAAACATGGCATTCTCCTTTTACGTTTTATTACGTATGTGTAAAATAAATTTGGGGGAATTATAACAGAAATGATGATTAAACAAAAAAAAACTTCTAAGACTATGAAATTGAAACTTTTTTAATGGTATGATCAGATATGGCGTCTATTATTTTTTGCCAGGTCTCCCGGGGCATGTCATGACCCATTCCCTCAATGATCAATAATTTGGCCCCCGGTATCAACTGAGCTGTTTCTTTTCCCCCTTCTACCGGCATAAGCGGATCCGCGTCTCCATGGATTACGAGCGTGGGGACCTTAATGGATGCAATCGCTGATTTTTGATAACCATGGACAAGAACAGCCGCGCTTTGACGGATCATTCCCTGCGGGTAATATGAACGGTCATAGCCCTCGGCCAGGACCTTTCGTAATCGTTTTTCATCAAAGGGGAATCCACGGCTCCAGAGCATTCGCCATAAATCCACCTGATGTTCAATATACGCTTCGCGCTCATCGGGAACAGGTTTAAATACAGCGGCTAAAACATCCGGTTTGATTCGCGGAAGTTCAGGATTACCGGTACTCGACATGATGGAGATTAAACTGAGCACTCGTTCAGGATACCGGTACGAGATAATCTGGGCTATCTCACCGCCCATTGAAGAACCGCAGATATGCGCCTTCCTGATACCCAATGCATCAAGCAAACCCACAGCGTCATCCGCCATATCCTCAAGAGAGTATGGTGAGGATACCGGTTCTCCTTTCATGGCGGCCATCATGTCGGGAATGCCGGCTTCTTCAAATTTTGTCGATAGGCCGGCGTCCCGGTTATCGAATCGAATCACAAAGTGCCCTCTTTTTGCCAATGACTCGCAAAACGCTTCTTCCCAATAAATCATCTGACCGCCCGCTCCTATGATTAACAATAATGCCGGAGATGAGGCATCGCCAAAAGTATCATATTCTATTTGAATTCCATTAGCTGTTGCATGAGGCATGGCCTGCTCCTTCACTTGATAATGAATATATCCAAGGGATATGCTCAGGTATTTTACACAACCCTACTTTATTTCGTAAAAATTAAAAAGATAAAATACATTATGAAATCAGACATCATGAAGCTTTGACTTTGTGTATTTTGTGACAGTAAAGACCAGGGCCCGGAATAAATCATGAGAAGTTGCCGGACATAAAGGAATTAACATACCGTTGTTCCAGCCCCGACAGCCATTTCCCTTTCTTGAGGAAGAAGGGCAGCTTTCGGACATCATTCGATATAATGATAAAAGCGTATACGGAGTTATGTCTGTTCCAGTTCCACCCGCGTTGATTCGAGAAAACGGCTTAAGAAATTGAAATAGCTGACGCACAGGATAAGTTCCGTCGCTCCCTGAGTTCCGTAGCGTTCAAGTATTAGAGCAAGGGCATCGTCGCTTAGCTTTACATTGCGGCTGATTTCATCGGCCACGCGGCACAACAGATTGCCTTCTTCATCAAGTGACATGACGGGATCTTCGGTGCGAATGATTTCTATCTCCTGATCGCTGACATTGAAATTCTTTGCCAATGTTACATGATGGGTCCATTCATAAATGGCATGCGTAACATGCGCCACACGGAGCACAGCAATTTCACGCTTGCGGGGATCGAAGGAACTGAAGAACAGGACAGACTGAGCCAATTCAAGGAACCCTTTTACACTGGCCGGAGCATTGGCCACCATACGGGCCACATTCATGGGAAACGACTCTACAAGCGCTCGCACATCGGGTGCCAGACTTTCCATTTCAGGATATGGAATACGAATCATATTTTCTCCTTTTAAAATGATAAACTTCTTTTTCCAATTAATTTCTCCAGCCGTCCCAGGGCGTGAAAAATGCCCGCCGGAATTTTTACAGGGAAACCGAACAATCTCATATCAATGTATTCAACGATTATCCCGGCTTTACTGCGGGTATCCATGTAGACAAAATCAGTCACAAGAGGAAATGAACTGATTGTCCCTCTTACCCAGGTCTTGCAGCCCTTTTCTTCCAATTCCCCCGCATGAGCGTCAACACCCTTTGACCGGAAACCCAGGTGCTGGACGACCATCCTGCATTCCTTGTCGACGCAGGAGCCGTAGAAAGCGGAACCGGTGCCCGGCTCCAGCAGTTCAAACTCGAATCCCTTGTGATAGGCTATGCCGACCTTGCCGTGAAAACTTTTTGATTTTCCGCGTTCGCGCCATAATTTGAGTCCGCTTGACGCAATGAAAAACGGGCCGATACCCTTCTCCTCAAGTTCAGCCGCCGCGGCTTCCACATCCGGCACCACAATGCCGAGTTGATGGATTTCCGGCAAATTATTTTTTTCGCGAAAATCTTTCGCTACGGCGGAAACGGCCCTGCCAAAATCTTCAGATTTGAGCAAATCGTCTAAATAGATCATCACCCTATTCCCTCCTCAGGTCAAACCGTGGCGCGCCAGAAACATCATGAGCTTCTCACCGAATTTATTTTTCAAGGTGAAGGCAATAAAACGGTAAAATAACTCCGGCGATAAACGTTTGTCGAGCCAGAACAGTTTGGCATTTAATCCGGGAACCACGTATAGTTTATTTTTGTCCATAGCTTTCATGACACATCCGGCGATATCAGCGGCGCTTAAACGGCCGTGATCAAAGGTCGCCTGAGCAAGGTCCCTCTGGTAATCCGTCTGATAACGCATGGATTTAAGAAGATTCGTTTTAAAAAATGACGGACACACCACCGAAACGCCGATCTTGTGCGGCGCCAGTTCGGTTTTGATGGTTTCGGATAAAGCCACCACAGCGGCCTTGGCAACATTGTAAGGACCCATTTCCGGCAGACAAACCAGTCCTGCTTCGGAGGCAACATTAACAATGTAACCTCCGCCGCCCTGCGCTTTCATTCGGGGAATGAAATAATGACAACCGTAAATCATGCCCCACATATCGATGTTTATGCACCACTCCCAATCATTGATGGGTATTTCTCCCGTAAATCCCGCGCTGGTAACCCCGGCATTGTTGATTAAAAGATCGACTCTCTGAAACTTATCAAAAGCATGGAGGGCCATATGCTCGACGGCTTCCTTTTTGGTTACATCGCATTCATATACTTCACCGTCTCCGCCTGCATTCTTCACCAGAGCAAGTGTTTCCTGCGCGCCGGCCGTATTGACATCCGCCAGAAGAATCCTGTATTTACGCTCAGCTAATTTAAGACACAGCTCTCTGCCTAAACCGGAACCGGCTCCGGTAACTACCGCGTTTTTCATCAAATCCCTCCTTTGGCACCGCACTATCAGTGTTTAAATTTATAGAGCTTCCCTTCTTCCATATGCTTCACGGTTTCCTGCACAATTCTATTTAACTCTCCGGTTGTAATCTTCTGCCGGTCGATTGAATTGATATGTTCATCGAGGTAGCGGATATAGGCCTGCATGGCGTTGATTGTGTCTTCCGTATCCAGACAGCGGATGCTTTGTTCCATCTCAATGCTCAATCCATGTCTTAATGTTGTTTCCATACCATCATGGACGCATTTCTTGATCGCGTCCACGGCCGTCATGGGGCGTTTGCTCATCAGATCTGCAAATTCCTGCACCTTTGCTTTGAATTCAGCCTTATTAAAAAATCCTGTGATTAACCCGATGCGCTGTGCCTCCTCCGGGTTCATCTGATTGCCGCGCAGCATGAACTCCAGAGCCTTGGCCCGGCCGATGAGCCGCGGGAGCCGTTGCGTGGAACCGCCGCCGGGCACGATATTTATCAGCACCTCCGGCTGTCCGAGTGTAAAGCCCTGGTCGCCGATCATGAAACGGAAATCGAAGCACGCGGAAAGTTCTGTGCCGCCGCCGTTGCAATTCCCGTTGATCGCGGCGACGGTTATTTTATTGAGCCTTTCAATCGCGAAATATACTCTCTGCATGATAAACCACAGATAAAGGCTTGACGAATAACCTTTCATTGCCCTGGCAATTTTGAGCATCAGTGTCTCGTACCAGCCGAAATAATCCATCAGCCAGTTGGTGGAGGTTGTAACGTATTTTAAAATGGCGCCCGTTAATTTGGTTTTTGTAAAAAGATTTAAGAGTAATTTTTTATTATCAGTCGATAAGGTGAGAAGCTCGGGAATGGAGAAGTGCATGATGTAAACATCTTCAATGCCTCCCGTCAGAATGAAGACCCTGACAGAATCATCCTTGGATACCTGCTTCAGCAGAGCAAACAGTTCTTCAAGCATCGCCACGGTCAGGAAATTAACCGGCGGATTTTTCATTTCAACCCAGAGAGTTGACTTTTCGCGCCTGGTGGAGAAATACGTCCATTTGTCCATACAGCAGCCTCCCCGATAATTTTATTTAGATGACATGAGAAAACGTCCTGAAACCTCATTCATCGCGTCGAAAAATTTCTGCGAAATGCGTTTCGTAAACCACTGCGCCCAGGCCTCCGGCCCCACCGGAACAATGGAGCGGTTATGCCGCACCGCGCTCAATATTGATTTGGCCACCCTCTCCGGTGGCCAGCCGAATCTGCGGTAAAAATCAACCAGCCGGTTGCGGTTCGCTCTGAATCCTTCAGGAAGATGCATCCGGCTTTCCGCGACAATATTGGTGTTGATTATTCCCGGACAGATGGTGCTTACGCCTATACCAAATCTCCGCATTTCAGCTCTCAGTGTTTCGCTAAGACCGACAACGGCAAATTTTGTCGAACAGTAGGCGCTCATACTGGCCATCGAACAAAGACCCGCGCCGCTCGCCGTATTTACCACATGTCCGTATTTTCTGGCAACCATATACGGCAAAAAAGCTTTGAGCCCGTAAACGACACCCCAATAGTTAATCGAAAATATCCATTCGAAGTCCTCTATGTTTGTATCCAGCAGACTCCCGCCGACTCCCACGCCGGCATTGTTTATCAAAATGTCTACATGTCCGCGTTCGCGGATAACGAGTTCGGCGAATGATTCCACCTCCTTTCTTTTGGAAACATCCACCTGCTGCGCAAGAACTGTCGCTCCGCATGCTTTTATTTCCTTGGCTGCATCTTCGAGTCTCTGTGCATCATTATCCGCAATGACGAGATCAGCGCCTTCCGACGCGAAAGCCTTTGCCGCGGCTTTGCCTATTCCAGATGCCGCTCCCGTGATCACCACTATCTTGCTTTTAAAATCTTTTATTCCCGGCATAATCGTCCCACTAGCGCATTGAAGAAACTAACACTGCCGCAGGCTGATTCAATCTTACCACTGCTTTCTCCGGCACAGCCCGGACAACGAGGGCCGATATTGCTTTTGCTCTGAATTCAGAAATATCTCCCTGGGAATCGCTCAAATCGTGCCTGCTCACACAGCAACCTAAACCCTCCAGCACGGACGCGGTGTCAGCGCAATTCACATGGGCATCTTCATGATCGGCCACGATAATCCTCAAGGTAACCCCGGCCTGTGCCGCGGGAGAGAGTTCACGGACATGAGCAAAAAGAGATTCCTTGTCGCAGATCAGGGTTATCCTCGCTTTTGGATTTCCTATCGCGGCTCCTATCGCGAAGGGTACGCCGACACCGGCCATATCGCGCTCGTCCATACAAAATAAATCACGATATTCAGCGTCTTTCAAAATATAAGCCGCCGCCGGGGAGATTCCCGCTCCGTCAGCAATAATGATGTCATCGGGTCCTGTTGTTTTTCCCAACGCTGCTATCGTTTTGTTGATTCCCGCATTCGCGGGCGAAAGTTCATTAACAAGTTCAGGAATAATATTTTGTAAAGAATCCATCCATCTCTTTGATTCCGCGACGCCCTTAATTCCATGCACCGCCATAGCGGATAAAGCGCTTACGGGATCGGCATGAACGAGATGATGGGCATAGGTCAGGAAAGCCGATGGATCCGTCTCGATCTGAACAATCGGTTTGGACGTCCAGCCGCATTTTTCAATCAGGGATATTGTTTCGGGATCAATTCCTATCACAACAATCGCGTCCGCATGTTTGAGCAGAGTCATCCCCTTATCCGTTTCGGCAAACAAAGAACTTGCTCCGGCAAATACCTGATCGCTCCCGCGCATGATCCCCGAACTGAAGCGCGTGGTGATAACCGGCAATCCGAGTTTGTTGAGAAGCTGACGGACACCGCGATAACGCCCTTCTCTGCCAATGCCCTGTCCCACGATGACCAGGGGCCGCCCGGCCTTCTTCAAAGCAGCCGCGGCATCTTCGATCTTTGCGGCAACTCCGGTAATCGTCGGCTCACGTTTTACAAGGGGAACTTTTTCCAGATCGCTTTGACCCCAGAGACCGCGCTTGAACAATATATCCACGGGAATATCAATATGCACCGGGCCGGGGACGCCGGTATAGGCTTCGCGAAAACCCCTATTGATCATCGCCGGAATTCGTTTCCAATGATAGACGATCGTATTCCATTTGGTCAGCGGCGCATAAATCTCATCCTGATTGCACGCCTGGAGACTTTCCTGGTGCGGTTTGGTCTTCCAGCTTTGAACCTGAGGGGCGAGCGATATAACCGGCAGGTAATTGAGCCAGGCATGCATGAGTCCAGCAGCCTCATAGACAACTCCCGCGCCCACCGTCGTGAGAGAAGCCGCCGGTACTCCGGTTGCGGCCATATAACCGGCAGCCATAAGGGGGGTAACCGTTTCACAACGGGGGATGAATAAATCAATATCGTCTCTGCGGCCAATGGTGTCATAGATGGTACCCATCTGTCCTCCGATAATGGAAAACACATGCCGCACGCCCTGCGCTCTCAGACAATCAACTAAAACTTCTCCTCCGGTAATCAGATTCATTTTATAACCTCCTCGCGCGCAGATTAATTCTGAGCAGAGCTTTTATAATGTAGGTCATCTGATAGATGTTGCGCCATAGCCCCATTTTGCTCATCAGCAATACACTATGGAGAAACCTGAGCGGATTGAGATATTTCAGCACGCCCTGAAACTCCACCAGAGCGAAACTGAGCAGGCTATCGGGCGTGTTGTTTTTATCGGTGATGCATTCGATGATGGCCGGCGCCCCTTCTTTGCGCGCGCGCTCATATGCCGGAATAATATCTTCGGCAACCGTCACCCTCTCGGCCCTCCATCCGAATCCGCGGGCTATGGGCACATATTCCACGCCGTCGAGATCCGTGCCCACAAAATTCTGGGCAAAAAATGAATTCTGCATGGACCGGATCATGTTCCAGGCGCTGTCATTATTAATAAAGATGATGATGGGCAGTTGATAACGGCTGATGGTCTCCAGTTCCTGTACATTGTACATGAACGATCCGTCGCCGGTTATCAGGAAAACCTGCGTATCGGGCGCGGCAAGCGCCGTCCCGATGGCATAAGATATTCCGCCGCCGAGGGCCGCCATGCCATACGGATAAAAGGCCTGCCGGGGGCCGATATCCGGCGCGTACATCGCCATGTACAAGACCGTATTCCCTCCGTCCATCACCATAATCGGATCATCTTTTGTAACGATGTTGCCTATGGCCTGCGCAAACTTGCCCTGATGCATGAGCTTTCCTTCCGAGGCGGCATCTTTATTCAGACGCGCAAGCCGGCCGCTCTTCAAATTCGTCAGCATCTTTGCCCATGAATTCCATCGGCCATCGCTATGAAAATTATTTTTCATCAATTCACCGGTCATCTGGCCGAGCACGGTTTTGACATCTCCCTGAATGGATACTGCCGGTTGTACATTAAGTCCTATCTGCAGCGGATCAATATCCACGTGAATGAACTTAATGGAACCGGACCACACCGGAGGCAGGCCGAAACCGTCCAGGCCGGAAAAAGCCGCACCAAGCGCAAGCACCACATCGGCATCCTGGATAGCCACATGGAACACTTCGCCGGACGTGTAACTGGGACCGCCCAGGCATAACGGATGACTCAGAGGCACACTGCCCATGCCGGCCATCGAAGTCGCAATGGGAATTTTATATGTTTCCAGAAAATCTATCAGATCCGCGCAGGCTTCGGATGCTTTGACGCCGCCGCCGCAGAAGATGAGCGGTTTTTTTGCGTTCATTAAAAGTTTTGCCGCTTGCGCAATTGAAGAAGATTCCGCCCGTAAGCGCACCGGCTCAACGGGCCGCTGACGTTTCTCCGGCAGGATCATAACCGAATTAGCCGAAACATATTGATTCAGTAATTTGAAGGGAATATCGATATGGACCGGTCCCATCTTATGATTGCACGATTCCTGCAGGGCTTTGATAATCTGGGCAGGCGCTTTTTCCAGAGTGGTCAGGCGGGTATTCCAACGGGTGACGGCCTGGAACGCGGCGCTCTGATCAAAACGCCACCGTTCAACGCTCTTGTTGCAGTCCGGTTCATCATCCGCGCATAAAGACAGAGCCACCAGCGGAATTTTATCCGCCCAGGCATTGGTCACTCCGCATATCTGGGAAATTGCCCGGCCGTTGGAATCGGTGAGCACCGCCGCCTGAAGACGCGACCGGCGTATATAACCTTCAGCCATCAAAGCAGCCGCGGTTTCATTATGCGCCGTGATAACGCGGACGTCTTTTTCTGTTTCCAACGCTTTGATGATCGGTTTTAATCTTGGCGTCGGCACCGTGAAGAAAAATTTAATGCCCTGAGAAGAAAGACAACGCGCTAATACTTGAGCCCCCGAAACATCCTTTTGCATAGTGACCTCCCGGATTTAAATGCACTCTCGCTGCTATTTGGAAATTGTATTATGAAACGTATATAAACAATGGAAAAGAATCAATGACACGAACGGACATTTATATTGATAAAAACGGCCACTTCCTATCAATTATTTATATTTTACAATGACATATATGAATAATGAAAAGTGAATGGTGACTAGTGAAAAGTAAAAAAATCAAAATGGCTGTATTAAGATGCTTTTTTCCGGAAATTCGCGGGAGTGGTGCCTGTCCATGTTTTAAAGGCGTGATAAAAACCGGCCACCTCACTGTAGCCCAACTGAGAAGCTATTTTTTCCATGGAACAATCGCCCGACGCAATCAGTTCCAGTGCTTTCTGCTTGCGGATATCAGATAGAATATCTTTGTAGGACGTCCCTTCCAGAGCCAGTTTACGCCGGATGGTGCGTTCGGGCATGTTGACACGGCCGGTCAATTGATCAAGGGTTGGAAAATCGCCTTTGGCAAACAAAAGTTCATGCCGGATTTTATCTTGGACCGTCGCGCGTTCGTTGAAACGCTCGCACAACTGCCGGCATTCCTGCTCCAGAACTTTTTTCGCCAAGGGATTGGCATGCTTAAGCGGCCGTTCAAGAATTGCCGCATCAAAAATAAATATATTTTCAGGAGCGTCAAAAAAAACCGGACAATGAAATATTTCTTTATATCTGTCCGCGTAATCCGGCGCGGGATATTCAAAACGCATTTCGTTAAAAACATGCGCGTCATCCAGAATCATAGAGCATATGGTATAAAGTGAGACAACCTCCGTCTCACAAACATAAAGGCGAAAATCATCCAGACTCACCAGTTCCTTCAATCGAACGCAGCCCTTTTTACCTTCCACTGTTAAATCGTACTGAAAATATGAAGAGGCAAGGTCTATGTAAGTGAGCATCATTTTAAGGGCATCCAGGGCCTTTTCGCAGCACATCGCCGCCATACCCAGTTTACCTTTCGAGATCAGATGATGATGCTGTCCCAAATCCAAACCACTCAAAGGCGCGGGCGCACGTTGCGCCAGCTTGCGGCCGACCATAATTTCCTGTGCCGTCGTGATGATACGTAACGGGTCATTCAGTTCGCTCATCGTGATGCCGCTGCCCGCAAGAATTTCCCGGGGATCAATGCCATACTGCTGAGCCGCACGCACAAACACGGCCACATTATTGATGGGACGCTGCACGCTTAAACCAGCCTTGGACTTTAAGTGGATTTTCTCGCTCATAGGCCTTTTCGTGAAATGATTTTCGGGTTGAGAAAATATATAAAGAAGCCGTGCCTGTGTCAATGAAATAAAACATTTTCATTTCAGGTCAACTCTCTGAATCACGGTTTGAAAAACACATGATTTAGCGGCAAATGATACTGATCCCCATCGCGACAAACACCCCCAATGGAATGCCTGTTATGGCGGGACCAGGAGCGGTAAGCCAACCTCAATGGAGCACATTTTACGAAGCGTTATCTCTGAACTGCTCTAACCGGCTTCGTATTTCTCCAGCTTTTTGCGCAGGGTTTTGCGTGTAATGCCCAGGCGGCGGGCGGCCTCGCTTTTATTACCGCCGCTGGTTTCCAGCGCCTCCAGTATTCTTCGCTTTTCCACCTCTTCCAGAGACAGATTTCCGGCAGCCGCGGACGGACGGTTCAGGCTTTCCGGCGGTTCATCACCAGACACCGTCTGATCGGCCATTGTGAAAACCAGTTCATCCTCACCCACCATTTCCGTCCGGGAGAGAACAACAGCCCGCTCCACCGCATTCATCAACTCCCGCACATTGCCCGGCCAGGAATAATGCGCGAGCTTCTGCATTGCCTGCGGCGTGAACCCCTTGATGGTTTTGAAATTACTTTGAGCAAACGTTCTCAAAAAGGCCTGCGCCATGAGAGGAATATCTTCAGGCCGCTCTCTGAGCGGCGGCAACGCGAGCGTCACAACATTGAGCCGGTAAAACAAATCTTCACGGAAACGCCCTTCGCGAACTTCCTTTTTTAAATCTTTATTGGAAGCGGCAATCACGCGGACATCAATTTTGATCACTTCCCGTCCGCCCACACGCGTAATTTCCCGCTCCTGAAGGACGCGCAGAAGCTTGACCTGCATGGCGGGGGACATTTCGCTGACTTCATCGAGAAAAATGCTGCCGCCGTCCGCCTGGACAAACTTTCCTTCCCGCCGTCGGTCCGCTCCGGTAAAAGAGCCTTTCTCGTGGCCGAACAGTTCCGATTCCAGAAGCGTTTCGGTGAGGGCGGCGCAGTTGATTTTGACAAACGGCGCATCTTTGCGATTGCTGTTAAAATGAATCGCATTGGCAATGACTTCCTTCCCTGTCCCGGACTCGCCGGTAATCAGCACGGTCGCCTGCGTGGCGGCCACCTGTTCAACAATTTCCAGTATCCTGACCATCACGGCGCTCCGGCCGATGATGTTCCGCCGGTCGAATTTTTCTCCCAGTCTATCTTTCAGATATTCGTTTTCCTTCTTCAGTCTGCTGTGCTCGGTCGCCCGGGCAATGGTCATTTGCAGCTCGTCGAAATCCAGCGGTTTGGTCAGATAATCATAAGCTCCTTTTTTCAGGGTACTGACGGCTGTTTCCACCGATGCGTAAGCCGTCATGATAATGACGGGAATGGACGGATTGATTTGTTTGATCTGTTCGAGCGCTTCAATACCCGAAACGTTCATCATCCGGATATCCATCAGGATCAAATCAAAAGACCGCTTCCGGACTTCGTCCACAGCGACCGAACCGTCATCCGCTTCGGCCACGTTATATCCCCAACCGCTCAGAAGTTTTTTCAGCATCACGCGATGGGCAAGATCATCATCGGCAATTAAAATGGTATAGCAGCTTAAATCAACATTAATTAAATCGTTCCCACCCACTTCGTTTTCTACCGGTTTATTCCCAACATATAATATGGGCAACTTAAAATAAAATGTTGCTCCTTTACCTTCAGTAGATTTTACTTTTAACTCACCATCCAATAAAAATACCAACTCTTTTGAAATTGCTAATCCAAGCCCGGTTCCATCATGTCGTGAAGTGTATTTTTTTGAATATTGCACAAACCTGTCAAAAATGTGTTCCAGCTCATGTTTCGGTATTCCAACACCGGTATCTTTAACAAAAATTTGTAAGTCACTATTTTTAATTACATATCCAAAAATTATTTTACCGTTTTCAGTATATTTAATGGCATTTGAAATTAGGTTGTTTAGTATTTGCTTTAAGCGAATTTCATCGCTATTGATTATAAAAGGGGCATCTTTTGGGTAAAAAAGCTGAAGTTGCAACTCAAGTTTTTTGTTTGTTTTTTTAACAAGCAAATTTGAATAAAACATTTCAAGTTCATGAAACAGCTTATGCAAATCAAAATCAATTCTTTTAATGGTTAATTGCTTCGATTGTATTTTTGAAATGTCAATAATATCATCAATTATTTTCAGCAAACTTTCACCATTAGTGTTAATGTATTCGGCAAATATTTTTTTTTGTTTTTTTGAAATGTTTTTCTCACTAATTAATTGCGAAAAGCCTAACACCGCGTTCATAGGTGTACGAATTTCATGACTCATATTTGAAAGAAATGCCGTTTTTAGTTGATCGTTTTCCTCGGCTTTTTGTTTGGCAATAATTAAATCTTTAATTAAAGTCAAGCGTTCTGATATTTTCCAAACATTATCCAGCAAAAGCGTTAGTTGTCGAACATCCGAATTGTTATAGTTGGTATATTTATTAGCAACACCGGCTACTGCTACAATTTTATTATCAATTATTACCGGAATTGTCAAAAATTTTTCAAGTTTTACGTGACCTTCAGGGGTTCCTTTTTTTATTGGGTTTTCGGCATGATAATCATTGATTATTATTGGTTTTCTTTGCCTTACTGCTTCACCCCAACAACCCGTTTTATCTAAGTCGTAAATGGTTTGAGGATTCATCACTGAACATTCTTTCATTACATCTTTCGACCAGGTATTCAAGATAAATTGCTTTTTTTCTTCAACATAAAAATAAATGTAGCCAATTTTACTTTTAGTTAAATCAACTGCCTGTTTTAAAGCAAAATCTAAAAGCTCCTGAACTGAATTTGTTTGAAATTGCGAAACTTTTAGCAAACTTTCAAGACGTTCGTTGTTGAATAAAATTTCATTATTTTGTATCTTGATTTTTTCCTCGCTTACTTCGGCTTGCTCTTTGGCATCAACAAGTTCTTGCAATATTTTTTTTCTTTCCGTAATATCCTCTTTTATGGCCAAATAACTTGTTGTTTTTCCATTCTCATCAAAAATGGGTGAAATTGAGGCAAGTTCCCAATAAAGCTCTCCATTTTTCTTTTTATTGTGAAATTCACCGCGCCATTCTTTACCTGCTAAAATGGTTTCCCAAAGCACTTTGTATTCATTTTTTGGTTTTTCACCCGAGCTAAATACTTTTGGATTTTTTCCTACCAATTCATGAAATTTATAACCACTAATTTCTAATACTTTTGGATTTACATAGTCAATATTTCCATTTGTATCGGTAATAATGATTGATACCGGGCTTTGCTCCACGGCACTAGAAAGTTTGAGTACCTTTACCTCTGCATTTCGGCGTTCGGTAATATCATTTGCAAGCACTAGCCTAGCTTTTCTTGCTTTGTAATTTATACCTTGCGATAGAATTTCAACTAAGAATACATCACCATTTTTGTTCTTATGTCTCCATTCACCAGAGTACGAATAATCATTATTCTGTTGCTTTACATTATCTAGTAAAACTTCAATATCTTCAACGGGTCTTATATCTTTCAAATTCAATTTTAAGAACTCATTTCGGCTGTAACCATATTTAAGTATTGCCACCTTGTTAACTTCCAGAAAATTTAACGTTTCAAGGTCGTACACCCACATGGGTTGCGGATTGCTTTCGAATAACAAGCGATATTTCTT
>PHBJ01000024.1 GCA_002840555.1 Deltaproteobacteria bacterium HGW-Deltaproteobacteria-13
AGGACACAGATGGCAAGCCACATGATGTACGATCCGAATGCCATGAGAAACCGTTTGATTCTCAAAGTCTGATTATGATCGTCTTCAGGAAATATTCTAAGCATATCCATCCCCCTCCATTTATTTGTCGTCGCAAGCCATCTGTCTTTTTTTATTCATCCTCACAATTCATTACTGCCAGTTGTCCAACTGCGAAATGAAATAACTTACAAGGGTTAGAACTACTTGCGCTATATAGATTTTTTATACGCCGTTGGCCCAAACTACAACAAGTCCTTAAAATAAGGCTGAAGTTCACGGCATAATTCTTCAGGAACAGTCGGACAAATAATTTCATTGTGCAGTTTTTCAAAATAATTCAAATCGCTCGTTCCTAATGGACTAAGCACAAAGCGCGGCACAATCTTTCCCTGAACCCAGAAATAATTATTGTTTGTCATGGTGGCGTAAAAAGACATATTGAAACTGGCAAAGTTACTAATATATAAATAGTTGAATACTCTGGATAGTCCTGACAGAAATTCGCTGAAATTAGATTCGGTTAAATCGAAAAATGATGTTTTTTCCCGGAAAATAAAATCTATCTCGCCGGCCATGCTCTTCGGCGCGAAGCTTGCCAGCCAGCAAACAGAGCCGGTATTGGCAATGAATCTTTTATCCGCTTTCTTTTCCAAAGCGATTAAATTATTCCATAGGTTATCTCCATTCGCGGCAGCGGCATAATTCTGTGCGCTGGTCAGAAGCCGTTGCACAAAACTGGTGGGTTTATAGCTGACAATCGTTTGCAAATGAGGATGAATAAGACCTCCTCCGGCCGGCGGCATATAATTCCAGTTAATTGAGCAATGTTTATATCCCATGTTCATTTCGACGACGCGGTGAAAATAATCGCGGCAAACGGCAAACCCGTCTTTCATCATTCCGGGGGTCAATTCATTCAGAGGGACAAAATGACGAGACGAAAAAATTGCGACATTGTTGTTTTGATCGTAAGGAAAGACATTGGGAAACAAACTTGCTTCTCCCCTTTTAAATTTTCCTTCCGCAATCATACTGGGCAGAAACCGGGGAGTAATCTTCTCAAAAAGATCGGGACAAAAAGGACACAAGGATTCCGGTGATTTTTCCAGAAATTCATCCAAATCAGGCTTCTGGGCGGGGCGAACGCGATAGGGTAAAATACGGCACGCCACGCCGGTGGTTTCATCATATCGCAATTCAATGGTGACTTTCTTTTCCTGAAAACCGTTAAAAGGATCAAGATAATATCCTGATGTTATTTCTTTTTTAAATCCCACTTCTTTCATAAGTTTTCCTTCCTGATCTTTCAGCGGAATTCTAATCCTTGCCGGGATCAGTCTTTTGTTCTCTTCTGAGGCTGCGGAAAAGAAATCTCTCGATATTTCTTTGAGACAGATCACCTTCCAAATTTTCTTTCAATACATCCATGGGAATTTCCATGCGCGCGGCGCTGCGATGTCCCCCGCCTGTGCCGATCAACCCGAAAGCTCTTTGCGCGATAGCGCCGCAATTCTGCCTGTAACCGTCGCCGCGAAAAATAATGATGATCCTGTCGCCGACTATTCCGGCCACAACCACATAATAAGTGCCGATCAAACGCAAATAAAAATCAGCTATCTGAACGCAAACATCCGCGCTTTCAACATTTCCCAGAAAACAAACCCGCCGGCCGCGAAAATTATTCATGTGGTGATACGCGTAATTATAATATTTCAAGAAACGGTCGGGCGTTTGATTAAGTTCAATCCGGCGGATGAACTGCATGTTGGCGTATTTTGTATGATAGGTATAAGCGCTCATATCCTCAACAATGGCGGAACGGTTGAAATTGTCCGTATCCGTTTTAATGCCGTAAAGGAGAGCGGTGTGTACGTTACGGGGAATTTTTATCCGGGAACACAGCAAATATTCGGTCAGGATGCTGGACAAAGCGCCGTAATCGGGCCGGATATCTTCCAGGGGCGCGCTCCATTCGCCTTCGCGGGGATGATGATCGAAAACAATTTGCGGCTTTATGAAGCTTAACGATTTCTTTAAAAAAGAAGGCTGGGCATCCAAAATCGCGATTAAACGATAATCCCCCAAATTCACTTGATTGATTTGTTGAATAAAAAGACGCAGGGAAGAAACAAATTCTACATTCTGCTGTCTGATTAACGGTTCCGTGGAAACGAAAGCGCTCTTGGAAAGGCCTTTTGTCCGTTGGATTATTTCGCGAAGCGTCATAGCCGAAGCGATGGCGTCGGGATCAGGACTGCCATGCATCAGCAACATGAGTGAATCATCAGGCTGAACCATTTCCATTAACTTTTTGAAATTCAGCTCTGTTTCTTTCTTGATCAGAATGGAATCTACTTTCATGGATCGAGCGTGAATAGAACTGCCAGCTCCACCTCCTTAATAAACAATAATTTTACCGGGATGATCTTTAACAACTTCGCCGACAACGGCGGCATCGCCAATTCCGGCGGCACGCATTTTCCCGACAAGGTTTTGCGCCTTATTTCCGGGCAAACTAAAAAACAGTCCACCCGCCGTCTGTGGATCAAAGAGGATATCAAAAATCCAGTCCGGACACGTTTGCTCTTTTTCGACCTGATTTATGCGGAAATTCTTATTGAGATAAAGACCGCCGGGAACGAAACCGGTTTCCAACAACTCGCGCGCTCCTTCAAAAACCGGGATAGAAGAAGAACTTATATTCAGACCAACGTCACTGCCTTCAATCATTTCACAAGCATGCCCTAAAAAACCAAAACCGGTTATATCCGTGCAGGCGTGAATGTCTCCTTCGGCAACCATCATCTCCGACGCATTTTTGTTAAGCCGGGTCATACACGATATCACCTGCGTCAACTGTTCCGGAGACGCTTCCCCGGCCTTAATCGCAGTGCTGATAATGCCCGTGCCCAGAGACTTTGTCAGAATCAATTTATCGCCGGCCCTGGCGCCGCGATTAAATAACACTTTGTCGGGATGAATGACTCCGGTTACGGAAAGGCCGTATTTGATTTCGTCATCTTCAACGCTGTGCCCGCCGATAAGCAATGCGCCGGCTTCGCGTATTTTATCCAATCCGCCGCGTAAAACTTCCCTCAACATTTTTATATCCATTTTTTTTATCGGAAAACAAACAATATTCATCGCTGTTAAAGGTCTGGCGCCCATGGCATAAATATCATTAAGCGCGTTGACGGCGGCAATCTGACCGAAGACAAAGGGATCGTCAACCGTGGGTGTAAAAAAATCAACGGTCTGGACAAGGGCAAGATCGGCGGATAATTTATACACTCCCGCGTCTTCCGCGTGTTCAAATCCGGTCAGCAAATTCGGATCCTGAATCAGCGGCAAATCGCGCATCAGTTCGGACAGGTCACCCGGACCTATCTTGCAGGCTCAACCAGCGCTTTTTACAGTCTGAGTTAAACGAACTATTTTTTTCTCGTCCATTTCTCCTCTTTAAGTTTTGACTAAATGCTTCTTTGGAAATGTAAAATCAATAAAATGATTATAAGGATAACTGTTTTTTCTGTCAATGTAATGTTTGAAGTAAATGATTGAGATGAAAATGTTTTCCATGACTGTCCAACTGGTCAATTTTTCCATTTCCTGTTTCTTAACTTTGAATGCAGAACATTCTTTTCCATTCACCCTTCACCCTTCACTCTTCACTTTTCACTCTTTACTCTTCACACGCATAACTAATCATACCGCTTGAGTTCAAAAAGTTTTTTATTATGGGTGGAAACGATATGATAAAAACGATCCTGCGGAACGTAGATGTAGGGAACGTCATCTTCCCGCCGGTACAGGAAATGAGACAGGATCATCCGGTTGACGGCCTGATGACCAACGATCATAATGTTACTGGCCCGCCGGTTTAAAAAAAATGCCTTCTTGATTCCCTGCGTAATTCTGGACTTCATGGTCTCGTAACTTTCACCCCCGGGATAAACATAGTGATATTTGTCCGCCCCCCGCTTTTTGAAAACGTGCGGCAGATTTTTTTCGATATCTTCATAAGTCATTCTTTCGCAAATCCCCGCGTTGATTTCATCAAACTCCTTGAGCGAAATGATGCGGCAATCATTTTGCATTTCGCAAATAGCTTTTGCCGTATCGATTGTCCTGATTCTTCTGCTGGTAAAAATGTAGGAAATCTTTCTTCTCGTGAAAAACCGGCCGAGGGCTTTTGCCTGAGCCCTGCCTTTTTTTGTCAATGGCGAGTCGCCGCCGATCCTGCCGGCCACATTATATTCCGTTTGGGTGTGCCGGATAAGAAAAAGATTTTTCACTTCATCGGTAACAAGAGTATCGCGCAGCCTTTCATAAAAAGGAATCACATCGCTGTGTTTTTCTTCGATAATCATGTTTTGCAGAGAATCTATGCGAATGTAATTTCGTTCCGGCTTTAACGGCGTATAAATCATCCGGTAGTAATCAATTCGTTTTAAGAATTCCTTTGCCGCCCTGTCTTTAAGATGGGCGAACTCGGGCAGTTTGATTTTCTCCTGAATGCTCAGGGTCAAAATATCTTCATCATCATTGACACACTCGATAAAGAGAAGCGGATGATCGTTGAGATATTTTTCAATTGCGGCGCGCCGCTTTCTTTCCGCATTGGTCGCATCCAGAATCGCGATCCGGCCGCTGTTCTGCAGATAGGCTTTGGCCTTTTGCATATTCATGCGGGCGAATCCTTCTCTCAGCTCCACGGCGGCTGAATTTTCCGGAGAATAAAATTCGGATCTTGCTGTTTCGTCAAGCGTCCCGTAAATCCTGCGCAAATTTCCATTATTGAATATTCGGGCGGAAATGCTGCTCTTCTGAAAAGCATCTCTCAAACGCACGGCCAGTGTGGATTTGCCCCGCGCGGGAAGCCCCATCAAAACAATGTATAATTTTTCATCGCTCATAAATAATCGCTTATTAAATATAATTTTAAAGGAAGTATAAGAATTATAATATTTTATGTCAATAAAGGATTGCAGATTCGGTGTTAATGACATTCAATCTTCTTTTAAATTGATTTTTTTGTGTAAATAAGTTTAAAAGAATTAACGAAAAATCAGGATAAGCATCATGTCAATTGGCTATTACAGCACAAATCGTAATTTAAAAAACGTCGCGGGGATTATTCCCTTTACCGGCAAGGTCTCTTTTAAAGAGGCTCTACTCAAAGGACAGGCTTCTGATGAAGGTTTGTTTATGCCGGATATGATTCCTCAACTCTCTTTAAAAGATATTCAAAACTTGAAAGGTAAGCCTTACAGAGATACGGCATTGCTGGTTGCCCAAGCGTTTCTTGTCGATGAGTTCCCGCTGGAAGTTCTAAAAAATGTAGTCAAAGACTCTTACAATTATCCCGTTCCCCTGGAAGAGGTAAAACCAAAAGCGTATGTGATGCGCCTGGATCAGGGACCGACGGCTTCCTTTAAAGATTTTGCCGCGCGCATGATGGCCAGACTGATGAGCAATTGCCGTTCCCGCGGCGAAAGGCTTAATATTCTTGTCGCCACATCCGGCGACACGGGCAGCGCCGTGGGCGAGGCCTTCAAGGGCGTGGCGGGCATTGACGTGACTATTTTGTATCCGGAAACGGAAGTCAGCAATATGCAGAAAAAACAGCTCGATACCATCGGCGGCAATGTGCAGGCGCTGAGCGTTGACGGCAAATTCGATGATTGCCAGAATTTAGTAAAGCAGGCATTCTCCGATCCGGACCTGATCAAATTTAATCTGACCTCGGCCAATTCTATTAACTTCGGACGGATTCTACCGCAGATAATTTATTATATTTACGCTTACGCCCAGCTTGCCGAAAATGGTGAGCAGGTAATTTTTTCCGTTCCTTCGGGAAATTTCGGCGACGCTCTGGGCTGTGAATACGCACGCCGTATGGGTCTGCCGGTGGCTAAACTTATCATGCCCACCAATGAAAATGATGAATTCCCGATTTTCATGGCTACAGGAAAATATAATAAAGTTTCCCCATCCAGGGCTTGCATTTCCAATGCTATGAACGTCGGGCATCCCAGCAATCTGGCGCGCTTCTTTGATTTATACGGAGGCACAGTTGACCGCGTGGGACAAGTTCACCGCTATCCCGATTGGGAAGAAATGAAACGGCATATTTTCTCGATCAGCATCACCGATGAACAAACCAGAGAAATTATCAAGAGCGTCTATAAAAGCTACCATGTCGTTTTGGAACAGCATGGAGCCGTTGGCTGGGCTGGACTCGAAGAATATTTTAAAATATCGCAGGATAATAAACTGGCCATTTCTCTGGAAACGGCTCATCCGGCAAAATTCCCGGAAGAGATTCAAAAACTGTTGGGATTAAACATACCTGTGCCAGAGAGCATGAAAAATATCGACCAGAGAGAAGGCAGCGCCGTTGCCATCACCAACAATTACGAAGATTTCAAAAATTATCTCCAGAAGAATTTGAAGATTAAAGAATAGTCGCGACTAACTGTGTTTACGATGGAGTATAACGACTGAAGGGGTTTCAATCGGTGCAATAAACTATTGAAAACATTATGATCTTTAAATAATTACATTATAAAACTTTTGCCCCACGAAATACAAATATCCATTTATTAACAAGGAGAAAAAAATATTATGAGAAAATATTTTTTCGTATTTATTTTTATTTCAACAGTTTTCTGGCCGTGTTTTGTCCGAGGATATGAAATAAATGGTTTTACAAAAGATATTTATGGCGAATTCTATGATAATTTTTCTTTAAAGCATAAAAATGAACTCATTCAGGCAAGCTTGAAAGAAAAATCACCTGCGGGAAATACTTATCCAATCGATATTATCTTCAAACACTCATATACGTTTATAAGAAAAGACGGCAGCATCGAAGAATACATCGATTATGCGATGAAAATTAACGCTCCTTTGATAAAAAATCAATTGGGAGAACAAAAGTTTCCTTATGATACGACGCGGCAGAAAATAGAAATATTAAAAGCATCAGTCTATGACAGTGAAGGAAAAGAAATTGAAACCAATGTTGCACAGGTCAAAGAAAAAGATATTTATACCGACCTGATTTACTCAGAACTTAAAATGAAGATACTGACTCTGAAAGGGCTGGAAGATGGTTATGCTATCCGCATTGGCAAAAGAGAAGTTTATACTCCTGCGGAAGACAAAGGGTTTATAACGGCAGGTATTGACTTGAATTACGCTCTGCCTATCCGTGAAATGATTTATATTTGCCATATTGAAGCCGGAACACCGGCCTCTGTGTGGGAGCGTTTCAGGGGAGAAATACCTGAACTTCAGATGAAAAAGATCGTTCTTAAAAACGGTGATGTCGTTTATATTTACAAAATTACAAACAAGAAAGCAGAGATGGGAGAATATAGCAGTATTCCCAGTCAAGAATACTCTGACAAAGTATTTATTTACAAACCTGTTTCCTGGGAGGAAATATCAAACTGGTATTATAAGCTTGCCCAGGACAAGTGGACTGCCGATAGCAAAATTGAAGCAAAAGTAAAAGAGCTGACCAAAGGTCTTTCACAAAGAGAAGACAAAATAAAGGCCATCTACGACTATGTAAAGAAAATCAGATATGTTTCTATTTTGCTGAATATGCACGGAATGACTCCACATCCCGCCTCCGAAACATTCCGCAACATGTATGGTGATTGCAAGGATAAATCTGTTTTACTTGTTGCCATGCTCAAATGTGCCGGCATCAATTCCGAACTAGCCCTGGTCAATACAGATTATTTAATTGAGAAAAGGATGACTACACCGCTTGTTTTCAATCACGCAATAGTTGCTATTCCAGTTAGGGATGGCAAATATAAATTTCTCGATCCAACAGCAGAGGCTAATCCCTATGATGCTCTTCCAGAGTATCTTCAATTCAGAAATGCTCTTATTGTGCGGGAAAGTCATGGTGAACTAGTTCTTATCCCCAAAGATAATTCAGATAAGCGAGGCGTCGAGGAGTTGGTCCGGATAAATTTCACCAGCATGAAAGATGCCAGAGTTACCGACCAAACTATTTTAAAAGGTGAACAAGAATTGACTGCTTTGTTAAACAACTTGCCAGAAGACCAATTAAAAAGAGGCATTCAGCAAATTTATGCGCAAAATAATCAAGATGTAGAAATCAATGCAATGAAATTTAAAAAAACTGATAAAGATAATGAAGAATCACTTTATATTGATCTTACAAAGAAAAATTTCTCAAAACAGATGGGGAATATTTATTCATTCATGCCAATTGAAGATATGGGAGGAACGAGTTCAATAGTGGATGGAGCCATCATATCCTCAAATCAGCGAAAAACTGATATCGAGATTAAAAAGCAAGTAAATATAGAATCCCAAATAGATATCCGTACACCTGAAGATACAGTGATTGAGTTTGTTCCCGATAGCCTGAGCGTAAAGAACGATAAATTCGGCCAATACGATTATATAGTGAAAAAGACAGATAAAACGATTTCCATACACAGGAAGTTTCTCCTGACTGCAAAGAGAATTACCACAAAAGATTACCCAGAATTTAAGGATTTCTACAAAAAGTGTATTGAGCAAGAAAATCAAAATATTTTATTTAAGAAAAAACTTTGAAAAAGCGCAAGATAATATTAAATGAGTCTGCATAACGGCATCATTTAAGGAATTTATTCTCAATCAAATCGGCGATGCTTTTTATATCATTGATATCGAAGCAGGGAACGCCGGCATCCAGTTTTACATCCGCGGCCAAAGCCAGCAGGTTGTCTTCTTTGCTGCATAATAATTCGCGTTTTAATTCCGAACGAAAAACTTCGATTTTGGGGAAAGGATTGCCCTTGTAGCCTTCGGCCAGAATTACATCCGCGTCTTTGACATACTTGTCCCTGATTTCACCCAGAGAGTGGTCCCGGTCAATATCTTCTATCAAAGCTATCTTTGTCGGACAGGCGATCACCGTCGCACAGGCGCCGGCCTGTTTATGCCGCCAGCTGTCTTTGCCTTCATGGTCGATATCAAAACCGTGCTTGTTATGTTTGATCGTGGCAACGCGGTATCCCCTTTTGATCAGTTCGGGAATCAGTTTTTCCACCAGTGTTGTCTTGCCGGAATTGGACTTCCCGACGATGGATATGATTGGCGTAGGCATATTCTAAGAAATACCTTTTTAATTAGTTATTAACAATCTCATAACAGCATTGTCATGATGATGCAAAATCGCTGAAAACGGTAGTTTGTTTAATCCTGGATTCCCGCCTTCGCGGGAATGACAAATATCCATTAACGCATTGCCTTATTCACTACATCCTGATCGAAATAATTACAAGACATTCCCGCATCCACTACAATACCAGTGGCGTTGATTCCGCCGGAAACGGGTGAGAGAAGAAATAAAACGGTGTTTGCGACCTCCTCAGTTTTGAGAGCGGCCTTGCGCAGAGTCAACTGCTCAGCAAAAAGATAATTATTCACATATCCCGGAATACCGGCGGATGCTGAAGTTTTGAGCGGGCCGGCGCACACCGCATTCACCCTGACTTTGGATATTTCCGATAAAGATTTTGCCAGAAAGGCCACCGTCGCGTCAAGAGCGGCCTTAATCGGTCCCATATATCCGTAAGCGGTCGCGCGGGTGCTGCTGATGGAAATGGTGACAACGGAAGCGTCTTCCTCAAAAGAATTCTTTAAGGCGTTGGCAATGGCAACCAGGGAGAAGCAGGAGATGTTGGTCGCCTGAAGGAAATCTCCAACGTTGGTCTCATGAAACGGTTTAATCCCCTCGCTGTAATTGGCAAAGGCTATGGAATGGACAAAACCGGCCAGCCTGACATTATTTTTATTAAAATATTCACCCAACTGATTGATGCTTTCGGCGTTTTCGACATCACAGATTAAAATCGTGCTGTCGGGAAAAAGTTTTTGGGCTTTACTTTGATTCTCTTCGTTCTGGACGGAAAAAATTACCTTTGCGCCGCTATCGATCAAACCATTGGCAACAAAATAGGCGACGCTTTTTTTATTGGCGACACCGGTCACCAGAAATGTTTTTCCTGAAACTTGGAGAAAGTCCATATCCACCTCTTATACCATCTCTAAATCAAAGCGCTATTTTTGTTGGCGTCGTTGTCGGCTTAATATCATCTTTGATTTAAAAATGGTATTGTATTACATATCTTTTGGCAGAAGCGCCGCCTGAAAGATGATTTTCAAAATCAGCTTTTCGCCAACAAAAACCGTTCCGCTCATATAATAAGCGTTATCTACTTGATCATCAAGAGTTACTTTGATGATCAGAGTATCACCGGGGCGGGCAAAGTTTTTAAACTTGGTATCTTTTATCCGCGTGACAACACCAAGTCCAGGCTGCTGACCCGCTCTCATCAAAATGGCCCCCGTCTGAAAACAAGCTTCGCATAATAATACGCCGGGCATAATCGGATTGCCGGGAAAATGTCCCTGGAAAAAATACTCATCTTCTCTCAACGTCCTTTGCGTCGTTATGGAGTTTCCTTCCCGGCTGATAATTTTATCGACAAAAAGAAACGGCGGGCGCTGTGGAATGGCGGCAAGAACTTCTTCCATTACAGCCCTCCCGCGACAATTATTGATGTTCCGTTAATATAAGAAGCTCCCCGGCTGGCTAAAAACAGAACGGCGTAAGCCACTTCTTCCACCTTGCCGAAACGCTTTTGCGGAATCATCTTGAGATATTCCTTGCGCTGTTCTTCGGGAAGATCGCTGATTAATTCGGTGTCAATAAATCCCGGAGAAACGCAGTTGACGGTGATTCCTTTTTTAGCGACCTCTTTGGACAAGGACTTGGTCAACGCCAGCTGGCCGGCTTTGGATGCCGCGTAATTGGCCTGTCCCTGAAAGCCGATATCTCCGCCCAGGGAGCTGATATTGATAATTCGTCCGAAACGATTGGACATGAAGCGTGATATGATCTCCCGCGACATGTAGAAAGTTCCGCTAAGATTGACATCCAGAACTTTCTTCCATTGTTCATCGCTCATCAAAGCCGCCACAGCGTCCTGCCGGATGCCGGAGTTATTCACCAGTACTTCCAGCGAAGGGTATTTTTCGTCCAGGTCATTGAAGAATTTTTTAACGTCCTGCGAAGAAGATACATCATATTTTTGGATATCGAGTCTTGCCGCGTATGGTTCGTTTTTATTCTTAAATTCATTAGCGGCAGCATCGTTGGACGAATAAGTGGAGATAACCGTTGCACCGGCTTGAAGAAACGCTAAAGAAATTCCCGCTCCGATTCCGCGGGTGCCGCCCGTGACAATAACTCTCTGATTGCTGAAATCAAACATAAAACACCTCAGTTTTATTTATCCAGATAACTCTCCACTTCATAAGATTGAATGACGCCGTAATTGGCCGCGCCCAGCCATCCGGACATAATGATTCCCACCGAACCGGTATGGAACAGGCCTTTGATTTCTTTATCCAGCCCCATGGAAACCTCCAGCCCCTCATGCTTGGTCCCGAAAGAGGACCCCTTTTCGTGATGGGTATATCTCTTGATGGTCAGGGGTGTTGCCGCTTCAATGTAATCAATCTTTTTACTGATGCCGGGGATGACTTTTTCCAGACTTATCAGCGTTGCCTTGATAAGTTCTTCTTTCTTTAATTTATACTCTTCCTTGCTCAGATTTACCCAGTCTTCGTAACGCGCGTTTGTGGAAGAAACGATGGAGTATCCGGCGTCTGCCAACTGTGGTCTGAGTCTGGGATAGTAAAGAGAAAAAGTCCGGCTGGACGTATTCATGGAAAGCAGCTCTTCCGTCGCGAATTCTTTTGCTTCAGAAAAGAAGATGAGATCGCCGATATCATCGATGGTCTCCCCCTGCTTGATTCCCATATAAACCTGACAGGAACTGGTATTGAGCCGAACCTTTTTAACTTTATCAATAAATTCAGGTTTGAACTTATCCTCTCCGACTAGATTGAAAATCGTGCTGATGAGATTTCCATTGGAAAGAACCGCCCTGGATGCAATGAAATTGCCGCCAACGGAAACTCCCTGACAAACATTATGATCAACGACAATCTTTTCCACCTTCGATTTCAGGCAAATGTCAACATGGTTATTTAAGAGTTCTTCCTGCATCATTTCGACGACGAGATCCGTTCCGCCTTGAAAAGTGTAAACACCCTTGCTCATAAAATTGGAAAAGACGATTCCATAGGTGATGGCCGGGTCTTCCAGCGTGGAACCGTTGGCGTAAACAATCGGCTCGATGAGAAATCGGTGAATGTCTTTTCTGCCGGGGAAGAAACTTTCCAGCAGCTCGCCGTTGGTCATTGCCTTATTGTCGTAGTAATTCATGTTCATGATCAGATTAAAAAAATTATCAACCTGTTCTTTGGAGACTTTAAAATCATGGATGAGCTTACCGGTGAAATCGTCGACGGTAAAATCGGTTTCCAACTGATACAGAGGATTGATGAAACGGACCCTTTTGAGCTGAATGATTTTATCCGCAATTTTTTTACTCCAGTATTTACGGCATGTTTTCACCATTCCCACCGGAAACCCGTGCAACGATACATCAAAAATATGTTTCCCCTTGCGATGAAACCAGGTGGCAAATCCTCCCAGCTTATCATGCGCCTCAAGCAAAAGAACCTTTCTGCCGTTTTTTGCCAGCTTGTTGGCGGCGGTCATTCCCCCTAATCCGCCTCCCACGATGATGACATCGTAATTTTGTGTGATTTTATCATTTTTATTCAGAAGCATTTATTTCCTCACTGTTAAATCAAGCGCCTGTTCTATGGATATTTTCGGATCATAGCCGAAATCTATTTTTGCTTTTTGATGGGAGAAATAATGGGAGCGTGAAAATTGCAGTGACACAAAACGCGTCATTGGCGGCTCACCGTTAATCCGAAAAAATCTATACCAGCATTCAAAAAACAATCCAATACTAAAAGCAACGCCCGCGGGCACTTTTTTTGTTATTTTTGGCAAATTATAGCGCGACAGAATCTCGTTAATAAAATCCCAGAGAACAACAGGCCGCTCCTGCCCGATAAAATAAGCCTGGCCTGCAAGGGATGATTGCGAAGATAATTTTTCAAAAGCCAGGATATGCGCGTCAACCGCGTTTTGAATATAGGTGACGTCAACAAGGTTCCTGCCGTCTCCGACTATTTTCAGTCTGCCCCGTTTCGCAGCATTGATCAAACGGGGAATAAGATGCGGATCATCCGGCCCGATGATCTGGTGGGGCCTCAGGGCCACTGTGCATAATTTTTCATCGTTGGTTCGCAAGACCATCTGCTCGGCAATGGTTTTGGTTTCAGCATAATGACCATGAAATTTATTGGAATACGGCTTTGTCTCGTCGGCTCCGCAGATGTCACTGCCGTCAAAAACAACACTGGGCGTGCTGGTATATATTAATTTTGTTATTCCATTGGCGCGGCAAGCCTTGATGACGTTTTCAGTGCCGATAACATTGGTCTGATAAAAATCTTTATAATCGCCCCAGATACCGACACGGGAGGCGACATGAAAAACAACATCCATTCCTTTAAACGCCGCCAGAACATCGGCCGCATTTTGCAGATCGCCGCAAATTGTTTCAATTCCCATGGCTTGAAGCTGGGGATGATCTTTACGGCTGAAATTCCAGACCTTGTGTCCTTTGGACAAAAGACTTGCCGACAAGTTTCTTCCCAAAAAACCTCCCGCTCCGGTAACTAATATATTCATATCTTCCCCCGCGAAACTTCTTCGACCAGTTTTAAACGGTCAATTTTAATATTGTGCCGGACATCAACAGGAAAATGATCACAAAAATGAACCGATTTTATCGGTGCCGTCAGCGTATTTTTTTCGGCAATCGCCAGGAGCTCTTTGACAAAGCTTTTCTTGTTAAGTTTTTTCCCCGCTTCATTTCTTTCAATCACTATGGCGGCTGATTGTTTTCCTTTTTCTCCCAACGCCACTAAAGCTGATCGTCTGACGCCATAATGCGAGTTAAAAATAGCCTCACAGTTGACCGAGCACAACAATCCGGAGGACGTTTCCGCCCGATGAGTTTTGCGGCCGCAAAACCATATCCGCCCCTGATCATCTTTATACCCAAGATCTCCGATCCGGTGCCAGAATGATCCATGATCTTTTATTTTTGTCAGAGATGTTTCCGGGGGCGAATTATAATAGCTGGCGGTAACTATATCACCCTTGACAATAATTTCTCCAATCTCGTATGGTTTTAACAGGCTCGTCTTTGTAATATCCTCAATAACGTTATCACTGATCTCAACAATTGCAACTTCAACGCCGGGCACGGACGCGCCAACGCAGGTCCCTTTCCCAGCTTGAGTCAGGACCGCCGTCTCTTCCAAAATTTCTTTTCCCGAAATTTTAGAAACGGGAAGGCATTCCGTCGCTCCATAAGGTGTGTATGTCGTGCCGTTAGGCAAAATGTGACTGAATTTTTTGTGAAGTTCATTTCTAACCGGCGCGCCGAACATGACCAGGTACTTTACGGAAGGGAGATTGATTTTATTTTTTTCACAATAGTCGGCCAGCGCCTCCCAGATTGCCGGTGATCCGGCCATAAAGGTAACTTTATTGTCTAAGATATTTTGTAATAATTTTCGGGGATCGGCTTTCGCGGGTTTGGACGGATCCATATCCGGGATACAGGAAGTCATTCCCATGCAGAGGGTAAAAAGAGAAAAGAGCGGAAAACACGGCAAATCAATTTCACGATCATTCAGATCAAAGAGTTCCTGAAGAAGGCGCGTTTGCTCGGTATAAATTTTATGAGTGTAGACAACCCCTTTCGGACGCCCCGTCCCGCCCGACGTAAACAGAATCGCCGCCATTTCATCCGGCTCTAACTGAGCATTTTCGAAACTTGCGGCAGAATTTTCTAAAGAAGCAAGGGGAAAGCATTTTCCAATCTTCGGCCCTTTGGTCGATACTTTGAATTTAACGGATTTAAAAGCCTTGCCGAAAATCAAGCTCAACAGGTGAACTTCCGGTTCAGCAATCAACCCTTCCGGAGCAATTTCTTCAATAGCGGCGAGAAGATTTTTTCTTCCCATGCCGGGATCTATCAACACGGGAATAACTCCCAATTTAAAAAGAGCAAAAACCAGAGCGGGAAATTTCAATGAGGGCCTGACAAAAAGAAGTGTTTTGCTGCCGCGGCTAAATCCGATTCGAGAAAGACCATTCGCGTACTGATTGGCGAGTGTTTCCAGCTCCCCGAAAGTAATAGAATCGTAACAATATTTATTACCTTCTCGGCGGGGATATTTTACAGCTATTTTATTGTGATGAATCTTTGCTATTTGTGTAAAACGATCAGCGATATTCATGACTGGCAGCTTCTCATCAAAATTATTGTTAATCCCAAATTCATTATAAAAACTGTTTCAATTCTTTAATGATTTCGTCTCCGGCGTCCTCCAGAATGTAATGACCGGCGGACTCAAATGTTTTGATCGTGGCGTCGGGATAAATTTCCCTCCAGCGATTGAGAAAATAATCGTGAAAACAAAAATCCCGCATGCCCCAGAGAATGAGTCGCGGGCAGTGATGTTGAGAGAGTGATAATTCGATGTTCTTTAATGTCCGGAAACTGCGATGTTTCCGGTTCATGGGAATATCGGCGACAAACCGTGCGATGGCAATACGATGATCATAACTGTCATACGGATACAAATATCCGCGTCTTATCTCCGGTGACATTTTTTTTGCCACGGCCATGTAGGTGGCCGTAAGCGCAAATCCGTTGAGGCGGCGAATCACCTGTTCGGCCAAAATCGGAATCCGGCACATATTAATTTGAAAAGCGATGACCTTTGATGTGTAGGCGGCGGTATTAAGAATAACAATCTTTCTGACCAGATCGGGATGCCGCTGTATAAGTCCGAAACCAATGGGACCGCCCCAGTCATGAACAATCAAAACAAAATCTTTGAGCTTTAATTCCAGGACAAGTTTTTCCAGATTATCGATATGCTGTTTCAAGGTATATTCATAATGCCGCGGTTTATCCGAAAGGCCGCAGCCGATATGATCGGGCGCAACAACTCTGTTGGATTTGGAAAATTCCGTAACCAGATTTCTGTAATAAAAGGACCAGGTGGGATTGCCGTGAATCATAAGGATTGGCGATCCCTGTCCTTCGTCGAGATAATGCATGGAAAGATTATCTTTTAATTTTAAGAAATTTGATTTGAATGGATATATTTTATTTAACCAATCCGGTCTTACCACTTTACCCCCAGCATAATTGAATTTAGGCCCGATCCGATTCCCAGCAGGCCCACCTTACTGCCTTGCGGAATTTTCTTTTGCTCATCAAAAATATTCAATGTTACGGGCAGTGCCGATGCTCCGGTGTTTCCCAGGTACGGATAAGTAGTGAAGGTGGGGCAATTCACGAGTTTTAATGTTTGCTTCAGAAGGGTATCGTGCGCCACGCCAACCTGATGGCCGACAAAGCAATCAACATCATCATTGGTCCACTCAAGTTCCCGTTTGGCTTCTTCCCATGTTGTTTGGGCAAGAGCAATGCCGGATTTCATCAACTCCTCGGAATCGGTTTCCATCATCAGGGATGCCGTATCGCCGCCGCCGCGGCAAAGAACATTGGCCGAAGAATCGGCAAGGGAGGCTCCTCCCATCAGCAAATGACCATCCTGAACGTAATCCTTATGAGAAATGGTATAGGCGACAGCGGCGGCGCCGATGGTTAAATTCGCAATATATTTTTTTATACTCTTTCTGGTGAGACTATTTTCCTTTAAAAGATGATCGATGGTTTGAAAAAGCAGCGGTCCGCCGTTTTCACCGGAAACGATGAGCGCGTGTTTGATAGAACCGTTTTCGATCATATTGGCGGCAACCACAAATGAACTCATCATCCCTAAACACGCGTTGGACAGATCAAAAATTAATGCCTGGGGCCGCAATCCTAAATTATAATGAACGATCGAGGAGGTCGACGGTTCCAGAAAATCACGGCAGACGGAAGCATGAATTAAAAGATCGATATGCTCGGGCTTGACGATATTTTTTGCAAATAAATTCCTGGCGGCTTGAGTGGATAAATCGCTGGGCATGGTTCCCGGAGGCCAGAAACGCCTTTCTTTGATCCCGGTCATCAATTCTATCCGGCCGCCGGGAAGTTTGAGGCGCTGATAAACCGGCGCGAGCCTTTCTTCAATTTCTTCGGAGGTCATAACCTGTTCGGGAAGATCATAGGCAAAAGATGAAATGACAACGTTCTTAAATTTCATACTTTTTCTCCGTCCATCAGGCAGTGCAGATTGGCCATCGAAATGCCGCTGAGCATCGCGCCGACTATTCCCAGAAACCCCTGGTCGGTGCCGCAGATAAAAAGGTTTTTAATAGCGGTTCGGCCGTCCCTGGCTTTTTGCGTGCTTCCGTAAACCGCTCCTTTAAAATGACCGGTATAACGCGTGATGGTCTTAGGTGTAAAGACATCATGATAAAGCAGATGGGCGTGAAACTCCGGAAACAATCTGGTAATCAATGCCTGTGCTTCATCACACACTTCTTTTTTCTTTTGAAGATAAGTTTGTTTATCCAATTCATTCCACTTTTCAAAATTGGCGATAAAAGTGACGCGAATCACTCCTTCATCATAATCGTCATAATCAAAATTATTGGGCAGACAAACCACGGCGCTGTGGTAATCACAAAGTGTTTGCGGTTTTTGATAATTATATTTTTCATTATCATTGAAGAAAACTATTGTTTCTTTGATTCCCTCGTCACCAGGCTTCTTATCGAAGAATAAAATGGTCTCCGTAAAACTCATGGCGCCGGGAGCCGGGGATTCCTGCCCCTCGGAAACAATGTTCATCGTTTCGGGCAATCCCATGGAGGACATGACTTTGCCGGCTTGAATTTTTTCTCCGGAATCCAGCGTGACGCCTTTCACGACACCGTTTTCAATATCAATTTTTTTAATGCCGGTTCCCAGACGCAGTTCTCCGCCCGCTTGTTTGAATTTTTCGCAAAGAAGATTGATGACGGAACGCACGCCATTTTTCGGCCGGCTGAAACCTTCCAGATAAATGCTTTTAAACATAATGACAAACTGGGAAAAATCCATGTCGTTTTCCCAGGCGCTCCCGTAAATCAGCAGGGGGCAGAAAATCATCTCCAGTAATTTCTCATCGGAAATAATCTCCCGGACTTTTTCTTTCGCGCTCTGAGGTGCGTTATTTAAATTAACATCATCAAAGTTTTTAACAAGCTCAAGGAGCCGCGCAAAATTATCCTTTTGACGGGGGAAAGCTTTTTCGATCTGTGCTGTGAGCAATTGCGGATCGTTGGAGAAAGACAAATCTTGTTCAGGAAATGCAATGCGTGAAAAATGCTGCTGAGACAATTCTAATTTTTCATAAGGTATTCTTAATTGCTTAAGCAGTTTTGTTAATGGACGGCCTCTTTCGCCTTTGCGGACAAAGTTGGTCATGGCATGGAGTCCGACATCCAGCCTTCTGCCCTGCCGTTCATAATAGGAATTGAGCCCTCCGGGGACTTTATGCCGCTCCAGAATACAGACCTTTTGATCAAACATGGCCAGTCTGATGCCGGCCGCCAGGCCAGACATGCCCGCGCCTATGATTACCGTATCATAATTAGTCATTATGAACTGAATGAAAACTTGGGGCCCAGATATTCTATACAACTTTTCAATGTTGCCAGTTGCAGGTAATCTTCCGTGGGCACTTCAATTTTATATCGCTTCTTTAATTCCATCACAATGTCTAGAAAATCCATGGAATCCAAATCGAGCTGCTCTCTTAATTTTATATTGTCGTCAATGTTTGAAAGATCCTCGTCAACCGCGATATCGGCGATGATATCAATAATCTTTTTTCTTAAGGTCTGATAATCCAATTTGCCGTCTCCTTTTAAAATTTATTCTGTATATTTTTTAATGATTAAAACCGAATTAATTCCCAGCATCCCGAAGGAGTTGCTCAAAATATAATTAACTTCCTTCTCAACGGGTTCGCCATTTACCAAATTCTTCAAATTGCATCGGGGATCAACGTTTTCAATATATTTACAAGAATGAATTTTATTGTCGGTAAAACTGGGCAGATTTCCCGCAAGTTCCAGGGCCCCGGCGGCTCCCATCGCGTGGCCGATAAATCCTTTGGTGCAGTTGATATAGGTGTCTTCGGATTGTCCGAAAACCAGCCTGATCGCTTCGCATTCATTAATATCTCCGGAGGTTGTGCCGGTAGCGTGAAGATTAACGATATCAACATCTTCAGCCGTAATCTTTGCCTTGGCCATCGCGGCTTTCATGCACTCAACCTGCCTTTGCGTGTCGGGAAGGACAAAATCAACGGCATCGGAATTAATATGATAACCGGCTATCTCTCCATAAATTTTCGCTCCGCGTTTCAAAGCATCGTCCAGTCTTTCCAAGACAAAAATTGCTCCGCCTTCCGAAACAACAATACCATTGCGGTTTAAATCCAGAGGCTTGCAAGCCATTGTGGGATCATCATGCGCCCCCAGGGCTCCCTGGCTTTTAAAACCCGCGAATATACCAAAAGTGCCCGTACTTTCAGAAACGCCCCCCGCCAAAGCCAGATCAACTTCGTGGAGTTGCAGCATTTGCAAGCCATGGATAATTCCAATATTCCCCGCGGCACAGGCAGCGCCGATCGTGTAGGCGGGGCCTGTAATCCCCGTATTTAAACTGACTTCACCGGCGGGTGTATTGGCTACCGTTCTCGGATTATGATGATGAGACCATAAACCCGCATCAAGATTGTTCTGATGGAGTTCATAAATTTCGTTTTCCGTTTCCACGTTGCCGTGTTCGGTAATTCCCAGATAGATTCCGGTTCTGTCTTTAACCAGTGAATCAATGGATAAACCGCTGTCCTTCAATGCTTCATGAGCGCAGTAAATTGAAATGGAGCCTGCCCGCGTTCCGCGTCTGCGCATTTTTTTCTTTTGATAGAGGTTTTCATCAAAATGACAGTTCCCGACTGCAACAGTACCCATATAGCGAACTTCCATTTCAGTAATTCCGGATTTCTGAGTCAAGAGGGCATCACGAAGCTCTTTTAGATTATTAGCGTTCGGAGCAGTAAGTCCGACACCGGTAATCACAACTCTGATATTTTGATTATTACTCATAGGCCTTTCCCGTCTATTTATAAAAAATTTATAGTGTATTTATCTGTCATATGCCGGCGCCTACCGGAATAATTTCGGCATCATTAATTTAATGATAAATAAAACAATGAAATTATTCGATAATTTCCCTGAGATGAAAGCAACTCTGTCTCTCTCATCGAGAAAAAGAATAACTTAAAAAATCTCCTCGCGTCTCCCCCCCTCAACACAAGAAAATCAGAATGACTTGTTCATAACAAGTCCGGTCCTGCATGTCAATAAAAAATGAGCAAAGTCTCACTTTTTTTATGAACCGGTTTTTTTAAGAATTTCTATCATGATTTTGGCGCAGGCGAGCGTATCGGAAAGGGCGTCATGATGCTGTAAATCAATACTAAAATTTCTGCAAACGGCCGGCAGATTGGTAGGATAAAGGCCGAATACCTTTCGGGAAAGTTTCATGGTGCACCAGAAATCGACTCTGGGCTTTATAATCCCGTGCCTTTTGCAACAGGCGCTAAGGACATTACTGTCAAAACCCGCATTGTGCGCCACCGCGAAATCGATATTCTCGAAAAAAGGCCTGATTGATTTCCAATGGCCTTCAAAAGTCGGCTGGTCTTCAACATCTTCCCATGTGATTCCATGGATATAAGTGAACACAAAATCTTTATAGGGGGGACGGATAAGAAATGACGTTTTTTCAACAATGCTGTTGCCTTCGACACGCGCCAGCCCAAGGGCGCAGGCGCTGTCGGGGCAATAGTTTGCTGTTTCAAAATCCAGTGCGAGAAAATTCATAAGGCATTAGATATATTAAATTATTTTATGCCTTTTAGAAAATCCGGGGATGTAAAAGACGGACTCGGGTAGGTGTAAAATCCCTTTCTGGTTTTTTGTCCCAGTTCGCCCCGGTCGACATATTTTTTCACGAACTCAGCGTTTCTGACCTTCACGGGATCGCCGGTATTTTTTGCCCAGAAATTACTGACATGCCACACGGTGTCCAGGCCTACGCTGTCCATGAGTCCAAACGGCCCTATCATCATACGCATAATGCCCATCCAGACCCTGTCAATATCTTCGACCGCCGCAACATCGTTGGAGGCCAGCGTCAGGGCGTTGTCGAAAAGACCGGTGAACATATAATTAAAGACATAGCCCGTGCTCTCTTTGTGCAGCACGATCGGGGCCAGTCCGGTCCTCTCGGCGAATTCTTTTACCAATTGCACCACCTCCGGAGAGGTACCCGGATGAGGCATGACATCCACCACGTTTGTCATGCGTATATCATGAAAATGGTAAGCGAGAAATTTCTCCGGCCGGCCCGTGGCCTGTGCGAACATGGAAGGTAAAAGCGTTGATGTGTTTGTCGTAAATATGGTTCTGGCCGGACACAGGGCGTTTAATTGTCCAAATACTTTACCCTTCAGTTCCGGATCCTCCGGCACCGATTCACTCACGAGGTCAGCGTCCTTTGCGGCTTCGGCCATGTCGACGGTCGTCTTTATCCTGCTTACGGTTGCCTCAGCCTTCTCCTGAGTGATCCGGCCTTCTCTGATCATCCTCGAAGCAATCCTGTTTATCCTTTCCATTGCCTTTTCCAGGAACTCTTTTTTTATATCGTACAACACCACATTACAATCGTTTAGAGCGCACTGAAATCCGATCTGCTGGCCCATAGTGCCGCTGCCTACGATAAGAACATTCTTAATTTCTTCAACCTTCATAACAACTAACTCCTTGCATTTTTAAGTTTTGTTTACTTCGCGGTCAGCCATCGCGCGCATTTTATCGAGATACGTCGAACCGGTTGCTTAAAGCATTTCTGATAAGAACCTGCTTTAAGGCGCAAGGAAGTATAAGGAACTCGACATGGTCTGTCAATGAAATGTTGGGCATCGAATTCAGTTGATAAAATACACCCGACGGCTGCGACTAATTGAACTCTCTGTTTCAAGTGTTTGATAATCTTAGACTCTTAAAGGAAGCTATCATGAAATGTTCGTTTGGCGCCGAATTCAACCAAGCTTTGATCAGCCGCTATTGCTCATTATTTGTATAGTGTTAAATTCCTGACTTTTCTGTCTATCTCTTTGTGCAACCCAAAGTCATTTACTGGATCTTTTCTTCATTCCTTTCGGTTTGGGCATGGGAAGTTCTTTTGCCGTTATCTTGATTAAATCGCTGATCCATTCCCGATCTTCAAATGCATCCTGTATCAGAAAATACAACTTAGCCCCGGGATAAGGCGGCGCTTCACAAACATCGCCTATGTATGATCTCCCATTGTCCGTCGGTTTCACAAAAAGTTGATTGTCGCAAATAAGCGCGACTACTTTCCCGTCACAATAGATGGCATACTCACCAAACATTTTCCGATAAGAAATGTTGCCGGCAGCGTCCATCTGGTCTGTGACAAACTCAACAAAATCCTGATCAGAAGACATTCCTATTCACGTCCTTATCTTAAAAGCTGAAGATACCCCTGTCGTAGATGATGACTTTTTTACCGTTATTCAGATGAGCTGTCACTGTTTTGGGTTCCGTATTAACAAGATCCCAGTGGAGCGCGGAATCGTTGAAGCCCAGTTTCTTCTTCAAAGCCGGGGTGAGTTGCGCCGGGTTGCCGCTGTAGGTGTCGCTGTAGGATGAACCAAGCGCTATGTGACAGTTACCTTCTTTCCCGCCAAAATTTTCATCGAAGAGAGTCTCCGCCATGAAGCGGTCGATCCGGGAAAACCGCTTGTCGGTGAGCGAGAATTCTCCCACCTGACGCGCCCCAGGGTCCATGACGAGCTGTTTCTGCACAAACTCTTCCCCCTGTTTGGCTTCGACCTTGACGGCCCTGCCTTTGGCAAAAGTAATTCGTACGTCCTCAATGTAGTTTCCGCTCCTGAAGGAGGGAAGATTGGCAAAATAGACGCCTTCCGTCCCGCGCCAGTCAGGAGAAACAAAGACCTCGAAGCTGGGCACATTATGGCCGGAGACGCCCGCCCACTTGCGCATGACTCCCGGCGTAATCCTCAAATCCATGCCGGCCGATTCCATGTGGAAATATTTGACCGGAAGCGAACTGAGTCTTTTTTTGATGATGGTGATCTCTTTGTGAATTTTTTCCCATTCGGCAACAGGATCGTCCTTGTCGAGGTAACAGCCCTTGATGACCTGCGCCGTGTATTGTTTCAGCGACATTTTTGCCTGACGCGCCAGTTCCTCCGTAGGAACAATGCAGAGCGTCCAACTGTATTTGCGCATTTCTTCTCGGCGATCGAGAATATCCTTGATGGGTTTACGCGCGACGATGGCCTTGCCGATCCTGGCCGGATCGATACCCTTCAGATGCGTCAGCGATTGAGGCGCAATAAGATAGATTCTCCCGTTGATGTTTTTGTAGAGTTCCTTGTCACCGGGTGCGATAAAGGTCAGTTGCTTCGGGTTTGCCTTTTGATAAAAGCTGTGTTCCATGCCGAAGGTGGACACCATCCGCTGCACGGGATGGATGCCCATCTCAAGGAGCCGACCGTAGAGAATCTCCGCAAGCTTCAATGCCGGCAGTTCATACTGGATGAGAACAACCTCATTTTTTTTCATGGAGACTTTCTTCGCCGTCGCCAGCCCCCACAGTAACACATCGGCATATTTATCAAGATTTTTTTCAGTAAGCATATTGGGGTTTCCTGTCCTTCTTAGTCATGTATTGATTCATCTAAGCCAAATATTATCTAATAAGCAAGCCTTAACTGTTATCGCAAGCTTTTTTTCATATATGCAAAAGATATTTCGTCATGATGCTTTTGTGTTTTGAAAGGTTTGTATCTGCGCTGATTATAATAGAGATTTCTGGAATCACGGACACCGGTAAGTTGAAAACTGTTTTATTGCACTTTTCAATCGCGCCCCCGATCAAAGAATAAAGAAGCGGCAAGAAGGAAGCTCCCCGGGCGTATTACGGATACGCCGAAGAAGCCGAAGACGATGCCAACAAACTTAGCCGAAGACCGGGAGCGCATATGAATAAATCCTTATCGTTCCGGTAATTGCCACATGTAATGCGGTCATTACCGCCCAATGAATATATAAAAAACCCCTTAAGGCATTAGCCTCAAGGGGGCAAACACTATAAAATCAAACAAATCTTTCACCCCTGTTTTTAGTATTAGTTACCTCATTGCCGGTAGCGTTGACAGCTATGCTTGTCAATATAGAGTTCTCAATATTTGGGGCTAAGATATATAAATGGAGCTGATGACAGCGACCGTCCGGTCATGATCTTATCTCTCTCCCGGACAACATTGTTGGGATTATCGACCATATAAACGGTATAGCCGGGAACAAAGCCGCTAAGCATTGTGTCAGCACCAAGTCCGCCGCCTAATATACTATGGAAACCCATGCTGATAAGAAAATTTTTCAAATCATTTCCTGCACTGCCGTCTGATGTATCGTTTTCAGCACATTTTGATGCAGCCATGAATAATTCCTCCGAACGTGCTTTTTTCACTATACCTTGTTAATAGTTAGAGCCTTGCCGCCTTTAAAATAGACCTCAAAATTTCTTAATCCTTCGCCAGGGTATTGCGTAGCGGTTGCAAAGGTCATCCAGATATCACTGTCGTCAGGATTTACGGATTGTGTCCACATAACCTTGTATGGATCCGGTGTGCCTTGCCATTTGGATCTATCAGCAATGACTTTAAAGGAAAACTCGCCTGCCGCCAGATAGGCTTCGTGCGGTGTCATGCCCAGGACAACCTGCTGATCAAGGATTTTTGCCTGGATTTGAGAAGCAATTTTCCCCGGATAATCTTTAAAGACTTTAAGCGCTTCGTTCCTTCTTCTTTCCGCCGGACTGATGGTCTCGTTTCCCATTGTTAAATTTTTCCACCTCATTTGTTCTTAATCTCTCAAGCAAACAACCATTCCTTTTTAAAATACCAAATTTTTGATTCGGCTCTTTGCTTGAAAGGCTTCCATAGAACCTCTCTATGGTTTGAATGAATAGGATTTAGCGGCATCTGCCTGACATGAAATGTTTAATCTGAAAACTTCCTTGCGTACATCTATCGGGGAGCTTTGATTTAACGTATTTTCTTTTTTACAAACAGGCAACGTACCGGCAATATAAACTCATAACCTCCAGGCTATAGGATAATTCTACTTGCAATCTTTAGTACCTTTTGCTTCTTATATTTGAGCTTTACGACAACTTACAAATTCCAAATATAAAACAACCAATTATAATAATTAAAACTTAAATAAAGGCGATATTTTTAAAAAGCTATTTTAAAATACACTTGTTTTTTACTATGATTACAAATAGTTTGTCAATGCTTAAACAAAACATGAAACAAAATACCATTTCAATGTGAAATGATATTGTTATTTCATCTCGCCTATGATAAGCGTATTATTAATTAAATAGAAAAACAATAATAAAAACATTATATAAACGCTTTAATGCCCCCCTTATTCGGAATACAACGCTATATGAAACATAAATCTTATTTCAATGAAATAACACTATTTTAAGATTAAGGAGATGAAATGGTGGAAAAAGATAAGGTTAATAAAAATGCAATAATGAACTCTTTATGGAACGCTTTTCCTTCCGTGGCGAGTTTTAATGACTTCAAAGAATTGGATAG
>PHBJ01000004.1 GCA_002840555.1 Deltaproteobacteria bacterium HGW-Deltaproteobacteria-13
TTCTTTTCCAAAAGCAGCCTTTTTGCTTCTTCCCGTAATTTTGTTTCAATGTTTTCCACAGTGATGATTCCCCGTTTATATTTTTTTATCTTTAATCAGACTAACCAATGTTCTTAATCATCTTTTTGGCCGGTCCCAGTGCCTTTATTTTCTCTGTAGCGCCTTTGATGACCTGTGCCCATCTGTCGCCTTCGGATGCGGATACCCAGGTAAAAATGGTTCTGTCGCCTTCCACACCGATGTAGTTCAGGAAACTTTTTAACGCCGCAAACTTGCGCCGTGCCACCAGATTTCCTGAGATATAGTGGCATTCACCCGGGTGTCAACCCGAAACAAGAACGCCGTCGGCTCCGCTCTGCAGGGCTTTAACGATATAAAAAGGATTTATTCTTCCCGTGCAGGGAACGCGGATAATTCTAACATTTGGCGGATACTGAATTCTGCTGATACCAGCCAAGTCGGCTCCGGCGTATGTACACCAGTTGCAGACGATAGCAACAAATTTCGGTTCCCATCCCTTGTTTGCTAAACTTTCAGCCATATATACTCCTTCCATCGATACGGCTTTATCAGCCGTTTACCTTAGTTTAAATTAAATATCTGTGCCAGCACTTCTTCGTTATTGAAACCATTCAGATCGGCGGCGTTCATACGGCAGGATGCCGTGCAGACTCCGCATCCCTTGCAAAGAACCGTGTTGACTTCAGCGCAGCCTTCCGCAACATTGACCTGAATTGCACTATAAGGACAATTGATTTTGAAATCGAGACACAGCACCATGACGGCGCGTGAAACGGCTGCGTTGGCCTGCGTAATGGTCTCGTCGCTGAACTTGGGCGAATGCGCCATGCCGCACATAAACACGCCGTCTGTCTGGAAATCAACCGGACGCAGTTTAACGTGCGCTTCCAGGAAGAAGCCATCCTGATTGGTGGGTACTTTCAGCATCTGGCCGATGGCCGCGTTTTCCGGATTCGGCACAACACCGATGCTCAGAGCCACGATATCGGCAGGCAGACTGACCTGCTCATTAAGAATCGGGTCAAATACTTTGACTTCCACTTTATCGCCGGATGACACGACTTCCGGTTTGCGGTCTTCTTCATAAGAGATAAACTTGATATTCAGTTCACGCGCTTTCTTGTAATAATCTTCCTTGAAAGCGAAGGTGCGTATATCGCGATAAATAATGGTAATGTCGCGTGAAGGATCGGCCGCTTTTAGTTCCAGAGCATTCTTCACCGCCTCGGAACAGCAGTAACGGCTGCAATAAGGTCTTTCATTGTCGCGTGAACCCACGCACTGAATCATGACGACATTTTTCACGGAGGCGAGCTTGGGATCTTTTTCGTAAATCAGGGTTTCCAGCTCTCTTTGTGTTTTCACCGCGGCATTCTGGCCGTAGAGATATTCCCGGGTCTTGTTTTCATAAGCGCCGGCGGCCACAATCACGACGCCGTGTTCAAATACTTTTTCGCCTTCTTTGACCTTGACTGTAGTCTTATAATTTCCAATGAAACCTTCAATCTTTTCAATATGAGCGGAGGTCAGCACCGTAATTAAGGGATTCTTATAAATTTTATCCAGAAGCCCCTTCAGGTGAGCGCGCGTGTCCAACCCTTCGAGTGTTTTATACAGGTGATTATAATTACCGCCCAGGCGATCATCTTTTTCAACGATAAAGGATGCAAATCCCTGATCGGCCAGTGATAGCGCCGCAGTCATACCGGCTAAGCCCCCGCCGATAATCAACGCCTGATGATTAACGGAAAGTTGTCCGGGTTTCAACGGTTTGAGATACTGGGCCTTGGCCACGGCCATGCGCAATAGATCTTTAGCTTTTTCCGTGGCGGCTTCCGGTTCGTGCATATGCACCCAGGAATTCTGGTCGCGGATATTGGCCATCTCAAACAAATATCTGTTCAAACCGGCTTTCTCGCAGTTTTCCTGGAACAACCCCTCATGGGTACGGGGCGAACAGGAGGCGACAACAACCCGGGTAAGATCCTTTTCCTTGATCACTTCAGCCATCTTCACCGCTGTATCCTGTGAACAGGTAAAGAGATTATCCGCTGTATAAACAACGGTCGGCAGGGTTGCGGCATAGTCACGTACCGCCGGCACATCAACAACACCGCCGATATTGATACCGCAATGGCAGACAAATACGCCTGTGCGCACTCCCGTGCCGCGCATATCTTTTTCTTCCGGATTGTCCACCGGAGTAATCATGGTGCCGCGTTTCGCGGCCAGTAATCCTTCCGCACAAGCCGCGGCAGCACTGGCTTCCATAACCGTCTCGGGAATATCCTTGGGACCGCCGAAGGCACCGCAAACAAAAACTCCGGGACGCGAGGTCTGAACGGGATTTTCCAGGGATGTCTTGCAGAACCCGTGTTCTTCCAGTTCAATGCCCATATTAGCGGCCAGTTGTTTGGCTTCCTTGGGCGGCATGAGACCAACCGACAGAACAACCATATCGAATTCTTCTTCGTTAAGGGTTCCATCCTGATTGACATATTTAATCAACAGATTATTGGTCTGCTGCAGTTCTTTAATGACTGACGGCATGGAGCGGATGTAACGAATGCCATATTCACCTTTGGCGCGATTGACAAAGCGGTCAAAATCCTTGCCATGAGCGCGAATGTCCATATAGAAAATGGTGGGTTCCAGCCCCTTGGCATGCTCTTTAGCAATAATCGCTTCCTTGGTCGCGTACATACAGCAAACCGACGAGCACCAGCTGTTGTCGCAGGATACATCGCGTGAACCGACACATTGAATAAAGGCAACCTTCTTCGGTTCCTTACCGTCGGAGATTCTCTGCACATGACCGAAGAAAGGACCGGACGCGGACAGGATTCTTTCAAATTGAAGCGCCGTAACAACATTTTTATAAATGCCGTAACCAAACTCGCCGCGCAGACGGGCGTCAAATGTTTCAAAACCGGGAGAGGCGATCACAGCGCCCACCTCAATGGTTTCTTCTTCAACAGTCATATCGTGGTCAATGGCCTTGGCAATACAAGCATCCACGCACTGATAGCATTCCGAACAGATGCCGCAATTTAAACAGCGTTGCGCTTCCGCGACGGCCTGTGCCTCATCAAAACCAAGACCGACTTCCTTGAAATTGGTCTTGCGGTCTTCCGGTTTCATCAGCGGATATTTCTCACGGGGAACTTTAGCAAATTGGGAAACGTCAGCCTTATCCGCCAGGTCTTTGGTCCAGTCTTTCTCACGACCGAGCTTGATATCCTCGCCCAGCAGATAACGGTTGATGGATTTGGCCGCTTCCTTACCGGCAAAGACAGCCTTAACGACCGTCTGGGGACCGGTAGCCACGTCGCCGCCGGTGAATATCCCGGCGATATTCGTTGCGTAGGTCACTTTATCGAAATCCACATTATTCCATTTATTGATGGAAACGCCGCTTTCTTTCGTAATGAAGGACAAATCAGCTTCCTGGCCAATCGCGGGAAGAATGGCGTCGCATTCAACGATAAATTCGGAGCCTTTAATCTCGATGGGACGGCGGCGTCCGCTTGCATCCGGTTCGCCCAGTTCCATGCGTGTGCATTCGATGCCGCTAACTTTTCCATCCTTGCCCACAACGCGTTTCGGGGCAACGAGGAATTTCATCTCGACTCCTTCTTCAATAGCCTCTTCAATTTCTTCAGGCGCGGCAGGCATTTCAGCGCGGGTCCGGCGATAAAGGATGAAAACTTCTTTCGAACCGGTTCTGACGGCCGTGCGGACTGCGTCCATGGCCACGTTACCGCCGCCGATAACGGCGACCTTATCGCCCAGCGAAATTTTCTCGCCGAGATTTATTTTCATCAGATAATCGACGCCGTGGATAACGCCCTGCATATCTTCGCCGGGAATATTGAGTTTGCTGCTCTTCATGGTGCCGCAGCCGATGAATATGGCGTTAAAATCAGCTTTCAGTTTGTCGAAGGAAATATCTTTGCCGATTCTTGTATTGAGATGAATCTTTACGCCCAGATCTTCGATGACCTTGATTTCGGCCTTCAAAACCTTCTTGGGGAGGCGATATTCGGGAATACCGACCGCCAGCCAGCCACCAGCGACAGGCAGCGATTCAAAAACTTCCACATCGTAGCCTTCAATGGCCAGATAATAAGCGCAAGTCAATCCGGAAGGACCGGCGCCGACAACGGCAACTTTCTTGCCCTTGCTTTCTTTCTTTTCCGGCAGGTAACGGGTATCTGCATTGAGGTCCAGATCAGCGACAAATTGTTTCAAGTGCATGATATCGATAGCTTCATCCACCTTGCCGCGCATACAGGCCGTTTCACAGGGATGGTTACAAACTCGTCCGCAAACGATGGGGAAAGGATTATCCTGCTTGATCAGTTTGAGTGCTTCTTTAAACTTGCCCTGTCCGATCAGAGCCACATAGCCTTGAACGCTGATATGCGTGGGACAATTGGATTTACAGGGAGAGGTTCCCAGCTTGTCAATGGCAAAGCCGCTGGGGATAGCCTGAGGGAAATGTCGGTAAATCGCTTTTCTTTCACTTAAGTTTCCATTGAATCCCGCAGGAACGGAAACCGGACAGACATTGGCGCAATCACCGCATCCTGTACATTTGTTCAGATTAACATAACGCGGCGCGCTGGTTAATTTAATTTTAAATTTCCCGGGCTCGCCTTCGACCGACTCAACAGTCCGCCGTGTTTTTATTTCTACGTTGGGATGACGCCCTACTTCAACCAGTTTAGGCGATAATATACAGGCGGAGCAGTCATTTGTGGGAAATGTTTTATCCAGCTGGGCCATGACGCCGCCGATGCTGATCCCGTTTTCGACCAGATATACTTTCATTCCGGAGTTGGCTAAATCGAGAGACGCCTGAATGCCGGCGATTCCCGAACCAACGACCATTACCGCACCAACTTTTTCGTTATCTTTTAGCACCTGATTACACCTCTTTATTCTATATAGAAACTCAAAAAAATGTTGTCTAAATACTATGCCAATAGGCAGATTTCGGGTAACACAAATTGTCTGTTCTGTCAAGAGCCTAAGCTTGATTTGTTTAATTTTTCTTTATAAATAGCTGATATAATACAACTAAAAAATGACTAGCGTTCAATGACTGACGTTCATTAAACTCTCCGGTTAGAAGTGATTTTTTTAAAATTACTTCTATTTTATAAATTTGAGCCTGTTAACCGGGAAGTGTCCTTAAATGATCTTCCAGAAATTGCCAGATATCGCTCTTACCTTTTTGTGTTTTTGCCGAAAAAAGGATGAGCTTATTGCCGGCCGGTACATGTAAAGACCGTTCAATAGAGCGTTTTTGGGCAATCGCCAGATTATTGGATAATTTATCGGCTTTGGTTAAAACATATAGATAAGGTATGCGGTAATGGTCAAGCCAGTCGCGCAGCGACAAATCATCAGCGCTGGGATCACGCCTGATATCCAGAATAAAGACCACCAGACAAAGACTGAGCCGCTCGCGCAAATAGGCTTCAATCATATCGCCCCAGTCTTTTTTTACCGACTGAGCAACCTTGGCAAAGCCATAACCGGGAAGATCGACAAACGATACCTTTTCGTTGATCGTGAAAAAATTGATCAACTGCGTACGCCCGGGTGTGTTGCTGGTCTTGGCCAGAGTTTTGCGCCCGACGAGTGTGTTAATCAGGGATGATTTGCCCACGTTGGAGCGCCCGACAAAAGCGATCTCCGGAAGTGCCGCCGGCGGATACTGAGGAGGCCACACCGCGCTTTTTATAAATTCCGCACTGATAATTTTCATATTTTTATATTCGGCGACCCTTGTAGATTTTCAGTAAGGAGGTAGCTCTTTTGGTATCATTTGTAAAGTAATTTGATTAATTCACCAAGGAAGGCGCGATGTGAAATATTCTTATCATCACGCTCATGGCGCTGACAAGGGTTCAGATATCCGTTGCACTTCATTACGACCGACCGGTCAAACAATGGGAAATAGGCGCTTGTCGAATTCAGGACTATTTTATCCGGTAACACGAAATAATCTGTAGGAGGTGGATAAGATGGGCGGCAATTCAACGGGTCTTAACCAAGCGGGATAACTCTCCTCTTTCAGATGGTCGTAAAAAATAGAGCCTTGGGGAGCCGAAGAGTAATATTCCCTTTCTCCCGGATCTTTCGTCACCAGAATCATATCTATTCCTCTGCGGTGAATTAAGGCGTATGCTTTTTCATCGGATGCCGCCGTCATGATCCGGTAAGTATCAAGAATACCCTGCGCATTGCGATGATGCGGGGTTGCAATGACTTCATAATCGGTGCGATACAAAATTTCAGGACCATAAAAAACGAATGCCAGTATCCGGTGTTTAGTGGCACTGCCATCGTTTAAAGGAAAATTAAGTTCATCACATAAATCGGCAAGAGAAGCCTTCCTTTCATTTTGCATGGACACCTTCTCTTTCACTACCATTTTTTCATAAATATAATCAGGCAAAAGAAAAGCGGCACAAAAAGATATCACCGTGAAGGATAGAATCAAAGTTCTGAATAAAGGCTTTACATGACGGGTTTCCCATCTGAGTATCCCGCCCAATAGGGCGGCAAGCGGGACGACTGTAATAATATTTCCGTACAGTAATAGTCTTCTTTCCAGAATTCCGGGCAACGCGAATAACAGAATTCCGGATAAGATAAAGATCCATCCCTTCATATTTTTATCAGGTTCTTTCCAAAAAGAGAAAAAAATATAAGCGATACCAACCATTGCGGAACACAGGAGTTGAATCAATGCCCTTAAGAAATCCAGTCTCAGGGGAGACTGCACCTCTTCGATCTTGCTTAGCCAGATCGGCACAATCCTTGGATCAATATCAGCATAACCTCCCCGAAAAAAAGCAGGGAAGAGAAGCCATACACATAGACCTACGATTACTGCTCCGAGAAAAGCTATTGTAAAACGCCAGCCTCGTCCTTGTTGAGAAAACACCGGGGAATTTCTCAAAGAGAAGACGACGCTCCAGAACAGGCTGATCAGACCCAATATGAACAAATGGACAAGGGATATTTTGTCATATTCAATTTTTGTCAAGTCATGCCAGGGACGTTCCAGAATAAGCGCTGCCCCGGTAAAAATAAAAAGGGCTGCCGTGTAATGCAGATTCTTACGGACAAAATCATCGTCATCATCGAAGATCCAGAAAAGACCGAGCAGCAGAATAATCAAAAAAATAAGCAGCAGGGATTCGACATGCACCCACAGCGAGAAAGCGCCCGCCATTCCGGCCATATAGCAGATCGTCTTGTTCAGTGAACCCGGAATGACTCTTAAGATGAGACCGATGGAGACCATGAAGGTGAATCCCAAGAGAGAGTGATGGTCGGGACGCGCGACAGAATAATACGATAGGATTCCCAGTTGGGAAATGAACAACAGACGCATGAGATTAGAGTCATCATCAGAAAGTATCGGGCGAAAGGTCCAGGGAATAATCAATAAAGAGGCTATCAGTAAAAAGGGACTGATTAAGACTCCCCACCAGAACAGGCTGTCCTTAAAACCTGCCAGAGGCGTTGCGAGCGAGGCGCCCGTCAACAGCAAAACATCGAACGGCCTTGTCAGATGAAGATTCTCGCCATAAGGGGCATTGCTTCTGGGATTATTGGAATCATACCATTTGCCGCTTTCATGCAATTGAACAACGCGATTCAGCCGTGTGTAGCAATCCGGATCCGCCAATTCACCCTTTTGCGTGTACCAGCGCCCCTGCATGTAGAGCGCTATCGATAAAAGAACGACGCATATAGACAAAAAAGAAATGATGTTTTTTGATATCACGGAAGAACCGGAATTTACTTCCATTCATGAAATCCCCGGGATGAATGTGCGATCACAGTATCTTTACTATATATAATAACATTGCCCCTGGTGTCACCTGACTTTATAAGCGGCAAAGGGAATGAATTTTACCGGGTAACAGCTTCTTTCAATTTTTGCGCCACAGCTTCATCTCCAAATAATTTTTCAATAGCGTCTCCGAGAACAATACTGGCCTGATCTCCAAGATGCTCTTCTGAGAACCAGGCATATTCCTGCGAATAATTGCTTTCCACCATGCTTTTATGCAGCACTTTTCCCCTGGCCATATCCGCAATAACAACCGCTAATTTTATATGGGCGCTATAAGAATTAGAAGGAAAACCCCTCCGGCAGAATATTTCCAGTTCTTCAATATTGCCGCCGATAAGAACTTTGCTGTCTCCCTGCGGGATATTGTCTTCCTTCAAATTCCATTGTTCGATTTTGTCGGCAACGTGATAACCGGCTTTTCTCAAATATTGTTTAATACCGTCGGATATCACTTTCGTTGTCTTGACATTTTTGGGAAATACCAAGGATTGCATGCCGTTTTGTTCCACCACGCGTCCGATCACCAGCCGGTCATCCATCCGGCGCGTATCGGTAAATTCAGCCAGGGAAATAACGGCCGAGGAACTTTTGCCCTCGGCCAGATAGGCAGGGATTGCGGCCCTTTCCGCATCATAGTACATATTAACACTGTAAAGGCCGGGTCCGGCGCATCCCGAAACGCTGAAAACAGAAAGCAGTAATCCCCATATCCCTATATAGCACCATCTGTTGATCTTCATGATTCACTCCTTTTTTATGCCAGGCAGGATTCAGCAAATTGTTTCACGTTTTCATCCTCGCCCATCGCGATAAGCCTGTCGCCTTCAGCAATAATATAATTGGCCATCGGATTGAAAATCATTTTCCCCGAATCTTTCTTGACGGCGACAATGATCAGCCCGTAGCGCTTGCGTATTCCCGAATCTTCCAGCGATTTCGAAATAAACGGCGAGTCCTTGCAGACAGATATTTCTTCCATGCGCAGCTCCAGACTTTGCCGGCTGGTTGTGATTTCAATGAAATCCAGCATGGCCGGACGCAAAATGGCCATCGCCATCCGGACACCGCCCAGGGTATAAGGCGACATGACCCGATCCGCTCCCGCCCGAAGGAGTCTGTGCTCAGATTCTTCTTCCTCGGAACGGGCCATAATATATATTTTTTGATTGAGGTCCTTGGCCGTTAAGATAACATAAAGATTTTCCGCATCCGTCGGCAGCACACAAATAATGCCTTTGGCCCTTTTGATTCCCGCTTCAATTAAAACCTTATCCTGCGTTGCGTCTCCCTTGCAGTAAACAAAGCCCTCTTCCTGAGCCTTTTGAATGACTTCCGGATTATTATCGACGACCACACAAGGCATTTTCCCCGCGATCAGTTCGCGGCAAATTAAAAAACCGATGCGGCCGCCGCCGCAAATAATATAATGATTATGCATTTTCTCGATTATTTTTTCCAATTTACCCCTCCCCAACATATTGCTCAATCGCGATTCAATAAAAGTCTCCGCCAAAAGCACCAGTGTATAAAACATCATGCCCACGCCAAAAATAATTACAAAAATCGTAAAAATTTTTCCTGATGTTGTTTCCGGCGCGTAATCCCCGTATCCTACCGTAGATAAAGTGGCAATAGTCGTATAAAAGGAATCCATAAGACTCCATCCTTCGATAAGATGAAAACCGACCGTGCCGATGATAAAAATGGTTAATAAAATGATAAGAGCGAATTTTATTTTACTGGTAAATATCAAAAGTCCATTTTCTCCTTTATGTTTGTGAGGCCTTTGATCCAATATAAAACAAGTCAAAATATTTCTTTTGAATTGAAAAATACTATAATATAATTAAAAAGAGTTGGCAACATGAATAGCATCATTTAACAATTCAATGATATCTATAATTTATTTATTGACAAGGAGGTCGTATGACACCGGCAACCGAACAGGCGTTAAGCGGGCTGAGAGATCTTTCGATGATCAAATGGTATATCATTCCTCTTTTGGCTATTGTCTGTTATATTTACACCCGTGAAATAAAAGAGGCGCGCCAGACAAAAAACTGGAATGCCGTCCTGGCCGGTCTGACTGTTTTCGGCGCAGATTTCTTCAATGAGACCTGGAACGGATGGGTGATGTATCTCACCCAGCGTTCCGCTTTCTGGACAGCCCCCGGCGACACGGCTCTGCGAACACTGGTGGGCTGGAATATCGAAATCATGTTCATGTTTCTCATTCTGGGTATTATTTACTACCACACCTTGTCTGAAAGCACGAAAGAGAAGATCTTAGGCATTCCTGAAAAATGGTTCTGGGCGATAGGGTTCAGCGTCTTTTGCGTGTTTGTCGAGTGCCTGCTCAACATCGGCGGACAGCTTGTCTGGGAATATCCCCTCTGGCGCCTGTCGTTTAAAGGTGTCTGGCTGATTTTCTTTATCGGATATCTCCAATTTTTCTGTTTTGCCATTTTGGTCATCAGTTTAAAATCCATGAAGGCCAAACTGACGACCGTGGGCATTATTTACGCCGTGCCGGTGATCATGAATGTTCTTGCGTTCGGATTCTGGGGCTGGAGATATTAAAGGCGCAGCCCTGAGTATTCGTCATAAACTTTATTATATTTTTCGTGAATCATTTTGCGGTCGAACTCCCAGAATTCGGCAAGCATACGCTCCTGCTCGTCTTTATCAAAGTATTCCTGGCAGGGGTAAAAGAAATGTTTGTCTTCTTTTTCTATATGTTTGGGATAGAAATTGCCCAGTTCCCGGGCAATTGAGATGATCTCGGAAAGTTTTCCTTCATCACCCTGTAAATATTTTTCCTTGGCCGCAACAAGCGCCGCCGTGGTCTTCCTGCCCCAGACATGTTCATCGAGCAATTCCTGCATGGTTTTCTTCAGTTCCGGTGTAAGATTTTTCCCGGCCAGATCGCGGAACAATATTTCTTCTTCCTTGCCGTGATGGGTGCGGTCGGCATATGTACGAACAAAATCAACAGCCATGTCAATGACAAGAGGATTAACCTTTTTAGTTTTTTCGGCCTGATCAATATGACGCATCATGGATGACAGCATTTTCTCAATTAACCTGTGTTCCCACATTAATGGCCCGATGGGTTTCATATAAAATCCTCCTGCTTCATATTTTGATGTTAATTTATACCATGAATTTAATACGTCAATACTATTTTTTTATTGCTCGTTATATTCCGAACTGATAATTGTTGCAACCCGGTTGCATTTTTGATATTGGTCAATTATGGTCACCAATACAAAAGACACAGATGCATTGCTTGCTTTGCAGAAGGCCGGCATTTCCAAAACATCTCAGCGCCTTGCCGTTTTAAACATATTACTCAAGGCGACAAGGCCGCTTAACGCCAATACGATACGCCAGGCACTTAAAACAAAAGCCAGCATCGATAAAGTAACGGTTTACCGCGTATTATCCATTTTTAAAAAAAGCGGGATGATCCGGGAAATAGCGTCAGCAGGCGGCGCTAACTATTTCGAAATGGTTTCTTTGGAAAATCCCCTGCATCCTCACTTCAGTTGCAGAAATTGCGGAACATTTGTCTGTATGGAGCCAGCCCCTTTCATCAAGATGCCGGAGTTAATTTTATCAAAAGATGATTACAGCATTGAGCACATCGAAATTAATATATCAGGCCTTTGCGCAGACTGCCGCGATACAACAAAGACTGAATCATGAAAGCAATGTTTTGAGGAGAAGGAATAACTATGCATTTTAAAAAGATCCTGTTGCTCTTACTTCTTTTCTTAACCTTTCTTTTGTCCTGTCAACAGGCAAAAGAATCCAATAAGGGAGATCAGAAACTAAAAGTTATTGCCACAATTTTCCCCGTCTATGATTTCGCCCGCAATATCGGCAAAGATAAAATTAAGTTGACCATGCTCCTGCCGCCGGGAACAGACGCTCATCATTACGAACTGCGGCCCGAAGATGTAGTCCGAGTCAGCAAAACGGATATTTTCCTTTTTACCAACTTTGAAATGGAACAGTGGGCATATAAAATCATTAATGCCGCCGATAAAAATACAAATATGCTGGCCGTAGAGACAGGAAAAGGAGCGGTCTTACTGCCGTTTAATGAAGCGGAAGGAAAACCGGAAGAAAATGTTTCCAGATTTGACCCGCACATCTGGCTGGATATGGATAACGCGCAGAAGATGGTGGATAATATCGCGGCGGCATTTGTCAAAAAGGATCCCCGCAACAGCGATTACTATTTAAAAAACGCCCATGATTACAAACTCAAACTGGCCGCTATGGATCAGAGATATCAGACAGAATTAAACGGGTGCAAAATGAAAACCGTGCTGCATGCCGGTCATTGGGCTTTCGCCTATCTGGCTAAAAAATATAATTTAAAATATATCGCAGCCTATAACATCATGGCTGACGCTGAACCGTCTCCGCAAAAAATCGTCGCCCTGGTGGAACAGGTCAAAAGAGAGAGGGTCCCTTGTATCTATTATGAAAATATGATTAATCCCCGTTTGGCCCAAACGATCGCCCAGGAAACAGGCGCCGGTTTACTGAAACTCAATAATGGAAATGATGTCAGCAAGTCGGATATTAAAGACGGCGAATCCTTTATTTCGTTAATGGAGAATAATCTGATTAACTTAAAGAAAGGAATGAGATGTCCGAAGACATAATCAATGTTGATCATTTAACCTTCTGTTATAACGGTCTGGAAGTGATCAGTGATATTTCCTTTGCCGTAAAAGAAGGCGATTATGTGGGCATTGCCGGACCCAACGGATCCGGTAAGAGCACCCTCATTAAAAACATCCTGGGCATTCTGCGGCCCCAAAAGGGATGCGTCAATATTTTTGGCCGGCCGCTGACTTCTTTTCATCAGTGGAGCAGAATCGGTTATTTACCCCAACGGATAAGCGCATTGAATAATCACTTCCCCAGCACTGTCGAAGAGATTGTTCAATTGGGGATGAAAAAAAGAAACCCCGTTACTTTAAAACGGACTCTTGATCTCATGGGAATAGCGCATCTTTCCACCCGCCTGATCGGAGAACTCTCTTACGGCGAACAGCAGAGAATTATGCTGGCGCGCGCGCTGATCAGCCAGCCGGATTTGCTCATTTTCGATGAGCCGACGACAGCCCTTGATCCGGAAACAAGAGATATTTTCTATTCTCTTACCCATGAGATGAATCACCAAAAAGGCACGACAATTGTTCTTGTTACGCATGACACGGGCATTATAGGCCAATACGCGCGCCATCTTCTTTATCTGGACAAGAAGTTAATCTTTTTCGGAACCTTCGAAAATTTCTGCGCATCACCGGATATGGCCGGATTTTTCGGTTCAACCAGCCAGCATGTGATTTGCCATCAACATGAAAAAACGGAGAACCCTATTTAATGGAATTGACCGGTATATTGAATTACGAATTTGTTCAACGCGCTTTTCTGGCAGGCCTATTCATTGCCGCCGTCTCTTCCACACTGGGAGTTTTTCTTGTCCTGCGCCGTTTTTCGCTGATCGGCGACGGACTTGCTCACATTACCTTCGGCAGTGTCGCGTTCGTCATGCTGCTGGGCGTCAGCCCTCTTTATATTACGCTGGCCGCCCTGCCCCTGGTCATGATTTCATCTCTCGCCATCCTGAAATTAACGCAGTCCAAGCGTATCCAGGGAGACGCGGCAATCGGCATTGTTTCTTCCGTCGGCATCGCTTCGGGTATTATTCTGGCAAGTTTATCCAATGGCTACAATCTTGATTTATTCAGCTATCTTTTCGGCAATATTCTCACCGTTACCCGGATTGAACTGCTTCTTTCTTTCATTGTGTTTCTTACCGTCGCGGCCACGGTAATCATTTTCTACGATGATCTTTTTGCCGTAACTTTCGACGAAGAACTGGCCCGGACCATGGGAGTGAAAACAGAGAGAATTAATACGATTCTGTTTTTACTGACGGCGGTAGCCGCTGTTTTAGCCATGAAAGTCGCCGGCATTATGCTCGTCTCCGCCATGGTGATTCTGCCCCCGCTAACCGCTTTGCAGCTATCCTTGAGTTTTAGATTGACCATTGTTGCCGCCGTATTATTTTCAATATTATCAGTGATTTGCGGCATTATTGCAGCTTTTTTATTGAATTTACCGGCCGGAGGAACTATAGTAATTTGCAATATCGGATTTCTCCTGTTTATTTTCGGAGCTAAAAAAATCCTGCCTTCCAGGAGGTAAACCCCGTTAGAAGAGCTCTGACCATCTAGCGGAACGACTCATACGGAGCATTCACTCCAATAGAAGCGAAGTTTCGTATGGGGGCAAGCAAAGAGACTTTCTAACGAGGTAAAAAATATGACTCTCTCCTCTTATGCTTTTTATCGCTCTAACATAATTTTCCTGTTTGCATTGATTTGCGGTATCATATTCCCGCAGGGATTCCTGATCGGCAAGGCCCTGATCCTGCCGGCATTGATGGTCATTATAACCATTACTTTGCTAAGATTTCCCCGCGGTTTCTTCCGTCATCCCGGTTCTCTTTTGTATTCATCTATTCAGAGCAACATCATGAATTATCTTGTTTTGGGTAATTTCATTATTTTAGCCGGCGTCCTGCTGATTCATAAACAGGAGCTTTGGGTGGGCATGGTGCTGATTGCCGCCATGCCATCCTCACTGGAAATCATACTTCTGGGCAATTTATCGCGTATTGAGAAAAAATATGTCTTTACCGCTCTGGCGGGAACCTATTTAGGAGCCTTACTGATTATACCTTTAGTGGGTTTATGTTTTCTCAAATATATCCATCTGAACCATTGGAATATTATTGTGCTGGTATTAGGGTTAATTTTTCTGCCGCTGGCAATATCCCGGGTCGCCATAGAAAAAGAATGGGACAATATTATTAAAAAATATGAAGACGCGGCAATGGATTTCAGCTCCTTTATCGTATTTTACGCCATAACGGCAAACAGCAGAAATTTTCTCATAAACTGGTCTTCCGATCTTTCCTTTATCGCTTTAATCGCTTTTGTCAGTACTTTTTTATTCTGCTTCGCAATCCGAAAAACGGGATTTTATTTTCATATACCGGAAAATAAAATTATTTTTTTTATTCTCCTGGGCACGATGAAAGACTGCGGACTGGCCGGTGGTATAGCGTTGACCGTATTTAACCAGGAGGCTGCCATCCCCCCATTGATTTTCGCTATTTTCACTTTCTTTTATATGAACTGGCTCAAATACAGGATGAGGCATATCCCTGAAAGTTCAAATAGCGGTTAAAAATATGCGATATAGGTTTGACAAACTTAAAACACTAACTAAACTATAAGAAAATAAAGAAAGGAGAATGGACATGTCTATATCATTACCGGAATTACCTTACGGGAAAGATGCGTTAGCACCGATCATCAGCGCCAATACTCTGGATTTTCACTACGGCAAGCATCACAAAGCTTATGTGGATAATTTAAACAAATTAATCGCCGGCACCGATCTTGAGCAAAAATCGTTAGAAGAAATTATTAAAATTGCTGTAAAAGATTCAGCCAAAGCAGGCATCTTCAACAATGCCGCACAGGTCTGGAATCATTCATTTTACTGGCAGGGCCTGAAAAAAGCGGGTGGAGGAACTCCCACAGGCACAATTGCAGCCAAAATAAACGCTGTATGGGGAACCTACGACAAGTTTGCCGAAGAATTGAAAAACGCCGGCATGACTCAGTTCGGCAGCGGCTGGGCCTGGCTGGTTTTAGACGGCGATCAGTTAAAAATAACAAAGACAGCGAATGCCGATACGCCTATTGCTCATGGTCTAAAACCGCTCTTAACCCTGGATGTATGGGAACATGCTTATTACCTGGATTATCAAAACAGAAGGCCGGATTATCTTGCCGCTGTGATTCAAAATCTGATTAACTGGGATTTTGTCAATGCCAATTTAGGTTAATTTACAATCTGGAAATGAGATACGACAATAAAAAGGAGGCTTGGATAAAGCCTCCTTTTTTATATTTTACAGAAACAGGCAGTGAATGTTATTTCTTTTTATCAACTCTGACTTTAAGTTCTTTTCCCACTTTAAAGAAGGGCAATTTCTTCGGTTCAACCTGGATTTTAGTTCCGGTTTTAGGGTTTCTTCCCGTATATGATCCGTATTCTTTTACGACAAAGCTGCCGAAGCCTCTTATTTCAATACGACCTTTTTTCTTTAACTCGTCGGTAAAGCCTTTAAAAACAAGATTAACAACATCAATTGCCTTTTTTTCCGTCAAGTTTAACTTACTGCTCAAAGCTTCAATAAGACCGGATTTGTTCATAGATCCTCCTTAATACTAATTACAACCATGATAGCCAGGTGATAATATATGTTTGACCTCTCTATGTTGAAGGTTATTATTCATTTTTTGGCGAATGTCAAGAAAATTTTAGCTTTTCAATTGCCCTGCTATCCTGCAACTGGCTGATTTCTTTTTTGGTTAAATGCCGCCACATGCCTTCCTTCAAATTGCCCACGGTAAGATCTCCGATTGCTTCCCGCAGGAGATGGGCGACTCTATGACCGGTAGCCTCAAATCCTCTCCGGATGATTCTATTTTTTCCTTCTCTCAGAGTCAGCCGCAACCAGGTACTTTTATCGTTGATCTTCTCGACTTTAAGGTTTTCCGGCTTAAAAACATCGTTGTCCAGTTTAATGCCCTTTCCCAGTTGTTTTATTTCCTCTTTAGACAAACGCCCCTGAATTTTGACCCGGTATATTTTAGGTTTTTCAAAACGCGGATGTTGTATTTTCTGAGCAAAATCGCCATCATTAGTCAAAAGCAAAAGTCCCCGGGAGTCATAATCCAGCCGCCCTACAGGATAAACCCTTTCCGGCACATCGCCCAGCAAATCCACAACGGTCGGCCGGCCCTGCGGATCATGAAGTGTCGTAACAAATCCGGCCGGCTTGTTTAACATGATATAATGTTTCGTTTGTTCGACAGAGATCGTTTTACCGTCAACACGGATAATATCTTTTTCGGGATCAGCCTTAACTCCCAACTGGGTGACCACAACATGATTAACGCTGACGCGCCCTTCGGTCATCATTTTTTCCGCGTGACGCCGCGAGGCAATCCCGGCCGTCGCAATGATTTTCTGCAGACGTTCTTTCATAAAATGGAAATGTCTTCCGTTGTTTCTTCTTCGATAACTTCTTCTTTGGCCGTTTCTGCTTTTGCTGCTTCTTCCCGAGCTTCTTCTTTGGCCGCTTCTTTTGTTGCTTCTTCCCAGGCTTCTTCTTTTGCCGCTTCCCCTGTGAGGTCCGTATCCAAGGCTTCCTGTTCCACAACTTCAGGCTCCATGAGGTCCGGATCCAGGAGTTCCTGCTGCTGATGAAGTTCTTTCAATTCACGAATATTGGGCAAGTCCGTGAGGTCTTTGAGATTGAATACTTCCAGGAATTTTTTAGTGGTCCCGTAAATAATCGGTTTACCAGGCACATCCTTGCGTCCGACAATACGAATAAGCTTTCTCTCCATAAGCCCTTTCAGAGGACCACCCACGTCCACTCCGCGAATGTCTTCAATCTCCGATTTAACAATGGGCTGCTTATAAGCGACAATCGCCAGAGTTTCCAATGCCTGCGGGGAAAGGGAATGAGGTTTTGTGCTTTTGAGTTTTTTTACCCACTGGGCAATTTCAGGTGTGGTGCGGAATTGAAAGCCGCCGGCCACTTCCTGCAGGCAAATACCGCCCTGCCGTTCATTATATTCCGATACCAGTTGATCGATGATTTCTTTTATTTCCGTTTTCTCCACTTCCGGAAGGATGACGTGGATTTTTTCCGGCGCCAACGGCGTGTCGGAAGCAAAAATCAGAGCTTCTATTACTGCCTTAATTTTTTCCATTTACTACTCCACTGCCGGAAATATCCGGATTACTCCAAAGATCGAAGTTTGATAAGCTTTGACCATTCTCAGTTTAATCAATTCCAGTAAGGCTAAGAAAGTATAGATGATGCGCCGGCGGTCATTTCTTCCGCCGAGCAAATCCTCAAAATTCAAATTTTTTGTTACGGTTAGCCGATCCATAATTTCATTAATTATATCAGTAAGAGACAGTTTTTCCAAATCAATTTCCATAAGTTCTTTCTTATCCATCTGGGAAACGATGCGATGAAAAGCCTCGATAAGCTCGAAAACGCTCGCCTCAACAAGCTCTTCTTCCCCGGCCGGCTCTTTCATCTCTTCCGGCAAAATTGCCGCACGGGTAAATACATCTCTCTCCAGCAAAGGCCTGCTTCCCAGATTCTCCGCGGCTTCTTTGAAAGTTTTGTGCTCCAAAAGCTGCCGGACCAGTTCGGCACGGGGATCTTCCTCTTCCTCCTCGGGCTCCTCGGGCGGAGGCAGGAGCAGCCTGGATTTTATATGAATAAGCGTTGAAGCCATGACCAGATACTCTCCGGCCAGGTCAAGATTAAGCTCTTTGATAATTTTGAGGTACTCAAGATATTGTTCGGTAACAAGGGCTATGGGAATATTATAGATGTCGATTTCGTTCTTTTTGATCAGGTATAAAAGCAGATCCAGCGGACCTTCAAAGATATCCAGCTTAATGGCGTAATCTGTTGTTTGTTCATTATCCATAATTTATTTAAAAAGCACAACCGGCGAATATCAACTTGTAAGGAATCAGATTTTCACCGCGGCACGAACTTCATCCATTGTTTTACGGGCTATCACTGTTGCTCTTTTGTTGCCTTCTTTAATGATCCCGTTAATTTCATCTATATGGCTTACGTAGTAATCCATTCTTTCGTGGACAGGACCTAATACTTCGGCAACCCGCCCGGCCAGCATTTTTTTACAATCCGTACACCCGATCTCCGCTTTTCGGCAGGCGGCATCAATTTCTTTTATCTTCTCCGGTTGAGAATACAAACCGTGAAAAGCGAAGACATTGCATATTTCAGGATTGCCGGGATCGCTTTTTCTTATTCGCTGCGGATCGGTAAACATCGAACTGATTTTCTGCTGCAGCACTTTACCGCGATCACTAATGTAAATAGAGTTATCGTAGGATTTACTCATCTTTCTTCCGTCAATTCCCAGCAACTTGGGCACGCTGGTTAGAAGCGGTTCCGGGACCGGGAATATTTCTTTATAAAGGAAATTAAAACGACGGGCTATTTCTCGGGTGAGTTCAACATGGGGAAGCTGATCAACACCGACAGGCACGCCATAAGCTTTGTACATGATAATATCGGCAGCCTGCAGCACCGGATATCCCAAAAAACCGAAGGTGGACAAATCCTTGTTGGCCAGTTCGGTTTTCATTTCCTTGTAGGTAGGATTGCGCTCCAGCCAGGCCAGCGGCGTAATCATGGAAAGTAATAAAAAAAGTTCGGCATGTTCTTTAACCGCCGACTGCACAAAGAGAGTGCTCTTTTGCGGGTCCAGACCGACGCTGAGCCAGTCTATCACCATATTTACAGCGTTATCCTTAATCCCTTCAGTGGAACTGTATTCGCTGGTAATGGCATGCCAGTCGGCAACAAAATAGAAACAATCGTATTTGCCGCTTTCCTGCAACTCGACCCAGTTTTTTAAAGCGCCGTGTAAATTGCCCAGATGCAGCTTGCCAGTCGGTCTCATTCCACTGAGAATTCTCTTTCGTTCCAAAACAATAACTCCTTTAAGATTAAAACGCACTAAGGCCTCCGGCATATTACGCTAAGAAATACGGAGGCCTTAGTTGTACTAAAAAATAATTTATTATTTTACTTTACCGGCCAGATCTTTGCCTGCCTTAAATTTTACAACTTTCTTCGCGGCAATCTTAATGGCTTTACCGGTCTGAGGATTCCTGCCTACTCTTGCTTTTCTCTTTACCACCGAGAATGTTCCAAATCCTACAAGAACAAGTTTACCGCTCTTCTTGAGCTCTTTGGCAACCGCGGTTTCGTAAGCGTCCAATGCCTTTGCTGCTTTGTCTTTCGTGACATCTGCCGATTTTGCTATAACTCCGATTAATTCTGCCTTTGTCATTGTCTAAAATCCCCCTTCCCTTAAATCAAATTTAAAAAAATTTTATTATCAACCGTTTCCACGGTCATAACCAGAGTTTCTGATTTTAAACAAGCGAATTGAATCGATAACCATTACCGGAAAAGCACAGCAGGATACTGTTCTTTTCAAAAACAAATTTCATTCAACCTGCTCAAACCCGCTTGTTTTCTGGCTTAGAAAGGTGTCTTACCCTTTAAATTAGCGCTATGACTAGCATAAGAAAGATTAACAATCAAGAAAAAAATGATTATTTTCACCATAATGTTCTTATATTTGCTAATAATTTTTCGCCTTCAAGAATCCCTCTCCCTCCAACGTTTTGTTTTGGAATTTGATGCTCCGTCCGGTTATAATATTTCCATCAGAACTCTCGCTTCTTTACAAAAAAAAACCTTTATGTTAATAACCCGCCGCAATGAATTCAGGTATATTATGAAAGATTCCAATATGGAGAAAATTAAAAACTGGATCGCTCTCTCCCGTCTGCCTTTTCATACCGTGGGCATTCTTCCTTTTGTATTAGGAACGATTCTGGCATTCAAAATCAATTCCGCCGTCAGCCTTGAAGTTTTTATTCTCGGCATATCCGGGGTGATCCTGATTATGCTGTCCACCTACCATTCCGGCGAATATTTTGATTATGACGGTGATGTCATATCCAACCGATTACACGAAAACCCGTTTGCCGGCGGCACCAGAATGCTGCCGGAAGGGAAAATCTCACCCGGGGTCCCGTTTTGGACAAGTATTGTCACGCTGATCATCGCCGGGGGGATTGGAATCATCCTGCAATTCTTTTTCAAGACCGGAAAATACACCTTGCTCTTAGGCTGTCTGGGAGCATTCTCCGGATTTTTTTATTCCACCAAACCGGTCAGACTGGTGCAAAGAGGCGTCGGTGAAATTTTTATCGGCTTCTGTTACGGTTGGCTGCCGGTCGCTTCTGCCTTTTACATACAAACCGGCGCCTTTCATCCGGTTATCCACTGGATGGCAATCCCCATCGGCCTGTCGATATTTAATGTAATTTTACTCAATGAGTTTCCCGATTACGAAGCGGATAAGGCCACCGGCAAAAAGAATCTTCTTTATCGTATTGAAAAACAAAAGGGGATGCTGCTTTACGTAGCCTTTAATTTATTGACTTCGATCACCCTGCTTGCATCACCGTTGCTGGGCATCCCCTTTAAAGTTGTATATTTTTATCTGCCTTTCCTGATTATTTCCCTGTACATTATGGTCATGATGTTGCGCGGCGAGTACAATAACAGGGAAAAATTGAAAATTTTATGCGGCCTTAATATTGCCGTCAACCTGGGGACTTCCCTGTCTTACATTCTGGCGTACATTTAATGCACACAAAAAACAAAGTAAAATCTTTTTATAATCCGCCTTCGCTCCTGCTCAAACAGATGGGCAGTTCCCTGTTGATGGGTTATCTCAACAACTGGCGGAAGTTCCCCGGATGGGGATTTAAATACGGTTTCAGATCCATACCCGTGGCCAACGGCGCCTGGGGGATGGGCTGTATCGGTTACCCGGGACACCCGGTCTGGGAAGTTACCGGAGCCTGTAATTTGAGATGTATCCATTGCCACGCTGTCAGCGGCAAAGCCGCCCCGGACGAATTAACGACGGATGAAGGCAAAAGACTCATTGACATGATCGCTTCCGTCAGCGAATTCAGGACGCTGGTCTATACCGGCGGGGAACCGCTGGTCAGGCCGGATATTTTCGAATTGCTCAAGCATTCTCAAAAAGCCGGCCTGGCTAATATCGTTGCCACCAACGGCACCTTAATCGATGAAGAAATGGCCTTCAAACTGAAGGACCATGGTGTTGTCTGCAATGCCATCAGCATTGACGCCGCCAATGCTGAAACACATGATTTTGTAAGAAACAAGCCGGGGTCCTTTGATCTGATGAGGCGCGCGATTGAAGCCACAAAGAAAGCCGGCATCCTTCTGCAGATCAACACAACGGCGATGGAATACAACATACCGCACCTGCCGGAGATTATTGACTTTGCCGACAATTGCGGCGCAGGCATCATGCTGATGTATCAGCTGGTCGCCGTCGGCCGCGGAGAAAAAATTGAAAAAGCCACTTTAAAGAAAAGCGCCAACAAAAATTTATGTGAACTTATTTCCAGCAAACAAAAAAATGCCAATACGATTATCGAACCGGTGGCCGGGCCGCAGTACTGGCCATACATCCTGGAGAAAAAAGGGATTAAAGAAGGTCTCGGACTTAAGCTTGCCGGCAAGGTATTTCATGGCTGCGCGGCCGGACGCGGCTTTGTCTACGTTAAAGCCAACGGTGACGTCTGGCCATGCCCCTTTGTGGAAATCAATGCCGGAAACATCAGGAATATGAGCTTTCAGCAGATCTATTCGGAATCGCCGGTATTTCAGAATTTACGCCGCCGGGAAGAAAAGTTAAAAGGCGTTTGCGGCGAATGCAATTATAAGACGGTTTGCGGCGGTTGCCGGGGACGCGCTCTGGCCTACAGCGGAGACTATCTGGCGGAAGATCCCCGCTGCTTCATCCATGAGACTTCAAAGCATCACCCGTAAAGCGAATTCATTCAGGACAAGGAGAATCAATATGAACACGATAGAAATCAATAAAGATCAATTCCGGGAAATGATAAAAAATCCCAATGACAAACCTGTCGTGATGCTCAATCTTCTGAAGTTCAAAAAAGAAGACGGCAAAAAATCTTATGTCCGTTATATCAAAGAAGCCGGCCGGTTTATAGAAGAGGTCGGAGGAAAACTTTTACAGCTCAGCAAACCGAAAGAACTTTTAACCGGCACCGAAACATGGGATCTCTTGATGCTGGTTAAGTATCCGTCACGCAAGGCCTTCCTGCAGATGGTTAATAATCCGGAATATATGAAAATTCACAGCTTCCGCGAAGAGGCATTGGAGAATGCTGTTCTTTATGCCACCGATGAGATAACCTTGCATGATCTGGTTCAGGAATGAACTGAACAAGTCAATACGGATGGTCATTGGTAGAAGAGCTAAATAGATACTTTATTTCGCTACTTCTTTTTTGATTTTTTCTATATCCGCATTCTTAACATAGTTAATGATATTCGACCAAATCGCATGATACCCGTATCCGCCTTCAATCATTTCTTTTATGGCTTCGTCTTTCGACCACCCCTGCTCCACAATGCGATACATCGCGCTCATCAGCCCGGTTCTGTCCGCTCCATGCTGGCAGTGAATGAGAAACGGTCCGTTTTCTTTCTGTCTGATTATTTTTAAGACTTTAATAACGTCCTCGTCTTCGATGTGCCACGTTTTCACGCTTAATTCTTTATTCAGCAGCGCCGTGCCCTTCAGCGCGTCTTGATCGGAATGAAAGGCTCGAAGGTTAATAACGGTTTTGATGCCCATTTTTTTTAAGTTGATCATCCCCTGGCTTGACGGCTGTTCGCTTCTGTAGAGGTTGGCATTTATTTTATGTAAATTACGCACCCCCGGCAATTGCATGGGAATTGCCCATTCCGAAGGACGATTGACTTCCGCCGCCATGGTAAGCGAACTGATAAAAATAATTAAAAGAACCGGTAACAGTTTTTTTAGCATAATCCTCCTTTCAAACATTTTTAAAATAGAATTTTTAGAACCTGCAAAATCATATGTCAAGGTAAAATACATTGAATAATCATAATTTTCTTGATTCGTATTTTTTTATTGTGATATGTTGCCATTCATTATGATTGGTAGACTAAAAAAAATACCTTTCCCTTCCATAATCCTTATTACCGCTATCTGGTTTTTCTCGGCCCTTCCGGTTTTTGCGGCTGATGAAACCATTCCCCAAGACTTCGTTTCCATCTGCAACCGCACCGAAAAGGTCAGGATCGCGATTCAACAAGAAATAGCCTTTTTGCGATTTACATCCGGCATACAACGCGAGGTGCGATGTCATGCGATAAGCGCCTCCGAGCTGAAGAATATCGGATACCTTCAAATCATCGAAAAAGAAGTTTCTTCGCTGAAGCCCGGAGATTTTGCCGGCCTTGATTCTCTCAAAACTCTTGATCTTGAGGGAAACAAACTCAGCCGTCTTGATGCTTCGACGCTCCTGGATTTGACCGCTTTGGAGAACCTGATTCTTGCCGGTAATCTTTTCAGTTCTCTGGGTAATGAGTTTACTGTTCTTCCCAATTTAAAGCGCGTTGATTTTTCCGGCTGTAAAATATCTTCAATTGCTCCAGGCACATTCTCAGGAAACCCGAAACTTGAAGCCGTTTTTCTTTCCGACAACAAGTTAAAAGAACTGCCTGAAGGAATCTTCCTGCAAAACCCTTCGCTTCAAATCGTCGATCTGGCAAGAAATCAGCTCAAACAGCTTCCATCCGCCTTCTCCTCTGAAAATGGCAAATTGCAGAGTTTAGATGTTTCCCAGAACATGATGGAAACTCTTGATCAAGTCCGATTCCCAAAGCTTCCAGGGCTTCGGGTAATCAATTTATCGAATAACCCCGTTGAATATTCCGATCATCAGGACGCCTCCCTGAAAATCTTTGATCCTTCCGTTGAAGTCATCACTTCACAAAGCCATCCGGCAAAACTCAAGGAGGGCAATGCAGAGGATGCTGATTTGTTTATTCCGGATTCCGAAAACCATGTTTCCAAGGGGATCCAGAGGATTCGCCGTTTTGTGCGCAACCATTGGCATCTGCCGATTGAGATTAAAATCTCTTTCTCTTCCCGTGGGCAGATGGATTTGAGAAATCCGGGGCTCAGAGCCCGGGAAGAGCGTCTGCTGCTGCGGCAACTGGAAAAAGTTCGTGAAGCTTACCGGAGGGCAGCCTTTGATTTCTTCGAGGTTAACATCAGTTTTGCGGCTCCGGAGTCGCAGCAAAAAGTACCGACGTTGAGTTTCGATAAAGAACATATCGGTCTTGTGATTATTCTTAAAAGCATATCCGGAGAATCAAATGTTTCCTCCTTTATCTCCGATGATCAAATTCTGGAATTATTAGCCGATAATTTCAGTCGAAGCCGTTCGATAGCCTGGTTCAAAAAAGAAGATCCTGAAAATCTGAAAGCGGCACTCAAACGTGATTTTGAGAAAGTAGCCGGCATCGATGATGAGCTTCGTTTTGATATCATTCGTCTTGATGATTTGATTGATACGGTTCTGGAAAGAATGAGAAGTGCCGATGAAAAGAACTTTTTTTCAAACTCCGAGCTTGTCGATGCGCGCTTTATCGAATTTCGTGTGATGCTGGCCTTTCAGAGACTGGAAAATACGCTGGCGCGCTGGAGACTGGCCGAAAATGATTCCGGGTTTCCTTATCGTCCGGAAGCGCGGCTGCTTCTATCGGAAGCCTCCGAAGTTTACCGGACCTATCTGGACTGGTTTTTAAATACGGTCGTCGGAGGCCGCGCAACGATCAATGTTTTAAATACGACATGGTATCATCGCAATTCGATCTTTAAGATACTTGATGCGGAAGTCCCGGCAGGATTCTTTAACCTTGAAGGCCGCGTATCCTCCAGGATTCCCGGCGGCGCTATCCGGGATCTTTTGAAGAGCAGGCTCAGTCTTCCTCTCCTTCATTTTTTGCATGGCATGCGGTTTCTGGACGAAAAAGTTTCTGAAATTGATATGAAAGATTCTCCGCTCAGCCCGCAAATGATTCAGGCGACGGATCGGATTCGACGCGATCGCCAATCGCTTGAACTCCATCAAATCTCTTACACGCGGGCCCTCAAGGAGCTTTGGGACGCGCGGATTAAGAACAGCGTGAAGTTCCCGCTCTATCACGTGACGGCGGGAGTCGCCACCTGGATTGGGGACACGAGACTCTCCAATCCTTCTCCGGCCATTACCGACGAACAAATGGAAGATATGAAGTCCCGTCTGAAACCCGGCGACATCCTCATTGAACGCACCGATTATTTTCTTTCCAATGCCTTCTTAGGAGGCTTCTGGCCGCACGGGATTTTATACCTGGGTCCCAAGGAAGAATGGTCAAAAATGAAACTTCCTGACGGGACGACTCTTGCCGAAGACCCTTGGATTGCCGAACATATTCTGCAAAATTATCGTTCCGAAAAAGACAATCGCCCGGCTCTTGTGATGGAAGCGATTTCTGACGGTGTGGTGTTTAATTCATTGGAAGAGGCTGCGCAGAAAGATTATATTGCAGTGTTCAGGCCTAAATTCTCTCCCCTGGAACAGGAAGCAAAAATCGCCGGTATTATCAGGCGGGCGCTTAAATATCACGGCCGGCCTTATGACTTTGATTTCGATTTCTTCACTGATGACAAACTCGTTTGTACGGAACTTCTGTACCGGGCTTATCATCCGGACATAAATTTTCTGATTCAAAAAGAAGCGATCCGGAAGCCTGATCCTCCCGTACCCGGAATGATCAGAAAAGCGGGGCGCGATACCATGCCGGCCGGCGAAGTCGTAAAACTCGCTCTTTATATGCTGGACCACAAAGAACCTGATCCTTCAATCGGATACGCAGGCCAGAACCTTGAATTTGTCCGTTTGTATATGAAGCAGGGCAAAGGCAAGCCGGCGCAGATTTTCGAAGGCGAGCAGGGAATTGAAGCCTTAAAACGTTCTCTAAGATAATAGGAGATGCCATGCGAAAATTTCTTGTTTTGTGTTTGTTCATGTTTTCCCTTTCGGCGTTTGCCTCTGACCTTCCGGAAAGAATTCCCTTGAAGAGTCCCACCCGGAGTTTTACGCATGAATTTGAAGTTTCAATCCTTGAGGGAAGGCTTTGGTACAGACCGAAGGCAACACCAGAGGCGGCTTCTCCCCAATGGAAATTACTCGGCGAAACGGGGCTGCCGGCTGATTCTTCATGGCATCTTTTTGGTTTAGGCAAGTTTGACTCCCCGGCCTCCATAGCTGAACTTTCAGCCGATGGTGACAACCTCATTGCCATCGGCAGCGATAGTTATGTATATTATATGAAATGGGGCACACGTAAGTGGATTAATAAATGGGGGAAACCGTTTTCTGAAAAACTTCGGCTTCCCGAAAACATCCGTGACTGGTCCATCTCCCATCGAGGTCCCTTTTCCGGCGGCTATAATGACATTGACGGCAATTTTCATCCGATTTCCGTAATAGGACATGGGGTCACAACATTATATGTCCTCAATGAAGACGGCCTGAATATTCTTTACGCCGATCCCTGGTTACCGGCTGATTTTTCCCACCGGATTTGCGGTCCGTTGAAAAACCGTTTCAGAGCGCGAGCTCTTGCCGCCAGCGCTTCCACGATCTTCGTCATCAACGATGCCGGAGAAATGTATACCCGTCTTGCCGACTACGATACCATGGGAAACAACCCGTTTCTGGACTACAGCTATGAGCGAAGAGTGCGTAATATTCCCCCCGAAAAAGACGTGCGCACCCTTCCTCCGGAGGAGTGGAAAAAACAACCATCCATCCCCAAACATCAGGGACAGATAACTTCCGCAATTACGATTCTGCAAACAGGCAGGGAAAATGATTCCCGGGAACTCCGGGTTGAAGGTGTAAACACGCAGAGGGATCACGGTTTTTTTTCCAAGCCGATTAATGGCGAAACATGGATTTTTACCCAAACAGATTCGCCTCTTCAAAAACCACTTCTTTCCATCCGTGATGACGTTTCAGATTGGGGCCCGAATCTTGATCAGACGCTTACAGGATCTCTCCGGCTGGGATGGCTGTTTGAAACGCAGGAATATAATGTAAAACTCAAAAACTTTAATCCGCTGTGCTCGGGAGCAGCTCTGGCCGTTATACTGGGAGAGGAAGAGGCGGAATTTCCTTTCTTCACCACAACGTCCTCGTTGACAGCCCGCAAAATGGAAGGGGCCATTGTTCTTGCGGACGAAATCAAAGTAAAAGCCACGAAAAACAAAGTGCTTCAGGAATTGATTAACAACATGTTCGGTGAAAGTTCTTTTATAAAAATCAAAGTAAAGATCGATAAGAGCGGCGCCGTTAAAGTGCGAAGCCATTCTCTTTTTTCGTTGTTTGGCAAAGTGAACATGGAATTCGCCGGCAAATGAATTCCTCTATTTTTTTATTAATAAATACAACTCTCCCTTTTCTTTGAGCGTGCCTGCGGTGTATTCCGCTTTTGTGCCAAACCCGCAGAAGATATCGACCCTGCCGGAGCCCTTAATGGCATTGCCTTTATCCTGACTCAGCACAAACCGGGAGAAATCAATTCTTTCTTTTGCATTGCCTTCCGAATCAAAAACCGGTTTGCGCAAGCGGATAAAGGCCAGCGCTCCCTCCGGGAAATATTCCGGATCGGTGGCTATTGATCTGTCCGGAGTCACCGGTTCGCCCAAAGAGCCGACCGGGTCCTTGTCCAGAAAACGAAAGAACGTGTATCTTTCATTGTGACTTAAAACATCATAAATTTCCTGATCGCTCTTCCCCCTTAAAAACTCATGACGATAAGTCGCTTCGCTGCTGCTTATCTTGCCGCCTTCCAGCATGAATTTGGTCACACTGCGAAAAGGCCGGCCATTGGTTTGCGCGTAACCAACGGTCAGCATCGTCCCATCTTCGAGTTTAATTTTTCCGGACCCCTGGATATGAAGGGAAAACAATTCCACGGGATCCGACACCCAGATAAGCTCCAGATTCTTTCCCCGTAAAACGCCATCGACATCGATTTCATAGCGGCTATAGTATGGAATAAATTTACCGTCCTTCATCAGACCGACCTTGTTTTCTTTTTTTATCAAATCAGACGGCGTCCGATAAAGGGGATACTTGTATTTTTCGGTGCGTTGGAGGGATCCTTCCAGCAACGGCTCATAATAACCGGTAAAAAGCACACTGCCCGTGGTATCCGGACCGGCAACACGGTAAACGTTAAATTCCGCGGTAATTTTTTTTCTCCAATCAGCGCCGTCGCCCGCTACAGGCAGAAGGGAACGAAACGCGATCAGCGTTTCCTTTAATTGCTGAGCGCTGATTAATCTGTCCGCAATTCTGTAAACCTTACCCCGCCCCGCTTTTTCATAATAATGAATGCTGCGATCAATCGCCGGTTTCAGCGATTCAGGATCAAGATCATCCTGGAAATCAATATCAGCGGCGGAAACGGGAGTAAATGTTTCGTGAGGTTTTACAGAAGCTTTCGGAACGGCGCGGAGGCACCCGCTGAGAAAAGCAACGATTACAATGAACAGATAAAGGTTACGCCGGCATCTCATAGTTCCGCAATCATCGCTATTTCATCGCAATAATCAGGATACTTGGAGCAGCGGAAACAATCGGACCAGATTTTTTCCGGCAGCAAACTCCTGTCAATTTCCTTGAAACCTAATTGAATAAAAAATTCCTTCTTATATGTCAGCGTGAATACCTTAAAGAGGCCCAGGGTAATGGCTTCGGAAATACAGGCTTCGACAAGTTCCCTGCCGATTCCTTGCTTGCGATAATTTTCATCCACGTACAGAGAGCGAATTTCCGCAAGGTTTTCCCAGATGATATTCATGGCGCAAATACCGATAACCTGCAATTCGTCATCATGATAATAAACAAAAAAATCCCGCAAAGAATTATAAATATCCATAAGAGAGCGCGGCAACATCTCACCCTTCCCCGACGACAAATTAATCATGCGGTGAATAGTTTTTACATCATCGATGCGCGCTTTCCTCAGCATTTTCCTTCTCCTGCATTACTGAATTTTTACAATCTGGAACGATGGAGCATCTCCCGGGCATGCTCCCTTGTCTTTTGAGTGACATGGACGCCGCCAAGCATGCGGCTGATCTCTTCAATTTTCTGTTCGCTGTCCAGTTCTTCCAAAGACGTGACGGTTCTTCCTTTAACAACCTTTTTGGAAACATACATATGTTTATCCCCGAAACAGGCGATTTGCGGCAAATGCGTAATACAGACCACCTGATGGTTGGCGGACACCTCTTTTAACTTTCGGCCGACAATCTCCGCCACGGCCCCTCCGATACCATTGTCCACCTCGTCAAAAATGATTGAGGACACGGAACCGGTACGCGATAAAACATTTTTTAAGGCGAGAATGATTCTCGACAACTCCCCGCCGGAGGCCACCTTGCTTAAGGGTTTGGACTCTTCGCCTTTATTCGCCGTGAGATAAAATTCAATTTCGTCAATTCCTTTCGGCCCAAAAGATTCAGCGGCGTCATCAACACCTTTCGCAAAATGAACAGAAAAAGATGCGTGCGGCATATTGAGCGCCTGTATTTCTTTGTCCACCGCATCCTGTAATTTCTTCGCCGCCTGCCTTCTTACTTGAGAGAGTTTGAGCGCGTTTTGCCGTAAGCGATCTTTAACTTTTTCTTCCTCCTGGGCCAGTTTTTCCAATTCTTCTTCGACGGAAAATACGGTTCTCAGGTATTCCTCTATTTCCTGTTTCCGGTGCTGGACACCTTCCAAAGAACCGCCGTACTTCCGTTTGAGACGGTTTAACTGCTCAAGCCGTTCATCGATCACCGCGAGCCGCCCGGAATCGAAAAAAAGATTTTTGCCGTAATCACGCAGTTGCAGCGCCGCTTCCTGAAGCGTAATAAAACTGCTCTCGATATCCGCTTCGGCAATGTGTAAATTCGTATCTATTTTTCTTATTTCTTTTATCTGATTCTGAACATCCTTTATTTTGACAATGGCGGAATCCTTTTCGCCGTAAAGCAAATCATAGGCATTCCCCGCCCATCCGGACAGTTTTTGAACATTAACTAAAATCTTTTTTTCATCGGCCAGCAACGCATCTTCCGACGGTTGCGGATTAACATCCTGAATTTCTTTTAACTGAAATTTAAACAAATCGGCTTTTTCTTCCCGGCTTTGACTTAAATTTTTTAATTTTTCTATCTGAGTTCTGATCTGCTGGTATTGATCATAAATTTCCGCATAATCGGATCTGGCCGCCAGGCAGCCGCCAAATTCATCCAGAATGTCGATATGGTTTTCGGCGTTAAGAATTACCTGGTGCTCATGCTGACCGCAGATATTAATCAGCAATTCGCTGACGGCTGCTAAATTGGACAGAGTCGCCATTTGCCCGTTGATAAACGCTTTATTTTTACCCGCATGCGAAATCACGCGGCGAATAAGCAATTCATCCGCCGCCGAAAAGCCCATCGCGGCTATTTTATCCTGTAATGGCTGATTTGCGGAGATATCAAAGAGGGCCTCCACCGTTGCCGTATCGGCTTGAGTTCTGATCATGTCGGCTGTCGCTCTATCGCCCAGCAGCAGACTAACCGCGCCGATAATGATTGATTTTCCCGCGCCGGTTTCGCCGGAAATAACATTCAGGCCTTCACCAAAAGAAACATGGAGTTCATCAATGATGGCAAAATTTTTAATGCTCAATTCATTAAGCATTTTTCTTTTTTTTAGCTCCCGGAGGTAAATCGCCCCAGCCCAGCTTGGAACGCAGGATTTCCGCATGACTGCGGTAGGGGGAAATAATCAGCATGGTTACTTGTTTCGATTTCTTTACCGTCACGACATCGCCGGACGTCATCCTGTAGGTTTCCTGTCCATCCAAAGTTAACACAGCGCCGTTATCCTTGGACCAGAGGGTTATTTTCAGATTCGAATCTTCGGAAAATATGATCGGACGGTTCGTCAGGGTATGGGGACAAATGGGGTTAATAATAATCAAATCTTTCCCCGGAAAAACAATGGGCCCTCCCGCGGAAAGCGAATAGGCCGTGGACCCCGTGGGGGTGGAAACAATGAGGCCGTCTCCTTTATAAGTGGTCAGATATTTGCCGTTAACCTCCATTTCCAGCTCATTCATGCGGGACAAACTGCCGCGATTGATGACGACATCGTTTAAAACATCGCCGACATTGGTAACGGTTTTTCCATGTTTAAGGCTTACATTCAGCATCATTCTTTTTTCCGCTGTGAATTTTCCCTGGATAACCAATTCCAGCGTCGAGTGCATTTCGTTCAAATTGACTTCGGTAAGATAACCCAGGCCGCCCATATTAATTCCGAGAATGGGGACTTTGTACTCGGCCACGTAACGCGCCGTTCGCAGCATGGTGCCGTCGCCGCCCAAAGCAACAACCAGTTGTGATTTTCGCGCCAGGTCATTCCATTTCAGTCCGCCGCCAAGAGCAATTTTTTGGGAAATTTCCGTTCCCAGAAAGACTTCCAGACCCTTTTCTTCCAGCCACTTTTTTAATGATTTAACGTGGTCGGCCATTTTTTCTTTTTCAATGTTGGCAACAATGCCTATTCTTTTTAGTTTCATTAACTTAAACCTCAAAATATGGAATTCAGTAACACAAAAAAAAACAGCTGTCTACGGATAAATACTTCTCGAATACATTTATCAGATGATTGAATTTTCAGAGCAATTCTCCAATATAAATTCTTGACACATTCAGATCGGCATACTATATCGTGCAGCCTTACAGAGGTGTTCATCATGGGTTTACTCAAAGGCAGTTTTACTTTTTCGCGTTTTCATGTGGAAGGCCAGTTACCGCAGGCCTTTTTAAATTTTATCAACAGCCGGATCACAGCCAATTCCTTTAAGGATACAGTCAAATCAACCGAAGAAAAACGGCTGGGATGGGTATCGCTCAACGATGTACTGGATACCGATTTCAAAAATGCCAATTACGCTCTGGGTGATTTCCTCATCTTTTCTCTGCGCATTGACCGCAAGTTGATCTCACCGAAACTGATGAAGATCAAATTAATGGAAGAAGAAAGACGATTTCTTGCGGAAAGCGGTCAAAAAAGAATAAACAAGTCCATGTCCTCAGCCATTAAAGACAAGGTTCAATTAGAACTTCTAACCAAGCTCGACGCCATACCTTCTTTTTACGATGTCTGCTGGTCTGTGAGCAAAAACACTATTTACTTTTCTTCACTCACCGACAAAGTCGCTGACGATTTTGTCGATTTGTTCAAAAAATCTTTTTCGCTGAACCTGAGGCGTTTTTTGCCGCAGGAAAATAATCTGATAACAAAATCACCTGAATCCATGGAAGCCGCCTCTTTAATCGGCCGCGAATTTTTAACCTGGCTCTGGTTTAAATCGGAAGAACGCAACGGCCGGATAGCGTTTCAAAACAAAGAAGAAGTCGAGCTTCATTTTTTAAAAAGGATTGTTCTGGAAGCCGGAGAGGGTGAATATTCCCAGGGCGTTGTCTGTCACGGAATTCATGCCGAACTCCAAGAAGGCAAAGAGGCCATTCGCCGGGGGAAAAAAGTTAAAGAAGCGGGAATCAAACTGATACACGATCAAAACGAGTGGGAATTTACTTTCAAAGCGGATTCTTTCCATTTTCAATCTCTAAAAATGCCCGCACCGGACTGGCAGGAAACGCAGGAAGACCCTTCGGGGAACCTTCTGGAAAGAATTTACCTTATTGAAAACGCGGCAAAAACAATGGACAGCCTTTACGAATCTTTTTTGCAAATTCGTTTTTCCCCGCAATGGGAAGCAAAGGAAACAAAGCTTCTGGCCAAATGGCTGGAACAGCCATAATACAAATTCTAAGGCGGAATGGATAAGAAACAATAATCCGCCGAAATATTTTTTAATTCTGAATTCATCTCGTTTGATGATCGGCTTTAAATCATCCCTTTCTCTCCCCGTGAAAAAGGAGAGAAAGGGACCTTCAAATATAATCCGCTGAAAAGTTTAGAATGTATTTAATATGCTGCGGTCACTGTCATCCAACGGTATCACCTTGCGGGGATCAGGCTGGAGACCGGATATCGCCTTGCCGCCTTTTTTCCCTGAAACCGGGTTATGCGGCGAATGACTTGATTGGCTGCCGGACAACAGACCCTGGTTAAACTCGCCGGAGGCTGTCAGTTTGAAACTGGCCACCATGCTGCGCATCTCTTCAGACTGCGAGGACATCTCTTCAGCCGCGCTGGCCGATTCCTCGGCGTTAGCCGCGTTCTGCTGGGTCACCTGGTTTAACTGCTCCACCGCTTTGTTCAACTGGTTGATTCCATGATCCTGCTGATCGGAAGCCGCCGCGATCTCCTGCACGACCTGACTGACCTTGCTGGTCTTCTCGACAATCTCCTGAAAGTTCTTTAAAACCTCGGAATTAATGGCTACACCGTTCTCCGAATTTTTCACCGCTTCCTCGATTAAATTGGACGTGTTCTTGGCCGCCTCGGCGCTGCGCATGGCCAGGTTCCTGACCTCCTCGGCCACCACCGCGAATCCTTTGCCGGCATCCCCGGCCCGAGCCGCTTCCACTGCGGCATTCAGAGCCAAAAGATTCGTCTGGAACGCGATCTCGTCTATGGTCTTCACGATCTTGGCCGTGGCGTCTGACGATGATTTGATCTTATTGATGGCCGAGGACATCCGGTCCATGCTATCCACGCCCTTGTCAGCGCTACCCCGGGCCTGATCGGCTACCCCCTTGGCCTCCCTGGCGTTTAGGGCGTTCTGCTTGGTCATGGAGGATATTTCCTGCAGACTGCTGGACACTTCCTCAAGAGAACTGGCCTGCTCGCTGGCCCCCTGAGACAGGGACTGTCCGCCGGTGCTTACCTGAACGCTGGCCGAGGCCACCTGCTCGGCGCCGATGGCCACCTGCCGCAGAGCTTTGTCCAGATTCTCCGTTGCCAGATTGAGGGATTCTTTGATCCTGGCGTAATCACCCTTGTAATCGCTGTTCATCCGAATGGACAGATCCTTGTTGGCCACTTTTTCCAATATTTTCATAGCATCAATGATCGGTTTAGACACCGCATCCAGCGTGTTATTGACGCCGGCCACGATATCCTGATAGGCTCCGCTGAATGCGGTGGCATTACCTCTGACATTCAGTTTGCCGTCCATGGCGCTCCTGGTCAACACATTCATTTCTTTGACCAGGTTGTTGATGGTTTCCACCATCTTTTTCAATGCCGGTCCTATCTCATCCCTGTCATCCATTACCGGGGTTTCGATATTGATGTCGCCTTCCGATATTTGCTGCATTCCTTTTACTACATATTTTTGAAGGTTTTCCGCAAACTGATCCATCTCCTTGGCCAATACTCCAATCTCGTCTTTTCTGGAAAGATTTAGACGATTGGACAGATGCCCCTTACCCATTTCCTGTATCATCTCTACGCCCTTTTTCAGCGGCTTTGTGATGGACACGGTAAGGATCAGCCCCAGCACCAAGGCCATCGTTACAGCGAATATCGTGGCTATAAATACGGCGGTCGAAGCTATAGAGGCCGCAGAGCTATTGGCTTTGTTTGCCTCTTCGGCATTCTTGCGATTGATTTCATTGAGGTCACGGACAGCAGCCAGTGTTTTCACTCTGCCTTGAACTGCATAGCTTCCAAAACCCAGTAACCGGTTTACCTCATCATCTTTGCCTTCATCCTTCGCCTTCATTCCTTCCCTATAACCGCGCTGCATTTCCGGCCAAGCAGCTTCAAAATCAGCGATTATCTTCTTCTCGTCTGCGCCGATATCTCTACTTTTATAAATGCGCATCGTCTCGTTCACAAACCTGATGGTCTCGTTCATGCTTTGAGTCATTTTCTGTCGATCGGCCGGTACGTCAAAATACCGGTAGATATCTCCCCGCATTTTTTCAAGGCTGGCATTGATAGCTCCCATCTCCTCAATGGCCGCGGTATTTTGTTTGTACATCACATCGCCCCGAGCTGCTATTGACTTTATATTGGTGTAACCGATCATGGCGACTGCTGCCAAAATGACCACTACTGCAAAAAAGCTCCCGATAAGCTTGGTGCCTACCTTGATATTGTTAAACATCTTTCCACTCCTTTTCATTGTTTTCTACTTTATAATTTTAGTTTTTGCTTCTTTTGATGAGTCACTGTTCTCTTTGTTTTCTCTGTCGGCGGCTTTTTTCAGGTTGATGACGTCCGAGGCCGTGATCACTTTTTCGATATCCAGGAGCAGGCGGATCCGCCCCCCGGTCTTGCCCACTCCTAAAAGATACTCCGTATACACGTCCGGCCCGAAAGACGGAGTGTCTTCGATATCCCCCGATGCCACATTCACCACTTCTGAAACCTTGTCCACCAAAATCCCCATCATCAAACTGGAGGTCTTGATGACGATGATGCAGGTCTCGTCCGTGACCCGGGTCTCATCCATACCGAACTTTACATTGAGGTCCATGATGGGATGGATCTTTCCCCGAAGGTTGATGACTCCACGGATGTATCTGGAAGTCAGCGGAACAGGCGTTATCGGCATCCGGCCGATGATCTCCTGAACCTTGAGGATCTCCACCCCGTATTCCTCACTGGCCAGGAAAAACGTCAGGTATTTACCCGCCCGGGAATCAACTTTGATGGACTGATTTTCCTTAACTGCTGTTGCGTTGTTCATGCTTTTTGCTCCTCATATATTTCATAGGTGTTACTTGTATATGCTTAATGGCTGCCGGGCCATTCGGTCATCTGCCCGCCGGAAAATTGATTTTTAGAATTATGTAATTCCGGAAAGTTTTAGAATTGAATTCGATCATGATGTGGCCGGTCGCTTCAGACTGATAGGTTTATCTTTAAAAATGTCTTTTCTCCCGAACGATACCGGCCGAAAAATCAGATGATATACTCAGTCTATATTCTTAAATTTGTTATTTTGTATGATGGCAGGACTGCTGAACGGATCTTACGATGTTGCCCGGCAGTTCTGCCACCTTATCTCCTCTTAAGACTTAGGTCAGTAACTTTGCGTCCCGTCTTTTCAGGCGGTTTGCCCTTATCAAGTATCGATATTTTCGTACAACAAATATATCTCCAAGTCAACCCATAATATAAACGGGAATCGGATTGAATTTTATTTATCGTACACCGGCAGCTTATGAAGATTGATAAAAAGTAAGCTGAACGTCATATGGATATAAATGATCATTTTTAAAAAGATTGGGCTGAAAGAGGGCGGGTTAACCGTTCATTCGGTGAGCAGATTTCTCATCAGGAGAGATTTGACTTCGTAGTACGAAGCCGGCGTGATTTCATCGAGCTGGCGTTTCTTTTTACATAAAAAAGTTTGATCATGAAACCGCGATTTCTATTCTTTACCTTTTTCTTCCCCGGATAACCGTTTTATGATATGATCGGAAATCTCGTTGAGCGGTAAGATCTCGCAGGCGGCCCCCAGTTTCACTGCCTCCCCAGGCATTCCGTAGACCACTGAACTGGCTTCATCCTGGGCTATGGTATAAGCTTTGTTTTGTCTCATTGCCAAAAGTCCGTCCGCGCCGTCTGATCCCATTCCGGTCAGCAGCACTCCCATGGCGTTGATTCCTGCGTGTTTGGCAACCGAATGGAACAGCACGTCCACACTGGGCCTTTGATGATGAACCATGGGTCCGCCTTTGATCCTGACCTGATAAAAAGCTCCGCTGCGTTCTAACAGCATGTGGCGCCCGCCGGGAGCGATCAGGGCCAGTCCCGGGTTCAAGGTATCGCCGTCCTGGGCTTCCCGCACTTCGATCTTGCAGACCGTATTCAAACGATTGGCGAAACTGGCCGTGAAATATTCCGGCATATGTTGAACGACGACGATCCCGGGAATATTCATGGGCATCCGGGTCAGAAGATTTTCTATGGCTATTGTCCCGCCGGTGGAAGCCCCGACGGCTATCACCTTGTGGGTGGTCTTAAGCTGAATTTTATATCCGGGGGTGACTTCTTTATCCACTGTCTCCAGCACTTGCGTTTTCGCTACTTTGGCCCGCGCTGCCGTTCGAATGGCTTTGACCAGGCTCTGCGAAATATCCGGGACCGACAAGCTTGATCCCGGCTTACAAATCACTTCCACCGCCCCCAGTTCCAGAGCCCTGATGGCGTTTTGGCTGTTGCTGGGCGTTAAAGAACTGACCACAACCACCGGCAGCGGGTGGAATTTCATCAGCTTAGATAAAAATGAAAGTCCGTCCATCCGCGGCATTTCCAGATCCAGAGTGATCACATCGGGCTTAAGCCGGACTATTTTGTCGCGGGCCACGTAGGGATCAATAGCGCCTCCTACCACTTCAATATCACTATAGCGGGAAAGTTCTTCAGTCAGCAACTTGCGAACCAGAGCCGAATCGTCGACTACCAAAACCTTGATCACCCTTTTTTCTCCTTGGCGGCGGAATTGTCGTCTACAAAGAATTTAACGTCGACTCGCCCCTGATTAAAATTCAAAGTAACCTTCGCCAGAGGTTTGGCCTGGCTTTTCTGCTTTAGCAGTTCATCTTTGTTTAAAGATTTGGGGCTTTCAATTTTATATCCCCGTCCACCCAGGCCCAGATAGGGCACAATATTTCCGCAGATGATATTGGCAATTTCCCCCAGGGCATCCTTTTTCTGCCTGGAACCCGGAGAATCATTGCTTAAAATATTGGCGGCGATGGCTGAGAACAAACCACCCCGGGTCTCAATCAGCAGCTTACCCGTAAACTCACCCCGGTATTTTACCTCGGCCGCAGCTTCCAGTTTTAGATTTTTCTGAATATCCTTCAGTTCCGGCACCGGATACATAAAGCAGATGTCTTCAAAAGTGCTGATCGTGGCCTCTTCGAGGGCCTTCTCAATCTTTGTCTTCATAGTTTACCCCCGTAATGTCTATTATGACTTCCTTCAAAATTTCCGGCTTAAAGGGTTTGTGGATAAAGGTTGCGCCCTGTTTGAGCATCATTTCTATCTTGCACGGATCGCTCTCGGAGCTGATGACGATCACCGGCAGATTTTCATACTGGTCTTTTTTCCTGAGACGCCGGATCATTTCCTCTCCGTCCATCACCGGCATATGGATATCAACCAGCGCCAGATCTATCCATTTTTCCTGCAAAAGACGCAGACCTTCCTCTCCGTTTTCCGCCTCCCAGATATCCCCCAGAGGCAGGTCGGTCAGTTTCAGGGTTTTTATGATGATCGAGCGCATCACCGAGCTATCGTCGACCACGAGAATATTTAAAGCCATATTACAGCCTCCTTATTTTTATATCTTATGCTTTTGCCTGCTTTCTTTCAAAGCAGCCATTGCTTACAATTCCTTAAGAGAGCCTTTTGATTTAATGAGCATCTTGCCGTTTCCCACTTCCAGGGTCACGGTGCGCGAGCTGTAGCCTCCCACGTCATAGGCCTTAAGCATCAAACCTTCATCCCATAAATATTTGCGCAGACTTACAAAATTGCGGCGTCCGATTTGAAAAAAGTCTTCTTCTTCATTCACTTTCGAGCTGGATCCTCCGGCCACCCGGATCAGCAAATCATGTTTACGGGAACCTCTCCGGTAAAAATCATCCAGCATCGTTTTCATTCCGCTATCCACGTAAAGGAAGGGATTTCCGGCCGCCTTGTTTCGGTCGAGGTTGGAATCCGGCAGCATACAGTGCAACAGACCCGCCCTTTTCAGTTTGATATCGTAAACCGTTATCCCCAGGCAGCTTCCCAAAGCGTATGTAATCAATACGTCCGTAACATCCCCGGATATTTTTAGATCAGCCACGCCTATTGTGTAAACCATAAGCTGTTACTTCCTTTTGGCCTCGACCGGTTTTTTATGGACCGCGCCCGCAGGTTTAATCTTCTGGTATACGGCCGGCTTCAGATAGCGGTAATCGTGGTTCAAAAACGTCAGGCTCTCCGAGTGACCCACCAACAGGTAACCGCCTTCCCGCAGCATGGACCAGAACCGCCTGACCAGATTCTCCTGGGTCGGTTTGTCAAAGTATATCATGACATTGCGGCAGAAGATGACATCAAACAACCCGCTCATCGGCCACTCCTCCATTAGATTAAGCTTGGCAAAATGGACCATGGATTGAAGATGGGGAACCACGCGGTATTTGCGGCCAGTCCCGGCCGCAACATTATTAAAATATTTAAGCCTCAACTGCGGCGCCACCGGCTTGAGCGTTTCTTCATCATACAAACCCTGGCGGGCCCGCTCCATCATGCGATCCGAGATGTCGGTAGCCAGTATCCTGACGTCCCGTTTGCCGATGTCGGGTATGCACTCGCACAAAACAATCGCGATGGAATAGGGTTCCTCACCGGAGGAGCAGCCGGCGCTCCATATCCTGACCGGACCTTTGGGTAATCCGGGAATAATTTCATCCCGTAAAAAATCCAGATGCTCTGATTCTCTGAAAAAATTTGTCTTGTTGGTGGTCAGAACGTCCACCATGGCGATAATCTCTTTTCCGCTTTTGTCATTGGCCAGATATTTAACGTAACGATCAAAATCGGAAATCCTCAAGTGCCTGAGCCGTTTTAAAAGCCGGGCCTTGACCAGTTCTTCCTTGCCCTCATGCAGGTCGATCCCCGAAACCTGGTAGACGAGTCTGCTGATCTTATCAAACTGCGAAGAAGAAAGTTTTAAGGAATAATAATCCGTCGAAAGATTTTTTAATTCTGAATCCGTCATACTTTTTATTGTCAATTTTTTATTGTCTCATTCTCACCCTGTTGGGAAAGAGGGAATCGGACTTAATATTATCCCTTCATGTGGATTCCGCCGGACAGGAAAACCCCCGTTAGAATTTCTCCAACACTTCGTGATCCCGGTCATCCAGAGGAATAACTTTATGAGGATCCGGCTGAAGGCCTGCCGCAGCCTTTCCACCTTTCCTTTGCAGACCCACATTTTGCAGCAAATGTCCCGACGGGCCGCCCGATTGTATACTGCCTGCGCCGGTTAGCTTAAAGCTGGCTATCATACTCCGCATCTCTTCGGACTGCGAGGACATCTCCTCGGCCGCACTGGCTGATTCCTCGGCGTTAGCCGCGTTCTGCTGGGTCACCAAGTTCAATTGCTCCACGGCTTTGTTCAATTGGCTGATGCCCTGATCCTGTTGCTCGGAAGCCGCCGCGATCTCCTGCACAACCTGACTGACCTTGTTGGTCTTCTCGACAATCTCCTGAAAGTTCTTTAAAACCTCGGAATTAATGGCTACGCCGTTCTCCGAATTTTTTACCGCGTCCTCGATTAAATTGGAAGTGTTCTTGGCCGCCTCGGCGCTGCGCATGGCCAGGTTCCTGACCTCCTCGGCCACCACCGCAAATCCTTTGCCGGCGTCTCCGGCCCGGGCCGCTTCCACTGCGGCATTCAAAGCCAGAAGATTCGTCTGGAACGCGATCTCGTCTATAGTCTTCACGATCTTGGCCGTGGCGTCTGACGACGATTTGATCTTATTGATGGCCGAGGACATCCGGTCCATGCTATCCACTCCCTTGTCGGCGCTGCCCCGGGCCTCTTCAGCCACACCTTTAGCCTCCCTGGCATTGAGCGTGTTTTGCTTGATCATGGAGGACATCTCCTGCAGACTGCTGGAGATCTCCTCAAGCGAACTGGCCTGTTCACTGGCCCCCTGCGACAACGACTGGCCGCCGACGCTGACCTGTGCACTGGCCAAAGCGACCTGGTCCGCGCCTATCGCCACCTGCTGCAGGGCCTTATCCAGTTTATCCGCAACCGCATTGATCGTTCTTTTCACTTCGTCGTAATACCCTTTATAGTCGCCCTTGATCCGCTCAGACAAGTCCTTGTGAGCCAGTTTTACTAAAACCAGCGACGCTTCATTGAGCGGCGCCATCACCGCATCCAAAGTATCATTGAATCCTTTGACGATTTTCTGAAACTTTCCGTGATAAGGGTTTATATCGGCTCTATTGATAAGATCGCCGGCAAGCGCGGCAACACAGCATCTTTTGATCTCATCGCTCATGGAGCCGATGGCTTTAATCATTTTATTAAGCGCCGGGCCGATCTCATCCTTGTCGTCTATGACAGCCGGCGTAATATCAATATTACCTTCGGATATCTGCTGCATACTGAATACCACATTTTTCTGAAGATGATCGGCAAACCGATCCATGGCATTGGCCAATCCCCCTATCTCATCTTTCCGTTCAAAGCCCATCCGCTGGGAAAGGTGGCCCCGGCTCAGTTCCTGCATCATCACCATTCCCTTCTTCAGCGGATTGGTGATGGATACGGTCAGCATGATCGCCATACCTATTAAAAGCGCCGCGCCCAAAAATGATAAGAACCATAGCTTACCCGACCACCCCCCGGTGGCTTTGATGGCCGCATTGATAGCGTCTTCATTTCGCCTGGCGTTATAATCATTAAGGTTACCCACCGCCGCCATGATTTTCTTCTGAGCTTCGATCATATAGCTTCCATCGGCCAGCAGACGACCAATCTCATCATTTTTACTTTCATCCGCCGCCTTCATTATTTCTTTATAACCGCGCTGCATTTCCGGCCATGCCGCTTCGAAATCAGTGAGAAGCTTCTTTTCTTCATCAGTTATTTTTTTACCTTTATAGGTCTGAACAATTTGGTCTATTGAATTTGTTTCCTGCTTAATATTCTGGAGAGTATTACTGCGGGCTGAAGGCACGGCAATATAATGATAAAGATATTCCTTCGTTTTCCAAAGCCCGGCCTTAAGATTTACAATATTCTTCACATCCACCATATACTGCCTGTGCATCGAATCCATACCACGCACAGCGGCCATCCTCACTTTAGCGCTGCCAACCATCATCGCCGTCACAAATACAAAGATCACTGCAAAGCAGCCTATGATCTTAACGCCTAATTTGACATTATTAATCATTTTAAACATAATCTCCATCCTTTGTATTGCTGGTCTTGTTACCCGTTGTGATTTTGCGCCGTCGGATTCGGCCCTGCTCTATATTATTCCGCTTATTCCGTTTCCGGTCATGCCATAAAAATAATTTCGTGCTCATCAGCGCTTGTTCTCAATTTCCATGCCTGTATCACCGAACTTAAGAAACAGGATTAGAATGTTTCCAACACTTCGTGGTCCCTGTCATCCAAAGGGATGACCTTGCGAGGATCGGGTTGAAAGCCGGATGCGCCGCTGCTCCCGCCCGGCATCCCTGTGTTCTGAAGTCGATGCCCGGATGGGCCGCCGCTCCGCAAGTTTTGATTAAAATCGCCGGAGGCTGTCAGTTTGAATCCTGCCACCATGCTCCGCATCTCCTCTGACTGCGAAGACATCTCCTGAGCGGCGCTGGCCGATTCTTCGGCGTTGGCCGCGTTCTGCTGCGTCAACTGATTCATCTGTTCCACCGCCTTGTTGACTTGGCTGATTCCCTGATCCTGCTGCTCGGACGCCGCGGCTATCTCCGCCACCACCTGACTGACTTTATTGGTCCGTTCGGTAATTTCCTGGAAGTTCTTCAATACCTCCGCATTGATATGGACTCCATTATCCGAGTTCTTGACTGCTTCTTCTATCAGATTGGCTGTGTTCTTCGCCGCTTCCGCGCTCCGCATGGCCAGGTTCCTGACTTCTTCCGCCACAACCGCAAATCCCTTGCCGGCATCCCCCGCGCGCGCCGCTTCCACTGCGGCGTTGAGAGCCAGTAAATTCGTCTGGAACGCAATCTCATCTATGGTCTTGACTATCTTCGCCGTGGCATCTGATGAGGTTTTAATCTGGTTGATAGCTAAAGACATCCGGTTCATGCTCTCCACGCCTTTGTCCGCGCTGCCCCGGGCCTGATCCGCTACTCCCTTGGCCTCCCTGGCGTTGAGCGCATTCTGCTTGGTCATGGATGACATCTCCTGCAAACTGCTGGAAACCTCTTCTAATGAACTGGCCTGCTCGCTGGCGCCCTGCGATAACGACTGCCCGCCGGTGCTCACCTGAACGCTCGCCGATGCCACCTGGTCCGCACCGATGGCCACCTGATGCAGAGCTTTGTCCAGATTCTCCACCGCCAGATTGAGAGATTCTTTGATCTTTGCAAAATCGCCCTGGTAAGCACCCATCATCCGTGCCGTCATATCCTTGCCGGCGATCTTCTCCAATGCCTCCGAAGCTTCATTGATCGGTCCAACCATCGCGTCTATCGTTTTATTGACGCCGGTTACAATATCCTGATAGGCTCCATTAAACTTTCCGGCATTGCCTCTGACATCAAGTTTGCCGTCCATGGCTGTTCCGGTTAACATATTCACTTCGTTGACCAGATTCTTGATCGTCTCCACCATTTTTTTCAACGCCGGTCCGATCTCATCGCTGTCATCGATTATGGCAGGTTCAATATTGATATTGCCTTCGGATATCTGCTGCATGTTGGATATGACATTTTGCTGAAGATGCTCGGCAAACTCATCCATGGCATTGGCCAGCAGACCTATCTCATCCTTCCGTTTAATACCCAGCCGTCTGGAAAGGTGGCCCCGTTTCAATTCCTCCATCATCAGCACTCCTTTTTTCAAGGGTTGGGTAATGGATAGAGTCATGACGATGACTAAGCCTATAATCACGGCTATCGCGATACCTGATATGATGAGCATGGCACCCGAAAAACCTGCGCTTTTGCTGATAGCTTCCTTTATGTCCGCATCGTTATTACTGACACTATTGAGGTTACTGATCGCGGCAAATGTTTTCACTCTGGCCGCGAACACGTAGTTTCCGGCATCCAGCAGACTTTTAACTTCATCATTTTTCCCTTCATCCGCTGCTTTCATCACGGCCTTATAACCGCGCTGCATGTCGGGCCAGGCGGCATCGAATTCAGCAATGATCTTCTTTTCCTCAGCATCGATATTTCCATCTTTATAAGTCTGCATGGATTTGGTCACGGAACTCATGATCTCATTAATGCTCTGGGCCATCTTCTGGCGGTCGGCCGGTACATTAATATACCTGTAGATATCTCCCCGCATTTTTTCGAGGTTGGCTTTCATGTTTCCGATTTCCAGGATGCCCGCTTCATACTTGCGATGCACCGAATCCACCTTATTTATATAGTCATGTCTTACTTTAGCACCATACAGGATTATCGCCGTTGCCAGCAAAGCGACAATCACAATACTGCCGATGAGCTTGATACCGACTTTGATATCGTTAAGCATGTTTCTCCTCCCTTGTATTGTTGGTCCCGCTATTTATTTTAATTTTCGTTTCTTCGGATTAGGCGCCACTCTCTTTGTTTTCCAAGCCGGTGGCCTTTTTTAGATTGATGATATCGGAGGCGTTTATCACCTTTTCGATATCCAGGAGCAGGCGAACCCTCCCTCCGGTCTTCCCTACCCCTAAAAGGTATTCGGTGTTCACATCCGCTCCAAAAGATGGCGTGTCTTCGATATCTTCGGAAACCATATTGACTACCTCCGAAACCTTGTCCACCAGAATCCCCATCATTAAGCTGGAGGTTTTAATGACGATGATACAGGTTTCGTCGCTGATAACAGTCTGCTCCATGCCAAATTTTACCTTTAGATCCATGATGGGGTGGATCTTGCCCCGCAGGTTGATGACTCCCCGGATATACCTGGAGGTCAGAGGTACCGGTGTGATTGGCATCCGGCCGATGATTTCCTGAACCTTGAGGATTTCGACTCCGTACTCCTCGCTGGCCAGGAAAAAAGTCAGGTACTTCCCTGCCCGGGGATCAATCCCGATGGACTCATTTCCCTTAACTGCGGCTGTATTCATACTTGTGTCTCCTCTATAGCCTATGGGTTACGTTGCTATATTTAATCGCTGCCGGGCCATGCTGACGATTCCGGCAGTTTCCAGGATCAAACCAACAGTGCCATCACCCATGATGGCCCCGCCGGCCACTCCCGGAACACTATTTATTCCTTTGCCCAGTAATTTGGTCACCACCTGTATCTGGGTCAAAAGATCGTCTACAAAAAGAGCGCAACGCTGTTGTCCCTCGCCTATCACTATCAGCAGACCGGCGGTGAGTTCGGTCTGGGCATCCGTAATATCAAAAAGTTTGTGCAACCTGAAAACCGGCAACAACTCCCCCCTGAAATCAAGCATTTCCGCCCTTTGGTTGACCGTGTGGATATCGGATTCCACGGGTCTGACTGCTTTTTGGATGTTGGCTATGGGCAGGATGTATCTTTGGGATCCCACTTTAACAACCATTCCGTCGGTTATGGCCATGGTCAAAGGCATTCTCATAATAAAGGCACAACCCTGACCTTCCGAACTTTGAACCTCTATTCTTCCCCGCAGGGATTCCACGCCCTGACGCACCACGTCCAACCCCACTCCGCGTCCCGACACCTCGGTTACCTGCTCGGCTGTGGAGAAACCCGGCTGAAATATCATCTGCCAGACTTCCTGGTCAGTCATCCGTTCGGCTGAATCTATCAAGCCCCGTTTTATCGCCTTGTCTATTATCTTCTGACGGTTCAGCCCCCGGCCATCGTCCCAAACCGTAAGCATGATGCTGCCTTCGACACGGCCGGCCGTCAGATGAATGCGAGCATCCCCGGATTTCCCGGCCCGGCGGCGTTCTTCCGGCATTTCAATGCCGTGGTCAACCGCGTTCCGAATCAGATGAACCAGCGGATCGGCAATAATGTCAACCATGTTACGGTCAATCTCTATTTCATCCCCTTCAATCATGAAGCTTACCATCTTGCCATTTTTCTGGGAAAGGTCGCGGGCTAGCCGGGCCATTTTCTGGAAGGTGCCTTTCAGAGGAACCATACGCAAGATCATGCTTAAGTCCTGAAGTTCCCGCACGATCTTTCCGGCATGGGATATTTTTTTGTTAAGGTCGTGATGCTTACTGCCAACGATCAGTTCATCCTGTCCCACCATGGTCTGGGCAATAACCAGTTCACCGACCGTATCCAGCAGCTTGTCTAACCTGTCTATCTTGACCCTGACTGTAGACTCGGTGGTCTGGTCAGGAACCTGATTGGCGGAAGGGGCCTGATCTGTCGAAGCTTCCTTGTCTTTCCGGACAACCTTTTCCCTGGATACCGGTGATGCCGTTGATACCGGCCCGGCAGTATTTTCGATCGGCAGACCATTGACTTTTTGATCGCGGGTACCGGAGATAAAACTCCTCAACGCGCCCAGCAGATCTTCATGTCCCGAAGGCAGATTTATTTGCTGACCCGGGCCGGATGATTTCATCCTCTCCAAAATGCTTTTGATCATATCCAGCGACTTAAGGGACAGATCGGCATGGCTTCTCGTAAAAATCTCCTCGCCATCCCTGACTTTGACCAGCATGGATTCCGCCTGATGAGCCACGTCCTTAACGCAGTCCAGATTAATGAAGGAAGAAGTTCCTTTAATGGTGTGAAACCCCCTGAATATCGTATTGAGCAATTCCTGGTTATCCGGATCCTTTTCCCAGTTCAGGATTGCCGACTCGGCCATACTTGCGCATTCCATGTTTTCAACAATAAATTCGCTGAGCAGATCCGCGTCAAATTCCTCGGAAAGGGTAAAAATCAGCGATTCCATTTTTTCCGGCGGGACTGCTTTTTCCTGCGGTGCGCTCCGGGTTTTTTTCGGTTTTGCGCCGGAAGGATTTCGCACGCTAAGGTCCATGGCCTGCTCCAATAATTCTCCCAGACGGGCTATTCCCGCCAAACGCGATTCAGGATCCTGATCCGGCCAGGCCTCTATGTCGGCGCATGCCTGCCCTAAAATATCTTTAAGAGGTCCCTTCGATTTTTTTTGGGTAAGAATCAGGTTTTTTTTGAATTCGTTCAAATCAGAAAGATTCTCGGGATCAAGTTCGATCAATGATATAGCAAGATGATTCAGGTTCATTTTTTATCTTTTCAAATATTTATTTTACTGAATGCTGCATGTCAAAAAGTTGCAGGATATAACAGAAGATATTCCCAGAAACAGCCCCCCACGTATATAAATTATTAAATGTTTTTATCGGCTTTGTCAATATATTGTTATACTTATTAAAATACGAGTTGTTTACACGATACCGGCAACCGGTTAACATTGATAAAAAACAGGTGGCGCATCATATCGAATCAATCATTTTTTAAGATATTGACTCCCCAATATTTCTATAATAGGATAAATTATATGGTGAGAATGTGCGTGCGACATCTTTATGAAGACAAGCAATAGAAAACAGAGATCATTTATTACAGAGCTGAATATTCAATGAATTTTTCCCAGGTATTTGACATGGTTGATATCGGCCTTGTCATATTGGATAGAGATTTACATGTCCGCCACTGGAACCGCTGGATGCATCTGCACAGCGGTATTGATCCCGGCAGCATAACAGGATCCATTGTTTTTGATACTTTTCCGAATTTAAAACATCCACGCTTTATTAACAAGTGTAAGGCCGTCCTAACTTTTGGCAATTTTTGTTTTTTTTCTCAAAAATTACATCACTATTTATTTCCCTTTAAACCGGCAAGTTTTTTTTATCCCGATTTTGATTTCATGCAGCAAAGTTGTACCATGGGACCTCTGCGCGGCGAAAACGGTTCTATTGAATATATTTTCATCGCCGTTCATGACGTAACCGACACAGTGACCTTCGAGCAAAAGCTCATGGAACTCAACAGGAAGGATGCTCTAACCGGTGTTCAAAACCGCCGCAGTCTGGAAATAAACCTGAAAGAAGAAATTGAAAGAACCAGACGTTACCGCCATCCACTGAGCATGATCATGCTCGACATTGATCATTTCAAAAAAGTAAACGATACTTACGGCCATCAATGCGGTGATTATATTTTACAGCAAATTGCCCTGGCCATTGAAAAGATCACCAGAAGCCAGGATATTTTGGCGCGTTACGGAGGAGAAGAATTCTGTTGCTTATTACCCGAAACTTCGATAGAAGGGGCAAAATTGCTTGCGGAACGGTTTCGAAAGAAAATTTCTGAAAAAGCATACAGCTACCTTGACAAGAGCATTGCCGTAACCATCAGCCTGGGAGTATCAACCTTAAAGGAAGAAACGGATACGGCGGAAACACTTCTGGAAAAAGCGGACTCAGCGCTCTATGCGGCCAAGAATTCCGGACGCAATCGTGTTGAAGTTGAAATATGAAAACGGAACAATATTTTCAGGAAAATAAGGCAAAGTAAATTTTACAGTTTTCCAATAAACTGTTATATAAACACAGAGAATAGGATATCTCTTAACAAGAGGTTTTTATGATTAAAAAAATATTAATTGTTGACGACTCTGTTATATCTGTAAAGATAATGAAGAGCTGTATCCCCAAAGATAAAGACTACGAATTGTTTGATGCATCCGATGGTCAGCAAGGTGTAGAAAAATATAAGGAAATTAAACCCGATCTCACTTTTATGGATCTGACGATGCCCGTCATGGATGGGTTTCAGGCCCTGGAAGAAATTGTAAAATTAGATCAAAAAGCAATGGTCATCATTTGTACGGCGGATGTGCAAATCAAGGCCATTGCCAAAGCCCATAAACTGGGCGCTTTTTCAGTTGTTAAAAAGCCGCCGGCAAAAGAATCTATAGCAGCGGCCATCAAAGAAGCGGAAGAGGCTCTGGCCACGCGTGGATAACGTATGTTAAAAAACACCAAAGTGATGATTACGGCCGAAGAAACTGATATCCTGCAGGAAATCATGAATATTGCTTTTGGCCGCGCAGCCGCGGATCTTGCCGAGTGTATAGATATCTTTGTTCTCCTGAGTACGCCTGATATCAAACTTCTGCAAGCTTCTGATCTTCCGGCATACGTCAGCAGCGAGCTCCAGAAATTCGATAAAGTATCCGTTGTCGAACAGAATTTTTGGGGTAAATTTAAAGGAAGCGCTTTTTTGTTTTTTCCCTCCGGAACCGGGAGAAGAATGGTTTCTCTGTTTGACGGCGGAGATAAATTTCTCGAGTCGGATCCTATTCATGAACTGGAAAAAGAAACCTTTCTGGAAATCGGCAACATTCTGATCGGAGCCTGCATCGGGAAAATTGCCGAACTTTTAGGAGATGTTTCCACTTATTCACCGCCTCGTGTTCTCGTTGAAAAAAGTCAGCACGACATCGTCTCCAACAGCCTGATTGCTCCTGATAATGTAGCCATTGTTTTAAGGACGGTCTTCGAATTTAACGAGAAAAACATCAGCGGCTATCTGTTTATTGTCACCAAACAGGAATCTTTTGCCTGGTTAAAGTCTGCTTTGAACAAATACGTAGAACAGTTCGAATAGTATGGCGAACCCTATTTAAAGACGCAGATACGGCAGCATCATCTCTTCCAGCTTTTTTCTCTGATTTTCAAATTCAGCTTTATCCATTTCTGACGGCAATTCAATTCTCGCAAGATATTTCACAGTAACGCGGGAGAAAGGTTTAGGAATCATAAACCTGTCCCAGCTGTGTAAATACCAGGCACGATCAGCAATGACAACTCCGGGCACGATCACGGCACCCGCTCCGTGGGCAATGGCAATAGCGCCGAGCTTGGCCACTCCCGCGGGTCCACGCGGCCCGTCAAGAATGTGCGCCGCCAGACGGTAATCTCTCAACCTGTAAATCATGCCTTTAAGGGCAGCGCTTGCACTTCGGGAAGAAGAGCCCCACACGGTGTGGAACCCTGCCCGCCCGGCAATGCCGCCGGCAATCTGTCCGTCCAGACTTTTGGAAGACATCAGGGCCGGCTCATATTTTCTGTACTTTTTAAAAAAACGAATCCCTACAAAAAACTGCTGATGCCAACCGCACAGAAGGACCTTCCCTCCTTGTTCCAGATAATGAAACCATTCATTTTCATTTTCTATTTTCAGCCGGAACGTCGAACAATAAAGCCGTGCAATCCAGTAAATAAAAGCTCCGGCAGTCCTGGTTTTAGCGATTTTACGTAATTTTTTAAACATCTTTGATTCCCCATGTTATATATTCTTAAAATAATCATGAATACTCAATGAGTGCAAGCGCGAATTTTATTTTGACTTGATTATCGATGTAAGATTGTTTAAATAATTTATGGGTGAACAGTTTTGCCGGACAGACAGGTGCGAGGAATCTTTTATGACTCATCCCCGATTAATTGAAACCATGAAAAAACCTGATTTTTACCCTCATCATCCGGCAGAGGTTGAATTCATCCAGACCCATATTTCTTATGTTTTTATCGCCGGAGATATTGTTTATAAAGTTAAAAAACATCTCCAATTTGATTTTCTGGATTTCACAAGTCTGGAAAAACGAAAATTCTACTGTGAAGAAGAGCTGAGATTAAATAGACGCCTTGCCCCCGACACCTATCTGGATGTTGTTGCGATATCACGAGACTCCCAAGGGAACTTTACATTAGATAAGGGAGCAGAGATTATTGATTACGCTGTGCGGATGAAAAAGCTTCCTGCCGACAGAATGCTCAAAACACTTCTTTCAAAGGGAATGGCCGATGAAAAAATAATGGATGCCGTGGCCCGGAAAATTGCCGTTTTTCATCAACAGGCTCAAACAGGCGGCCACATTGACGAAATGGGAGATATTGAAAACATTCGTCTCAATAACGAGGAAAATTTCGCCGAAACAACAAAATATATCAATGTCACCGTTCCCGAATATCAATATAAATTCATCAGGGATTACGTGAGAAAATTTCTGACTGCGAAGAAAGCGCTTTTTGCCAAAAGGGTAGCCGGTCACAAGATCAGGGATTGTCACGGTGATTTGCATCTTGATCACATTTGCATAACGGATGACATCGTCATTTTCGACTGCATCGAATTTAACGAGCGCTTCCGCTGCGGCGATGTCGCGGAAGATGTGGCTTTCTTAACGATGGATATTGATTTCAACGGCTTCCCCCGGCACGCCGATGATTTCGTACAATCCTATGTTAAATATTCCGGCGATGCCGACATGCTCACCCTGCTGAATTTTTACCGTTGTTATTACGCTTACGTGCGCGGGAAAGTAAACGGGTTTCGTCTGGCTCAAAAGGAAGTTACAAAAAATGAACGCGCGGAAATTACAAAAACCGCAGCAAAATACTTTGATCTTGCTTACACCTACGCCGCCCGTTTGGATCAACCGGTGTTAATTTTAACCGCGGGACTGATGGGTTCGGGAAAAAGTTATCAGGCGCGCACACTCGCATCCCGTTTTGGCGCGGAAGTCATTCGCACCGATATCCTGCGCAAAGAATCATTCCGGATGGAACCTACCGACCGGCGTTATGAAGATTTCGGCCGGGGTATTTATTCCGACGATATTTCCCTTCTTATCTACAACAAGGCTTTTGATCTGGCCGAACAGAAAATCAGACAGGGAAAACCGGTGATTATTGACGCTTCCTTCAAGAGACGGACCGAGCGGCAAAGGGCGCTGGATCTGGCGCGGAATCTCGGCATTCGTTTTTATATCCTGGAATGCGTCTGTCCCGATGACATAACCAAGAGACGTCTGGAAAGAAGAGTACGGGAAAACAATAATGCCTCAGACGGACGATGGGAACTGTTTCAAAAGCAGAAAGACGAATTTGACGCCATTGATGAAGTGCCGGATGATTGTCACATTAAGATTGACACTTCCGCCAACCCGGAAATCAAGCGGCAGGATATTATCAGAAAAATTAAATGGGAAGAATAAATTCGGATTTAATCAGGTTAATATAAATATTATTTTTTTGCGGCTTTTTGTTTCTTTTCTTCCTCTTTCTTTTTCTTCTCTTCCTCTTTCTTCGCCTTTTCCGCCTCTTCTTTTAATTTCAGTTTTTCTTCCTCGGCGATTTTTGCTTTGGTTTCACTAATGTAATACTCGATCTTATAGTCGAGGCCGAGGTTGGCGTAATCACTCGCCACTTTCTCAAAACGCGCAAGGGCTGCCTGATATTTTTTCTGTTTGAGGTAATAATTCCCCACGTAAAATTCCCGTTCGGCAAGTTTCTGTCTGACTTCCCGCAGCATTTTTCCAGCCATGGTTGAGAATTTACTTTCAGGATATCGCGCGATCAACCTTTCCCATTCCTTTTTGGCGGCAATCGTTTCCGTCTGATCGCGATCAACCGATTCCATCTGATTATAATGGCACATTCCCAACTGATAAATGGCGTAAGGAACATTTTCGTTTATGGGATGAAGAGAAATAAAGTCCATGTAAGCGCTCTCCGCCGTAGCGTATTCCTTATCACTGTACATGGAATCGGCCACCCCGATCTCCGCTAAAATGGCCATATCGTGCAATGGATATTCTTCCTTGAGGCGCAGGAAATATTCCTGAGCTTTTTTATAATGGCCGTCCCTGTATTCAGCGGACGCCCGTGAATAAAGTCCTTCGGGAGAAGCTTTAACCGTTTCTTTTTTACCAAATAAATCCGAAAACGAAAAGCCGCTGATAATCAACAACACTGATAAAGCAAACAAAATGATACTTAATCTTTTTATTCTTCTGAATATTCGTGAATACATCGAATCACAACCTTTTCATTTAAATAATTTTATAAGGATTTTTTTATGAAATCTTCAAGTCTTGTCTGGGGAACGAGACCAACGAGAGTATCCAATACCTGGCCGTCTTTAAAAAGAATAAGGGTCGGTATACTGCGCACGGTATATTTAAGCGCTGTCTTTTGATTTTCATCAACATTCAATTTCATAATTTTAACATTATCTTTAAACTGTTCCGCAAGTTGTTCCACAATAGGCCCGATAGCTTTGCATGGACCGCACCAGGGAGCCCAGAAATCAATAAGCACCGGTTTTGCGCTTTTCAAAACTTCATTTTCAAAGTTATCATCGGTGGCAACACCTAAATATTGACTGCTCATAAGTAACGCCTCCTGACTTTTTATTGCAAGGTTATATGTCATAATAAAACCATGAAAGTCAAATGCTATCTGATGGCATAAAAATAATAACAAATCGCGCGGAACCTGACACTTCATGAGATTATCCGGCAATCAACTTTCTATTATTATTTATGTTTGTCTCCCGTCGGCGGAGGATAAGTTCATTTTTTTGACTGCATGACATTAATTTGCTATAGAAACTGCATCAAAGGAGATTTTATGGGTATTTTGGGCGTTATTTCCAACAAACTGGTCATGGAAAGAAGCGATTTATTAAAAAATAGCAAGGCCAAATTGATGAAAAATAAATTTGGCCTCGCATCTGTTCTGATGACGGATGAAGTAGCCTGGATTCCCCGGCACAACAATGACCCTGATAATTATACTTTACCGCATTTGATCAATTATCGTGCCAATTTACAAGCGCTAAAGGATCTGGAAGTTACTGAAATAGTGGGCATAAACTCCACCGGCTCATTAAAAAAAGACTTATCTCCCGGAATGATTGTCATTCCAGATGATTTTATTACATTGACGGCAACACCAACGATTCATCAAAACAGCGCGGTCCATATCATTCCGTCATTAAACGAGAAGGTGCGGCAAAAGCTCATCAAAGCGGCGCAAAACAGCAAAATTGAAGTTGTCGTTAACGGAACATACTGGCAAACGCAGGGGCCCCGTCTGGAAACTAAAGCGGAAATCAAAATGATGGCCAATTTTGCCGATATTGTCGGCATGACCATGGCCAATGAAGCCGTCATTGCACTGGAATTGGATATACCTTATGCCTGCGTCTGTTCTATTGATAACTTCGGCAACGGCCTTTTGGATAAGCCTTTAAATATGGAAGAAATCATTGCCGGCACCCGTAAAAACGCCGATTCCATGATTCAATTACTGCACGGCTACCTGAAATTATCCGCTTAAAAAATCAGAATGCCCCCAATTGACACGGCTTTATTTTTATCTGCATCACCTCGCAAGCGGCACAAACCTTCATTCGGGGAATCATTAATTTTTCTGCAATTTCCCAGGCCGCGGCACAGGAAAGCTTTCCATCTTTCAGGGAAGAGGCTATCTTTTCTTGCAATTCCGGCGCTGCATCTTTGGCAGGCTTGACAATTTTTTTAGTCTCGCCATAACCGAAAATCCCCAGCTGGCATTCAACAATATTGATATTCAAAATATCAATAGCTTTACCGATCTCACCGAGCGTCAGCCTTTTATTGCCGGCAATTTCCTCCGCCGTTTTACAGGAAATATTATTATCTTTTGTCTGTTTGAGAATCTCCTGTTTCAGATCTTCATCAATTTTGGAATCCGGAGGATGCTTCTTAAAATATTTTCCTTTATCTTCATGTGCCATAATGTTCTCCCTCCTATGAAATAATATTCGAGAAAATGTCATTCCGAATCCCGACTTTGGGGGATGAGGAATCTAATAATACAAGGCATCAGGACTTCTGCCTTTGGTCGAAGTGACAAGAAACGCAGGGGCGCTACATATTAGAGAGCGATTGCGTATCCAGCGTTTTAAATCCTTTTTCTTCCAGAATCTTTTCCGTCTTTTGCCTTTGATCAACGTCAACCACAAACACGGCTTTTTTCGAACTCTCCAGCACAAAGCCGTAAGCGTTATTGATGTTGATGCCCTCCTGATAAAGCAGCTGCATCAATTTATCCAATCCGCCGGGAGTATCGGGAATCAAAACCGCCAGGACTTCCCGCAGATGCACCGTCATTCCCGCCGCCGCAAGAGCCGCTTCCGCACGCTTCGGATCATCGACAATCAGATTAATAATGCCGAAGGTATCCGCTGTCGCTATCGTCGTGGCGCGGATATTTATTTTTTCTTTAGCCAGAGCGCCGGTGATTTGAGCAAGTTTTCCGGACTTATTTTCCGCAAAAATCGAAAGCTGATAAGCAATCATACTTTTCTCCTTCTATTGGTTTAATGACTCTCTGTTTGCGCCTCGACCAGGCTGCCGCCGCAGTACTTTTCGCGAAGCCGCGGCTTTTCAATTTTTCCGGTGGGATTACGCGGCACCTTTTCAAAAAAGATTCTGCGCGGACGCTTATAACGCGGCAGCGCGGCGCAGAACTCAGCCATCTCGGCTTCGGAGCTTACGAAGCCGGGCTTTAACTCCACGATCGCCGCGACAATTTCGCCCAGGCGGTGATCGGGAAGACCGATCACCGCCACATCCTTGACCGCGTCATTCGTGCGCAGAAAATCCTCAATTTGCACGGGATAAATGTTCTCACCGCCCGTGATAATCACGTCTTTCTTGCGATCGACAAGATAGATAAATCCGTCTTCATCCCTTTTCGCCATGTCGCCCGTATAGAGCCAGCCGTCTTTGAGAATCTCGGCAGTGGCCTGGGGATTGTTGTAGTAGCATTTCATCACACCCGCACCTTTTACACAAAGCTCGCCCACCGAGCCCTGCTGCACCGGCGTGCCGTTTTCATCCACGATCTGCACTTCCCACTTGTAGCCGGCCTTCCCGATGGCGCCGACTTTATGGATGTTTTCGATGCCGAGATGAACACAGCCCGGCCCGATAGATTCCGACAAGCCGTAATTCGTATCGTATTCGTGTTCTGGAAAATATTTTTTCCAGCGTTTGATCAGGCTGGGCGGAACCGGCTGCGCGCCGATATGCATCAGCCGCCACTGATCGAGTTTGTAGTCCTTAAGTTTGATATCCCCGCGTTCGATGGCATCCAGAATATCCTGCGCCCACGGAACCAGCAGCCAAACAATGGTAATTTGCTCCTCGGATACCGCTCTGAGTATCCATTCCGGCTTGACACCGCGCAGCAGAACGGCGCGGCTTCCGGCCAGAAGGCTGCCGAACCAGTGCATTTTCGCGCCCGTGTGGTAGAGCGGCGGAATACAGAGAAAATTATCCTCGCGCGTCTGTTTATGATGATTCATTTCCGATTCACAGGATAACATCAGGCTGCGATGCGCGTGGAGAATCGCCTTGGGAAAACCGGTCGTGCCGGATGAAAAATAAATGGCGGCGTCATCATCATCGGAAAGCCTGATTTTCGGCGCTACGGAAGAACAGCACGCGGTGAGCGCATAATAACTTTCGGCAAACGCCGGGCAGTCGAGTCCCAAAAACAGCCGTATTTTTATATTCGGAATCTTCTCACGGATCGCCTCGACTCTTTCGGTAAATTCCGGTCCGAAGATTAAAACATCGCACTCGGCCAGATCGAGGCAATATTTGATTTCATCCTCTGTATAACGGTAGTTCAGCGGCACCGCGAGGGCTCCTGTTTTCAGGATGCCGAAATAGATCGGCAGCCACTCCAGACAGTTCATAAGTAAAATTGCTACTTTTTGACCTTTCTGCAGGCCTCTTCCCAGCAAAAAGTCGGCAAAGCGATTGGCCTTGTCGTCGAACTCGCGCCAGGTCATCTCCCGCCGGTACCGGTTTTCCGGATTGGTTTCGACAAGCTCATAATCCTTCCAGCTTACTTTAATTTCCTTGATTTGAGGATTTATTTCAACAAGACTTATTTCATCGCCGTACAGGGCGGCGTTGCGGGCAAGAATTTCTGTGATGGGCATTTTTCATTCCTTCTGATTTTACAAATTTGCGCCGGCATGATGCGGGCATTTCCATATAAGCAACAAGTTCCGAACCTGCTTTTTACAGGAAACAAGATACGAATTTAGGGCGGGTATGTCAAGAATGTTTTAGCCGGGAAATATGAGGAAGAACACGGTTATGCCGGAGCATAATAAAAAGACGGACAAATCACTTTTCCCGCGATGTTAAAAATTATTCCTTCTTTTTCCAGCAACGTCCGCTTCATCTCCGTTCCGCCTCCAAAGCCGCCCAAATGACATCCCGAACGAATTGTCCGGTGACAGGGCACAAGTATTGGAAACGGATTGCGTGCCATAACGTTGCCAACAGCCCTGCCCCCGCCAGGCGACCCGACATGCGCCGCGATCAACCCGTAAGTGCTAACAGAGCCGCGCGGGATCGCATACTGCGCGCGTAAAACAGACTGTTGAAATTTTGAATAAGGAGATAGATCAACGAGCTTCAAGGAAAATTTAACAGGCTCGCCTTCCAGAGAAGCTTTGATGGATTCAGCTATCGAGTCGATTTCCACGCACGAAGATTTTCGGGAATCCGGGAAAAGCGCGGATGCCCGGTCTTGAGCCGGCACTCCCGGCCGTGAAAGCAGAATATTAACAATCCCGGGCTTATCATTTGATAAACGCCAGACGACACAGACACTGCCAAAGGGCGTCGGGCTGATAATCTTTTTATTCATTTGCTTAATTTCAGTTTTCATCGTCCTGGTCATGTCGTATCATTCTGACATTTCGGGGAATTACTGCCGGCAACGATTTCTTCTCTCAACCGCTTTTTCGGAAGCAGATAGAAAATACCAATAAGTAGAATTATTGTCAACTGCTGATAAGCGTCTTTCAATAAAGCCCAGGTGATCATCATTAAAAAAGGCAAGGCAATGGTCATGATATGGATGCGAAGTATTTCGCGGGATTTAAAGGGGAACACGATCCTCTGCCACGGATTTTTCTGCACAAAATCATCCGCTTTAGCAATAAGCGTCACCAGTATCATGGGCCAGAGACTCCGGGCAAGATAGGTTACGGGCGTGAAGAAATCGGAATTGATAAAACCGTTCCTGCCGAAAAGCGTGAGGGGCTGCATTTCGGCAAAGACCGACAGAAAGAGTCCGTAGAACGAAAAGATCCAGCAGTAAATATAAAGCGCAACAAATCCCGCAAGCAGAGCTGCCGGAATAATGGCCAAAGCAAAAACTTCAGGAGAAATATTTTTGATGAAAGGCACTTCAACGTCATAATCATCTTTGTGTGTTCCGGAAGTCAGCATGATTTGAATAGCCGCCGCAATGACACACGTCCATGAATAGAAGAGTCCGGACAGCCAGACACTCCAGCAGAATTCCTGAACAGACCATTGCTGGACAACAGCCAACCAGGACGTCAGGACAAAGCCGGTAAAGGCGGCGGCAAAAGATAATGATTTCATATTTGCCGGCTGCCTCACGGACGTTCGGATAAAACCGGATGGTTTCCCTTCAGTTTGCATTTTTCACCTGATACTCCTGGATATTTCCCGAATTGCGCAAGATCCATGCGTTTATTTAATGAACATGCCCCGGATCAGTTGGAAATCAATATGCGGGAATATACTATGGGGAGATGAAGGATGACAAGAAGAAAACATCACGAAGATTTTTTAAAAGAAGCTGTCCATCCGGTAATTGAAACTCTCCGATGCATACTACTGAAAGCTTTATTTTTTTTGCTTGCCTGGCGTCAAGGCCTGATATAATAAATTATTATAAAAGAAAAAATCCTGATATGGTAATTCGATGAAGATTCTCCTCGTCTATCCTGAATATCCCGAAACATTCTGGAGCTTACGGCATGCCCTCAGGATGATGAATAAGAAGGCTTTGGTCCCGCCCCTGGGAATCATCACCGTCGCCGCTATGCTCCCTCAAGAATGGGAAAAGAAGCTTGTGGATATGAATATTGAGGCGCTCACGGACAAGGACATCCAATGGGCGGATTATGTCTTTATCAGCGCCATGCTGGTACAACGCGACTCGGCGAAAGAGGTTATCACCCGCAGCAGGCGTTTTGACAAAAAGATCGTTGCCGGCGGCCCCCTCTTCCAAATGGAACATGAGGCCTTTCCCGATATTGACCATTTTGTGCTGGGCGAAGGGGAAATAACCCTGCCAATTTTCCTGAAAGATCTGGCCGGGGAACGTCCGCGGCATTTTTATAATTCGGAAGAGCGTCCGGATATTACCCAAACGCCTGTTCCCCTCTGGCCGCTCGTCGACAAGAAAAAATACTCTTTAATGGCCATGCAGTATTCCAGAGGATGTCCGTTTGATTGTGATTTTTGCGACATCATTATCTTTAACGGGCGCAAACCGCGCACCAAGACGAAAGAGCAGGTCATTGCCGAGTTGAATGCCATTTATGATTCCGGCTGGCGCGAAGGGGTTTTCATCGTTGATGATAATTTTATCGGCGACAAGCGCAAGCTCAAGGAAGAAATCCTGCCGGCCATTATAGAGTGGAACCGGGCGCATGATTACATCTTTCCTCTTTTCACCGAAGCGTGCATCAATCTGGCGGATGATGAAGAGCTGATGGACCTTATGGCGCAGGCCGGTTTCACCGCCGTTTTCATCGGTGTGGAGACGACCAGCGAAAAAGCCCTTGCCGAATGCAACAAGGATCAGAACAGGAACCGCGACATGATCGAGTGCGTCAAAACCATACAACGTCACGGCATGGAGGTCTGGGGCGGTTTTATCGTCGGGTTTGACTCCGATCCGCTCACCATCTTTCAGGACCAGATAAACTTCATCCGGGACAGCGGCATCGTTATCGCGATGGTCGGGCTTTTAAACGCCGGGCGCGGCACACCCTTTTATGAACGTCTCGAAAAGGAAAACCGTCTCATTGAGATGAGCAATTTTTACGGCGACAACACGGGCTGCTCCATCAATTTTATTCCCCGGATGAAAATGGAAGTTCTTTTCGAAGGGTACTTCAACATCCTGAAGAACATCTATTCTCCCCGGGAGTATTACGAGCGTATCAGCACTTTCATCAGGGAATACCGTCCTCCGAAACTGAAAATCAAGAGGCGTCTGTATTTCTACCATTTGCGCGGTTTATTCGGCTCGATATGGCACATGGGCATCCTGGAGAGTGGACGCCGCTACTACTGGAAATTTTTCTTCCGTACATTGTTCCGGCATCCACGCAATTTCCCCTATGCCGTCATTTATCTCACCAACTGCGGCTACCACTTTCGCAAGGTATTTGAAACTTATGTTCGCATGCCTGTACGGGAAATCGTTAAAGCCCATAAAGAACAACCCCATCAACGCGACACATAAATACGTTTAAGAAATTCAGATGGCTTGTTTTATATCTGTCATCATCAATAATTCAGATTAAAGACAGGATTGTTCGCGGCAACAACTGTTCAACCTCACAGGCCTATTACATTTTTAAGCAGGAAGCCTTTGAAATCATTCACTTCGTTACCGCAATCCCTCTTGATAAAATCATGATTGATTTTTGGCGTCACATTTATGATTGAAATATCCGGTTGATTTAATTAAAATGAAGTATAGTATTGTATAAATCCTGCGATGGGAGACCAAAGTGGACAATAACAACGGATACGATATTAAATACCTGTTTGAACCTGAAAGCATTGCCGTCATCGGCGCTTCTCCCGACAAAAAGAAAATCGGTTATGCCGTATTCAACAATATAATTTCCGGTGGATATAAGGGAAAAGTATTTCCCATCAGCCCCAGGGGCGGCGAAATTGACGGGCATAAAGTATTTGCTGATGTTCTGGAAGTCCCGGACGATATTGACTGCGCGGCTATTGTGATTCCGGCGCATCTGGTCAAGGATGCGGTAAAGAGCTGCGCTCAAAAGAAAGTCAAATTTATCCAGATCATCACTTCCGGCTTTTCGGAGATTGGAAATGTCCAGGAAGAAAACGAGATTACGGAGATTGCCAGGGCAGCGGGAACACGCATCGTGGGTCCGAACATGTTCGGCCTTTACTCGTCGGCGGCAATGCTCAACTCGACTTTCTCCGCGGCCAGAATAAAACCGGGCCACGTTGCCATCCTCACGCAGAGCGGCGCGCTGGGAATCGCGATGATCGCAAAAAGCTCTGTCGCCAATATGGGACTTTCCTCCATCATCTCGATCGGGAATAAATGCGATGTTGATGAAGCCGACCTCCTTGACTATCTCATTCATCATGACAACACAAAAGTCATCTTTATGTATATCGAAGGCGTAAAAAAGGGAGAACGGCTGATGGAGACTCTGAAGGCCGCCACGGAGAAAAAACCCGTCATCGTCATCAAGTCGGGGAAATCGAAAAGAGGGGCGCAGGCGGCCGCTTCACACACGGGATCGCTCGCCGGATCGGATGAAATATTCGACGCTATTGTGAAACAATGCGGCGTGCTCCGTGCCGATTGCCTTGAAGACGCATTCAACTGGTGCCAATTCATGATTTCCAGCACCGCACCCAAAAGTTTCAACAGCGTCATCGTGACGAACGGCGGCGGCGTCGGCGTTATGGCGACCGACGCGTGCGAAAAGTACGGGGTCTCATTATACGATAATCAGTCCGCATTAAAAAGCTTATACGACCCGGTGACGCCTTCGTTCGGATCCACAAAAAATCCTATCGATCTCACGGGAACGGCCGACGCGGCGGATTACACGCGCGCCCTCTCCATCGCGGCCGAGTCCGGAGAAATGGGCTCCACCATCGGGCTTTACTGCGAAACGGCGATTATGGATTCCAGCAATCTCTCTCAAATGATCACCGATACGTACAACATACATCAGAAAAGCGGCAAAGCCATCAGCTATGCTCTGATCGGCGGCGCGCAGGTTGAAAGCACGATAGAGTCCCTGAGAACCGCCAGCATCCCTGTTTTTAACGACGTGGAGCAGGCCGTATCGTGCATCGGAGCATTCTATCGATATTACAAATACGCCAATGAAATATCTTACAAGTTTGATGATTACGAAATAGACACAGGGGCGATCAATAAAATTATAGACGGCGCACTGAAGGATGGGAGAACCTTCCTTCTGGCAAACGAGGGAGCGGCCGTCATGAAGGTTGCAAACATCTCGATGCCGCAAAGCAGAATCGCGCACAACATCAATGAGGCGATAAAGTTTGCCGAAGATATCGGATACCCGGTCGTCATGAAGGTCGTGTCGAAAGACATTTTGCACAAAAGCGATGCCGGAGGTGTTTTGCTGGACATTGATAACAAAAAGGAAGTTGTCGATGGTTATGAAGTCATCATGCATAAATGCCGGGAGTATAAACCCAACGCGGTGATTGAGGGGATTGAAATCGCGGAAATGGTCAAGAAGGGTGTTGAACTCATTGTCGGAGCGAGACGAGACCCGTCATTCGGCCCGGTCGTCATGTGCGGACTCGGAGGCATTTACGTGGAAGTGATGAAGGATATATCTTTTAGGGCGATTCCCATAAACCGCGGCACCGCGCTTTCCATGCTGGAAGAAATCAGATCTTATCCGTTGCTTCTCGGCGCGAGAGGCGAGGAACAGAAAGACATTGAGTCTGTTATAGACATCATCATCAAGATAAGTTCCATTATTAAGAAATGCGAAAGGATTACCGATATCGAGATAAATCCTGTCGTTGTGTATGATATTAAAAAAGGTCTCAAGGCTGTAGACGCGCGGATTTTGATAAGCAAACCGAAGGAGAATAGACAATGAAAAAAATAGTAATTTCTTCAATCAGAAGCAATGCGGGGAAAACAAGTATCATCGCGGGAATCATTTCTTCGCTGAAAGATAAAAAATTCGCTTACGCCAAGCCGCTGGGCGACAGATTGATCTATCGCCGGAAAAGAAGCTGGGATTATGACGCAAGCCTGATGGTCAATCTTTTGGAGCGCGAAGGCGAACTGGAAGGCCACTATGAGAAGATCACGCTCGGCTTTGACCATTCCAAGCTGAGATACATGTACGATCAGGAAGGCATCAAGACGGCGCTTTCCGATATCGTAACGCATATCGGGGGCAAAAACGATGTGCTCCTTATTGAAAGCGGGAAAGACTTTTCGTGCGGAGCGTATCTCAATCTTGATCCGGTATCCATTGCCAAAGATATTGACGGCCAGCTTGTGATTGTCGTGAGCGGCGACAACGATTCCATCATTGATGATATAAAATTCATCGAAAAATATATGAAGATCATAGATGCCAATTTCGGCGGTGTCATCATCAACAAGGTCACCGATGTTGAAGCTTTTGAGAATTACTTCGCGCCGAGCATCAAGGAGATGGGCATTAAGATCATCGGCATTCTCCCTTATGAGGCGCAATTAACCTACTTTACGCTTGATTTTCTCGCGGATAAACTCTTCGCCAGAGTGCTTTCCGGCGAAGAACACCTGAAAAAAGTCGTCAAGAACATCATCATCGGGGCGCCGTCTGCCACCTGCCCGGACAATGATCCGCTTTTTAGCAAGCAGTGCGTAAGCAAGGAAAATCAGTTGATGATAACCGGCGGCGAAAGAAGCGACTTGATCCTTGCCGCTCTGGAACGCGACACCATAGGCATTATCGTCACGAGTGATATCGTGCCTCATCAAAATATCATTTCCAGAGCGAAAGAGAAAGGCATCCCTATCCTTCTTGTCAACATGGACACGTTCATAACCGCTAAGACGATTGACGACATGGAAGCACTGCTCAGGAAAGACGATACGGAGAAAATCCGGCTTTTATCCGAGTTGATTGAAAAACACACCCTCGTGAAAGACTTTTTGAAATAGACGGGGCGCGACTGTCATTCCCGCAGGGCCCCCCGGCGCATGCCGGGTGGCAATTTTCTTGTCATTCCCGCGCAGGCGGGAATCCAGTCTTATGGTTTCAATCCACGCGGGGCGCACTCTTCACTCTTCACCATTCACTTTCTTTTATTTCAACCCGCGCGCCCATGCGGGGCGCGAGGGACTGGCTTCCCCGCTCAAGCCGGGGAATGGCGATAGTAAAATCCCCCTTTGTGAATTTTCAGCAAAGGGGGATCTAAAGTAGTTTCACCCTCCCTCAATCCCTCCCCTCAAGGGAGGGAGGTTAAGAGATGATGGCCTGTTGAATAAAACTCTCTTCGTTATGGTGTTACTGGTTTTATTCTTTAACGGGTTTCCATGTTTTGTCGGGATTGTATGATTTCATCTTCTGAACCATTTTTGCCGTGTCCGGTCCGAGATTTTTCTCGTAGACCTTTCCCTGCTGATTGACGACAAAGGTCATCACGCCCGACTTGTTCCAATTTGAGGGAAACGCGACCAGGGCAAACCCGGCAACCATGTTGCCGTTGATAATGTAATTATAAGCACCGCCGGGTACATTCTTTCCCTGCCCCGTCAGTATCTTGAAATAATAACCATGAAAAGGCGATGGTTCGGCTTCCTTGAATAAAGCTCTGCTTTTCTTGTAACCCGCATGCCACGCCTGAGCCACAAGTTCACCCAGGGGGCTCATTTGCTCGCCTTGAGCGGCTCTCCAGAAAAGACCGTTTCTTTTGCCTTTGTCGCTGCGAAGTTTCTGCGCATACGCCAATACACCGTCGCCATCCCAGTCTTTAAGCACGTATTCGCGTTGCGCCTTCACGTAGGCGTGACAAACCAGTATGGCGGTAAGTTCATCTTCCCCGATACGGCGATTCATAATTTCTTCTTTACCCGCCCGGGTATCAAAGAGCCATTGATCATTATATTTTACGATGGGAACGGGAAAAGGCCAGTTCTCATTGCCGATGTGCAGGATCACTCTTGAATCATTTTCTTTCACGAGGCTGCTTTTTTCCGCAAGGTTATTGGCAAATTCAACAAATTCGATAGCATCCTGCACCTCATCGCCGGAGCGAAGGTCTTTCCCCGATGGGCCGAATATTTGATCGAGCGCAGCCGTGTCCTTTGCCTTGACGGCTTCGTTCAGGGCTTTTACGGCATCTTCAGGAGATGAGAATAATTTTTGCGATGACTCCGCCATTGCAGGCCCGCTCCAGGCAAAGACGAATATCGCTATGATAAAAAGCGCAGGGATAAAAACCATCCCACGCCATGAACGAAATACGGACTTTTGCTGAATTGTCTTCATCATATTTTCCTTCCTTTCATTACTCATTTATTCCGTGTTTTTAGAAAATATACTGTCTGCGCTACCGGCGCCATTTACCTTTATTGTCGTCCTTTCCGGCAGGAGCATTGCCCCTATCGCCGTCCTTATTCGCAGGAGCGCCGCCTCTGGGTTCATTATTCCTCACGTCCTTTCTTTCAGGGACACTGATCTTTGCCGCGGGAACATCGGCAGAACGCACCCTCTCACTGCTTTGGCGGCTGGCCTGACCGCGGAGGCTCTGGCCTCTGGCCTCACTTGCTCCTCTGTAACCGCCAAAGGTAACCGATGGTGTTTTGGGAGGCTGGGCGACTTCGGGAACAGGACGGGTCTGAGACGTTCCCCTGCTGACATCTGAAGCCGGCCGTTCCGTTCGTTGAAAAATACCTTTATCTCCTCCGGGGCGGACACGCGTGGTTTCCTTACCGACAACGGGAGCCGGTTGTTGCGGCCGTTGATTAATTTCGATGGTTCGCGGAGCAGGACGTTGGCCGGCATCCGGAACAGTTATTGACGGTTGCTTTTTAATATCCCGGGGAGGTGCCGCCGGCTTTGAAAAAACGCCGTCACGGGTTTCTTTGCCGCGATCGCCGAAAGGACGCTTATCTTCCGCGGGACCGAATACCTTTGGCAAAGGTTTGGAAGGCATTCCCTTTGTGGTCCTTCCCCTGATTTCGGACATGCGTGAATTCATTCCGGAGCCGGGACGAATGCCGGGACGCGCTGTTCTGTAGCTTTCAGGACTGCCATGTGACGCATCATGTCTCCAGTTTTTATTGATAAAAGGCCTGCTTTTTTGAACATACACATTATTCACGTGAACATAAGGCCTGGCGTGATCGACCCAGCCGGGACGCTTCCAGCCATGATAAATAACATGATGCTGACCCCAATCGAAATCCATGGTCAGCCAGCCCCCGATCATCAAACCGACGCTGAACGTAATGAAAGGCTCGCTGCCGGCATAATATCTTTCGTAATAGACAACTGAAGGATCATAAGATGGAACATAAATATACTGTGGCTGGGCCGGAACGATCTCAATGTAATTTCCGACAATAATGATAGTCTGTCTGTTATTGCTTTCCAGATTGCCGGCATCTCTTGCCTGCCATCGGAGCCTTTGGATTGAGCTTGTTACATCTTCCGGCTGACTAAGAAAAGCATCTCCCAGATCGGCAGTCCAATCCCCGTATTCCGCCATCATTTTCAAAACATCCGGATAATGGGCAACGGCTTTGACGGATTCGTCCCAATTTTGCCAGTCAATTTCTGAAACCGAACCGCCGTAATTCAGCCAATCATAAGCATCGGCAATTTCCTCCGTATACGTGGAAGCAGGCAGCATCTGGGCCAGGAGCGGGTCGGGATAGAGAGCGATGGGCGCCAGTAAATCATCAAGCTCCTGTTCAGTAAATAATGGCTGGGAGGATGGGTACATCTCCTCCGCCCGGGCCTTGGTTGATACAAGAGCCAAAAGGCAAACAACAAAAATAAGCAGACAACATTTTATGCTGTTCTTATTCATAAGCTAACTCCTTCCTCTTTTTGTCCGTAGATTTCAAGTATATACCGGTTACTCTTACAAACAACATGCTAAATTATAGAATATCGGGAAACAATGTCAATCAGTATTATTAAGAGGCGAAAACAGAAAAATAACATTTCACAACAATATTATTGAATATTTCCGTTTTGGCGTATTGCTCTATGGCTATTCATCCGCTGATAAATATATATTGACAATAGAACGATCGTTCTATATCTTCTTTTTGAAAAGCTGATGTATTTTTGTATTTCCTGATGATCAAAATTAACAAGCTCTAAAGAAGTTTCTTTATGACCGAACAATTATTCAGCCTCCGTTCCTGGCCGCGGGCGATTACCCATATCGACGGCGACGCGTTTTTCACTTCCTGTGAAGAAGCCATTCACCCGGAGTTGAAAGGCAAAGCGCTCATTACCGGCGGAGAACGCGGCATTGTCGCCTGCGCCAGTTATCCGGCCAAGGAACTGGGCATCAAGCGCGGCGTCTCTTTGCAGGAGGCTCGAAAAATTTTCCCCGGATTGATTAATAAAACTAACTAACAATTAGCAAAGCAATCTTCGTTAAATAAAGGTGTTCCAGAAGGTTTAATCCATTCAGATACACTAATATCAATTTGGTCGTCTGTTTTTCTCTGTTTGGCTTTTTTATCAAGCAACATGTGTTTTAGAAATCTAATTCCCTCATGTACTACTTTCCCCGTTTTGTAATCAGCGTTTAAGATAAATATCAATCTTAAATGCTTATCACAACCAGAAGATATTAAATCTTTGGAGTTTTCCCATTTAGAATATTCTTGTGGAGTTACTGACAGAAGTTCTGCCATTTCTTTACTTTTTAACCCAAGCTCTTTTCTTATATATATAATCTCTTGTGCAGATAAATAACCTTTACTACATATAATTGATTTTCCAATAAGAAGATGCAGTTCTTCAATGTTTGGTATTTCTGGTGCTTCTTCTCCGCACTTACAGCACTTATACTGAATTATTCCATGCAAATATACATTATTTAGGCCACTCTCCTTATATTGATATGGTTTGTCTTTTATGGCTTCTAAATCTCCTCCGCAAACCCAGCATTTATTCATTTTACTCCCCCTTTAACTGTGATGATAACCATCTTTCTCGAGCTGATATTTAATTCGATCACTACTCCTCCGGGATGTCCCTCTAAATCATTTCCCATAAAAGTATAACATCTATGATCGTCATTTAATTCTTTTTTTGTGATCTTCCCATTCTTTAAGATATTTTTAACGTCTGCCATAGAATAACTACGACTCGACATTTGACTTCTTGCATGTTTAGATGGAATCACATATCCGTATTCCAACGTTTCTTTAATAATATCAATTATATCTTTGTCAGAAAGATCATCCATTAATGATTTTCTAGCATACTAGTTCTAGGATTTCAAGCAAATAGTTAATTTATAATTAACTATTTATCTAATTTAGATATATCAGACAAACATATATTAATCTATGATTAATATAGTGAGTAGTTAGAGGAATGGAATAGCAAGCGAAAAATATTTTTGTCCTAGTAAAAAGTTATCCCTCTCAATTGATAATATCAATGAAGAGGGATAAACAAGTCACTTAGGGTATTATTCCCCAGAAAGGTCAAGTTTTGACTTTTTGTCTGATTAATTTCAGCCAGTGGGACCAAGTCAATAATTGACTTGGTCAGTAAGATCGCACTATTGAATAACTATGTTCAATTTCTGAACATAGGGGAAATTAGACCGCCCTTATTCAAACTGACCCACTACCAAAATTCGGGAAGCACACCCTGCATCTGGGCAGCTCTCACCTTATCGAAGAATTGGGCAAAGGCCGCCGCGGCAAGCCTACCACCCGCGAACAAACACAATTAAAAGGTGAAACACGCCGCCGCCATTTGGGACTGCCGCTGATTCATGTCAAAACCAAATAACAGAATCGAGTTTCATAAAGAATGAACAATCTCTCTATTTTAATTTTGCGGACACTACCTTATTTAAAGCAGCCTGAGCTTTGATGAGTTTTTTATACTTCGTCCGGATCTTATCAAGATTTTTCGACACAACAGCCTGGAACAAGTCTCCCTCTACCTCGGCAACATCCAACCGCTGGTAATAATCCAGGGTTTCTTTCATATGCACCAGAACGATCATGCCCGTGAGGATGGGATGGTTATTCGTCACATTCGCGTCATCGAACATTGTCCCGTGCTCCAGTTCCACTTCCAGCCCCATGCGAAAGTCTTCGGGGGCAATGGGCATTTTTTTAACATTCACAACCTTCAGGATAATCCCGGCTTCTTTTGCCGTTACATTAGGCTTTTTAATTTTCGTCCAATCTCTTATGCCTAATTCCCTGCAAACCCTCTTCACTTCACTAACCGTTACATACTGCGGAATCTTCATTAAAATATCTCCCTAACCCTCTGCAACGAGTTAATATAACAAGATACTTCTTTGAGCTTGCTTGGAGTACAAAAAGAAGTATCTTGTTTGTTATAAAAAAAATTATTGTTTACTGCGCCGAGAATCCGCCATCCACGGGGAAAATGCCGCCGGTAATGTAATTGGAAGCCTTGGATGCCAGAAAGACGGCCAATCCCTTTACATCGTCCTCTTCACCATACATCTTGAGCGGAATCGCGCTCACGGTCAGATCAAGAATCGGTTTCATTTCCGGTTTGAACAAATGGCCCATCATATCGGTTTTGAAGAATCCCGGAGCGATGCAATTGACGTAAATCTTGTAACGGGCAAGTTTGAGAGCCAGCGTCTTGGTCAATCCTTCCACGGCAAACTTGGAAGGATTGTACGCAACAGCCGGATGCTCTTCTTCATTGGAGCCGCGCGATCCGTAAATGGAGGAAACATTGATTATCTTGCCGCCGCCTTTTTCTTTCATGATGCGGGCGACCTGCTGGGATAGAATCCAGACACCCTTGACATTGACGTCGAATATTTTTTCCCACTTATCAAGCGGGAATTCCAGTGTGGGAGCTCCCCAAGTGAGTCCGGCATTATTGACCAGGATGTCAATGGTGCCGAACTTATCCATGGCGGCTTTGACCAGATTGTCGATATCTTCCTTTTTGGCCAGATCGCATTTTACCGCCAAAGCCTTAACGCTGAATTTTTCCAGTTCCTGCACTTCTTTTTCCAGGTTTTCCAGCTTGCGCGAAGCGATCACAACATTAGCCCCCGCTTCAGCCAGGCCTGTTGCCATAAATTTGCCGATGCCTCTGCCGCCGCCGGTGACGATGGCAACCTTACCTTTTAAATCAAACAAATCTTTTAAATGCATTTCAAACTCCTTATGTCATGTAGTTATTCTTTAAATTTAAACTCTTGCTTACGCACGGGTTTCACTTTCAGCGCGGCTTGTTTTCAATATATTTTTAGATTTGATAAGAACTTCTTTTTTCATGGCGAGTCTATGAAGAATGATTCTGTGTCTCAAAGAAATATTTATCAAAAAACATAAGGGAGAGTGCTAATGGCGGCAGGGTTCTCCCTCCGGGCCTTATTCGTTAGTATTATTATAAGGACCGGTCGGCACGACCAAGCGGATGTGCCTTCTGGCAAGCATTAAAACGGGTGTGCTCCAATCGCGTCCCGATCCATCAAGCGCGTTCAGTTCGGCGTTCACGAGAATGAGAAATTCCTGATCCTGACGGTTCAGGTAGTCGGAAAGACGGCTGCGATAACCCTCCTGGGGCAACGTGATGTTACCCTCCACTCTGTAACGGTCAGTCTCGACCACCACCCTTTCATGTCTCACTTCTACGACGGCCATTAGAAACGACTCCCAAAAGAAACCATGGAGCCAGCCTTGATCAATACGAAAAAGACCTCGCGCGTGATAAGATATTGATTATTCATTATTTAATTATAAAAAATTAGGGCTGGTATGTCAATGAAATATTTGCGGCAACTTATGAATTACGTATTGCTGGTTGATGTATCCCTGATGAATAAACAAAAGGGGCGCGGCACAATCCGCAGCCCCTTTATTTTTCATTGGTAGGCGGTACTGGGATTGAACCAGTGACTTCTACCGTGTGAAGGTAGCACTCTCCCGCTGAGTTAACCGCCCAAGTGAGTTGTGCTATAACTTAAAGTATTTTCTATTTCAAGTAAAAAAGTTCTTATAATCCTTTGCGTCTATCAGGTATTGTACATTGTTCCAATCAGCCTCTTACAATGAGCACGTGAATATTTTTGTCATTATGGATAACCCCATAGGAAACAATGCCCAGAACTGTGGCCGATAAGGCGCTCCTTCCATGGGAGCCCATAGGGGACGGGCTGTCCCCTATAGATGCCTTCGTCTTACTTCTTGCGAATTACTTTTTACGCGTCATGGTGCCAACTGCCACGACACTATCTGTGGCAGTTGAATGACGATATATTATGTTGATTTTGTCGTTGCTGATCTGACCTTCCAAAAAACCATCTTCATCTGCCTGATATAAACTCTTGTTGTCCATGGCAATTACTGCAACGAATTTTTCCGTGGCTCGCGGCGATTTGAATATCCCGTGCAAAACCCTTCCCTGCTGTTTGGTTACAATCCACTCGGCTTTGATGGTGCTGAATTCTCCTCTGTGGTGGGTCTTTGCTCCGTGAGCAGCACTCTTGAGAATGACACCCCCTTCAGACTGTACTGTCCATGTTCCTACCAGATTGGGAATGCCGTATTCTGCAAAGCAGATCGCCGTTCCCAGTAAAAATGCCAGCATAGTAAAACCGATCACAATCTTTTTCATATAAAGTCTCCTTTCCCCGAGAAATTTACGTTAAGTTAATTGAGTATTCCTAAACTCTTCATCTTCGCCTTCATGGCCGGGCTCAATTGCTTGACAAGCTCCGCATTGTACGAACCGGTCGGCATGGACTTTATAGTCGGATCATTCGTTGGATTCCACCTGGCAGTCGTATCCCAGGTTTCGACGATCTGTGCCGCCGCTATGGCATATTTACGTGATGCCGCCGCCGGCGTTCCGTCCTGAACTGCCGGATCAATATCAGTCGCAACAATGGAAATTGAATAGTCGCTGTTGAGATAAATCGCAAAAGTACGGAACTGCTGGGGGAAATCCCGAAGCGACGGAGTTTCGATCTGCCAGAAACCTTTTTCCGGAGCGCCCGCAGGATCAGGGGAGATAAAGGCTTTCACGGTACTTAAATGACGATGCCCCGAGAGCCAGGCGAGCAGATTCGGATGGCTTTGAAGTTCATCAATCAAACCTTGTAGGGTTACGGCATTTTGCGGATTGAGCCACCAGCCCATTTCGGAATTAGGCGCCGTCACTTCGACGTTAATCGGTATATGCGCGGCGATTATCATGAGCTGGCCGGCGGAATCACCCTCAGCCAGTTCTTTTTTCAGCCAGGCCCAGCGTGCCTTGTCCAGAAAGCCATGCCCATGAATGTCGGCAGAGCCATCATCTTCTTTTTGGGTATCGTCGAGGACGATAACCTTGATTGGTATATTCGACTTCGGCACGAAGCTGTAACAGGCAAAGCCATTCGCGGCGTCGGTCAGGTTGAAACCATGACCGGCAGGATGGGAAGAGGTATTAAAAAATTCGTTCAACCACTCCGTCCTCAAAAGCGAACGCCTATCCGGATCGGCGGCAACCTTCGGCGCGCTGCTGAAATTTCCGACAGGTCCGGCCTTGATAATGTCACCGTAGGGAGTCGAGCCGTCGAATACGCCCATATAGTAATCACGGTTATTGATTATAGCCGGGTTGGCGAGAATATCTCCCGTGGCGAAAACTTCATCGCTGATGAAGGATTGCCGCAGGTCCTTGCGCAGGCTATAGTCCACGGGAATTGAGCCCATCCAGAAATGATCGTGGTTGCCTAGAGCCTGATACCAGGGAATCGTCTTATCCAGCCCTGCCGCTTTGTAAGATTTCTGATAATCGATGGTGTCGTATCCCAGATGAGCGCCGGAGGAGGGCTCGATGACCTTGCCGTCAAGGACATCGATATACCACCTCAGTTCATTGTACTGAGTGGAGTTGCAGGTATCGCCCAGAGAGAGGCCGAAATCAAACGGATTTGCCTTATTGTCTTTATTGTGCAGGGCGTTTACCGTCTGAACCGCGGCGTCAAGGACATGCGTTGTAAACATCATAATCCCTGAATACAAAGATGCACCGACCGGCATTTTGGGATGCAGGCGTTGAAGATAAATCAACTGGTTGGGAGATTCTTTGTCGGTGATATGAATGTCTGATATCGTAAAAAAATTCAAAAGTTTTGTTTTTCTCGTGTCTGCCGGACTGTTATATCCAACCGGCATGATATCGAGCCGCTTGTCGTAGGGCAGCCCCGGGCCGTACGTCCAGTTTCCATAGCCGTATTGACTGTATTTGGAAATTTCCCAAAGATTAATCGCAGTCGTTGGTGTCGGGTCGGGCTTGATGGTCCTCTGGAGGGTCGTTTGAACATCGGAAGCAATCGGATATTCTTCGGACTGACTTTCATTTCTGACGATTGATTTTGAACACGCCGATAAAGAGAAAATCAGTATTCCCGTGAAAAAAACTAAGCAGAACTTTTTGAACTCATACGATGGTCTCATAAAACTCCTCCTTTTACTATATGCTTAAATGTTTATTATCTTCGCTTTTCTATCAATTAATCAAAAATCGTTACCTATTTTACTCCTAAGTGGTGCGCATTGAGAATCAGAATTGAGGAGCCGCGGCCGGCAGGGCCGTAGAATCGATTCCTTCGCACAGCGCGTTGTTCACGGTCAGATTTCCCTGGGCGTCCAGCTTCACCGTCCAGATCGTATCGTAGTCGCTATGCGGCCAAAAGAGCGCCGGGACCGGATCGCTGCCGCCATAGCTCTGAAGGAGATAAGTGATCAGCGGCGGATAGTGTTCATGCTCCCACGCCAGCAGCACAGTTTGATTGGAGAGATTGCCGCCGGTAAAAAGAAAGTCGCTGGTGGCTTTGGCTACACCCGGATCGGTCGCCTGCCCGATATAGAAGCTCGATACCAGATAATAGGGCAGATTATTGGCGATGGCATAGGGCAGCACCGTTAATGAGGGCCTGACATAGGAAACACTGAAGTCAGCGGCCAGGGTGAACGACTGCGCGGGGTCGATGGCATAAACCACGGTGGGACTGGGTTGACCCCGCAGAGCGCTGGGCAGAAAGTTGGGAAGGGACAGCGCGCGCCATTGCCCCGCACCGACAAAGTTGCCGTCTTCAAAACTGCTCGACGGATGCGCTTCCGCGTGCCGGATCAGGTAAACCGTTTGGTTGGTGTTGGCTCCCGCCGGAATTTTGACGCCGTTCACCCCATCGATCAGTGTGTAGCTGAAATAGTCCTGCTTCGTGCAAGCTGCGTTGACGATCGGCGGCGGGGGCAGCACCGGGTAAGTGGCGGGCGGATTCAGTTTGCTGTCGAAGGCAGCCAGGCTGGCGAAACCCTTCGGTGTAATAGAGATCACATAGACATAATTTGTGCCCATGTAGGCAGCGGGAAGATTCAGGTTATACCCCCCGGCCGTTTTGATATTTGTCAGCAGGCCGCTGATGGTTTCCCAGGGCGCCGAGAAGACATAAAAGCCCGGCTGATTTGAGTTGATGATACGGGTTACCAGGGCAATATTGTTTTCGTGCGCGTCGTTGAAGGCCAGCCCCTGAGCGCCGGGGATGTATGGACTGGGCTCAACAACACCGACGGGCGCGTCCCCCGGCGCATACGCCGTATTGATCGGATAGCTGTTGGCGGTTGTATCTTGTATGGTGATCTGGTTGAGAAGGGCAAACTGCTGAATGAACCCGATTGCCGCCATATCAGGATAATTGTTGGCGGTCTGCAAATGCGTCATAGGCGCGAGCGCGTAAATGCCGGTTACATTGTTTGTCCCCAGCAGATGCGTTTTCAGATACGTGGCCATGAGAAGCGAGCGTTGTAGTCCTTGACTGGTAAGGTTTGCCGTGTCGGGATTGATGTCGCCGGGTGTCTGGTAAGCCAAATCCGGGCTTACCACAAAGATAAGATTGATGTTGTCGGCGGAAAGCGCAGCATTTATATTGGAACCGGAACTGCCTTCACATCCTGCAAACAGCGTCAGGACAAGAATCAGGAACAACGACCATACAAAGGAAATTCTTTTCATGTTCATAATCCTCTCTTTTTGTGAACATTAATGGGAGTTCACGCAATCGATTAAGCCTTGTTCGTCCATATGGCCTATGCCGCACCGGTAAACCGGCCAGGTCTTATCGGTAATAGGATTAAAAGTCCCGGTGACGGGAATCGTGTAATTATGTCCGGAAAAATAGTGCTCTCTGTAAAGCTGTTGTTTTGCATTGTCCGTGGCGAGCTCCGGATAAAGTTGCCACAGAGAATCGTTCAGAAAACCATGCAGGAGATACGCCGTCGAAAAGGTATAATAGATGTTAAACTGTTCGGGGTTAGCAGCGAGGTCATAGTTCAGGGATGTGTAGTCGGTCGCTTTGAAAGTATCGCCGGAAATCGTGAAGATCTTAAATGCGGGGTTGTTGCCAAAGTACGGAGCTATGCCTGGCGTTGTGACAGCCGGAAGACCGCGTGACACGATACGGTATTCGTCCATATGCGTATGCGCGGTAAACATCTGGGTGATAAGGCCCGGATACCCTGAAAGTATGTCCAGAAAATGTTTTTGATAGTCCTGGTTCCACATCATGACGGCGGATGTAATGTGACCGTTGGCATCGACATTCTGGGCGGTTGAATATTTATCCGCTCCGGGAGGTATATGCATTAAGAGCCACACTTTTTTGCCGGCAGCCTGGGCTTGAGCGAGTTGTGAATCAAACCAGGCAAGCTCAGCGTCTGCGGCGCTCTTTAAGGCATCACCAAAATCATAGTTAAACATGACCGTATTGAGTCCTATCACCATCAAATTTGTTCCGGGCATGTTTGCGGAATAATATCCCCCTGTCGTGAAGGTATTCAGAAATGTCTGATGATCCGCAATGCCGTTCAAAAAATTTGTGTAATAAAGTTCCGCCGTATTGGAAAGAAAATCGGGCTCCGGCAGAGCGCCTATGTATGAATCGGCATTGCCAACGACGAACATGACGGGAATATCTCCGACGGTCGATCTCACCTGCTCCATAAAAAAGGTAACTGTCTTGTCGGCAAAGGTCTTCATGGCGGCAACGGCAACAACGTCGGCTAAAATGTCTGCATCGTCCGGAACCGGCACGCCGAGGTTCCCGTAATACAGTTCAAAAAAAGTTTTCGGAAAGTTATGCCCGATAATGTCGCCGGTAAAAATGATAAACGGACTCACTCCCAGGTTCCACTTGATGCCCGAGAGCGTCAGAGCAAGCAGGGGATAGTTGGTATCGGCGCCCCATACCGCGGGCGCTGTTATTTTCGATGTCTGAAAAATAACCGCCCACTGGCCGGCATCCGCCGCGACAAGCGCCGGGAAAAGAGACGGGTCATAAAAAGGATTAAAATGAACATCCGAAAAAACAACCACGGAAAAGTTATCGGTGGCAGTGTTTGTTCCGTTGCCGGTACCTTTGCATCCTGCTGAAGAGAAAATCAGCATGCTCATTAAAAAGACTACCCAGAACTTTTTGAATTCAAAAGATGTCTTCATGAAACGCATCCTTCTTTATTCTATCCATTAAATACCCTTTCTATTTGATGAGGCCGTTCCGGTACACACGATTGGTGATCAATGTCTTCAGCTCATCCTCTCAGTCGTCGTCGCCATCATGCCGGACCTTTGGCGCCCTGTTCTTGTCAAACAAGGCTGATAATTTGCTGACCCGGGGCTTAGGCATCTTTGCGTTTGGACCCCTGGCATCTTTCCAGAGGACCTCATTGAGGAGTCGGTACGGAGCAGCATCGGCAACTTTCCAGTTCATCTTGCTTGAGAGAACGGCCAGGCGCAGTCGGGGATCATTGGAAGCATACGACTCGATACTCGGATTTACTTCGCCAATGACGTCCCGCGGCGGCAGTATGGCAGTGTATGCCGCGCTGTTGTCCGGAGCCGTGTCCCAGCCACCCATGATGGGGTTGGAGAAGTGGTCGTACTGGCTCATGGGAGATAAGCCGAGCAGAAGCTCTATACTCTTCAACACGCTGTTCGTGTCGTAGAAACGAGAATCCACGGTCCCCCGTTTGATCCAGGGACTGATCACCTGGCAGAAGGAACGATGGGTATCGACGTGATCGTTGCTGAACTGGGCGTCGTCTTCTATGACAAAGATCACGGTGCTTTTCCAAATGGGGCTATGGCTCACGGCTTGCACCAGCTCACCCACGGCATAGTCATTGTCGGCCATCATCGCCCTTGGAGAGCCATTTTTCGGATTTAGCCCCATGGTGTGATCCCGCATGAAGCGCACCATCATGAAAGCCGGAACGCTGTTGCCCGTGGGGTCCTGCTTTAACATCTCCTGGAACTCCCGGTTCCACTCCGAGAAACGGCTTGGCTGCGCTTGTCCTTGCGCTTTTATGGGCGAATTCAGGGATGCGTAGCAGCCTGTGCTCGGATTCCCATTCGGGCACGGCAGTGTCCCTGTCGTAAGTCCCAGGTCTGCGGCCTGGAAACCGTACTTTACCCAGGCGTCGCTATCGGCATAGTTGAAGTCAAACTTGCGGTAGTCATAGTCGCTCAATCCCGCAACCTGACCGGGGGGAGTCGGAATGTGTCCGGGAGGCGAGAGATTGGGCTTATTCGGATAGTTGTCCGGTATCGATTGATAATTTTGCGGGTCCGATGGCGGCGGAGATGGCAACGTCTTTGCCGCGGCGCCCGACGACAGGAAGAAGCCGTAGTTGCGGTAGGTGAGCCCGGCCGCTTTGACGCCGTCCCAGATATATCCGCCCGGCGCTTCGGCAACATCCGGAATGGACGATGCGGGCTGGCAGGTGTTTGAAAGGCAGTTGTTATCCTGATCCCGGGCCGGGTAACCGCCTGTGACATAGCCGTTAACCTGTCCCTCGAAAGAATAATTGATTTCATACGTGGCCAGGGCCATCTGGTATATATAAGGGATGCTTTTAATGGTGAAAGCATTGGCCACACTTTGAGTGCACCATACCCAGCCTTCACCGCTCACCGGGGCATTGTTGTAAAAATTGTCCAGAAGGATGAAGCGCTCCGCCAGAGCGTGCTGGTTCGGGGTAATCTCCCGCCCGTAGATGGTCAGAGAGGGGTCCCCGTTACCCCGGGGCAGGTCGCCGAGAACCTGATCGTAGCCGCGGTTTTCCTTGATGATGTAAATCACATGCTTAATCTTGCCCGATTTGATGCCGATTCCGGCCAGCATTCTATCGGCAGAACTCCCCATTGCCGGCGTGTTCTGGTTGTTCAGGATCACTTGAGCCGTCGATGCAGCAAGAGAGGGCAAAGCCCGAGTCAGGTCAATTCGGGAGACGTTCCCCGGAATGGAATTCAGAACATAGCCGGGACCCGGAGCCGCCACCCATGCCGGGACGGGAGTGGCGTTAGTGTTGAATAACAGAACGTCGGGATTGAGATAGTCAAGCTGGGGATTGGGGTTCATGGCCCTGGTTCCCCAACCGTTTACGACCAGCAGCGCCTTGCCATCCGGAGTGGCGGCAAGGGCCGTGGGGTACCATCCCACCGGAATGTAGCCGTTCAACTGGTTTGTCCCCGCATCGATGACGCCGACCGCGTTGAAGTCGCCAAGCGATGCATACAAGGTCTTCTCGTCAGGAGAGAGTGCGAGGCCTGAAGGGGATACGCCGGGGAGACTGCTGACATTGGCCGGCCGCAGCAGCACTGTGGCTGTAACATTAAGCTGATCATTGACCACGTTAACCACCGATATTGTATCGCTCCCGGCATTGGCTATATACAAAAGGGTCTGTGCTTTATTGAGAAGCAGAGCCGAAGGATGCGTGAGGTTCGGGATTGTTGCGACCAGCGATATGTTGGCCGGGTCGGTCGTATTCAGGACATAGACGCAGCCGTCCCGCTGGCTGGCCACGTAGGCTCTGCTTGCATCCGATTTTGCGACTACAGCATACGGGAAAGAGGGCGTATTCGTGTTTGCCGCGTCGTTGAATGGGTAGAATCCAAGCCTTTTGCTGTCGCTTACACGATAGATTGAGAGCGTGGATGCCTGTTGATAGTTGGCCAGCAGATTGACGGAAAAGTAATTTGCCATAAAGATGTATCCGCTGGCAAAGGCAATGCCCGCCGGCTGATCAAGAGGCAAGTAAGAGAGAATACTAACCGGCGAAGGCTTGCCGGGGATGGTGCCTGTCGGCGTCTGCTGGGTGAGGGTTCCATCGGCGGCCAGTGTAAGCACGGCAACGGTGCCGTACGCTCCCTGGGCCGCATAGAGCGTGTAGGTGTTGTTATGCGGTGTCGGATCGAATGCGAGTCCATAAAAGAGCCCGCCGTTCGGTATGCTTGGATCGTCCGCGGGAAAGGAAAGCGAGCTTACGACTGCGCCGTCACTAACCCTCAATGTGCTCAGGCGCACATCCAGGCAACTGGACGTTGTGACGGCGTACCTGCCATCGGGGCTGATGACTATGTTCAATGGCATAACCCCGACCGGACCACTGGTTGTGCCCGCCGGCGTAATCCTCCGGCCGTTAACCAGAATGTTGGAGGCCGATGGAGCGTTAGAACTGGAACTGCATCCGACGAAATAGACAGCACATAAGGCCGCCAGCGTGATTATTATAATTGTTCTTAAAAAGACTAAACAGAACTTTTTGCCTCCATAGAATGATTTCATAAAGCCCCCCTTAGGTTTTATTCCGAAAGTGGATTATCATCCGCTCCTGCAAAAAAAGCAATCAAAGAATACTCATACTTCACATGACTTTTTCTCCTCCCATTGGGCTGCCACTAAACACTGCGTAACCGGAACCACGCCGAATCAGGCAATGCCGGGCCATTTGTAAAAGGGGCTGATGGTTTCTACGAAAGACAATCACCATTGCTGCGGAATTTTTGAGGTTGCCGGGGAAACCGCAATAGAGGAGTGAAGTGCGGTTTCCCCGGACTATGTTACTGAAGTTAGTAATAATTACCGGCTCAGTGCGAAACCATACACAGTAGCCTTTCGCGATGGGATACCGTATCGAAACAGGCCACTGCATCCGTTCAGATAATCAGCAAGTGAATACTCCGGTGCTGTTTATTTTTTTAGTCTGGTAAATTTCGATGATAAAGGCGACGCCGCTATTTTCGGGAACATACTGGAAACAGAAATTATCTGAACGATAATAATGCGGGTTTTTAAGACCAATTCCCCCGCCATCCCCCGTAAGAGGATGGCGGAAGAATTGCATAGAATTACAGCTTGAGGCTAGAAGGGGCAATTAAAGCATTTCATAAATAGCGGCAGCGCCCATTCCACCACCGATACACATGGAAACGATACCGCGTTTGCCGTTGCGACGTTTCAGTTCATGAAGCAGCTGAGCCGTCAATTTGGCACCGGTGCATCCCAGGGGATGACCCAGGGCAATCGCGCCGCCGTTGGGGTTAATGTCGCCTGCCCAATAACGGTCTTCGATACCGATCACGCGGCAGGAATAAATCGCCTGTGACGCAAAGGCTTCATTGATTTCAAAAACATCAATGTCTTTGTGCGTCAAACCAGCCATTTTCAATACTTTCGGAATAGCGTAAGCAGGACCAACACCCATTTCTTCCGCCCTGCAGCCGGCAACCGCATAATGGCTCAGTTTGGCGATGGGTTTCAGTTTTAATGCTTTCGCCTTTTCTGCTGACATCAGCATGGAGAAAGCGGCGCCGTCTGTCATCTGTGAAGAGTTGGCAGCGGTACAATTTCCTCCCAGCCTGAAGGGTGATTTCAATTTACCCATATCCGCCAGGCTGACCGGCCATCTCACACCGTCATCCGTGTCAAAGGTGACTGTTTCACGAATGCGTTTACCGTCTTTCGTCTTGTATTTGAAAGCCTGAATGGGAATAATCTCCTCTTTGAATTTCCCGGCCTTGATGGCTTCATAAGCGCGGCGATTGCTTTCCACGCCCATTTTATCCATATCTTCACGGGTAATATTATAATCCGCGGCCACATTTTCCGCCGTATTGCCCATGTTGATCCAAACATTGGGCATGCTGCCATCAAATTTCCAATCCGGATTCGGACGCATGGCGGTACCACCCATGGGAATATGACTCATCGTTTCACAACCGCCGGCAATAATGATGTCCGACCAGCCGGCACGAATCTTCGCTGTGGCATCGGCAATGGCCTGAACACCGGCTGAACAAAAACGGTTTACAGTCATGCCGGAGCATGTAATGGGCAAGCCCGCTCCCATAGCGAGAGTTCGTCCCAGAATCATGCCCTGCTCGGCTTCCGGAAACGCACAACCAACGATCAAATCATCAATGTCCGCCGGATCTACTTCCGGAACTTTTGCCAGCAGGCCTTTGACGACCTGGATACCATATGCATCAGATCTTGTTGCGGCAAGACCACCTCTTTTATATCTTCCACCGGCACTTCTTACCGATGCGACAATGACAGCTTCACTCATATTACTTTCCTCCTTACAGGATTTTGTTATGTTAAATGCCGGAGGCTTAAGGTTTCAGGCCGCAAGCCTCCGAACATATCCTTTGTTTTTAGTTACGCAGGGGCTTGCCGGTGCTCAGCATAGCCGATATCCTGTCGACCGTTTTCTGTTGACCGCAGAGGCTCATGAAAGCTTCTCTTTCCAGATCCAGGATATCCTGTTCCGTCACAAAGGTACCTTCGGGACAGTCGCCGCCGGAAAGAACATAGGCTATTTTTCTCGACACAAACAAATCGTATTCGGAAATGTATTTGCCGTAGAACATGTTCATAATAATACCTTCAACCAGGCCGCGGAAATTTTCACCCATCACAGGAATCCGTGCGGGCTTAGGCGGTTTGTAGAACTTGGACAGACCCAGAACAATTTGTTTGGCTTCATAAATCTGCATGTCTCTGCTCATGTTGATCTGGCATGTCTTGCGGATAAAGCCCAAATCCTGACCTTCCTGAGCGCTTGTGGCAACCTTCGCCGTGGCGATATTTTCAAAAGCTTTGCCTATATTGTACTGCAAATTCATACCTTGTTCCACACAGCCGGAAGGAATGCCTTCGGTCATGCGAACCAGAAGTTCCTTGCAGCCGCCGCCGGCAGGCAGAACACCGACACCGACTTCGACCAGACCTATGTAGGTTTCACCGTTGGCCAGGCAATAATCACCGTGCATGGCTATTTCGCAGCCGCCGCCCAGAGCCATACCGGCCGGAGCCGTGACAACCGGCTTGGGCAGATATTTCATCTTCATGCAGGCGTTCTGTAATCCCGCGACCATTTTCTCCAAATCGCCCCACTGTTTTTCAGTGATGGCGCATAAAACAGCGAAAATGTCGGCGCCGGCGCAGAACATACGCTGATCATGGTTGGCTACGACCATTCCTGTAAAATCTTTATTCACGATATCGCAGGACTCCGATATCATCTGAATCATTTCGCCGCTAATTGAGTTCATTTTGGTATGGAATTCGAGGCAAGCAACACCGTCACCAATATCAATAAGTGAAGCGGCCGCATTTTCTTTAACAATTTTCTTTCTTTCTTTGAGCTCGGGCAGGATGATAATCTTGGGATTCTCTTCCATTTTCACATAGCCCTTCTTCTTGAAATCGTAGTAGGACTTGACGCCCTTCTTATCTTTCGTGTAGAAGGATGTGCATTTCTTCTTCAGCATCTCTTCGATTTTTGCGGGAACTTTTTTGCCGAGTTTTTTCATGACTTCGACGGCTTCCGCAACGCCCACGGCATCCCATGATTCAAAGGGACCCAGCTGATGGTTGTAGCCCCACTTCATGGCATTGTCTATCTCAACGATGGTATCGCATATTTCGGGAATTCTGTTGGCAGAGTAAATGAAGTTGTTGCACATATATTCGCGCAGATAATCACCGGCGGCATCCTGGCCGTTGAAAGCTATTTTCATGGAAGTGGCAACACCGGAATCCGCCCACTTCTTTGCTTCGGAAATAGAAGGGAATTTCGGCTTCTGGGCCACTGCATATTCCATGGTCTTCCAGTTGAGGGCATACTTGACGTTTTTGCCTTTTTCGTCCTTAGCTTTCTTGTAGTAACCACCCTTGGTTTTATTGCCCAACCACTTGTTGGCCATCATCTTCGTCTGAAAATCAAGGGCCGTGAAGGTGTCGCGGCATTCATCATCGGGAACAGCATCATAGAGATTCTTGCTGACGTGAGCGCCGATATCGAGACCGACCAGATCTATTGTTCCGAAGATGGCGGTGCCCGGACGGCCGACAGCCTTGCCGACGATGGCATCGACTTCTTCTACAGTCAGACCTTTTTCAACCATGACCTTTTGGGCATTGCACAGATCATAGACACCGACACGGTTGCCGACGAAGTTGGGAACGTCCTTGCATACAACGACGCCCTTACCAAGCGTTTCCTCGCTGAACTTTGACATGTAAGCAACAATTTCTTTGTCCGTATCCGCGCCGGGAATGATTTCCATTAACTTCATGTAACGGGGGGGATTGAAGAAATGGGTTCCCAGGAAGCGTTTTTTCAAATCTGCGCTGAATTTCGCGGAGATATCCTTGATCGGAAGACCGGAAGTGTTCGTGGAAACAATACACGTCGGTTTGATAACCTTTTCGACCTTGGCGAATAGTTCCTGCTTGATTTTGAGGTTTTCGACAACGACTTCGCACACCCAGTCACAGTCTGCCAGTAATTTCAAATCGTCTTCAAAGTTACCTATCTTAACCATCGACGCATTGCTCTTGGCATAAAAACTTGCCGGTTTTGATTTAGTGGCTCCGGCTAACCCGTTTGCTGCAAACCTGTTTCGCCAGGCCGGACTTTTCTCTGTTAATCCTTTCTTCTTATCATCTTCTGTAAGTTCGAAAGGGATGATATCCAGCAAATAACACTCAATGCCGGCATTTGTTAAATGGGCCGCGATATTCGCACCCATAACTCCCGCGCCTAAAACAGCAGCTTTTTTGATCTCAAATGACATGACTTTCCTCCTTTGCCTTTTCTTTCTTTATTGGCTGATATAAATGTCCTTAAATATTCATCATACTTTCTTCAAGCCCTTGATGAATACCTCCAATGCTAACTTTATCGTGGAATAAATTCTTTCCGTCCGTTTGATTTGCGCTCCTGAAAAAATATATAAAGAGATTATTCCATTGAGCAATCCCCAGATTGCGTTTTGATTTTGTTTGATGTCAATATCTGCGGGAAACTCTTTTGATGCCACCCCCAACTCTAAAATTCTGCCAATCGCATCAATTGACCCGGCATTTGCGGTGAGAATTTGAGAATTAAGATTCTCATTTAAATTCATTTTAGCCGGTTGCAACATGTAGGTCATCAGTATTCTAAACAATTCGCTGTCATTCAGAAAAAAATCAACGTAGATGCAGGAAAACTCAGTCAGTAAATCGGATGCCGTAGTTTCCTTGTCAAATAACACTGAAACCTGCTGCTTGAACGTATCGATATCATTGAGCAGGATCTGCGCATAAATTTCTTCTTTACTGTTAAAGTAAAGATAAATTGATCCTTTCCCCAGCTCGGAGTATTTGGCTATTTCATCAACGGTAACTCTATTAAAACTTTTCTTAAAGAAGAGCGTGCGCGCTGATTTGAGAATTAGTTTCTTGCGGCTATCTTTTTCTTTTCCTCTACGTTCCAGAAGTCCCACAGCAACCTTCTTCTCATTGAAAAATTGCGGATATACATAAAACAACGGTCAATATCTGACCACCGGTCAGATTGTTTCTAGAACATTACATCTTTAAAGTCAAGAGAAATAATCTTTAAAACAGCGTTAATGCCATGTGATTGTGTCACCCCTTAAGTGCCACGCGAAAATGTCACTCTAAGACGAAAGCGGTAGAGAGAGACATCAGAAAGTAACTGAAAAGTTACCGAATTTTTAACGGGTCCAACAGTCCTTATTTTTATAGTCTTTTGCCCTTGAAATGTCAATATTAAAAGGTCTGCCGCCTGAGACACTTCTTTACACCTTCTCTAACGCAAAACAGCGAACCACCCCTCTGAAATAGTTTCAGATGCGCTTTGCAGACCTGCCTTAACCATTTGAAATCAATAATGACACCAAAACAGCCAAGCGAAATTTTGCGATACTCCTAAATAATGGTTTCAAGAATCTCCACCACGCTCTTAACACATGGCTTGCATATTTTGTTGAAGTAATCGCCGCCGATGTATGTCTTCTGCCCTTCTTCCGTTGTCAGCTCGCAATCATTTAACAATTTGCGGCACAGATATGTGCCGTGACGTCGTGAGAACTGATTCATCAACTCTCTGATCCTGGCATAAGTGATTTCCGTGGCCTTCCGATCGTCATTTTCTCCCCTGCCGTACTTGGCGCTGATGACCATGACCCCGCCGCTCACCGCGCCGCAGACTTCTTCTTTTCTGCCCATGCCCGCGCCAAACCCGCAAGCCATCTTCAGAGCTTTATCCTTATCTAAATTCAGATCGTCGCAAAAAGAGAAAAGAACCGCCTGCGCGCAGTTAAAACCTCCTACAAATTTAGCAACCGCGATTTCACTTCTGTCCATCATTCCTCCTCACCCATTCTTAGTCAAAGTCCCCGCTCCTGCCGGGTGTTATTTTTTCATTTTGAAAATATATTTATGTTTTTCAACGAAATATTTCAATCCAAATATATTTAAAAAAACGGATTGAACTTTAAAATATTGTGAGTATATTTAAACAAGTGGTTTTAAAATACATCATTAGCCCGGTACATCCTTAAATAAAGACGAGAGGTGAACTATGAAGAAGAAAGATTATCTTCGGCTGACATTGATTTTAGCCATCTTTTTTTTAGCTTTGGGCGGCTGGCTGCTTCATCTGCGGATACATCCGCCAGCTACGGACGCTGAAAATTACATCCCTGCCGTGGCCGGTTTTATCAGCGTGATTATCATCCCTGTCCTGTTTATTTTTCGCGCCACAATTCCGTTTGCTTATCTTCTCAATGGCATGACGGTGATTATCGGCACAATTACGATGACGCATTTTTCACTTGAAAATCCCCCGCCGGCATGGACGATACAGACAATCTTATTGGGAACGTGTCTGCCGGATATTTTTTTGCTTTGGGGTAAATTCGCCGTCGGCAAAGCCCTTTTCGATCTTGATCCTGTAATAAACCGGCCCGACGCCGAGGTAAGCAGAGGCAGGTTTTTCCGCTTTCCTAATATGGGATTCTGGTATGCGCATGTTGTCACACTCACCGTCGTTTATATGATCGGCAAATATTTTTGGAAATAGGAGGCCGCTATGAAATATTTTATCTTGTTCCAACCGGGCTGGTGGATATTACATGCCGTTGCGATTTTGCTGTTGCTCTACATAGGACATCTGTAAATTATATTTGTCATTGCGAGACGCGCCTTGCGCGTCGTGGCAATCCAACTGCATGAGATTCCCTCTCCCTTGAGGGCCACGGTGCCCTTCGGGGAGAGAGGGAGAGGGTAAAAACCCGGGAGAAACAAAATCATGATCAACTTCAAAATATTTTCCGACTATATCTGACCCTTCTGCTATATCGGCAAGGGGATTGTCGATCGGTTGAAAAAAGAATACGACATCGCCGACCAGTGGGTAAGCTTCGAGCTTCACCCGGAAACGCCGCCCGCGGGAATGCTGCTTTCCGAAAGATTCAAGGGTCATGATCTCTCTTCATTCTATGACCAACTGCGCAAACGCGGCCGGGAAGTGGATATTGTCTTTGGCAATCTAACCGTCCTTTCCAATTCCAGATTAGCGCTGATAGCCTCTGAATATGCCCGTGATCAAGGCCTGTATGATCCGTTTCATGAAAATATGTTTCATGCTTATTTTACGGGATGCCAGGATATCGGCAAGCCGGATGTTATTGCCGCCGTTGCTAAAAAAAGCGGTCTTGATAAAAAGGGAACTCTTGGCGCCCTTCGCGACGGCCTTTATCTATCCCGCTTAAACGAAGCCAGGAAAGAAGGAGAGCTGATTGGTTTGACAGGCATCCCTCTGTTTATCATCGAGAACAAATACAAAATCGTCGGCGCTCAACCGATGGAAACCTTCCGCAATCTTCTCGATAAAATTATTTGAAATTAAAATCAATTAAAAGTATATTCCCCTCGTCCCTATTATTTATCATTTTTCACATCGCGTTTTAAAAATATTTTTCTTCATAAATCGGAAAGTTAAATTTAGAATTTTTATGAAGGTAAATTAGTTTTTTTAACGTATCGCGGACAAAACAGCCCCAAAGGAGAATAACCATGAAGAAACTTTTGCCAAGTTCAAGTTTTATGATGTTTGTGGTTTTGCTGATTGTATGTCTGGCGGGATGCGTTGGGCTTACAAAAGCGCAGCAAAACGGCGTTTCCGGTTTCGGCAAGGCCGCTGCAGCCCTGGGAACTGTGAGCAAAGAGCAGTTTCAGGGTGGACGGGAAACTGTCATCCAAATGAAAGAGAAACAGCTGGCTATTGAGAAAAAAGTGCTGTCCGCAAAACAGGCAGATCGGGCATCTTGCGAAGAAGAACTTAATCTGGATTCCGGTCTGGATCAGGAAAATATTGCCTCCCGCGTGAAAGCCGCCGATCTGCTGGTCCAGTATGGCAATCTGCTGGCGGCGTTCGTCGATAATACGCAGGGAAAGGACCTTGCATCGGCAACGAACGCTTTCACGGATAGTGTTAAAGATTTTCCCGGCAACACCTTGACTTCGGATGAATTAAAAGGCCTTGGCCAGTTGATCATCATGGCCGGAGAAAAATGGATCAGCAATGAAAAGAAAGATGCGCTGAAAAAAATAATCCCCCAGGTATCGCCGCTGATCAGCAAGGTGTGTGACAGTTTACAGAAGGATTTTGATTGGAATCGGAAGGGAATTCTTGCGGATATTTTCAACACGCAGGACCGCCTCGCCAGTGCGGCAATCGACGGACTAAAGAGAGAGGGCGGCTCCATCAACGACCGGCTGCTTCTCATCGAAAGTTTTGAGCTTGCCAATAAAAACAAACTGGCGGTGGAAACAAGTTCGGCCAAGCTGTTGAAGGCCATTGAGTCATTGCGCAAAGCCGATAAGAATCTGGCCGCCATTATTAACGATGACAATAATTTTTCGACCGGGGATATCGATTCATTCGTTGAAGATGTAAATGCCCTGGTCAAAGCCATCAAACCGTTTCTAAAATAAATTAAAGGAGGACCATTATGCCTAAAGTTGCCATAGACAATCAATTAGCCAAACTGGTCGCAAAATTGAGCGCTTTAAGAATCAAGACGCCGATCAGTCATCCCGACTATAAAAAAATCTCAAAGCTTTACATAAAGGCGTCTGATGACCAGACAAAAGCCATTGACAAGTCCATTGATGAGTCCGATAAGGACTACAAGGCTTTTTCCGACGGCATGGAAAAAGCCATCAAGGCCGTCAGCGACGCCTTAAAAGATATTGATAAAATTACCGATGCCATTAAAATCGTGGCAAAGGTGATTGACCTTGCAGGAAAGATTATCGCCGCAGCCGCAGCTGTGTAAGTTGCAGCGGAGTCCCGGACAACGAACAATCATTTTTATAACGAAAGGAGGTCGTTTTATGGTACCGGCCAGTCATGTTGCCTGTTTCAGACAGGCTCTCGTCGTGTTGAGAAACGACGGCAGAAACAATACGGCGGATATGCTTGTGCCGTATGCTGATAATATTGACACTTATCTGCAAGCGGCGGATTGGCGAACCAATCCTCTTAACATCTGGGATGCAAGCAATAATCCGGTAGGGATCCCTTACAGCGCCGCCAATCACTGGCTTAATCCGGTCGGGTTCGTCACATCGGCGGTGACTTCCATAACGGACATCAAAAACGCCGCCGGATTCTGCGCGTTTTGTTTCAATATCGCCATAGCCCTATGGCAGCTACACGATTATAATCATTCCACCGCGGCGCTCGGCGTGGCCCTGCATCTGGTTCAGGACCTGACGGTGCCGCATCATGCAGTCCCGACCCCCGGCAATAATCATCTTGATTATGAGAACTGGCTGAATAATAATCTTCATGCGGGAACGATTGCCAATGGCGGGAATTATAACAATTACCTGATCGCGCCTTTATGGGTATGGAATATCGCCACCCGGGCGTTACTTCAGTTTCCTTACTGCGACGGCATCAATCCTCCGTTTCGGTGGCTGCCGTTGCCAAGGCGCGACAATTACGACCGTGTCCGTAATGAAATGGCGCCACGGGCGATAAGAAGCTCGGCGGGGTTTTTGGAATGTTTTCGGTACCGGACAACTTTACCGATACCGTGAATGGGAAATAATGTTGTGCAATTATGACAAAACTGGAGGTTTCGTCATGCCCAAAGTTGAATTGAACGTTCCGGCGCCGGATTTCACGCTGAATGATTTTAACGGCAGAAGCGTATCTCTTTCCGACTATAAAAATAAAAAGAACGTGATGGTGGTTTTTAACCGCGGATTCTTTTGACCGTTCTGCCGCGCGCACATGGCGCAGTTGCGCCAGGATTATGAAAAATTTGTCAAGCTGGATACGGAAATCCTCGTTGCCGGGCCGGAAAATGCCGAGGCTTTTAAAAATTACTGGGAAAAAGAAAAGCTGCCGTTTGTCGGTCTGCCTGATCCCGAACACAAGGTTCTGAAATTGTATGGCCAGGAGGTCAAGATATTCAAGCTGGGCCGAATGCCCGCGCAGGTGATGATCGACAAATCCGGCAAGGTTCGCTTTGTGCATTACGGCCATTCGATGTCGGATATTCCGGAGAACAAAGAACTGCTTGTTCTGCTGACCCCGTAAAGAGGTCGGATGCTGCGTTGCGCTGCATACTTCGTCGTTGCGACGTACGGTTATGTATGACTCACGCCCTGGTACTTGCGCGCCTTGCCTGCGGGCTCGCGTGCCCTTTAGGGTATTTGACAAGATCGTCTCAAATTGATACTTCACTGAATGTATCAATTTTCTTGAAACGCAGACAGCTAAATAATGAGTAATCTCTCATCAAACGAAAGAAGGATGGTAAAATGAAGATTTGCGATATTATTATGTTCAACTACACCTCTACCAATGGAGGAATTGAAACCTATATCGCAAAAAAAGCAGATTTCTTCGCCCGCCAGCCAAACACGGAACATATCATCATCATGCCCGGCGAAAAAAATGGTCTCCAAAGGAAAGGTAACTTGTCTCTCTACTCGGTTTGTTCGAAAAAAGGGATAAGAGTGGACATATTTGAAATGAGGAGAAACAGAAAAAAAATATCCGAAATATTGAAAAAAGAAAGACCCGACATTATAGAAGTAAGTCAGGTTTATGTTCTTCCGGAAACCGCTTTTGCCTATTCAAAAATAAATAATATCCCCGTTGTCAACTTTTATCACACGCATATGCCTTATCTGGTTGAGCTTACCGTGCCTGAATTCATAAGCCATGGAGCTGTCCGTGTTCTGCAATACATCGCCATGAAAAAATACCGCAGCGTTTATAACAGGTTTGATACAACACTTGTCGCAACCGACATTTTAAGAAAATTTCTGATTAATCAAAAAGTATCAAATACATGTCTGGTTCCCTTTGGTGTAGATCTGAATTTGTTCAATCCGAATAAAAAGGAGGATAATCTCAGAAGAAAATTTAAAATCGGTAATGATGAACTTATTTTGGTTTATCATGGCCGTTTTCATAAGGATAAGCGTATAGATATTTTGATTGATTCATTAGCGCGCTTACCTAAGAGTTTAAAGGCCCGGTTGTTGTTGATCGGCGACCAGCCTCTTTATAAAGACATTCATAATCAAGTAGAAGGAAATGGAAACATTATTCTCTATCCTTACACAAAAAATCAGGACCTACTTTCCAGAATGCTGGCTTCAAGTGATATCTATGTAAGCGCAAGCCCTTTCGAATCATTCGGATTATCGTTAGTGGAAGCTCAGGCATCGGGACTCCCGGTTGTCGCAATGAAAGGAGGAGGAATTCCTGAAGTCGTCCCCCCCATTTCAGGAGAACTCGGCAAACCCGGCGATTCCGGAGAATTCGTGGAAAATATCCTGAAAGTTATTAAGAGAGGGCACAAAAAAGTCGGCGACGAGGCCCGTAAATACGTTGAGCAGAATTATTCATGGGATAACACATTTGCAAAATTGCTTACTTTATACTCAACATTAGTGCGAAATAAAAAAGTCTTTGAATCAAACGTTCTTTTTAAGCAGGAGTTACAATCTTCGGATAATTTAGCGGATGAAAAGTTACAGCAGGCCAAAATATAAAGTGGGAAAAATGGTGTCGTTATTAGAACAAATCAAGATTGCCACCTATAACCGCAATGACGGAAAGGAAGCTAATATATGGAATTTACTTTCGCGCACAATAATTTCAATGTAGTCAATCTGGAAAAGAGCGTCGCCTTTTATAAAGACGCCCTGCAATTGACGGAAGTCCGGCGCATCGAGGCTCCGGACGGAAGTTTCATTCTCGTCTTTTTGGGTGACGGTAAAACGCCGCATCAGTTGGAGCTGACCTGGCTCAAAGACAGAAAAGAACCTTACAATCTGGGTGACAATGAATTTCATCTGGCTTTTAAGGTGGATGATTTTGCCGCCGCTCATGCCCTGCACGAAAAAATGGGTTGCATCTGCTTTGAAAACAAAGCCATGGGAATTTATTTTATTAATGATCCGGATGATTACTGGCTCGAAATCATCCCGCAAAAGAGATAAACTCAAGCCGGGAATGGGGCCCAAGAAACGTTTGCAGAAGAAATTATTAGAGCGTGAATATCAAACCATTGAGGCGATGATTGGTCTATCATGCCGGGAAAGACACGGCACGGGGAACAGCGGACCCTGCCCGGCGTGCGACGAGCTTTTGGCCTATGCAAAAGCGCGTCTTGATCAATGTCCCTATCAGGAGGAAAAACCCGCCTGCGGGCGCTGTCCCATCCACTGCTACAAACCTGATATGAAAAAAAGAATACAGGATGTTATGCGTTATGCCGGGCCGCTAATGATCCGGTGGCATCCTTTTCTTACTATCCGCCATTTGTTCCTCACATTGAAAACCGGACTCAACTCACGTCGTCGTTGAACTGAAATGCGGATAAAAATAATTGACAGGCAAACGGTTTCCCCCCTATACTTCTTTCATATTGGTATAATCAATTTTATTGAATTGGCCTTTTGGGGCTAAAATAAAAAAAGAGGTGCTCATCATGTTTAAAAAATTATTGTTGTTGTGTTCAGCCATCCTTATTCTCACGTCCGCAGGCTACGCGAAAGAAGTCGGCGGGATTAACATGCCGGACAGCATCGCGGCGGGAAACGAAACCCTTATATTAAACGGAGCCGGTGTCAGGACAAAATTTTTCATCAAGGCTTATGTTGGCGGGCTCTACCTGAATAAAAAAAGCGGCGATGCCAACGCGATCATGAATGCAAATGAGCCCATGGCCATCAAGCTCCACATGATATCCAAACTGATAACAAGTGAAAAAATGAAGGACGCGACGCTTGAGGGATTTTTTAATTCCACCAACGGCAACACGGCGCCTTACAAAGACAAGATAGACACTTTCATTTCCGTTTTTAAGGATAATATCAAGATCGGCGACGTGTATGACATCATATATATTCCCGCTGAAGGAACAAAGGTATACAAAAATAAAGAGCTGAAGATTACGACAAAAGGCCTGGATTTCAAAAAGGTGCTTTTCGGGATATGGCTTTGCGACAAGCCGGCTGATAAAACGGTAAAAGCGGCGATGCTGGGCAAATAAGCAGCGCAAAAGACATTTTTAAGTACGATAAAAAGGCGTAAAGACATCAGGGTTATCCGGGTCTTTGCGCCTTAATCATTTTAAACAGATCAGAAAACGCGGCCGAAGCGTTACGCTCCACATCCGCCCCAAAACCCCATTAAGCTTCACAAAGTCTACTTACGAGAATAATAAAAGGAAGATGAAGGCCTAATCGATTGCTCCGCTTTTTTTCAAAAGGGTGGCAACAGCCTCCGCCAGACGGCGGTATCCCGCAGCGTTGGGATGAATTAAATCAGATTTGAGGGAATGATCAGCCAATATGTCCGATAATGTTTTTTCTTCCAGAGGAATTTTAAATTCTTTGGCAATGTCGCGATACAGCGGCTCCGGCGAAACAGAAAGACCCGGTGCAGGCACCGCGATTAAAACAACAGCCACGTTTTTTTGCCGGGCTTGCCGGATCATTTCTCTGATATTGCCGGCGGCCTGCTCCCGGCCCAACCGCCTGAGATGATCGTTGCCGCCATGACAGAGAATCAATAAGGCAGGTCTTTCCTGATCCAGAATTTGCGGCAGGCGGGCCAGGCCTTCGGCGGTAACCTCCCCGGGAACACCGGCATTCACCACCTTTCTGCCGATCATTTGTTCCAAAACCGCCGGATAACTTTCCTGCGTCTTGGCCCCGGTGCCGAAAGTTATACTGTCGCCGAACGCGACAATAACATCACTTTTGGCAAGCACAGGCAATCCGGCGGGCTTCCGGCAATCAGCCAGAATAAAGACGGCCAGAATCGCCAGCAGGAGAAAAATAACTTTCTGATATTTCGTTGAGCTCATATCATCACCTGCGGTAACATAACTCTATTGCGATGATCAAATATCCGGACGGCCATATTGTAGAATTTGCGGAACGAATCTAGGCAACAGGATCCTTCTCCTCAAGAACGTAGCGCACGTTTAACGACAGATCCGAACGCAGGGAGTTATAAACGGAACAATACTTGTCTTTGGACAATGCGATCGCGCGCTCCACTTTTGCCGGATCCAGGTTTTTTCCGGCAATGTGCAAAACAATCTCCACCGCCTTGTAATACTGTGGCGGCGTCGGGTTCCGTTCCCCTTCAATCTCCATGCGGAAACCCGCCAACCGGATTCGCATCTTTGTCAGAATCGTCACCACATCAATCCCCATACAGCCGGCCAGACTCAGAAGGAGAGCCTCCGTCGGTTTGCATCCCCACTGAGCCTGAGCGTCAAATTCAATCTCGTATCCCTGCGGCGTGGCGCCGGTAAAGACAAGATCCCGCTGCCAGGTCAGGCTTGCCTTCGCTACCGGATTAACTTTCTGCTTGTATCCCGCAAGCGACTCGCTCAAATTGTCGATGTTATCATCCGCCATTTTGCACTTCTCCTTTTTTTAAAGAGCGATCCGTATTTAATATTTGTTCGTCTCCCGAATAACTCCGCTGATTTGTTTTAGAGAATCATCCATGAATTACTTATTCAGGAAATACGTTTCCTTTTTATCCACAAATGGAATAAAAATCAATACGGATGTCCGGTAATAAACGTGCCGCCCGGCCCTGCATTGCATGGCCTTTATTATATTGACAGGCCGATCTTTTGTTCTTATAGTATTAAACAGTCAAAATAATTGGGGGTTAATCGTTTCTTAAATTGAGGTGCAGACCGCAAATAAATATCCGCCCGGACGGCATGTCCATTCCGTCCGAAACAAGGCAATATGAAAAGAATCAGCATGTCAGAACCACTGACCGGCCTGGCGCGATGAATCGTTTAACTCAGAAACTGTGCCAGGCAAGCCAAATGTAGTTCTGGCCTGGATTCCAACTCAACATGTAAGGGAGGTAGATATGTCCAGAACATTAGATCCGAAAGACAAGTATTACATTGATAATCCGGGACGCGTCAAAGCAATCCAGGCCGAAATGCACAAGCGCGGCATTGACGTGTACCTCGGTTCACGCATACGCACCATGAGTTTTGTCATGGATGCTTTTTGCCCCTGGCGCAGCTACATCATCATTCCGTCCGAAGGGCTGCCGACATTCTTTACTTTTATCATCGATGCGGCGCGCGTGGCCGATGAAACATGGCTGGACAGGGATCATATGAGCGCTTACGGCCCCCTTGAAGGCATCGATCAGGTTTCCGCGATTACTAATTTTATCAAACTCAATCTCGGCCTCAAAAAGGGTCGCATCGGCTATGAGGACGGTGTTTCCACCTACACGGCGGAAGGAAATCTAACGCATTGGGAATACACACATTTCAAAGACGCCCTTCCCGGCTTCGAATGGGTAAACGCACACGACATCATTGATGGTCTCTCCATCATCAAAGACAAGGGCACGATCGAACGTTTCCGCACCGCGTCGCTGATGGTGGACGAAGGGCACAAGGCCTGTAGGGCCGCATTGGAAAACGGCGGATACAAGGGCATGACGGAAACCGTCATCGGCGGCATCGCCGCGCTGGCCATGCGCAAGGCGGGCAGCGTATCGGAATGGAATTTCGCGGGGCTGAATGAAATTTCCAGCGGATACCGCACCGGACTGGGCGCCTGTACGCCTCCCACCACCAAGGAAATCAAAGCGGGAGAACCGCTGATGCTGGATCTTCATTCGTTGTTCATGCTGACGATGGGCGACCACTCGCACAATTACCTGATCGCGCCCGCAACCAAACGCCAACGCTGGCACGCGGATAATTTTATCGCGCTTGTTCAGATCGTGATGGATAATTACCGCGCGGGAATCACCCCCGGCAAGCTGGTGGAAATCATGGTCGATCTGGCACGGTCCCGCGACTGTGAATTTCAGATTCTGCCCGGCTGCGAACATGGCATCGGTATGTTCGGCGACGAATGGCGTGTGGGCGCGACCATCAATTCCGCCATGCCCTACTGGACCGATCCGAATCACGTTTACAGGGAAAATGAAATGGTCGTCCTGGCGATGCAGTATGCCGCGCCGGAAGACAATATCGGCTTCCGTTATGAGAATGATCTTCTTATCACTAAAAACGGCTGTGAGCTGATGTCGAAATATCCGTTCGGCATTGAAGAAATTTCATAAACCCGCTGTATCTCCCGGCGCATTGCCTTGCGCCGGGAGATCATCATGATCGTTCTGGATTTCGTGTCGCGTTTCACTTGCCCGGACGGCAGAAGACAACGTTCCGGCTTTATATGTCTGGGCAAAAGGGAACAGCAATAAAGCTTTTAACCGTTTCATGAACAAGCCAATGCAGATAGGAGGGAACATGAGAAAACCGACCTTGAGAAATTATACCGGATTAATTCTTTTGGCGGTTGTCCTGATTATGTCGGGTTGCGCAACGTGTAAAACAACCTCGGCAATCGGCCAGCGCCCTTCAACATGGGCCGCCCCAATGAAAGACAACTGCAATGTCCCAAATTTAAACAAGATAACCAATAATCTTTACAGAAGCGGAGAACCGACTGAAATCGGGATAACGTCACTTTGTGAACAGTTGCGTATAAAAACAATTATTAATCTGGAAGAATTCCATAGTGACACTCCCTCTGCCGCCTGTCCGCAATTGCACATGGAGCGAGTCCCCATGAACGCGGGAGAAAATAATCCGGAAGTGATCGACAAAGCCGTGATCAAGGTTATGAATATTCTTTCGAACCCAAAGAACGGCCCGTTTCTTATTCATTGTAAATATGGTTCGGACCGCACCGGTTTGATGTGCGCCATGTATCGAATCATTTATCAGAAGTGGACCAGGGATAAAGCGATCGATGAGATGGTCAACGGAAGATATGGGTTTCACACCGCGTGGTACGGCAATATTATCGAGTACATTCAAAAAGCGGATATTGAAAAGCTGCAAAAACAAATCCATGCGAAATGACAGAGGGTGACCGGATTTATTTTCAAGAAAGGAATCAACATTGTTTCAATGGTTTGCCAATCGCCGCCGTCAAAAGCTCACGGCAGTTCCGTTTCCTTCCGCATGGGAAAACATTGTCCGGCGTAATGTTGCCCATTACTGCATGCTTAATGCTGCCGAACGCGATCAACTGCTTGGGCTGATCCAGGTTTTCATCGCGGAAAAAGATTGGGAAGGCGCCGGCGGGCTTGAACTGACCGATGAAATCCGCGTTACCATCTCCGCGCAGGCCTGCCTGCTTCTTCTGGGACTTCCTCACAACTATTATCAGAATGTCGAAACCATCATTGTCTATCCCTCGACTGTAGTTCCCCCCCAGCGCAAACTTGGCTTTTTTGAGACGGCGCAGGCGCCGGTCGAACTCAGCCATCCGATTATCGGACAGGCTTTCCAGCAGGGACCGGTCATTATCATTTGGGATGCCGCGCTGCAGGGCGGACGCCATCCGGAATCAGGCCATAACGTTATCTATCACGAATTCGCCCACAAGCTGGATATGCTCGACGGCGCGGCCGACGGCACGCCGCCGCTTAGAAACCGGGCGGAATACCGCGACTGGGTGATGATTTGTTCTGCCGAGTATCTTCGTCTCAAGCATGACGCTGAACACGGCAAGAAATCATTTCTTAATGCCTATGGCGCTACCAACGAAGCTGAATTCTTCGCCGTGGCCACCGAACAATTCTTCGATCAACCCCGTTTAATGATCAAGCACGCACCGGATCTTTACAGGGTACTGAAAGAATATTACCGTCAGGACCCCGCTTTGCGTCTGGGACAAAATAACTGTTCTACCGAAAAAAATGGGTGAAACGTATTAAATACGTTTCACCCATAAAAAAACTTAATGTTAATATTTCCCGCTACTCACTCATCGCGTATTCGCCGTTGAGCACGGATACGTATTTCTCCCACACTTTGTTGTACTGCTCGGGGGCAGGAACGGCTTTGATGAGCATGATCTTAGTGCAGTATTCCCGCTGCTCGTCTTTCGAGCTGTGATTGCCGTAGATCTGCAGGGCAAAATTGGCGAAATCGCGGACCATGAAGTCGAATATCTGGTTCAAGACATCCGCATCAAGTTTGTCGAACTTAGCCTGCTCCAGGATGAGCTGGCCATAAACAACGATGGAAAACATTTCGCCCACCGGCAGTGACCATGAGGGATCCATATCCTGGGCCTTGTCCGGGCCGGCCTTTTCCAGTATCTCCTTGAAGATCTCGATCTGCTTGATGAAGGTTGCCACATTGGGCAGACCTTTATTGGCCTCGAAGACCGGCTTATAGTCGTGGAACTGAACCTTGCCCAAGCCCTTGGTGGGGCCCTGGTTGAACAGGAACGAGTCATCCTTGAGCGAGAAGTCCGGGGTTACCTGCGCATATTCGGCCGGAGTGAAGAAGTAGTTCTTCATGAATTTGCGGATGAGCTGCACGTTCACATGCACGGTACCTTCGAGCTTGGATGGTCCGCGCACGTCGGCAGCGGCCATATGGAAAATGGTGTCCTTCTCGAAACCCTTGGCGGCGATTACATCCCAGAGCAGGTTTACCACCTCTTCAGACTGCAACGTCACCTTCATCTTGCTGGTGGGGTTGTAGAGGAGATAGCGGCGGTCGTTCTCGTTTGCGCCCCTGAAGTAGTCGGTGGAGCGGCGCTGGTACATCTTCATGGCAACCAGCCTGAGCCAGGCATCCATGAAGTTCTTGCGTACATGGGGCATGTCGGTGACCTTCACGCCATAGAGGATGCGGTTGGAAGCGTGCGTGATAGCCTCGTAGAAGCAGTGCTCGGCAATACCGATGGAGGCCGGGCCGATGTTGAATTTGCCGATGTTTACGGTGTTGAGCGCCGAATCCCAGGCATGCGGGCCGCGGGAAAGGATGTCATCTTCGGTGATGGGGTAATCATGAAGCGCGAAGTTGGATACATATTCCTGGTGGCTGATAACGTTTTTCTTCAGCTCATAGGCTTTATGACGGTAGTTGGTGGAAAAGAAGGTGTAGTCATCGGTGCCGTCTTTGACCTTGCCCAGGGTGGATACCATCTCGGCCTCGTTGCCGTTGCCGATGTAGTACTTTTCGCCATTGGCCAGAAACGTGCCGTCTCCCTTGGGGGTCAGGGTTGTCTCAACGGAGTAAATGTCCGCGCCGTGGGTACGTTCGGAAAGGCCAAAAGCGAAGATGGCGCCGCCTTTCAGCAGTTGAGCAGCCCTCCTCTTGGCGTTTTCGTTGGGGCTCATCCAGATGGGGCCCAGGCCTAATATCGTCACCTGAAAGCAGTACCAGTATCCCAGCCCGTAGAAGGCTAGAATCTCGGAGTACTCTGCATTGCGTGCCGTATCCCAGCGGGCATCCGGATCGCCCCCGGCATACTGCTTGGGGGTGAGCAGCTTGAAAAATATCCGTTCCCTGGCGATAAAGTCAACAAACTCCCTGTACCAGATCTTTTTATTGTAATCGTCGAGCAGTCTCTCCTTGCCCATGTTCTCAAAGAAGGCTATGGTCTTGTCCATGATTGCCTTTGATCCTTCGTCGGCCATGAGGCTTTGATACTTTTTCGGCTGTAACAGATAATTCATTTGATTCTCCTTTTACATAAAACAATTATTCTTTTTTCAAAATTACCTTCAAAACAATACCCGGCAACATACAAATAGTGCTTACTCTTTTTTAAAGAAAAGAGCCACTACGAAAACAGACATACGGATCGCGCGAATAATGTCCGTTTCTCTCGATATTTATCAGGTTGGCATGGTCGTAAAAACACCACGCGGGTCAACCTGAGTGCGGATAATCTTAAGGGCATCATCCGTGATCAACTTCGTCTGGGGGATCTCACCTTCCGGCTTGAGCAGTTCGAAGCCGGTGAGCGATTGAGCGATCTCAAAAGTGACGCCGGGAGTCACGGATTTGACCCGCATCCGTTTACTGACCGGTTCAAAGTCATAGACGCCCCAGGGACTGATTACAGCGGCCGGGCCGTTGCCGATGAGGCCGGCTTCTTTTCGGGAGTTGCCGCCGGTCAGATGTCCCACGGAGGTGATGAAATCAACTTTCTCCGGAAATTTATCCGGCGTCTGGAGTCCGACCAGCACCATCTTCTCGGTGAGGGAAGACAGATCGTTATTTCCGCCGCTGCCGGTCATGCGGACCTTGGGATGGTGAAAATCCTTGCCGATCATGTGGGTGTTCACATTGCCGTACATATCCACCTGGGCAAAACCTAAAAATCCGATGTCGACGTAGCCGTTGTAGCATTGCGCGAAAGAATAAGACATTTCCATAATAGTTGGTGATTTGCGCCAGGTAAAGGGACAGCCGACCGACCAGGGCATATCTCCCTCGATCGGGTCCTGCCCGCCTGATTCATAAACAATGGTGATATTGGGGGCATGGGTTTTCTTGGCCAGAATCCCGGCCACCATGGGGATTCCGGTGCCGATATACACGATCGAATGATCGTTAATCTGCTGTGCGATGATATAAGCCAATGTTTCTAAAGGATTGGCCGGTGCGTTTAAGTCTTGCATAAGATACACTCCTGTCTTAATAATAGAGACCTGAATCATGCGTCAGGGTATATTCCTCATAAGAGAAATCAATGTCTTCATTGTCGCCTTCGGCAGCCTTCGTCTGGCGGCGGGCCTCGGCGATCCATTTCGCGCCTCCCAGTTTTTCAACGAACTCAAACTGATTCTTGGTGCCCATAATCCATTCATTACAAAATGCCATAATGTTTTCATCGGATGCGCCGCCAAAACGCATGCACTTTTCCCACCATTGCCGCGACCAGTAGTAATAGCCGGGCATATTTCCGGGAACCGCTCCGAAGGGCATCTCCACAACGGCATCGGCATAGAAGAACGGAATGATCTGCCCCTGCTTATTGTAGCGGATATCGTTTTCGGGAACGATCTCTTCGGCCGTGATGATGAGTTTGCGTGTCGCGGCCGCCACGGCAAGGTCATTGACGGCCGGGCCATAGATATAGGCATTGCCGTATTTATCCGCCGCGTGACAATGAATAAACGCCACATCGGGATACAGAGCCGGAACGAATACAACCGGATCTTTATCCGCCTTTAAGGGATTCTGGATGACCTTGAGGTAGGGATTGTAGCGCACGAGGTCACTGCCGAGCATCTGTTTGCTGAAAAAGCCCGGGGTACCCAGTTGGGCGGCCTTGAATCCCTGAGCTACACCGCCATGACTCCATTCGGAAAGAATCTTGACCTTGCCGGCCTTGAGTGCGCGGTCATAGACTTTATCGATCCCGCGCATCTCCGCGCCGGTATAGGAGTTGTGAGAATATTCCACATCTCCGTAACAGATAAAGAATGTCTGATTCGTATTGGGAGCGCCGATCATCTGAAGATTTTTTTTGCCCTGTCGAATTATTTCGAAAAAAGCCTGGTGCGGCGTTCTGACATAAGAAAAGCCGCCGTCTGTGAGAATATCGCCGTCCTGTACAAAGGCTGAAACCGCCTCGCCAATCGTCATGCGCTTATCTTTCTTGGCGTGTTCCTTTTTTAAATGCGCCTCGCGCGCCGATTCAAAATCTATCAACCGGTCAAGAATAGATGTATCGCTCAACTTGAGATTATCAACCGCTTCCTGGTTGTAGGTATATTTTGCCATCTTCATACCTCCTTTCAATTGGCACTAATATTAATTGATATTACCCTGACAGCATATCGGGGTCAAGTACTATCCTAAAAGTACTATCCTAAAAGTTGTTGCACGGAGCGCAAAATAATTTTTTTAAGAAGATTATCGTAATGTTTTCTGCCGGCAGAAAGAAAATTGTTTTGAAACCGCGTATGTCCGATGTGACATTGACATATATTTTAAATTTTGTTAGGTAATCTGCTAAATAGTTAATATTTTAATAAAAAATATTGCTTATGTTTTAACCTGTTTTGGGCAGCAAAATGAATTAACAATAGCTAAGATCATTTCCATCCGTTAATGTATTCTATCCGTGGAGTATTTCTAACACATGATAATAAACAGGGAACGTTTATACAATTATTTGTTTGCAACTCTTATTTGTTTAGCCATTTTAATACTATTATCCATTGAATTTATATTAAATTGGACTCCTCCCATAGCGCGCGATGCTCTTATTCATCATTTGGCTATTCCCAAGCTCTGGCTGGAAAATGGCGGATTCTACGAAATTAAATGGGCGGATTTTTCATACTACCCCATGAATGTCGACCTGCTTTATATCCTTCCGATTTACTTTAATAAGGACTTCATTGCCAATTTCATCCATATGGGCTTTGGCCTTGCAACGGCATTATTGATTTATCAATATTTGAAAAACAAGATAAACCGCATTGCCGGGCTTTTGGGTATCCTTATTTTTCTTAGCACACCTATTGTAGTCCGTTCATCTACACAAGCTTACGTCGATCTTGGTCTGACTTTTTTCACGACAGCAAGTATTCTCACTTTTATTCGTTATTGCGACGGCGATTTCAAAGAATTTAAATGGCTGTTTTTTTCATCGGTTGCCATGGGCCTGGCTTTGGGAACAAAATATAATGCTTTGATTGTCTGGCTTTTCCTGTCGTTAATGATCGTCTATACCTACTCCAGATATACGGGGCAGCAGGGAAAAGCTATTGCGTATGGATTAATTTTCTTTCTTATTTCTCTTTTTGTGTTTTCCCCATGGCTGATAAAAAACATCATTCTTACAGGCAATCCCTTATATCCGTTATTTAAAGGCATCTTCAACACAAGTAGCGCCACCATTGAAGGAGGCGTTTCTTCCATAGTTTCCGGAGGCAATCACACAGGGTTCTTTCAAATGAGGGAAATCATGTATGGTGAGAGTTTTTGGGAAACGTTGCTCATTCCCATCCGATTTTTTTTCCAGGGTCAGGACAGTTCTGACCGTTACTTCGACGGCGTCTTGAATCCTATCTTAATCATATTATCGCCATTTGCATTGATGAATAAATCAAGCTACCGGGATAAACTTTGTTTCATGTCTTTGGTGATTTTTTTCATTCTCACGGCCTTTTTCCTTGATCAAATAAGGATACGGTACATATTGCCTGTCGTCCCTGTTCTATCCATTCTGACCGTGATGGGTTTAATAAACATCTGGAACTGGACAATGAATCGCGAAAGTCGTTTAAGAAACATACTGGCTGTAGTCCTGCTTGCTTTTTTTATTGCACTCATGAGCAAAAATATTTTTTATATAAAAGATTATTATCAGAACATTAGTCCCATGAATTATTTTTTAGGCAAAGAATCCAGAGATGAATTTATTACACGTCATAACAGCAGTTATCCTGCTATTAAATATATTAATATCCACACACCGGAAAACGCCAAGATCAGACTGTTTTTTCTCGCCCAACGCGGTTATTATCTCGATAGGCAGTACGAGGATGATCCCTCTTTCGGCATGGATGAGCTTCGCCGCCTTGTAGCAAATTCTAACGAACGCGGCTCTTTTCAAGCATCTCTCCATGCCCTTGGCTGTACCCATCTGCTCGTGCGCACGGATTTGTATCTTAAATTCTTACACGATAATTATCCCGTGGAAACAGTAAATCGATTTCTCCAGCAAATGGGTAACGCGACAGAAGTGGTTTATAATGAAAAGGTCTATGCGATTTACAGGCTAATTTCCAAAAAGTAATTTCATCAGCTATGGATGAACTTCAGGATGTTATTTATACAAATTTAATTCGTCTTAAAGCAAAAATAACCATCCTTAGTAAAAGCCATCCATGCTTCCAGCGGCTGATATTCGTCGTTCCGTAGGTGCGTTCCCGGTAGCGGATAGGAACTTCAATAATCTTCAGATTCAATTTAGCGGCGCCGAATAAAAGATCAAAATCGCCGAAAGGATCAAAATCGCCAAAGTATGAACGGTTCGCTGCAATCCTTTCATAATCGGTTTTCCAGAGTGCTTTGGTTCCGCAAAGAGTATCCTTGACCGGCTGCCCCAATAACCAGGAAAATACTAAACTAAAAAATTTATTCCCCAGTAAATTAAGAAAACGCATGGCTTCTTTTTCCATGGGATAAACCAGGCGTACGCCATTAATAAATTCAGCCTTACCCCGTTGCAGCGCATCATAAAATCTGGGTAAATCTTCGGGGGGAACCGTGAGATCAGCATCCAGAATCATTAGAATGTCTCCCCGGGATTGATTAAAACCAAGACGAACGGCATCGCCCTTGCCCTTGCCACTTTGCCGCAAAAGTTTTGCCACACGCTGAGGATTGTTCGCTATAGCTTTTTGAATAACACTATAAGTGTCATCCGTGGAACCGCCTTCAACAAATATAAGTTCCGTTTCCCGTCCCATTTCGGGAACCATATCAAATATCCGATTAATATTACCCGCTTCATTGCGTGCGGGAATAATAACCGATACCTTAGGCAATTCTTTGACTGATGAGCAGGAGGCACAAGGTTTCGCAACCATAAAATGGGTAAGAGCAAACAAATTGAAGGGCCATATTTTGACTATAAAATGATTCAATAAAGAATCAATCACCGGCGTCCGTACCGGCCATATTATTTCATCCCAGTGTCTGATAACCTCAAAACCGGCAAGTGAAAGCAATCCCTTCATGTCTTCCGCCGTAAGCCAGTTTTGCAGCAGCATCGGCTTAGCCAGACCCAACTTTCTTATAACTCCAAGCGGTAATTCCCATAACCGGCTGTAAAAATTTATGATGATACGCGATCGCGGTGTTGTCAGTGCCAAGACCTTCTGAAATACAGTTTGCACATCCCATAATTCATTCACGACATCGGAAAGAATCACAAAATCAAACTTATCTTTCAAATCAATTTCATGGGCGTCGGCCTGAACGAAATGTAAATCAGGATGGCGGCCTTCGGCTAGTCTGATCATCTCATCAGAAAAATCCACACCCACTCCGTATGACGGCTTAAGAAAGGCAAGCAAATCACCTTTGCCGCAACCTATTTCAATTATTCGCTGCCCGGGCGGAATGACAAATCGAAACACATCCTGCAATCGCTTATGGTAATAAGCATTGCATCTATTCCACTTAGCTGTCTTAACAGCAATTTGATTCCAGTGAGAAGTACGTTTACTTTTATAATCCATATAATTAACATTTTCATTATGCGATTTTATATTTCTCACAAAGATAACCTCTTTGTAAAGTTTATCAGCAAACGACTCCGGTCTTTAAAACGTAGTTTCCGTTTTAATTTATTCCAATAGCCGAATAAATATTTAACTGTAATTTAAACTAAAAATAGTTTTTATTCTTGAAAAATATTAATTTTTTTATTCTTTATTTCTTCTTCTCTATGTCTTTATATTCAGAGTTAATACATATGGCTTCCCTGTAATGATGATCAGCTTCTTCAATCAAACCCTTCTGCTTCAAAATTAATGCTAATTGATAATGAGCTGATGCGAATTTTGGTTGTAACCTTACAGCTTCACGAAAATGTTTAAGAGCATCATCTGTTTTCCCTTCTCGTAATAATAGTATTGCGAGATTATTATGGGCAACGGCATTCTGAGGCTGAATACGCAATGCTTGAGCGTAATGAATAATTGCATCAGCGTAATGACCTTGCATGGCCAAAACATTTCCAAAGTTATATTGAAGCTCCAAGTTATCCTTATTGGAATTAAGTTCAACTGCTTTACTATATATCTTCATGGCATCCTCTACTTTACCCGCCCGCAGAAGAAGAATGCACAGATCATTGTACGCCTTGGCATATCCGGGATTAACTTCAATAGCCAGCCGTAAAGCATCAATTGCCTTATTATTTTCACCCAACAGTTCATATGCTTTAGCCGTTCGCACAAGGGTATTGTAATCATACGGATTTAATAAAAGGGCCTTTTCACAATGAATCATTGCCTCATTGGCTCTGCCCTGCATAAGCAATTCACCGGCCACATTACTATGCGCGACAGAATTATTCTGTGTAACATTAAGAGCATGAGAGAATAAAGTAAATGTATTATGCCAGTATTGAACCTGTCGACAAGAGACGATGGTCAGACCGATCGTGATTGATAATACAGCTATTGAAGTTATTTTCAATGAAAAACGTTTTTTCAATACATCAGACAATCCCCATGTCAGGATGATAAATAAGCCTATAAAGGGAATATAGGCATAACGGTCAGCCATAGCCTGATTGCCTATCTGAACAATCCCGATAACAGGAACTAAAGTACCCAAATACCAGAGCCAACCCATAAACAAATAAGGCAACTTGCGAAAATAAATACACACGGAAACGGTAATAACTATTAATAATAAAATGGACAAAACGACTTGCCATAAAGACATATTGTAATTGACCGGATAGAACACCGCTAAATCAAACGGCCAGAACATTTTCCGGATATACAATCCATAGGAAATGACCGCATTAGCCAAACGGGAGGATAAAGGAAAAAATTGCAGGCTTAACACGGCACCCACATTTTTTTGAGCAAAAAAAGTTACACAACTGAAAATTGCGGATAAAATAAATAGAGGAACTTTCTCCATAAACAAGAAGGGTATTGTTTTCTTTCTCAGCGTAAAATTTGTGATTTCGCTTGCTTGATTTTTGTAATACTGTTTTGTGTTCATACGGCCGAGCGGCCAGTAATCCAGAAGCAATAATGTAAATGGTAATGTCACCAGCATTGGCTTTGACATCAATCCTAAAGCAAAACTGATCACTACCAGCAAATATTTTTGCCAATTTGGGAACCTTACATACCAGACATAAAACAGCATGGTCACTATCCAGAAAAAAGTACTCAAGACGTTTTTCCGCTCTGAAATCCATGCGACAGATTCTACATTAATCGGATGAATGGCAAATAAAACGGCAACAAATGCGCTCCGCCAGAGCGCCCCGGTGAGTGTTCTTAATAATAAAAAAATTAAAATAGTATTGAATATGTGAATGACCACGTTCGTCCAGTGATGTCCTCCGGCACGAGGCCCGAAGAGCTTCCAATCCAACATGTGCGATAACATTGTTAAGGGATGCCAATTACCGAGATAATCATTCCTAAACATTTTCAGGAGACTATCACTTGTAAACTCCGTTGAGACAAGACTATTTGACGTAACATACCCGTGATCGTCATAATTGATAAAATCGTAGCTCTGCACAGGCCAATAAACGACAAGGATTAATGCAATCATGAGCAGAACGGCCAATATTGACGCATGTCTTTTTGTAACATGCAGGTCATAAGTCATAGGAATTCTCATATCTGTTTTTCAATGGGATTTTATTATCGAAAAACCTTTTATCGTTTATTTATGCACTTATCTCTTTCAGCTTAACGTCGGATGCGGTTATCCATCAATTTCTGATGATGGCCGTTTTTAAGCCGCTTTGCTGTTCCTCATATTGAAACTGTTCATCAAACGCATTAGCCCGAAGATCAGAAAAACAGCGCCGAGAATGAAAACAAGGAAAACATAAACAAGCGATAGGCTTCCGCCGTACTTTGGTATGTTACGATCAGGACTGGACAGATCATATCTAATTTCCAGAGTATCATCTATTTTTAAAGTATCCCATTGTTGCTGCAATATATTACCGGTAGAGCTTATTCTATTGCCTCCGGGAATTAAAAACCAATAGTCGATATAATATATGCCGTTACCGTCGGCAGCTTGTGAAAAATTTTTTTTTGTCACGTGCCCGATGGCATAGCCGGCATATTTATTTACGCGCATATATTCCGAATAGGCCTCCCAAGTCGCGAAAAGAAAAAATAATCCAATTATTATAGTTATGGCTGCAACGATAATTCCTGATTTAGAAATCTTCAATCTTTTACCTTAAATAATTTAAATTGGTCTGTTTCGACAAGCCCCGGCCAGTATTTTAGGAACATTGTTTAATTATTTTTTACTTATATCATATAATCATTATATCTTCATTAGGAAGTTTAACACCATCCGCATCAAATACTTACTGGATCGAAGAATGACTGGCCATAAAAAAAGGGCGCTTAAATAAGCGCCCTTTAAACACTTTTACTGCAAAGAAAATCAAGGTGCTGCAGGTGTTACGGCCAGGATACCGGCAGTCACAGCATAAGTGGCGGTATCTGTAGTCAAGCCCGCCGTCGTATTTTGTGAAGTTATAGTATAATTAGAACTATCAGTCCAAGTCCCAACAGCGGTCGTTACATCCTTCGAAGGTGTAAAACCGGCAGCCTGCAGTTTGGCTAAGGTATCAGCTGCTCCTGCAGGATTATCTACGAGATACGCGTTAGCTGCAGTATAGGCGTTCTTGGCATCTGCGTTAATTGCGGCCACATAGCCCCGTTTTCTGTACTGAACAAACTGCGGAATGGCGATAGCAGCCAAAATACCGATAATCGCGATAACGATCATCAACTCAATCAACGTAAAACCTTTCTGTCCTTTTTTACTAAAAATCTTTAACATAATATGCCTCCTTCTTTTAAAATTTTTTCTTTTGTTTGTTATCAAATAACCTTTTAATCCAACATTTATACTTTATTTATCTACTTTCCCAATTTCCTTTAGTGCTAAACTTTTTAACGCGACATCTTACATTAAGCAATCTGTATGCCACATACGGCAACCATATACTTTTCACTATAAAAAATTTATTTAGCTTGTAAAATCAACTATAAATATTTGATGGACACCTGCTTAACTATGAATATAGACGAATTCGCAGAAAAGAATAATGGTGATTTTCACCAAACTCCTGTTAATTTCCCCATCAATAATTAATTATTCCCCATCATCATAAAATATGATATTAATTGCAAATAAAAGACCGGAGAAATTGGAAATGTTCGAAGTTACAATCATAAAATCATTTTCCGCAGCGCATCTGCTTGCCGAAATAGGCGGCAAGTGTGAAGAATTACACGGCCATAATTTTAAGGTTGAAATAACCGTCGCTGCTGAAAAACTTAATTCCAACGGATTGCTAATTGATTTCCGCTTCTTAAAAAAAGTTCTGGGAGAAATTCTTGAAGATGTTGATCACAAACATCTTAACGCCTTAACCGCGTTTACCGGCATAAACCCCTCTGCGGAAAATATCGCTAAATATATTTGTGATAAGATGGAAACCAAAGTAAAAACGGCCGGGGTGAATGTGGTTCGGGTTAAAATCTGGGAATCGGAAAACGCGGCCGTTACCTATACACCCCGACAATAATAAAACCCCTCTTAAGAGAATAATTTTTTATGATTGACATTCAAAACCAGAAAGATTTACGCAATATCGACATTAAAAAAGTCGGCGTAAAAAATATTAAGTATCCGATTATCGTCCTTGACCGCGCCCGGGGCACCCAAATGGTAAACGCGACAATAAATATGTACGTTAACCTGCCGCACCACTTTAAAGGCACGCACATGAGCCGTTTTGTAGAGGTGCTCAATGAATTTAAAGGCCAGATCAACATTAAAACCTTTCAGACAATTCTAGAAAAGACCCGGCAAAAACTGCATGCCCATTCCGCCCACATGGAAATTGAATTCGCTTATTTTCTGGAAAAAACGGCGCCTGTTTCTAAAGCCAAAAGCCTTATGGAATACCGGTGCCTGTTCTCCGGAGAAAGCAGCGCTGATCAATCTGATTTCCAGGTGGGTGTGGTGGTTCCCGTTACAACCGTCTGCCCCTGTTCGCGTGAAATCAGTCAGTATGGCGCCCATAATCAACGCAGTATGGTAACAACGAAGGTTCGCTATAGAAAATTTTTCTGGATTGAAGATTTGATAAAAATTGTGGAAACTTCCGCCAGTGGAGAGGTATACTCTCTGTTAAAACGAGTGGATGAAAAATACGTCACGGAACAGGCCTATGAAAACCCTAAATTTGTAGAAGACGTTGTTCGCAGTATTGCGGTTAAATTAAATAAAGATGATAATTTCACTTGGTATTGCATTGAAGCGGAAAATTTTGAAAGCATTCATAATCACAGCGCATACGCCCTGGTAGAAAAAGGATAAACTCATGCCCGCCGGAAAAAATAAAAGCTTTTTTAATTTGTATAATCATGGTTTCATCCGTACCGCTGTCTGCGTCCCTGAATTGAAAGTTGCCGACACTTTTTTCAATACGCAAAAAACAATCGAATTGGCAAAGGTCGCCGCATCCCGCAAAGCCATTCTGGCTATTTTTCCGGAACTGGGATTATCCGCTTACTCCAATGAAGATTTGTTTCATCAGGACGCTCTCTTACGGGGAGTCCGGGAAGCCATTGCCAAAATTAAGAAAGCATCCGAAAAAATTAATATCATTATAGTTGCCGGTGCGCCGCTGCAGGTTGATTGCCGGCTTTTTAACTGTGCGATTGTCTTTTACCACGGGCAAATAATGGGAGTGGCTGTCAAATCATATCTGCCCAATTATCGCGAATTTTACGAAGCCAGACAATTCACACCTGCTTCGGCCGCATTTTCTTCCAAAATAGAATTAGCAGGACAAAAAGATATCCCTTTCGGCGCTGATATCATCTTTAAAGTTGCCGATATCAAAAATTTTAATTTCTTTCTGGAAATTTGCGAAGACCTCTGGGTTCCCATCCCGCCATCAAATTTCGCGGCCATGGCCGGAGCTACCGTTATCGGCAATTTATCCGCGTCCAACATTACGATCGGCAAATCCGAATACCGTCAGCAGCTTGCCGCCAATCAATCAGCCCGTTGTGTCGCCGCTTATCTTTACGCCGCAGCCGGAGCCGGTGAATCCACAACGGATCTGGCCTGGGACGGCCACGCCATGATTTATGAAAATGGCAATCTGCTTGCCGAATCCGCCCGCTTTTCACAGCAGGCTCAAATAATTTACAGCGATATAGACCTTGACCGGCTGACACAGGATAGGATGCGTTTAACTTCTTTCAGTCAAAACGCCGCCTCACACAAAGAAAAAATTTTATCCTTTCGCAAGGTGGAGTTTAACGTCAGCATGCCGGGCGGCCTCATTCTATTAAACAGGGAATATCCCCGCTTCCCCTACATTCCCGCGGACCCTTCCAAACGCGACCAGCGATGTTACGAAGCTTACAATATCCAGGTTCAGGGTCTGGCAAAACGTTTAAAATCTTCCGGCATACCCAATATAGCAATCGGTGTTTCCGGCGGACTTGATTCCACCCACGCACTGATTGTCGCCGCAAAAACGATGGATTCTCTGGAATTACCCCGATCGAATGTTAAAGCTTACACGATGCCGGGTTTCGCCACCTCAGAAAAGACATACAAAAATGCCTTGAAATTAATGAAAACTCTTGGCGTGGAGTCAAATGAAATTGACATCAAACCAGCTTGCCTGCAAATGCTTAAAGACATTAAACATCCATATGCCCGGGGTAAAAAAATTTTCGATATAACATTTGAAAACGTCCAGGCCGGACAGCGCTCGGCGCATCTTTTCCGCCTGGCAAACATGCGTAATGCTCTGGTTGTGGGCACGGGAGATTTAAGTGAGCTGGCTTTAGGCTGGAGCACTTACGGCATCGGCGATCACATGTCGCATTATAACGTCAACGCCAGTGTTCCCAAGACACTTATTCAGCATTTGATTCGCTGGGTTGCCAATACCAATCAATTTTCAAGGGAAGTTTCCAAAATTCTCATCGATGTACTGGAAACGGAAATCTCACCCGAATTAATTCCCGGAGGAAAAGGCGGACTGAACATTCAAAAAACAGAAGATACTATCGGTCCCTATGAATTGCAGGATTTTACCAACTTCTACATAACCCGTTTCGGATATTTGCCCACAAAGGTGGCCTTTCTGGCTTATCACGCCTGGAGGGATAAAACAAAAGGCCTCTGGCCGGATATTTCCGAGGATAAAAGAAACGCTTATAGTTTGAAAGAAATAAAAAAATGGCTTTACGTTTATTTATACAGATTTTTTAAAACTTCGCAGTACAAACGCTCCTGCGTGCCCAATGGGCCCAAAGTGGGTTCCGGCGGATCGCTTTCGCCCAGAGGCGACTACCGCGCTCCCAGCGACAGTGAAGCTGAAATCTGGCTTGAAAACTGGAAAAATATTCCGGAACATGAATATTAGATATGAAAGAAACTTATAAAGATTTTGACGCGACGGAATTGTTTTGCCCTAAATGCAAAAAAGCTGTTGCCGTAAGAAAAAGATTATTGCTGATTCTCCAGGAAGGAGAAAAATACGATTATAGTTGCGTCTACTGCGGAACTTCAGTCGGCGACAAGCTGGTCAGGGAAAAGGGAAATTCGAACCTGATCTTGCGCTGAAATCATTATTCCGGTTTATTTTTCTGCAACGCCTTCTTCAATTTCTCGGCAAGCAACCCTGAACCGACGGCAACCTGTGAATCGTCATATACCAGACTGACTTCTTTGCCATGCGCATTATCACCCAGATATTCCGCCAATACTCCCCGGCTATGAACATCTTCATGACAATAGACACAAAGATTTTCCCAGTTGCTTCCATCGGCAGGATTGTTGTGGTGGTCGCCGTCTTTGTGGTGCACAGTTAAGAGTTGTCTTTTCGATTCGGCAAACTCCCTGCCGCAACGGGCACAAACAAGACCATTAATCGCCAGCGATTTTTCCCGATAGTCTTCACCTGACGGAGATTTTTGCGACTTTTTCATTTCCCGAACTAACTCTTCCGCTGATTTCCCCGTTTCCGCAGAAGGCGAGACCGGTTTTTTCTGAACATTTACACTGCCCCATTTACTGGAAAATGTTACTTTTTTCATGACAATTCTTCCGATTTAGTTTTTTCTTTAGTTAAGAGGACATCGGTAAAAACACGGATGCCTTTGGCAATCGCAATAACTTTCCCGATTATCTGAAAAATCGGCAATTTCAGGGCTATTGGTGCTAAATATTGGATATTATTTAATATATCGCTTATCAGTAGACGTGACCTGTTTGAACTGTTAGTAAAATTTTGAATCTTTTGATTAATAACCGTAGTAGAACTATTAACATTTGCAGTAATTTCTTCCAGGTTCTTCAATATCAATGGCAAGCTTTGATTTAAAGTTTGAACAGTCACTGAAACATCTTTTGCTGTACGCCATATTTGCAAAAGAATAGGAATACAAAAAATCACCAGCACAATAAGAATGCTGACCAAAATGGATAAGGCAATTTCCAGATACATGAATCTCCTCCTTATAATGATTATTACGATAAACTTGTTTTAATTTACCGGCCAGGTTGATAATCAAACCGTTTTTCTATTGTTTTCTTCCCGATAGGCTTCTAATCCCGCATCAATCGCCATCTTTAATCTATTTTTATTACTCCCGATAGCTTCAGCGCCATGATGCGCAATTTCACTTACCTTACTTCCTGCCTGGGCCGCCTTTTCTTTAGCCAACGCCTTCAAGTCTTTCAAATTATTTACTGATGCGTCATAAGCCGTTTTGCTTTTTTCCAGGGCTTTTTCATATTCTTCTTTTGCTTTGACGATAAGCTCATCAGCCTTGCGGGTGAGATCTTCACGAGTCTCCTTACCACTTTTTGGCGCAAACAAAATCCCCAGAGCTGTACCGATCAGGCCGCCGACCAATAAACCTTTTAATAAATCGTTACTTCTTTCCGACATAAAGCACCTCCCGAATTATATCAAAATTATACACATTGGGCATTCCTTTGCATTTAAGTGGCGCCCCGGCAGACAACATTCTTTAACCTGATAACCTTATTTCATTGCGCTCTTATGTTTTGGTTCGTACTTCCGGCTAAAATGTCTTTTAATTATACATCGAACAGTTAATAATGTAACCCATAATAAAATCACTTAAATTGTTTTTCTATAGTATAACACATTTTCAAAAAATTAAATCCTTTCAGAAATAAAAAAAATCGGACATTCCTTTATGGGGAATGTCCGATTGATTTGTCCTGCTTATTTATCTTGAAGCAATTATTTTGCAGCAGGTGCGGGTGCAGCTTCAGGTGCGGGAACTGCAGTAGCTGCAGGTGCGGGCTGAGCAACGGGTGCTTCAACTTTAGGAGCCTCTGCTGGTGCTTGTTCAGCTTTTTTGCAGCCTACGACTGCAATAGATAAAGAAGCAACGAATAGCATAGCAACAAAAATAGCAAATATTTTTTTCATTAACGGCTAACCTCCTTTCAAAGATTTCATAATACTCGGGTTAAACCCCCAAGCCTTTATACTATTGAACGCGAAGAATACGCTTTTTTTTTGCCTTGTCAAGAACAAATTTAACAATTTTGTTGTAAAAATATTCTATCGCCAAATTTCTAAAAAAGGCATATTTATTTTTTCTTATTCTACGGCTAATATCATAATATCATCAACAAAACAAGCACTTATCAAGTTTATGCGACGATATTAAATTTATCTGTCTTATTATATATTTGACCGGACAACTTATACTTTTATCTTGGCAAACAGGCCCATCATGAGGTTTCTCCATCATGTTGGATAATCATGCCTTAAAACATTGTTGTTTGTATATATTGTCAGCATTTTTTTTATATGCTAGTTACCATCAACAAAATATACCCCTTCTTCAAAAGGTTTCAGGATTTACGCGCCAATGAAAAAAGATAATCATGAAGATCTGATAAAATTGAGAGCATTAACACAACTCATTAAAAAGCTGCGCGCGCCGGACGGCTGCCCGTGGGACCAGCAGCAAAAAAAGGAAGATATTGGCAAATATATTCTGGAAGAAGCCTATGAAGTTATTGATTCTCTGGACAAAGAAAATCCGCAGGCCTTGAAAGAAGAACTGGGAGACTTACTTTTCCAGATATTATTTCTTGCTGAAATAAGCGACGAATCGGATCTCTTCTCTCTGGGCGATGTTATGGACGGGATCAATGAAAAAATGATCCGGCGGCATCCACATGTTTTTGGCGATAAAAAGGTAAACTCCGTGCAGGAAGTCAAGGACAATTGGCAGCAAATAAAGCAAAAAGAACGGGAAAATAAAAAGGCTGAAAAAAGCTTGTTTGCCAGCATCCCCCGCTCATTTCCAGCTTTAAAACGAGCCCAAAAAATCACATCCATTGCTTCAACTTACGGCTTCGACTGGAAAGATACCAAAGGCATTCTGGAAAAGCTCAAAGAGGAATTACAGGAATTCGACGAAGCCGTAAAAAACAATAACAATAACAAAATCGAAGAGGAATTGGGCGATATATTATTCACCATTGTCAATGTAAGCCGTTTCCTTTCTATCGATGCCGAAACCGCCTTATCGAAAACAACGGAAAAATTTCTGCAGCGTTTTTCCTATGTGACTGAACAACTTTTCGCACTCGGCATACCCGCTGAAAAAGCAACTCTGGAACAAATGGATGCCCTCTGGAATGAGGCAAAAATAAAGGAATTAAAATGAAAGATTTTCTTTGCGTTTTGGGAATGGTTTTCATTATTGAAGGCCTGCCGTATTTTGTTTTCCCGGAAAAATTAAAAATTTATCTCATCAAGATGACAACCCTGCCGGATTCCGTTTTACGGTTTTTAGGAATATCGGCCATGATTGCCGGGCTGATTCTGCTGTATTTTGGACGGCACTGAATAAACAATAGCATTGACAGCAGCGGCAGAATCTGATTATTTGCCCGAACTCATTCACGATACAGAAGTAATATATGGAATTAAAAGACTTTTTATATTTTTTACCGGACGAACTTATTGCCCAGCAGCCCTGCCGGAAGCGCGATCATTCGCGCCTGCTTTTTCTGGATAAGAAGAAAGAAAAAATGGCGGATCTGCTGTTTTTTCAACTGCCTGATTTATTGCAAAGCGGCGATGTTCTGGTTATTAATGATTCCAGGGTAATTCCCGCGAGGCTGTTCGGCAAAAGGCAAACCGGTGGCATCCTGGAGATGCTGCTTCTGACAAAGAAAAAACAAGAGAAGGATTCTCAAACATGGGAAGCGCTTCTCAGACCCGCCAAGAGACTTCGTGAGAACGATGTTATCGCTCTCGGCAATAATTGCGAGGCAAAGGTTTTAGCCCGCATATCCGATAAAAAATGGCTGTTGCAATTTTTTGCTCCGGATGGATTTGACGCTTATTTAAACAAGTTCGGCAGAGCACCTCTCCCCCCTTACATAAAGCGCAAGAGAGACTCTAAGCCTGACATTGCCGACCGGGAGCGTTACCAGACCATTTACGCGAAGCATCCCGGCTCCATTGCGGCTCCAACCGCCGGACTGCATTTTTCCGATGATGTTATGCAGACATTGCGATCCAAGGGCATTCAAATCGCCCCGATAACTTTGCATGTCGGTTATGGTACTTTTCTCCCGATCGAGACCGATGAAGTTGAAAGACACGTTATGGAACCGGAGTATTACGAAATAAGCGCCGAAAGCAGTAAAATGATTAATAATGCCCGGCGTCTTATTACGGTGGGGACGACATCCACCCGAACCATAGAGAGTGCCGCCGATAATGATGGATATGTAAAGGCACAATCCGGATTTACCAATCTTTTTATTTATCCCGGTTACGAATTTAAAAGAGTCGACGGAATTTTGACCAATTTTCATTTGCCGCAATCATCGTTATTTTTACTTGTTTGCGCCTTTGCCGGAACAGATTTAATGAAAAGAACTTATTTGCATGCCGTAGAAAACAGATATTTATTTTACAGTTATGGTGACTGCATGCTGATTCTTCAGGATACATAAAGATGCCTTTTCAATTTGATCTAAAAAAACAAGATGCTGACACTTCCGCAAGACTTGGGGAAATGATTACCCCCCACGGCACTGTGCAGACACCCACGTTTATGCCGGTGGGCACACAGGGAACCGTCAAATCAATGCTGCCCGAAGAAATCAAAAATTGCGGCGCTGAAATGATTCTGGGCAATACTTATCATTTATATTTGCGTCCCGGCCATGAAACCATCAAGAAACTTGGCGGTCTGCACCGGTTCATGAATTGGCCTGATCCGATTCTGACGGACAGCGGCGGTTTCCAGGTTTACAGTCTCGGCGCTTTGCGCAAAATTACGTCCGACGGCGTTATGTTTCGTTCGCATATCGACGGTTCCAAACATTTTTTAAGTCCTCAAAAAGCGATTGAAATCCAGGAAGCGCTCGGCTCCGATATCATGATGTGCCTGGATGAGTGCACGCCCTATCCGGCCACATTACCTCAATCAGAAGAATCTCTAAACCTGACGGTAAAATGGGCCAAGTTGTGCAAAACGGCTAAAACCAGCGATGAACAAGCGCTTTTTGGCATTATTCAGGGAGGCTCTTATCTGGAATTACGCAAACAAGCGGTCGAACAAATAACTTCCCTTTCTTTCGACGGTTATGCCTTAGGTGGAGTAAGCGTTGGCGAACCCCGGGAAATAATGTATAAAACAACGGAATTTATCACTCCTTTGCTGCCCGCGGATAAACCGCGTTACCTTATGGGAGTCGGCACACCCCAGGACATTGTTTTCGGAGTTTCCTGCGGAATAGACATGTTTGACTGCGTTATTCCCACCCGATGCGCCCGCCACGGATTATTGTTTACAAATGCGGAAAATGTTGTTATAAAAAACGCCCGCTGGCGGGAAGATAATAATCCGATTGACGAAACTTGTGATTGTTACACATGCCGGAATTATTCCCGGGCATATTTAAGGCATCTTTATGTTGCCGGTGAAATACTGGCTATGGTATTAAACACCATTCATAATATCCGCTACTATATGCGGCTAATGGAGCGAATCAGAACGGCATTAGAAGAAGGGTCTTTTTTAAAATTTAAAAATGAATTTTTAAATAAAAAAGTGAGTTTGTAATAAATTCTGATAAAGAGCAAATTTAATACCATTTCTAAATTAAAGATGATATGAGGCAACGCCAACAAGAACAGCGCTTTGATCGGAAGCGCATCCCGCAGGGGAGCGCATAATAAATAGAACTTTACATTGCCGATATTTTTCGCCAATATGGCGAAAAATTCCTTTGGAATCGGAATTAAGGAGGAAGTTGAATTGATAACATTAGCATACGCAATGGGAGGCGCTCCGGGAGGCACGGCGGCCGGAGGAGGAGATTGGGGTTTTATCATCACGATGGTAATCATTTTCGTGATTTTCTATTTTTTACTAATTCGCCCCCAACAAAAAAAACAAAAAGAACTTCAAACCATGCTTAGTAATCTAGCCTATGGTGACACCATAATGACCACCGGTGGAATTCACGGCAAAGTTACCGGGTTGACCGATGCGGTTGTCACGCTGGAAATTGCCGACAAGGTAAGAATCAAAGTCGCACGAACCGCCATTGGCGCTGTTCTTCAGAAGTCGGGTTCACCCGCGCCAACTCCGACGACAAAGCCATAATATAGAAAGGGGCATTTCATGTTCAAGTCTTTAAAAATCAGGATTGCTATAACCGTTACTGTGTGTCTTGCTGCTTTGTATTTTTTAATACCGACCTTTATTACGAATGTTCCATCGTCATGGAGTCAATATCTGCCCAAGGAAAAAATTCATCTGGGTCTGGATTTGCAGGGCGGCATGCACCTTGTTCTGGAAATTGACACGGAAAAAGCTCTGGAAGCCTTCATGGAGCGGACTTCCAATAATTTAAAAGAATCATTAATGGATACCAAAGTACGTTTCCGGAATTTGGAAAAAGCCAAAGAAGCCACGATTTCATTGGAATTAACTGATTCCGCCGGTAAAGCCGCGCTGGAAAATGTGCTGCGCGACCAGTATCCGGACCTGGAAATAGCTTCAACCACCCCGCGCGAAGGCGGACAGCTTGTTAATTTAAAAATTAAGGATAAAAGAGCTATTGAACTAAAAAAACTTACTGTTGAACACAGTCTGGAAACCATCCGCAATCGCGTGGATCAATTCGGCATCGCCGAACCGGAAATTATCCCGGAAGGCGACAATCGAATTTTAATTCAGCTGCCGGGAATTAAAGATCCGGAAAGGGCTAAAAACCTGATTGGTAAAACAGCCCTTTTGGAATTTAAGGTGGTTGATGAAGAAAATTCTCTGGACGAGGCTCTGCGCGGCAATATTCCGGAAGGAGATATTATTGCTTACGGCACGCGTGAGGACAAATCTACAGGGCAGAGAGGCCAGGTCCCCTATTTATTGAAAAACAAAACACTCCTGACCGGCGCTTCACTGGAAACCGCCAAAGTTCAAATTGCCGATCGTTTCGGTGATCCAACCGTCAGCTTAAAGTTTAATTCTCAGGGCTCTATTGATTTTGACAGAATTACCGGTGAAAATGTCCGTAAAAAACTGGCGATTGTCCTCGACGGCGTCGTCCATTCTGCGCCTGTTATTCAGGAAAGAATTTCCGGCGGCCAGGCACAGATCACCGGCACGTTTACCATGGATGAAGCACGTGATCTGGCCATCGTCTTACGCGCCGGCGCCCTGCCCGCTCCAGTCAATATTCTGGAAGAAAGAACCGTAGGTCCGTCACTGGGCAGTGATTCTATCAGGCAAGGTATCATGGCCACAATTATCGGCACCTTGCTTGTTATCTTTTTCATGATCATTTATTACCGCTTATCCGGCGGTATTGCAGATATCGCTCTCATTATCAACATTGTTCTGGTTTTGGGCGTCCTGGCGGCGTTTCGGGCCACGCTGACATTACCCGGCATTGCCGGAATGCTATTAACGGTCGGCGTCGCGGTTGACGCAAACATTCTGATTTTTGAAAGAATCCGGGAAGAGTTACGGACGGGAAAAACAATCCGTCTGGCTCTGGAAACCGGCTATAATCGGGCATTTATGACAATCATTGATACTCATATCACCGGTATCGTAGCAGCCGTTTTCCTGATCATGTTCGGCACAGGCCCGATCAAGGGATTCGCGGTAACCACGATTATAGGCCTTCTGGCCAGTCTTTTTACGGCCGTTTTTGTCACGAGAGTCATTTTCGATTACATTATCTGGAACTATAACATTAAGAAATTGAGCATTTAAATTCAAGTACAGGCAGGAGATATGCAATGAGCATGGAGTTGATAAAACCAGGGATTCACTTAGATTTTGTCGGGAAAATGAAGTATGCAATTATTTTCTCGGTTATCTTGACCATCATCGCTATTGGTTCTGTAATTTTTCATCGCGGTTTAAACCTAGGCATAGATTTCGCCGGCGGTTCCGTCATTCAGGTAAAATTTCAGAAGGAAGTTTCCGCCGATCAGATTCGCACGGCTCTCAAATCAACAAAACTGGAGAACAGTACAATCCAGCAGTTCGGTGTCAATGAATTTCTGATCAGGACGCATGAATCCTTCAACGACCAGAAGATATTGGCGGCCAATCTGGAACAACCGCTGACATCTGCTTTTAACAAAGACTATGAAATCCGGCGTGTGGAAGTCGTCGGTTCCAAAGTCGGCGCTGATTTCCAGCGGAAAGCCGTTTTTGCCGTTATTCTTTCATGGATCGCCATGCTGATTTATATTACGTGGCGTTTCGAGTTCCGTTATGCGGTGGGTGGTATTATCGCCCTGGTTCACGACGTTCTGATCCTCATCGGCACTGTTTCCATTCTGAATATGGAATTCACCATATCCATCCTCGCGGCGATATTTTTCATTATTGGTTTTTCCATCAACGATACCATCGTTGTGCTTGATCGTGTTCGCGAAAATGTAAAGTTAAATCCCAAGCAGAAGCTGGGTGACATTATTAATATGAGCGTTAATCAAACCCTGAGCAGAACCATATTGACTTCACTGACCGTTTTTCTGACGGTTCTGGCGCTTTATATATTCGGCGGAGCGGTTATCCATGATCTTGCTTTTTCACTGCTGGTCGGCGTTGTGTTCGGCACCTATTCTTCCGTATTCATTTCTTGTCCGATTGTGCTGTTATTTGAAAATATGCAGATTTCAAAAATGAAGAGGAAGAAATAAATTGTCTTTTTTCGCCACGGCGGGATTCACAGTTTTTATTTTGATATTGTTTGCGGGCATTTTTTTAAATTTGTTCGGTCTGCCCGGAACGGTCGTTATTTTTTTTGATGTTTTGCTTTATGCAATTTTTACCGGCTTTGATCGCGTCGGATGGCAAATGATTTTGTTTCTTCTTATTTCCGCTGTAGCTGCCGAAACAATTGATTTTTTTCTGGTCATGGGTGAAACCCCTCAACCGGCCGCCTCCAGAAAATCTATTGGAGCGGCGGCACTGGGTGCGATCACAGGAGCGTTATTGCTCACACCGTTTTATTGGGGACCGGGCACATGGATAGGATTTTTTTTAGGAGGTCTTGCCGGTATTTTAATCATGGAAATCATCCGGCAATACAAATTAAAAGCTCCTTATCGAACGCTTAATCAAACTATTTTTGCTATGGCCGGGAAAAAGATAGCCAAAGGATTTATTGCCCTTTGCATGATCGCCTTTTCTCTATCCAACATTTATTCTTAGGAGCCTGTACTGAAATGACAAAAGATGAAAAACCAAAATCAAAAGCTAAAGAATACATTGAATCCATCATTATTGCGATTTTGATCGCCCTTTTTATCCGCACATTCATCGTATGCGCGTATAAAATACCTTCCCGTTCCATGGTGCCGACACTGCTGGTCGGTGACCATATTTTGGTCAATAAGTTCATTTATGGCGTAAAAATTCCTTTATTAAGAAAAACCATTATTCCGGTTAAAGAACCCCAAAGAGCTGATATCGTCGTTTTTATTTATCCCAACGACCGATCTAAAGATTTTATCAAGCGGGTCATCGGTATTGGCGGCGATAAAATCGAAATAAAGAATAAAAAAATATTCGTTAATGATACGGAGTTCAAAGATTCTTACGGCATTTTCAGCGATAGTAACATTTTACCGCAATCGATGCAGCCGCGCGACAATTTTGGCCCTGTTACCGTTCCGAAAAACACTATTTTTGTCATGGGTGACAACCGCGATGAAAGCCTGGACAGCCGTTTCTGGGGATTTGTAGATTTAAAGGACGTGGAAGGAAAAGCCTTCATCATTTACTGGTCATGGAACCGCGACGAACATAACCTTCGCTGGGAGCGAATGGGAAATTTGCTGCATTAACTATATAAAGGCCGATAGGCTCATCGCCGCGGAAAGCCCGATCAGAATAATAACGGTTATCCAGGAAACAACATTCATCAGACGGCTGTTGACGTAAGCTCCCATAATCCGTTTATCGTTAATCAGAAGCAGCATGAAGATTAAGACAAACGGCAGGAGGATTCCGTTAATAACCTGAGAATAATACATGATCGCGATCAGTGGCACATCGGGTAAAAGAATAATTCCGGCGCCCAGAAAAATCATTAAAGAGTACAGACCGTAAAACTGCGGCGCTTCCGTAAATTTGCTGTTCAAACTGGATTCCCAGCCGAAAGCTTCACAAATGGTATACGCGGTGGAAAGCGGCAGAATCGAGGCCGCAAACAAAGACGCATTGAGCAAACCAAAGGCAAACAGCATGGAAGCGTAGGAACCGGCGAGCGGCGCCAGAGCGAGCGCGGCATCTTTAGCTGTTTCAATCTTCAGTCCGTTTTGAAACAGGGTAACCGCGCAAAGCATAATGATAAAAAACGCTACGGCATTGACAGTGACCGAACCGAAAATGACATCCATCCGCGCGTATTTATAACTTTCAGCTTTTAATCCTTTATCGACAATCGATGACTGAAGATAAAACTGCATCCAGGGAGCGATGGTTGTGCCGATAATACCGATGGCCATCGTCAGCATGCCTGAGTTAAAATTCAGATCCGGTGTAATGGACGCGATTCCGATGGCCGGCCAATCGGGGTTAACCAGAAATCCCGATATAATATAGGAGAGATAAAAGACACAGGCCAGCAAAAATGCCTTTTCCACTGATTTATAATTCCCCTTAACCACCAGCCACCAGACAAAGAAAGCACCGGCCGGAACGGAAATATGTTTGCTGACACCGAATATTTCCATGCTGGCGGCAATGCCGGCAAATTCGCAAAGCGTATTTCCCAGGTTCGCCAAGAGTAAAACAATCATCAGATAAAAAGTGATCTTGGCGCCAAACCGTTCCCGTATTAAATCGGAAAGCCCCTTGCCGGAGACCACCCCCATTCGGGCGCACATTTCCTGAATGATAATCAAAGCTGCGGTGACGGGAATGAGGATCCAGATCAGCCTTAAGCCATACTGAGCGCCGGCCAGAGAATAGGTTGTTATACCGCCCGCGTCATTATCCACATTGGACGTAATGATCCCCGGACCGATGAAGGCAAAAAAGAGACCTACCTTCAACCAGCCTGTCTGCAATAGCTGTTTCCAATGCGCTTTAATCTTTTCCATGATTATCTTATCGTATAAATTTCGGTTTATTTGCCCAATTGAGGAGCAATAATTTCCAAAAGATTTTTGAAAATGATCGTACCCTGCATTTTTTCGTTTTCATCCACAACCGGGATAGCGGTAACCGCGTATTTTGCAAACTGCTCGGCGATGGTATCGTCTTTATCATCCAGTTTGACAGAAATAACCCGTTCATCCATGATATCGCCGAGTTCCTGATCAGCATTGGCCAAAATCAAATCCCGCAGGCTGATAACACCCAGCAGGCGTTCTTCTTCATCGGTGACATAAACATAAGAAACAAGATCGACATCAGCCGCTTCCGAACGGAATTTCTCCAGAGCTTCCCGGGCCGTGGTTGACGGACTGAAACTCAGGTAAGATGTCGTCATCATGCCGCCCGCTTCCTGCTCGGGATGAGACAGTAATTCTTTCACATCATCGGCAATATCCTTTTCCATTTCCTTTAAAATGCCTTCCGCCTTGGCTTTCGGCAGATCACCTATCAGGTCGGCCGCCTCGGAAAGAGACATTTCTTCGATAATATCGGAGGCCTTTTCCGAATTCATATCGTTAATCAAACTGACTTGCACTTTCGGGTCTGTTTCTTCCAGCGCTTCAGCCGCGGTTTCCACATCGAGCGCCTGAAACACGGCGGCGCGCTGTTTAATATCGAGCTCCTCCAGAATATCGGCGAGGTCCGCCGGGTGAATCTGGCTGAGCCTGTTTTGGGCAATATTCAATCGCAGCAGATCCGGTGAATTCAAAGGCTGCGTAAACTTCCACGGAATAAAATGATTAGCCAGTTTATAATCGAACAGGCCCTGTAAAACGGCATCAAAGAAATTAATCAAACCCACACGACGGATCAATCCGCGGAAACCTACATCCACATGCACCAGATGCAATCCGTGTTTCGTTTTTAAAAACTGGAGATCATTTACACGTCTGATCTTGGCGCCGTCGGTATCCACGACCTGCTTGTCTAAAAGGGCGTCTTTAAGCAGCATTTCTCCTTCCCTTAAGTGAAGCGCGGACAGCTCTGCTATAGATTCTGCGGATACGGATATGGTTTGATCCATATCTATAACTTTCTCCCACGGCAGAAAAACAGGGTTCTTTTTCTGAGCCGAGCTGAAGATAATGCCGGTAACAATTGGATAAGGCTCGACAAATTCCGCGGTCAGATCATAAACGCGGCCGAGTGCCTCGCCCGTGGCGCCAATAATGTTTCTCCCCAGGATTTTGCTTAAAAATAAAAAAACCTGAGGTTCGCGATTTACCGCCATAGTGATTTTCCTCCAGGTGGTGAATGTATATCAGTTATTATCTCTAAAGGAAAGCCTTTTTGACTTTTTACCTTGACATCAAGTGAGCGAAGTTGTAAGAGAAAAAATAATTAACCCTTTTAATTTAATCCGGCGAGATTGAAAAAGGAAACCGTAATGAAAGACTTATATAAAATTTTATTTTAGCCTTTTCCCGACAGGGGAAAGGCTTTTTTTATAACATGGCAGGACAGAGGTTGGCGCGTATGTCGAAAAATAAAAACACTAAAATCGTCATGGACAAAGATGGAATTGACCGGTGCCTTACCAGAATCGCTTATGAAATTCTGGAAAAAAATAAAGGGATGCAGAACCTCGTGCTTGTAGGCATCAGAACGGGCGGAGTCTATCTGGCCCAAAGGCTGCAAAAAAAAATATCTGATATTGAACGCGATAAGATTCCCCTGGGAATACTGGATGTCACACTTTACCGTGATGATATTTCCGCCTCCAACAAAAAGCCGCGCCTGGGGGAAACAAAAATAAATTTTTCATTGGACGATAAAGTCGTTGTGCTGGTTGATGACGTTCTCTTTACCGGACGGACGATTCGGGCGGCCATGGATGCCCTGATTGATTTTGGACGCCCCAAAATGATTCAGCTCGCTGTTTTAATCGACCGCGGCCATCGCGAACTTCCGATCAGAGCCGACTTTATCGGAAAGAATCTGCCGTCGTCCCTGTGGGAGGCAGTCCGTGTCGACCTGGTAGAAAAAAACGGCGTGGATGAAGTCGTCATAGAAGAAGAATCTTGAACTTAAACCTTTTAGGCCTGTTATGAAATTTGAAAAAAAAGATATTCTGGGAATAAAAGATCTATCCATTGATGAAATAAACCTTATTCTGGAGACGGCCGAATCTTTTCTGGAAATTTCCACCCGCAAAATAAAGAAAGTGCCGACCTTGCGCGGCAAAACAATTATCAATTTATTTTACGAAGCCAGCACACGAACCAGAACATCTTTTGAGATAGCCGGTAAAAGACTAAGCGCCGATACGATCAACATTTCAGCTTCTACCAGTTCTGTCGTCAAGGGGGAAACGCTTATTGACACAGCCCGCACTCTGGAAGCCATGAATCCCGATGTCATTGTCATCCGCCACAGCGCCTCCGGCGCTCCGCACATACTGGCCTCGCTGGTTAAACAATCCATCATTAACGCCGGGGATGGCGCGCACGAACACCCCACGCAGGCTCTTCTGGACATGATGACCATCAAGGAACGAAAAGGTAAAATTTCCGGATTGAAGGTGGCCATCATCGGCGATATCGAACACAGTCGGGTTGCCCGCTCCAATATTTACGGACTGTCCAAAATGGGCGCCCATGTTGTTCTGGCCGGTCCGGCGACCATGCTGCCGCGCGATATCGAACAAATGGGGACGAAAGTTTTCAGCAGGATTGAAGATGCCCTTGTCGACGCCGATGTCGTGATGATGCTGCGCATTCAACTGGAGCGACAGAAACAGAACATTTTTCCGTCGCTGCGTGAATATTCCCAGCATTACTGTTTGAACCGCAGCAACATTAAACTGGCTAAAAAAGATGTCATCGTCATGCATCCGGGACCGATTAACCGCGGCGTGGAAATATCCCCGGATATCGCCGACGATCCTTCCTGCTCTGTTATTCTTGATCAGGTCAATAAAGGTGTGGCTGTCAGAATGGCTCTGCTTTACCTGCTCACCGGAGGTAGTGAATGAAGTTATTATTAACCGGCGCGAGGATAATAGACCCCGCGCAAAACATAGATTCCCGGATGGATATATTTCTGGAAGACGGAAAGATTGCCAAAATCGGGACGGACATTTCAAAATCATTAAAATCAAAAAGCTCGGAAAAAATAACAAAAATTATTGACCTGACCGGAATGATTATCGTTCCCGGCCTGATTGATATGCACACACATCTGCGCGAACCAGGCTTTGAATACAAAGAGACGATCGCCTCAGGAGTTGCCGCCGCGGTGGCCGGCGGTTTCACGTCCATTGCCTGCATGCCGAACAGCAATCCCGTTAACGATAACCGCTCGACTACCGAATTTATCAGAAGAAAAGCGGCCCAGGCTGCACTGGCTAACGTTTATCCGATTGGCGCCATCAGTAAAGATTCCGCAGGTGTTAAGCTTACTGAATTCTGGGATCTTAAAGAAGCGGGCATCGTCGCCCTTTCCGATGACGGAAAGCCGGTAATGGATGCCGCCCTGATGCGCAGGGCGATGGAGTATGGCTTCTCTCTGCAGTTACCGGTTATTTCCCATTGTGAAGACACAAACCTTTCCGGCGGCGGACTGATGAATGAAGGTTATTATTCCACGATTCTGGGATTGAGCGGGATACCCGGCATTGCGGAAGAAGCAATGGTCGCCCGTGATATTTTAATCGCTGAATTTACAAAAACCTCTATTCACATAGCGCATGTCAGCACTGCCGGCTCCGTTCATTTGATCCGGGACGCCAAAAAAAGAGGTTTGAAAGTAACGGCGGAAACCGCGCCCCACTACTTCACATTGACGGATGAATCGCTGCAGAGCTACGATACCAACTTCAAAGTAAATCCTCCATTAAGGAGTGAGCAGGATCTCAAGGCAATTAAAGAAGGACTTGCCGATTCAACGATTGATGTCATTGCCTGCGACCATGCTCCTCACGGACGCACGGATAAAGAAGTGGAATTTGAATACGCCGCCAATGGCATCAGCGGGCTGGAAACTTCGCTTGCCCTGAGCCTGAATCTTATCCTCGATAAAACGCTGAATTGGCCGGAGTTAATCGCTAAAATGAGCACGAACCCGGCGCGCATCCTTAATCTGCCGAAAGGAACGCTGGAGGCCGGCGCGGATGCAGATATCACCGTGATTGATCCGCTGCTCCAATGGACTGTTGACTTGCAGACTTTCCGTTCACGCGGGAAAAACTCTCCGTTTAACGGACGCCGGATGCAGGGCAAGGCTGTCCTGACCATCGTCGGCGGTGAAATAAAATACGATGGCCGTTAGAGAAAGCTATAAAACGACGGGATTCGTCCTGCGCACATTAAGTTATGGCGAATCGGATTTAATCGTAACCTTTTACAGCCATGATTTCGGCAAACTCAAGGGCATTGCTAAAGGCGCCAAAAGAAGCAAAAAAAGATTTGCCAATGTCTTTGAACCTTTTTCCCTGACCAACATCATTTTTACCCGCAAAAGCCGCGACATGCTTGCTTTCATCGAATCCTGCGATATCATCGATCACTATCACGCCATTCGTCAGGATATGGAAAAAACATTAATTGCTTCTTATTTTATTGACCTTACAGACCACTTCAGCCCGGAAGGGAAAAAGAATGAAAAGGTATTTCAGCTCCTGCGGGACTTTCTGCTGATGCTGGGGAAAGAAAAGGCATCCGATGCGACCGTGCGTTTTTTTGAAATGCGTCTGCTGAAATTAACGGGATTCGAACCGGCCCTCGAACATTGCATCGTTTGTAAAACTCCGGTGACCAACGGCAACTCTTATTATTTTCATGCCGGCGAGGGAGGAATCAAATGCAGCGCCTGCGCCCAGCCCCAAAGATACGAGCAGCCGATTTCCGCGGGCACCGTGCGCACCCTGCTTCTGGGCAAAGATATGGATATTGAGAAAATCAAACTGATCGCGCTCACCGATTCTCTGGCCGCTGAATCGCGCAGCATCCTTATCGGCTTCATCGCGCATGTTCTGGGACGCGAAGTAAAATCCCTGAAGGTCATGGAGCAGGTGCGTAAACTCTGTACATGATAATTCCACTGACAAACTTTCCATTCTGAAAACGAGAATACAGAGGCCTCTATTTGTGTCTATTTGTTTTTTTTGCTAAGATAGTTCCCAGAAGTTTTTTCAGGAGTTGATATGCGCAAACCGGAGTTACTCATTCCCGCCGGCAATCTGGAAAAATTACGAACCGCCTTGCTCTACGGTGCCGATGCCGTATATGTCGGCGTGGCAGGGTTAAGTCTGAGGGCAGGTTCGGCTGAAATGTCTATGGCCGATTTAGCCGCGGGTGTGAATGAAGCACATGCCAAAGGCGTTAAAGTTTACGCGGCGGCCAATACCTTTGCCCGCAATACCGATCTGGAACTGGCAAAGAAAATCATTCCCGAACTTGCCGCAATCGGCATTGACGCTCTGATTATCAGCGAACCGGGAATGCTCCGGCTGATTCGAAATTCAGCTCCGCAGTTGCCCGTGCATTTGAGCACGCAGGCAAACACGACAAATATAGAAGCGGTCCGTTTCTGGCACGATCAGGGAGTGAAACGCATTGTGCTGGCACGGGAACTGAATTTGAAAGAAGTCGGAGAAATCGCCACTGCCGTTCCCGAAATGGAGTTGGAAATTTTTATCCACGGAGCGATGTGCATGGCCTATTCGGGACGCTGTTATTTGTCTGCATTCCGCAACCGCAGGAGCGCCAACGAAGGCGATTGCTCTCAACCCTGCCGCTGGGAATATCTACTTCACGAATCAACAAGACCCGACGACCCGTTGATTCTGCGGGAAGATGATCGCTACAGTTATCTGCTTAGTTCCAAGGATTTATGCCTTATCGAATGCCTGCCCGACGTACTGGCATCCGGTGTTACCAGTCTGAAAATCGAAGGACGGATGAAATCGACTTACTACGTGGCAGTGGTCACGCGAACCTACCGGCAGGCGCTTGACGCTCTGACGCAACAAAAAGAAAAATACAAATGCCGGCAGGAATGGATAGACGAACTGACAAAAATTTCCAACCGCGGCTACACCACCGGCTTTGCTTTTGCCGAAGAAAAAATAAATGAAACCAGCCAGGATGTTAAATATATCCAGACTCATGAACCGGCGGGAACCGTGCTTCAGTATAACGCAGCGCAAAAAAGGATTTTGCTCGGCGTTCGGAATCGTTTACAAACCGGCGGCTATCTGGAACTTTTATTACCGGACGGTATCGCCACTTTAACGATAACCGAAATGACCGATAAAAACGGGAATGAACTTTCGGAAGCTCACAGCGGCAATGAAATTTATCTTCCCTTTGATCGTCAGATTCCTGTTGGAATTTTAGCAAGGCAAACCGTCAAATCCGGCGGTAATAATCCGGAATAATTTTTTAAGTAATTCACTTAAAATCAATAAAAAAAATTATTTTCAAATCAATTGATTAGCGCAAAAGCGTTTAAACCTTTTTATATTGACACCATACGGATGATCATGGTACTTAGCGACTCGTAATTTTTAATATTGGAACTGGTCATATTGACCTTTTTTTATTCAAAACCTGCAAGGAGAAAACTGTGACTTTTCAAGAATTGATTTTTGCCCTCGAAAAATACTGGCATTCCCAGGGCTGTGTGATTCAACAACCCTACGATATGGAAGTTGGAGCCGGTACTTTTCATCCCGCGACTTGTCTGCGCGCACTGGGACCGGAACCGTGGAATGTGGCCTATGTTCAACCATCAAGACGCCCCACGGACGGTCGTTACGGTGAAAATCCCAACCGCCTGCAACACTATTACCAATACCAGGTCATTATGAAACCGTCACCGATGAACATCCAGGAACTCTATCTCGATTCGCTCAAGAGTTTCGGCATTGATCCCCTGGATCACGACATCCGCTTCGTGGAAGACGACTGGGAATCCCCGACACTGGGCGCCTGGGGACTGGGCTGGGAAGTGTGGCTCGACGGCATGGAAATCTCTCAGTTCACTTATTTCCAGCAGGTCGGCGGCTTCGACTGCAAACCCGTCTGCGCCGAGTTGACCTACGGAACGGAGCGCATCGCCATGTATATTCAGGGCGTCAACAACGTCTATGATTTGCAGTGGACGGATAAGATCAAATACGGCGATGTTCATCACAAGGGAGAAGTGGAATTCTCCACTTACAACTTTGAAGTTGCCGATATTCCCATGCTGCGCAAACTTTTCGACACTTACGAAGAGGAAGCTCTGCGCATTGCCGAAAAAAGTCTGGCGCTGCCCGCTTATGATTACTGTCTGAAGTGCTCGCATACATTCAATCTGCTCAATGCACGCGGCGCCATCAGCGTGGCTGAACGCACCAGTTACATCGGCCGGGTGCGCAATCTGGCCAGAATCAGCGCCGAGCTTTACCTCAAACAACGCGAAGAACTGGGCTACCCTCTTTTAAAGAACATTTAGAATATCTGGAGATAAAATGAGTAACGAACTTCTTTTTGAAATCGGCACCGAAGAAATTCCCGCCGGATTATTATCCAAGGCAGTGGTGGATATGGAGGACATCATCCATAAAACGCTAACGGAAAAACGCATTGGTTTTACCGGAATCAAGTGTATGGCCACACCGCGCCGTCTTGTTCTATACATCGCCGATCTGGCGCCAAAGCAGGAAGACCAGACGATTGAAAAACTGGGACCGGCAAAAAAAGCCGCCTTTGACGAAAACGGCCAGCCGACAAAAGCCGCTGCCGGTTTTGCCAGAGGACAAGGATTGGACGTTTCGCAGCTGGAAACCATCGTCACCGAAAAAGGCGATTACCTGGGGGCGCGCAAGACCATTGCCGGCCAGCCGACGGCAACTTTGTTGCCCGAAATTCTAACCGGTTTTCTTCTGGCAATACCTTTCAGAAAATCAATGCGCTGGGGAAACTATGATTTGCGTTTCGCCCGTCCGGTCCATTGGATTCTGGCGCTCTACGGCGGTAATGTTGTTCCTCTGAAGATTGAAGATATTGAAAGCGGCAATTCCTCCCGTGGTCATCGCTTCATGAGCCCGGCTTCTTTTGCCGTTACGGGTTTTGAAGATTATCTGAACAAGGCCAGAGAAAATTTTGTCATTGTCGATCCCGCGGAAAGAAAGAAATTTATTCTCGAAGAAGCTCAGAAGTCGGCTGCTGAAGTCGGCGGAAAGCTTTTTTACACGGATGACCTGCTGGAGACCGTCAGCTTGATTGTGGAATATCCGGTGATCGTGCGCGGCGGTTTTGAAGAGGACTATTTGAGAATTCCCAAAGAAGTTCTCACGACTACGATGATCTCGCATCAGAAATACTTTCCCGTTGTGAATGATGAAGGAAAACTTCTGCCTTACTTCATTGCGGTCAGCAACACCCGGCCGCGCGATATCGCGGTCGTGGCAAAAGGTAATGAAAGGGTGCTGCGGGCACGTCTGGCCGACGCTTCTTTCTTTTTTGAAGAGGACAAAAAGATTCCTCTGGAGGACCGCGTGGAATCGCTCAAAAAAGTTGTCTTCCATACGCTCCTTGGAACTTCGCACAAAAAGGTTATGCGCTTCCGCAAACTGGCAGTGAAAATCGCTGCCAAAGTAAAACCATCCGTCAAGAAAAATGTTGACCGCGCCGCGCTTCTGGCCAAGGCCGATCTGGAATCGCTCATGGTAGGTGAATTTTCAGAACTTCAGGGTATCATGGGCCGCGAATACGCTCTCATCGCCGGCGAGAAACCAGAAATTGCCAATGCCATCTATGAACATTATTTACCGATTGTCGCGGGCGGTGATCTCCCGCAGACGGATGAAGGTGCTATTGTCGGCATCGCCGATAAAATGGACACGATTGTTGGTTTCTTCGCAGTGGGTCTGCCGCCGACCGGCACTGCCGATCCCTACGCGCTGCGCCGCCAGGCACTGGGGATCATTAATATTATCTTATCCCGCCATTATGCGTTTGGCCTGAATTTCCTGATTGATGAAAGTCTGGCGCTACTTAAGGATGTTTTAAAGAAACCGGCGGATGAAATTAAAAAGGATGTTCTGGAGTTCTTCAGGGGACGTCTGCAAAATCAATTAATCAGTCAGGGATATGCTTACGATACGGTCGATGCTGTTCTGTCCGCGGATATTGACGAACTGGTTGAGGTCATTGAAAAAATCAAGGCTCTGGAGGCCTTCCGCCAAAATCCCGATTTTGAACCGATTTCCATTGCCTTTAAACGGGTCGACAATATTTTGAAGGGTTTCCATGATGGTCAGATTGATGTTAACCTGCTTTCCGCCGATGCGGAAATCAACTTGTTTTCTTCTTTTGATAATATCAAAACCCGCGTGGAAAAGGGCATCGCGGAAAAGGATTTCAACGCCGCCCTGAACAAACTGGCCGCCCTGCGTCCTCCTGTGGATGCTTTCTTTGACAACGTCATGGTCATGGATAAAGATGAAAAAGTCCGCTTAAACCGTTTGTCGCTTCTGGCTGAAATTTCAGCTCTTTTCCATAAAATAGCCGATTTTTCAAGGATTGTTACCGCGGGCTGATTTTTACTGATTGCCTTATAAATTACGGCATCAGGCACGTTGACATTAATATGAATCCTTGCTAAGATAACGAACATTTTTGAGATATCGAGGAAGAATTTACTCCATGGCTGGCCCTTTAAACGCACCCGCTGCAAAATTTGTTAATGGTAACTCCAGGATACGCAAAGAGTTGCTGGATATTACAAATCGTATTCATGCGGCGCAAAATATCAAACAAATACTTGTAGATTTAAAAAGCGGCATCCTGACCCTTTTTAACGCCAATTCCATAACGATTTACGTCGTTGATAAGTTACGGAATGAAATTTATTCCATGTTTCTGGCCGGCACACAACTCAAAGAAATCAGACTGCCGATCAATAATAAAAGTATCGCCGGCTATGTGGCCAACACAGGCGCGGTCATCAATATAGAAAATGCCTACAATCAAAAAGAACTCAAGAATATTGAAGGTGAATTAACTTTTGATGACAGCTGGGATAAAAAAACAGGCTTTAAAACAAGACAAATCCTTGCAGCGCCCATTTACAACAACAATCAGCTGATGGGCGTCATCCAGATCATCAACAAAAAAGTCGGCGACGGAAAATTCTCTGAAGATGAAATAGGACTGGCACTGGAAATTTCCGAAGTTCTCGGCGTCGCGTTTTATAATCAACAACGTTTCGTGCGTCATCGAAAAACGCGGTTTGATTATTTACTAAGCCACGATTTGATCAAAGAAGACGAACTGGAAAATGCATGGAAGGAATCGCGTGAAAAGAAAGAATCCATGGAAAATTTCCTCATGCAAAAGCACAAGATATCCAAAGATGATATCGGCCATGCTTTCGAGGAATTCTATAACTGCCGTTTTATTAAATATAATGATAAAATGCCCATTCCCGGTCATTTAATTAAGAATTTAAAGAAAAATTTTCTGCGCCGTGAACTCTGGGTGCCGCTGGAAATGATCGGAGATAAAATTCATGTACTCCTGGATGATCCCAGCAACCTGATCAAGAAAGACACCATCGAAAGTCTTTTAAAAACCAAGCAGATAAAATATGATGTCGCCTTAGAGGAAGACATCATAAAATATATTAACCTTTTCTTTAATACGCCTGACGAAGAGCATTCTTTTACGGAAATATTAGGGAGAATGGAAGGTGAAGAGGCAACCCCGGATGACGAAGAAGGCGGCGAAATAGTCACCGATACGGACAGTGTCATTATGCAGCTGGTCAATAAAATCATCAATGACGCTTATGCGCGCCGTGCTTCGGATATCCATGTTGAACCCAATGTGGGCAAAAAAAATGTAGAGATCCGTTTCCGTGTTGACGGCGATTGCGCTCTGTATCAAACGGTTCCTTTCAGTTACCGCGCCGCCGTTATTTCACGTATCAAAATCATGTCTAATCTGGATATCACCGTTAAAAGACTGCCCCAGGACGGGAAGATTAAATTTAAGCGCAACACAGGCGAGGAGATAGAATTACGTGTTGCGACCATTCCGACACAGGGCGGGGTGGAAGATGTGGTGATGCGTATTCTGGCAAAAGGCGAAACAATGCCCATAGAAGATATGGCTTTAACGCCGCGCAATTACAAGGAACTTGTTAGTATTATTTCCAAGCCTTACGGTATGATTTTATGCGTCGGTCCTACCGGTTCAGGTAAAACAACCACGCTGCATGCGGCCCTGCATCATATTAACCGGCCGGATAAAAAAATATGGACAGCTGAAGATCCCGTGGAAATCACTCAATACGGTTTGCGTCAGGTACAAGTCCAACCGAAGATCGGTTTTGATTTTGCCGCAGCGATGCGGGCGTTTCTGCGTGCCGACCCTGACGTCATCATGGTCGGAGAAATGCGCGATTACGAAACTGCGAAAACAGGCGTTGAAGCGTCCCTCACCGGTCATCTGGTTTTCAGTACTCTGCACACCAACAGCGCCCCTGAAACTATTGTTCGTCTGCTGGATATGGGCATTGACCCCCTTAACTTCGCTGATGCCCTGCTGGGCATTCTCGCTCAACGGCTTGTGCGCACACTCTGCAAATCGTGCAAGGAGCAATATCATCCCACCAGGGAAGAATACGAAGAGTTGGCCGATAGCTATGACCGGGAAGAATTCGACAAATTAAATATTCCTTACACTGACGACTTTAAGCTTTACAGGCCGAAGGGTTGCAACCTTTGCAACGGAACCGGATATAAAGGCAGATTGGGCATTCATGAACTTTTGGTCGGCACCGATGATATCAAAAAAATGGTGCAAAAGCATGAAACCGTGGAAGTCATGCGGGACAAAGCCAAAGATGAAGGCATGACGACACTTTTACAAGATGGTATTCTGAAAGCCATGAAAGGCGTTACCGATTTTATGCAGGTGCGCCGTGTTTGTATTAAATAATTATGGGGCTTAATGCACTCGAAGCTTTAATTTCCTCTTCAATTTCCCGATTTTCTCATTTTTAGTCAATCTTTTAAGACATCTTCTACTTTTCGTTAAAACGTTTTTAATATTTTATTTAAGAAAGAGAGAAGTGATGAACCTTAATCACAAGTGATTAGAGTAATCATATATTTATAACAAATATTATCATGTATTTACGTATCATAAATAGTAATTACTAATTTTTGGCATGATAATTTCATAATATAAAGGCAAATAAACAAATTACCCTAAGGAGGTAACAGATCATGAGAAAAACATTGGCAACAACAGTCGTAACGGCGGCGGTCATTCTTTTAACGGCAACTTTCAGCTTTGCCGAATACGCGGCGGCAGGAGCATCCAATTTCCCGTTCTTCCAGCTGGGCTGCTTAATCATCGGCGGGTTGATTCTGGTTTCTTTAAA
>PHBJ01000005.1:0-33607 GCA_002840555.1 Deltaproteobacteria bacterium HGW-Deltaproteobacteria-13
TCCCCGCCGGTTTGGACGTAAAATAAGGATCGTAAATCCGGGGCAGATCCTTTTCGTCAATGCCCGTACCGGAATCGGAAACAGCCACTTCCAGGACATCCTGGCTTTGTGAAAGTTCAATGGACAACCGGCCGCCGCCGGACATGGCTGCCAGAGCATTCAAAAAAAGATTCAAAAACACCTGTTTGATTTTATCGGGATCAACCTCCACCTCCGGCAGGTTCTCCGGCGCCCGCACATTAATTTGTACGGCATTTTTCCGCGCCTCGGCTTCAATCAGTTTCACTGTTTGCGCAATCAGAGCAGTCATCGCGGTTTTTTCTTTTTTCAGCGCGAGCGGCCGGGCAAACTCGAGGAGCTGGCTGATGACGCGGTTGAGCCTTTCGGTCTCCGCGATCATAATATCCGCGGTCTCTTCATCGTCGGGATTTCCGGACAACCTTTGCTTGAAATAGACGGCAAAGCCCTTGATGGAACTGAGCGGATTTCTGATTTCATGCGCCACGCCCGCCGCCAGCGATCCGATGGCGTTCAAATGACGGCTGCGCGCAATTTCCTTTTCCATCCCCCTGATGGCCGTTACGTTGCGCGCCAAAAGGATTTTCCCTTCAGGAACGTCTTCATCGGCAAAAGCAGCCGCGACGACTTCCCACGTTTCTTCCCCGTTTTGTCCGGAGGGAAGCAATATATCCTGCTCGATCAAATCCGACGGCGCATTAACCTTCTTGAGCAACGCAGCAAATACATCCGGGAGAATTCGACCGGCGTCCTGACCCAAAACCTCCGGGATGTCTCCGGTAAGCAGACTGCGGGCGTGTTCATTGCAGGTAATAATCCGGTTGTCTTTGTCCACCGCCAGAAGTCCGATGGGCATATGCCGCACCAGCGCTTCCGAAAAAATTCTCACGCGCGAAAGTGATGCGCGCGCCGAGCGGTAAGCCTGCACCAGAAACAGAGAGACAATGGCCAGCGACCCGGTCAGAATCAAAACAATCGCCGTTATTATTGTCCGGTATACATCTTCACGCGACGCTTTTTCAATTTTATCCATGTTAAACCCGACAAAAACAATCAACTGACGCTGATTGCCCGCCGCAGTTTCGTTGCGCCACGGAGAGAACCCGCGATAAACTTCAAAAGTTCCCGCGCCGCCGGGATTTGCTGTCTGCCGCCAGCGAATCTCCCGGCTTCGGGCAATATTCTTCGTATCCAAATCCCGTCCATATTGCAGTCCCAGCATGGAAGGATCGCTGTCCGCCAGAATATCGCCCCCGCCGTCCGTCACGACAATGTAGTCGATGTCCGGCTGCTGGGCCGTTTCCATCAACAGCTTCTGGAAATAAAAAATATTCTTTTCCCCATCCGTGCGGTCCCGCAGCCCCGCTTCAAAAGACCGGATCAGGGTTGCTCCCTTTTCAATGAAAATCGTCTGGGCTTGTGTTTCTCTCTGCCGAAACTGCATAAAGATCATCATGCCCAGAATTACGGCTAAAACAGCAATCGCACTGGCAGCCGCCCAAATGGAAAGGTCTAAACGGATTTTTTTCTTTTTCCCCTGCATCATTTCCATGCCCTGTTGTTTTCCCGGATCCAGTATACCCACCTGGATACCTAAATTGGATACTTATTATCCATCCGTTATTGATAAAAGGCAAACGAAAATAGCTCCTTTATCAATCTTCTTTAATTATTACAAAGCCTTATCATTCATGGCACGGGCTTTGCTCTATAATCAGGTAACTGATCAGCAAGAAACGTACAAAAGGAGAAATTTTATGAAAAAAATTACTTTGACATTATTGGCTGTAATCACAGGCCTGTTTTTAACTTCTCAGGTATTTGCCTGGGGGCCCGGTGCGGGAAAAGGGTTTGGACCCTGCCGGGGAGCAGCCCTGGAACAACTTAATTTAACCGACAACCAGAAAACAAAAATTGAAAATCTGCAAGATGAACACTTTAAGGCAACAAAGCCTCTGCAAGAAAAGATTTTTGACAAATCCGTTGAACTGCAACGGTTGTGGCTGCAAGCGAATCCCGATAAGAATAAAATAACCGCGGCTCAAAAAGAATTAAGAGGCCTGCGCGACCAGATGGAGGATAAAGCCACGGCATTGAGACTGAACATTAACAGCGTGCTCACGCCGGAACAAAAAGAAAAATTGGCCAACTCCGGTTGGGGTAGAGGCCACGGCTTCGGACCCCGCGGCGCCATGAGACACCACGGTGAATCCGGCCCCGCTTACGGAGCCGGCATGGGACCAGGTTTAGGAATGGGTATGTGTCAATAGCCAAAGCGCAACATCCCTCCTTGTAAAGGGGAGCAACTGCTCCCCTTTTTTTTCAGTTTGGACATCCCTATCACCATTCAATCCAATTTCACCCCGCATCCTGCGGCTAAGATTCGCTTGACATGCGAACAGCATCTCCTATAGCATTCCGGACAAATGAAAATTAAAAGCTGCTTTCAAAGGAGACGATTATGAAATCCAAATGGATAATCTATAAAGGAGCAAAAATCATTTATGCCGATTACTCGGGCTTCAAAAACGACGTACAAGCATTGCAGATGGAGAATGACGCAGCCGATGCCGTCATCTGTCAGCAGGCGGAAGGCTCTGTGCTGTGCTTAGTGGATGTTCGGGAATCCGTGGGCTCGTCCGATGCGGTGGCCGTCATGAAGAATAGCGCTAAACGCACAAAGCCCTATGTACGTAAGATGGCGGTCGTTGGCGTAACAGGCGTGAAACGCATTCTGGCGGATGCAATCGTCCGTTTTTCGGGCCGGGATATCTTGATCTTCGATGATGTGAAGTCAGCTCAGGATTGGCTGGTGTCAGACTAAAATACCAGTTAATACTCTAAGGCTGTTTGCGGATTATGCCGCGGTATCGCGCGTATTCCACCATGCGTCCAAACGCGAACATGGCGCGCTCCGGAGTGGGATAACATGGCACGCGAAGCTTCGCAAAGCCTTCGTGGATGTGGGCAATTTCCCTGGCCGTGCCTCCATAGTAGCTGGCAAAGACCGGCTTGTCCGGATGATGGCTGAAAATTTCAGCAAACGCTTCTGAAATGTCGAACATGCTTTCCGGCATGAGAACTAAAATAATCAATAAAGCGTCTATATCCTTCTGATCCAGCAGGCACCGGGCGATATGGACTGCGGTCTTCTTTGAACCATGCTGCTCGATGGCAGACCATGTGTCGATGGGATTGCGCACCGGAGCCCATGCAGGCATGACCTCGCCGAGTTTCTTGAGCGTGGCGGGGCTTAGTTCGGGCAGAGCAATGCCGTATTCCTCCGCGGCATCCGTGGTGGCAACACAGCCCATGCCCGTGATGGAAAACACGCCCATACGATTTCCCCGCGGCAAAGGGAGCTTTTCAAAGGCCGATAAGGTATCGAAGAATGCCTCCGGATTATGTGTCCGCACGAGACCTGTTCTGCGGCAAACCGCATCAAATACCGCGTCCGATCCGGCAAGCGAGCCTGTATGCGAAGCGATGGCAGCCGCTCCGGCCTCACTGCGGCCTGCTTTCATGACCACCACCGGTTTTCTTTTGCAGGCCCTGTCGGCGGCTCTGATGAAACGCTGTCCGTCAACGACGCCTTCCAGATACATGCCAACGGTTAAGGTCGCGGAATCTCCGGTCAGGTATTCCAGAAGATCACTTTCGTTGATGTCTCCTTTGTTGCCGATGCAGGCCACCTTGGCCAGCCCGAAGGGCCTGGTGTCTGCTATCCAACGTGCCCAGCCTGACGAGAAAACGCCTGACTGGCCGATGATCGACACACCGCCGACCTTGATCGGTTCAAGGCCTACGATGGAAGTCGCCATGCCGGCGGATGGGTTGAGCGTGCCGATGCTGTTGGGGCCCATGATCCGGATGCCCGCACGGCGTGCCTGTTCGATAATGATTTTCTGCTCGCGGGCGCCCGCTTCACCCATGTCTGAATAACCGCCCGTGCTCAGGATGATGTTCGTAACTCCCTTGGCTTCGCAATCCTGCAAGGCTTCTGACACCGCTGTTTTAGGAATTACAATCATGGCCAATTCCACCGGCGTTGGCACGTCGCAGACTCGTGCGTAAGAACGCATACCCAGGATTTCTTTAACCGTGGGATTGATGGGATGAATGGCGCCTCTGAAACCGGCCTTCTGCAGATTGCGCAGAATGATGTTGCCGCCTTTGCCCGGACTTCGTGACGCGCCGATAACGGCGATGGATGCCGGATTGAAAAACGGAGCTGCCGTTTCGGGGGCCGGATTTTTCCGGGTAGACCTGGAAGGGCCGCCGTCCAACCGTACCAGAGCGTCCACGGCCACGGCCCCATCCGGATAAGCGATAAAGGGATTCACATCGATTTCGAGAATGTCCGGACGTTCGGATATGAGCCGGGAGAGCGCCGAAACGGCATCGGCGATAGCGGCAATATCCAGAGGCTTTTGAGAGCGGTAGCCCTCGAGAAGAGCTGATCCTTTAAGGCGCCGGAGCATCGCGCGGGCGATGGTGCTGTTCACCGGAGCAAGATCGATGGCCGTGTCGCGGAAAATTTCCGTGAATATGCCGCCGATACCGGCGAGAACCACTGGCCCGAATACCGGATCGCGCCTGGCTCCCAGAATGAGTTCAGTGCCCGGCCGGGCCATCTTCTGTATCAGGAACGCATGAGAAACATCAGAAAACCTGTTGTCCATCTCCCGGAAAGCCTTGCCCAGAGAAGACATATCCGCGATATTCAGGGTAACGCCGCCCCGGTCCGTTTTATGGGGTACGGCTTCCGAACAAATCTTCAGTGCGACCGGAAATCCCAGCTGATTGGCGGCCACTTCAACCTCCCGGTAGTTATCAGCCAAAACACCGTCGATGACGGGTATCCCTCCCTGTTTGAGCAGGGCTGTCCCGTCAAACTCGTTGAGCGTTGTGATGTTATTTTTCAAAAAGAAAATACCTCCGTTTACACATGAATAATATAAAGCACACCGCCATTAACATGCCGCACGATCTCTACCACATGTTAAGACAGAGTTCAGCCATTTTTTGATTATTTCCAGATGAAATGCCGCATGAGCAGGCAGAATAAGAAAAACAATTCAGGGCGTTAGTCTGATTATTTCTTTTACCGATGATTCCACGGCAGCGGGCAGTTATTAGAATTGAGGATTACCATTTGAATGGTGGTACCGATTTGACCGGTCATTGTTCTTAATCCACTTTCTGGCTGCATCCATATCGGTAAACCACATTAATGAATGTAGACCTGCATTGATTGCCGCAGTCTTATATTGAACGTTTTCCGGAAGGTCGACGATGGCGTATTGAATATCAAAAAGATTGGATTCATAATTTCTGAAATAACGATACATTTCTGAAGGCTCTATCCGTCTTTCAAGGGCACGGAAATCAGCTATCGCTTTTTTCGCGTTATTTTCTTTGATGATAGCGTTCACTTCATCGGTCACATTCTTATAGGTTTTCTCTGTTATTTCACCTTTAACGACAATTTCAAGCACCCCTTCATTGGCGAATGAGGAAACTTGATATTCTGCTTTCTTTTCCATGGATGAACCTCTTGAAAATGAATGTGCTGTTTACACTTATTCTAACAACCTTTCAATAACTATTTTTACGCTTTTCTCTGTAGTTTATGTATTTAATCCGTTCGTGTTGAGAAGGAATTACTACCCGGTTGACAGTTTGGTATTCAACCGTTTTAAGCGGTGCAGCAGCGATTTTTTTTCATCTTCCGAAAACAGATTGTCGTGATGAAGCACTTTTTCGATCAATATTTTCGCCGCGGAATAATCCCGAACGCGATGCTCCAGCCATTTGGCCAGTTCGGAGACGGTATAAAATTCCACCGGATCGCATGCGGCCATTTCCCGCCAGATTTGCGCGGCCTCGTTCAGCCTGCCGGTTCGTTTGTATAACTGGGCCAGCTTCTTTTTAGACTGCTGGGAGAAATCCGAACAGCTGTTTTCCTGAAAGATGTTCAGAATCTTTTCAACGCCCCTCGTGTCGGAACGTTTTAAGAGGAGACGGGCGGCGGCCAGATAATCATCTTTTTCCACGTATTTTGCAATGGCCTGGGCATCCAATACCTCGACCAGATGAGCAGTAAGTGTCGCCATGGAAATCACGTCAAGACGATTGTGCTCAAAGATGCCGGCAAGCAGCGCCGGATCACGTCTGCGCAGCCAGTCGAAATAACGCTGCGGAATTTCCCAGCCGGGAATATCGCCTTCGCGCTGAACACCAAGCACATCAATTTCCAGAGTGGCGAGACGGCAGTTTTCCAGCCGGTGTCCCAGAATACGGCGCGACGGATGCAGCAAGTCCAGATGCGGAAGACTCGCCAGGTCAGATGGTATCCTGTTTAAAATAAAGCGGGTGGTCAGAAGATTAATATCAAATGCTTTACCGTTGAAGGTGACCAGAAATTTTTTTCTTCCGGCAATCTCTTTAAGGTAAGCAAGCGCCGCTTTCTCTTCGCCAAAGTCGCGGGCCAGAATTTGGCGGATATGAAAGTGGCCTTCTTCAAACCATCCCAGCCCGATTAAAAAAGCCATTGTTCCGGTGCCGCCGGCCAAACCCGTTGTTTCCGTATCCAGAAAAAGGGCGTCGGAAGAGCAATACTCACTGATCAGGGGATTGTTGGCGAGCATGGCCGCCGCACTCATGTTAAAATCAAACGCTTCACGGATGTTGCGATGACCGTGGCGGCCGGTGCCGGGCACAATTTCGCTGACCAGGAAGAATCTGCCGTGTTCGTTTTCAATCTCTTCACCGGAAAGTATTTCGATGAGTCCCCGATTGCCGCGGGCCTGTGCCTCGGAAGCGGCGGCTTTGCCGTGAGACTGAGCACGCGACACGACCGTATCAATGCGACGGCGTAAATCATCGAGCCGGTTTTGTCTTTCCGATACCGGGCGGCTGCCTTGTGATTCGTCCGCGCTACTATCCGCGGGAGGAGGCTTTACTATATTTTCGCCGGTCAGACGCTTTAATTTATCAATCGATTTCATACATTTTACTTATTTGGATTATGGGGCAGAGTCCCATGATTTTTCCGTCTATTTTCCCAAAATCAGTTCCACAATCTTCGGAACAATTTCCTTGGCGGTTTTGCCCACTTCCAATGTAGGTCCCACGCAGGATGGACAACCGTATGCGCACGGACATTTTTCGATAAGGCTCAACGCCGCTGAAAGGAGATTGGCGTGTTCCCGGTAGAGCAATTCGGAAAAGCCGATGCCGCCGGGATAGGAATCAAAAATAAAAATGGTCGGATCGAACTCATCAATGCGGGCGGCTTCTTTGTTATCCGTTATAGCCGGTTTACCGTCATTGAAAGATGCGATGACGCGCCCGGTTTTCCCCTGGCTGACAAACCATTCACCGCTTTTATCTCCTAAAGACCGGTCAATGTCATGCGTATCGGCCATGAGAAACATGGCGGACAAATGCTGCAGCGTATAAGCCAGCGCCGAAAGGCCGTCAATAATTTCCGCGGCGGTGAAGTTAAGTTTGCGCAGACGGTCGCGGGGAATGGTAAACCAGTAGCTCGTGGTGTGCATATCTTTTTCCGGCAGATTGACATCACCGTAACCCAGATTCTCCGACGTGTAGAATTTTATCTTTTTATAGCCGACCACCTTGCGCACGACCTGAACTTCGCCATGCTCCACAATCGCTCCGGCATCCCGATGATTTTCAAAAGAGTCGATGACCCGCACGTTCGTATAGGTCATGGCGTCGGTGTAATAATCCGTATCGACCTTGCGCACGTAAGCTTTCTTCCTTTCCAGATCGAGTTTGTCCACATGATACTGCTCGGAGGCCAGCATATAAATGGCTCCATCGTGCACAGCGGTGAAGGCGCTGTCCCAATCGACTTCGGCAATAACCTTGTGGTTGCCCGCGTCGGTGGTATCGACCACGACAACATTTTCGGGATTGATCGCCCGGAGGCTTACCTCATCCGCCGGATAACTTTCCGCCGCCCAGTGCCAGCGGTCGTTCGAGCGGTGCAGCACGCCTTTTTCTTCCAGATACACCAGGAATTCTTCCAGATTCTCGCCGCCGAATTCCTCTCCTTTTTCAAAAGGCAGTTCAAAAGCCGCGCTCTTAATGTGATGCAGCAGGATCAGCAGATTGTCGGGATTGATGCGGCAGTGCTCCGGCGACAGCGCGAAGAAGTAATCGGGGTTTTCCATGATGAACTGATCCAGCGGATTGCTCCGCGCGATAAGAATTGCTAAAGAATGCCCCGAACGCCTGCCCGCGCGTCCGGCCTGCTGCCAGGTGCTGGCAATCGAACCGGGATAGCCGGCCATGATACAGGCTTCCAGATTGCCGATATCAATGCCCAGTTCCAGAGCATTGGTGCTGATCACGCCCATGACGTCGCGCGAGCGCAGGCCGCTTTCGATTTCGCGGCGCAGATTCGGAAGATAGCCGCCGCGATAGCCGGTAACAAAATGATCATCGACCGGTCTTGTTTTTACAAATTTATCTTTCAGGTATTTGGTCAGAACCTCAACATTCAGGCGGCTGGTGGCAAAAACAATGGTCTGAATATTGTTTTCGATCAGGTCGGAAGCGATCTTGCGCGCGGGTGTCATCGCGCTCTGGCGGATACCCAATTCGCGGTTGACGATAGGCGGGTTATAAAGAATAAATGTTTTGGCCGCCGTGGGTGCGCCGCTCTTATCCAGCAGGGCCACGGGCCGTTCCAGAATTTTTTCCGCATGTTCGCGCGGATTGGCGACCGTTGCCGAACAGCAGACAAAAACGGGATTGGCGCCATAAAAACGGCAGATCCGAATGAGTCTGCGAATGACATTGGCAAAGTGTGAACCGAAAATCCCGCGGTAAATATGCAGTTCGTCAATGACAATGTATTTTAAATTCATAAAGAGCTTTTGCCACTTGGTGTGATGCGGCAAAATACCGGCGTGCAGCATGTCAGGGTTCGTTACCACAATGTGTCCCTGCCTGCGTATCGCCTGACGGGCATCGTCGGGCGTGTCGCCGTCATAGGTAAATGTTTTGATATCAGCTTTGAGGTCGCTAATCAGGCTGTGGACTTCATGCATCTGATCCTGGGCCAGCGCCTTGGTGGGAAAAAGATAGAGGGCACGTGTTTCCGGTTCCTCCAGAATACTTTGCAGCACGGGCAGATTATAACAAAGGGTCTTGCCGCTCGCGGTGGGCGTCACCAGCACGACATCCTGGCCATTGCGGACAAATCGCACCGCCTGTGCCTGATGCTTGTAGAGCCTTTCCATGCCGCGCTTTTGTAAAACCGAAACCAACCGGGGATCCACCCATGAGGGGTAGTCTTCCCAGTCCCCCGCCCTGGCGGCAATTTCAACAACCGCCGCAGCGTTGTTATTGAAACTTTTATTTTTCTTTAAGCGGGCGATCCATTCATCTAATGTCAGTTTAGCCATAATTCCCCTTATATCTTGTCATCCGGGAATGCATTATAGATAAAAAAAGAAATATCACAACAGAGAATTATAAAGAGCCTTTCAACAATTATATTGATGAGTTACTTCCTTGCGGTATCGATCTGTAAAAAAGATCGCCCTTTCTGCCCTTGCTTGACATGCAGGATCATTTCAATAAGAAAAAATATTACGGAAGTTATCTATTATTTTGAAACGCAAAGACGGCTCTCTTGAAAACCGCGAAACGATGATTAGTTTATAATTAAGGGACCATGACATTGCGGGGTCAAGCAGCGATTGGATATGATTAAAACAGCAAAGTCAGGAAGACGAAAGGAGGAAATGAATTATGTCAATCATCGTCCGTAAGAGACGCCCGTTAACCTCCGATTCCTTCCGTGTAATAATCATGTTATCGGCCTGGGGCTTCGCGCTTGTCATTACTTCTTTTCTGTTTCTCTGGCTGGGCCATCTTCTGGACGAATGGCTGGGCACCGGCCCGAAATTCATGCTGGGTTTGTTTTTGCTGGGCATCATAGGCAACTTTATAGCAATATATCTTGAGAAGCGTAGGGAATAACCTAAGATCATTTACGACTGAATTTCGTTAGTTTTTATTTCCCATTGAGTTCGGCCGCGACCGCACCCGAACCCAATTGAAACATGCAAATAGCCATTCCCGGAATTCCGGCACGAGAACGCTCTTCCTAACCCGCCTGGACTGAAAGATAGTAACGCTATGTATAAACGCATTAAAGTAAAGCCAGAAGAAATTAATGTCATCTGCCTCTGGCTTTATTTAATACTTTTTCTATTCGTCTAAAAAGTGTATCTCAACCCGAAATAGACATTATGCGAACCGAATGTAGCCTTGGAACCTTCTAAATCGAGTTCTGGTGTAGCAAAGTACCTGTATTTTAAATCTAAGCTCAAATTTTGATTAATGGCATATGCCAAGCCAGCTCCCACCTGATAAGCAAAGATTGTGTCATTGAAACTATCAGTACCGCTGCCATTTCGTTGGTCAACATCCACTTTAACATAGGCTACGCCAATTCCACCACTTATATACGGTGTCACTGGACTACTGTTTACAAAATCAATGTATCCGTTTACCAAGCCCGACAAGGCTGATGTGTTGCCTGATATAGAACCACCTCCGCAGCCACCTCCGTCACAAACGGTAGCCTTATCCATACTATTCCTCTGATATCCGATTTCTCCTTCCATCCTGAACATTCCAAAGTTGTACCCGCCGGCAAGAACACTTGCAATGCCAACAGTGTATTCTATTTTTCCTTTTACGCCATTATCTGTCAAATCACTCTCCGTCAAGTATGTGCCACCCAAGAGAGCGCTCATGTATGGCCCTTTTGTCGCACCGAAAGAAATCACTGGAATCATCAACAACATGAATAAACCGACAGAAACTGAAAAAGTCTTTTTCATAACTACCTCCATTGTTTAGTTTGATTTTATAAAGATGATTCTGAAACGTTTATGACCATACACTTTTAATTTTGAATTTCAATAACTATTTCACAATCGAATTTTATCATAAAAAAATATTACCCAAGAGGCAGGTAAAAAAGTAATCGTTGCCAATTTAAATATTGCATGAACGGATATAATTAGAAAAAATATGTTACAGGAAGTTAGCTATGATCCTGACTCTCATTGCAATGAAGTGTCAGGCCCCCGGAATTCCGATATTATGGTAATAAATATTAACGGTCTTTTTCATATCGGCCTGGGGATTCGCGCTGGTGATTACTTCCTTTTTGTTTCTCTGGCTGGGTCACCTTCTGGATGAATGGCTGGGCACCGGCCCGAAATTCATGCTGGGTTTGTTTTTGCTGGGCATCATAGGCAACTTTATAGCAATATATCGCCGGCCGAATTATCCCAAAAGCGAAGCGACATGGGAATATCCCTGATCGTCTCAATAATTAAGTCTTAGGCTCCCTGACTTCACAAAAGAAGTATCTCCACCTCTTCCCGTATTTTCTTCGCGATATTTTCCACAGTCTTCAATTCCTTCGTATGCTGTTGTTTGCGATGCCGTAACCCGTTTTCATCCTAAAGTTTCTTCACCAGCTTGCCGGCAGGCCCCAGCGCCTTGACCTTGGCCGTCACGCCTTTGATGACCTTTGCGAATCTGTCGCCTTCGGAGGCGGAAACCCAGGTAAACATGGTTCTGTCGCCTTCCACACCGATGTAATTCAGGAAACTTTTTAACACCGCAAACTTGCGGCGCGCAACTAAATTTCCGGATATATAGTGGCATTCACCCGGATGACAACCGGAAACCAGAACGCCGTCGGCTCCTTCCTGAAGGGCCTTGACGATATAAAAAGGATTTATTCTGCCCGTGCAGGGAACACGGATAATGCGCACATTCGGCGGATACTGAATTCTGCTGATACCCGCCAGATCCGCTCCCGCGTAAGTACACCAGTTACAAACGACGGCGACAATTTTCGGTTCCCATTCTTTATTTGCTAAATTTTCAATCATATATTCTCCTTCCATTGGATAATCATCATCCTGCTGTGGCGCTAATATATGATCAAAATGAATATGTCAAATTACTAAAAGGAATACTTTCCGATGTATTATTCCAAGCCCGGCCTGCCCCAAATAATTGTATTATATGTTATTTTAGCGTTTAGCTTTTTTGATTATTACGAGAAATATTGAATTAGCTCATAGTTACAAAACGAATATAGAAATAGCGGCCCCTATTGGCACTATATACAAAATATTTACTTTGCGAAGCAAAGCGGTTAACGCAGCAAGGCATAAAAGAATCCTTACAATGTCCCACGGAACGGCTATTGTGAATTTGATACAAACATATAAGAGTAATCCTACGAAGGAAGCGAATATCCCCTCTATAGCTTTTTTGAAATATATCGAATTTTTCAGCCTATCAAAGAAAGGTGCGACTGTGATCACCATAAAAAATGAAGGCGTAAATATAGCTATTGTTGCCACAAGTGCACCTAGTATTCCAGAAACCATATAGCCTACAAAGGTTGCCGTAATGATAATAGGGCCTGGTGTTATCTGACCAAGGGCTATCCCGTCCATAAAAGTCTTACTGTCCAGCCATCCCCTGTTATTGACAACTTCGTGAAGCATGAGTGGAAGAGACGCAAATCCTCCTCCAAAGGCAAAGAGGTCTATCTTGAGCATGACAACCGCCAAATTAAAAAGAATAGAACTTAGTAAATAGAGACCTGTAAGGCAGATAAGAAAAGAGACTAAGAGACCAATGATTTGCATGGTGTTCTGTGGTGTTTCTTTTGTTTCGGAAGTAAATGTGGTGCTTGTTGAAGCTGCTACTTTTAAAAATAACATACCGATGATGCCAGCCCCAATAATAACCATAAACGGGCTTAAACCGAACCATAATGAAATGGCAGCGAGCAGAGCAATGAGAATGTTCTTATAATTGTTTACGATGTCCTTTCCAAATAAATATGTTGCGTTAATAATGATTGCAACGACTATTACCTGAAGGCCATTAAACAAAGAGATGAACTTGGGAAGGTTGTTGAATCGGGCATATAAGACAGAGAGAAGCAACATGAAAATAAAAGCTGGCAATCCAAAACCAATATAGGCAGTCAATGCTCCGGATATTCCCCGAACTCTGAGCCCCACATAGGCAGCCGTCTGGATGGCTGTAGCGCCTGGTATGGACTGGCAGAGAGCGACACCATTTTTAAAATCGTTTTTATCAAGCCATTGATTGCGCTCGGTGGAAAGTTCTCTGATATGCGCAATCATTGCGGGACCGCCAAAAGCCGTTAATCCAAGCCTGAAGAAGGAACCGAAAAGATCTTTTATTGCCAATGTCCTATTCATAAATAAGTTTCTACAGACGCCTTAATATATCTACCGGTTTCATTTTAGACATTCGTCTGCCCATGAAATAGCTTGCCAGTCCTCCCGCAAAAAGAGACAAGACCAGCGCCGCCGCCATCAAACCTGCGGAAAAACTTACCGGCAGTCGAATCGTTTTGACTGCTGTTGCCGCATCCTTGGCAAAAGCCGGTGTTAGATTAAGTTCCCACGGCGTTGATACAGGAATGGAAAGATAGCCCAGCAAATAAGAAATCAAGTATCCAGCAGCAATGCCGGCAACACCTCCCATTACGGATTGCAAAAAAGTCTCGCCCATTAATTGTTTTTGCACGTCAGAGTTCGTCCAGCCGACAGCCTTCAGAATACCGATTTCGCGGGAGCGTTCCACCAGATTTCCGATCATGGTTTTGATAATCAGAAAAAAAGCTCCGGCTAAGGCAACCAAAGATACTACTAAGGAAAACTGGCTGGAAATTTGTGACATTCCGCCCATGAGTTCGAGGAAAGAGTCAGAACTTGTAACAGTTATGCCAGAAAGTGTTTTGGATATTTGTCTTTTGATTTCGTCAATCTGGGCTGGATTTTTCATATGGAGATAGACGGTATTTATATTTCCGGTGGTTCCTGCTAAAAGGGATTGTGCATCTGCCAGAGGAAGATAGATATTAGCGGAAGCAACCTGTGATCCTTCCTTAATCTCCAAGAGGCCAACAACATTAAAAGAGTGTCCGCCTATCATAATTGTGTCTTTAAGTTTAACCTTATGAAATTTGGCAAAATGCTTTTCGAGAACGGCTTCTCCTGTTTTTGCAGGGAAACGTCCTTGCGCCAGCCAATCTTTAACTTTAATCGGCCCCAAGCTGGGCGCAGTCAGGTCAACTCCCATTATAGTTTTAAAGCCGCCCTTCTCAAATTCCCAGAGCAGCAGAGAGGTGGCCATAGCATCTATGCCGGAAATGGTTTTTAACTTCTCCATGTCTTGCGAAGAAAGAATTTGATTGGAGAAAGGCAAGCGGATACCGCGCATAGATGCTGGTGCCTGTGCCGCATCCAAAGAGCGTTTTTCTGCTCGCTGAACAACAATATCTGCTCCGATGTTTTTGAAAGGCAAACTTATTGCCTTCTGATAGGCATCAGACACCGCATTAATAGAAACGAACAGGGCAATACCCACGGCAATCCCTAAAACATTCACCAATGTGCGGTGGCGATGATGGCGAATTTCCTTCCATATGTAGATATAATTCATATGCCCCTCATTTGTTTTTGTGTCACTTGATTCAATGCAGCACGCAAATCGTCCATCTTCCATTTTCCTTGAAAAAACTCAGGACCCGATCCGGTAGGAAAACCGCTAAACAAGATTTCTTTTCCTTTAATCGAAACAGTGTTTTTCCCTGCGATCCAGATCATCAACGGAATATGCTGATGAATCCCTTTTTTGGACATGAACCGTTCTCCTTCAGGACTGTCAAAATCGTATCGGAAAACAGTGATCTTGTCCTTGTATTGGGCACAGATTGTGTCAATTTCTTTCAGCGTAGACTGAAGTGGCCCGTGGTTCATATAAAGGATTTCCACGGAAACCTTCTGCGCGGCAAATGCGGTAAGAACAAATGTGAAAATTATTAAAACTATAAAACTAATGACAATCTTTTTCATTTCATTACCTCCCCGTCCTGCATACGGATAACTCTATCGGCTGTTTTGGCTAATTCCGGTTCATGTGTAACCATTAGCATGGTCATACCCTGTTTTTTATGCAATTCACTTAGAATTGCCATAATGGCATCACCTGTGGCGGAATCCAGATTGCCGGTCGGCTCATCGGCAAAAACTATTTTGGGATGATTGGCCAGGGCTCTGGCAATGGCTACGCGCTGTTTTTCCCCGCCGGAGAGTGCCGCAGGCAAATGTTCAATCCTAGGTCCCATCTCCATTTGTTCGAGTAGCTCAATGGCTCGTTTGCGGCGCTGATCATTCGACATCTTAATGGGAAAGAGCGGCAGCGCTACGTTTTCCCATGCCGAAAGTGTCGGTATCAGATTAAAGGATTGAAAGATAAAACCTACATACTCCCTGCGGAATAAAGCCAATTCTTCTTCTGTTGCGCCGGTAATATCTTTACTGTTAAGCGTAACCTGTCCTTTGGTTGGCTTCTCCAGCCCTGATAACAAAGAGAGTAGTGTTGTCTTCCCGCACCCTGATTTACCGACAAGGGAAACAAATTCACCTTCCTTAACATTCAAAGATACGTCTTTAACGACTTCTAAGTTGCTATATTTTTTGGATAGGTTAACACCCATCAAAATATCACCATTATTCATGTCTAAGAACCTCCGAAGGTTTGATTTTGGAAATATGCCTGCCCAGTAATGCGCCGGTAAAACCACCGATTAATACGGAAAGTAGCAGTGCAAAGGTAGCCAGCTTAAAAGGGATATGAACTGGTAGCTGTAGCGTTTTGTATAGTTGTTTCCCGCCGCCGGGGAGAAAATGAGGAGTGGGGCTCATTTCCCACGGTATTGGTATATTAACGGTCATAAAACTTAAGCCGTAGGAAACAATAACAGCGATGAGTATTCCCAAAATTCCAGCGGCAAAACATTGAAGAACAGACTCCATCAAAAATTGCATTGTTACATTTTGTTGAGTCCAGCCGACAGCTTTCATTACGCCGATTTCCTTCGCTCGTTCGGAAATATTTCCAGCCATTGTTTTAAAGGCAATCAGGATTGCAATAAGCATAGCAATCAATGAGGCGGCCAATGTAAATTTATCGGATAGGGCAAATAGATTGCCCAGAAGTTTCAGAAATGATTCCGGTGTAGCAATTACGGCCTTTGCCCCCAGAATGTTTTTTAGAGCGGCAGCAACAGGCATAATTTTTTCTTGCTCCGCTTTAATGAAAAGTAAATTTACATCACCCGGAGCAAAGGGAGACACTGACTGTAAAGGTTTAGATGATACAGCGATAGACTGTGCGTCTTTCAGTGGCAGATAAAGATTGGCAACGGCTATTTTAGGGGCGCGTGAGGCATCGACCAAACCCACAACCGGAAATGACCTTCCTGCCACAGCGATATTACTTCCCACTTTGATTCCAAATTGTTGAGCATAGCCTGCTTCTATCAACGCTTCGGATTTTCCGTTTTCCAGAAACCGGCCTTCGGTTACAAAGGCACGAAGGATCGCCGGCCCGATGGAGTTTTCTCTTTCAATCCCGAGAACGATCCATGCCTGGTGGGGATCAAACACCCAAACTAAAACGGCTTTGCCGATTCCTATGACTCCGGGAATCTTTTCGATTTTGGTTATTTCTTCCTGACGAATAGTTACGGCGGAACAAGGAAATACTGCGCCGGTAAGTTCTTGCGGGACATTACCCGGTCGTTGCACAGTTATATCTGCCCCGATTTCCTTCAGGGGCGCACGGGCAGCTTCACGGTAAGCCAGAGAAAGAGCATTGAGAATAATAAAAAGAGCAATACCTACAGAAAGACCGACAACAGAAATTATTGTTCTTCGCCGCTGATAGTAAAGTTCTTTCACAACGTAATTTAAGTTCATTATTTGTCTCCGGCAATGGGAAAAGCAGAATTAAATGGTGCGTGGGCAACGCTATCTTGCAGCATCTCAATAAACCGCTTCTTCTGTTCAGGATTCAGTATCTCTTTAGTTTTGGTAATGTGAACCACCACCTCTCGTTGGATTTCATCCTGAATAGCCGCTATTTCTTTCCTTGTTTCTTCAATGCGGCCATGATCAATTTCATCACTTCCCAAAAGCCTGATCAGAAGATCTCGTTTAACCATGACCTGAGATTTCAATGCTGTCAGCCGTGTGTGAAACTCTTTGGATAAGGGTTCCATTTTTGTCAATTGCGCTTCCGAGAGCCTAAGAGACTGGTACAAGTGATGGTTTCCTTGATTAAGGGGACATCGAATGGCAGGAGTCATGCAAAAGTTGCGGTAGTAGTGGTAACCTACCGTTGAAAAAACCGCTATATTGACGGACAACGATAAAATCAGGATGGAAAATAATAATTTTGTTTTCATTTCGGATATTCCTCTGTTGTACTTGTCATTTTAAGATAACTATTCCCCAATGTGTCTGGTGGTGTGGAGTCAAAGGCTTTAAAGAAATCAAAATCTCTTAGTGTTTGAGAATAACTTGTTTGATTCCTAATAGACGATGGTTCCAATGTTACGATGGAATTTCCCAGAAAAGCCCCCAACGACACGCCTATCAACAAGATCGCAATAGTGACGGCGGGAGTAGGAAATAATTGCAAAAACCATGGAAACTTCTGCCGCTGATGTTGGTTAGTGGACGAGTGAATCTTCCAGTAAAGATCTCGGTTAAACCTTGGAGATGGTTCGATATCATCAATCATGTTAAGAGATTGCCAGACTTCTTCCATATCATTATAAACGCTACGACAGGACGGACAGCTTTGAAGATGCGTTGATACCAATATCCGCTCATCAGCATTTAATTCCCCGTCTTGGAACGCGGTAAGTTTTTTCTGAATGTTCCGACAACTCATAAGTATTTTTGCCTTCTCATTCCTTTGTTTACCTAGTTAGACGATTCATTAATTAAAACCCTGCGGTTTTTTTCGCCTATATTTACATTATGGATTAAATTTGATGAAGAAAATGTCTATTCTAATGTAATTACAAAGGATTGTATGAACCCTAAATAAAAGTTAGCGAGATAATTTTTCCCGAAGATTTTTTTTAGCCCGGACAAGCAATGACTCTACTGCCGATATGGAACACTCCAGCACATTACTAATTTCATCATATGACAAACCATCAAATCTGTTGAGAATGACGGCCAGTCGCTGATTGGTTGGCAGTTCCAGTAGTGCGGCAAATATCCTGTTGCTTTCTTCGGTGGCTATCAGTGTGTCTTCCGGGGATAGTGTGATGTTGGCAAAAGAAGACCATTCATTTTTTCCATTTGTGCCTTCATCAATATCATCTCGATACACAAATGATTGTTTATGATATGCTGATTTAAGTGTATCAAAACACAAATTGGTCGCAATGCGATAGACCCATGTTGTAAATTTTGCACCTGCTTTATATTCTTTTGCAGCACGCCACACCTTCAGAAAAACTTCCTGGGCTACGTCTTCTGCCCGTATACGATCTCCGATAAAACGGTAGATTAGATTCAGGATACGCTTTTGATGACGATGCACCAGGATTTCAAAGGCCTGTTCATCACCCTGGGCGATCCTGCTCATAAGTTCTTCATCGGACATTAAAGTTCCTCTCAAAAGAAGAAAACTAGCTTTTCCTCACCCATATCATAATCGTCGAGAAAATAGCATCAGTGATTACGAATGGAAATGTTGAATCAAATGAGAAAATAAGGAAAACAACCCTACAGGAAGAAACAAATATAAACCGGTTTTAGAACAGGCAGCGTTGTTTTTTGCAACAATAATCTTTACAAACTATTGTTAAGCATCAATTGGATAAGAATAAATAATTATTTTGAACGTTCACATGATTGATAGAATATCGTAAGGGAAAGAGAACGGGAACGCGATCAAACGGGTTCAATGTATTCAGCAGCTCCTGGCGGACGGCGCCGGGGATTAGAAAATGGTTCACAATAGCCTTTGAAGACAGAGCCGAAAGCGCATTATTCTTTGCGCTCATCTGTATGGCTGCATAGCCTTCGAGATTTTTGCCCTTCACATACTTCGCAAGAATCTTCAGAGTTTTAGGAGGGATTGCAGAAACCGGGATATCAAAAAAACATTCGGCATAAGGCGGTGAAAACCGGACCGAGACGCGAACCTGTTTTTTCAGAAGTTGTTTTGCTTTAGCGGCAATATAATTATCAATAGCTTTGACCGAAATCAGAATACCCACTTTGTTTGAAGAAGATGAAAGGATTTTAAACTTTTTTGCTTTTGTCAGCTGGTTGACGTCGATGACCGGTTTTTCGTATAAGACGGTCATATAATCCGCCGCCATATCTCCGACCATAACACTTTCAAACTTCACAGCGAGAGTTTTTATTTCATTTGGTTTCTCTTTGGAGGTCATGATCTGAACAATAATTTTTTTGCACTTAATATTCTTACCCAAAGTTTTCATGATCTCATTCTCTAAATATTTGGTGTTCAGCTGCGGCGTTTCCGCGAATGAGGGAAAGGGGAAGATCAGGCCGATGAAAATCAAAAAGAAATAAAACAGTAATCGAATCGTCTTAATTTTGTGTGATTTTTCCATTTTCAATAAAGAGTTCCTTAAATCCATAGCGGGACGGTTCTGAAACTGTAATCCGATAACGATCAGACTCATTCGACTCATAAATGAATGTTTTTTCCGTACCTGCATCCGATGGTATTTTCTCAATAAATTCCGGTATTAATTGTTCGAGCTTATCAGGGTATTTCAGATTCTTCGCCCAATAGGCTTCAACAGCCCCGGATAGGACAGTCATGTCACTGACAATCTGTTTCCGGGGAACATCTTTTTCCTGCACCGGCGGATTGTAGTGTTCGGTTCCTCCTTGTTGATAGAGGTAAAAAACATAAGCCGCGATAACAATTATTACCAGTAATATGATGCCCGGCAGGAATTTCAATTTTCCGCGAAACATATTAAGAGATGTCATACTCATTTACTTTCTCATCTGATTCTTCTGTCATTCTTTACAAATTATTTTTATTCTCTCTTCTTTTACTTTGAGTGTTTTATTTATTTCTTTTAGAGCCTCTATGATTTCCTCATCAGAGTTAACGATGATTCTTCTTGGTTCTTTTCTCTCTTCCTGTTCAGCCATTGTTGTAACTCTCCTTTTAAAGTTTGCCTTGTCTGGTCAGAGTTTTTACCTGTTTCAATTCATCACCAACTGAAGTCCGGCATTTTTGTCTATTTATCGACGATGTGAGGACTACAGGAGGTTATCTATTATCTTGACCTTTATCATAAGGTCAAGTTCTGTTTTTGGAAATTAAGTTCTTTGTCACCTGAATTCACCCGAAGATTAAACATTAGTGCGGTTTCTGGCCGTCCTTCTTCATATTCTGCATTTCCCTCATCAGCTCATCGATTTTCACTTCCGGGTTATCACTGTATTCCTTAAAAATCGATGCATCATACATTTCTTCCAGTTTCCGCAGTTGTGCCAGAGCGGTTTTATTCTGGAGAAAGTCATTGTCCATCAGCTTGGCCACGGCGTCCCCGGTTTTTTTAAGATCACTTAAATCGATCTTCAGGGACGTAAAAGCAAATACTTTTTTCAAATATTCATAGCCTATTTTCGCATTAAAAATATCAATGTACGGCGGGACCCTGGCCACGATGCTGGCCGCCTCAATACCTTCCCTGCCGGCATGATTCACAAGAAGTGTGGAGAAGCTGCATGGTCCCGTGTAATTCAGGAGGGGAAATGCTTTAAATTCGCTCTTCATTTCCGGACGGCTCAGCACGGCATACACGCTTGTTTCGCGGGTATGGGGAACCTGGTCAAATACGCCGCCCAGAACATAGATCCGGCAAGCCTTATAACGTTTGGCAATGTTTATAATGGCCGATGCGTATTCCGGCCACGCAACATTTGGTTCATAGCCTGTAAACAGGATCAGGTCGTTTTCGGCGCCGCTCTTCCAGAAAAAGAATTCATTGGAGGGCTCCTCGAGAGACTTGATCAGACCTCCTTCGACAACCGCGTGGGGCCGCATGACCTGCGCCGAATCAAATCCCGGGACCTGCCAGAGATAGAAATGCCGGGAATCAAGGGAAGCGAACTTCCGGGCATTGAGCTTGCGGCGCAGGAAGTCGATGCTTCCGGTCGCAATATCACCGGCATTCAGCCAGCCGTGGTAGGCGACCAGAATATATGGATTGACAAGTTCGGGCGTATCCTGAAAAATGAGACTGTCGTTCATAAACCATCCTGTAATGTCATTAAAGTTGCGATTTATAAAAAAACAAAACCGCAGGATGATTATGATTTGTCCGCTCCTTGCAGTCAAGCATTTTGTAGTGAGGCAGGCTACCCTACGTTCTATGTTCTATGTTAAAAAAAATACAGATTTAAGATTTAAGGGTTAAGTAGTTAAGCAAAAAGATGTGAAGGGTGAAAAGTGAAAAGAAAAGAGACAAGGACCGAAGTGCGATGTTCTATGTTTATGTTCAACTTTTTTAGGCAAGCTAACAAATCCTTGACAAGCCCAAACAAAATAAACTAATGACTTAGGGTCATATTATGAGGAGATATTTATGTTGGACGTAATTAAGAAAGCTGTAAAGAATGGACAAAAGAATTTGTCCGAATACGAATCAAGGCTGGTCATAGAATCAGCAGGCGTTTTTGTCGCGGCGGGGGTGCTTGCAAAAACCAGGGGTGAAGCGATTCAGGCAGCCGAGACAATGGGTTATCCCGTGGTGATGAAGGGATGCGCAGCCGAACTCGCCCACAAAACAGAAGCAGGCATGGTCGCGCTCAACATCACGAATGCCGAAGAAGTGGCGCAGGTTTTTGACGACCTTGCAGGCAGGGCAAAAAATCTTGACGGCATACTTGTGGAAAAAATGGTCAAAGGTTCACGCGAGTTTGTCATCGGTCTTACGCGTGATCCGCAGTTCGGACCATGCGTGATGTTCGGACTGGGCGGCATATTCACCGAAGCGTTGAAAGATGTGACTTTCCGGGTCGCACCGCTCACTCAGGAAGACGCCCTGGAAATGATCGACGAAATCAAGACGAAAAAATTGCTCGGTGCTTTCAGGGGAAGCCCGGCGGTGGATAGAAACGCCCTGGCCAAGGCTCTTGTCGGAGTGGGTGATTTGGGAATGAAGTACGATTCCATCGCCGAGATAGATATTAATCCGCTGATCATCTGCGGAGACAAACCGGTCGCCGTTGACGCGCTGGTTGTTTTGAAATAAATGGATTTCCCCCTTTTTAAAGGGGGATGAAAGGGGGATTTAAGATTAATTCAAATCTCCCCTAACCCCTCTTTAGAAAAGAGGGGCATTATTCAGTGCGAACCCAAGAGGAGTTTTACTAAATGTTAGATTATTTTTTCAACCCAAAGAGCGTTGCTATTATCGGAGCGTCCGACAACAAAAACAAGGGCGGATATCAGATTATTAAAAATGTCATGGCTGGATTTCGCGGAAAAATTTATCCGGTCAATAAAAGTTACACCGAAATACTGGGAATTCCCTGTTACCCCGATGTGGCTTCGATACCCGGCAATATTGATCTTGCCATATACTTTATCCCTTCGAAGGAACTGCCGCATACGGTCAATGAATGCGCGAAAAAAGGCGTAAAGGGAATCATCATTGAATCCGGCGGATTCAACGAAGCCGGAGCGGAAGGCATAAAACTTCAAAAGCATGCGCTGGAAAACGCGGCCAAAGCGGGCATCAGGTTGTGGGGCCCCAACTGCATGGGCTTCATTGACGGCAACAAAACTTATGTCTTTTCTTTTATCAATTCTCTGGTCTGGCCGGATGTGCTCAGAGGCGGCAACGTCGGTCTCATCGTTCAGAGCGGCATGCTCTCCGCCGGTTTTCTGCTCCATGCGCTGCAGGAAGGCGTCATGGGCGTGAGCAAGGTTTGCTCCATCGGCAACAAGTGCGACATTGATGAGAGCGATATTCTCGAATACATGATTAAAGACAAGGATACCGAAGTGATTGCCTGTTATCTCGAATCACTGGTGGACGGAAGAAAATTTGTAAACCTGGCGAAGAAAACAAATAAACCGGTCATCGTTCTGATGGGCGGCAGAAGTCAGGAAGGAGCAAAGGCGGCGCAAAGCCATACGGCGAGCCTTTCGGGAAATTATCGTGTAACAAGCGGCGCTTTCCGCCAGGCGGGAATTATCGAAGTATTCGATCCGGCCGAGCTTACCGATATGGCGAGGGCTTTCGGGAAGAATATGCCTTTTTATCCTCAACCCCAAAAAGGCACGGCCATTCTCACCTTCTCCGGCGGCGCGGGCACCATTACGGTCGACCTGATGGAAGACTGCGGTCTGCCTCTGGCGAAACTTTCCCAAGGAACGCTTGATTCCGTCGCGGAACTTTTTCCTCCCTGGAATAAGCCCGACCATCCTCTTGATCTCTGGATTGCCATTGAACGCCACGGTTTTGAAAAAGTATTCCGAAATTCTCTTACCGCGGTCATCAACGATCCGGCGGTTGATTCGATTATCTTTCACAGTTACGCCACACCGTTAATCGGACAGGAATTTTTCGATGAACTTGCGGCGCTGATCAAAAAGCATAAAAAACCCGCTGTTTTGTGGGTGGAAGGAAGAAAGGATTTCGCCGAGCATTTAAGAGGCATTGCTGAAAATGCGGGGCTTCCCGCATTCCGCGAATTGAACCGCTGCGTCACTGTTTTGAATGGAATGAAACGTCATTTCATCAAAAAACCGATGGCCTGAAAGGAGAATATCTTGGCGCGCATACCCTACTTTATACCGGAACAAACGGATACGGAAAAAATTCAGTTACAAGGAACTCCGCCTCATGATTTAAATATTTTTAAAATAGTCACTCACGCCCAGATAGACATCGCCCGCCAATTCATGAGCCTTCCGGCGGCAGTACTCATGAACGGCAAACTTGATCCGATCCTGAGAGAAATGGCCATCACCCGCACCGGAATTCTGTGCAATTCGGACTATGAAGTTTATCAGCACCGCCGGTTATGCAAACGGGTGGGCATGCCGAAAGAAAAAATTGATGCGCTGGACGCAGGTTCCGCCTCGCATATCTTTTCCGAAATCGAACGATTAGTTCTGCGTTTTACCGAGGAAACCGTGCTCAAACATAATGTCAGCGACGAAACATTTGACGCCATCAGCAAACATTTCTCTCATGAAGTGCTGGTGGAACTGGCGATCGCGGCGGGATGTTATATGATGGTGAGTACCTTCCTCAACACCTTTAAAGTTGATATCGAGCAAAAAACTTCCGCGTAAAACAATTTAAGTGGATGTGCCGAAAAATCTTTTTACTCAATCATTATTCTTTAAAGGTTAAGCGGTAATCTTGATTCGGCAGGACGTTATCCAATCCTTTTATAAATTCTTTAATCGGTTCATTGTTTTTCAGATTGCGGATGATTTCAATAAATAGCGAAACGATTTCCCGGACTGTTTCCTCAGGTTTCGGGTCAATGTTATTTAAAAGTCTGCTGTTATAAAGTGTAATGACGCCGTGCAGAAAGCTCAACAGGATGATGATGGTTCTGTCTGTGTCAATGATCGCGATTCCTCCGCTTTCCACATATTCCCGGGTTGTCTTTTGGGCCAATTCAAAAACGCGCATGGATGAATCGTATTCACGCGTAGCCAATTCCTCCATCGGCGTTCCGATGTAATCGCTGAATTTAGGCGTCGCCATGTTGAACATAAGATCATAGTAGTTGGGATGCGTGATTCCGAAGGAGACAAATTCATAGATAAGAAAAGCGACTTTCTCTTCCATGTTTTTGGCTCTTTCAAATGATTTGATAATGTTGTCATGAAGAATGATATAGCCGTACCTTCTCATCTCGATATTCAGCTCATCCTTATTTGAGTAATAATTGTAGATGTTGGCGGCCGTCATTTTCATCCTGGAGGCAAGCTTTCTCATGGAAAGATTAGCGAATCCCTCTTTGGAAACCATCGCAAAGGCAGTATCGAGAATCTTTCTTTTTATCTCTTCAATTTCAGTATCTTTCATCCGTAAACGCGGCATTTCGCTTCTCCAAGTATCTCAAATATCTATTTATTTTGAATAATTAACATTGTTAAATAAATTTGTCAAATTTTCCTTGACTTATTTCTTAACAGTGTTTAATAAACAGCGTTAATAATACAATATCCATCAAGTAAAGGAGAATTTATGAGTACCCATTCATCAAATGTTCTATATCGAGAGACTCATTCTATTAATACTCCTGGTTTCACCGCGGCAAAACCTGTCTTGTTCGACTTTTCCAAGGATAAGACAATTTTTAAATACAATATCATACCGGGAATATTTTTAGGGTTTATTGCCGCATCTTACAATTATATTCCCTGGCTGAACAAGGAACTTAAAAATAGTGACGGTTATATCAATTACACTGTCGGAGTTGCCACGAAAGGCGGTGAAATCGCCCAGACCGTAGAAATCCATAACGGCAGGATGAGGGTTTTCCACGGCCTCCAAGAAAGTAACAATGCTAATTTTATTTTTGATAACTTGCAGGCCGCCGCCAGAATGTTGAACGGTGTTCCTTCCGATATCATGGAGCTGATGACAAAGAATGAAGTAATCATTGACGGCGACAGATCGGCCATGCTGTTTCTCGGATACCTTCTTTTAAAAGTCATATCGCCGGTCGTCAGAGTGAAGCTGATCTTTCTTGCCATGAAAGAAAAAGCTCAGAAGAAAAAATACACAGGCAAGATTGATATTGATTCGGATGTTTTGTCCGAAGAAATGAAAAAGAGAAAAAACCATCGAATCAAAGCGAAACAAGGAGAAGACCCCGGTGTTAAATTCCTTGATGATTCCTATCTCTCCGAGTACTCGATTGAAGACTTTCCCCGGGCAAAGGCCAGACATGATCAACAGATGAGCACACGTCCGGAGATCAGCGCGGAGCGGCCGAAGCTTCTCACCGAATGGTTCAGAAAAAACGGATTTTACACCGACAACAAAGGCGACAAGTGGAATCCCATCATGAGGCAGGCTCTGGCTTTCAATTATCTCATGAGCAATAAAAGACCGGTGATTCAGGACAATAATCCATTACCGGGCTCAACCGGACCGGAAGACGTGCCTGTTCTGCTTTATCCCGATACCGAAGCATCAATATCTTTATGGGCCGAACTGGACAGCATCAATAAACGCGTGCTGAATCCGCATGACATCAGCAGGCAAAACAAAAAAATATTAAAAGATATACTCCCCTTCTGGAGAGACAAAACTATCAGATACTGGGTGCTCAAAAATTTCAACTATCCCCTCTGTCTGAAAATGGATGACAGGACCGCGCTTTACTTCAACATGAAACTGGCCACCTTCTCTCATACCATCCCGAATATTCCGAAAATCCTGAGCCAGGGTACATCGGGCGTCAAGACGGAGATCTACGACAGGATTGCCGAAGGCGGAAAATTTCTTTCCCCCGATCAGCTCACCACGCTGAAGGCCATGAAGATTACACTGGAAGGACTGGAGACCTACGCGCTTAATCTTGCCGCCGAAGCCCAAAGACTGGCCGGTATTGAAAAAGACAAAACAAGAAAACAGGAACTCATCGAGATGGCCCAAATATGCCGTAAGGTTCCCATGAATCCCGCAGAGACTCTCCGGGAAGCTATAACAGCGGCATGGATTTTCCTTGTGGGCGTATGGATGGAGAACAATAACATATCCCTGTCACCCGGAAGGCTCGATCAGTATTTTCAGCCCTATTTTGAAATGGACATGGCAAAGATAACAAGTGACGAACAACGAAAAGTGTACATAAAAAAAGCCATTGAATTATCAGCTTTCCTTTTCCTGAGGATCGGACATCACCACATGGCTCTGCCCGACCTTGCCAATTATCTTTACAGCGGCACAAGAACAGACGCGGCCGTGACCCTCGGAGGCGTGAAGCCGGATGGTACCGACGCAGTGAACGATATGACTTATATCTTTCTGAAGGTTACGGAAATGCTGGCCAATCAGGAGCCGAACATGAACGTCCGGTATCATCCCGGCACCAACAGCGATACTTACCTGAAGCGCATCAGTCATGTGAATTACGTGGCATCGGGAACGCCGTCCATGCACAACGATATTCCCGTATTTGAATCTCTGCTGCAGCATGGTTACGATATCAGAGACATCCGGGACTGGGGCGCGACGGGCTGCGTGGAACCGACCATGTCCGGAAAGCATACCGGACACACGAACGCTCTGTTCATGAACGCGCTGGCGGGCTTTGAAATGGCCATGAATAACGGTTACCATTCGCTGTTGAAGTGGCAGTTGGGACCCCAGACAGGCAGTATTGAAAACGGTGATTTTAAATCTTTCGATCAGTTCCTTGATGCTTATCGGACCCAGATGCAATTCCTGATCGACAATCACTGCGATTTGAATTTCTTCTGCGGCCAGGCTCATGCCGCAATACGGCCGCAGCCATTCCTGAGCAGTGTCACCGAAGGCTGTATCGAAAAAGCGCTGGATAATACGCTGGGCGGAGCGAAATACAATTCATCGGGCAGTTCCAACGTCGGTCTGGCGGATATCACGGACTCCATGACGGCCATCAAGAAAATTGTGTTTGATGAAAAGATCACATCATTTCAGGAACTGAAAAAGGCGGTTGATACCGATTTTGGCGAAAATCCAAAACTGCATGCCATTGTGAAAAAGAAAATTCCTCTTTTCGGTTCGGGAAATGCCGAGGCGGTTGCAATGGCCAATCAAATGACAAAATTAATCTGGAGCTGCTACGCGAAACATACGAATTTCCGGGGAGGCAAATATCTCACGGGCTTTTGGTCAACCTCATGGCACAGCGCCTTTGGAAATCTTTGCGGGACTCTGCCTTCAGGAAGACTCCGGGGGAAAGCCTTCACGCCCGGCTGTACGCCGCAGCCTCACGCGTCCAGAAGTATTCTCGACAACATGAGAGATGTTGCCAGGCTTGATCCGAAACAACTGGAAAACAATATTGCTTTCAACGTGAAGTATGTGCCGAACGCGAAGGATTCCGTCGAAAAAACGGTTGATACCATCTTCTCTTACATCAAGACCTACTTTAACGAAGGAGGGATGCAGCTTCAGTTAAATATGGTGGACTCGACAACTTTAAAGGATGCCATGATTCATCCCGAAAATTACAGAAACCTGCTCGTCAGAATTTCGGGATATAGCGCCTACTTCGTTGAGCTGTCCAAAGAACTTCAGATCGAGCTGATAGAAAGATCTCAATTCCAGGGGTAGAATATTACCCCTTATCAATCTTCCCGCCCGCTTGTCTGCCATACCGGCGCAGGCCGGTATCCAGTGTCCGCTGTCATTCCCCGGCTTGACCGGGGAATCCAGTATTTTTTCCATTCACCCTTCACTCTTCACCATTCACCTTTCACCTTTCACATTTCACTTTTCACCATTCACTATCCACTATCCACTATCCACTATCCACTATCCACTATTCACTTTTCACCCTTCACGTCTTTCTACTTAATTACTTAAATCTTAAAACTTAAAACTTCTTTTCACCTTTCATCATTTTGTGTTGACAAGTCCATAATTAATACTTATAGTAGTACTGAAATTGATACTAAAAGGAGTTTATCTTTTATGAAAACAATCGCGGCCCAGGAAATTAAGCGCCGGGGAATTGGCGCCGTCGATGCGGCGCTTGCAGATGGCCCCGTACACATAATTCGTAATAATCAACCCAAGTATGTCGTTCTTTCTGAAAAAGATTATGAAAGCATTCTTAGCGACTTAGCTGAAGGACGTCTCGCCGCATCCGAAAACGATCTTAAAGCCGGTCGGATAAAACGTGGAAATTCCAAAAAACTAATGGCCGAACTACTTAAGAGTTAACAAAATGGTCGCCGGCAAATCGAAATCTGCTTATTCATTAGTCTGGACGGATACTTTTTCCCGAACTGCGCGAAAATTTTTACGTCGTCATCCCGAATTAGCAGATTTATTTAAAAACGTATTGCATCTGCTCGAAACAGATCCGCAAACGCCTCAATTACATCTTCATCCCCTTAAGGGACGGCATCAAGGAAAGTACGCAGTAAGGATAAACTACGAGTATCGTATAGTTTTACTTCTAAAAATTATTGATAGAGAAGTTATCGTTTTGGATGTTGGTTCACACGACGAGGTTTATCATAATTAGACGTCGGATATTCGGGATGGCACTTAATTATTTTGAAATGAAAATATTAAGTTAAGTGTTATGCCCCCGAATTCACTCCAAGTTGACACTTTCCTTCCTGCAATTGCCAATATGACTTTGCTTATCATGTCGAACCGCTCTCGCAGAACCTGTGAAGCTAACCTTGGTGGGTAAATCGAGTTCTCTGATAATAAAGCCTAATTATTCATCAAAGCTCTCCCGATCTCGAATAGATCGCTCTATGTTACGATCAGCTGTTTTTCTGAGATCTTCGTATAGTCGATATGCCGGTGAGAATTGAGGGATTTCTTCCATTGCCTTTTCCGTCTCTTTTTTCATCTGGACATCCTGTGGAAATGGTTCTCCAGGAGTTCCAGAACGTGTTCCTGAAATTGTTGCGCCATATAAAGCACTCCATGCATCTGTTAATAGATCTTTACCGTATTGTTTAGCCTTATCCAAAAACCGGATGACGAATTGTCTGTTTTTGAAAACGAAATCATGTGGTCCTTCACGAAGGATATGTGAGATTACGCTTATATCGGTAGGTGTTGCTGTTTCTATCCATTCCCCCATAAATTCCATTAACTCGGCATCATAGGGGCGAAACATAGCATCAAATAGTTCGCCCGCACGATGATTAAATAGGACATCATCTTCGCGTGACTTCATCCATTCCGACACCTGCCTAAGAAGAGTTCTGCATTCTTGTGACTCACGGAATAAAAGTGGGACTTGACAATAAGGACCATAATTACATGGCCGATACTTCCAGTCATTAGTGCGTGCAGCGTGTTCTACACGATCCATAAAGAATTTAGCTACTTTGCGGGCATGATACTTTGATGCCTTAGATAAAAATTTCTCAATCCAATAACCATCAATTTCTGACAAAGACATCAATTTTTTCAGGAAATAGTCAATATCCTCTTCAGTGAGCAATTGGAATGGAATTACACTTTCCTTTTGAAAGAGCATTAGCAAATCATCAGCAACATTATTTGATATTCCGATATCGACAAATTTGAGAAGATCAATCGCTAGCTGTTGATCTTTTTTTGCCAAAAGTCGTATAGCGCTAACTGCATTCATAATAACTCTTTGATCATTTGATGAAAGGACTTTTTTGAGAATGGCAATATCTTTTTCACCGTAATTTATAGCCTCAGCATTTACGGCGGAATATCCATCACCTATCGCTGAATGCAAGTTATTTAAATTTGTTTCAAGGAGCTGAAAAACAAAATCAATTGCTTCATCGTGATTTTCGTTAAGAAGTTTTGACAGAGCCGTACCAGCAAAAGGTGCTGTTCTTGATTCATGATTTACAAGAGCATTTTGAATAGTTGCCCGTGCAAGAGGTAATGATGATTGAATTAGTTGCCAGTAGAGTTTGTAGGGTGATGGGCTACCAGCAATATCTACCTCTAAAAGATTTTGCTCCAGGAAAATACGTAGTTGTTCTCCATCTGGGTAAACTGAAATAAGATCATTGGTAAGTTCATCAAGATACTTATCCCATGCTCGATCAGACCGTTTAATATCTCTTCTTATCAAGATTTGTCCATAACCATCTATGAAGGCTAGTTTCGTGCGAAATTCCAGTGAAGCGGGTAATGATTTGAGTATACGTTTTGCAATCAATGCTGTTTTTTCACCTGCATAATTTGCATGCCATGATACTGAACGTGCGATTTCGATTAGCACGACATGATTCAGGGTTTCGGATTTTATTTTATTTTCTATTTTTTCAAGTGTCTGAGAAAATTCTTTTGTCCATTCTTCTCTCGATGCGCCGATTATTGAATACTGAATGCTTTCTCTCAGAAACCGTGCGGCCTGTGTAGCAATCTTTGACTTTTGGTGTGAAAGTAAGTTTATTGTTTCATTAATGACTTTACAGCGCAGATCAGCAACGAATTTGACATTTACGCCAAATCGCCCAATGGATACAGTCCTGCCATTTGATTCAGTAGTATGACCTTCCGTTCTAAGGATACCTTCGAGCACATCAAAAGGTGAATATGCATATGTCCATGAATCGTCTTGCTCCAATAGAGAGAGCGCAAAGTTAACAACTACTTCATTATATTCTTTTGGCTTATTGGGCTGAACTTCACAAAGTTCCGAGAGAATGCGAATAGCGTGTCCTGGTGTTTGATTGAGTTCTCTTTTATCACACTTACCCAATTCCCACAGATATTCGCATGCACGTGGGAGATGCTCGAAGTTATATGCTGCATATTTGATGAGATTTGGTAAATCTTCAAGGTGTTTCCCTTCAGCGATTAGATGTTGTGCAAAATCCAATGCGCGAGTCGGCTGGTAATAAGCGACTGCAGTTATGGCTCGGATATGAGGGTCGGAATATTTTCTTTTTGGTTTTAACTTTCGCCATATACCATCTAATAATTGGCTATTGCGCGGATTACCATTGGTCAGTCGCCAATCGAGTTTTCCAAGATTTAGAAGGACATGATCGATTTGTAAATCATCTGCCGCATCGAATATTTTTTCTGCATAGCCGGTTGATTTTCTATTCAATCCGATACATCTGTCCTCGATAATGTAATCGGCAAGTAAATCTGGTGATAAACGGTACTTTCCACCACGTTTGAATAGTATCCCGGCATCTGCAATTAAGCGAATTAGTCGGTTGACATCGGTTGTACTTATACCTTCCACTTTTTCAACGATCGACGCAATTGATTCATCTTCAGGATGAAAGGGTTGTAATAGTGCAAGGATATTTAGGAGCTTTTTAATTGAATCAGCATCATTCTTATTTCCAATGTCTCCAGCAATAATATTGCGGAACCTTCCAAGAAGAGTTGAGCGAAAAGCCTCTTCATTCTTTGCAAACTCAAAGTGTATTTTTTCTTTCGCAACAATCTGCGCACCAATGCAAGTAAAAAGCGGGCAATCGATTGTTAATCGCGCAATATCTCTAGCTACACTTTCCGGACCGCCAAATTCTTTCAATACCTGAATTGCTAGTTCTGTCGATTGATCAAGGGTTAAAGGATTAAGTATTCTCTCAGAAATCAGATTCCCCATCAATGCAAAATTGCTTGCCAGTGCTTTGATTTTATCAAGTCCATAGGGTCGAAATGATAATAGAAGTTTTGTTTTATTTGATGGTACCGATACATATTGAAAGAGAAGTTGCAAATCATCGCGATCATGAGCATCATCTACCACAAGCACCTTGTCGCTATCACCAAGATCTTCAAGGCTCTTTTTAGTAACTTCGTCTGTCGGTGATAGGAAGCGAACTGTTACCCCTTTATGAATGCATTTAAATGATTCGATCGCATAGTGAAGCACGCGAGATTTACCACTACCGCCTGTTCCGACAAGAAGAACTGCCTGAATTTTATTATTCGCTAAGCTATCTACTATCGCATGAGCGTCTTCATTTCTTCCAATGAGACGCCATGCATGACTAAATGCACGACGCACGTCCATAAAGGGCGCAAAGAATTCCTCTGATGTTTGCCAAGGTCCAGGCTCCGTTTCACCAAGCAAAGCTAAGCGTTGACCGCGAAAAAATATATCAACGAGTTTTTTCTGATCATCTTTAGGCAATTGTCTAATATGTAAAGATATGTCCTCTTTGTCCCAGAGGTCCCATCCTTTATGTTTTTGTACTGCCTGACGAGATTTGGGGCTAGCAACACGACTAAGAAGAATAAATTTCTTTTTTGCTCTTCTCTTGAGATTTACTACTACCTTATCAACCTTATCTGCTCCAAATTTCTCCACACGTTTGCACTGGAAAGCATAACAAGTCTTATCTGAAAAGATAGCATCAATATCTACACCATCCTGGGTATGCCCTTGTCCGCCCACACGATGTACATTCGCGTCTGGATATTTTCTTGATAAAAAGTACAGGCAAAAACGTTCGAAGCTTTCTGGATTAAAAGCATCAATCGGAAATGGTTGATCAAATGTTGCTACTGCTATCTTATATGCTGTATATCCGGCAACAGTTAACAGTTCTTCTGGACTAGTCTTAAGAGCAGTTGCGAGTATTGATATCTGTTTGTCACGTGGACGAGAAAGGCCCAATTCCCAGCGACTCACAGTTTGTTGAGTTGATTTAACTATCTTAGCTAGGTCTGATTGTTGCGTGATACCAGCCTGTTTTCTTAGTTTAACAAGTAAAGTGCCAAAAGCTTTATATGGTGCTTTTTCTTTCATACGCATTATCCTTGTATGTATTTTCGCACAATATAAATGTGTATCGTTTTATTGTCAAGTTTTTTTCGTGAAAAAATCCTAAATTGAAAAATAAAAACAATTAGAGGGACATAACACTTAATTATCTTGGCGAGCGTCATATTCTACGATTGAACCAGAATATTCCCCAGCAATCA
>PHBJ01000005.1:33633-284384 GCA_002840555.1 Deltaproteobacteria bacterium HGW-Deltaproteobacteria-13
TAATTATCTTGGCGAGCGTCATATTCTACGATTGAACCAGAATATTCCCCAGCAATCAACAACCTGTCCGGCGCATCCGGATGATTTCTCCAGCATAGCACACCCCCACCTATCCTCCCCCCTCAAGGGGGAGGGATCTGATTGCTTCAGCAATGAATAATATTAGATTGCCACGAAGCGCGAGGCGCTTCTCGTTGCAAGGGGTCAAGTCTTTGCTTGGCACATGTCAATATGGTATTGGAATTCGGGGGGCACAACACTTAATAATACTGGATACCGGCCTCCGCCGGTATGACGGTACTTGTTTTGTTTATCTTATTAACGGTTATGTGGCTTCTAATATTTTTGAACTCTAACTGAATATGTGGTATCAGTATTCAGGCAGGTCATAAATACTGATCCTTTTAAAAGGAGAATATATGAAAAGATTTAAGGTGCAAGCTTGTCTTGCATTTATTACGTTCATCTTGAGTGTTGTTTTAATTACAGGATGCGGCAGTGGAGGATGGGGAACCAGCAATCCAGACAGCACCGCACCCACGGTGACTGCCGTGGTTCCTCTGGATGATGCCGGAAATGTCACGATCAAGACGAAAATAATCACGGCCACCTTCAGCGAGGCGATGGATCCCGCCACGCTCACCACAGCAAGCTTTACACTGGAATGCCCTGCCGGAGTGTCCACAGCAACAGGCGTGGTTACCTACGATGAAGTAGGTAAGCTGGCGACGCTTACGCTTCCTTCAACGCCCGATCTTCCGCCGACTACCCTATGTACTGCAACGATTACCACCGCGGCTAAAGACCTTGCAGGTAATGCACTGGCCAATGACTTTGTCTGGACCTTCACAACGGACAACACCATGAAAACTTTTGCGGTTCTGGCTGGTTCGACAGTGACCAATACCGGCCCCACGAATGTTACCGGAAATCTCGGGGTGAGTCCCGGTATGGCGGTAACGGGATTCCCGCCTGGTGTTGTTGTCACCCCGGGAACAATCCACGCGGGCGATGCGGTCGCAGCCCAGGCGCAAAGCGACCTGACTTCGGCCTATAACCTCTATCTCGGCACACCATGTACTGTGGATTTGACCGGTCAGAATCTAGGCGGATTAACTCTCACATCCGGCGTCTATTGTTTCACCACATCAGCTCAGTTAACGGGGAATCTGACGCTCGACGCCCAGAGCAACCCCAACGCTCTTTTTATCTTCAAGATTGGCTCCACACTTACCACAGCATCGAATAGTAGCGTGGTGTTCATTAACAGTGTTAGCAGTGTCCAGTCCGACAATCTGTTTTGGCAGGTCGGCGCCTCTGCAACTCTGGGAACGACCACAAGTTTCAAGGGAAATATCATGGCTCTAAGTTCCATCACGCTGAATACCGGCGCCGTGATAGAGGGCAGAGCATTAGCACGTAATGGTGCAGTTACCTTAGACACTAATACTATTACATTGCCTGCGCCATAAGGCATGAGGTAAAAGCAAAGGAAAAATCAAGGAACACCATACTAGTTTTTTCAATAAAAAACTGGACGATTACGTAACTTTTCTTTTTACAGATGATTGCTCCAGCATCCTGGGGATACATTACTAGTTATCAGGAAGAAGGGCGGTTTGAACCCTCTTTAGAAAAGAAGGGAAACATTGAATTGCTCCAATAAGAACCCTATGAAAAAATCAGATAAAATCGAATGGCTTGTTTATGTCCTGAAATGCCGCAACAACTATTTATATACGGGAATCACCAACAACCTGGAGAAACGTCTGAAGGAACACAAGGAAGGAAAAGGAAGCAAGTTTGTGCGGGCGTGGAGACCTTTTGAACTGGTCAAGACATTGCCTTGCAGTACATCTACGGAAGCCAGGCAATTAGAATACAGGCTGAAAAAGATGAAAAGAGCGAAAAAACTGGAAGTTTTGGATATAAAAGTGGAAGACATAAAGAAAAAGTGACTATCCCATGAGTAACATCCTGCAATGATTACTTTAAATAGGATTGACAGATAAACATAACTTCCGATATTCCACCGGTAAAAACAATATCTTATAAAATATTCCACCCTGCCGCTTGACAACGGGCTGTAAATATGAGCTATTCCTCATATAAGTTCAGTCACACATTTAAATGATCAGGGATGCGGTGTCCCTCAGAAATTGATGGTTTTGTTTTAAAATTCTTTAATAGGATTGGAACGAATATGTCAAAGAACTATTTTATTGTATACAACCCTCTGACCTATCAATTGATGGACCTTCTGTCGGCCCGATCCATTACGCCCATCGATGTGATCTCCTACCTTACAGGTCAAAACGCGCAGGAAATGACATCTGAAAATTTTATAAAGTTTATAGATTTTCAGCCTCAAAAACAGCGCACGACCATGGTTGACGCTCTGGCCATTGAAATGTACGCCGGGATATATATTCAAAACCAACTGGCGAGACTGGCAAAAGATCATATCGTCGCCATGGTGGACGGCAAGAGGAAATTCTTTTCCGACGTGATCAAAGAGAAAAAGTGCCTGCCGCGGGCCGTTTTTATTTCCGCCATGAGTTCAAGCTTTCCCGCCGCCGCGGCCACCGCGCTCGTGTTGAACTACGCAAAAATACCCGTCATTATCGGCGGTATCCATGTGTCCACGATGCCTGAAGATGTGGATACCTTTATAAGAAAATACGCCCCGCATCCCGAGTTGGTTTCCTTTGTAAGAGGCGCGGGAGACTCAACAGTTATTACGACGATTCTGGACGATCTGAAAAACAATTCTCTCAAGAAGGAATATGCCGGATATACACTGATTGAAGATGGTGTCTGGGGAGATTTTCCAAACCTCGAACCTTTAGAACCTCTAAAAATAAATCTTTTAAACAGACTGCCGGTTATAAAATATACGCCCTTAAAGGATTTCCGGATTAATCCTGTCGCCCCATTCACGGGATGTATTTTTTCCTGCAAGTTTTGTTCAATTTCAACCCTGCCGGAAAAACATAAAGCGGTTCAATTTCGCGATCCGGATGATTTCGTGGAAGAACTGCGTTACTATCAGAAAGGAACGGTTGATTTTAAAAACCGTTACTATTTCTTCACACCGGACAATCTGTTTCACAGCAAAAAAAATCTGATTCCTTTTTTAAACAAAATCATAGAAAGCGATCTGCGCATCAATTACGCGGTTCAAATATCCATTGAAGTTGCCGATGATGAAGAACTGCTTAGACTGATCCGGAAATCCGGAGGCACCCATTTCTTTATTGGTCTCGAGTCCCTTGATATGCGCAATTTAAAGCATATCAACAAACACATCGTCGCAGAAATAGAAAAAAGCGGTCTGTCGGTTCCGGAGTACTACGCATCCAAAATAAAGAAGATTCATAAACACGGCATCTCTGTCCACGGTTCTTTTATCGTGGGACTGCCCTATGACTATTTTAATTCCACCACCGACAACACGGGTGTTGAAATAGCAAAATTCTGCGTAAAGAACAGGATAGGCGCCCAGCCGAGCACGATCGTAGACCTTCCGGGTTCCGTGTTTTTTAACGAGAGCCAGGAAAACAACAGGTCCATCTATGGCAAGAAAGGCACCATGGATTATTTTCTGTCTTTATCCATCGCCGACCTTGCCGAAACAAATAAGATACCGCCGGACTCCCTGTTCAACAGCCCGCTGGTGATCGCGTCAATGGTTTTCTATATATCGAGTAAAGTCGGCGCGCCGGTCAGAGCGGTCATAAACTCTTCAATAATCTTTATGAAGTCTTTTATTCATCCCACAAAGAACGGAAAAGGATTCAACCTGTGGCAGCGATATCTGGATGCCGTATGCTCCGCGGTTTCTCAAACCGCTGTCGCTCTGTATAAAGAGCAGGGCGATTCTCTTGTGAAATCCAAGTATGGCGTGAGGGGTATCATGGAGAGGCTTTATGACACGGGCAATAATCCTGAAGTAAAAGAACTGTTTAAACACTATGTAACCCAGTTTACCGAATAAGCGGCCGGTCGGAAAGACGCTATACATCCGAAAGCCAGGTAAAAAAAAGCCTAAGCATTATCGAGCGAATTCAATCGCCATTCTGCTGAGATTGAATTTTCAGGCCGCTAAATGCTTGTCGATAAAAAATAGTACCGGCCTTTCATTGTCATTTAAAAAATAATCATTAAATTAATTAAAGTATGGAATAAGGGTGCGGATCACCCTTTGTGAGGGAGCAGTCCTGTGTGTTTCGACTGGAAATGAAAGAGCAACAAGGATATAATCCCGATGCATGTAAAACAACAATAGGGAAATCATATTGCCACAGTAAAGGGGATGAATAATATGGCCCAGAAAGTCCTTTCCCTGGCCCCGCTGTCTGCCGAGCTCGTGAGGCTTCTCATAAGGCAAACACCGGATGTGCCTGATTTTGAGGTTATCCCCGGCAATGAAATGCCGAAGGAAGAGTTAAAGAAATCTTTTTCAGAAGCTGACGCCGTGCTGGGCGATTACACCTTCAAACAAAAGATCACCACAGAGATGGTATCCACGGCGCGGAATCTAAAATTCATCCAGCAGCCCAGCGTGGGCTACCAGCACATAGACGTGGATGCCTGCACCGCGAGAGGAATCAAGGTGGCGAATACCGCGGGCGCCAACACCGTCAGTGTTGCCGAACATACGATCGCCTGGGGACTTTGCCTTCTCAAAAACATGTTCCATGCCCATACCAGCACGAAGTCGGGCGGATGGGAACAGATGAGTATAAAGTCCGCGGAGCTTCAAGGAAAGGTATGGGGCATCGTGGGGTTTGGACGCATCGGCCAGGCGGTTGCACAAAGGCTGAAACCCTTCGGGTTGAGCCGGATCATCTACTATGACACTTACCGGCCGGCGCTGTCTGTCGAACAGCAATTCGGCGTTGAATATGCTGATTTGAACACCTTACTAAAACAATCGGACATCATCAGCCTTCACGCGCCGCTGACGGATGCGACCCGCAACATCATCAATGAAGACGCCCTCAATTCCATGAAGCCCGGCGCCTATCTCATTAATGTAGCCCGGGCCGAACTTGTGGATGAAAAGGCGCTTGCCGAAGCGATCATAAAGAAAAAGATTGCAGGCGCGGCTATAGACGTCTTCTCCGAAGAGCCGGTAAATTTGAATAATCCGCTGCTGGCTGTGGAAAGCGAAAGACTGCTCTTCTCACCGCATGTGGCAGGCGTGACGGATGAAGCGGCCGGGAGAATCATCAATATGGCAGCGGCAAACATCGCCCGGATGCTCAAAGGCGAAAAACCGGAATCATTGGTTAATTGAATCATTCAAGAGAGGGATATTATGAACGGAGCGGAATGTGTTATTAAAGCGGCAAAGGATTCGGGGATAGAGGTATGTTTTGCCAACCCGGGCACGACTGAGCTTCCGCTTGTGGTTGCTCTTGATGCAGTCGGAGGCATACGGCCGGTCCTCTGTTTATTTGAAGGGGTGTGTACCGGGGCGGCGGATGGTTACGCCAGGATGCTCGGAAAGCCCGCCATGGCATTGCTCCATCTCGGACCCGGCCTGGCCAACGGGATCGCAAATCTGCATAATGCCAAAAGAGCGCGCAGTAAAATTGTAACCGCGGTAGGCGAGCATTCCACCTGGCACCGCGCATTCGAGCCGCCCCTGACCATGGATATCGAATCTCTGGCGCAAACGGTTTCCGGATGGCAGCGCACCTGCCAGTTTGCCGATCTCCTCGGACAGGATATGACAGATGCAATTACGGCCGCGCAAACCGGTCAGATAGCAACTCTCATCGTTCCGTTTGATCTCCAGACGGCAAAATGCGGGAACAGCCCTGTCCTTCCTCATCAGCAGGAAAAATCATCCGTAAGCGCGCACGTGGTCAAATCGGCGGCAGACTTGTTGAAAAACGGCAAAAAGGCCGCCCTTTTTCTCAGTGGCAACCCTATCGGAAGAAAGGCATTGATGGCCGCGGCGAGAATAAAACAGGCCTGCGGATGTGATCTCATCACTGATAATTTCCCGGCGCATATCGAGCGGGGCGCCGGACTGCCTGACGTGAGCCGCGTAGCCTACCTTCCGGAAATGGCCCTGGACATGCTTTCGCGGTATGACGTGTTTGTCTTTGCCGGAGCAAAAGAACCGGTGTCCTTTTTCGGGTATGAAGGCATTCCGGCAAACTTTATAAAAGATGATCAGAAGAAGTTTCATCTCTCACAGCCCGGGCAGGACTTGACAGCGGTTCTGGAGCTTCTCGCCGCCGAACTCAAGGCGTCTCCTGTTATTGATCCGGGTATGCTGGCCCCGTCAAAAAGACCCGAAATCCCCACGGGCGCTCTGAACGCGGAAAAGATTTGCGCGGTCATAGCAGCTCTTCAGCCTGAGGGAGCCATTGTTGTTGAGGAAGCCATCACCAGCGGTTTAATGTACTATCCCTTTACTTCAGGCGTTCCGCCTTTCAGCCTGCTCACGCTGACGGGAGGATCGCTCGGCCAGGGCACGCCATGCGCCGTCGGCGCCGCCATCGCCTGCCCCGACAGACCGGTGATCAACTTTCAGGCGGACGGCGCAGGCATGTATACCCTGCAGGCACTCTGGACCGAGGCAAGAGAAGGACTGAATATTACCACGCTCATCTGTTCCAACCGGAGCTATGATATCCTGAAACTGGAGTATGGACGGCTGGGAGTAACACCGGGCAAGTGCGCGTCCCGTCTCACTGATCTTTCAGGAATTGACTGGGCGAATCTGGGCAAAGGAATGGGCGTACCGTCCGTTAAAGTAACCACTGCGGAGGAGCTGGTCAAAGAGCTCGGCAAGGCGCTCAAGGAACAAGGCCCCAACCTTATTGAAATGATTATTTAGGTATGGATGCCGCCTGCAAGAATATTAGGTCATCATCTGATCATGAATGGATTATAATGAAATGGCGATTATCAAAACCCTGGCACTCACAAAGAACTACGGCAAAATAGAAGCGGTTCGCAGCATCGACCTGAACATAGAAAAAGGTGAAATATTCGGACTGCTCGGACCCAACGGCGCCGGCAAAACCACCACCATCGGTATGCTCTGCACGATTGTCCGCCCGACTTCAGGCAGCGCATCCATTGCGGGCTGTGACGTCATCAAAGAACCCGCGCGGGTCAGGCGCAAAGTCGGCATCGTGTTTCAGGACCCCACTTTAGATACCGTCCTCACCGGACGGGAAAACCTTGAACTTCACGCGCGTCTGTACGGCATCCCGGCCGCTATCCGCGGGAAAAGAATCATGGAGATGCTGGAACTGGTGGACCTGCAGAATCGCAGTAATGATCTGGCCCGGACTTATTCGGGCGGAATGCGCAGGCGTCTGGAACTGGCGCGCGGTCTTTTGCACCGGCCGGCTGTGCTCTTTCTGGACGAACCGACGCTCGGTCTTGATCCGCAAACGCGGGCGCGCATTTGGGAATACATCAAAAAAATGGCACAGACGGAGGGAACAACCGTTGTCCTCACTACGCATTACATGGAAGAAGCCCAACAGGTATGCGGCCGCGTGGGAATTATCGATCATGGCCGAATCATCGAACTCAATTCGCCCGATGCTTTAAAAGAATCAATGGGCGGAGATATGGTCGTCATCAAAGTGAAGGAACCTAAGCTGGAGGAAATACGCGCGCTGCCATATGTCTCCGAAGTGAGAGAAAACGACGGCCTGGTAGAAATAATTATGAAGCAATCTCATTTGCACCTGCCGGACCTTCTTGCTCATATCCGGAATGTGGAAAGCGTGGAGATAAGAATTCCCACCCTCAACGATGTGTTTATCAAACTGACCGGAAGGGACATCCGGGAAGACTCCGTCGAGGATTCCGGAAGCTGGGTGGATACCGTGGCCCGTTACCGCCAGAGAGGATCTTGATTTTATGGGTGAGAAACGCATACGCAGAGAATTGATGGGTGTCTACGCTGTCTGGTGGCGGGAATTCAAAGTTTTCCAGCGCGAGAAAAGCAGAATCGTTTCGAGCATTGTCCAGCCGCTCATGTGGCTTTTCCTGTTCGGCAGCGGCGTGGGTGCCAGCGTCAGCGTCAGCAATATCAATTATCAGGATTATATATACCCCGGTATCCTGGCCATGATGGTGCTTTTCGGATCGGTGTTCTTCGGCCTCTACATTGTCTGGGACCGCAAACTCGACGTGCTCAAGGCTATCCTGGTGGCGCCAGTGTCGCGTCTCAGCATTTTCATGGGAAAGGTTCTGGGCGGATGCACGGATGTTACTTTGCAGATTGTGATTCTTTTTTGCTTTGCGTTTTTATTTCCGTCTGTAAATCCCTGGGGGATTCCGCAGGCCCTGCTGCTATTGTTTATTACATCGATCGCGCTGGTTTCGATGGGGCTTGCCCTCGGCTCTCTCTTTGAAAGCTTGGAAGGATTCCAGCTGATTTCATCTTTCCTGATATTTCCGCTCTTCTTTCTGTCCGGCGCCCTCTTCCCGGTTGACGACAAACTTCCCGGCTGGCTTACGGGACTGGTAAAACTGAATCCGCTTACTTATACCGTGGACGGTGTCAGGGGAGCATTGCTTCATGTAAATATTTTTCCGTTCTATGTTGATCTCATTGTTGTCACTTTCTTCGCGGCCGTCATGTTCGTTTTGGGAAGTATCCTTTTCAGCAGGATGAAGTGAAAATTTCCAGAATCGTTTTCATATCTTCAGGTGATATTTTAGCCCCGCCGAATTTACATTCATAGATTTTGTCTTTTAATGAAGATATTGGGTCGGGATCAGCCATAGTCTGATCCGAAAGCACAAGCAGTTTCTCCGCATACTTTAAGAAATAATTAGTATCGCCGGATTCGGCGGCATTCACCAGGGCTGTTAAATAATCATTTTTTTTCTTTTCATTGCCATCATCCGCAGGTTCCGTTTTTTTCAGTCTCGCCGTTTTTATCCTGGCGATCCGTTTCTTTTCCCATTGGAATATTGAAAAAGCCGCTATCAAGATGACCATGACGACGGAGATGATTATTAAAGGACTGAATGATATTTCCCGGCCGGCTTTATGTTTTACGGGTTCGTTCTCTTTTTTCAAACCGCCTTCAACGACATTCAGAACCAATTCCTCCGATGCGCACGTCTCATATCCGCCAGTTTCCGGGTTAAAAAAGCTAAGAATGAACGCGCCCGGTTTTATTCTGCCGCTTTTCTGGGGTACGATCAGAGCCGTGTATTTCTTTTCACCATGCAAGGTATTTTTGTTTAATGAATACGCCGGCTCCGATTCTTCGATGATGACTTTAAACCCGTCCGGTATTTTTTTAAGTTCCGGTTTCGGCAGTGTCAGGAGATTCCCCGTGCCGCTGACTTTTAGAAATATTTTTTTTGCTTCAAATAATTTTGTCCCGGGGTCGTAATTCTCCATGGATATCTCAAATTTCCCAACGGCCCCGCTGAAAGAATCCGGCCGGCCCTTCACAGGCAGGGGAAGGATTCGTATTCGTTCCCCGGGAAAAACGATTTTTCTATGCTGCGGGAACCCTCCTTCCGTATCGGCGGTAATGATGATGCTGCCTGCGCCTGTTTCACAGGTACCTTTCTCTGTAGGAATCAAAACAAACGTCATCAGGTGCACTTTTGTTTTTGAACCGGAATTTTTGCCGGAAATGCGTTCATCGATTCTCTTGATGACAAATCCCTTCGCGTCAGGCTGTTTTTCCATGCCGTTGACCCGGATGCTCTTCAGGCCGGAATACGTCAGAGCATACCTTAACAGGACCGCCTCGCCGACATAAACCGGATTGCCGGAAATGCTGGCTTCAGGCTGAACGGTGATATAACCCGGATCCGCCGCGTAAGAACGGATGGTCAGAATAATCATGAATAGTAATATGCTACCAGTATTTTTCAAGACTTTGTGACGCATGTCGTTTGCCTTTTTCCTGCCTGACCTTGCTGTTCTTCATGGACTCCAGTATATTCCTGGCCTGCTGCATATCAAACTTCCTGCCCGGATCAGCATCTTCGAACTTGTTTTGCTTCTTTTTGTTTTTCCGATTTTTGTCTTTATCGTCATCGCCTTTGTTGCTCTCGCCGTCGTCATTTCGGCTGCGGTTCTGATCCTCTTTTTCATTGTACAGAAATATGTATTCCAGATTTTTTTTGGCGTTCTCATAATTCGGGTCGAGCTTCAAGGCATTCATATACGCCTGAGCCGCCTCCTTTTTTTTCCCGGCCTTGTAATAGACGTTCCCGAGGCTGTAGAACGCTTTTTTCTGCACGTTTCTGTCTTCGGATCTTAACGCGTTTCTGTAGCCGTCCATGGCCGAGTCGGTGTCTCCCGATATGAAGTCCGCCACCGCCTTGTTGAATTCGAGGTTCTTCAGATCGTCTCTTGACGGCGCGTAACGCTCAGCGTTCTGATAATGCTTTTTGGCTTCGGTAATATTTTTATCTTTCAGCTGCTTGTTTCCCTGCGCGACTTCATCTTTATATGGGTCCAGCCACGCGCACATCAGAAACGCGGTCGCGACAATGAACAGCCTGATCAATAAATAAGAAGATTCTTTTTTCTGATTCATCCCTGTTTACCGGATTTGAATTTTCCCATAAGCGCTAGGATATACGCAAAAGAAGGTTTCAGCGGATTTTCCCGCCCGGACGTCCCGAAGATATGGTTTTTCTCCGGCATCATGATTTCAACCGACAGCAGAATCATCAGGAGAAAGGCGAAGAACATGAATTTTTCCTCTTTCTCTTTAATAATTTTTGCGGCGTATTTTTCTTTGGTTTGTTCGGAGACGGCGTCAAGGACACGGCGCATCCCTGAGATATCTTCCGTTATGTCGATATATTTGCCGTTGGTTTCATCGGCGAGCTTCCGCAAAAGATCGATGTTTTTCCGGGTTCTCACCGGGTTCCCGCTTCCGTCATCATAGATTTTTGGGGCTTCGTCCGGTTCCCTGACGGCGTAGGGGATGAAATCGCCTTCCGTCCTGCCGACACCGACCGTATAAATGGAAACCCCGAGTTCTTTGAACGGTTCTACGGCGCTTAGCGCTTTGCCTTCGTTATCTTCACCGTCCGTTATCAGAACAAATATTTTTGATGAGATTCTTTTTTTCTCAAATATTTTTTTGCCTGCCGTCAATGCTTTGCCGATATCCGTTCCCAGCAATCTGACCGAATCAGGTGACGCGGAATCCGTGAACATCATAAAGGCCCCGATGTCGCTGGTCAGAGGGCATGACAAAAACGAGTCTCCCGCAAAAAGGATGAGCGCGACCCTTCCGCCCGCCAGTGATTCGGCAACCCACTTCACCGCGCTTTTCGCCCTTTCCAGCCGGGAAGGTTTTACATCTTCCGCGAGCATGCTCAGGCTTACATCCATGGCGATCACCACGTCCGAGCCTTCATTGTCGACGCTTCTCGTTCTTTCGCCCCAGCGCGGCTCCATTAAAGTGAATGCCGCGAGCATAATGGAAACAATGATGATCACATTTTTAGCCCTCATAATTTTTCGCGATCCCAGAATTTTTATGCCGGCAGGTGAAGATTTTTTCCTCCAGAACATATAGAAAAGGTAGGACGCCAGCGTGACGGATGCGGCGTTCAGGATGTATAAAACATATTTGTAGTTTCCGAATTCCATCAGGGTATCTTCCTGTAAATCAAAGATCTCAAAATGATTTCCGTAAAGAAAAACACGGTTGCCAGAAGAAGAAACCATCCGAACCGGTCGTAGAATTCATGGTACACCCTGGTTTCCACGATGCTCCTCTCCAGCCGGTCGATGTCTGTTATATTCTGCCAGAGAACGCCGCTCGATTCGGCACGGTAGAATTTCGCTCCCGTCGTATCCGCTATTTTCCTCAGACCGCGTTCGTCAAAGTGGTTGATCAATTTTCGCTTGCCGAAGAGCGCAGGTCCTGCCGGCCCTGCCGGATAAGTCACTTCGCCTTCTTTTCCTATGCCCACCGTGTAAACTTTGATGTCCATTCCTTTGCAGAGAATGGCCGCGGTTTCCGGGTCGATTTGTCCCCGGTTATTCATCCCGTCCGTAATCAAAAGAATCATTTTTGAAGCGGCTTTGCTGTCGGTCATTCTCGAGGCGGCAAGCGCGATGGCATCGCCTATAGCCGTGCCGTCCGCCGGAACACTGTCAAAATCGATCTCGTCGTTAATATCCGCTATGATGTTTTTTTCCGTGGTCAGCGGACACTGGAGAAAGGCCTCACCGGCAAAAATGATCATGCCGATTTTGTCGTGCGGCCTTTTATTGACGAAATCCTTGACGACTTTTTTTGCGACCGCAAGGCGGTTTTCCGGCTGGAAATCCTCACCTCTCATGGAGCCTGAAACATCCAGGCAGACCATGATGTCGATGCCGTAATCGTTGACACTCGTATAATCGATGCCGCGCCCCGGCCTCGCCAGGGCGATAATGAGCATTAAAATAGCCAGGAACCTCAAAACCACAAGGCTTTTGTACGTGGCGGTTCGGAAGGTTGTTCTTCTGGCGATGAGTTTGGAGGATGATAACTCGAAGGATGCTTCCCTTTTGTATATTCTAAAATAAATATACAGAATGATCATCGCCAGGTAAGGAATCAGCAGCAGAAGGACATATGGATTTCTAAATTCAAGATACGACATGATTTACATCACCGGAAAGTTCCCGGGCCAGATTGATGGTCTTGGCCAGATTGTCCGAGAGGACATCGGCGCCCGGCGCGAATTCCGCGTATTTGGAGACGTCCCACAGATCAAAGCATTTGATGATCTGTCCGTGGTGTTTGTTGAACATATCCTTTGTAAAAACTTTTTTAAGTTTAACGTTAATTTCGTTTGATGTCATGTCGTGGGCATCGAACGCAAGCAGGTTAGAAAGCAGCCTTCTGAAGATGATCGATATTCCGAACGCGTACCCCTCTACATCGCCTTTTGAAATCAGCGACTCGGGACCAAGCATCCTGAGTTCGTTATTGAAAACCTGAAGGGGCGATCGCTTGATAGGCGGCGCCGGCAGTATCGGTTTGCCGCTTTTTATTCTTCTGTAAACAAAATAACCGATAATGCCCACTGCGATGAGCGTCAATATGAGAATGTAAAGTCTGGTATGGTTGCCGCTTAAATCCAGAGGCGCTTCAATGCCTTCCAGCTTGCCTTCAACATTCAGGGACTTGATTTCTATTTCCGGAACTTTGTAGCCGATCTTTCTTTTATCGGCACCGATAATATCAATGTCGGGAAGCGGATACTTGCCGGCCCTGTAAAATATAATGTTAGCGCTTATTTCAACGGCTTTTGTGCCGCCTGACTCAACTTCGTTTATCGCAGCGTCCCCAATAACATAGAGCGGCACGGCGGATTCGCCGGGCTTGACAGGATTTTTATCGTCTTTTCTTTTTTCAGGAAATTTTTCTTTTGGATCGGGCAGGAAGACTTCCACTTCCTTCAGACTTTTGTTTTTTACGATAATTTTATAGGTGACGTTCTCTCCGATCGTCGCGAATCCCGGTGTGACAAACGTTGTTGCCGCTGTATCATCCCGGATGCCGGCCATAATAACCGATGTAAACAGGCCGGTCAGGAGAAGTGATAAAATAACGGTTCTTCTCATCTCATTGACGCTCCGCTGTAATTTTGGTTCTGTTGCGCTTTTCGAAAAATTTAAGGATGGGTATTTCTATCGGCGCATCCGTAGAAAGAGAGATGATCTCAACTTCGGTAAGATACGGGTAACTTAATTTTTCAGGCACGATATCAGACATAAAGACCTCGCCTGTTTCCAGGTCGGTAAATTCAGAAAGGCCGGCATGCCTGGCTTCTTGTTCATGAGGATCGGAAACCTGCACGGGAATGATATCGTGTTTCCTGGAAAGGAGCCTCAGCCTGAAAAGATAATCCTCCTTGCTGTCCAGAAAATCGGAAAGGACAATGATGATACTTCTTTTTTTCAGCACCTTTCTCAGAAAATCCACCGAAGTTGAAATGTCTGTACCCTTTCCTGCAGGTTCGCATTTAAAAATGTCGTCCAGGACCTTCATGATAAACTTGCGTCCCTTGCGCGGTCTGATGAATTTCTCGACCCGGTCCGTAAAGAGAAGCACGGATACCGTGTCGTTATTCATCTGCGCGAGATAAAGGAACAGCGTCGCCACCTCCATGATGATATCCCACTTTGTTTTTTCATGGCCGTAATAAACCGATCCTGATATATCAATGGCAATCACGATGGACAGCTCCCGTTCTTCCACAAACTGCTTGACATACAGGTGGTTCATCCTTGCCGACACGTTCCAGTCGATGCTTCTGATATCGTCGCCATACTGGTATTCGCGCACGGAATCAAAAGCCAGCCCGAGACCCTTGAACGCGGAATGATACTCTCCGATAAAAAGCGTATTCAGCTTTTTCCCTATGGTCAGTTTTAATTTCTTTATAAAAGATGTTTCTTTGCTATCCATGTCTAAAGGCCATCTGCACGCATCCGGTATTACGGCACTTCAACGGAATCGAATATCATCTTGACGATGTCGTCCGGCGTTTTGGTGTCGGCTTCGGCTTCGTAGGTCAGGATGATCCGGTGTCTGAGTACGTCGGCGCCTATTTCCTTGATATCGTCAGGCGTCACAAATCCTCTTCCCCTGATGAAGGCGATGCATCGTGATGCTTTCATCAGCGCGATCGAAGCCCTGGGACTGGCTCCGAAGTCGAGGTATTTTTTAAGTTCCTTCCCCGATGGTTTTCTGGTTTCGTCCACAAGGGTCACAATGTATTCGATAAGTTTTTCATCGATGTAAATGGAATCTATGATTTTGGATTTTTCCGCGATGAAATCCGGATGGATGATTTGCTTCAGGTTGTCTACATTGATTTCCCGGAATCTGGTGAGGATTTCCTTTTCCTGTTTTCTATCCGGATAATCCACCAGTACCTTCATCAAGAACCTGTCGAGCTGTGCTTCGGGAAGAGGATAGGTGCCTTCCTGCTCTATGGGGTTTTCTGTAGCCAGAACCATAAACGGCGCTTTCAGGACAAACGTTTCTTCGCCGATGGTCACCTGTTTCTCCTCCATGGCCTGGAGAAGTGCGGACTGTACTTTTGCGGGTGCCCTGTTAATCTCATCGGCGAGAAGGATATTGGTAAAGATCGGGCCTTTCTTGGTTATAAAATTAAGGTCCCGGGGATTGTATATCCGGGTGCCGATGAGGTCTGCCGGAAGAAGATCGGGGGTAAACTGCACTCTCATAAAATCCGTATCGATGACTTTTGCGAAGGCCCTGATGGTCAGGGTCTTGGCCAGTCCGGGCAGTCCCTCGAGCAGGATGTGGCCGCCGCAGATAAAGGATATGATGATGCGTTCCACCAGACATTCCTGTCCGACAATAATTTTCGCGATTTCATTTTTTATGTCACGGATAAAAGTGTTTTCCTGTTTCACTTTTTGGGTGAGTTTTTCTATCTCTGCATAGTCCATCAATCATCTCCGATTTATTAGAAGGTTAGTTAAAAAATAAATCTCATACCGTTACCTTTGGCAGTTTTTAGACCCAAGTGATGGATACCGGTTTGCGTGAGACTATCTTTGCAAACCGGTAGGCCGGATAACCCAGAATCAGGCAGATGTAAACATGGCGGTCATGGGGAATATTAAGCCCTTCCCGAAGTTTCCCACTGAATTTAAGGGCCGTGGTGAACAGGCCAATGAAGCAGGTGCCCAGGCCCAGGGTATGGGCGTAATTGGTTATGTTCGTTGCCGCAATGGTGCAGTTCTCGCCGGCGGAGCGCGACTTTTTGGGGGCGTGAATAAGGATGAGCACCGGTGCGTTGTAGAAGATGAAGTCACGGCCCGAGGTCTTTCTTTCGCCCCGGGCATAGTTAAAGAGCTTCATATAGCGGCTGCCCGAGGAACCCAGGAAATTAAAGATGTATTGGCCGATGCCTTTCTTGAAAATGCGTTCGGCAAAGGAGAAAACCGTTGCACTCTTGGCGGCGATCAGTTTCCTGTCGGTAATAACGTTGTAGCCCACATTCTGTTCGTTGCTGCCCGTGGGCGAGTAGCGCGCCGTATCGATGATCTTTTCGATAAGCTCACGCGGCACGGGTTTGTCGCTGTAGCGCCTTACGCTACGGCGGCTAAGGACAATATCACGATACAGCGCGGGGTCAAGATTCCTGCGGTCGATTTTGACGGCCTGAGCGGGGTCGAGGCCTGTGTGTATCACCGCATCGGCGGGACACACGGCAATACAGTGGCTGCATTTGTTGCACAGATCGGGTTCGACCGGCTCCGGCTCGCCGTCGATTTCGCGCCAAACCCCATAGACACAGTCGCGCATACACAGCATACAATGCGTGCATTTCTCTTTTTGCCGTTGAATGATCATTACTGCCTCTCCTTCATTAATTGACTGTTTTCGTTTACCGTATTTTTATAACCGGCCATTACGGTTAGGGAACAAAGCATCATGATACTGAGAAAACCAAAAAGACCGTTTGAAGAAAACTTGAGAATAAAACCGCTGGCAATTCCGCCCAGTCCCATGCCCAGAAATTGTGCCGATGTAAAAATGCTCATGATGGTCCCTTTAAACTTCTGGACCGGGAAGTCGGCTATGACCACGGGCAGGGTGGAAGCCAAAATACAATGGCCGGCATAAAATATGATTAAAGCCGGAATCAGGGAGTAAATAGACTGCGACAAAAGCGGAATAAAGACACCGGAAAATTCGAAAGCCAGTCCGATCAGCACGGTCTGCAATGAGCCGTTCCTGTCGGCCCGATGCGCGAAATAAAACATCAAAGCCGTGCCGATGAGAGCCGTCGGCGCGAATATCTTCCACATGCTTCCCAGCTGCGTTTGTCCCAGAATCAAAATGGGCATGATATAGAATACCCCAGCGAAACAGGCGTTGGTGCCGAAGCCGACGACGCTCAATCGCAAAAAATTACCGTTGCGGAGGAGAGATTTAAAAATTTTGAATGTTTCATCAAAGCTATAAATTTGATTTGATTCCCTGTGATGATGATTTTCATCTTCCATAAACAGGACGGTATAAGCCAGGGCCAGGATCAGAAAAAAGGCGCAGACATAGAAAACGTAATGGGCCGGCCCGAGGCTGGTGATAAACCAGCTCAACGGGAATCCGATGATGACGGCCATTCCAATGCCCGTGCCCATGTAGGCCAACGATTTGTTGCGGGACTTTTTGTTGACGCTTTCGGTAATCCAGGTCATGGCGACCCCGGTCACCGCTCCGGCGCCGGCTACAGAACGTGCGAAGACAAGAAAATAAATGTTGCCGGCAAGTCCGCAAAGAAACGTTCCCAGCAAATAAATTACAGAGCCGATGATGGTTGTGGTTTTTCTGCCCAGGTGATCGCTCAAATAACCCATGGGAACCTGGAATATCATTTGCGATATGGCGAAGATTCCCATCGCGATGCCGACGGATTGCTCGGTGGCGCCCGGCAGGCTCAGTGCAAAAAAAGAAAAGACCGGCATAATCATGGAGACACCCAGAGCGCGGATGCCTGCCAAAAGGCTCATTCCCAGAATGAGTCTTTGTTCAACTCCATTAAAAGTCCTTCCCTGACTCTGTTCAAGAATAGACATTCCAATTACCTCGGGTCGTCCATCACTATCTCAAGCATTCAACGTCCCGGATTCTTTCCGGCAAGATAGTCGATTAAAACGTTGTTCAACCGTTTTGGCGCGTCGAGAGGAATCCAGTGTCCGGATCCTTCAATGCGTTCGTAACTCCACGGAGCGTCAACATATTGGGCGCTCAAGAGCATTTGCCGTTCGGACAGGAAGATATCACCGGGACTCCAGATACCAAGCACCGGCACTTTGATTCGGGGAAAAGCTCCGAACAGCATGTGAAACTCATTGGCTCTGTACCAGTTCAAGGCCGCGCTCAGACGCCCTTCGCGGCTCAAGTCTTTAATCCAGTGATCGACTTCAGAATGGTGATTGCTCAATATGCGCATCAGCAGCCAGTCAAATGACTGTAGGCCTTTTTCGGCAATATAAGGAATCTGAAATAAAACCGTGTACCAGGCGCGCAGCAATTGTTCCAGATTGGACCGGTAAGCTTTGGGATGGCCCACCGATAACGCAATATAACATTTCACGCGCTCCGGATAATTGCCCGCAAACACCCAACCGGCAGCCGCTCCCCAGTCGTGACCGATCATGGGGGCTTTTTCTATTCCAAGATAATCCATCAGTGTAACGACATCGGAGCAAATGATATCGATACCGTATTTTTTTCGTTCCGGCGGGGCTTCGGAATCCCCCGTACCCCTTAAATCCGGGGCAATCACCTGATAGCCCTTTCCACTTAGCGCCTTGATTTGTTCCCGCCAGACATAAGCGGAATCGGGAAACCCGTGCAGCAGAATCACGGGCAACCCTTTACCCTCAATCACAACATTGAACTTTAAATTGTTGATCACTATGGACTGGCCTTTTAGACTCATTAAAGTTCTCCTACAATAGGCGTGTTAAATATTTATTATTTTTGCTTTCTGCTCCTGAAGAAAAGATTTTACCTCCACAGCCGGGCCAGTCAGGATAAACCCGGCTATGGAGGTGAGAGAAGATTATTTGCTTATGTAGTACAATGCTTTCGTAAGATAATACGGGTTATAGTGAGTCACATGTACCGGAGGAATCTTTTTATCAACATTGAGCAGCGTGTAAATTCCCATCATCGCCGACTGCGTTGAATAATCCACCATGAACGTTGAAGATTCAGGGATTTCAACATACTCGCCGATCAGCGCAAAGTTGGTCGATCCTTTCGGAACGACATTGGGCCGGTCGCCTATTTTTCTGGGCTGCCAGTGGCTGACGACATACGGCTCATTATAAAAATTCATCTTACTTTCTTTGGCGATCTCATCAAGGTGGTCCACGATCCCGAAATGGTAAAGCATTTCGGCCAGGAGTTCTTTACCGGTACATTCATGAGGCTCTTTCTTGATGTAATTGCCTTTTGTATTACCGATGAGGGTATAGCCCAGATAGACTGTTGTATCGTCAGGCTGGCCTTTATAAAAAGGCTGGAAGGGTATATGCAGTCCATAGTGCCAGTTGGATTCGGGGAAAGAAATGATGTGCTGCTGTCCCATGACCGTGGCCTTCGAGAAGTTCATAATGTAATCATGCAGGAATTTGCTTTTGCTGGTCAGGGCCCAGACAACCCATTTGCTTTCATTGATGTTGCTGTTGAAAGCTTCAGGGTGCCCCATAACGTCCGGTTGTTTCTTGGCCATGTTTTCCCAGAGGATCCATGAACCGTCTCGTTTATCTGTAATGAGTTCCGCTGTTGTGTCCATTGTGCCTAAAGATGAATCAGCCACCTTCGAACCGATATTGATGATCGCAAAATCTCCGTTCTTTAAAGTGACGGTCTTGTCTTCGCCGTTTTGTTTGTAATAAAGTTTCTCGACGGTTTTTTCCGTCTGGGAAGGTTTAAAGTCAACATCATACACTTTGCATCCGTACTGGAAATCAACCCCGTTGTATTGCAGCCATTTTACGATCGGGAGAATTACAGAATAGTAGTTTTCATAAGGCGAGTTCCATCCCTCTCTGGTTAGAGGGGCCAAGTCGTCAAGGTCATCTATAAATCTGTGCAAATAACGTTTGAATTCGGTCAGGTCATGCCATGGATCGAACCCGAACATAGCCGAAAACATATACCAGAAATGCGATTTGAAAAAATCGGGCGACATATAATCGGATATTCTTTTCCCGGAAGTGTCTTTTTCCGACTCCCACACGATAAGTTTGACCAGATTCCATCTGTCCTTCCATGAAATTGTCCATTGACTGGAATCCAGTCTTTTCTGATTGAGGCCCCAAATTCTGCTGTAAGATGCATTCAGTTTATGGGTTTTGTTGAATTCGAAGATTTCATCCTTCACCGATTTTTTAGGAACGTATTTTATCGGGTTTTCAATCTTCTGGCCTTCCTTCATGATTTCTTCCTGATCCTTGAGAGAAGGGATGGATGCCAGCAAATCCCAGTAGCAGGTATATCTTTTTTGATTGATCAACCTTGCGCCTCTGGATTTGTAGCCGTTCGCAGGATCAGCAATCCCATCCATTGCGCCGCCCATAAAATTCATTTGTTCAAGAATATGGACATTTTTACCCGGTATATTGCCGTCCCGGATCGCAAACACGGCAGCGGCCAGTCCCGCGATGCCGCCGCCGACGATGTAGACCTGCGAATCCTGGGTGACGGTTGATTTTGGTTTCTGTTCTCCGCAGCCGAAAGTAAAAAACAATGCCAGAAATAATACTAAAATACATACAAACTTCTTTTTCATTTTTTCCTCCTTATTTTTATGATGATTTTTTTCTCAATTCATAAAATATTTTCAAACCAACTCATCATGGTTGGCGGACAGAAAAACCATAATCAAAGGAACGAACCATGGAATTAGAAGCTCTGTTGTTTATAATGAACAGTTGTTATTTTTAAAAACCATATAAATCAACAACATTGGTTATGTCAATACATATTTCGCGTATTGGTTTAACCATTTGCTATAATTGGTTTATTTTTTAAAATGAGATAATATATTGGCGTTTAAAAGAGTTGATTATAAGAAATTAATTATTTTTTTCTTGCTTTTACGGGAGGCACGATAAATTTTTTAAATGCTTCCGCCTGTTTTGGAATGGATGTAATTTCCGGAAATAATATCCCATGAAATATCAGGCCGCAGAGATAGATGAAAATGAATTTTCCGTCTTCATCATCGACTGTAAAATAATCGGCAATTGCAACGCGGAAGTTCTCCATACCTTTCGTAAGCATATTTGATTTCTTGTCATAGCGTGTGTAATCACTCGCAAGCATCAACAAATTCTGAAGATAGGTCTGGTTTTTCATCAGGAAATTTCGCACGATATTTACCCGCTCTTCCAGCGGTGTATCATCTTTTATATCTATGATTATTTCCGCCACGTTTCTTTTGGTCATGACCTGAGCCATACATTCAAACAGATGTCTTTTTGAATTAAAATATTTATAGATCGTTCCTGTTGAAACGCCGAGACGTCTGGCCAGATCTCTTGTCGGTATTTGAAAGCCGTGCTTGGCTATGATATCAAAACTCCTGTACGCGAGGTCATCGCGATACTGGTCACGGTCGACTATTTTAGGCATCCTTCACAATCCATATTTATAATTTTAATCACGGAGAACATCTTTTTCATATTATTAAATGACGCCGGGATATGTCACCATCGCGCACTTCGGAACCAGACATGACCGTTGAACGGTCTTGGTGCTATATATCACACATTAAGTTAAGTTTCTATTCATTGAAGGATATTCATTCTTTTCTTCGTTACTGCGGAAATCAGCTTTTCATCACGACATCAAAAGAAGAACGCCGGGTCGTCCTCTTGCCGGGTAGAACGACTCAAGCTCCTTGTGAGTCATTGTTTTATTAATGTTGGTTTTTCATTTTTTTATTTTCTGTTGCTTTATAATCAGAAATAGTTGAAAATCCCTCCAATTATCTGTATGTAAAGATTCCGGAAAAAACGATACTAAGCCGACGTTTAAGTCTATTGACCTTTAAAAGGGGGATCAGATGAAAGTTACGGAATTGGGAGTTAAGGAATTAAGAGCCAGCAACAAAGCAGTAAAACTCACCAATCAGGAAATTATTAAATTCGCTTATATCACAAAAGAAATCATCGGGCATGCATGGGAAACAAAACTATCCAATGCTCAGGCAAATTGTTATGAAGAATGCTTTTATACGATTCAAGACCTTCTGGAGGAAGTCGATAAAGAATACCTGGACAGGCATACTGGACTTTGTGATTTTTTTCGCAAGGGAAAAAGGCTGACAAGCGAAGATAACCAGCTGCGTTGGGAAGGTTATAAATGCGGCGGACATTAAACAGAAAAGTTTATCAGGCCCCTCTGTAAGCAGGGCCTCCAACCCGTAACCTTCAATTTTATTTTTTCCCCGAGGTCAAGAAAACAAGGTATAACAAACAATAAACGTATTTCTGTCATCGATATAACGTCGCCCCGACGAATAACGCATGACTTCAATCCATCATAAACACCATTCGCTCCACAAGATTCTCTTGACAAGCGGGACATGACTTCCTATAATTTAAGCGCGTGGAAGTTTAGAAGTAATGTCTTATCAAACCGATAACCGCCTTTGCTCAATTGGTCAAAGGTTTACCTATTATCCAATTGCGGAGGTTGCCTGATGCCAGATGTACGGCGCGAAAGGGTTGTGGTCGAGACGGACCGCTACCGGGTGGAGGGTGATATCACATTGCCTCAGGAGGGCTATCGCAGCGCGCTCTTCGACTACTTGAACCGAAGCGATCAGTTGTTTCTTTTTATCACAGACGCTCAGTTGAATGCGCTCGACGGATCAGGCCGCGACTGGCAGACTCCCGTCCTCATTCTCGCCAGAAGATATATTCGCCTGGTCGTGCCCAAAAACCATCCCGAGAGTAAATAGTAATTCCTGCGGCAGAGGAAATAGCAATCGGCTTCTTCCGGTACAGGAGCGCAGCGCCCTCCCCTGTTTATATCATATTAAACTGAAACTCCATTTCGCATGATTTAGTTGACTGCCGGGATTCTTTAAAATTAATTTGACAAACAGATTTTTCCCCATTATACTCGTATACAAGTAAATTGCATACAAGGATGGTCCTTCATCTTATGCCTGAAAGAGATTGTATTTTCTTCCAGTTTGCCAAAGCCAATCAACTCGCCAGCAGGTTTCTGAGCCAGAAGGTTTCCGAACTGAATATTACCTCCGTTCAGGCGATGGTTCTGGGCTTTCTTGATAAAGAAGATCAAATCACCTCCAGCGCACTCGGTAAAAGAACCGAGCTGGACAGCGCAACGCTCACGGGCATTCTGGATCGTCTGGAGACGGCCGGATTTATTGAACGCAAGGGAAATTCCGACGACCGGCGATCCATCCGCATTCACCTGACTAAAAAAGGCAAAGTCATGAGCCGGGAGGCAACCAGAGTGATTACCGAAGCCAATTCGGAATTTCTGGAAGTATTAACGGATTCGCAAAAACGGGAGCTGCTCGGCATTATTAATAAACTGCGTCTTCTCACCCCGCGCTCATAAAGACGCCATTCAAACATCCGGCTTTACCGCCGGGAGAAAGGAGCACTCATGGGAACGATATATAAAACCGGTTGTGTCCTCTGCGCGCAGAATTGCGGTCTGGAAGTCGAAGTGGATAATAACCGCATCGTCAAGGTGAAACCGGATAAATCCAACGTCAAAAGCGAAGGCTATTTCTGCCGGAAGGGCATGAACATCGCTTATCATCAGCACAACGCCGACCGTTTGAAATATCCTTTGAAAAAAGTCGGGAATAAATTCGAGCGAATTTCCTGGGATCAGGCTATCGATGAAATTGCCGCCAAACTTAAAAGCATTGTTGATCAGCATGGCCCGCGCTCTTTCGCCTATATGGGCGGCGGCGGCCAGGGATGCCATCTTGAGGTTGCCTTCGGCGTCCGGCTGATGCGGGGTCTGGGCTCGCAATACCAGTACAGCGCGCTGGCACAGGAGTTTGCCGGCGCGTTCTGGGTGTGCGGACGCACGCACGGGAAACAATACCTGCATGACGGGCCGGATATCAATAATACCGATGTTCTTCTGGCCTTCGGCTGGAACGGTATGCAGAGCCACCAGATTCCCCAGGCTCCGCGACATTTGCAGCGCCTGGCCAAGGATCCGGACAAATTGCTGATTGTTGTCGACCCCAGAGTATCTGAAACCGCGAAGATCGCGGATATCCACCTTCAGATCCGTCCGGGCACGGACGCCCTGCTCCTCAAATCCATGATTGCCATTATTCTGAAAGAAGGATGGGGAAATAAGGACTACCTGGATAATCATACATCGGGCTTCGGGCAGGTGAAATCGCTGTTTGAGGATTTCGATGTCCGCGCCGCCCTTAAAATCTGCGAGCTCGATTTTGATCAGGTTTATAAGGTTACCCAAGCGTATGCTACACGCAAATCCTCCCTGCGTTATGATCTCGGCATCTTCATGGGAAGGCACAGCGGCTTGAATTCATACCTGATTGTCATTCTTCAGTCCATTTGCGGCAGACTGTGCGTTCCCGGCGGCAATATCATTCCCGGCCACATGATGCCTATCGGTCCCAACACAGATGAAAGAAACCCCAAAATCTGGCGAACCATGACCACCAACGCCTTCCCGGTTTGTGGATGTTTCCCGCCCAATGTCATGCCGGAAGAAATTCTCTCCGATCATCCCGAGAGACTGCGTGCGGTCCTGGTTACCGGTTTGAATCCTTTGCGGTCCTATGCGGACACAACAGCTTATGAAAAAGCATTTCAGCGTCTGGATCTGCTGGTCACGGTGGAACTGGCCATGACGGAAACGGCCGCGCTTTCCCATTACGTGCTGCCTTCCCGCTCCGGTTATGAATCCTGGGACGGCACCTTCTTTCCCATGACCTATCCGGACATTTTCTTCCAGATGAGACGGCCGATCATCGAACCTGAAGGAGAACCCCTGGAAGAGGGCGAAATCGATCTGCGAATCGCCGACAAGATGGGACTGATTCCGCCGATTCCGGAAAGCCTTTATGTCGCGGCGCAAGACAGCCATGCCGCCTTTGCCCGGGCCCTGATGGAATACGCGATTGCGGAACCGAAAGCGATGAAGGCCATGCCGTTTATCCTGGGAAAGACGCTGGGGAAAGCGATGGGCTCCGTCCATCTGGCAGCCCTGTGGGGGATGCTGCAGGTCGCGCCCAAATCTTTCCATGAAAATGCCGCCAGAGCAGGTTTTACGCCGGGAGCAACTTTGGGTGAGGAAATCTTTCAGAAGATCATGGATCATCCCGAAGGCACCTGGGTGGGGAAAGTCGATCCCGAAAATAATCTCGCGGAACTTAAGACAAATGACGGGAAAATTTGTCTGCATATTCCTGAGTTGATCGATGAGCTGCGAAGCATTGATGCGCAAAGAGAAGAAGCGGCGCTGACGATGTCCCCCGAATTTCCGCTCATTCTTATGGCGGGGAGGCATATGTCTATGAACGCCAACACGCTCATGCGCGATCCCGTCTGGAACGAAGGCAAGCGCGCCTGCACACTGGCTATGCATCCAAAGGATGCTGCGGAGCTCAACCTTACAGATGGCCAACAAGTCAGAATAACGACTGAGGCGGGCAGCGAAGAGATTGAGCTGGAAATCACCGATACGGCGCGCCCCGGACATGTGGTTATACCGCACGGCTTCGGGCTGGTTTATAACGGTAATAAATACGGAGTAAATGTGAACCGGTTGACAAAGAACACCCATCGGGATCAGTTCGGAACGCCTATCCATCGCTATGTGCCCTGTCGCGTAGAAGCGCTTTAGCTGGATTGCTCTACCCCAAAGAGGTAATCATGAAAAAGTGTCCATTCTGCGCTGAAGAAATTCAAGATGAAGCGATAAAATGCAAACATTGCGGTGAGTTTCTGGATGTTTCCAGGAACCCGCGCTTTGCGGAAGAAAATATCAAATGGTATTTACGAAAAACATTTATCATCATCGCGGTCTGTTGTGTGGGGCCCCTGGCATTGCCCCTGATCTGGCTGCGTCCGCAAACGACATGGCCATGGAAGGTCAGTCTCACAATAATCATACTGGTTCTCAGCATGATCTTATTCCAGGCAACGATGGACTCTATTCACAATCTCCAGGAGTATTACAAGCTTCTTGACCAGCTCCGATAATTTGAACACCGGAATATGGCAAAATATGCTATAATGCATCGTCAGCTAAACAAAGTATCCATTTTTTAAAACATACATCATTGATAAAGGAGATGAACTATGTATCGCTTAAATCGTATCGCTGTAGTTGTTGTCTTTGCGTTTATTTTAACGGGAATTCCGCAGTGGGCAGTTGCTGTGGACACGGAATCACCATCCTCGATTGAACAGACTTTTCAGAAGGCAAAGCAGGATTATCTGCAGAAGAATATGAATTCCGCGTCTGAACAAATTAAAAAAGGCGCGGCTTTCATGAAGGCTGAATCGGCTAAAGCATCGGCTAAAGGCAAAGAGGCTCTGGCATCATCGGCTCAGGAATTGGAAAAACTGTCGGTTGATGTGAAAAAAGGAACGGTAACCTCCGTAAAAAAGATTGAAGATGCCTTCGCTCGCGCCTATCTGGCTTTGGCAGAGGATTCCCGCATCAAATCGGCGGAATCATGGACAAAGAAAGAATCGGCAAAAGCCGGCGAGGCGCTTGATTCATCCGCCAGGTATTTAGAGAAAAGCTTTGCCTGGGCCGGCAAGAAAGTTGAAACAGGCACGAAAACAGCCATAGAAAAATCTAAAAACCTTTCGCTGAAATTGAAGGAAAAAGGCAGCGTGATTGCTAAAGATGTTGAAAAGGGATTGAAAGACACAGGAAACGAAATTAAAAAATTAGGAAAAAGAATTTCTTCAAAATAAAATAGTTAAATGGCCGGAAGCAATCAACATCAGGGCGATGTGAGAACATCGCCCTGATAATCATTAAAGAGTCTTCAGGATGTATTCGTCTAAAGGCAATCGCGGCCTGGCCTTGGGTGACTGATCAGGATACCCGACAGGCAGAAGCACCACGGGATAAATATTTTCATCCAGTCCCAGCCAATCTTTTACCTTCGCGCGGTCAAATCGTCCCAGCCAGCAGCTGCCCAGACCGAGATCAACGGCTTTAAGAACGATGTGCTCCACGGCAATAGCCACATTCATTGAAAGATAGGCTTTAAGGGCTTCCGGGTCCATGACGGGGCTGACGATTGAGGGATCACCGGTATCGATCTCAACGCCTTCAAAAGTGCCTTCCTGCCAGAGTTCCCCGACCCGCGCATCCCTTGTCTGGATGGCCGTCAAATCGGCGCAGCACACAAAAATGACGGCGGCTTTGACAATGAACTTGTAGGGCGTGAATCTCCCCAGGGCCTCTTTCGCGGCAGGCGATTGAACAACGATGAAACGCGCGGGCTGGGTGTTTGAGCCCGACGGGGCGAGCCGCGCGGCATCAAGAAGCAGACGAACAGCATCGGCGGTAATATCCTTCGGACTGAATTTTCGAATGCTCCTGCGTGAAGCGATGACGTCTGATAATTCCATTGAGGCGCTCCTTTAAAATATTATGGTATGTATAAAATTACGGGTTTTCCAAGTCAATCAATCCGGCTTGCTGTCCGCTTCCGATAATAATCCTGCGCTTTTGCCAGTGCGCGTATTGCCTGTTCGGGAGATGAGTAGGCCATGATCCCCATCGCGTCAAGGCGCTTGACGATATTGCTTTCGCCGGCCATGTCAAAACCGACAAGGTCGATAACCGGCAGGATCGGTTTATTAAAATGCTTGATCTGTTTTACGATGAAGTCCAACAGCTCCATCTCCGCGGCGATCATTTTCTGAGCAGGTTTTTCCATGACATCATGCGGAAGCACAGAAGACTCCATCCAGATCCTGGCACGGGCGGTCATGTAACCCATTCCCAGAAAAAGAATAGCATCCATGTCCGTGTGCTTCAGAAGGATTTCTACTGAATCTGAGATCATCGAAACTTTGCCCGGCGCGACCAGGTCAACCGGATTGCGTCTGCTCCAGAACGGCGGCCTCGCACAGATCGGCGGATATGACGCCCCATCCACCTCCCTGCGTGACAATGCCGATACGTTTCCCCGTGATCTGAGGCTGGGAAAGCATGAGTCCCGCGATGTCCACCATCTCATCGATGGTATCCACTAAAATTACATTGGCCTGGCGGCATATGGCCCGAAACACCGCGATACTTCCGGCCATCGCGCCCGTGTGAGACATGGCGGCGTCCGCGCCGATGGGACCGGTGCCCCCCTTGAGAAGTATGACCGGCTTCATTGCCGATATCCGCCGTATCGTTTCTAAAAATCTGCGCCCCTGACGCACACCCTCCACATAGAGGCAGACGACCTTTGTCTTGGAGTCTGTTTCCAGATATTCCAGATAATCTTCTATGGTCAGGTCTGCTTCATTACCGGAGCTGATCAGGCGGCTGATGCCGATATCACGCCTGAGAAATCTGTAGGAGATTGAGGTTCCTAAATTGCCGCTCTGTGTTACAACGGCAACCGGCCCCTGCTTGAAGGCCGAGGCCGTCATGACCGCCTGCAGGGGTGATGGATAAGCGCTGTAGATTCCCATCGTATTCGGTCCCACGAGACGGATATGACCGGCACGCGCAATAGAAAGGACTTCCTGCTCAAGCGCCTTCCCTTCCGCGCCCGTCTCGCTGAACCCGGCGGTGATGATCACAGCGGCATGGATGTCCGCTTTGATGCATTCACGAAGCGTATCCGGAACTCTTTCCTTAGGCACAACGATGATGGCCGCATCAATCGGCCGCGGGGCTTCGGCCAGGCTTTTATACATCGGCCTGCCAAACCATGTTCCTCCCTGGGGATTAATCGGATAAATATTCCCGGTGTAGCCTCCCCTGATGATGTGATGGAGAATGTTGAATCCCCATTTTGCGGGATTTAATGAGGCACCGATGAACGCGATCGCCCGCGGTTCAAACAGTGATGTATAGAATGATCTTTTATCCATTTCAGTTTCTTATCCTTTGAGGCCCTTGTTATTCCGGAAAGGGAGTATAGGGAAAACACCTTTTGATGTCAATGAAGAACGTGCTGAAAATGGGCGGTGCGGCACTGAAAAGTAAATCCCCATGCGGCCGGCCTGGCTGCCTGATCAATCAACATCAGCGGTCTTTGCTCATCTGCTCTAAAGCAGTAAAGTAGGTTTCCGGCGGAGTATAAATTTTCTCTTCCGGTTTTTTCGCCAGCGTATGCGCATGGACAGGACAGAAGGGAACACACAGCCCGCAGCCTATGCATCGCGCAGGTTTGTATTGAACCTTGCCTTCAATAAGTTTGTAAGCGCCGACCGGGCATCGTTTTACGCAGGTTCCGCATCCGGTGCAAAGACTTGCTTCAAATTGACAGGCATAGCTGCTTTTCGCTTCAAGGGCGGGAGCGGGAAACAACTTGAGTGCGATCAGCATCCCGCAACAGCATGAACAACAGGCGCAAATAGCCTCAACCTTTTGTGAATTGAGGGTCTGGAGAACCAAACCTTCCTGTTCATTGCGTTTAAGAATGGCAAGAGCTTCATCCGTGCTGATGTAACGCGCCATACCGTTGTCCACGTAATACTCGGCGAACGAGTCGAACTGCATGCATGTCTCCATCGGATGCCGGCACTGCTTTCCATATACTTTCATCGCTTTGCGGCACAGACACTCGGCTATCGCGATGAGCTTCTTGCTCCTGATGATTCCTGCGGCATCTTCATACGGGACGACAGGCCGTCCGGCGGAAACGCTTGTTTCTATGGGAACCGTTCGCTGGTGAGGAGTTTTGATGCCGTGAAAAGTCTTCCCCAGAGCAGTGATGTAATACTCGGAAAACTCTTTCAGCAATGCCGGCGTCAGATTGTTGACCTGAAACTCGTATATTCCCACGATAAAGGGGATAGCGCTGTAACGTAACTCGCTGCCCCGGCGAATTCTGAAAAGTAAGCCTTTTTTCGCCATCGTTTCAAGTCTGACGGCTATAACGCCTGCGTCAACACCAAGTCGCAAGGCGACTTCAAGAGGTGTTTCAAAATTTGTTTCCATTTTCAGAAACAATTCCGCATCCTGTTCACTGAAGAGCTGCCTGAGAACCCTTAATTCAACGCCGCTTTCCGTTGCGGGATAGCCCGTCGCCATTTTGTCCAGTTTGTCTCTCAGTTTTTCGAATATATCCGCCACAATAAACCTTTCCCGTCTTTTAATAAGATTTTGCTTTCTGACGAGAATATAGGGAAGTTCCGTCAGTATGTCAATGACTTAAAAAGTCGTCATGACCCTTTAAAATACCGCATGATCGATTGGAAATATATTTTCAACATTTCAGAACAAAGCAATTTCCGGACTCTTAAAATAATATTGGCGGATTTACGTTTTTTATGTCAAGAGAATCATCCAATCATCGATGGTCAAGACATCAAAGAAAAATAAATTGATGATTTTAAAGACGTAAGCCGAACCCTTCATGACATTTGAACGTCACAAAACGAATAAGCGGGTGGTACAGGACCTGAAAAGCCGTTCTACCTTCGGCATTATTTTCTATATCCTATTATCATTGATTGTCGTCGCTGCCGCGAATCTTCACGAAAGACATCTGTTTTTCTCCATTTCTTTCCTTCTGTCGATTTGGGGCATTTGTTCGTTTCGGCTGATTCATCTGGCGGTCTCCAAAAAAATGGGGGACCGTTATGAAACATTAAATAAAAATATATTTTTTGCCAGCGTTATCGCCACCGGTCTGATCTGGGGTCTAACCTATGCCCTGATCATGCTTCAGAAACAAGAATATAATGCGCAAATGCTGATGACCGTGTGCATCTGCGGTCTCTGCGCGGGAGGCGTCGTTGCTTTTATTCCCAGCAGATGGCTTTCCATTCTTTTCAATCTATCCATACTGATGCCGGCCATTATGACCATGCTGGTGAACTCAATCAATATCCCTCTTGCCCTTATGGTTACTTTATTTTCGATATATATGGTTCTTATCGCATACAGAGGAAACCGGGAGTACTGGGATGCTCTTGAAAATGAATATTTGCTGGAAATAAAATCCCTGGAAATGGCGCGTCTGAGCAACACGGATGTCCTGACCGGTATTTATAACCGGCGGTATTTTGATAAAGAGTTTGAAAGTGAATGGAAACGGTCGGGACGCGGCAACAGTATGCTTTCCGTCATCCTTCTAGATATAGATCATTTTAAAAGAATTAACGACACCTTTGGTCATCAGGCCGGGGATGAATATTTGAAAAAAACGGCGGAAACCCTGACGTCTGTTTTCAAAAGAGATTCTGATATTGTGGCCCGGTACGGAGGGGAAGAGTTTATTGTGTTGCTCCCGGGTATCAATGCCGATCATGCCCGCCAACTGGCTGAAGAGGTCCGGTATAAGATCAAAGCCATGATCATTGATTATCAGGGGAATAAGGTAGGAACAACCATCAGTTCCGGCATTATCTGCTGCGCTCCGAATTTGAATACAAGACCTGATTCCATTATTTCCGGCGCGGATCAAGCCCTCTACATGGCCAAACAAGGAGGAAGAGACCGGGTTGCCGTTTTCACATCAACACATAAAAGTAACGACACTTAAGGAACTTCAGGCAAACCGAAGAAGGAATTATCTTTTTCATCTGCCCGCCTTGAATCCCGGCAAGTCATAAAAATGAACATGGCGAGTGGAAACTGTGAACGGCAAATCCTATCGACGCTATTTGTCCGCGTCGACTGGAGTCTTTGGTTTTGTGCTTTCAGGATTTTCATTCATCAGCCATTTTTCCGCTTTGGCCACGGTTGAAAATGCCGTCACGGGCAACGAACGGTTGATGGCCACGTCCTCGGCAAACTTCATCAAATCGCCCTGTGCATTTACATCAACATAGGCGATCGCTTTGAAAAACCCCTTGCTTTTGCTGCTTTCTTCCTCCACGATCCTGAATATATCCAGGATTCCTAAACGTGGTCCATCGAGACGCTCTTCAATCAGAATCCTGAAGCAGTTGCGGGCAGCGCATTCCCGATGGATTTCATCAAAATACCGCACCACAGTCTCTATGCTGTTTTGACCGGTCACGACAATGTGCAGATAGGAAGGCTTCTGAGTGATCGTCAATTTATGCGTCATGAAATATTCTCCCGGGTCGAACACTTAATAGGCATTTTTTTTAATAATGTATTAATTATAACATATGTTATTTTTAAAAAAAAGTGAAAAATGTTTCATAATATTATAAAATTCGACAACATTGCCAATACCGTTGCCAAAATGAATATTTTTTCATTGAAGATTACTTCCTTGCAGGGAGAATATAGGAAAGTTCTTTTTTCATGTCAACGAAAATCGGACAACTGGATATGGGATTTTGAGCCAAGGATTAAAGCCGGCCGGTATCCTGATGCGGGGGGCCGGCAGATGATCGGCCCCCCATCAGAGAAAACCAGGAGAGTGAGAAGAATCTCAAATTATGTTGCGTCTACATAGATGGCGCGCAGCTGCTTTTTGTCAACCTTGCCGACGCTGGTCTTGGGAATCTCGTTTGTAATGATATACTGATCAGGGATGGCGTATCTGGGAATTTTTCCCTGCTCTGCGCAATTTTTCATATGGTTCTTGAGAACCTCCGGCGTAATACCGTCGCCGCGGAACTGGGGGGTTAACACGACAAGCAGCATGGGCCGTTCTCCCCACTTGGCATCGGGAATGCCGATGGCCGCCGCTTCCTGCACCGCGTTGTGAAGACTGACGGCATTTTCCAGATCGAGCGACGAGACCCATTCACCGCCTGTTTTAATGACATCCTTGAGCCTGTCTGTAATCTGGATATATCCGTCGGGATCCATATAACCCACATCACCCGTGTGCAGCCAGCCGCCGTGCCAGAGTTCTTCAGTCTTTTCCGGATCCTTGTAGTACCCTTTGGTAAACCAGGGTGCGCGGATAACAATCTCACCGGTGGTCTTTCCGTCATTCGGAAGGAAATTACCGCCGGGATCGGCGATCCTGACATCAACAAGCGTGATGGGCATTCCTGTTTTGATGGCGATATCGCTTTTCTGTTCATTGTCATAATTTTTCATATGGGGTTTCAGATTGGATACGCTGATGACAGGACAGGTCTCGGACATACCGTAGCCCGTCATAATCTGGATACCCAATTCAATACCGGCCATGGCCAGGCCCTTGGAAAGACGGGCGCCGCCGATGATCACTTTCCAGTGAGAAAGGTCTATCTGCTTGGCGATAGGGCTCGCCACCAGCATCTGAAGAATTGTCGGCACGCAGTGGGAATAGGTGACCTTTTCCTGGAGGATGAGTTTGATGAGCATTTCCGGTTCGTACTTGCCGGGATAAACCTGTTTGACACCCATCATGGTGGCGATGTAAGGGAAACCCCAGGCGTGAACATGAAACATGGGCGTGATCGGCATGTAGACGTCCGAGGTGGAAAAACGTAACGGGCTGTCGTGGCCGCTCACGGCAATGCAGACGCTCATGGCGTGAAGGACAATCTGGCGATGGGTGAAGTACACCCCTTTGGGAAGACCTGTCGTGCCTGTCGTATAGAAGGTGGTGGCCTTGGTATCTTCATCCAGATCGGGGAAGTCGAAATCCGCCGATGCCGCGGCCAGGAGCTCCTCGTATTCTCCGTCACAGACGAGATCCGTTTTAGGCAGTTCATCGGCATCCGAAAGGAGAATGACCTTCTTCACGGATCGCAGCTTGCTCCGGATGGAACCCAGCAGCGGAAGGAAATCGGTGTTGATGAGGATCACGTCGGCCTCGGCGTGATTCATGGTATACTCGATTTGATCGGGAGACAGCCGCCAGTTCACGGTAAACAGCACTGCTCCCATCATGGGAATGGCGAAGAAACTCTCCAGATAGCGATGAGAGTCGTAGTCAAAGACAGCCACCGTATCTCCTTTCCTGACGCCGAGTCCGGCAAGGGCGCTCCCCAGCCGGTTGATCCGCTCAAACAGATTGTTGTATGTATAGCGCATCTTGTTCCGGTAAACGATCTCCTGGCTTCCCGCGCTTAACCTTGGACCGTTGAGCAATTCCTTGATAGTGAGTTGAAACCCGTATTTACTTCCGTTCAAAGATTTTCCCTTCATATTGTCCTCCTTGGATTGTAGTTTTCTCTTGTCAACATGATCTGACAAAGCGAAGAGAAGCACAATCCGCAGGAAGCTGTTTTGTCTGTCCTTAACGGGATTAAAAAAAGGTAAGTCGATGACCTACAGAAGATATTTTATAATTTGTCCTAACCGATACTTGGCTTGACAGACTGAGCACATAAATTACATCTCGACAGTCATTACACGTACGAGTCCATAGTCTTTGGCAGTCCTATGAATTGAGGATTGCTACTTAAAAGGTGCAATATGTTACAATGTTCTACTTAACGGAAAAACTTTTCATCATATCCCAGTACTTGCTTGGGTTTTTTTCAAAGAGTCTTTTAAGGATTTCTTTAGCACGTTTATCATCATCCTCTTTGGTCAAGGTTTCAAGAATAGAAACGACAGTTTCACTTTCCTCTATTCTCACCTCTACTGGAAAAGAAAAAACAACTTGCGCCGCTCTAATAAATTTCTCCTTTCCACCTCTAATATAAATCCTTTCCAATATTTTACTGGTGTAATAATATGGCCACCAAGACATTTTGGTTGTTGTGCCAGGAACGAAATTGGTTTCATAATAGAATGCCTTTTCTATTTCAATACATTTAAAATATAGACTATACCAGCTATCGAAGTCCTCATCATCGCTGTCCATCTTCTTGAGAATGGTTTCGTATATCAAATGGAAAAGCCCATGATCATAAGCATTCGTCAGTAAATTAAAATAGCCGAGCACCATTTTCGTCAAAGCGCGTCCTTTAGTATTGCTTCCACATTCATCACGGATAATATGTTCGAATGACGCTGCAAAACCGAAGCACGCCTTCTTATCTTCTTTCTGGAGTCGTTCGATAGTGTCCACCAAAATTTTTCGAAACTTTCCAGCATCATATTTCGCCGCCCCGAGATCGTCGTAAAGGCCGGGACTAAAAAATTTCCAATTTCGGAAATTCTCTTTTCTAAACTCCGCAAAGTAAATAAATATGGGGGCCGCTTCCCGAATAAATTCTGGTGTTTGTTTCGAAAGGAAAGTGACTAACTTCAATGCATCGGCCTCACTTAGCGCCCTAATATGACCGAATGTAAAAAGGATATTTTTCGCCATAGCCTTCCGAACAAGTTCCGGCCAAGTAATAAACCTGTCTATAAGTCCGAATGCAAGGTTCTCAATGTTTTTTGACATCCTGAGAGCCTTTTCTTTATCATTGTTCAGAAAGAGAACCTCTTTGTTATCGGGTAATACAGTTAGTCTGTTTCTGGCAAGTTGACTTAACGCAAAGCAACCCATATGAACTACGTAGTAATTCTCATCTAGAAGAAGCTTCTCAGACAGTTGGATTACTTCTGAAATCTGATCTCGGCCTTCCACAACTGCGCACTTCATAAGCATCCACCCGCACCAACCTCTAACAGAAGTTAGAGAGCTTAATTCCTCGCCCGCTTCAATTTTTTTATGTTCATTGTATTTCCCTTCGGGATCATCCGGGTCCTTTCCTGGAAGATAAGGATCAGGATCATTAATAAAGACGCGAATAATCTTTAATGCCTCAGGTATCCTTTTTTTTGTAATCAATCGGCCAGCAAATTGCACGAACGCCTCTCGACAATTAGCAAACGAAATTCTACAGCAAATTCGGCTAATGTCATTACCGGCACCATTAAGAAAAGGGTTTACAACATCATCATAAAGCCTACCAAGAAGTATTGGGTCATCAGAGTCGTCATTTCCACGGCTGTCGTAGAGGCTATGGGTGTAGATCACCTGCCCGTGCCGATTCAAGGTTTCGTATGATTCAAGCAGGCGCAAAATAGACAAGCCCTTTTCATAATCTCGTTTCAAAATTTGACGCAAAAGCCTGGCAACATCATACGCATGGAACTCATCACCTTTAGACTTTAGCCAATCTTGAGAGAGTAGTATTCTGAATAGTTCAACCGCGAAATCTATATCGCTTTCCAATTGGGCGTATATTGACGCAATTGGATCTCCACCAAAGATTGACCTGCCACGTGTGTACTTTGTATTGACGTACCAAACTTTCAGCAGTTCCTTGGCTTTCATATGCCCTTCATTAGCCAAGTCAGAAACAATTTGCTCTTGGAACGGACTTATTGGACTCTTATATTTTCTTGTCGGTAGTTCTGCTAATTTCCATCGTTTATTAGATGAAAGACCAAATTCCCTAGCCGTCTCAAAGATAAGCTCTGACTTGTGCGGTATTCCTCTTTTGGCGTTGATGAACTCCTTCAGAATTGAAAAAGCCTCTGTGGAGTTTGCTTTATCGGCATTCCCGTATCTTTTCAAAATAATCTTATATACGGAACGGTTCAAGAAATCTGGCCTTTGTTGGGTTACCTCTTTGGTTCTACTGATACACCGCGACTTAACAAAACTCCAACCCTGCTCAGGATCACTATCGTAGAATTTCCGAATAGCTGGCTCAAATATGTAACTAACGAGATGTCGATCAGAGGTTTCGTAAGTACCACCCATGTAAGACGTAGTCGATCCACTAAGCTCCCAACCCTTGTATGTGATTTTCTTGCCGTACTTTGCGAAGTAACGCTCGTACTGACTGGCAATTACGTCGACTGTTTTCTGGAATCTAGCAAGGAAATCATCGCTGATCCATTGTTCCACTATTTGATATGCTTCCATTGGCGAATAAATGTTATGACGTCCGCTATCCTCAGTAAGATTAAAAATTTTAGTTATGAGATCGAATATCTTTTGCTTGATATTTTTGTCACCCATCTCGTAAATTCGCTGGAGGACTTTACAAACTTCACCCCTTTCCCATTTCTCATCGCCATCGCGATCGTTTTTGAGATAGAAAAGTTCGTCTTTATTGAAGGACAGCAGATGCTTCATAATTTCAAGAGCATCATTGACAAATAATGTCCCATCAGTATCCTTGATGATTTTCATTACAAGGCTTATGACAGTTGTGACGTAAAAGTCAGAACGGTAGAATCCTCTTGGTTCTTTTACATAGAGGTTGGCATATTGGAGGGCGTATCTCTTGTTCTCTATAGATTGGAGGTTATTTTCAAAGATCCGGAAAATGTTAAAAGCAAAAAAGTAAACCCTGTTTAGTTGCCAGAGGTCTTTCCACTTTTCCAGGTCAAGATCAGTTTTTGATTTCAACCGATCAGTGGCAAACGACATGAGATCCCAACGAAGAGAAAAGGTCGAAATTGAACCAGAACCCCAATCTATTCCTTTGTTGATGTTGATATCTTTTTCTAACTTCTCTAATTGTTTATCTTTAGTTTTTTTCTCGTTGTTAAAATAGTCGCTTCGTTTTTGAACTTCATCTTTAAAATTTGTAACCTCCCTTTCAAAATCCTCCCTCCTATAAACACCTCCTTGTGTGGAACTTTTGTAGATACTCTGATATATAGTGCTATCAGTGAATTTTTTTATGTCCTCGAAAGGCAGCCACATATCAAGTAATTCGGCTACCAGAGAATAATTAATTCCATCATCCAAGCCTTTTGACAGAATCCAGAATTTGACCTTCGGAAGAAGTTCTATAGATTCAGTGTCAAAACTCTTTTCTTCAAATTTCTTTTTCAATTCCTTGAACCATTTGATATTCTTGATATTGGATAAGAGATCTTTATTGGCACTCTTGCAAACCACAAGGATTTCGTCCTGCTCTCCTATTTGTTTTCTTTCCATTATCGTCTTCAGCAGTTCCCGAAGTTGTGTATAGCCAAAGGTCTCTTTTCTATATTTGGATTCACAGATAATTCTTTTACCGTCAGAGAATACTAGATCAAAATCTTCTGAATCATCCGGTTCTAACTGAATATATGAGAAACCGGGCCTCTTTAAGAATTGTAGAAATAGCGACATCGCCGCCCAGTTCTGGGCACCTATTCCTTTTTGTGTATTTTGACCAGCTTTGCTCATATGATCACCGTCTGATATTTATCTATGAAACTATCAATCGCTCGTTCTAACTGTTCTTTATCCTGTATACCTGTAGGTTCACCACCTTCAGTTGACGCAATGATAATGGCCTTCTTTAGATTAGAGATCTTCTTTTCGATATCCTCTAACGTTAGCACGAACTCTTTACTTTTTTCGGTATCAATAGATCGATAATAGGTTTTGAATCCTTGACAGATGGTCGTTTCCCAAAGAGTAAAGTAAGGTTCATGCTGGCCTTTGATATTCTTTAGGATTTCAATTACGTGCCTTCCATATTCTGGATAGAAAACGCTCTGACTCAAGCAAAGTTTCCTGATTTCGTCTCCGCGTTTTAGGTCACGGAGAGATCCATTTGTACGAAGTGGAATTGAAAGCCCCTTACCTTCCTTGAAAAAGACATGAGGCTTTTCTCCAAGGGGACTTTCCTGAATCTCGATTATGTAAACGTATGTTCTCTTTGATTTTAGTTTGATACATTCATGAATGTCGAATTTTATAGTCGCAGGAGTTACATGTGTATTGATAATTTGACCAAGCCTTGTTACGAATTCGTCGTTTTTTTCTACCCCGACAATACGCTTCTTTTTGTCGACTCCGAATAGTAGAAATCCCCCTTTCTGATTTGCAAAACCACAAAATTCTCTCTTCAGCCTGATCTTGCCTTCTTCATCGTCCGGTATCTTTTCTTTCAGATCAAAACTATCATCTTCCTGGGTTGAAGATTTCTGTAACCAATTCCTTAGTTGTTTAATATCCCATCCACTGAAGTTCATAGATTTCGTTTACCTGATCTCAGCCTTTGATCACACCGAAATGGCTTTTTCAACATGATTGAATCCAGCAACCTAATTTGCATGCTGTCAATAATACTTCATCCTATCACAAAATTATATCAAGTCGCATTCAAAGCATAACGCGGCCAACAAAGTTAGGCAAAGACCGGAGGTGCAACTGGAGGGAGCGCAATAAAAAACATTTTTTACCGTGCCGGGAATTGACGCCTGCAAGACGGCAGATTCCATTCGACTTGGTATCAATGTTTATTTTTTTGATGCTCTCTCGTTCTCCACCCAGTTGAGCGCGTAGCGCAGGAGTTCTATACTGTTCTTGAGATTCAGCTTTTCCTTAATGCGCTCCCGGTAGGTGCCGATGGTCTTGACGCTTAAGTTCAGCCGGACGCCGATCTCGCTGATGCTGAGCCCTTCGCCGATGAGATGGAAAACCTCAAGCTCCCGGTCCGTCAGGGCCTGGAGGGGCGTTTCGGCGGAATCTCCGGGACCTTCAACAAAGCGGGAAAGGATCTGGTCCGTCATTTTTTTGCTCGCATAGATGCCGCCGGACCTGACCTGGCGGATAGCCTTGACGACGGACTCGGAAGCTTCCTGTTTCATGATGTAACCCTTGGCGCCTGCTCGAAACGCGCGTTCGGCATAGAGCGACTCGTCGTGCATGGAGATGACCAGCATGGTTATTTCCTTGTGAAATTTGCGGATCTCTTTTATCAGATCGATACCGCTCATATCCTTCAGGGTAATATCCACGATCATCGTGGCCGGTTTCAGTTCCGCCGCCGCCTTCATGGCGCCGTGATAGTCCTCCGCCTCTCCGCAAACGCAAAGGTCTTCTTCCTGATTGATGAGTTGAGCGAGCCCCTGCCTGAAGATGGGATGGTCATCAACGATGAGGATTCTGTGTTTATCTGTATGGGTTGTTTTGTTTGCGGCCATAAGCGTCAGTCCTCGATCAGATTAAAGGTGCAGGTTACCAGTGTTCCCCCGCTTTGTTCCGATTCGATCCGCAGGGACGCGCCGATCATGCGGGACCGGTAGTTCATGATCCGCAGGCCGATGCCGCTGACTTTGGTCGTGTCCTTGATCCCGACGCCGTTATCGAGAATCGACAGGGAAATAGTACCGTTGTTGTTCAGAAGCTCTATCACAATTTTTGAAGACTTGCCATGTTCGATGGCATTGTGAATGGATTCCTTTGCAATATAATAAAGGTGCGTAGCCAGAGAATTATCTTTAATGGGAATATGCCGGGGGCAGCGGAAGACACAGGTGATATTGAAGATATCCGATGTGGAGGCGGCAAGCTCTTCCAATGATGCCTCAAGACCGAGAGAGCTGAGATAGACAGGACAAAGCCCGCGGGCCAGTTGCCGGGTCTTTTCGATGGCTCCCTTGACCAGCTGATTGATCTGGCCTGCATAACGGGCGTTTTCATCGGAAAGGCCGATGAGCTTGTCGTGCAGGACTTTGGTCATGACATCGACACCGATCAGGTGCTGGCCGAGATCGTCGTGAAGTTCATAGCCGATCTTCTGGCGTTCCCGCTCTGAGACATCCAAAACCTCTTTTTCCAGATTCTTGATGGCTGTGATATCCGTAATGACTCCGAATCCCCCCATGAAATGTCCCTGGGAATCGTAAACGGCGCGCGGCGAAACGAGGGTGTAGATTTGCTTGCCCTCTTTATCCATCCACGTCACTTCATAGGACTCGGGAGCATCTTTGTTCGCGATGTTCCGCGTCCAGGTCTCCAGGTCCCGTTTGCTGATAAAATCCCGGCTCGGCCTGCCGACGATCTGCTCCCGCGGAAGCTGAAGGATATTGCAGATCTTGTCGTTGACATAAGTGATAATGCCGTGACGGTCCTGAATGCCCAACCCCTCATTCATGGATTCCACCAGCTGGCGGAATCTTTCCTCGCTGTCGCGCAATGCCTTTTCGGTTTTGACCCTCTCTGTAATATCCACCATGGAGGCAATGCTTTGTGTTGTCCCCGGAATCATGGCAATAGTCATAAAAACATGGAGAAGTCTGCCGTTCTTGTTCCTGATCTTGAATTCATAATTCCTGGGAGCCGCCGAAGGTTCCTCGCGTCTGGTCTTGTGGAAAGAAAGAAGGCGGTCAACGTCGTCATCAGCCACATACATGGTCCAGGTATGGCCGATGATTTCTTCACGGGAATAGCCCGTAAAATTAGCAAAATCGTTGTTCATCATGGAGATGGTCGTGTCTTGTTCAATGACGATGGTTGCCGTGCCGGAATTCTCAAACAGGGTCTGGTAAAAATGTTCCGAATGGGTCAGATCCTCCTCGATCCGTTCATACTTCCGGGCCTGAGACCGAAGATCTTTGATTTCGTCGCGGGCCGCTCCCAGTTCGCCGATAAGTTCAAGCCTGGTTTTGTATCCCTTCCCCACTTTTCAAACCCCGTTGCTTTAGTTGGTCGGATTGTATACGAGAACAGGACGCTTGTCCATTGGATAGTGCCCAGCCGCATGACATCAGGCCCTGCGTCGATTTATCCTGTTGGGCTGGAAAGGATTCTATATTCCCAGATTAGAGAGCATTGTGCAGAATCTATTGATAATCTCCACCAGCTGCGGATGAGATACTTCAAATTCCTGAACCGATGAGGTCAAGCCTTCAATCGATATATTAAAAAGCGCCGGACTCTTTTCGCTGCGTGTGGCTTCACGGGCTGATAATTCGGCAAATCCGGCTATGCTTTCCGCCTGCTCATGACGGGTTTTAGAAAGATCGGTAACTTCCGCCCTCAGAGTTTTCAGGAGATTCAACAATTCGGCTTTATCAGTTTCTTTTACCGCCTGGCTCTGCTTCAACCGCTCTTCAATTTTGTCAAGACGATCCTGAATCATTTCTTTCCACCTTTGTTATGTTGCATTTCAATTGTTACCGAACTTCCTGGCCTCATTGATAAAATAATACGATGGGTGACCAGCTATGTCAATGAAAAACTAACCGAAAATGCTTTATGTTGACATCCGGAAATTTTCTTTTTATTATATCGATAAAATTATCGTTTATTCTTAACAAACCTCTTTACATCTTATTGTTTCAGATAACGGAGGCAAATATGACAGACGCGCAAAAATCGAATCGGCGTGAATTTTTAAAGAAAGGTCTGTCCGTAGGACTTGTTGCGGGCGGCGCCTTCATCCTCGGCAAACCGGATTTCCTTGCGGCCAAAGATACAACAACAAATATTCCTGATCTTGTCGCCGTTAAAAATGGCGAACCGGATGCCATGTTCAAAAAAGCCATCCAATTGATGGGTGGCATGGGACAGTTTGTGAAGAAAGGGCAGACGGTTGTGGTCAAACCCAATATGGGTTTCCCGCGTAAACCGGAAGTCGGCGCCACCACCAATCCCCTTTTAATTAAAACAATTATTGAGTCTTGCTATTCGGCCGGTGCAAAAAAAGTATATATTTTCGATAATGTCGTTTCGCCGACATCCGGCAATGCCAGAAATTGCTATAAAATAAGCGGGATTGAAGATGCCGCCAGAGCCGCTAAAGCCATTGTCATCCCGCTGGATGATTTCAACTACCGTGAAGTAAAAATACCCGGCGGCAAAACACTGAAAACGGCGGATGTCCATAGCCTGATCCTTGATTCCGACGTCTTCATAAACGTGCCGGTACTCAAACATCACGGCTCCACGCAGCTTTCGATTGCCATGAAAAACATGATGGGGATCGTCAAAAACCGCATGGCGTATCACCTGACCGGTCTCGATCAATGCATTGCCGATTTTTGTATGTATAAAAAACCGGACCTCAATGTGGTGGATGCATACCGCGTGCTGATGAGTCATGGTCCCGCCGGACCGCGCGACGGCAATACGCCCAACGTTGAAATGAAAAAGACCCTGCTGATGTCCCGTGATATTGTGGCGGTAGACGCGGCTGCGGCAAAGATTTTCGGCAAGAATCCGGAGGATATATCCTACATTAAAATCGGACATCAGCAAAAAGTCGGCAACATGAACTTAAAAGAATTAAAAATCGTCACTTATGCAATGTAGGGAACATAGCGATTGAAAACAGCACAAATCCGGATTGTCATTTCTCTTCTTATCTTTGCCTTATTTTTGCTCTTATTTCTGGGAGGAGAAAATATTTCTGTCTTTCTTGCCTCCATCCTGTTGCCCTTTCAGTTTGTTCCCGCGTTGATCCATGTGCTGACACAACCGGAAGCCTTATTTGTTTCCGGCCTTATTTTCATTCTTGTGATCAGTTTTATTTTCGGCAGGATTTATTGTTCATTTCTATGTCCACTGGGAACGCTTCAGGACATCGTCATCGCGCTGGCCCGCAAAACCGGTTTTCATAAAAAACATGCTTTCCGCAAACCGAACAACTGGCTGCGCTATTCTATTTTCGGCCTGACTTTTGCTGCCGCAGCACTGGGTTCAATGTCACTGCTTAATCTTCTGGACCCCTATTCTCTGACCGGCAGAATATTTACGTCTTTTGTCCAGCCTTTGTTTGTCCGGACGGGAAATACCGGAATAAATATTTTAAAGAATTTTAATATTTATCTTTTTCCCGCGGACTCGGCTTATTTGCCGGTTTCAGTTATTGCTGTAACTTTTGTATTCTTAATAATGATTTTGATCATGGCTGCCCGCGCGGGCCGGCTTTATTGCAATGCGGTTTGTCCGGTGGGAACACTTTTGGGATTCATTGCACGGGTGGCGGTTTTTAAATTGACGATCGACCCAGGCGGCTGTAATCACTGTAATGGCTGCGAAAGTGTGTGCAAAGCAGATTGTATTGACGCTCAAAATTCAACGATAGATCAAAGCCGTTGTGTCAGTTGCTTCAATTGCCTGGATGCCTGTCCGCAAACCACTGTAAGCTATAAGCTCTCCCGGAATAATATCCGTAACAGCAAGTGGTTACCGGCGCGGCGCGGTTTCCTGATCGGCACGCTTGCCGCTGCGGCAACCGGCTTGTTTGCATTCACCCCCGGTCTGCGCCATCTTTTAGGCACTGCCCATGCTTCTCAAAATCAGCCGATTACACCACCGGGCTCCGTCGGGCTCAATCATTTTACGCAGGCCTGTACATCCTGCCATCTTTGTGTGAGCGTCTGTCCCACAAAAGTTATTACACCGTCATTTTCAGGATACGGTCTTTCCGGGATACTTCAGCCGCAAATGAATTATGAAAATAGTTTTTGTGATTATGAATGCAATTTATGCGGCCGGATATGTCCCACAGGAGCCATATTGCCGCTGCCGCTTCCAGAAAAGAAGTTCACGCAAATCGGGGAGGTTGAACTGCTGAAAGATAAATGCGTCGTCTATGTCAATAAGAATAATTGCGGAGCCTGTGGAGAAGTGTGCCCGACGCATACCATCAGTTTTGTCGATAAGGAAAATATTCTTTATCCCGAAGTCGATACCCGGTACTGTATCGGATGCGGCGCCTGTGAAAAATCCTGTCCAACCGCACCTAAATCCATTGTCGTCCATTCCAACCTGATTCACAAGAAAGCCGAAAAATATATCGGCCAGGAAGCACCCCTCACACAAAAGAAAGCACCGGATAAAGATTTTCCATTCTAATTCAAACATTTAACCGGTACATAAAGGTCGCTTACAGAAAATTAATATTAAAAACGGGATTTTTTTGATGCAATCAGCAGAAAAAAGATTTAAAATAATCACCCTTAAAGAAACCTGACCGAATGAGGTTTTATAATGACTGATTTTTTATTTGAAACGGTAACGGACAAGAAAAAACCTTATGTCGAATCTTTGCGAAAGCTTTTGGGACAATTCCGGCATCCATTTACTGAAGGTGATCACGTAGGGATCAAGCTCCACTGGGGAGAACGGGGGAATAAAGGTTATCTGCCTCCTGACTATGCAAAAGAAATTGCCGGCTGGCTTACCGCACACGGAGCAAAACCTTTTGTTTTTGATACAACGGTACTCTATTCCGGCGGCCGGCGCACCGCCGAGGACTCCCTGAACACGGCCGCCCATCATGGTTATACGGCCGAATTCCTGGGATGCCCGGTCATTATCGCCGACGGTATGGACGGGCGGGATGTCGTTTCGATTCCCGGGGGCTACAAACACTTTAAAACCGTTCAGGTGGGAAATATCTTTGATAAGGCACAGGGCTTTGTCATCTTTTCCCATTTTAAGGGACACATGGTTTCTTTATTCGGCGGAGCCATCAAGAATCTCTCCATGGGATTTGCGTCCCGCGCGCAAAAGCAGCGAATGCATTCCGATTACCATCCTGTTCTGGATCGGGAGAAATGTACCCGATGCGGCGTTTGTGTTAATGTCTGCCCGACAAAGGCGGCCAGTATTTCCGAACCGGATTATCCCGAATATGATCTGAAAAAGTGTATCGGCTGCGCCCAATGTATCGCGATGTGCCCGGAATTGGCTCTCCAGATTTTCTGGAATTCGGACATGACGGTTTTCCAGGAAAAGCTTGTAGAGACAGCGGCCGCCGTCTGGAAAAAAATTAATGATAAGGCTATTGTCATCAACGCTCTGCTTAATATTACGGTGGAATGTGATTGTCTGGCGGGAAAGAATCCTGTCATCGGTCCGGATTACGGCTTTATCGGCGGATATCATCCTGTGGAAGTGGATGCGGAATCTCTGAAGATGACAGGACCAAAGATATTTGAGAAAGTCCACCCCGGAATTCCCTGGCAGCGTCAGTTTTCCTATGCCCGGCAAATCGGGTTTTAAAGAAAGATATATTTTTATTTCAGACGCAACTTTTCCAGCATTCTTCCCGCGTGCGGAGCAATGGAATGAAAAGCTTTTAATTGATCGCAGGCGTAATCCGCGCATACGGCGCAGGTGCTTACTTTTTTCTCCATACCGCAGGATCTGATTCCACAGACGCGGCAGTGACTGAAGAGTTGCCCGTTTGTCTGGAGACAACCATCACAATTCGCGTCCTCGGGCTTTATGTCCATACCATACTGCTTTGACCAGAGCCTGGCCACATCCTCTCTGGCTTGATCATCATCGGCCTGTGTGGCCAGGTAGACCGGACATTTGGAACATATGATTCCACAGTACGCTACCATTGTTTCCATCATGACCTCCATTTTATTCTTTGCTTTTCAACACCGCCCGAATTTTATCTCACCCTACCCCATCACTCCCTCTTCCGCAAAACTATAAAAAGCATCATCCCCGATGATAATATGATCCAGAACCTTGATGTCCATAAGTTTACCCGCCGCAGTCACTTCCTGTGTAAATTTTTTATCTTCGGGGCTGGGCGATATGTTGGCACTGGGATGATTGTGAACACAGATAATCGCCGCCGCGAATTTTTGCAAAGCCGCGTGAATAATTTCCCGGACAATCGGCACGGCGTGGTTGACCGTGCCCGAGGCGGCATCGCTTATTTCGATTATTTTATTGTTGCTGTTGAGATAGATAACCTTAAATACTTCCGTCTTGAGATCACGCATTTGCGGCATAATGATATTAACGACATCCCTGGCGGAGGAAATCTTTTGCTTGCCATTGAGAATTTCAACTTCACGAAAACGCCGTCCGATTTCGAGAGCGGCTTGTATTTGCGCTAATTTTGCCGGACCCAATCCTTTGAATTCCTTCCACTCCCGCATATCCGTATGGATCATGTTGCGAAAAGTGCCGAACCTGTCAACAATCCGGCGCGCCAGATCGATGGCGCTTAAGCCTTTTACGCCCGTGCGCAAAAGAATTGCCAGGAGCTCCGAATTGCTCAGGGATTCCGCTCCCTTCTTAAGAAGTTTCTCTCTGGGACGGTCATCCTGCGGCCAGGACCGGATACCGGTTATTGGAGAGTTCATAATAATATATATCCTTTTTATCGCTTTTTGTCGTCATCATTTCATCCCGACGGGAACAGGATGTATTATCTCTTTTATTTTTTCTTTGACGAGTTGAACAAATCCCCTACCCCCTCCAGAATCTTTTGTTGATCTTCCGTCAATACTTTTTTGACGGCTTCTTTGGCAACGCCCTTCCCCGCTTCAATGGCCACACTGCCTGCCGCACTCTTTACAACTTCAGCCAAAGTATCAAGCCGCGGCTGCGTCAGTTGGACATCGGGCTTATTCGTTGTGCCTTTCACTTTTGTTTTTAAATCAATCAGGCCTTCTTTATTGAGCAGCGGCTGCATGGATGCTTCGGCAAGTTTGCCGGAATCGGCATATTTTTTCACATCGGGACTTTTAATTAGAGAATCTATTCTCTTCGCCAATGATGTTTGCACAGGTTCATTGATTTCCTTGCTCATTACGATGCCCACGCTCATATCCAGACCTTTTGTTTTAATATTCGTTGTGCCGTCAAAAAGTATCTTTGCCTGTTTGAGATCAAGTTTGCCGTTGGTAATATCCGCCTTGTCAGCCTTGTAGTGCAGATCAAGCCCTGTTTCTTTGGAATTTTTCCAATGTTGTTTATCTTTAAGGAACGAAATGTATTCTCCCAGATAATCGCCCAGGATGGGAATGGCGGCGATGGAGTTAAATATTTCCAGCCCGGTGATCTCGCCGTCCGGAACGGCTATATGAATAATCACCTCCGGATCCAGCAGTCGCGTTTTCACATCAAAAGGAATTACCCTGCCGACGGCATTTATCGTAAAATCAAAACTCTTGACACTGCCGGTTTTCATCTCGCCGACTGTTTTGATTCCCATGCCGATGTTTATTTTTACTTCGTCTTTCTTCTCCAGATCTTTCGGATCTATGCTGATGTCATGAGCCAGCATTGTGAGCTTGTAAATCTGGAACTTCTGATCATGTTCTCCGTCATAATAATTGATCGTGCCGTTTTTCATGCCGATTTCACCAACGGCAATAGCCACGGGAAGATCATCAGCGGAGGTTGGTTTTACCGGTTCTTTCTTTTCATTATCCACCGGTTGTTTCCTGGATTTAATCAGATCATCAATATTCAAAGTCCCCTGCTTATTTCTGGATAGATTGATGACGGGATTATATAAAACAAGTTCTTTAAGCTCGACCTGTCTCTTTAAAAGAGGCATTAATTTAACCTTGAAGACCAGGGATTCCATGCCGGCAAAAACATCTCCGGCGGCGACCGGCTTTCCTTGAAGAGTTTTCAGTTCCCCCTGTGTTTTAAAATTGGAAACGGCAACGTTTTGAACTTCGATTCCCGAAAGAACGGAAAAAATACTGATGTTGATTTTTTCAATTGTAACTTGTCTGTTCAACGCTTTGGCCATCTGCGAGGTAACAAATTCCTTATTCACTTTCGTATAAACGATGACGCCGGCAACGATCATCAAAACGGCGAGTGCCGCGATAATTGCGCCAATAGCAATGAGCAGTTTTTTAAACATAAGCCTTACTCCTTTTTTAAATTTTCTGTGATGATCTTTTAAATATTATTTTTATCATGAACGGTGTCGCATGGGTAAGAAGTATAAGAAGAACGGTTTTGTATGTCAATGAAATATTGGTGCCTGTAGAATATGAGGGATAAGAACGATTTACCCGTTGAAGCATCATCGTTTAAGTGACTTATCCATGAAACGGGTCATGGCCAGCATAATAAGATGATAAAGAGGGAAGCAATACTTCTTAACAAAATAGAACAACTTGATATCGAAAGAGGTGATGACCAGAAATTTACGGAAACGAATGGATTTGATAATAATGTCCGCCACCTTTTCGGGTGTAATGGCAATTTTAAGAAAAAGGGCGCGTGTTTGCTCCGTCACCTCCCGGTTCGCATGGATCTCCACACTCTGCACCAGGCCGGTGTTAACCGCCCCCGGGCATATTACACTTACATCTATATTATGTTTCCTCAAATCATAACGCAGGACCTCGGATATCCCTACAAGGGCATGCTTGGTGCCGGCATATACGGCGTGCCACGGCAGACCGATGAGGCCCGCCGTGGACGATACCGAAACAATATGTCCGCCGCGGCCCGCGCGGATCATCTCAGGCACAAAACATTCAATGCCGTGAATTACTCCCCAGAGATTGACTTTGATGACCTTTTCCCAATCGCTGTGCCGCATATCCTCTACCTGTGAAAAAAGGGCGATCCCGGCCACATTCACCAGGATATCCAGAGAACCATATCCCTCATGCACTTCCCGGGCAAAGGCCGCCATAGCCTGATAGTCGCCGACATCAAAGGCGCGGGCTAAACATACCTTGCCGCCCGCATCGGAAATGACATCAACTGTTTTTTTAAGACCATCGCCGTCAATATCGGTTAAAAACAACCGGCATCCCATCTTTCCCATGGCTTGCGCGGTTGAGCGGCCTATTCCACTTGCCGCTCCGGTGATCAACACTTTTTTTTCCGGGAATGCCTTCATTTTTTATTCTCCAGAATGATTGACGTTATTTTCTTGTCAACACGTCACGGCATCGATGTGTCTTTTTATTTCTCAAGCTTTGCCAATAATCTTTTCTGGCGTCTTCTGGCTATTTCTTTGATGAATCTTTCAGTGATGAACTTTCTTTTAGTTATTTTCGCACGATTCTTGATAATATCCATGTCGTTTCCGTCCAGATTGGTATTAAGCACCCAAAAATAATACCGCTTTTTACATTCAACACCCTGCTGTTTCAAATAGTTGAAAGGAAAGATCAGAACCATGATTGTATCAAGGCCGTATACTTTGCCGGCCCTGCTTACAGCATCCTGTAGTATTGGCCATGGCAGCGTATTATCTATGACAATGACCTTGATGCTGTTTAAAAGTTCGGACATGTTGACGCCAAGATCGGAAATATCAACAATCAGCGCCGCCTTGATCCGTCCATCATGCGTGATGGAAAACACTTTACTCTCCCGTTTAAGCCCAATTTTCTTATACATACTCATGATGTTATTCTTTGCCGGCGCGTCGGCAGCCTGACCGGACAATCCACCGTTTTCCGCTGCCCGGCACTCTAAAGCATAGGCATCCAGCATCATTCCTCCGCCCAATGCATTGTAGTAATCCCGCATTAAAATTAAATCATCCTGCGAAAAAGTCTCGATACTCCAACCATCCGGTAGTGTACTGATTTTAGTTTCCACAGTCATTGGCATATAACCGAAAAGATCCATGGAACATATTTCACGACGATTAAAAACCTTGCAAACACCTCCGAAATAGTAATCGGAAAATTTGTTTTCAGGCCTGTAATAACAAAAATTATAGCGCATCGTTTTTGAAGATACCGGCAAACGATAAAGACAATCAAGATAGCTCACCAGGTGATTGAGAGTCTTTAGTCCCGTACGCACTCCCCGCATGGGGATGGCGGCCAGGTGATGAATAATCCAAGAGTCTTCATAGGCCTTGACCATGGACATGTGAGCGTAGACCTGACCCTGATCCTGATAGGTCAGATGCGTAAAGATATCCTGCCCTTCCTCGTAGAGTTTGCGGTAAGTTTCTTTGAGCGCATCCGTGTAAGGACTAATGATCCCATATTTGTCAGGATAGATAAACCCCGAGCCAAAAAAGAGTTCCCAGAGTGAATCCATATTCACCTTGCCGGTTAGATTGACATGCGGATCGGCGACTTTATTAACGGCGTCAAAGAGACGGCGTTGATCATGTAAAGACATGTCCAAAATGTAAAAACCGTATCTTGCCAGATTCTTTTTTTCTTTATGGCGGTAGATCACCTGGACCGTACATTGCAGATTACTGATCATACCGGGCAAATGCAAAGCCATCTGCGGAATGACCATGCCCGGGAGGAGAAGGGATTCCTGATCCGGAACGGTCACAGAAAAACCTGAAGTCGAAATATCGTCAACCCTCTTTTGAATGGCAAGACCGCAGAGAGGGTGGATAAAGTTAATAATCGGCTGCGGCGTTATTCTTACTCTTTCATTGGGGTATTTACGCACTGTTAAAACCGGGCGATTGCTATGGACAGGCTGTAGAATAATATAGGAACCCTTATTGTCACAGCGCAACATACGGCATTCACCCATGAAATGGGTTTTGTTGTCCTGACTCAATTTTAAAAATAACGGATTAGCGGGGTTAATGTCCTCCGGAACGTTCAGAGAAACTCTCAAATCGTGGGGATTGATGTCTTCCAGCCCCCCGTGAACATTGAGTTGTCCCTGTACAATTTCAGCATCAATACCGTCACACGGATGACGCACCGCCTGACGCTTGCTGTAAGAATGCGCCATATCGGGCAATTTGAGCACAAGTGATTCCTGACTTAAAGATTGTAAATCAATCGGAAAGACTATCAATGATTTGCGATTATCTATCACCAGATTCAAAGGTATATGGCGGGACAAGTCAAACGAACCGGGATCAATAAACCGGATTTTGACTTTATCATCCAGGTAAGGCCTTGGTTCTCCCTGATTGAGAAACTCTTCACGATTAATTTTATCCTGCATATGAATGTAAACCTGTTCATGGGTAAAATGCAGGTGATTGATGAGGTTAATAAGAATTTTTTTGTTAACCTTGGGCGGGGTGGCTTTTGCCGCGGTCACTACACGCGGGTCTATTTTCTTCCAGGAAAGCTCATCTTTGATTGTCAAATCATTCTGACCGGAATTTTTACTATTATGATTCGTTACCGTTTGATACGCCAGTTGAAACGGCCGCAGAATTGACTCGTTTTCCGTATCAGCAATGGATCGATTACCCTTACCGGATGGTAAGGATTTTTTTTCGCTGTTTCCGAAAATGTTCGCGTAATCTTCTTCAGGTTGCCACGCTTTTTTCAGGAGCCTGACTAATCGCGACGGCGGAGTGCGTTTAATAACATTTCGCCGCCAATCCTGTGTGAAATTATTAAAAAACTCCATAAGGAACCTCACTGTAATAAATCAATGAACATCCTTTTCTACCTGATTACATCAGAGTTTTTTGAACTGATCTCCGGAGAGTTTTTTCTCTTCTATTTTATCCGCTCGTGCAAGGGTTTCCTCCCCTTACAAAGAATCAGCGGTGAATAAGTGAAGCGCCGAGGATCCCTGAAGAAAGTTTTGAAATCTGTCAAAAATTTTTCGCTGCCGCCCGGATAGACTTTAAACACATCCGGAATTTTCTTAGAGCCGATTTCGAGCTTCTTTATCCAGTTGAATTCGTCGGAAGCCTGAAGCTCTCCATAAATGAGGTGATGTGGCATTATGTTGAGACTGATATCTTCAAAGCCCAAATCATAAAGATGAGCATAGAACTTACGTCCGGCATAAAGGTCAAAGTTATAGCTATCCTGCAGGCGAAGCATGGCTTTTATAAGAATCGACTCCATTAACGCTGGTAATTCCCAGTGACTCAGACAATTATAGTCAAGATCAAGCAAACATATGCAGCCGCCGGGCTTCAGATTGGCGCTGATATTCTTAATAATGTCAATAGCTCCATTGCGGTAATATTCCAATACGAATCGCACCCAGATAAAATCGAATTGTCCCAGATCACTCATCGGCAGACGAATGTCTCTGACTTGAAAGTTTATTCCCGGTCTTTCGCTGTAAAATGAGCGCGCATACCGGATACGGTTTTCGGCAATATCCACACCAACAGCTTCACCATCAGGCCCAACCAAATCATGCAACAGAGCGGTTGTTTTGCCGGGACCGCAGCCCACATCCAATACCCGCACACCCGGACCAATTCCAAACCACAAGGCCTGTTCCTTTACGGCATCCGGATCTGTCTTGATATCAAGACGTTTCGCCTCTTCATCGTTCTCCATTAAATAGTCTTGTGAGTTTATTTTTTTATGCTCCTCTAAAGTTTTTTAATAATGCAGATTTCCCGTTAGTTATCTAATCTATTTTTTTTAGTATAAAAATTAATAAACGCCTCCACGATCTCTCCGCTGAAATGCACATCACTTTCCCGGCGCAGCATTTTGAATGCTTCGGGCACCGGCATCGGATCGTGATAAAGACGTTTGGCTGTTATGGCCTCAAAGAAATCGGCTACAGCAATAATACGCGAACCGATGGGAATCTCCATTCCCTTCAACCCGCGCGGATATCCGCTTCCGTCGAGTTTTTCATGATGCGCTTCGGCAATATGCGGTATTTGACTATAGGAACCCTGAAAATCAATCTGTTCAAGAATGCTTCTCGTTTTAACGGTATGGGTTTTGATAACCTCATATTCCTCTGCGGTCAGAGTTCCTTCTTTTTTAAGCAGCGCATCTGAAATTCCTATTTTACCGTAATCATGCAGGGACGCGGCAACTCCCACAATTTCGGCATAATCAGCAGGGATATCCATTTCCTGACATATTCCTAAGGCGTACTCCGTCACCTTTTCGGAATGGCCCGCGGTAAAAGGATCTCGCGCGTCTATGCTTGCCGCCAGCGCCTTTAATATGGATTTAAGCTGACGGGTGCGCGCATCGTGCAGTTCGGAATTTCGTATACTCATGCCGATAACCGAGGCGACTCCCATGAGCAGACGAAGATCGCTTTCGACGAGTGTTCTCCGTGTTTTAGCATTATCGACAGTCAGTATGCCCACGGACTGATTATCAGAAATGATGGGACAGCAAATAAACGACTGCGATCCCATATCTTTCAGGAACTGCATGCTTTTTTCCGAAAGCCGGCCGCTGATGATATTAATATCGTTGATCAGATAAGGTTTCTGCTCCCGAAATGACTTCACGAACATGCCCTTTGATTCCGGATTGGTAAGGTTGAATTCTGTTTTCTGTAAAACAGCTAAATGCTTGTCGCTGTATCCAAAGCCCGCCCGGAAAACCAGACGCGATTTTTCTTCATTGGCAAAAAAGATAACACACCGTTCATAGTCCAGCCTGTTTTGCATTATCTTAACCACATTGCTGATAATGTCTTTTACATTCATATATCCGCTGATCGTCTGACCAATCTCATGGACCAACAGCGAATTGTTATAATTTATATCCATCTGCTGGATAAGATCGTCGCGTGAGTGTTCAAGATTGTAAATACTGTTTTTGAGTTCTTTGATTGTCTGTCTGTCACTGAAAAAACTTATGAGAAAAAGAGCAATGATTAATATGGGTGCATAATGCAGAAACATATGAATCGGATAGAACACTATCCATATTGAACTGACGATGGCCACCAGAAAGGATATTATATTTCTGGTTCTTTTCAACAATGACGAAAAAGTGCTTTCCCATGATACGATGTAACGGCAACGCTCCCCATCTTTGAATATACATTCAGTATGTTCTATCTTAGGAATATGGTCATTAAATACGATTGATATTGCTTCAAACTGCCCTATTCTGTTCTCGCACTGAAATGGTTCTTCCTTAACACCTTCTTTAGGCGTAACCACAATTTCAATTGTTTTTGAATTTATTTTTTTTGTTTCATACGTCGCGGATCGTGAAAACTGACTGACCAGTTTACCGGCAAGTTCATATGCCTGGGAAGGATTTATCATTCCAAGAACGTACTGTCGCATAACACCGATGGATTCAGTAGAGGCCGCATATCGCCCGGCTTCCCGCGCGATGCTGTCCGTACCGGTTAATTCCGTGAGCTTTTCATGAAATAGATTGATCTGCTCCTGAGTAAACCAGTGATTCTGATCCGCAACCTCATACGGCTCCATATGTGCGTAATGATAAAGTTCATCAATATTTACATACTCGTAACATTTCTTTATATATTTGACATATGTGTTGATAATACGGCTGTTATAAAGAAGCTTTGAATCCAAAAATACATACCTCAATAAGTTTCTAAGAGAAATCTCTTAAAATTTTTTTGTATGTATCATCACAAAAGGAGCAAATTGATAAGACATTCCCTTTATGCAGGAACTATACAGAAAAGCATATCGTCTGTCAACGAAATACAGACATAAAATTATATTTTACAGCACGCGTAGAAACAATACAAAAGAACACGCTACTTCCCAAAAAGAGTAATACAACATTACTTAATAATTTAAAAAATAATTCATAGTTTTTTCGCTTTCAATCTTTAATTATAAATGTTATTTGACGAATAATTCAGAATAAGAAGATTGTAGCAGAATCTCTGATAAAAAAATCGGATAATTAAAATGAAAAGATTACTCTTAATAAATCCTGTAGGCCATAAAAGCGGATTCTTATTAAGCAAATCCACTACAGTACCTCCCTTAAGCCTCGCATATGTTGCTGCATTAACACCTCCCGATTGGCAAATTAAAATCTTAGATGAAAATTTTGATGATTTTAAATTTGAAGAAGCAGATTTGGTGGGAATTACAGCCTTTACGAGCAACATTAATCGCGCTTATGAAATCGCAAATATTTATAGAGAAAAAAAAATAAAAGTAATCCTTGGCGGGATACATGCTTCGATGCTTCCTGATGAGGCATTACAATTTGTCGATGCTGTTGTAATTGGCGAAGCAGAAAATATATGGGGTAAAGTAATTCATGATTTTGAAAATAATTCTCTTTTACAAAAATATCATGGGGGCGTTGTTGATTTAACAAAATCTAATATTATTCCGCGTAGAGATTTATTCCATTCAAATTACTTCTGGCAAACTATTCAAACGTCAAGAGGTTGTCCTTTAAATTGTAATTTCTGTTCCGTTTCAAAATATCTGGGGAAACAGTATCGTCAACGAGAAGCTGGGGATATTTTAAAAGAACTTGAAGCGACTAAAGGTGATTATATCTTCTTTTTGGATGATAATTTAATTGGATACGGAAAGGAATCATATAAACGTGCCAAAGAACTTTTTAGGGGCATGATAAAGCTTAAACTCAACAAAAAATGGTGGATGCAAACTTCCATTAATGCCGCAGATGACGAAGAGATTGTCAGTCTGGCAGCTCAGGCCGGTTGTATGTGCGTATTTATTGGATTTGAATCTATTAAAGGTGATTCGTTATTGAACTTTAAAAAAGGTGTCAATATCAAGGTTGGAGTGGAAAATTATAAAAAGGTTGTTGATGTTTTTCATAAATACGGAATTGCTGTCTTAGGTGCATTTATAATTGGAAGTGATTATGAAACTCCTAAATATTATAAAAATTTTACTGACTATTTAATTAAATCGGGCATTGATATTTTTCAAATTTCTTTGCTTACGCCACTCCCCGGAACTGATTTTCTCGAACAATTAAAAAATGAGGATCGTCTACTTTATACAAACTATCCATTAGATTGGGATAAATATAGATTTTCATATATTGTCCACCAATTAAATGGATCAACTCCGGAATTAATTTATACGGCTGACAATTACATTAAAAAAAGACTTTATTCCTTCCCAACTTATCAATTAAGACTGCTTAAATCATTTATAAATATAAAAAAAGTGATAAATTGGTTTGCTGTCTATAAACTCAATCAAGGATATAAGAAAGCCTGGAAAAATTCTCATTACTATTCAAAATATCCTTCAGATCTTCCAAAGAATCAACCTTGAACAATTGATTTATATGAACCGGCACCAACCCGTATCGCTTCACTGCTTATTCCTGCGCATGGAAGCCAACTTGGTTTGCAGTTCGTCAATGCGCCGATGATTGTCATCGGAACCGATGTAGGATCGGAAGAGCCATTCCTGCTGACGCATGGCCTGATCTAGGCTGGAATTCAGGAGCAGGTGTGTCAATTGTTTTGTCTCTTTGAGGCAGCCGCGATCATAGGTTGCCATTTCACGGGCAATAGCGCCTACTTCTTTCAGAAGCTCTCCTTCAGGAAAGATGCGCGAAACATATCCCATTCGCAAAGCCTCCTGGGCGTCCCAGATGCGTCCCGTCAATGCCGATTCCATGGCATTGCTCAAGCCGATGATTCGCCAGAGCGGATCCATGGTGGGATTCAATGAAAGCACGATCTCGCGTTGTCCGAACCGGGCGCGCTCGGAGGCGTAACGAATATCGCACATCATGGTCAGATCAAATCCTCCGGCGATCGCCGGCCCGCCCACGGCGCAGATAACAGGTTGTTCACAGAACAACACTGAACGGTAAGCGCGGTGAAACATTGCCGTATAATTTTCGTTATTTACCTTTTGCAGAGTACGGATGTAAGTCAGGTCAAATCCGGCTGAAAAATAACGTTCGCCGCCCGTGAACACAACGACATGCACGTCAGGCCTCTGTGAAAGATCAGTAAACATAGCCTCAACTTCTTCCAAAACCTGCGGCGCCAGAGAATTGCCCTTATCGGGCCGGTTTATCGTAACTGTGGCCACTTTGCTTTCAATGGAAAGTTGCAGATATTGCGCTTCCATAATTCATCCTCTTGAATGGTTATTTCTTTTTTTTAATTGTCTTGCCGGTACGAACCGGTTTTCTTTTCTTCAAAGCAATCCGATTACCCTTTTTTATCTTTGACGTCATTGCTTTTTTCTTATGGGCCGGTTCGAGCGCCAACCTTACAACATCCATCATATCTTTAATAAAATGAAATGAAATGCCTTTCTGCACATTGGCCGGAATATCTTCAATGTCTTTACGATTCCACTCGGGCAATAAAATCGTTTTGATTCCCGCCCGGTAAGCCGCAAGCACCTTTTCCTTAATGCCGCCAACCGGCAGCACGGCGCCGCGCAGTGTGATCTCCCCGGTCATGGCCAATTGCTTTTTAATCTTGCGGTTAGTCAGCAGGGAGACCAACGCCGTTAACATGGTCACTCCCGCTGACGGACCATCCTTCGGAATCGCTCCCGCCGGAACATGAATGTGGATATCCATCTCGTCAAAGAATTCCGGTTTCACACCCAGTTCCCTGGCATTGGTGCGGATAAAACTCAGTGCCGCCGATGCTGACTCTTTCATGACATCTCCCAATTGTCCTGTGAGCGTAAGCCCTTTCCTGCCCTTCATGGCCGTGGCTTCAATAAAGAGCATGTCGCCGCCAACCGGCGTCCAGGCCAGGCCAATGGCAATGCCGGGCTTGGTAATGCGCGCGTCAATATCGGTAAGGACGCGCACCGGCCCAAGGTATTTGGGAATATCTTTTTCCGTCAGAGTTTTTGATGTGATGCTCCCCTCGGCAATCTGAGCCGCTACACCGCGGCAGGCATTGGCAATTTCGCGCTCCAAATTACGTACGCCCGCTTCGCGCGTATAACCGGTAATAATCGTATTGAGCGCTTTGACGGTTAATTTAAACTGCTCGTCGGTCAGGCCGTTTTCCGCCAATTGCCGGGGAATTAAATACCGTTCGGCAATTTTTACTTTTTCCTCCTGAGTGTAACCGGTCAACTCAATAACTTCCAGCCTGTCCAGCAGCGCGGGAGGAATCGGGTCCATGATATTGGCCGTGGCGATGAACATGACATTTGACAGATCGAACGGCACATCCAGATAATGATCGGAAAAGGTATTATTCTGCTGCGGATCTAAAACCTCCAGCAAAGCCGAGGAGGGATCGCCTCTGAAATCGCTGCCGACCTTATCTATTTCATCAAGCATGAACACCGGGTTGTTCGATTCCGCGCGTCGCAGACTCTGAATAATTCGTCCCGGCAAAGCGCCGATGTAGGTGCGGCGATGACCGCGGATTTCCGCTTCATCACGCACGCCGCCCAGCGATATGCGCACAAACTTGCGTCCCAGCGCCCGTGCGATGGAATGCCCCAGCGATGTTTTGCCCGTGCCCGGAGGTCCCACCAAGCAGAGAATCGGTCCTTTGGAATTCGGTTTGAGTTTGCGCACGGACAGATATTCGATGATGCGTTTCTTGGGCTTGGTCAAACCATAGTGATCTTCATCCAGAATCGCGCGCGCTTTGGCGATATCCAGGTTATCCGTTGTGGATTCATGCCAGGGAAGCGCCGTCATCCAATCCAGGTAAGTTGAAGAAACCGTATATTCCGCCGAAGACGGACTCATGATAGACAAGCGCTGCAGCTCTCTTAAGGCTTCTTTTTTGGCCTCTTCAGGAAGATTTTTCTCTTCGATTTTTTTACGGTACTCTTCCGTCTCCACCACGTTTTCATCGGATTCGCCCAGCTCCTGCCTGATGGCTTTCATCTGCTGGCGCAGATAATAATCGCGCTGGCTCTTGTCGATGTCATCTTTCACTTTGCTCTCAATTTTATTGCCCAGTTCAAGAACATCCATCTGGTGATTGACCAGACGGGTCAATTCTTTAAGGCGCTCTTTCACATCGGCGATATCCAGCACTTTTTGTTTTTCCTCCAATGGCGCGTTGATAATGGAAGCGATCAAGTCGGTCAAAGTGCCCGCTTCGGCGATGGACTTGGCCATAGGACCAAATTCAGGCGGCAAAAAAGGCGAGAGTTTCAATACGCGGTCAAACAACGACAGCAGGTTGGACATCAACGCTTCGGTTTCCAGATCCTTGACGTCCTTCTCCTCGATTAATTTAATGCGCGCCTGCTGATAGGGTTTGCCTTCAATAATTTCTTCTATCGAAAAACGGCTGACGCCCTGCAAAAGCATCTGTGTATGGTTATCCGCTGTTTTGGCCATCTTCATAATTACCGCACAGGTGCCCACCTGATGCAGATCATCTTTGGTATATTGTTTCGGTTTGTCCGGCTCCCTTTTAGACATGATGAGACCGACCAGGCGGTCTCCGGTCATCGCTTCATCCACCAGCATTGAGGCGTTGCCTGTAACCTCAAGCGGGATCACCGTTTTGGGAAACACGATCACATTATGCAGCGGAAGAATGGGAATCACTTCCGGGATATTAAAAGTATTTTTATTTTCTAAGACGTTTTGTTCCGTCATGATTACCTCCGGGTATAGTCGTCAGTAAAGAATCAGCAGTAATTCTCTATTTTTTCGAACTGATGGAAACGCGATGCGCTTTGCTTGCCGGCAGTTTGTTCATCCTCACCATTAAAATGCCGTCGGCGTAAGAAGCCGCCGCCGACTTCGCGTCCACAGGTGCGGGAAGAACAACATTTCTCTCGAAATGGCCATGTAAAATTTCCGCCTGACAATAGCGTGCGTTGCGTAAAAGATGAATCGCTTTGCGAATGCCGGCTATTTTAATTTGTTTCCTGGCCACCTCGATATGTAAATCTTCCTTGTTGAGTCCGGCCATATCTGCAAGGACGATAACTTCATCGGCCGATTCGTAAACATCAACATTGGGACGCCAGATGCATTCATAATTCCTGAAGGCAGGCCGCACCAGATGAAATATTTCATCCGCAACTTTCTGGAATTCATCCTCAAAATTACTGCTGAAATTAATTTTTATGTAAGTCATTTCCTACGCCTCTTAAATCAATCCTTATATTGGTATAATTATAATAACTCCATAACGACTTGTAAATACCGCTTTAAAAATATTTTACATTTAAATAAATTTATTTGCACAGAATATGTCGTTAATAAACCACACGATCTTCTCATTTCATAGTTTAACCCGCAAAGTTTTTTTGAACAACAAGCCGTTCTTTTACTGAAAGCGGTGTCATTTACCTTATGTAACGGGCAACAATGCTGTCTATCGTTGTCTGGTTGGCTTCACAAGTTGTTGTGACCAAATCAATTATTTCATTAATTATTTTTTTGTTGTTCTTCAGATTCTCTGCGGCTTTTTTATCGGCGACTATTTTATCAACATATTTGAAGTAAACATCTTTTGCCGCCTTTTCAACAACCTCATAGGCTCCGCCTGATAACGCTATTTTTTTAATGCCTTCATTTTCGTCAGCAAGGATGGATGTCAGAGCGGATTTATTCTCGACAACTTTCATCATGTTATTGCTGAATATCTTTTTTACGGTGGCTTCATTTACAGCGCGGGAGTTGATTTCCCTCTCCTCTTCCGACCCCCTTGCCGCATCGGCATATTTTCTGTTCATAACCATTTTTTTTAATTCTTTCAGCGTATCGGATGGATAGTTTTTCATGACCGAGTATGCGATTATTTTAGGGATGTCGCCGGCGGGATCCACTCTGAGCTTATATATGAATTTTGTTTTGTTTCTTCCAAGATACTCCATTTTATATAAGCCATTCATCACGGTGACTCTGGTGCGCTTTTTTTCTACCGGAATGATAACTTCATCCGTGCAGAAAAAATTTATCCTGGCGTTGCCATTTTCATAATCATACACAGCTTCGTCTTTCAGAATAATATCCCGCTTTTCAATCACTATAGGATTCAGAATTAAATGCAGGATAAAGGTATTGCGGTCATATTTCTTTTCTATCCGGGCGGCGGCACAATCAGGAATCCAATGAATGAATTCCGGCACATCGCGCAGAACTTCTCCGATAACCTCCATTCTGGCGTCTATCGTCGTAACAGCGATATATTCTTTGAGATCTGTGCCCGGAACAGAACGTGCGTAGGATTTGATGCCGTTGCTGTCTTTTATTTTAGTCCAAACATCCGCCGCATGAACAGGCCCTGCCGACACAGCGCAGCAGAACAATAATACGATAGCCGCAATAATATACTTTTTCATGCAAAACACCTCCCGACAGTTTGTTAAAATTTGTTTACAACTCCTTTTAAAAACCAGATGTTCATGAAAACCAATTTATTCGACAAAATACCGTTGAGGCTATTTTTGAAAATATCCGCGTCCGGCCAATTTACATGACTTCTTTAAGCCAGGCGGCTATCGGCGGCACAACCTCATCGACGTTATTGGTCATAATCAGGTGCTCCGTGTTTTTTAGCAACAGATATTTTTTCTTACAGGTTAATCGGTTGAAAATATTCTCAACGTACTTTTGAGGGAATATGGAATCGTTCCCGGCATGAATCAACATAACGGGCACTGTGATTTTTTCCACCGGTTGAGCCAGATCCGTATGCATTAGCGACCCCAGCGCCCTGAAAGTAATCCATTTAACGGCAATAGGATCATTCTTGAGAAGCGAGGCGGCATCGGTGCCGCTCTTTGATTTTTCCCTGGTAAGATCAAGATAAAGGGCAATGGGAATTGAATAGCCCTTATACAAACCTGCCATAAACTCGGCAAGGGGAACCATAAACAGAGGCGGCCTTATTTGAGACAGCACCAGATTGTCTTTTCCATTGAGGTCGGCAAGATTATGGCAGACGGCCGCCGCAATGGAATTATCGCGTGCCGCCGCATAAAACGCCACCATGCCGCCCTGACTGCTTCCGGCAACGGCGACTTTACCGCCGAACCGCTCCCGCGCATACTTCACAACGGCAAGCGTATCATCAACAATTTCATTAATAGTATAATCACCCCGGGGACCGCTGCTCAATCCGTGACCGCGAGGATCAAACCCGACGACATTAAATCCCTGAAGAGACATCTTATACAGAAATTCAATATAGAATTTGGCGTAAACCGCCGTGCCGGGAATGAACACGACTGTCGGCGCATTACGGCCTGCGGAAAAAACATCAAGGTGCAGTCTGATACCGTTGGCTTCAATAAATGTCTCTGTCAGCGATTTACGATCAAAATCAATTTTTTCTTTTTTTACTAAATTATCGAAGGCGGTCTGCACGGCAACGTTGTCGGGAATTTTTTTATTCATCATCATCCGACTGGCTGCATACCAGGTCACATGAAAAACAACGACAATCAGAACGACGGCCAGAATGATTTTTTTTATCATAACCATTGCACCTCCGGATTCTTTTTCGATACTGTATTTGCGTAACGATACGCGGGATACCCCATAACCAGACTGGCATAAATCCGTCGGTTTTCAGGAACGCCAAGTTTTTTTCTCAGCTTTCCGCTGTATTGCAAAGCCATCGTCATAAAGCCGATATAACAAGTTCCCAGACCAAGAGCATGCGCATAATTGATTATTGTCGTCGCGGCAATATTGCAGTTATCGGATGCAAATGCCGTTCTTTTCGGGGCGTGAATCAGAATCAGAACCGGCGCGTTGTGCAAAATAAAATCCCTGCCGTTTTGGGTATTCTGCTCCTGGGCGTAATCCATTACCTTAAGATAACGGTTATTGACCAAACCGGTCATATTAACCAGCAGCCGGCCGATTCCATTTTTCGTTTTGTTATATAGAAATTTCCCCAGCCCGAATATCTTACCTGCTGTTTCTTCGATCAGACGCTTGTCCGTAATGACAATGTAACCGACGTTTTGATTATTGCTGGCGGTGGGAGCGTACCTCGCCAGATCAAGAATCCGCTCAATCATTTCTCTGGGTACCGGTTGATTTTTGAATTGTCTGGTGCTTCTCCGGCTGCTGACGATGTCGCGGTACACATCCGGATTAAGATTTATTCTGTTCACCACGGAGATTTGTTCTTTTTTCAGGTGATCATGGCTTATGGCATCGCAGGGACATACGGCAATACAGTGGCTGCAGCAGTTGCACAAATCAATATCCTCGGGTGTTGATTTACCGTCGACGACGCGCCACACCCCCATGACGCAGTCACGGACGCAAAGCATGCATTCGCTGCATTTGTCCTCATTTTTTTCAATGCGCATTAAATTATTCCGCGGGGGAAGCCGTTTTTTATGAAATTATTTTTATGTATAGTGGATATATAAAGAAGCGTCCGTTATGTCAATAAGATATTGGCCTTATCATACCGGACTCAATTTGATTGTACCTTTATCTATCGGGACGGCCTTCAAAATCAGCCGTCCCGATCGTTTCAGAATAGTTCCCGAAGTTGATTTCTGAAGTCTTAATCAGGCAGGTACTTGAACGACACTCTCAGTTTCACCCGGTATTCGACAACCTTACCGTCTTCGACTCTCATATCCATTTCCTTGACTTCCGCAATCCTGATTTCCTTCAAACTTTTCGCGGTCAGTTCGACAGCTTTTTTAGCGGCATCTTCCCACGATTTTTCACTTCCCCCGATAATTTCGATAACTTTATAAACGCTGCTCATTTTTCCCCTCCTTTTCTTCTTAAAGGTTAGAAAACATATAGACGTTAACAACGGATTTTTAGCCGTTAATAATAATGAATCACGAACCGTAAGAGCCGGTGCGAAAAGACTGGAAAACATTTTTCTGAAAAACTATTTGGAAATCGGATAACGAGGTGGAGAATCAGGATAAACAATTAAAGAAGCTATTACAAGGAAGAAGAAAAACATACACCTTTTAACAGAATTATACTTCTTTTTCCAGAAACGTCAAATATAAAATATTATTATTAACTACTTAAATTATTTAACATTATATCCATGTTTTTATTGAATTTTATAAAAAAATATCTTAGACTGCCGACCAAATATTAGAAGTCGGTATATTTTCTTTAAGAAATCCGCCCGAAATCATATTTCCCGCGCGAATATTAAATAAGGAGTATTTTTTATGAGTAAATTTACATTGGACAAGCCCGACAATCTGGTTGATTGGTGGGCCCAAAGCGTAACCAAATTTGCCGACAGAAAGCTTTTCGGCGCAAGAAACAAAAGCGGTGTTTACGAATGGGTAACTTATAAAGAAATCGGCAGCCGTATTGACAATTTACGTGCGGGACTGGCCCAACTGGGAATCGGCAAAGATGATGTCGTCGGCATCATTGCCAATAACCGTCCGGAGTGGCCGATTGTCGGTTTTGCCACCTGGGGATGCCTTGCCCGTTTTGTTCCCATGTATGAAGCGGAACTGGTCCAAGTATGGAAATACATCATTGCCGACAGCGGGATAAAAGTCCTCTTCGTTTCCAAGCCGGAAATATACGAAAAAATAAAAGATTTTCCAAAAGATATTCCGACGCTTAAACATATTTTTATCATCGACGCCGATGGTGAGAATTCGATGGCCGCTCTCGAAAACAAAGGTGCAAAGAAACCCGTTGCTCCGAAGAGTCCGAAGGCCGAAGATGTGGCCGAACTTATCTATACATCGGGCACGACCGGCAACCCCAAAGGCGTTTTACTAATGCACATGAATTTCACCAGCAACGCGCATGCCGGCCTCAAGTTGTATCCCGAACTCCTTGAAAATGAAGTTGTGACTCTGACCATTTTGCCCTGGGCTCATACTTTCGGCCAGTCCGCCGAGTTATTTGCGATCATCCGTCTGGGCGGCGCGATGGGCCTGATCGAAAGCACCAAAACCATTATCAATGATATCGTTGAAGTCCGGCCCACCTTTTTAGTTGCCGTTCCCACCGTCTTCAACCGGATTTATGACGGTCTGTGGAACAAAATGAATAAGGACGGAGGGCTGCCTAAAGCTCTCTTTGTTATGGGTGTGGAAGCGGCCAAGAAAAAACGAGAACTCGCTGAAAAAGGACAATCCGATTTCATGACCAATTTCAAATTCAAGCTCGCGGATAAAATTGTCTTTAAGAAAATTAAAGAACGTATGGGAGGCAGATTGATCGGCGCCATGACCGGCAGCGCGGCCATGAATATTGAGATATCAAAGTTCTTCTTCGACATCGGCATTCCTATTTACGACTGTTACGGGCTCACGGAAACATCGCCGGGCGCCACGATGAACGGCTCTCTGGCCTACCGGCTGGGCAGCGTCGGCAAAGCCATCGAAAAGGTCAAAATCGTCATCGACAATTCCGTGGTTGAAGACGGTGCAACGGACGGCGAAATCATTATTTACGGGCCCAATGTCATGAAAGGCTATCATAACCGGCCGGAAGATACCAAAGCCGCCCTGACACCGGACGGAGGTTTCCGCACCGGAGACCGCGGACGTCTGGATAAGGACGGATACCTTTTCATCACCGGCCGCATCAAGGAACAGTATAAACTGGAAAACGGCAAATTCTGTTTCCCTGTGTCGCTGGAAGAAAATATCTGTCTGGCTTCTTTTGTTCAGCAGGCTGTGGTTTATGGAACGGGCCGTCCGTACAATATCTGCATCATCGTTCCTGATTTTGATGTTCTGCTGCACCACGCCGAAGAAAAGGGACTGCCGACGGATATCAAAACACTGGTCGCACGTCAGGATATCATCGATATGGTTGGCGAAGCCGTTACCAAGCAACTGAAAGGCAAGTTTGGCGGTTATGAAATTCCCAAAAAATTTATACTTCTTCCCGAGGCTTTCAGTCTGGATAATGGCATGTTGACCCAGACGATGAAACTCAAACGTAAAGTTGTCATGGAAAAGCTGAATGATCAGATTGAAGCTCTTTACAAATAGTTCCAGATTTTTTTAACAGAAGATTTAATGCGATTATGGACGTGAATGAATTCATTCACGTCCATAATTTTTCTACTGTTTCGTCATTTTCTTTTTGAAAAATACTTTCCATGGGTGGACGGCAAGAACGGTGGTTGCACCTTCGGTCACGAATATAAAATAATTTTCCGGAATATCCGGTTTGAGTCAGGAAACCTGCTCCTTTTCGAATATCACCCTTATATTAAAGAATGTGACAAACCGAGCATTCCAGCTTTGTCTTTTCGCCCTGGTGGACTTTGTGAACGTCCGTTGAAAACTTTGTCGGCTCATTCTTAGCCGGATCTGTGGTATGGCAGGTCAAGCAGGCTGTCCCTTTGGCCGGACCGACATCCGGATGTTTTTGAGGCATGATCTTGCTATAGTCCTGATGGCAAGCCCCGCATGTATTATCCTTTAACGGACTTCCGGCTGCCATAACGGCCATGCTGAATACGGCACATATCAATGGTATTCCGCAAGTATAAATGGTCATCTTTTTCCAAATATTCATGTTAGTTGTTCCTCTTTGTTATGGTTAATTCTGTATCCGAATATCAACCGCTTCATAGTATCCGATCCCTGTTTAAACACCTCATTCATCAATGCCCTGTCCCAAAAACGTCATACTGCCCCAGACGATGAAACTAAAAAAGTAAGGTTCTTCCGGACAGATTAAAGGATCAGATCGAAGCGTTTACAAATAAGCCCTGTTTTTATAGAGGCTTAAAATTCCTGCAACACAGACGCAAATAGTTTTCGGATGAATCATTTACGTTCATAGCATTTCTTCGTTATTTCCTCATACCTTTTTTCAGCTTTCTACCGGTTACCCGAAAGAACGGCAATTGCAATTCCGGCCATAAATTTATAGAATTCTGTTCCGGCGTTCATCGTCACTTTTTGCGCAAAGGCCAGTCCGAAGGTAACCAGATGTTTTTCCAAAACTTCTTTCCGCAAATTTCGTGCATAATCTTCATTTTCACGATTGCCTTTTTTGACGGCTGCTATCTCGTTGAAATACAGATATGACATGAATTCAAATTCCACGGCAATATGGTCCGGTGGCAGTTTGAAATCATCGACCAGATTAAGGCCCGCGTCATAGTAAAGTCTGGCAATTTCGAATGTCGAATCCTGAAGAAGTTTCCCTTCTTTATAAACCGATTCGAACAAATAGACCAGACGCGGTTTTGAAGAAAAGAACATGTGCGTATAGTCCTTTTCCATTTCCAAAAGGAGTGTCTCCTTCACTTTACCGGAACCTGAATAAATCTTTTCGAGGTCTGCTAATTGCGAAAGCAGAGAGCCGGTGAAGTTCAGGTTTCCCGAGGCCTCGCGCAACACCCTGGTAAAATCTCCCGCGCACAGGCTTTCGATCAGGTCTGTGTCCGGATAGTTGAAGGCCTGAGCCAGAAGATTGAAAATGGCCGCGTTGGACTGCAGTTCGGTAATGCGTTTATTTCCATTATCCATGAATTTTCCTTTGTCGTTTGTAATTTAATTTTCCGGGAATTACACGTATTTTTTCTCGGATGAAAAGTTTGTGCACCGGGCAAAGTCTTCCGACTCTGCCCGGCACACGATTCCCTGTTTAAATTATTCTTTGTTTTTCTTCTCCTCCGCTTCTATGCGGGATCTTCTCTCACTGAATTTTTTAAATCCTACAACGGTCAGTGCCGCGATGGCCGGTATGCCAAGATCTCCATCGAAAGCGGCTTTCTTCTTGAGATCTTTCTTCGCTACCTTCGGATAGCCAAACTTCACAGGATCTTCCTCGGCGAGAACGAACACATGAGTTCCGCCGTTTTCCTGAAGGCCGTAGAGGTTCAGCTTTTTCTTTTTAGCCATGTCGCGAGCTTCGGCCATAATCGCTTTGTACTCTCCAAATTGGAGGGCATAGGTGGGACAAGCCTCCACACAGGCAGGCTCCTTTCCTTCCGATACCCGATGGGCGCAAAGGCTGCACTTGGTTATCTTTTTGGTTGTGGCATCGTACTGGGGAATATGAAACGGGCATACACGAACACAGGTCTGGCAACCGATGCAGGTATCAATTTTGTAAAGCACCGGTCCGTAGGCTGACTTGGTCAGGGCAGAGACCGGGCAGTTCTTCACGCATTGGGGTTCGAGACAATGCATGCAACGCCGATGGTAAAGGCCCTCATCGTTGATCTGGACGAAGGTCCGGAAATTACCGCGGCTAGCACCGTCGTGATACTGAAACTCCTGAATGCACCGGTATGCGCAGGAGTTGCATCCCGTGCAGTTGGTGCTGTCTAATAGAATTGCATATTCTTTCATTGTTATTCACCTCTCTTAAGCTTTCCTGATACTGACATGAACGTCTTCAACCCAGCCCATGCCCATGGGGTCATTCTTTTTCAGCAATTTAGGATCCTTCTGGGGAATTAAATCGCCATCCCGGTAACCAAAATTGGCGGCTACTTTCAGGTTCTTGGCCCGATGGCCAATACCGTGGAACAACAGGACGCAGTCCTTTCTAGCCACACGCTTCGTCAGATGCACTTTGGCTTTCACCGGCCTCGGAAGATCTTTCATGTAGTCCGGATTGTTTTCGAGGATGGCCAAGTCGCCCTCGGCGATACCCAGATCCTTACCGGCTTCCGGATGAATCCAGACGCAGTCCATGAAGTTCTTTTCCGTGACTTGCTTCAGGACCGGGTTGTTGATAAAGTTCGGGTCGGCGTGCATGTGCCACGCTGCCCTGGTAATGAGCAGAGAAAACTTAAACTTGCCCTCGGAACCTTGCCAACGAGCGGCCCACTTGGGCAGAGGATCGAAGCCCACCTCGATGAATTCGTGGATGTAGAGCCGGACCCTGCCATTCGGACGGCCGTAGCCGATCTCCTGGAGTTGTTTGTAATCCACATAGGGTTTGTTGTCGATCCAGAATCCGCCTTTTTTTATAAACTCGGCGCTATTCTGCGCAGCGCCCGCTTGTTGGACGGCCACATCACTCAAGTTCATGGGGATCAATTTCTTTGGATCGCCGCTTCCGTCAGTGGTCCAGTACTTGGGCGCTAATGCCAGACCGATCTTGGAGGCAAAACTGCCCCAGCCGATCTGATCACTGGGAGATTTCTGAACGGGAACACCTCCGACAAGACAGGGGTTTTTCGGATAGTAGAGGCGCAGGTCCAGCTTTGCCTCCTCGTACTGATGGGGTGCCGGGATGACATAATCGCACCAGTAGCCCACATCGTCCAAGTAGAGGTTCCAGTCCACGACAAGGCCCATCTTCTCCAAAGCCGCTTCCGCCATTTGGGGCTGAATCATGGACAGCAGGCCCCGGTGGGGATTGCGGAAGAAGACCGCCTTAGCCCGGTTAGTCTTGTACATGCCGAAACCGACCATCCCGTAGTGTCCCGGCGCCGAGAAATCCTTCTTCCGATAGATGTTGTCGGTAATCGGAAACTCATTGCGAAAATCGACGGGTTCTGCCGGTTGTTCGGGGTATGGCTCGCGGATGGGGGCGATATCGTCGAGCCAGGGAATCTTGACACCGTGATGGAGGAGAATGCCGCCATCATGATCGATAGCTCCGGTTAAGCTGTTAAGAATGTTGATGGCATGTCTCAAGCGCCAGCTGTTGGAGTAGTTGGGACCGGCAGCATCGCGTTTGAGGGTCGGGATGAAAGAGCGAGGCGCGGCGGCGGCGAATTCAAGAGCGATCCGCTTGATGTCCTTTGCCGGCACATCGCATAGCGGTGCGGCCCAGGCGGGTGTGTACGTCGTTGTGTCTTCGCGAAGCAGCTGGAAGACCGTCTTGACCTTCACTTGTTCCCCGTTGAATTCACCCTGGAAAGCCCCTTCGAGGGCCGGTGCGTGACACTCGTCAATGGGCTCCACCTTCTTGTCCTTCGTGCACCAGGCCTGAAAATTGCCATTGGCATCTTTCAGGGGCATCTTTGTGTCCAAATTAACCAAGGCAGTGGCATCAGAGTATTTTTTCAGAAAATCCACATTATACTTTTTACCGGCCATTATGGTCTGAATCATGGCAAGGGACACGGCGAGATCCGTTCCCGGTTTGATGGCATGGAATTCCTTGGCATAGCCATCAGCCATAGGCGTCCGGACCGGGTTGAACATGACAATCTTGCAGCCGTTCTTCTTCCCTCGGGCTATATGGTTGAGGGCGCCGGCCTTCCCGCACTTCGAGAAGGAGTCGAAGCCAAACCAAACCTGATACTTGGCGTTGTCGTAGTCATAACCGACGATCTGATGACTCGGCGTGTATGTGCTGGAATAGAACTTGTTGGGCGGGTTCGTGATGGCCAGGCAGTTCGTATAGTAGTGTGTGCCAAAGCACTCTGTCCGCTGATCGGACCGGGTGGCACCGATAGACTGGCATAAACGGTTCGTGTAGGGATCACCGGGAGAGCAAAAGAGAATCTCCTGAGGCTTGAAGGTTTTCAGGCGTTCAATAACCTCATTTACCGCATCGCTTGTCTTCATGACGACCCAGCCGGGATCGCTGTCGGTACCCTTTTTCGCGTTGGTCCGCTTCAGGGAAACCATCAACCGGTCGGGGTTGTACATGGCATCGACAAATCCCATAGCTTTGATGCAGAATTTTCCGTGAGAAATAGGATCCTCGGGTCGGCCTTCAATGGTCAGCGCCCTTTCGAGCCCCGTCGCCGGATCCACGCCTACAACTACCTTGTAGGCGCAGTCGATCTCACAGGCCCGTGCGCAGACCTGAAGTACTTTCTTGTTAATTTGATAGGGTGGCTTCTCCTGGGGATGATCCCCGAAGGCCCAGGCTGCCTGCATATTTCTGAAGGGAAATGCCGTCATAGCCGTGGCAATTCCCGTAGCGCCTGCCAGTTTTAAAAAACTTCGTCTGGGTATTTTAAACTTTTCTTCCATATGATTAATGATTACCTCCTTCACATATGTTTACCAACAAAAGATACATTTTCTAAAGTCGTCGAATCGGTCAGATGTCCTGATCAAAATCCAGCGCTCAGACCCTTGAGGAATACGACCCTCTATCCGGTTTGTGAATTACAAAACAAACCGGATGTTTTATTTAACATAAACTTTTTCCGGGGAAAGTCAACACATTTATTTAATTATTTCAAGTAGTTATGTAATTTAAAGCATATGCAATTTGAAGCATATACTCTTGGAAAGGATCAATTTGCGGATTAAGTATTTATTCTTTCTTAACTTCTTGAACTTTTATTTCGTCTGAAATAGCAAACCCAAATAATGGCCGATGAAACAAAAAAAGCAGACGGAGTGTATTTCGTCTGCTTTTTTGAAACCTTTTTTGGGTCATTATTCTTTATTTTTTATTCTTCTATTTTATACCGGACATCATACAAACTCCTTCATTGCTGTTTTGCGGTGATCTGATTACTTTATACAGTCGTGACAGTCTCAACCACCAATTATACGCACTATAAAATATACGTTAAACAAACACCCCGTCAGACACAGAAGAAAATGTTTCACTACATATTTATTCTTTGTCAACTTCTTGAGATTTTGCTTGATCAGAGGTGATAAACTGAGAGCGGCGTTGATGGAGAAATGAATTGATGTCTTCCTCCAGTTTGTCAAAGGCGTCAAGATACCTTCTTGCATCTTTTGTGAGATGCATTTTTTTATCGTCGCCAACTTCGACGATTTTCTGTCCCAGGCGTTTTTCCGTAATCCTGATCATGCCCCAGGCCGCCCGGTATGACATTTTTAATTTTTTAGCGGCACCGTAAAGTCCGTGGCATTCATCAATGGTTTTTAAAAGCAGATCTCTTCCTTCACCGAAAATAACGTGACCGTCTTTTTCCACCCAGACTTTAAACTTGATCTCCATAATCTACCCTTTCAATATTCTCAGAAATTAAGCCCGTGCCGATGATTCAGATGAAGGATGAGTTCAGATCAACGATTAAATGGCATAGATGAGAGCAAAACGGAGGACGAATTCAACATACTATTTTTGTTATTATTCAGTTTATTATAATTGAAATCAAGTCTTTTTTGATATAAAAATTTTAAAATATTCAGGAGTGTCTGCATGAAACGGTTAGATTTCAGGTTATCCGGTCCGGTCTTTTACCGGAAAGGATGCTGTCGATTGTGTTCTGCTTGGAGTAATGACCTCCCGTGATCAGATTCCAAGAGTCTTCACTTCCCAAAATTTCCTGCCGGACGCGTTTCGGCGATAATCCTTTATCCCGCAGTTTCAGCACATCATCTCGCAACTGTTCCATTTTGGAAATTTTTTTCAGCAAAGCCTCCTTGCCATTCTTTACCGCACCTTTAAGGTTACAGAATACAGTCTCGATTTCAAATTGAGATAGTTTTTTCAACGTATCCAGAATCTGCGAATAATTTTCATCTTTCCTGAGATATATAAAAGTTGTCCCGCAAAAAAGGTCTCCGGTGAAAAGCCATTTTTTATCCGGTTCATACAAACAGATATGATCGTCGGTATGTCCCGGCGAATTGATGACTTCAAAATGATGACTACCGGCGTCAATACCGGAGGCGATGGCCGTCCCTTTTGACTTCTTTGGCCAGTCCCAGACAACCCTCTGATAGAAACGCAAATCATTCAGACGCGGATTCTCCAGATAGGGCAAAGCGGACGAATGGGCGTATATCGGAATTTTGAACAGTTCTTGAATATCCCCGTTGTTGCCGATGTGATCCTCATGATGATGGGTGTTGACAATTTTTGTTATTTTCCTGCCCGTCAACGCTGACAGAAACTCTTTGCCTGCGCGATTGGTGCCGGTATCAATTAACGTATCGCCGACTAAAAAAGCGTAAACAGGATACAAAAGAAATCCCAGAGGCGAGCGCCCCATGTAAAAAAGAGTCACGGACTCATGATCTCTTATATCCAGCATAACTTAATCCCCCGTTTTAACCACCGGAAAACTTTTTGTGGAACGTCAGCATAATTTAACTCAACGTTACCATATTATTTTATCTGAAGGCCTTCAAGGACAACCTCAATTCTGTTGTTTTTCTTTCGTCCTTCCTTTGTCTTATTGCTGGCGACCGGTTGATTAGGGCCATATCCTAAAGCATTGATACGGGAAGCGTTAATCCCAAATTTCTTTACAAGGTATCGCTTTACACTATCAGCGCGGTTTTGAGATAATATCATGTTGAAACCTTCTTTGCCGGCATTGTCAGTGTGCCCTATTATTTCAATGCTGATTTCAGGATGTGCTTTCATGAAATCGGCTAATTTCCTGACGCTTTCATGATATTTCTTATTGATAACTATCTTCGTGTTATTGAATTGAACATTAAGTATAATAGAGACTTTCTCCGGCTTTTTTTCAACAACGGCGGGCATAATATTTTTTGTCGCCGGCAATGGCTCCGGGATAACCGGCAACTGGGCTGCCGCCTCGTCTTCTTCATAATGTAACTTGCCTTTCAGTAACGAAGACGCCAAAACAGGTGATGATGCCGGTACAATATTCTTTGGAGCAGACAACGGCGTCTTGGCAGACGAAGCATCTTTGGCCGTTGTTGCTGTTACCGGGACAAACGACGGGGATGTCTGTGAAGCATTGCACTGAATTTCTCCGATATCCGTAATAGCTTCTTTTGTTTCCGGAAAGGTTACATCAAATTCGCATTTGCCGTCTTCATATTCCACTTTAGCCTTGTATGTTCCCGGCGGAATGGCATTGCCGCCGGATTTTATTTTCCGGGCAATCGCTTGACAGCTCATTTGATCTGCCGCGGTTTCCGTGCTCTGATCTGTGGGCAGGCTGTTTTCCATGTAAAATTCCCCGCCTTTTCCCGTGGGAAAGGGTAAATTCTTTTCACCGACTTTAACGGATATTTCGACAAATTCCAGCGGTGTTTTCTTGCCTTCTTTTTGCGCGACCAGTGTCCCCGTAAGCGCGCGCATCTCCTGCGCATCGAAGTAAACACAGGAACCGCTCCATAACGAGGGAGAAATTGTCTTATTAACGTCGGATATCGTGTAATCAATCGGAATATTTTTCGTATCAAGCGTGATCTTGTTTTGTCCATAGGATGAAAGGGTCGGCACAACCATTGAGCCGAAATAACCGGTCTTGCCGATTTCCTGGCCGTTGTTGAGCACTGCTGCGCCGGGAACTTCTTTATTGAGCACCACGATGCCAAAACTGTCGCTGACCGGCCTTGATAATCCGAAAAATCCACCCGCATATACGAGCGAACCGGCGGCGGATAAATTATACAATTCGGATGTTTTCCCCGAAGAGATCCCTTGTATGATAGCATCAATGGAATAAATGCCGTATTTGGCGTTATACTGCACATAAGGATTTAAGGATGTTGCCGTACTGGAAGCCGTCTCTGTACGATTCATGGAAGCGCGATAACCGATACCTTCCCCGACAGGGGTGTCTTTCTGCAATTGCAGAGTTTCCGTATTCACGTCACCACTGCCGGCGCTTGCCTGTGCCGAACCGCGAACACCCTTGCCAATATCGAAATTAAGACCGACAAAACAACTATACGTTGTATCATCAATGCGGGTGGCCGAAGCGGTTGTAAAGAGACTTACGGATTTATAGAGCGTTCGGGAGTAGTTGAGAGAAAGTACACGCGTATCAATACCCTTGAATGTTGCTGTTTCCGCATAATTAACGGAAAAGCTTCCCAGAGGATCCAGCAAAAAACCCATTCCGAAATTCATTTCCAGCTGGTTGCCGTCCGCCGTTTGCGCTTTAGCGGCAGCAGTAGAGTAGTCACGGGTAAATCCGCGCAGAAGCAGATTTGTATTGAAACTGCCGCTTTGAAAAGAATGCTGTAAAGATAAAGCACCGCCCAAATCGTTGCCGCTTGCGGAACTCCCGGCAAGAAAAAGCGTGAATTGGCCGATACGGGGAACTGCGACGGCTGCGGACACTCCACCGTTATAAGTGCCGTCGGAACCTTCCACCCTGGCTCCGATGTTAAGGGAATTCGTCACGCCGTAACGGTGGAACGCGGAAAAGGCGGTTTTACCGTATTGATCGCTTTCCACACCGTAATTTTCCCGCAGGAATCCGGCATTATAGCTGTATTCATGCAAACCTTGCCGCAGCATCTGCGAGCTGAAATACGCCAGATAGGAAATCTTCTGCACATTTCCGAACGGGTCCTTGAGCAAAACCTCAACGTTGTGAGAGCCGGTGTAGGAATAAAGATTTTTCAAATCGAACGACCCGGGTGTAATGGTTTGTTTACCTATCAATACGCCATCCAGATAGATTTCCGCCTGAGTGGGAAAAATGACGGAACCCTTGAGATCCATGACCGGCTGGGTGATGAAATAGGGATCTATTCTGTAAACCTTGGAAAAACCTATTCCACCCAGATTTACAGTGCTTCCCAGATTTCCGGAATTTGCGTACTGGTCGCCCACCACAAGCCATTGGAGATCTCCCCGACGTTCGTACGTGGCGCTGCTCTGAAGACGCACGAAATTATCACTGGTTTCCGTTTTGGTGTACAGCGAGTCGGATGTAAAAAAAACATCTCCGGCTCTCAGGCCCAGTTTGTTCGTAATGGCAAAAGATTGAAATCCGTCGGTGTTCGTATAGGAATAAGCCAGTCCATAATTAAGAAAGGCGCTTGTTTCCCGCGGGAAGTAGATGTTTTTAGCCGCAGCCTGAAGTGCAAAAAGATCGGTGGCGGTCCTCCCCGATTCCGTTGTTTTACCGATTACCGCAACAGTGAGTTTCTTTTCATCGAAAGTATATGTAACATCAAGCAGAGCGCTCAGGGGAACGTATTGTTCGTCTCCCCGGAGAATGACAACCTTATTCTCGGCATATTGCAACTTCAGGGTTTTGACATCTTCTATGCGTATGAATAAATTCTGCTCGTTGTCCAATTCGGCGAAAAAATCACCTTTCGGCTCCGTGTTAACAATGAAATTTACAACTATTTGCGTTGTGTCTTTTGCAGATGCGGGAATCGTTGAGCCGTTTGAGGGCTTGCTTTTAACCGGCAAGGATACAGTAGGAACCGTAATCGGCTCAGCGGCTTTTTCTTCAGCTGAAAATGCGACGGAGGTTAAAAAGGAACCCAACAGGATTACAACGGGAATAAAAAATAATGTCTTTTTGTACGATGGGATCAAAGACATTTTGCCATAATTAATTTTCCCGTTATTATGTTTTTTGCGTATCTCCCTGAATAATTTTTCAACTTTTCGCCAAAGATTATTGTACGCACATATTCTTTTGAACATTCATTGTACCGTTGACATTGCCGGTTTCCGTTTGAGCGCTTACATCGATCGTCGTCAGCTTTCCGCAGACATCTTGCGGGACGTCTCCTTCATAAGCAAGGGACAAACCGCTTAAGATATACCAGCCGGCAACTTCCTTGGCGTACAACTCTTTCCCATCGGCAGTTTTTCCGCTGAATTTCACAGCGCGCAATTTAACATGAACATTTCCCTTATTCTTGACAATGGTCTTTACTGCGCCCTTGGACATTTCGATCTTGTCAATAACATAATTCTCCTGCGGCTTCAAAGGTTTGACAAAAATCGGCATTGCGAACCGAAAGGCTATCGTGACGCCGGCCTTTACCTTTCCTTCGATCTTCACATCCGGTGCTTTTTTCGGTGAGGGAATCTCTTCCACGAAAAGGCGATAAGTCTTTTCCCTGACGGAGGGCGGCGTCCTGATTCCGATTCTGACAGCCCGCTGTTCGTTAGCCTCCACGGTCATGACATTGGGGAAAAACACAATCTCTTTCGTATCCGCATATACGTCCTTGCCTTTTTCGTCCTGGTTCCACTCTTTAACCGATATTTGAAAATTGATTTTTTCTTTACTATTGTTGATCACGGAGAATACGCCGCTTTTTACATTGCCGCCCAGATCCATCGTCGTCGGCTGCACCTGAAAGTCCGCCGCCCAGGCCGGAGAAATCAGAATGGCCGCAAAAAATAAACCGGCCGTTAATCCTGCGTATTTTTTGACTGACGCCTCAAATCCTTTAAAGAAAATTTTCCTCATGCCACGTCTCCGTCTTTTGATTGAGATTTTTCTCCAGCATTTAAACAACTAAACAACTTTATTTAAAACTCAGAATAACAGATTATGAATAATGCTTTTTCAGTATACTTGCCAGTCAACGCCTTGTCAAGGACTCCTCTTCCATTATTTTTTACGAATTACGGTAACGGCCTGTCCTGTTTAATAAGTTATCGTGACGGTAATGGTATCGGTATGGGCGCCGGCCTGCGCATCCTGATACGCCGCCTGGGCAATTGTTAATCCGACAGGAATCGATGTTGCGGTAGAAAATCCGCTACCGGTTATGGAATTTGATGATCCACAGGTTGTCACCGTGTAGGCAATCGGATCGGTCGCACCGTCATTGCCGATACTCAGATTGCCATGTAAAGCCGAACAGGAAACTGCATGCGTTGAATTTTTTGTGCACTTTATTGAAGGCGAAGTGTTGCCCGAATCGGTCGTTGTCGGCGTAAGCGCTCCCGAACCAGACGGATCGATATTGAAAGACATCGTTCCGCTTGCTGTTGAACCACATGTGTTTATAATAGTTGCTTTAACATCCGAAGCAACTGCCAGGATCGGATAAATTGCACCGCCGTCGCCAGTAATAGTAAATGTGACTACAGAGCTATTGGTATAATTACCTGCAGGCGCGTCTTGATAATCCGTCTGCTGTATTGTGGAAGTATTCGTCAGCAAGGTTTCTGTGGTGCCCCTGCATGACGATGATGCGGTGTAGCCTATCGTATAAGCGATTGAGCCTCCAACCGGACCGGTCAATGTCAATGAGGCGGGGGTGTATGAAGCGTTCCAGGTCCTGTTACCACCACAAGTGAAATACTGATTGGTCGTTATTGTGGCCATTTTATTGCCAGTCGAAGACGGATCAATACTGCCGAAATCCAATACTCCTCTCGAACAATATCCTCCCCCGGTCCACCAACAAGTATTATCGGAGCAACAATTGATCGCAGCATGAGCCCCTTGCGGTGTGCAAATCAGCGCAACCGATAATAAGATTAAAATTATACATCCTGTTTTCAAGCTCATTCGCTTCATAACTGAACACCTTATGAATTTTATAATAAAAAACGCCGCCTAATGCAATGATCCTTTTCAGGCAAACAGGCTGCGTTTCAATAATCGGGACACCGGTTATCCTTTCTCTAATAGGAGAGAGTCAGCGTCACCGTATCCGAATAGTCGGCATGAGCAAAGGCCGTCTGCGCGTTGGCCTGCAAAACCTTTATACTGATGCCGAGGGCTTTCGATGTGTTGTATCCAGCCCCGGTAAAATGACCGGCGCCGTCGGTGTCACCCGCGCACATAAAAACATATTCGACCATGTCTGCAGGCCAGCTGGCGGATTTAAGAACCATGCCGCTTACGCCGCCCGAAGTGCAGGTCTGGCCCACGGCGGTCCCGTTGGCGCTGGATACTTTAACTGTAAAGACCATGCCATTGGAGCATCTGACCAGTTCATCGGCGCTCGGCGCAAAGGTCTGGTCGGTTGCCGTCTGCGTATCGATCGTAAGCGGATTAGGAAATGCCCCATGCTGGGCTTCCTCGCATGTGCCCAGAACTTGAGCATTCACCACAATGTTCGTGGAAGAAAGCTCCGCCGATCCTGCCGCTTTTATCTCACCTCCCACGACCGTGACAATGACCATCACGACCGCAGTTAAAAGTATCTTTTTCATAGAAACTTCCCGGTTTCTTAATCTTAATGAACGACTAATACGTGATCGTTACCGTAATGGTATCGGCATGAGCGCCGGCCTGCGCATCCTGATAGGCCGCCTGGGTAATCGTAATTCCCACCGGAATCGACGTTGTCGTCGAAAAACCGCTTCCGGTTAGCGAGCCGGACGCTCCACAGGTCGTTATTGTATAGGCGATCGGATCGGTCGCACCGTCATTACCGATGGTCAGTTGATTGCTGTGCGCCGACGAGCAGGAAACGGCATGCGATGAATTCTTCGTGCACTTTATCGACGGCGAAGAATTGCCGGCATCAGTTGTTGCCGGCGTGAGCGACCCCGTACCTGACGGATCAATCGCAAAAGCGAGAGTTCCGCTTGTTGTCGACGTGCAGGTGTTGCTTACAGTGCCCGTCGGAGTTACTGTCGTGCTTCCCGATGCCCATACGGTATTTGCCACAAAAACTAATATCGCCATTACAGCCAACAATGTCATAAATCTTTTCATAATTGCAACCTTAAGTTATTCAGTTGATTGTTTTCATTTATCTCCCGGCAGGGGGAACTCCCCTGCCGGTGATTTTCATTTACTGTATTTTAAAGACTAATATGAAATTGTCAGTGTAACTGTATCTTGATATGTTCCCGCCTGTGAAGCCTGTGCAGCTGCTGCTGTGACAGACGCTGCGGTCGCTGCAACAAGTTCTGTCGGGGTAGCACTCCCGAAACCCGCACCTGTAAAACTGGTTGTAAAAGCTAAAGTGTAAGGAATATTGCTATTAGATCCAACTGTATCTTTCAGAGCTCCGGTGAGTGGGCTTGTTCCAGTTGCCCCACCCACACCGTTTAGACTATCAGCTGTCACTGTGAACGGTGTAGTCCTTGTGCATTGTACCGTGGCTGCAGTACCTGTAGAGGCCACGGCACTCGTGGTCGAGGGATCAATAGCCAGATCCAACGGACCGCCTGCGATATCGTTACATTTCACGCTGACAGAAGCATTAACTGCTACATCTCCTGATTTTGCATCAGCTGCAAACACCCCGCCTACCATTGCAATAACCAAAGCCATTGCCGCCAAAATTACTAAACTTTTTTTCATAACTTCCTCCTTTTGTCTGTGTAACACTAAACTTTTTTTACGATCATTCAGTTTCAGCACTTTTGTTCGTAAAATTTAATTTGTATAAAATAATAACCTTATTATCTTGTACTCTAATCACCAGGTTATTCCAACAATGCCTATTGCAACTAAAGCAAGAGATATGCCATTACTATGCACATTGATAATATTTTCGTTCTTTAGCCCATATCCTTCCAATGTGTTTATTTAAGTTAACTTTTTTGTTATCAGTCATAATCTTTTGCGAGAGAACTTTTTCTCGACTAACCGGAAAACTGCAAATGTTGGTGCCCTATCTACAATTATTGTAGGTAATTTTCGGTCAAATTTTAGAACTTTTAAACTTTCTTTAATTAAATTTACAGCGTCTTTTACTTCAAATAATCACCTATGTTTTAAGATGATTAAGATTCATTACTTCTTCTAAATTTTTTTCAAATTAGACTTTTGTCAGAAACGTGCTGAACAGAACGAGAAACAACATACCGATTGAAGAGTCGCGCGACTTTATTAAATGAATATTGTCTTGTCAAGTAAATTAAGGAGTCATTTATATTTAGAATGAGTTCTTATCTATAAAATAATTAAGTGACATAGATAATATGGATGTTTAAAAGAATTAATTTTCAGGTCGATACGGAAGGAATCAACCTAACCTATTGAAAAGAATAGACTTGAAAGAAAAGATTCGACTGACGGTAGGGGAAACAAAGATGCATCATTACAGGTTTATGCAGTTTTGAATAACTCTCTATTCCACGGGGCTCACAGAAAGTAAAAGAGGCCACGCATACGTTCCTGCCTGTGACGACTTATCAAAAATAAAACGATAGTTAAGCGCCACGATAGACGTGCCGGTAATATGATGGGTGATAATTCCGCCATTAGGCCCCAGCGACACTTCTCTACCGATACCACTTACCAGGGCTTCCTTAAACGGCAAACCGCGGGTCTCGAAAGTCATAAATATTCCTGCTCTGCTGTTATTCTTTATTTCAACAAGAGAACCTGCATTCACATCCAGATAACCACGCCGAATGTCGGCATCCGTGACCACAAGTTCTGCCGGTTGCCGCAGCACTTGCATGCTCGCCCGCGCCAGCACCCTCGCGGTCACCTGGATCTGCGTGCTCATCGCTTGCGTGGATGACTGCGTCGCCGTTGCTTCTGAGACCGGCGCCAGAGACAGGGCGGCAATCAGAGCCGCGGCAACAAGTTTTTCCTGAATCCGGAGACCATGCTCGATATGGTTTTGTTGTGCATGTCCCGCCTCAACAAGCACCTCGCCGAGTTTCTTATTGCTTCCGCGCTGACGATACAGAGCGTCGTTAAGATGTTCAAGTGTGATATATCCGGCGGAAACAAGCAATTCTCCCAGCGACAGGCAGGAAGGCCCCCGCCCTTCACCCAGACGGGACTGGAAGGACAAAGTAATATCGAGTTCACGTTGATTGAGAAAACCAAGGCGAACCAGCACCTCGCCCAACTTTTCACCAGATTTCTTCTGCTCATCGAGGGCGGTATTAAGTTGACTCTGCGTGATACGACGCGCCGACATCAGTAATTCTCCCAGCATGCGGCGAACACCCGCAGCCGTATGGACGGCATCCTCGATTGTTGAAAAATCACGCTGAACCATCAGCACGGCGTCAAGCTCCACCCGATCGATCGCGCCGATATCAAGAAGGATATCGCCCAGCAGTTTGTTTGTTCGCATTTGCTCCGTGAGTGCAGCATCGAGAGCTTTGGAGTCAATAAACGCACCATCTATCAGGATGCGGCCAAGAGCACGCTTAACAGGGAGAGCATAATGAATTTTCTCTTGTTCTTCTTGCTTACTCACATTCTTATGCATTTTTTTTACCACCAAATCTTCTCCTTAGTCTTCAACACACCATCGAAGGTGCCGTCATCCAAAACTGATGACTTTAATTTACAGGCTATAACGAATTACCTTCTCAACTAAGATGGTAACTCCGCAATTTCGTAATGTCAAGGAATTGTTGTAATAATGATAAACGGATTAACTTAATTTTGCGGACGACATTATTAATAATTTAATATTATTATATTTTAATTTAACAACTCACATCTTTCTTTTATTCTTGATCCTCAGTTATGAACATAGTTATTCACAGAGTTATCAACCGGTTTGTATTAACTGTTCATATCATCTGTATTGCCGCTTGAGTCCCTCCTAATTTCTTATCCAAAGACGTCTCACACTCACCCCAAATAAATTATTCCGGGCATACCTTTGGGGCAAGCCAAAACATCTCTTGACTTTTTAAAATAACACTGTTATCTTAACACTGATATTTTAAAGATGCGGGGTCTCTGATGCCGAAAGCACCCATGACAAAACAAGAGATTGAAAAAACCCGGGGACGGATTTTAGACACAGCTCTCGAGATCATTATCAAAGAAGGATTTAACAATCTCAGCGTCCGTAAAATAGCCTCCCGTTTAGGCATTACTGCCACCACTATTTATAATTATTATACCAATAAGGATGAAATCAATCTGATGATCCGGATCAGAGGATTTGAGAAGCTTTACGATCTGCTGACAAAACGCTCAGCCCCCTTAAAAAAAATTGAAGACAGGATTAAAGCCATGATTCACGCTTATATAGAATTTGGTCTGAACAATCCCAGTTACTATGATATCATGTTCAATCTGCACACACCCAAATACCTGGATTACGTGGGTACGGAAATGGAACCCCTTGCCTACAGTGAAAAACAAATTTCTATAAGAATCTTCACTCTCTTTTTCGAACCCATCAGTACCTATATGAACGTAACGGGAAAGAACAAGGATCAATTCCTGACTTATCAGCTTGGTAAATTCTGGTCCGATATGCACGGCCTTATCACACTGCATAACAGCCGTTTATACCATGAAGTGCTGGACGATGTGGAAACCTTTATAGAGAAACGAACCGCTAACCTGATAGAAGACATGCTGCGTATGAAAGAGCGTTTGGATCGGGGAAAAGGTCTGTTTTAACTCAGAGAGAAACATGAAGGAACATTATTACATGGAGGCAAATCATGCAAACATCACAGCAAAGCGCCCAAAAAAGTTTTATGAACACCCTGGCCGGTCTTTTTTTCAAATTTTTTGCCTTTAATTTCAATACGCGGCCGTCATTAAACAAATACCTCAAGTGCGATGACGGCTGGATAAATTTTACCTTCGGTATAAAAACAGAAAACGGCAGTGTGGAACAGGCGATGGCGTTTGAAAACGGAAAGGTCCGTGTCTTAAATAACATTCCGGAAAAACCGGACGCCCAGCTTATCTTTGCGGATGAAGACGCTGTCAAAGATGCGGCCACCCTGCCTCCCAACCGATTGATGCTGGCCCTGATGGAAAACAGAATCGTTACCCGCGGCAACCTCGGTTATCTTCAATTAATCAACTTTTACCTTTCGCTTCTTTTAAAACACATCCATATTGCCAAGCTGAAAAAAGAAACTAAAACGGAGAAGCGAAAGTATGATTCGGCAAAAGCGGCAAAAAACAGCATCGAGGGAAGATCGCTGCGGCAACTTAAGGCCGCCGCCGTCGATCCGGGCGTTAAGTTTTTACCCGACCCCTATCTCGCGGAATATTCCTTGAATGACTTTCCGAGAGTAAAGGACTTTCTGGACATCCATTTAAAAACCCGTGCGGCCATCTGTCATGAGCGGCCGGAGCTTCTGACCCGATACTACAGAGAAAACGGTTTTGAAACCGACAAAAACGGCAAGGCCCTGGTTCCCGAACTGCGTCAGGCGCAGGCGTTCAAATATCTGATGGAAAATAAAATACCCCTGATCAGAAAAAACGATCTTATTGCCGGAACCAATACCACCAAGGAAATAGGCGTCATCATCTACCCGGACGCGCACGGCACAATGATCTGGCCGGAACTGATTACCGCGCCTTACAGGCCGCTGAACCCCTATGATGTCGATCCTGAAACCATGGATGTGCTTCACAACAAAGTTTTTCCTTTCTGGATCGGGCGCAATTTTCGCGAATGGGTAAGAGATCATAAAGGATATCCTACCTGCCAGAAACTCGATGAGCGTTTTGCCGCCTGTTTCCTGTGGAAAACCGTTGCGCTGTCTCACACCATCCTGAATTATCCTGAAATATTAAAACTGGGAACAAACGGCATCATAGCGAAGATAGATAAGGAACTAAGCGAAACGCCAAAATCCGAACAGCAAAAGCTCGATACGCTCCGGGCAATGAAAATCAGCCTCGAGGGAATCAATGCCTATGCGAAAAATCTTTCGGGAGAAGCCGAACGGCTCGTCAGGCAGGAAACGGAACCCGTTCGCAAAAACGAATTGCTTCATCTTGCCGGCATCTGCGGACGCGTTCCGCAAAATCCCTGCACAACGTTCGATGAAGCTGTCAATGCCATGTGGATTATGTGGATCGGGGTGCATATGGAAAACACCAACGCCGGATTTTCTCTGGGACGCCTCGATCAATGGCTGCAGCCTTATTTTACGGCTGACATGGAAAAACTAAAAAACGAAAGGGATAAACAGCAATATATAAAACACGCCATCGAACTGATCGGCTGCTTTTATATGCGCTGCACAGATCACCTGCCTCTCATACCGGATATCGGGAACTATCTGTTCGGCGGCTCATCCTCCGATCAGGCCATTACTCTCGGCGGCGTGACGCCGGAAGGCGAGGACGCGGTCAATGATATGACCTACATCTTTTTGAAAGTCACGGAAATGCTCTCCATTCGCGATCCCAACGTTAACGCCCGCTACAACAGGAGTAAAAACAGCACGGCCTATCTAAAACGTCTTTGCGAGGTCAATTTAAATACCACCGCGACGCCTTCGATTCACAATGATGAGGCTGTCATGGCGTCGCTCGCGGAATTTAATTATCCGGCCGAACATCTGCGCGACTGGTCGGCAACCGGCTGCGTGGAACCAACGCTTTCCGGCCGCCATATCGGCCATACCAACTGTATGATGTTTAATATGGTGGCGGCCTTCGAAATGGCGCTCAATAACGGCAGGCATCCTTTGATGCGCTGGGATCTGGGTCCCAAAACCGGAGACATCAAGGCCGGAGACTTTAAGGACTATGAATCGTTCTTTAATGCTTTTGCGACACAACTTCGTTTCCTGGCGGATCAAACGTGCGAATACAACAATTTTCTGGGCGAGGCTCATCAGGCTATCCGCCCGACCCCTTTTATTTCCGCCCTGATAGAAGGTTCTCTGAAAAGCGGGAAAGACGTTACCAAAGGCGGCGCTCTTTACAACTCATCAGGAACCGCCTGCATCGGTCTTGCCGATATTACCGATTCACTGATGGTGATCAAGAAACTCGTCTTTGAAGAGAAAAAAATAGCTTTCGGACAACTGCTGGATGCCGTTAACACAAACTTTAAAAATGATCCTGCTTTGCTCGCTTTGATAAAAAACAAGATTACACTTTTCGGCTCGGGGAACGAAGAAGCACTGGCGACCGCCAACCGCGTAACGAAGCTTGCCCACGATATTTTCATAGAACATACAAATTATCGCGGCGGCAAATATACAGCGGGTTTCTGGTCCATGTCCAACCATGTGGCGTTCGGTACCCTGACCGGGGCACTTCCTTCGGGAAGACTGGCCGGCAAAGCATTTACTCCCGGACTGACGCCCGAACCGCACGCCTCGAAAAGTATTCTGGATAACATCCGCGATGTTGCCAAATTAAAACCGGAAAACATGAACAACAATATCGCTTTTAATGTAAAGGTCGTGCCCAGCGCCGAAGAGTCTCATCAAAAAACCGTGGATAACATTTATTCATACGTAAAAACATACAGCGATCTTGGCGGCATGCAGATCCAGTTGAATGTCGTGTCGTCAAAGACACTCCGGGACGCCATGGAGCATCCTGAGAACTATCAGAATCTGCTGGTCCGCATATCCGGTTACAACGCCTATTTTGTGACCCTCAACAGGGACATGCAGATCGAGCTGATTGAGAGGGCCGAATTCGGCATATAATTTTATCAAGCCGCCTACCGGTTCTAAATCAAAGATGATATTGCGGCGGCTAGGCGGAGACGACGAGGCGTATTGTGTACATACGTTGAGGAAGCCGACAACGACGCCAACAAAAATAGCGCTTTGATTTAGAATTGGTATTATTTATGGCAAAAAATGAAATGAAGACCCCTTTAATTCTGGAAATCAAAGGCAACAGCCTTGATGACGGGCCGGGCATTCGCTCCGTCGTATTCTATAAAGGATGTCCTCTCTCCTGCGTTTGGTGTCACAATCCGGAAAGTAAAAAATCTTCTGTCGAAATAGCATTTGACGGCAAGGTGTGCGTAAACTGCGGCGCCTGCCGCGATGTGTGTCCGGAAAAAGCACTCTCCCCGGACAATAAATATTATATCGACCGGAGCAGGTGCAATCTCTGTTTTTTATGCGTTGACGCATGCCCATCCGGCGCGCTCGACAAAGTCGGGAAAAAAATGTCCGTTGAAAATATTATGAAAAAGATTCTTCCCGACAAACCGTTTTTCGATACATCGGGCGGCGGTGTAACCCTTTCGGGAGGCGAACCCACCCTGTATATGGAATTTACCTCCCAAATTTTGAGGGCGCTCAAACAGCATAATATTCACACACTGCTGGAAACCTGCGGTTTATTTGACATGAAAAGATTCATGGACATGCTTTATCCGTATCTGGATATTATTTATTTTGACATAAAAATAATCGACAGCATGGCTCATGAAAAATACTGCGGTGTATCCAATGAGAAGATACTGGATAATTTCATGCAGCTTTCTAAAAAGGCTGCCAACGACGGAAAGATTCTTCTTCCGCGAACACCCCTTATTCCTGATATGACTGACTCTGAAAGCAATATTCGGGGAATCGCTGCTTTTCTAAAAAGCCTGAATATTACCGAAGCGGCCCTGCTTGCGTATAATCCGCTATGGCATGAAAAAAGCGATAAAGTAGGCGTTGACGATCCTTATAAAAACGTTAAAATCATGACCTCTTTCCGCGACAATACCGTTTTGGAAAGATGTAAAGCTATATTCGCGGATACCGGGATAAACAGCTAATCAGTTATTAATAGGACAAGAGAAATCGAGCAACAAGCGCTCAGGGGAAAATGGTCCAACCGGTTTGGGTAACCGGTGAAACAGGAACTTCGCTTGCCCATCTGAGTTTCATAAAATTTGGAATTCATCAGGAGGAATATGATGGCTTACTTTTCCAACAAACTCGCCTTCATTACCGGCGGGTCCAGCGGCATCGGACTGGCAACGGCAAATTTACTGGCATCACAAGGATGCAGTCTGGTTCTTATGGCCAGAGGGAAGCCTTCGCTGGACAAGGCATGCAAATATATTGAAGCACGTATCGACAAAACATTACAGAGCGTTAACACCCTATCCATGGATGTCGCGGACAACAATGATGTGCAGGAAAAGATCAAACTCGCCGTCGAAAAATTCGGTATCCCCGGCATACTGATAAACAGCGCGGGTGTCGGATCGGGAGATTATTTTGAAAATATTTCCTATGAGCAATTCGACAGAGCAATGAAAATAAATGTGTATGGTACCCGAAACACCGTCAGCGCCATACTCCCTTTTATGAAACAGAAAGGCGGCGGCCATATCGTCAATATTTCTTCCGTGGCCGGACTGATCGGCATGTTCGGCTATAGTTTATACAGCACGACCAAATATGCTCTTGTCGGTTTTTCCGAATGTCTGCGCAGCGAACTGAAACGTTTTAATATTACCGTTACGCTGGTCTGTCCGCCCGAAGTCAAAACACCTTTTATTGAAGAAGAAGCTAAAACACTTCCACCTGAGGCACGCATCGTGAAAAACCTTGCCGGTTTGTTGACGCCGGAGCAGGCGGCGCAAGCTATCGTCCGCGGCATCAAAAGGAAAAAGTTTCTCGTTGTACCGGGCATTATGGCTAAATCTTTGCTATTCTGGCACCGCGTCAGCAATGGTTTGCTTACACGTCTGCCGTCAGATATCATTATTAAATTTGCTTCCCGGATATCGATTAAAAAATAACTAAAGGAGATTTCGGAAATGAATACTATTGAAGAATACAAAGCCTGCGGTGAAAAATTGTATCATCAACTTCATTTATCGACCTACCCCGTAGCGATCAAATATATTAAAAATATGGATGAGATCCCCGCAAATGCGGCAAGGCCTTCCGCTTTCGGACAGAAACTGGCCTTATGTCAGGCATTCAGCCAGTCACGGCACTGGGGAATGACCGTAGCCATGACGGCACAAGACAATTTCTGCACTCCGTCAACCGGCATGCACAGATGGCTGCCGGTTGAGCTTGATGATCTAATCGAAAGTCAGGTAAAGCAAGGCTGGCATAAAGATATTGACGCGGAAAAAAGAAGATTCGGCGCGCTGACGGAACTTCTTGGAGAAGACTATTTTTCCAAACCTGTTGAGTATTGCGGCTTTGTTTGTGCGCCTGTAATGAAAACATCCTTTATACCCGATTCAATTTTAATCTACGGTAACGGACTTCAGATAACCCACATTATCCAGGCCCTGAGTTATGAACACAAATACACGCCGATGTCTAAATTTGAAGGATTCGAAGAATCCTGCGTCAAGGGAGGTCTTTTGCCTTATCTTACACAAAAGCCGGAGGTAGTGATACCCGGCGCCGGAGACCGGTCTTTCGGCGCTGTATCAGAGGACGAGATTGCCGTCGGGTTGCCCGCGAATCTTATTTTCTACATCATGGAAAATCTGTTCAAAACCGGCGGCGTTATGAACATTGGATATCCGATGAAACAAATACTGCCGATGAACCTGACGGAAAAACTGACACCCGGATTTAAATACCTGTGGGATAAAATGTTTCACGAAAATGATAAAAAATAATCAGTAAGCATAATGGAGTTGTATTGATTTCCAGCATCTTCGTTTTCTTGCATTGTGACTCTCCCTGAATAACGGCGGCGCCTTTGTTCCGGCTGATTATTGCCGATCTCCTTCTTTTACAGGAATGCGCCGGGAACAGGGAACGCCGCTCTGGCATAATCCGCACCCCGCGTACTTCCCGATATATCCCTGCCCGTGGGCGCCTTCCATCCATGGCTTTTGCTTTTCAAACAGTACCGCAAAGCACTTGAGTTTATCATGCCCCTTTTCACTGATTGCGCCGCCGGGACAACGGTTGATACATTGACCGCACTTTCCCGTGGCATAAAAAAGACAGTTCGCCTGATGGTTGGCATAGGGTCTTACCGATGGTTTCAGTTTCAGATTCGTAACCACACTCGCGCAGCGCATGGCCAGGCCTTTGGCGGTAATAAAACCATCATTGAGGCTGAAGGTTCCCAGGCCTGCGGCGTAAGCCGCATGCCGTTCCGACCAGTTGGAAGCAAAGCCGGCCGGCAACAAATGAATCTTAAAGAAAGGCGATAACTCCGGCGCAACAGCGCAAACACCCATTGTCTCCAGAATGGATACCAGATGCAGGGATAACTCTTTGATTAAATCCTGCCCCTTCCAGCGCGTGTGATTCCAGCGCAGAGACGGCCCTTCTTTTTCCCGGGCATTAGCCTTCAGGGTTTCTCTGTTGATCGGGAAAACACAAGAAATAACACTGACGCTTTCCAGATCAGGGGCTTGTGATCTTGGTTTTTCGTCAAGGTGAAGTCCGAGAATTTCACGCGGCAGGAGATAACTTTCGTGAACAACTCTCTTATATTCATGAAACAGCGGATCATCGCCGTCGGCAAATCCCACCAGCGGTTTTTCGAATATCGGTTCTCCGCCAAAAGAATCCAGACGGTTTGCGGGACTTGTGCGCACAAACTCCGTGATCGCGTGTTCTATAAAGTGCTCCGGTTGAGTATCAAGCAACGCTTCTGCGCGTTTATGAATGCTGAAAGTTTTCATGAGCTTTTAGTCTCCTTACGAAGATATTTGTCATTCTTAACAACGATAACAGGCCTATTTAAGCTTTCTTCATATCTTCAATTAATTGCCTCAAAAGCTTTAGCTGTTCCTCCTGAATGGAAATCAGTTCCTTCCATTGCCTCTCTCTGAGGGAATCAATTTTATCATGCAGCCCTATTATTTCCAGTTCCGACTTTAAGTTGACTTCATAATCGTGTTCCGCTGTCAGCCTGTCCTTATCGGCCTGCCGGTTTTGAGACATCAGAATAATCGGAGCCTGAATGGCGGCAAGCATGGATAAAACCAGATTAAGCAGAATGTACGGATACGGATCAAACGAGCTGTTAAGCCTGATCAGGATAAACGAATTCAGGACAATCCATATTACCAGCACAACCATAAATATTGAGATAAAGAGCCAGGAACCGCCGAAAGAAGCAACCTTGTCAGCCATCTTCTGGCCAAAAGTAAGTTGCCCGGAAAGATCCTGAATGATATTTGTCGAAATCGGGGTTCTTTCGGTGATATGATGAGCAACATGCTTTTCCTGTTTCGTCAGCTCTTCGTATTTAGAGCTGAAAAGTTTTTCGGCGGTATCGCGTACTTTTTTATCATTCATTGTGCTGCTCCTCTCCTGATCATGCATGTGCGCATTCTTTATGGCAATGAAAATTTAACTATTCCGGTTGGGCAAATAATGATCACCGGATCGAAATCACGCCCAGCCTTCAGCCGCCAGCGCGTCGTGCAGTTCATCAGGATGGTGGCGGGACTGGAATTCAAGGCGGCTGGACTCGTTGTGTGCTTTGCTGTAAGGCAAACCTTCCGCCATGCGATTGCGTTCATGCAACTCGTGCAACAGCACAAATCCCCTTTCCTTCTCCTCTATATCATTGTCGATCCAGACCTCCCCTTTCGGAACAAATTCGTAAACGTGGTCGTGACCTCCAGCCGTGAAATCAATATCGAATACGCTTCGCACCAGGCGGCCATTCACAATCCATACACTGACGCCATTCTCCAATTTTTTCCATAGGCTTTCATGCACCGCCTTGGCATCAGGCAGCTCTCTTCCGTTATGCGTCACCTTGCGGACGTCTCCGGCCCGTCGCCTTATTCTGCGTTCAGCCAGATCTGCCTTTGTGATTGCATCATCATAGGAGACACCTTTCGCCATGAGATCATGTTCCACTAATAAATGTTCGATGAAGAACAAATGTTCATCGGGCTTTGCTTCCTGATCAATCCAGAACTCATTCTTTGGTATGTAGTGATACCTGTAGTGTTGGCCGAAGTTCGTGAACTCCTCATCAATGTGACCGCGTATGTATGCGCCATCGACTATCCAGACCTGGTAGTCACCCCGCGTTTCGTCCTTTTTCAAATAGGGTGGTTTGAGCTTCTCTGCCATAGAATGTTCTCCCTGTCATAAAGATTTAGGCTATGCCGTGCCGCTTTTTAGAGCCCGCGTAAGCAGGATTTTATATTTTATTTTCTGATTGAGTAATTTGCGCTTCATCGTCTTACGACAAGAACAGGTATTTTTTTCTCCGTGTGCATTACTCCAATTGCCACACTGCCGAGAAGCGCAGCCTTTAATGCGCTTTTCCCATGAGAACCCAATACGATAAGATCCACTTTCAAAGCCCCTGCTGTCTTGATGATCTCTTCCACCGGATGTCCTGCCTTAACAATCTTGCGTGACTCAACTCCTTTAGATTTGCATATTTTTTCAGCCTTGGAAACATAAGCCTCGGCGGTCTGCATAAGATAATCTTCCAGATTTTCCTGCAGATGTGTCGGAGTTGATTTAGAGGGGATAATCGGTTCGCCATAAAAAGGGCTTTTATCGATCACACTCAGCAATACAATTGGCGCTCCTGTCTGCTTTGCAAGATCTACCGCGTATTCCAAAGCTTTCTGTGCAGTTTTGGAACCATCAATGGGTACCAGTATTTTTTTGATCATGACTCCTCCATAATGATTTTTTAATCTGACTTTTAATTATATCACAGGACAGGCATTCTATGAAGCTTGTACTTGCCCCAATGTAACGGTGAAGATATGCGGGGGGATTGGTAACGATGAAGCGCAGATATTTTACCACACTCCTACGTACACAAAGAAGGGATATCCGGTTTTGCTATTGCTTTTTTTATTCACTGACTTTTTTGACGTAAACCTTAATTTCCTCGCCTTTATCTTCAATGGCCAGACATTCATTGCCGGTTGTTTTGCACCAAGCCGGCATATCCTGTTTGATGCCCTTATCCGTCGCAACAACCTCCAGCACCTGGCCGACCTTCATCCTCTTAACCGTTTGGGCAGTTTTTATAATCGGCATCGGACACATCAATCCAAAACAATCTATCGATTCATCAGCTTTCATATTTCTCTCCCGATTTCATCAAATAAACAGAGTTGTCTTCGACTCTCTGGCCTGGGCCAGAAAAAAAGCGGCGCCGGCCTGACTCATCACGCCATCGGTAAACGCGTCATCCGGCAGTCCCAGAATTCCGCATGAAGTCGAACAGGGCACCATCTTAATGCCCATATCTTTCGCCATCTCAATAAATTCATCAATGGAAGGATATTTGGATTCTTTCATCAGCTTTTTCATCATCCATGTGCCCATTCCCAGCATGTTAAATTTGGATAACTTCAAACGGCTGGCTCCACCCCGGTTCAGGATATTCAGCATCTTACGCATAATGCCCTTGCTCCTGATCGGGCCCTCGTTGCGTTTGATGACATTCAAGCCCCAGAAAGTGAAAAACATAGTCACTTCCATGCCCATACTGGCGGCTGTGGTAGCCAGAATAAAGGCTGCCAGGGCTTTATCCAGATCTCCGCTGAACAATACCAGAGTAAATTTTTCTTTTTCCGGCATAACTTTTCCTCCTTCAGGCAATACAAATCCTTTTCGGGGGTAATTCTATAATGTTCATCAGGATGTTTTTGCCTCAGAAATATTGACCTGACAACCTTGTTGACAGACCGGATCATTTTCACGGTCTTCATGATCACAGAACGGACAGCATTTACTGTCATCCGCCTTGAGTTTTCCGGTTTTGATCAAATAATCGTCAATCGCTTTATTTAAAGCCTGGGCGCCCAGATTCGAGCAATGGAATTTCTGTTTGGGCAGACCTTCCAGCATCTTGGCGACCGATTCAGGAGTGATTTTTTGAGCTTCTTCAATCGTCGCGCCCTTGGCCATTTCACTCACCATGCTGGAAACCGCAATGGCCGCGCCGCAGCCGAAAGTCTTATACTTCACATCCTCCAGACGGCCGTCTTTGACTTTGATGTAAAAAGTCATCATATCTCCGCAGACCGGGTTGCCGACTTCTCCAACGCCGTCGGCATTCTCGATCTCACCCACGTTGCGCGGATGCATAAAATGATCCATTACTTTTTCACTATATACCGGCATCTCACTGGCCTCCTTTATTGGCTTTTATAAATTTGGAATAAACGGGCGACATCTCTCTGAGCCGCTCCACGATAGGCGGCATCACATTCAGAACATGATCGATGTCCTCCGGTTTATTCTGAATTCCCATTGTAAATAACAACGAACCTTGCGCTATTTCATGATTGTAACCCATCGCCAGAAGAACATGCGATGCTTTTAGCGCTCTGGAAGTGCAGGACGATCCGCTGGAAACAGCCACTCCCTGGCTGTTCAACATCATCAGCATTGCTTCTCCTTCAATAAATTCAACACAGAAACTGGCATGTCCCGGCAGTCTTTTCACCAGATCGCCGGTCACGACCACATGTGGAATCTTCGCCGGAAGTCCGTTAATCAATTGATCTCTGATCTGGGTTAATTTCTGTCCTCTCTCCACGAGATCGCGTGCCGCTATTTGGGCCGCTTTTCCCATTCCGATGATTGCGGCAATGTCCTCTGTCCCGGCTCTGCGTCCACCTTCCTGAATTCCACCGTCCATCAGCGGCAGTATCCGCACACCGCGTCTGACCCACAATGCGGCGCTGCCTTTCGGCCCGTAAAACGGATTCCCCGCCAAACTCAAAGCGTCCACTCCCAGTTCTTTAACACTAACCGGAATGGCGCCGCACGTGGCCACGGCGTCGGTATGCAATACGACTTTCTTCTCTTTTGTAATTTTAGATATCTCAGCTAACGGCTGGATCGTTCCAACCTCGCCGTTGGCATGCATAATCGAAACCAGGACGGTATCCGGACGAATTGCTTTTCCGACGTTTTCCGGATCAACCAGACCGTTTTTGTCAACCGGCACCTCGCTGACTTCATATCCCAGTTTTTCCATGAATTTCGCCGAATTCATTACGGAAAAATGTTCAATCGCCGAGATGACAATATGCTTGCCTTTATTTTGTTGGGCTAAAGCCAGTCCTTTAATGGCAAAGTTATTGCTCTCCGTTCCGCTGGCGGTGAAAATTACTTCCTCGGGATTTGCCGCCCCGATTAACGCCGCAACCTGAACGCGCGCCTCTTCAAGGGCATCCCGGGGAGCATCGCCCCAATCATGCAAAGATAAAGGATTGCCAAAATCCATGCCCAGATACGGCATCATGGCTTCTCTGACTTCCGGTAAAAGGGGAGCTGCGGCAGAATGGTCCAGATAAACTTTTGTCATCTTCAAGGCCTCTCTTTTAATTTTGATACAAATAAATGATTCTCATATTTAATGAGAAAAAACCCGGTTATTCCCGTCCATAATAATCTAAATATGAATTGATATTTGTCAACCGGGGGCTTTATCCTTGACCTCAAGGATAAATCTGCTCACCCTGATCATCCTGAAGGATAATCGCGTCAAGCGGGCAGCTTTCAGCCGCTTCCATGATTTTTTCATGACTTACGGATTCGATATTGGTTGCAACCGCTTTATTCTGCTTATCCAGGTTGAATACTCCCGGGGCTATCGCTACACAGTTCCCGATACCTTCACATAAATCACGGTCAATAATTACTTTCATAGATTTGACCTCTGCCTGTTAGCTGACTGTTTTTAACACACAGTTAACGCTTTGAAAGCCTTTGATCTGACATGGTGAACCTTTACTTTGATGATCATTTCCTCAAAAGTGTATATTCTTTTTACAGAGAGATCCATTTGGCGTGGGAGAGATTTTTCCGGCAATGCGTCCTTTTCTCTACCAGAGAATATAGGGAAATTACGCATTGATGTCAATTATTTTTATCTGCATGATTTTGTGTTGTCATGCGGCGGACAGGAACATGACGCTTCCGAAAAGCGTATCATAAATAAGCAACCCGCTGATATTACAGATAGACAGATCACCTCTTTACCCTCAATACTTTCACCGGATAAAATTTATGTTGACATCTATAAAAATATAAATTACATAGTTTGCAAATATATTAACTAGCAAACTATCGACGGGCTGAAGCCTACGATCGCAACGCTGTTATGATGGACAATCTTTTGAACAGGGATGGAGGAATGATGAAAAGTATTTTTAAACTTCAGGCCGATATTTGTAAAATTTTTGCCAATGAAAAACGTCTGGAAATTATTAACTTGATCAAAGACAAAGAAATGTCCAACCGCGACATTATGCATGAGACGGGCTTAAGCAAGGTCAGCATGACGCAGCATATGAATGTATTGAAGTCAAAAGGGGTTATCGAATCCCGGCGTGAAGGTCAGCAGTTGTTTTATTCGATTGCCAATCCCAAAATCATTCAGGCCTGTACTTTAATGCGGGAAGTATTGGTGGAACAGCATGTGGAAAGAGAAAGGGTTGTTTCCCGTTTGGTGAAAGCATCCAATGATATGCAAGGCAATAAATCGATAAAACGCAAAACCACCGGAAACAAGAAATGAATTTTGTCATCATTATTCTCATGAAGAAGGCATGCCAAGACAGCCTGTAATTTTTTATAAGAGGGGGGTGTTGGAGACCTTCATACCACAATGCCCCATATAATAAATCGGAAACCTTAAAGGAAGGAAGAGAGAAAGGAGCGGTTATGAAAAAAATTATTACATTTTCATTAATGAGTGTCATTGCCGTAGTATTGATGACAAGCAGCGCTTACGCGACCAACGGTATGCGGATGATTGGATTAGGTCCCGTTCAGGATTCCATGGGCGGTGTCAGTGTGGGCGTTCCTCTGGACGCGGCCTCGGTTTTGACAAATCCCGCGGGAATGAGTTTCCTGCCCGGCAGAATTGATTTCGGCGCTTCATATTTCAAGCCGTCGGTAAAATACAAAGCAACCGGCGCCGGTCCGGGGGTGGTCATAAATAATGACGTCTCAATAGATTCCGATCGCGGAGGATCACCGGTTCCGGCCTTCGGTCTTATCATTCCCATCAATGATAGTTTAAGATTCGGCATCGGAGCATACGGTGTCGCGGGAATGGGTGTGGATTATAAAAGTAATCTTTACAGCGGCGTCACCTATACTTCCTATTCACAGATGCGTTTTGCGCCGGGATTATCCTACAAAATTAACGACATCATATCCGTCGGTGCCGCAGTCAACATTATGTATGGGACGATGGAATTTAATGCCGGGGGGCCTACACAGCAACCGCATATGGGAGCATCGTCTTTCGGCTATGGAGCAACATTCGGCGTGCTGGTAAAACCTGTCGACTTTCTGCAAATCGGATTGGCCTACGAAACAAAAAGCTTTTTTGAAGATTATAAATTTAATACCGCCACCGGTGAGGAAAAACTGGAGTTTAACCAGCCGCAGAGCGCAACCATCGGCTTCGGTATAAAACCCATCAAGGATCTGGTGATCGGCTTCGACGTTCAATGGATAGACTGGTCGCAAACAGTCGGAGGAAATCTTCCCGAATACAAGGCTAGAACCGGTATGACCATGCCCTGGAATATGGACTGGAGCGATCAGGTTGTCTATAAAGTCGGCATTCAATATGCGGTTCACCCGATGGTAACCCTGCGAGCCGGCTACAACTATGGGAAAATGCCGCTCAATAGTGATCGTGCTTTTGAGAATATGGCTTTCCCCGCCGTATCCGAGCATCATTTTACCGCAGGTCTTGGCCTCAACTTAACCAAGAATATGACTCTCAACATCGGTGGCATGTATTCTCCGCCGGCGAAAATCAGCGGCTCCAACATGATGGAGCAGGGTATCGTGTCCTATGAAACAGAAATGTCTCAGTTCGCTGTCGATATGGGAATCGCATACACTTTTTAAATTTTGTTAGCCGCATCTGTATTTGAAATTAAACGACCTGATAAAAACAAAAAACAGGGGGGAATCCAATGGACGGAATGCAAAAAGAATTTCTGGAAAAAAGATTTGGGAATCGCGTTAATTTTAGTGAAATGGAACGCGTATTGTATAGCCATGATATCGCGGCAATACCGTCCTTGATTGCTCCTCTGATCGGCAATACTGTTCCGGATGCAATTGTTCAGCCGCAAAACGAACAGGAACTGGTTGATCTGGTGAACTGGGCGCGGCAGAATGATATTGCCCTCACGCCGCGTGCAAAAGCATCTTCCGGTTATGGCGGAGTTTTACCGGTCAAGCAAGGTGTCGTTGTAGATTTTTTCCGGATGAATCGCATCTTGACCATTGATAAACAGGCCCAAACGGTTACTTGTCAGGCGGGTGCAGTGTGGGAAAAAGTCGATGCAACCCTGGCCCCAGAAGGGCTAACCGTCAATCTTTATCCGTCCAGCTATCCCGGGTCAACGGTAGGCGGCTGGCTGGCGCAAGGCGGCGCCGGTTTCGGATCTTATCAATACGGCTGGTTCCGTGAAAACGTCGTTTCCGCCCGTGTGGTCATGCCGGATGGTACGGTTCGTGTTTTTAGCGGTCCAGATCTGGATTTAATTGCCGATGCCGAAGGCACGACCGGTTTTATCATCGATTTGACGATGAAGGTCCAGCGTAACGAAGATCTGGAGATTATTGCCATCGGGTGTCCGGACGCTGACGACCTTCAAAGAATAATAGAAGACATCGTTAAAGCCGACCTGCCTTTATGGTCTTTGGTGTTCATTAATCCCAGAATGGCGGAGATGAAAAACCGTTCACCATTGATGGAACACAATGGACATCCGGTAGAGGAAAGGGTTCTGCTTCCAGCCTCTTACATTGCTACTCTGGCTTTTTGGAAAAAAGACAAACCACAAATTATGCAAAAAATGACGGAGATATTGCGCCGTTGCCAGGGAGAAATACTCAGCGAACGCATTGCGGAACACGAGTGGAAAAACCGTTTCAAGATCATGGTCGTAAAGAGGCTTGGGCCCAGTCTGGTACCGGCTGAAGTTGTTATACCTTTATCGAAGCTGGGCCGTTTCATGACGGAAATTGAATATAAAATCAATCAGCCGATCGTTAAGGAAGGAACCATTATCCGCAAGGGAAAAGACGGGAATCCGGAAGTCGTTATTCTGGGTTTTATTCCCGCCGATCAGCGCAAATTCAGCTATAATCTTGTGTTCAGCCTTTCTTTGTCCGTCATGAAAATTGCCGAGAAAAACGGAGGACGAGCTTACTCCACGGGATTATACTTCAAATCAAAGGCAGAAAAAGTACTGGGGAAAGACCGGTTGTCCAGACTGAAAAACTTCAAGAATCAGATAGACCGCAAGGGCATCTTCAATCCCGGGAAGGTAATGGGCTACAGCTTGATGGACAGCGCCATGAGCGCAGGTTCCGCACTGGAACCGTTGATCAGGCCTTTCGGCAATTACGTCATCACGCATATCGGTGAGAGAAAGAGTTATCCTTTGAGCGACATTCCGGCGGATGTTGTCTGGTATGCGTACAGCTGTTCGCAGTGCGGCTACTGCGTGGAAGAGTGTGATCAGTTTTACGGACGCGGCTGGGAAAGCCAGAGCCCGCGCGGCAAATGGTACTGGCTGCGGGAATATCTGGAAGGAAGAGCGAAATGGACGCAGGAACAAGTAGATACTTTTCTGGTTTGTACGACCTGCGAGCTTTGCAATCTACGTTGTTCGGCGGCTCTGCCTATCGAACCTTCGTGGATGAAGCTCCGAGGCAAATTGATTAATCAGGAAAAGCGGATGACCTTCCCGCCGTTTGAAATGATGGCTGAAGCACTGCGAAATGAAGGAAATATCTGGGCCGGATACCGGAAAAACAGGGCAGACTGGTTTCCGGAAGATCTAAAGGAAAAACATGGCCCTGGCCGTAAAGCACCTGCGGTATATTTTGCCGGATGTACGGTAAGTTATGTGGAGCATGATATCGGCATGGCAACCGTGAGATTGCTCGACAAAGCCGGTGTGGATTTTACCTATGCCGGTAAACCGGAAAATTGTTGCGGTACACCGATGCTGGTGGCCGGCAAATGGGATCTTTTCGAGGATATCATGCGCAAAAATATCGAAGTGGTAAAACATGCCGGCGCGGATACCGTAATCGCATCCTGTCCGGCCTGCGATATGATGTGGCGAACGGTTTATCCCGAATGGACGAAGAAATTGGGCATTGAATATAATATTAAGACCAAACATTATTCGGAAATTATCGCTGAGAAAATCAAATCCGGCGAATTTGTATTTCCAGCCAACGATATGAAACCGGTAACAGTCACCTGGCATGATTCCTGTCATATCGGGCGGGCCTCCGGCGTGTACGAACCACCGCGCGACATGATTAAGGCGATTCCCAATGTCAATTTTGTGGAAATGCAACATAACCGGGAAAAAGGGCATTGCTGCGGCAGCGTGCTCACCCTGATTAAAGATCCGCCCATCGCCGCCGATATTGGTAAAACGAGGCTCGATGATGCAATAGAAAATGGAGCGCAAAAAGTGTTGGCTCTTTGTCCTTGCTGTGAGGTGCAATTGCGCGTCACGGCAAAAAAGAAAAATATGCCTCTGGAAATTGTCGATCTGGCGCATTTTGCCGGTAATGCCCTCGGTTATGATTTCCCCGATCCCAATCCGGATGTGCATAGCCAGTGGGGTGTCTTTGATGCCTTCATATCGTTGATGACGCCTCAAGGATTTGCCAATCTCATGGGAACCATGTGGCCGCAGTTGATTGACGCCATGCCTTTCGGTATGGGGCCTATGATGAGAGCCATGGGGAAAATACCCGGTGCTCTGACCTTGATGAAACCCATGTTTCCAATTCTGTTTCCGAGGCTCTTGCCGATGATGATGCCAAAGGTCATGCCGGTGATGCTGGAACGGGTTTCCGCACTAATTGCCATGCCTGATTATATGAAAGAACAGATGCCCGAGTTGATGCCGAAAGTGATGGACAACCTGATGCCGCATATGATTGGCGATGTTGTGCCGCTGGTCACGCAACCCATGATTGATTATTTGACTGGCAACACAAAGTAGATGCTGTAACCGGAAATAATTTATTTACAGTTGACGCCCCCTTCATAGCTTTGCGAACCAATCCCAAAGCTATTCTTAAAGTGAGGCTCTTCGCGTTGATCGCGTAGAGCCTCATTTCTTATGTTCGCTATGATCCGATCTTCGTAAGGCTGCTGTTCTTTCATTACATTGAAATATTTCAATCGTTACATGCGCTAATTCATGAACTTTCGTCAGGCGCTTTTTATAGTCTGCGATGGCATAATTTTTTGATGTTACCAGAGACACGATACAGGCGTATTTGTTTTGAGCGACTTTCCAGATATGCAGGTCGCTGATGATGGAATCTCCATCCGATTCGATTTCATGCTTGATTTCATTAACGATCGGATTACCAATGTCGCGTTGCAGCAGAATGTCACCGGTTTCTTTTAATAATAAAAATGACCAGTGAATAATTAAACCCGCGCCTACAATTCCCATAAACGGGTCGAGCCAAATGAAATTAAAATATTTTGCACCGAGCAACGCGGCAATGGCCAGTATGGACGTTAAAGCATCAGCCACAACATGCAAATAGGCCGATTTCAAATTTAAATCTTCATGATGATGGGTAGAGGAAGCATGTTCGTCCTCTTCATGATGGTGCGTATGTTCATGAGAATGACCGCCGCTATTGAGTATCACCGCACAGACAACATTTACCGCTAAACCGATGAACGCTATCAACAACGCCTGATTATAGTAAATATTCAGAGGATGAATAATCCTTTTAACAGAAGAAAAAATCATAATCAGGCCGACAAGACCCAGAACAATAGCGCTTGTGTAAGCGCCCAAAATTTCAATTTTCCATGTTCCAAATGTAAAACTTTGATCCTTCGCGTATTTTCTGGCCATAACGTAAGCAACCAGAGATATTCCCAGGGCGAAGGCGTGCGTTCCCATGTGCCAGCCGTCAGCCAGCAGGGCCATCGAATTGGAAATCCAGCCGAACATAATTTCAGCAATCATTGTGATAAAGGTAATGATCACAACGATGAACGTGCTTTTTTCAATTGATTTTTTTTCGGCGTTAAAAAGATGGTGATGCTGCCATAATTCTATTTGTTCGTTATGCATTCGCTTCTGCCTATTTCAAACTGAGAAACCCATCGAGAGTTTTCCGGAATTCTATTAATTATTTGTTCATTTTCTTTTATTATATTGACCGCCTAAGCGATTGAGCCGCGTTATGAATGATGTCCCAGGCCGCGCTGAAGGGAGGAGCATAGGCCAGATCCAGATAACCTATCTGATCGAGATCCAGTCCCGCCCAAAGTGCGACGGAGAGCGTGTTGATCCTCCCCACTACGCCGGCCACGCCAACGGCCTGCGCCCCTAGTAATTTACCTGATGATTTGTCGGCAATCAGCTTCATGCCAATTTTGCTCATGCCCATTGGCGGCGCCATGGCGTTGCCCCAGGTCATGTTGCTAACCGGAGAATAGCCGCTCTCAACGGCTTCTTTTTCCGAAAGTCCCGTGGCCGCGCATTCCAGATTGAACAGCCGGAAAGACTGCGCACCGACGATGCCGTCAAAAGTAAGCGGTTTGCCGCCGATATTGCGTCCGGCAACACGTCCCTGTTTGTTGGCGATGTCGCCCAGCGGAATATTCACCCAGCGGCGGCTGACTTTGTGAAACGATTCACAGCAATCCCCCGCGGCATATACATTTTCCAGAGAGGTCTGCTGAGAAAAGTTGACGGCGATCGCGCCGGTTTTGCCTATGTTGAGGCCAAGAGATTTCGCCAGCCGCGCGTCGGGCCTCACGCCGATGGACAAAAGCACTAGATCGCCTTCCCACGCACCCTTATCCGTTGTTACTCTCAGTTGCGCGTTCGCTCCTTTTTCTATCGCTTGCGCTTCGGCCTTCGCGACAAATTCCACACCGCTTAGCTGAAGTTCTTCAAGCATTACGGCCGAAAGGGCCGCGTCCCAGCGATTGGCCGGCAGAGCGTCTTTGTGGATAATGGTTGTAGCAATTCCTGCGGAATGCAGCGCCTCGCTCATTTCCAATCCGATGAAGCCCCCGCCGATAATGACGACACGCCTCGCGTTTTTCTCCCTCAGCCAGGTCTTGATATGAACAGCGTCTTCCAGATTTCTTAATGAAAAAACACCGGGCAGATCCACCCCCGGCATATTTGGCACGATCGCGGATGTGCCGGTGGCCATCGCCAGAAGGTCATAAGGTACTTTGCCGCCATCCTGAAGCTCCACGGTACTTTGAAGGCGATCGATGTTGATGACCTCCGTGTTGATTTGAACGTCAATGCCGCCTTCGCGGAACTTCTCCGGTGTACGCGCGATCAGTTTATTTTCGTCTTTAATTATATCACCGATATAATAAGGGGTCGGTCATGATGCGTAAGAGACGTACTTACCCTTCTGCAACAGGGTGACATTCAAAGAAGGATTATTGCGCTTGGCTTCTGCAGCGGCAGACGCCCCGCCTGCTCCGCCGCCGACAATGACCAGATTCTTGCCCATAGAACCTCCTGCGTTATTTCGTTTAAAATCTAAATTGCTTTCACCAAAAAATTATGGCGATGTCCGTCCATCATGGGTTTCATTTTTCTTCTTCGTTTCGTCAGGACATGGTTTGTTTTTATAAAACTCAAAATAGAGCAATGGCACAACGATCAGAGTAAGGAGCGTTGAGGCTACAGCGCCGAACATCATGGAGATGGCCAACCCCTGGAAAATTGGGTCAAATAGCATAACGAAAGATCCGACGACAACAGCCGCCGCCGTAAGCACGATAGGCCGGAAACGGACAGCCCCTGCCCGAATCAATGCCATACGCAATTCGCCTTTTTCGCGCCATTCCATCTGAATAAAATCGACAAGCAAAATGGAATTACGCACAACAATGCCCGCAAGGGCAATGAAGCCTATCATGGAAGTTGCTGTGAAAAAAGCGCCGAACAGCCAGTGCCCCGGCAGTATTCCCACAAGCGTGAGAGGAATAGGCGCCATGATGACAAGCGGGGTAACAAAGCTGCGGAACCACGCTACAACTAAAATATAGATAATGACCAGCACCGCGGCAAAGGCGACGCCAAGGTCGCGGAAGACTTCGTAGGTAATATGCCATTCTCCATCCCACTTCATGGCATAACGGTTCTCCATCCATGGCTGAACAGACGAATACTGCTTCAATTCATAACCTTCTGTAAGCTTCAAATTGGCGATGGCATCTTTCATTTTTAAAATGGCGTAGACGGGGCTTTCCTGTTTTCCCGCAACGTCGCCGATCACGTAGGTCACTTTTTTCAGATTCTTATGGTAGATCGTTTTTTCCTCCACCCCTTCCTGAATCTTTACCAACTCGGCGAGAGAAACAAGCCGGCCGGATGACGAGGGAATCATGAGCGTTTGCAGAGCATTGATGTCTGCTCTCTGCGACAGAGGCATCCGCAGAAAGATCTCCACAGGTTCTTTTTCACTGTCCATGTGCACGAGCCCTGCGACACTGCCACCCAAGGCGATCTGAACACTCTGCGCAATGGCTTGTGTGGTAATTCCGCTGGCAGCCGCTTTTCCCCTGTCCACGGCAAACGTAATTTTACGCTGATCATCTTCAACAAACCAATCTACATCGACAACACCATCGGTTCTTTCAAAGATACCACGAACCGATTTGGCGATTTCAATTTGCCGGGAAGTATCCGGCCCGTAAATTTCCGCTACCAGCGTACTCAAAACCGGTGGGCCGGGTGGAAGTTCCGCGATCTTGATTCTGGCTCCGTAACGGTCTCCGATACGTTTCAACTCCGGTCGCAGACGCTTGGCAATATCATGACTTTGCGCCTTGCGGTCTGCCTTGGCTACAAAATTAACCTGAATATCGGCGAGATTGCTGCCTGAGCGCAGGAAGTAATGGCGGACAAGACCGTTGAAATTGTAAGGCGCGGCCGTTCCCACATACGCCTGATAATCGGTTACTTCCGGAACCGTTTTCAAATATTCCGAAAGCTCCCGGGTTGCGGCAGCGGTTTCTTCCAGCGTTTTACCTGCGGGCATATCGATGATGACCTGCAATTCACTTTTGTTGTCGAAGGGCAGCATCTTCATGGTTACCTGCTTGAGCGGCACCAGCACAATAGCCAGCAAAAGCAATCCGAAGACAACAGCAAAAGCCATAAACCGCTTTTTGCGCGCATCGATCAGAGGACCGAGTATTTTTTCATAGACATGTGTAAATTTTTCCTCTCCATGTTCATCGTCATCTTTACGGCGGACATTTTTCAACACAATATAGGCCAACCACGGGCTGACGATAAAAGCAACAAGCAGGGAAAACAGCATGGCGGCCGATGCTCCCACAGGTATCGGCCGCATATAAGGCCCCATGAGGCCGGAAACAAAAGCCATCGGCAACAAGGCCGCGATAACGGTAAAAGTTGCCAGGATCGTGGGATTGCCGACTTCGTCCACGGCCAGCACAGCCGTGAGCGGTTCAATCTTGTGCATCCGGAAATGACGATTGATATTTTCGACAACGACGATGGCGTCATCGACAAGAATACCAATTGAAAAGATCAGCGCAAAGAGCGTCACACGGTTGAGTGTATAGCCATAGAGGTAGTTGATCAGTAACGTAAGCGAAAGGGTTACGGGCACAGCCACGGCAACAACAATGGATTCCCGCCATCCCAGAAACAATGCAATGAGGATAATCACGGAAATCGTGGCAATGAGCATATGATCCAAGAGCTCATCGGATTTATCCCTGGCCGTTTCTCCATAATTTCGTGTTACGGTCACCTGCACATCCGATGGAATCAATTGACCCTTCAGCGCCTCGACTTTTTTCAGCGCCTCCTGGGCCACCATACTGGCATTGGCCCCCTTTTGTTTAGCAATGGCAATGGTGACGGCCTCCGACTGCGAGGCGGGATCACCTTTTAATTCTTTTTTAGCGGCGGCAGGCCCCAGTCCCATAAACACATAGTCGGCGGCTTCAGCCGGTCCATCCAAAATCTGAGCCACATCCCGAAGATAAACGGGTCGGCCGTTAGCCACATGCACGACAAGTTCGCCAACATCCCGGGCATCCTTTAAAAAGCTGCCCGTTTCTACGACAGTCTCCATGTTTCCCGCAGGAAACGAACCGGAAGGAATAATCACATTGGCCTGTGAAAGGCTGTTCATGATCTGAAACGCCGATAGATTGTAGGCCTGCAAGCGCTGAGGGTCCAGCGTCAGGCGCACCTGACGTTTTTGGCCGCCAATAACTGAAAATTCAGAAACATTGGCGTCTTTCTTCAACTCTCCGCAAAGCTCCATCGCAATGCGACGCAGTTCATAGCCGGAATAACGAGACTGATTGCTCCAGAGTGTTAGGGTCAGGATGGGCACATCGTCAATAGATTTGGGCTTGACCATGGGCTGGGAAACGCCCGGGGGAATAATGTTATAATTGGACATCAGCTTATTGTAAAGCTTGACCAGAGAGTCTTCCATCTTCTCGCCAACGTAGAAGCGGACAATCGTAATATTATAGCCGGGCTTGACAATCGAATAGACATACTCAACCCCTTTGATCTCCCAGAGAAGCTTCTCCATCGGGATGGTTACTCTCTGTTCAACTTCTTTGGGTGTCGCTCCAGGATAGCTGACATAAACATCCACCATGGGAACGACAATCTGCGGCTCTTCTTCCCGTGGCGTAACAAAGACGGCAAAGATTCCCATCAGAAAGGCGGCGATCACCAACAGGGGCGTCAGCTTTGATCGGATGAAGGCCTTGGCTATTTTTCCGGATATGCCTATGCCTGTCATTGTGCCGCACCTCCAGTGATGATGCCACCGTCTTTCGCCCGCTCAATGCCTTTGGTAATCACCCGGTCCCGTAGCGCGAGTCCGGAGATAATTTCCGTGCCGCTGGCGTAAGCCGCTCCCGTGCGGATCAAACGATAAGTGACGACACCGCGATCATCAACCACATAGACTCCCGTTAATTGTCCCTTTTGAACAATCGCGTTTTCGGGAACTAAGATGGTTTCTTTTTTACCGACGGGAATCCTGACGCGGACGAAAAGACCATTACGAGATTGCGCACCCTTAAGATCAATTTTAACTACAAACGTTCGGGAAAGAGAATCAATAGAGGGCAGAACCTGCCGAATGGTTCCGCGCTGCGACTGGCTGGAACTATCTACAAGAACCTCCGCATCCATGCCTGTTTTAATTTTATTTCTTAATCTCTCGTCCACTGCCACTTCCACATAGGAACTACCGTTCTCTTCGATGGACAGCAAAGGTATTCCAGGATTGGCCATAGAGCCCACATCAATATACTTTTGCGATATCCTGCCGGAGACAGGCGCTTTCACCCGCGTAAAGGATTGATAAGTACGGGCCTCATCAGCCATTGCCATTGCCCCTTCATATTCTGATTGGGTCACTTTCTTCTGTGTCTCGATCTGATCCATTTCCTGGCGTGAAAGCGCCTTTTGATCGTAGAGATTTTTGTATCGCTGCCAGGTTGTCTCGGAGAGCATTTTGTTTTGTTTAGCCGACTCTGCAGCCATATTGGCGGCCCGCAATCGCTGGGCAGCATCACGGTCGTCCATGGTCAGGAGCAATTGGCCGGCTTTGACGATGTCTCCTTCCTGCACAAGCAGTGATGTAACAACACCCATCGCCCGGCTTGCCACCTGACTTGTGTGGTCAGACCGGACAGTGCCTGTGGTCTCGTAGACTTCATCAACAATGGAGGGCGTGATGTTGATAATCGTTACCTGATCGACAACCGGCCGTTTTACGGTTTCATCCTGAGCCTTTCCCTTACAGGCAGTTATCAGACCGATTAATGCCACCATTAAGATCAGCAGACAAAAAACCATAAATCTACGACTATTTATATTTCCCATTATTATTTCTCCATCAACGGATTTTCTTATCAATATTCAAGTCATGAAAAATTGTTCCACTCTCTAAGCTCAGGGCGGCCAGTGCCACTTTATAAGCATTCGAACGCTCCACCACACCGGCACGTGCCTGCTCCAGAGAAGTCTGGGTATTTAAAAGATCACTCAATGATGAAAAACCATTCTCATAGCGCAACTTTAAAAGTCTGGCGCCTTCTTCGGATGTTTTCAGTGCTTCGCACGCCAGTTCAATATTTTGTCGGGCCTCCTCCACGTTCATATAGGCTTCGTAAATTTTGAAAGATATTCCTTTCTTTACAGCGGAAAGATATTCCCGAGACTGAGATTCCAGATGTTTGGCCTTCGCCCATTCATATTCACGCTTCGTTCCGTCAAAAATTTCCCAGCGCAGGAACGCCATAACCTGCCAGCTTTTACCTTCGGAACCGAATGGCTGGTCGTGGTCATTGAGTTGATATGTCCCGCCGATACCGATATATGGGAAATAGCCGGCCTGGGCCATGCGGATATTCTGTGCGGCATTTTCACCGCGTAATTCAACCGCGCGCAAGTCACTGCGCGCATCCGCATTTTTTGTATAAAAAGACAATTCTTTCAAGGTCAGGTCAAAAGCAGAATCGTCTACATCCAGTGAGTCCGTCGTTGCCAGCAGCAGCCCCAGTCCACGCTTGGCCAGTCTTAAATTTTTTTGGGCGATATTGAGTTTCTGCCGGGCTTCCGTTAATGCTGTGTTGGCGCGTAAAGAGTCGGCGTATTGGCCCAGGTCATTTTTGTAACGAAGTTCGGCTACCCGCAGGTGTTCCTGTGCATCTGTCACGCCGAGCGTGGCTACGCGCACGTATTCTTTTGCGCTCATAATGGTAAGGCAGGCATTGACGACCTGGAAAGCTATCTCCTCCTGCTTTCGCTTCAACTCTTCATTTTTTGCCAATGATTCATTACGGGACATCTCCAAGCCGACAAAAGCTTTTTTTGCAAAGATTGGCTGTTCAATGTTAACGGAGGATTGATAATCATTTATTGCATCAGGATGATTCAGGGTGTTGGGATTGAAATCTAGTGTTTCAATCCTCTCCTGATTGAGCTTGGACATAAAAGAGTAACCGGGATTGTTCGTCCTCAGATATCTTTCTTCAATAGATATTTTGGGCAGCAGATAACTACGGGCAATGCCGATATCCTGCTCTTGGGCCGCGTATGCGCTTTGCATGGCTTTGATCTCATGATTGTCTTCCAGGGCTATTAGTACAGCTTCAACGATAGTCAATCGCTTTTCGATCATTTGTTCGTCAGCCCATGAAAAGGCAACTAAGACATAAAAAATAGCTGCAATGGGTATAAAAACCATCCATCGGAAAGATTGAACAGGCAAAGCCATTTTAAGAATTCCCCCTTTACAGTATAGATCAAAACAAACGCAGCCGCATTGGCACTAATGGACTACATTACCCTCACATCGTTATTCCTGAATTTTGATGATGTAAATTTGTATAAATCGTTTCTATTGCTATGATGTCACTTTTTCCCGATGGTGGAAATTTTAAAGGGAAAATACAGCGGGCAGAAACCTATTGCACTTGTCAAAATAAATACGACCGCCAGTATGCCGAGGATAATCGCTGCCGTGCCGGAAAGGTTATCCGTCATGTAAAGAATACCAACAACGATGGCCAATAATACTCTGATAGTCCTGTCGATTATTCCCATATTCTTTTGCATATGCATCTCCTTTCATCTGATAAAACAAATAATTTTTGCTAAAAGTTACTCATCTTTTCTGGAGTCCGGCAATGCTTTTCCCTGCTTCCTGTCCTCGACCGGACAGGCAGGTTTCACTCAGGTGGAAACTCCCAGCCTGGGTAAAAGCCATACCTGCAGGAAAAGCCATGCTAATATTATAATAATAAAAATCAGAAAGTCACTCATTTTTATTCACCTTATACCGGCTAATTCAGGTTACGATTAATAAGATCGGCTAATTGATTTTTTGATGCCATGCCAACCGTGGTATCCTTTACCGTTCCATCTTTCATGATCAGCAGCGTAGGAATACTTCTAACGCCGTATTGAGCTGATATTTTAGGATTATCATCGACATTAACCTTCACGACATTAACTTGATCGCCATAAGCTCCAGCAAGCTCCTCCAGAATTGGACCGATTGCACGGCAAGGACCGCACCACGGAGCCCAGAAATCTACCAGAACGAGTTTATTAGCCCTCAAAACCATTGTTTCAAAATTACTGTCATCCGCATGTTTAACCAATTCCTGTTTACTCATTTTTCTTTCCTCCTGATATAAAATTGTTTTATTTCTCTTTTATTTGTGTTAATTTTTCCCCGCTTTTGATTCCTTGACTACACCTTATTTTTCAAGGCGTCATTGATCTAGATCAATGCTTAAAAGAAATATTTGCTATGGATATTATCAAACAAATACAAGATATTGCCCTGTTTAGAGGCGTGTCGGCAGAAAATTTAAAACTGTTGGCCTCTCAGGCGATATATAAAAAATTTAAGTCTGGTGATTTAGTAATTGGTGAGACAGATCAGATCCGGTCATTCTATGTGGTGATCGCCGGCCAGTTAAAACTCTACAAGAGTTCTGCTGAAGGAAGGGAGCAGACTTTATCGCTTTTGAGTCCGGGTGATCCCTTTGGTTTGTGCACAGCCTTTGCCACGGATTCATTTCCCGCCAGTGCCATGGCCATTGAAGAAAGCTCTGTCTTGATCATTCCCGGCGAATTAATGGAAGCTATCGCCAAAAAAGAACCCACGCTGCTTCTTAACATTATCCAGATACTTTCCCAGCGACTCAAGGACGCAATGACACTTATAGAATCTCTGGCCCTGAAGGAAATACCTGAAAGGCTTTCAGCTTTCCTTCTCCATGCTCTTTCCAAGGATGCGGATGAAAAGAAAAATAAATTGGAATTGACTATCTCTCACAGGGAGCTTTCCAAGATTCTTGGATCAACACCCGAAGCTCTTTCCCGTGCATTAAGAAAAATGAGCAACGACAGAATCCTTGTTGTGGAGGGTCGTACAATCACAATTCTAGATAGACAAGCGTTAGAAGAACTTGCGCAGGGAGAATAACAGGAATATTTTAACCGGACGAAAGAAGATTTGGAACAGCACCGGTGCGGTATAAATTCATTTTGTTTGTCTTCGATACCTGATATTGCCAAGTGATATTTACTTTATTGATTCTTCTGATTTTTTTTGCAATTATGCAGAATTACTATTGCAGAAAAAGACGCCCCTACTAAAATTACCGACCTCATAGCGGCAAAGAAGATAGTATAAGTTAAAGCGGTGTAGATCGCCGACTCAAGATGTTTTATAGACGGTTGCAACACTGCTATCCAAATCATAACCTGAAAGAATATAAAGATAACAACGGGCAAGATTGACTGTGTCCAAAATAATCCCTTGAATTGGACCCGGTCTTCAAAGGTCATGATTCGAAGCCAGTATAATTCTTTATAGAGAGAGATAATAAGAAAAATGGTAATGGATATAACGATTCCCTCGATGGCAGGAATCCAGGTCTCGTCCTCCATCAATCGGAAAGAAATAAGAAAACAGCAGGAAAAATAAAGGAAACAGGAAAACCCTGCCGCCCATACCCAGGAAGCAAAATGTGAAAAATCGCCAATACTTTCTATTCTTGAAATAGCAGTAGTGTAGGCAAAAACAAGAGCCACCAGGACAAGTCCGAAAAGAGTAGCAGCGACTCCTGCTAAAGAGGCAAAACCTGATTCCATATTAAATCCTTCTTAGAATGAAAAATGCAACATCTTTTTTAATCTATTTGTCAGCTAACAATATTTTTATTAATCTTTACTTCGCGAAAATCATTTTTATTGAGATAATCAATAATGCTATCCCGAATATTCTTTCCAATACCTGATTAGATAAATTAACAGCAAATTTTGCGCCAATTAAACCGCCAAATATGAATCCAAGACAAATTAAAGCAGCGACCGGAAAATCAACATACCCCTGTTTATAGTATGTCCATGCGGCAAGTAAGCCTATGGGCGGAACCAATAAAGCCAGTGTTGTTCCTTGCGCCATCTTTTGAGAAAAGCCGAAAACAAATAAGAGAATAGGAACAATAATAGTTCCGCCGCCAATCCCGATAAGACCGCTTAATAATCCGGCCAGTAATCCCGTGGTAATATACAAGAAAGCATTGCCGTATTCCATTTCTCCCTCCTTCTTACTGAAAAATAAAAAATGCTGGTGATCATAACACGAAATCGCTTTATTGTTCTTCAGGTTTTTCCTGCTCGGGTGGCAACGGCCTTGCGCACCTATATGAAATCGTAAGGAGTCAGTCGGTTGAATACCTCGCGTTTTTTACCTGCTGGAACAAAATCACTTTAATGCAATTGTTCCTGAACGGTTATTTTTCTCTCGGATATGGCCAGGCCATGATACCGCCTTCCATGACCTTCACATTTTTACATCCGTTGCCTTCAAGCACCAAAGCCGCCTCATAGCCGCGCAGCGAGATTTTGCAGTAACAGATAATCTCTTTATTTTTATCTTCTGGCAGTTCCTTGATGCGTTTGCGTATTGCTCCCAGTGGAATGAGCGTCTCGCCGATTCCCAGTCGCATTTCTTCGAATTCCTCCGGCCCTCTCGTGTCGATGATAAAAGGTTTTTCACCGGCTGATAATTTTTCTTTGACTTCTTTGCAACTGATGCCCTTAAGCCTGCCTTTCATCTTGTTCTGCATAATATGCGCCGTGGCGATGAAATGATCGATCGGCAATGAAAAAGGCGGCGCATACGGCAGATCGGCGTTGATGATATCCTCAACAGTCAGTTTACCATGAATCGCCATGGCCCACTGGGCAATTTGTTTGCTGACATCACCGGGGCCAATACACTGCGCGCCCAGAATCCGGCCTGTTTTTTTATCGGCGATGAGTTTGGTCACCAACAGTTTGCCTGTCATATAACCCGGTTTATCGGGGCTCGCGTTGATTACCGTGATGATATCCGCATAGCCTTGCTTTTTAGCCGCTTTTTCGGAAAGCCCGGTGGAGCCAGCCGCGTAATCGAATACTTTGCAGATGCCGGTCTGAATAGTTCCGGAGAAAGTTACGCAGTTTTCTGATGCGGCGTTTTCTCCCGCCACGCGTCCCTGTAGATTGGCCAGATCACCGTAAGGCGCCAGCACTTTTTTGCCGGTAATCCTGTTGACTGTTTCCACGCAATCGCCCACCGCGTAAATGTCAGGATCCGATGTCTGCATATATTCATTGACATCAATGCCGCCCAGTTCCCCGATTTTCAGGCCTGAGGCTTGTGCCAGCTTGACGTTGGGACGCACACCTACTGCCACAACGGCCAATTCACAGGGCAATTCCGTACCGTTTTGCAGTTTGACCGCATTGAGTTTTCCGTTCTCACCTAAAAAAGCGGCGATGCCGTTATCCGTGATGACATTGGCTCCTTTACTACGGACATGGTTTTCTACAAGCTTGGACAGTTCCCAGTCCAGAAATGTCAGCAGTTGCGGCAAAAGTTCAATCACCGTGATTTCAATTCCCGCCAGCTGCAACGCTTCGCAGGTTTCAATACCGATCAAGCCCCCGCCGATAACAACGGCTTTTTTAATCTTATTTTCATCACGCACTTTGCGCAGAAAATCGGCGTCTTTCATGGATTGCAGGGTTGTAATGCCTTCGAGTTCCAGCCCGGCAACCGGCGGCATTTGGGGATAGGAACCTGTGGCGATTACAAGCTTGTCGTAATTCAACGTGCCGGTTTCGCCTGTGGTGATATTTTTAAATGAAATGGAATGGCTTTTAGTATCAATGGCTGTGACTTCCGTGCTTACTTTTGCCTCGATATCCTTGGCGTTAAGATAGAACATCGGTGTTCTTACAATGCCTGCGGGAGTGCAAAGCAGCATGTTGCGATCATTGAAATATCCGCCGATGTAATAGGGATATCCGCAGGAGGCCATCGAAAGATCGGCGTCTTTTTGCAGGATAACGACTTCGGCGTTGTTATCTATTCTTCTGGCCTTCGCCGCAGCCTTTGGGCCTGCGGCCGATCCACCAATGACTACAATTCTCTTTCTTTTTGTCATAATTTTCTCCTCCAGTTTTAAAAAAGGATACGAAAATTCTTTAGAGGTTCACTCCTCAGGATTTGCTCCTTCTTAGGTGACAAGTTAGCAACTGTTGCATGCGATTGCATTGATCTAAATCAACGTAATCCATCTTTTCGTCAGTCTATCTTTTTAAGTGAAAGTGAGTTTCGTTCCCGACATATTTAAAATAAACTTATCCGGCATTTGTTTTTCCATTGTCATAATTGCTTTGTGGCCCGTACAGTGTGTCGGAACCACATAGGCCGGATGAAATTTCTGAAGTTCCTGCGTTGTGCGGTCAATAATAGGTTCGAAAAAAGGCCCCGTCAGATGGAATCCGCCCATAACCGCATGCACCTGATCGATACCGGTTACGTCCACTGCGTAACTCACTGTATTGACAATACCGGCATGGGCACAACCGGAAAGAATGACCAGCCCTTTATTTTTTAGATTCATGACGATGGATGTATCATCTTCAATGGCATCCCAGACTTCTTGGCCGTCTCTTTGGCAATGGGCAATGGGGAAGCCTTTTTCAAAGTCGGTTAAGCGTGGAATCTCGCCAAGAAATAAAACCGTGTTGTCGAGAAGAGGGTAAGGCTTCTCCGCTTCGATGATGGCAAGGCCTGCGGATTGAACCATCTCGCGCGTAAATTTCGGGAAGTATATATTGAATTCTTCACCGAACTTCAGATAACGAGTCGACTTAAATACGGATGGGTGCGCAACAAAGGGAATGTTTTTCTTGCCAATCAATGCAGTCATCTTTCCCATTCCACCCGTATGATCGCTGTGTCCGTGTGAAAGCACCACAGCTTCTATTGCGGTCATATCGACGCCGAGAGTTTTGGCGTTTTGTGCTGCTCCATCTTCCGAGAATCCAAAATCAAACAACACGGTATTCGTCTTGTCGCCGGTTGTTGTCTTTACAATAGCTGAAAACCCGTGCTCAGCACCGATGGACACCTTGATCTGACCGTCTTTGATGGGCATCGCCCGAGTGACGACAGCGTTGTTGTCCATAGCAGTAATATCAATGTAATTGTCCTGCAACGTCAGAATTTCGACTTTGTCTACAACATTTAATATCGTTGACGTCATAATTTCGACTCTCCTTCATGGACAAGCTGTAATGAGAAATATCGTGAATTCTCTGGTGTTCCCGCCTTGAACCGGTTTTGTTACTTTAGCGGCTGTCTGACATTTGATATTACGGAATCCTGCTTCCCATAAAATATTGCTTAACCTTTCCCGGTCAAAACCGGCATGGAAAACACCATCGCTGTTTTCGTGAAACTGACCGTCATCAACATCCAGATCGGCAATGCAAAGACAATATCCGGGAAGTAAAATATTGTAGAATTGATCCAGAACAGGCCGGATGTTCTTAATGTGATGAAAAGTCATGCTGCTGGTGATCAGATGGTAACGGCCTTCCAAAACCCCGCCTTGATCAATATCCAGATAACGAGTCATTACATTTGTCAGCTTCTGATCTTTGACCTTCGCATTGAGGACGTCCAGCATTCCTTGAGAGCTATCCACACCTGTGATGGAATGAACAAACGGCTGCAACCGCATGGTTAGCAGACCTGTGCCGCAGCCAAAGTCCAGAACATCCATCGACGGAGTCAACTTTATTTCCCCTGTGATTGTCTGAGCGATATCGTTAACTAACCTGATACGCTCCGGTTTATCATCCCAGGTGGCAGCATCTTTATTAAAATCACGTTTTGCATCACTCATTATCAATATCCCGTATGATTTGTTTAAATACTGAAATTAGTCTTCATGACAAGCGTGCGCATGCTGAGAGCAGGAAATGCCGGAATCATTGAGATTGCCCGCAAGCCAGCTTTCCGTAACATCTTTAACATTGCCGGAACATCCACGCAGGACGTCAATGCCCTGATTGTTCAGGACGTTTACGGCTCCCTGCCCCATGTTTCCCGCCAGCATCATTTTTACGCCCATCTGAGCCAAAGTAGAGGCGATATTGGACTTGCAGCCGCATCCGGCGGGGGAGGCAATCTTTTCCTCCGAGAGGATATTTTTCTGTTCGTCAATAGTGAATACGGTGAAATATTCACAGTGTCCGAAATGTTCATCAATCTGATTCTGATTTGACGGTAATGCGATTTTCATAAACTTCTCCTTTTAAAAAATTATGTGTTATTTCCTGCCTTGCGCCTTTTTGCCTTGCAGCAAGATTTTGTTTCATCAAAAGCAACTTCTCCGCCTTCAATCTTCAGCGCTTTCCCATTCATTAGAACATCGGCTATCTTTTTATGTGCCGCTTCAACGATCCTCCCAAACGTTTGTCGGGATATATTCATTCGAGCCGCCGCTTCTTCCTGATAAAGTTGTTCGTAATCAGCCAGACGAATAGCTTCGAATTCATCCAGATTCAGGACAACCTCTTCCAGATCAACAGTGGGTATACCACGTGGCTTAAAATAATTTTTATCAGGTATTCCGCAAACATTACGGCGACATTTAGGTCGGGGCATTTACTTTTATTACTCCTTTTGTAGCTATTATAAGCATATGCCCATAACTTGTCAAGCGGTTATTTAAAATCATCGAAAAGGTGTGTCGGGATAGCCACCTGCGCGGGTATGACCATCTTGTCGCCACTTTATTTTGCTGATGATATTTGCTTTTATTTCTGTAGACTGCGGCTGCGCCAGATCATGTAGATCGCGGGATAAATGATGAGTTCCAGGAGGGTGGAGGAAATCACGCCGCCCACCATCGGCGCGGCAATGCGTTTCATGATGTCGGCGCCTGCACCGTGGCTGAACATGATCGGAATCAAGCCGGCCAGAATGACACTCACCGTCATGATCTTGGGCCGAATTCGTTTGACGGCTCCGAACATGACGGCATGATGCAAATCGTTTTCGGTTTTCAGCAAACCCTCTTTCTTCCACTTCTCATAAGCAAGATCAAGGTACAGGAGCATGATCACGCCTGTTTCGGCATCGAGGCCCGCCAGAGCAATGATCCCAACCCATACGGCAATACTCATATTGTAATTGAGCAAATACAAAAACCAGAAAGATCCGACCAGCGAAAAAGGCACCGCGAGAAAAACGATTATCGTTTTGGTCACAGAGCGCGTGTTGAAATAAAGCAGAATAAAAATAATCAGCAGTGTAAATGGAATAATCACTTTGAGACGCTCGTGCGTTTTGAGGATGTATTCATACTCGCCGCTCCAGGCCAGCCGGTAGCCTTCAGGCATTTTGACGATTGCCGCTTTTTTTTGCGCCTCCTGCACATAGCTGCCGACATCGCGTCCGGCAATATCAATATAGACGTAAGCGGTCAAAAGTCCTTCTTCGCTTTTGACGGCCGTGGGACCTCTTAAAATATTAAAGTCGGCAAGCTCGCCCATGGGCACTTGCAGGATACCCCCTGAAGAGGCCATGCCGGCGGCGCTGACACCGGCATTGACAGGCGTCATCACCGGCACAAGAATGCGTTTGAGTTTTTCCACGTCATTGCGTAATTCCCGCGGATAGCGGATATTCACGGGATAACGCGCCCGGCCTTCGACGGTTGTGGTCAGATTCATTCCGCCGATAGCGGTCTGGATTATTTCGTTGACGTCATCCACGGCCAGGCCATATCTGGCGATGGCGTCTCTTTTGATGACAATATCCAGGAAATAGCCGGTTGCCACTCTTTCCGCGTAAACACTGCGTGTGCCCGGAATATCGCGCAGCTGCTGCTCGAGCTGCATACCGATTTTTTCAATGACTTCCAGATTAGGGCCAAGGATTTTTATGCCGACGGGCGTGCGGATGCCCGTGGCCAGCATGTCGATGCGCGCTTTGATCGGCATGGTAAAGGAATTGGCCACACCGGGAATGTTGAGCGCGTCGTTCATTTCATCTTTGATTTTTTCAGCGGTCATGCCGGCGCGCCATTGGTTTTCCGGTTTCAGGTTGATAACCGTTTCAAACATTTCCAGGGGCGCGGGGTCCGTCGCCGTTTCGGCACGGCCGGCTTTTCCGAAGACCTGCTGCACTTCGGGAATCTTCATCAATAATTCATCCTGCATTTGCAGCAGTTTGGCCGCCTCCGACACGGACGCGCCCGGCATGGTCACCGGCATGTAAAAAAGCGAGCCTTCGTAAAGAGGCGGCATAAATTCCGTGCCGAGTTTCATAAAGGGATAAACGGTCACAGCCATAATAATGAGGGCAATGACAATGACGGTCTTGCGGAAACGCAAAGCCAGATGCGCTACCGGTTCATAAATTTTGTGAAGAACAAGGCTCACCGGATTTTTTTCTTCCGGACGGATTTTCCCCCGGATAAATAACGTCATCAGCACCGGTGTCAGCGTGATCGCGAGAAACGATGAAAAGAGCATGGCAAAAGTTTTGGTATAGGCCAGCGGCTTGAAAAGCCTTCCGGCCTGAGCCTGAAGTGTAAACACCGGTAAAAACGCAACGGTAATCACTAAAAGCGAAAAGAAAAGCGAAGGCCCTACTTCACGGGCAGCTTCTATAATCACATCCGCTCTGCTGCCGGGACTGCCCTGGTTAGCCCAGTCTTCGAGCTTCTTATGAGCGTTTTCCACCATAATGATGGCGGCATCCACCATCGCGCCGATGGCAATGGCAATGCCGGAAAGGCTCATGATGTTCGAGGTCACGCCCAGATAATACATGCTGATAAAGGCCATGAGAATGGCGATGGGCAGCGTCAGGATCACGACAAAAGCACTCGGCAGATGAAACAGGAAAATCAGACAGACAATACTCACGGCCAGGGCAAGCTTGATGATTTCATCTTTGAGCGTGGCAATCGAACGGTTGATCAGATCGGAGCGATCATAGGTGGTGACGATTTTCACGCCTTTGGGAAGACTGGGCGCGATGTCCTTATTGATTTTATCCTTGACCCGTTCAATGACATTGAGAACGTTTTCACCGAAACGGACAATAACGATCCCTCCGGCGACCTCGCCCTTACCGTCGAGTTCCGCCAGTCCCCGGCGGATTTCCGGTCCGAGCTGGACGCGGGCGACATCTTTCAAATAAACGGGCGTGCCTGTTGCACTATTGCTCACGGCAATGTCTTCCAGATCCTTGACGGCTTTGATATAGCCGCGCCCCCGCACCATGTATTCCGTGCCGGAAAAATCAAGCACCCGGCCTTCCACGTCGCGGTTGCTCTTGCGGACGGCTTCCATAACTTTCGTGATGGGAACATTATAAGCGCTCAGGCGGTTGGGATCGACTGTAATCTGGTATTGATTGACAAAACCGCCGACGCTGGCCACTTGCGCCACGCCTTGCACACTCTCCAATCCCAGTTTGACAACATAATCCTGCAGGGAACGAAGCTGGGCAAGATCAAGCTGTTTGCCTTCATCCACAATGGCGTAAGAAAATCCCCAGCCGAGGCTGGTGGCATCGGGACCCAAAACCGGATTGACGTCAGCGGGAATTTTGTTTTTGACCGCCTGAAGGTATTCCAGAATGCGGCTTCGGGCCCAATAGATATCGGTTCCTTCTTCAAAAATAACATAAATGAAGGAGCTTCCAAGATAGGAAAAACCGCGGACCGCCTGTACGTGCGGCGCCGCAAGCAGTGTGGACGTGATGGGATAAGTAATCTGGTCTTCCACCAGATCGGGACTGCGCCCCGCCCATTCCGTGTAAATGATGACCTGTGTGTCGCTCAAATCGGGCAGGGCGTCGAGCGGTTGATGTTTTATTGTCCAGATACCCCAGGCAATAGCAAAAAACAAAACAAGGAACACGAGAAATTTATTGCGGGCACTGAATTCGATGATTTTAGCGATCATGATAATACTCTCTTACACAATCTAGAAAAATCCCCCGCCCCTTGCGGGAGGGGATTGAGGGGAGGGGTATAGCCCTTATTTTCTTCGCAAGCCGACATAAATCGGTCTTCACCCTCACCCTACCCCTCTCCCCTCAAGGGAGAGGGAATAAAAATAATTTCTTTCATTATTACTCCTAAGTCATAGCGGCTTCATAAAAAGCTCCAGAGGCAAGGCGCGCAAGGCCTGGATCGTGAGGCGTACTTTTGGTACGTTGAACGACACAGGCTGCAGCGCAACGCCGCATATGGACTTTTTATGAAGTCGCATCTATTTCGAAGGCAGGGGTTTGATCCCCTTCAACTGTGCCTCCGAATCAACCAGGAAATTAGCCGCTGCCACAACTTTTTCTCCGCTTTTCAAACCACGAAGGACTTCGACATATCCTTCCGTCCTGATGCCTGTTTTGATTTCGCGCGGCTCAAACGCATCATTACCGAGATCAACATAGACGACCATCGCCTTACCGGTATCGATCATAGCGGATTCCGGGATCACCAGTTTGCGGCCCAGATTGATTTTAATCTCCACATTGGTAAACATCTGCGGTTTTAATTGACGGTGGCTATTGGCTAGTTTCAGGCGGACTTTAGCCGTGCGCGTCTGAGCGTTGATGTCAGGATAAATGTAATCGATTTGCGACATCAGCTCCACACCGGGAAGATAGGCCAGTGTGATCGCCGCCTGATTTCCGACTTTGATCAGCGGCAATTCATATTCATAAATATCGGCGATAACCCAGAGACCGGAGAGATCGGCTATGTCAAACATCTTTTCACCCGGCATCACCTTCATTCCGGCAACCACCATTTTTTGCATGACATAACCGCTGACAGGCGCATACAGCGTCAGCGTCCGTATCGGTTTTCCCGTTTCTTCAATTTGCTTGATTTGGACCTCCGAGACATCCCACCAACGCAGTCGCTGGCGCGCCGCATCCAGCGTGGCTGCGGCATCCTGGGCCAGCATTTTATTTAATTCGGATGCTGTGGTCTTATCCGCGCCTGTATCGTTTGCGGCCGCATCCCTGCTCCACTTCAGAGCCGTTAAAAATTCCTGCTGTGTCGCCACAAGTTCCGGGCTGTAAATTTCGGCGAGTTTCGCGCCTTTGGTGACATAACTGCCTGTCGTGTCCACATAGAGCTTTTCAATCCATCCCTCGACTTTCGCGTTAACGGTCGCCTGTCGGCTTTCATCAACTTCAATTCTGCCCACTGTACGGATCACTTTCTTCATCGGCATGAATGCCGCTTTTACCGTTTTCACGCCGATTAATTTTTGTTGATCTGATGAAATTTCCACCTGCGGCACATCCTGATCGGATTCAACGACCGGTTCTTTGGGTTGAGACGCGGAGGGTTTTACTTTACCGGCCGCACCGGCCTTGCCGGAATGCTGCGAATGATCCTGAGCCGCAACCGGCGCAGCGATGATCAGCGCCAAACAGCCCACGATAAAAAGGCTCGGTAATTTCGTCAGATGGACGCCTATCCTTTTCATTTCTTTTCCCCTCCATCTCTCAGTCCGGTCGCAATAGCGTGCAACCGGGCAATAGCTTTTTCTCTTTCCACCCGCTGGCCCCAGTATAAGGACTCGTAATCCAGCAAGGTCTTTAAACGGGAGATAATATTTACGGCCTCTCCGCTTCCCGTGGAATAACCCGTCAACGCCTGTTCAATATCCTGTCTGCTTTTGAGAAGAAGCCCTTTTTGATAGATGTCCATCAACTTTTCCGACGAGCGCAGCATGGAATAGTTATCACGCAGCGCCGCTTCAATCATCAATCGGGTTGCATCCAGTTCCTGATTGGCCTGACTAATATTTGCCTTTGCTTCCATCACGGCCGGTTTTTGTTTCGATTGAAAATAAACAGGGATGTTAATGGTTACCGTGGCGGCCCACATATCGGGAAAATCACGCGCCCGGTTGTAATAGGTGCCGCCGAGCGCGAAATCGGGATAATATTCCTTTTGCGCCATCGCCAATCTGGTGTTGGCGGCCTCAATCATCTTATTGCGCGATTTTAATTCCGGAGAATGCTGCATCGCCATATCAACGGCCGCGTTTATATCCATTGAGAATGGCTGATACACGGGTTCTAAAGGCTTCGGCAACGCGGATCCTCTATGCCGGCCGATTGCGGCCGAAAGCATGGCTTCCAGAGACAGGATTTTCTGCTTCAGCATTTCTTCTTTTTCCAGCAGCATGTATTTTTCTGTTTGCGCCATAATAACATCCTGCTGCATGGCTTTTCCGGCGGCATATCGCTCCAGAGTCAATCCCTCAATGCGGACAATCAATTCCCGTTTATCTTTCAATAGATCAATATTTTTGTGGGCAAGAAAAATGTCAAAATAGAGTTCCTTAACCCTGGCAACTGTTTTTAATTTCAACAGTTCATGCATGGCCTCCAGACTTTCGGCGTCACGTTCGGTCATTTCTTCCTTGAGTCTTCGTTTGCCGGGAAAAAGAAACTGCTGCGTTGCCGAAAACATCCACTGGGAGCCCTGCATCTCGCCATAAGTATAACGATCAAAGCCCTCATTTTGATAACCGGCCATGAGCATGGGATCGGGTAAGCTGCCGGCCTGAGGAATTCTTAAGCGGGCAGCCTCGATCCTGGCCTCGGAGGCTTTTATTTCAGGACTGTTTTTCAGCGCTTCATCGATCAAGCCATCCAGCACCGGATCACTGTGAACCGGCGCCGCGGCAATCAGAAAAACGCCAAAAAACAAAAAGAATAATTTGAATATTCTACTTGATATCGACATTTAATTTTACCGCTTGAGTTTTACCGCCACGGTTAATTTTAATGTTTACAGACCAGGGACCGGCCATGGAAAAATTAAGGTTTGCCAGATAATGACCGCCTTTCAGACTTGCCTTTGCCTTATAATTCATCGCGCCCATGCCCGGCATCGGGGGCATTGTGTAATCAATGGAAACCGCCGCATCGGTGACATCTTTTCCCGCCGCATCTTTAATGGCAATATCCATCTTGTTGATTCCGGTCACGGGAGGATTCTTATCAATTTTGACAATAACAGCCAGGTTTCCGGCTTTCTTCGTGATTTCATAATCTTTTGCCTGAGCCATTCCGATATTAAACGCGAAAACCATCGCCAACACGATTAAAATTATTTTCTTCATTTTTCCCTCCCTTTTAATATTTAATTTTTCCCTTTTAATATAATCATTCATTGCGGCATGAAAAGGCTGATTGTGTAAAAATATTAACCTTGACCATTTCTAATTGCTAGTTATTTAATAGTAATTACTCTGCCGTGTTTGTCAAGATGATTTTCCTCGGCGTAAGATATTTATTATAAGGAGTATTCAAGGGATTTATTATTGAATATACGAGGAGAGTCATTCGACCCGCCGTCGTCAACAAGGATTAGTTCTTCAACAAATTTTTGCCGGCAATACGAATCAAGAACCTGAGAGAGGGTGTATCCGCGCTTGAACGTAGGAATGACAATGTTGATCATGAGATTATGAATAACCTGGGCTGTTGAAAACCGTGCATCTGTTGCGTTGCGCTCCGTTCGCGTCGCTGCGACCTACGACAAAGTAGGCCTCACTCCACAATACTCGCGCGCCTTGCATCTGAACATTTTTGAACAACCCTGCTGCTTCTCATTTCCTGTTCGCATTTAGTCTCTTTTATTTATTCTCATAATAATTTTTAATCATACTTTTTTAGTCTTATCAATGTATCATGCATTTCGCGGCTTTGTTCGATAATTTTATCACATGCCTCAATTTTCTTGTTTTCATCCGGTAATGTATTTAGATAATCGAAAAAAACATCTATAATCCCATTCAGACTTTCTATCGGTTTATAATCCCCAGTTTTATATCGATTTACTATTCTTTTAACCTCGTCACTCAACCCTTCATATGAAACTATGTCCTCAACCATTTTTTTATTCTGGGATAACCATAGGTTGACTTTTTTTCTTAGGTCTTCTTCGTATTTTTTCTCTCTTTCGATTATTTTTTCCTCTGTTTGTTTGAGGAATATTTTAAGCTCTTCTGGCAAAAGTGATTGATTTGTTAATTTACAAAAATAATCATTAAACTCCTCTGAAGAGAGATAACACCTCATTCTTCTTAATGCTCTAGCTTCAGGACTATTAGGATTTTCCATAAATAACTGCCTTTCTTTTTTATTCTTACTTTTTCTTCTGTGACTATACTTTCTATGTCTTCATTTATAATTCTTAGCGACTATCTTTTCTTTTACGATATCTTTTTATCGCCAGTTCTTCCTATATAGCACTTCTCACAAGTCATCAGATTTAAATAAACATCACATCCATTCTCATTTCCCACGTACTTAAGGTTTTTATCTTCTTGACCAGAAGGAACGAAGCCGTATTGATTACTCAATGAACTTTCAAAAAACCAGTCGTCTGGCGTGTATAGATCTTTGGTATCATCCCCTACTGTCTGGCAAGCAGTTACTCTCTTCTTTTGGTCATTATCAATAGAAAAATAGAAGATTTCCAACCAATTACATTTTACGCACAATCCTCGAATCTGATCAACTACAACTATATCTATCGCATATCCATTTTCCATATGTTGAAAACCATAACCTTCAAGTTGTGTGATATATTCTCCCACATCGAGCGGCGTCATAAACCCTACCCTAGCAATATAGTCATCCTCACAGAGTGTCTTATTAGGGACATCCTCGACAAATCCATCCCATCCTCCAGGATATTTTTTATCAATAGCGTCTCGTTTAATTATTACCGATATCCCCTCAACTAAAAGTGGCATGACACAACACCTTGATATTCATTTAACGCCGTCGTTTATTTATGTGTTTTAAGTTATTTTATAAATAATGTATTTATTTCTTCATCATTAAAATTAAAATCTGTTTTGAATCGTTTAATTAGTTCAGCATTATAAATATCTATCGGAAAAATCACTTTTAACAATGGTTTTAAAGGAATAGTGATATCTGTCAAAAGTTGCTTTTTTATAACCTTTAAATAGTTAGCTCCGTATACAAAAGGTGAACTAGATGATGCTCTTTTCCAAATTACCCCGTTTCTTAAATCACATTTGTTCTGAATTTTTTCATCATTTTCAGGATGATACTTACATTCAGATATTGCATTGCAGTTTTCTTTAATGTCTTTGCCACCCCAGCACCCAAATTTTCTTGTCTGTCTAAAATGCTCTATAGTGCGTTGACAACTTATGAAACCGTTTTTCTCGCCAGTATAGGATGTTTTCATCCAAGGATTCCTAAATGACCCATCAGACAATTGCAAATTTGCTATTTTCATAAAAGCTACGATATCGGATGTTTTATAGTTTCCTTTTGTATTATTATATTTATCCATTAAAAAAGTAAGAAATGCAGGATGCGTCTTTAATGAGGCAAATCTAAGTTCATTAATATTATTAACCATGGATGAACTTAGTTGAGGTTTTAATAAAGTATCATTATATTCTTTTTGGGGTATCTTGTTGTTCACAATTCTTGTCTGGCAATTGGTGCTTTTTGCTTGCGGCAAATTCAGCAATCGACGAATTACCATGTTAGGATTTATTTCTTTGAAAGGTATTGCTATTTGCCCTAATTTTTCAACTACATCATCATCTATTTCAATTTTTACCATACTAAACCTCCTTTTTCTTATCTTCAGATTTCTCATTACTGTATTTTACTGTACAGTACAATATATTTACTGTAAAGTCAAGTGGTGATTTAGTGGAATGATTTTATAAATTCTTTAATGAGGTTAGACGATACTAAACTAATAATTAATGATTGATTTTAAATGATAATTTAACAATAAGCCAAGATCACTTAAAATTAAAATATTTTGTCATGGCTTGTAAAAAGTGCTCATGCATAAATATTTAATCTTTACAGTTGAATACTTTTGGGGAAACAGCGAACTATTTTTTTAAGATTTCTTCATATTCCCAGTCGATGATGAGAATGACAACTTTTAGGGGCTGTTCAAAAATGCTTAGATGCAAGGCGCGCGAGTATCGCGGAGTGAGGCCTACTTTTTCGTAGGTCGCAGCGACGCCCGTTCAAACGTCGGCCGGGAAATTCCCAATATCTCGCAAATTTCACCTTTGTTCTTATCTGTCTCTTTAATAACTTTTCTGATGTAGCGCTCTTCTACTTCGTCCAGGGTTAAAAGCTTACCGGGTTCCGGTGATTTAAATAAATCCGCGGAGGCGTCCGGCGCCAACTTAGAAGCATCTTCCTTGCCCAGTTCCGGAAAATCGCTCACTCCCAGCACCTGTCCTTTGGCCACAACGCAGGCGCGCACCAGCAGATTTTCCAGTTCCCGGACATTGCCCGGCCAGTTATATTTCATGAATATTTCCATCATCTCGTTGGAAACCCCGATAATTTTCTTGTGCAGATCCAGATTAATTTTGGCCAGCAGGTAATCTATCAATTGCGGAAGATCCTGAATGCGGGCGCGAAGCGGAGGCAGAGTGATAGAGACGATATTCAGACGATAATACAAATCATCGCGAAATTTTCCTTCCTTCACAAGCGTCTTTAAATCTTTATTGGTCGCGGTCATGATCCGCGCGTTCACTTTCACCCTATCCTTGCCGCCGACACGTTCAAATTCCATTTCCTGCAAAACACGCAAAAGCTTGGCTTGCAGGTTGATCGACATTTCGCTGATTTCATCCAGAAAAACAGTGCCGTAACGCGCGAGTTCAAACTTGCCGAGTTTTCTGGCAATGGCGCCGGTGAAAGATCCTTTTTCATGACCGAACAATTCAGATTCCAGCAGGGTTTCGACAATGGCGGAACAGTTCACTGCGACAAAGGGTTCATCGGGCGACGTATTACTGTGAATGACTTTGGCAATCAATTCTTTGCCCGTTCCGCTCTCTCCCTGAATCAGCACGGTGGTGTGGCTCTGGGAAACAGTGCCGATGGTTTTAAATATTTCCTTCATTTCATTGCCGGTGCCAATGATATCCCCGACACGGAAACTCCGCGACGGCTCCATGAGAAGGCCGTCAATTTTTTTCTCCATTTCCAGAGATTTCAGAGCTTTCTTAATTGCCAGATCCAGTTCATCGACGTTGACCGGTTTATGAATATAATCAAACGCGCCGCATTTCATCGCGTTGATGGTTGTTTCCATATCGTGAAAAGCGGTGATCATGATGACTTTAACGTTTTCGTTTTCCTCCTTGAGATCTTCCAGAACGGTGAATCCGTCAATATCGGGCAGACGAATGTCCAGAATGACAACATCCGATTGTTCCTGCACGTACTTATTCAAACCTTCCGTACCGGTCAGCGCGGTACGAACTTTGTACCCTTCTTCAGTCAGATACAGATCCAGCGTCTCCGCAATCGAAGCATCATCATCAATAACAAGAATACTCGGCATCATATATTACCTTTATTACCTTCTTCGGTTGTAATGGATGAACGGACTATTTCTGTTCCCAGCGGCAACATAATAAGCACCTTCGTCCCCTCATTCTTTTTGCTGAAAATATCAATCATTCCCTGATGAATATCAATTATTTTCTTTACCAGAGAAAGTCCCAAACCGGTACCATAATTTTTTCTTGTAAAGAAAGGGTTGAAGATGTGCGGCATATCTTCCGCATCAATTCCGTTACCATCATCCTTAACCTCCACAACAACCGACTGGAGGCTTTCATACGCATAGCGCAGCGTAACCGTGATCTTGCCATACTCCTTCACCGCTTCCACAGCGTTGCGGATAACATTTAAAAAAGCGTCGGCCATCATCGCCGCGTCAACGCACACAGGAGGAACATCGTCGAAATTTGTTTGTACTTCAATTTTTTTATCGGTAATTCCTTTTTCCGCCAGATCGATCGCCTGCTCCAGAACTTTGGACAAATCCACGGGGGTTTTCTTGGGTTCCACCGGCTTGGCAAAAGCCAGAATATTATTGACGAGCATCTCCAGATGGTCCACTTCTCTTTCGGCAATCTTGAATCTCTTCAAATCGTTTCCCTCGGGATTCATGCGTTTTGCCAATATCTGCAGACTCATTTTAATGGAAGAAAGAGGATTGCGAATTTCATGCGCTATTCCCGCCGACAACTGTCCGACGGCCGCCAGTTTCTGACTGTCGTACAGTTTTTTCTCCAGATTTTTAAATTCGGTAATATCACGTTGAACCAGCAGATAATGATTGGTTCCGATCACCGGAGACGTGGTAATCAAAAGATTATGTTTGCGGCCTTCCTTATTCATGGCTTCAATTTCATAAGGTTTATAAATACCGTGCTTCGCGTCTTCCCATTTGGACAAGACGAACTCTTCATAACCGGAGGCGACAAATTCCAGAAAATGTCTGTTTTTAAATTCACGGGTATACGATTCGTCTTTATTCCTTAAACCGCGGCTCATGAAATTGATAATGCCGTTTTCATCTATTTCATAAATTTTATCCGGCAAACTGTTGACGATGGACTGCAGATAATTGTAGAGGTCTTCGATCTTCCGCCGCAATTCGATATTTTCGATCAATTCATTCTGCATTGTCTCGGCATATTCGCTCAGGCTCTTGGTCATTTCTCTTTCGCGGGAAATATCCTGCAGTGTTTCAATGGCCCCTATGATGTTGCCCTCTTCATCATAAATAGGCGCCGCCAGGAAATACAGGTAGCGGCTTTGTCCGCCAAGTTTATCATAATAATCCGTTGCTTCGTAGGCGCCGATCACCTTGTCGGATTTTTTAACATTTTTGCTGCCGTAGTGCTTGCCCAGGCCGTCGATATCGCTGTCGACAATTAAATCGGCAATCATGGGCCGGGTAACGGAATAAAAAGGTTTGTAGTGATCACTGGTGCCGAGCATACTTTCAGCTGAATAACCGGTCAGCTGCGTGCAGGCCCGATTCCATAATATAACTTTATGTTCATTATTGATTACAAAACTGGGAATAGGTGAACCTTCTATAACCCCTTCTATCGTTTTCTTTTCCCGCAGCAGTTTTTCCTGCCAGTCCTTGCGCTCATTTAATCTTTTCTTTTCTTCCTTGATGCGCATTCTTTTACCCTCTTTATAGGCAAAAGACATACTGGCAATGATAACGACGATGATGAGCAGCAGCGAACTGAAAAGCGTGTAGAAAAAAGTTTTGCGAAGAGGTGAAATGACCTGGCTGTATGGAGCCACAACCAGAAGGGTCCATTTTTTATCTCCGCTCAGCAATGGATAATAAGCAATAATGCTGCGCTGCTGCTTTTTATCACTCTGGCGGAAAACCGCTTCAAAGTAATCACCATTTTCCGATGAGAAATCAATTTTCGTTTTATTGGTATGGCTCAAAAGATCGTTTATGTTTTTCCCGATAAATGCTGAATTCCGATGAATAATGATTTGCTGCTTTTCATCGATCAGCCAGAGCTCACCCCATTCATTATTTATGATTTGTTTTTTATATTTATCCACAACGGCCGCAAGAGAAAATGAAACCAGCCACGCTCCGGCAAATTTACCGTTCTGCCCCCTCACGGGATAGCCGACAACCAGATATCTGTCCGTTTTTTGTTTTGCATTGACTGCGCCGGCCGGTTCCGGCAAAGCCAGGCCTAAATACTGCGTTTGTTTTTTCAGGAGAATATTAAAATGATCGGACAAATTGATTGCCGGCTGCGTATTTTTCGGATAAATGTTCTTTATCCTGCCTGTCGCGTCAAAAAGAACAATCGTATCAAGAGTGCTTTCCCAGCCCGAAGACAATATTTGATAATAACTGTCAATTTCTTTGGGCGGCATTTTCAGCTGAGGATCAAAATGAGAAAATAAAGCAATATTTTTCCCCACCTGTGAAAAAACATCCGTCATTCTTTCCGCGGTGTTTTGAACATTGCCGAGCTGCTGCCTGCTGAAGATATCCACAATGTCCCTTTCACGGGCACTGTTAACGGTCAGAGCTAAAAGCAGAAACAAGATAATAACCGTAATGCTGGCAAACCAGATGCGTAATTTTACAGCCTGATAGAGGAGTCTGTTAATTTTATTGAATAAAGCCACCTAATCTTCTTTATCCTCTTGGTCTTCTTTATGAGATTGCCTGATGCCTATCAAGATATAAACCAGAATTGCCGCTGTCAGCGAAATGAGAAGCTTTGCCAAACCACTTTCAATGTTTAAAAGATAAGAACAAATAAGCCATACAATAGGGTAAGTGACCGCCGTCAAAATCTCCTGCATAATAATCCTTTAATGAAAGTTTCTTATTTTATTGCGACGATATTAACGGCCTTAACGGAAAATTTCAATAAAAATATAAAAAAGTATTTCCCGTGCCTGTTCAAGAGAGATATCCGGAACATATTAAAGGAATTACTATAAACAATCTGGCGTAAAAAAACCGGCTGCGGCAAATTGATTTTAATGTTTTATGGAGGTGTGTTTAACAAAACATTAAATACCGCCGCAAATCCTCAGGGTCCCAGGTTTGTAAAAATTCCCCGCGGATGTTTTTTAAAAATATTTTTTATTTTTTATTATTATCGTGAAATGAAACAATCTCAACACATTAGAGAGAGATATCTTCGGTATTCACGTTATTCCATATAAGAAAATATTTTTGTAAGATCTAAGCTATGGCATAAGTCATGCAGTGATACACGGCAAGTAAATTATTTCTATTTCACATGGCTGTTGATTTATGTTATGGAAAAAGGAAGTAATAATAAACAATTTTATTATGAAAGGAGATAAACAATGTCACACAAATTTGGTAAAAAAATTTTCACCGCGTTAACATCTGTAGCCGTTCTGCTCTTAGCGAGTCCGGTTGTCTTTGCCGCAGAAGCTATTCCGGCAGGTGGTGAATCTTACATCAAAGTTATTTTCGCTTTTGGAGCAATGCTCGGCTCTGGCCTGGCCATCGGCCTCGGAGCTATCGGCGCCGGCGCTGGTATTGGTAGCGCAGCAAGTGGCGCCTGTCAGGCAGTGGGAAGAAACCCCGGAGTACAAGGCAAAATCATGATGACCATGCTGGTTGGTATGGCCATGGCTGAATCCATCGCAATTTACGCGTTGGTCATTTCTCTGGTTCTTCTCTATGCTAACCCTTACATGCGTTATTTTTTGGGTTAATATAAAACAAATTAACTACAAAATAACAAAGGTTAGGGGGAAATAGTAATGTCAAAAACTGGAAAAGATAAGCGGTCTTTAAATATAGGAGGCGTATTCTTCCTGCTTATAGTAATCCCCTTATCACTAATGGCGTTCTTAATCGCCAACGGCATGTTTAAATTGGGGGTCACCGTAAAAGAGAGGACTGTTAATGTTCTCGATGTTAAATCCCAGGAAGATATAAAAGCAAGAGCCGTCAATACGGCAAATGAAGTTGCTAAATTCCTCGCGGAAAGCAAAAAAGATTTACAAGTCGCAACCATCGTTCCTGCATCAGAAAGTGTATACAAACAGTTTGTTTCTGAAAATAAAAAACCGATCTGGGTCAAACGTGACGGTAAAGCACAGCAGATATTGGTCCCGCTGTACAAGGAAATGGCTCTGATTGATAAAAACGGCAACGAACAGATTAAAATCGTTGACGGTCAAGTGGTGCCGGCAAACAAACGGGTTAATGTCAGTAATCCGGCCAATACGACATACAAAACTGAAGATTATTTTGCCAAGACAAAAAATCTTAATAAGGGCGATGTTTATGTTTCCCCGGTAGAAGGGTACTATGTCGATAAGGCAGCGTTTGATAAGGGACAGAGATTTTCCGGATACGTCCGTTTTGCAACACCGGTATTCAACAAAGACGGTTTTGCGGGCATGATCACACTGGCTCTGGATTATCGCCATCTGGCCGAGTTTACCGATCAACTTGTTCCGACACAGGCTGAAAAGGTATTCGAAACAGATGTGGCGACAGGCAATTACGCTTACATGGTAGATAATCGCGGGTTTGTCATTTCCCATCCGGCTGATTATCACATTGTTGGACTCAACCCAAACGGAACAACTGTCCCGACGATTACAGCTCAGAATGCAACAGAACTGGAAAAGAAGGGCGCGGATGCGTTGAATATGTTCCAACTTGGTTTTCTTGATCCCAATATATTTAAGATTTCCAAGGACGCGGCAGCAGGGAAAGCTGGAATCCTGATGTACAAATTTGGCGGAGTAACCAAGTTTGTCGCCTATGCACCGATCAAGTTTTACGCGTCAAATCTTCCGGAACCAGCCGGTTTTGGATGGATAGGACTGGGATTGGATGTTGAGAAATACAACCATGAGGCTATGAAAGTAGCTAAAGAAATTGAAAAAGAAACTAAAGCGTGGACTGCGACAGTCATCTTTATTCTGATCGCTACAATGATTCTTCTGTTCTTCATTATGCTGCTTCTGGTTCGTGGAATCAGCCGTTCAATACAGGCGGAGGTTCCAAAAGGTTCGGAAGGTGAAGCGTTCGACGATGATGACGACGATGACAAATAATTAAACTTAATTTTACAAATTAACCCGAAAGGCCGGATTTCGATCCGGCCTTTTTTTATTTCCGCCAAGGTTAAAATAGAATGGACTTTAATCCAATACAATATATAATAATTAAGTTGGTTTAAATTGTAATTTCCAACAGTTTTGATTCAATGAATAATATTTTACTGCGAATCATAAGGAGATCAAAATGAACTTTTTGCCGCATCTTTTAGCGCTGGTTGCCGGTGGCATTTTTCTTTGGATCATAAAAAGAAAATATAAGAAAATACGCAACAGTGAATTGATCATCGTACTTATTCTCTTTGTTATATTAGTTGCCCTCTTTACAGCTCCCGGAATGGACCTGATAAAAAGATTGATGAATTTTATTCAATTAGATTGACTTCCACCTTTGTAATAGCCCGGTAGAAAAATTTGTTAAAAACATTTTCATGTTCATATGCTGATTTGTTGGGAGTGAAATGAAGGGATACCAGATAAGACGCAAACAAAAACCCGAGGCAAGACGTGAACAGTTCAACAAGATAAAGGGAATATTGATGTTATCGGCCTGGGGATTTTCGATGGTGGTATCTTCTTTCCTGTTCCTCTATGTCGGTTACCTTGTGGATGAAATCCTGGGAACCACGCCGAACTTTATGCTCTGTTCCTTCCTTCTGGCAATCGGTCTGTGCATGTGGACGCTTTATAAGGAGGCAAAAGAAAAAGGGAAGAAGTTGTAATAAACCAATTTTCTAAACAAACCCTTCAGGAAATAACAGGCACAAGAGAAGATCATAAGCCGAGTCCTGTTTTGCGTTTTGGTTACCCGCGACGCAACGATGATCATTCATCTGGGACGGCAGTTGCCTGCCGCCTCTAGCGACACTACCCGAGAACTTCAGGCGGGCAGCCCTTAAACGTTCTCCTATTTGGTCTTGCTCCGGATGGGGTTTACCATGCCTTTTCCGTCACCGGAAAAGCGGTGAGCCCCCCAGTCGCCGTTAGCGACCATCCTGCCCTGTGGAGCTCGGACTTTCCTCCGGCAGATAAATTCTGCCGACGATCATCTGATCTTCTCCGGCCTGAACGGTATGTGTACACTTGATTGATTTTTCTTTCAAGACTTGTTTATTTACAAATAATTCAGCCCTGATGCGTACTTTTTCAGCTTTCAGCCCAAACCAATTTAATCTTGACAAACAAATACTACTATGATTTACGGATACCCTATTACTTATAGGGGTTTTACTTATGAAAAAGACTTTGACCAATAAAACAAATACCAAAAGAAAGAGAACCCACGGTTTTCTCGTTCGGATGGAGTCAAAAACAGGAAGACAAGTTTTAAGCCGCAGAAGAGCTAAAGGCAGAAAACGTTTAACCGTATAAATCCGGCACCTTAGTAAATTAAGGATGGTCAGGTCAGTATGCATGAAGGAACAATCTTACCGGAAACTTGAAAGGGTAACCAATCGAAGCAGGTTTAAAGGAATTTATAACCAGGGGGTCTGGAGAAGTTCTCAACATTTTACGTCTGTAACATGCGGTAATACTCAAGGGGTTAAAAGACTCGGAATTACAGTAACCAAAAAAACGGGAAAAGCAGTAAAAAGAAACAGAATCAAACGATTAATCAGAGAATTTTTTCGTCTCAATAAGAACTTGTTTCCCGCCGAGCATGACGTTGTGATCATGGCGAAAAGAAATATGCCGCCCCGCTTGACTTATCAAAAAGCATGTGACGAATTGACGGAACTCTTCACGCGGAAAAACAACATATAATTTATGCTCAGGAAAATTTTGACAAAACTTTTTGTTTTAATAGTTCGTTTCTATCAAACTTGCCTGTCACCTTTCTTTTTTGCTCCATGCTGCCGTTTCTATCCTTCATGCTCTGAATACACGATTGAAGCAATTAAACTGCATGGACCGGCAAAAGGATCTTTCCTGGGCGTAAAAAGAATTCTGCGCTGTCATCCCCTGCATCCCGGCGGTTACGATCCCGTCAAGTAAAAAAAGAGAGGTTTTCAAATGGATAAAAGGACCATTCTGGCCGTCGTCCTGTCACTGGCCGTACTTTTTGCATATCAGATATTTTTTGCCAAACCGCCGGCGCCTCCAAAGGCCGCACCCGTTCAGGAATCAAAACAGGTAACCAGCGATACGGCCACGGCTGCAAAACAGCAGCCCGCGACGTCTGCTGCCGTTTCAGCGCCAAAATCCGCAGATAAACCAGCCCTTGCTAAAAAAGAAGAACCGCCTCGAGATATCAAGGTAGAGACGGAAAATTACACGGCTGTATTTTCCACCAGAGGCGCCGCGCTGAAATCGTTTCAGCTCAAAAAGTACAACAAAGAATGTACAAAATGCGCTGACGATATTTATCCCTTGATGAAAAATTTCGTCACCGGCAAAAAACAGCCGGCAAAAGAAAAGAGCAAAGAATTAATCGAACTTGTCGCGGTCAAAGAAAACATGCCTTACCCGCTGGCGCTTACCTTCCCTGAATCAGACACCGGGATCTCCGCCGATTCCGTTTACGACGCTGACGCGGCAAAACTGGACATGACACAAAATAAACAGGAGCAGCGTCTGGTATTTTCTCGTACTTTTAATGGTAAAATTAAGATAGAAAAGATTTTTTCCTTTAATCCCGATAACTATTCAATCACGCTGGAAGTAAAAGTATCCAACCTCACGGACACACCTCTTTCCCAGACGCCGTATCTTAACTGGTACGAGTATGTGGACCCGAGTCAACCGGTGGATAGTTACAGCAAGGAAGGGCCTGTCGCTTATGTATCAAAATCCATCAAGCGTCATAAATCCGCGGATATATCAACGGATGTAACGGTGGGGCCCGATGTTTCCTGGGGCGGATTTGAGAGAAAATATTTTATGGCTGTAATCATTCCTCAAGACCCGTCTCTGACCAGCATCAACATGTCCAAAGACAAAGACAATATGGTTTCCGTAAATCTCAAGGAGACAAAAAGCATCATACCGCCGGGTCAGTCCGGTTCGATGAAATATAATCTTTTCATCGGCCCGAAGGATTACACGCTCCTGAAGAAACAGGGCTTGTCCCTGGAAGAAGCCGTTGAATTCGATTCATTTATACCGGGATTGAAATGGCTTTCCATTGGCTTGCTGATTTTTATCAAATTTCTGCATCAGTATATCAGTAATTATGGAGTTGCCATTATTATCCTGACCATCCTGATTAAGATCATCTTCTGGCCGCTGGGAAATATCAGCTACAAATCCATGAAGGAAATGCAGAAAATTCAGCCCAAAATAGTTGCGTTAAAAGATAAATACAAAGATGACCAGGCGAAACTGGGACAGGCAACGATGGCTCTGTATAAGGAGCATAAAGTTAATCCTCTCAGCGGTTGTCTGCCGATATTAATCCAGATTCCCGTATTTATCGGCCTGTACAATACCCTTCTTTACGCCATTGAACTGCGCCAGTCGCCGTTTTTCTGGTGGATTCAGGATTTATCGGCCAAAGACCCTTATTACATTACGCCCATCATTATGGGCGCCACGCAATTTATTCAACAGAAAATGACTCCGACAGTGGGTGATCCCATGCAGGCAAAGATCATGTTGATCATGCCTGTGGTGTTTACTTTCATCTTCCTGAATTTTCCCGCGGGTCTGGTCATTTACTGGTTGTTAAATAATATTTTAAGTATCGGTCAGCAAGTATACATTAATAAGAAATTAGCCTGATTGATATGTTTACATGAGGATTGGAAATGAGTTCGGAATTTTTAGAAATAGAAGAAAAAACAATTGATGAAGCAATAGAAAAAGCCTGCCGGGAATTTGGCGTGCCGAGAGAAAAATTAAATATCGAAATTATATCCGGAGAATCCGCCGGGTTTTTAGGCTTGTTTTCCAAAAAAGCGAAGATCAAAGCGTCTTTGCTTTCTCTGGATATTGATTTTAGTTTTGCGGATGCGAAGCCTAAAATGGATGTCCCAAAACCTGCAACAGATAATACAAAGCCCCGAAGTGAATTAAGGATAAAAACGGATTCAAAGAAGAAGCCCGAAAAAGAGGTCGTTGCCGAGAAGCCCAAAAAGCACGCAGGGCCTGTGGCGGAACCCGCGGCAAAACCGGCGGTTCCCGCTCCCGTTGCGGCTCCCGCTCCGGTTTTCGTTCCAGTTTCCGACATAGCGACAAAGGCAAAAGACCTGTTGGAAGGTATCCTGCAGAGAATATCGCCGGAATACAAAGTGAATGCGAATGAAACACAGGAAAAAATAATTCTGAGCATTGAAGGCGACGAAAGCGGCTTGCTGATCGGTAAACGCGGACAAAATCTTGACGCTCTCCAGTACATATTGAACAAAGCCATCAACAAAATCGATAACGACCATAAGACCATCCTGATTGATTTGGGAGAATACAGAAAAAGAAGAGAAGAGTTTCTGCTGGGCTTAGCTGAAAAGATAAGAGAAAAAGTAAAAAAGACAAAGAAGCCGGTATCGCTTGCCCACATGAACGCCCATGACCGCCGCATCATCCATATGGTGCTGCAGGAAGACGAATCGCTGATAACGCAAAGCCGCGGCGAAGGGAAATTCAGAAAAATAGTCATTCTTCCCGCTAAAACGGGAAACAACAAGCGTATCCGGGAAAAAAAACAAGAGTAGTTTTTTAAATCAATTTACGATCAGATAACGAAGGGGAAGTGCCCTACTGTGCTTCGCCAAGACACCATAGCAGCTCTCTCAACGCCGTTCGGCTTGTCCGGAATCGGAATCATTCGGATCAGCGGTCCGGGCGCTCTCGAAACCGCGCGCCGCATTTTTAAACCGTCCAATAAAAATTGTTCGTGGGAAAGCCATCATTTGTATCACGGCGATATTGTTTCCACCGGCGGCCAAACCATCCTCGATGAAGTTCTGATTTCGTTCATGCGCAAACCCAACTCTTTCACGGGAGAAGACATTATCGAAATCAACTGCCATGGCAACCCGCTCATCATCGGATCAATTCTGACGCAACTGCAGGAGCTGGGATGCCGTCTCGCCCGCCCGGGTGAATTCTCCGAGCGCGCCTTTTTAAATAACCGGATGGACTTATCGCAAGCCGAAGCGCTCGCCGCAATGATTTCCGCCAAATCGGGAAAAGCTTACGCCATGGGTCTTTCCCAGTTAAAAGGGTCTCTCACCAAAGAGATAGAAAACCTGCGCTCTTTGTTGATCGACGCGCTTGCCGGACTTGAGGCTGCCATTGATTTTACTGAAGATACATCCCGGGAGAAAATCCCTGAAATGCCGCCGCAAATTGATCAGGCGTTGGAATGCATGCAGTTATTGCTGTCCTCCTATCGTGCGGCAAAAGCATATACCGAAGGCGTCAATGTTGTTATCACGGGCAAACCCAATGTGGGAAAATCGAGCCTGCTCAACGCTCTGACGGGAAGGAAAAAAGCGATTGTCACCGATATCCCGGGAACAACGCGCGATTTAATCACTGACACAATTCATATCGGCGGCATTCCCGTGAATCTGATGGATACGGCCGGAATAAGAGAACCGCAAAACCTGATCGAGAAAGAAGGAATCAGCCTGGTCTGGGAAAGCCTCGCTGACGCTGATGTTGTGATTATCATGCTGGATGTCAGCAAACCTCTAACCGATGAAGATAGAATTATTATTGATAAGAATCAATCCGGAAATATTATTGTCGCGATGAATAAAATTGATCTGCCGCCGGCATGGGAAATGGAAGCAAATGAACACCTTCTTCCGCCAGGGGCAAAAATGATTCATATCTCGGCCAAGGCAGGCACCGGACTGGATCATTTAAAGAGAACCCTCATCGATTTATCCGGCAGTGACGAAAATATAAATACCGGTCGTGCGATGATTACCAACCTGCGCCACAAACTGGCCATAGAAAAAGCTTATAAAAATATTCAGACCGCAAAAGAAAGCATTGTGCATGGCATGTCTGCTGAATTCGCCGCTTTCGACCTGCGAGAGGCTCTGGATAATCTCGATGAAATAACCGGCAAAAAAATCAACGATGAAATACTGGATAAAATATTCTCCAGCTTCTGCATCGGCAAGTGATTAAAATGTTTTCCTACGATTTGACGATGACGTTGATCTTTACCCGCGTCCAGAACCAGATGGTGCCGATCATGCCTATGGCGCCGCCGATTAAAAATGTCGCTTCCGGGCCGATCCTGCTCCAGAGAAAATAGGATATCAGAGGCGCGGGGCAGAAGGCAAACGAGCGCAATCCCCAATAGAGCCCTATGGAACGGGCGCGTGTTTCTTTGGGAAAACCGCCCGAGATGAGCGCTTTGCGCGCCGGCTCGCCGATTTCCCTCAGCCCGTTGAGAATAAAAACAATCACCAGCGCGGCCATTACCGGTATGCCAAGACCGGGAAGATAATGCGGCAGCAACACAAGATTAAGCGGAAACAAAGCGAAGAGCGCGAACGTGAGCCCGATAAACATTCTGGGACTTTTCGCTCGATCAACCATTTTGCCGACAGGAATGTAGGTAACCAGCGCGGTAAGGCTGGTAATGGCCAGCAATACGCCTGCCTCCACCTTGCTGCGCATTAACACGCCAACGACATAGAGCACGGCAAAGTCGCGCACAAACCAGTCGCCCCAGCGCAGGATAATTTCGGCAGTGAGCAATCTGCGCAAATCCGGCGGAATGTCATGGAGCAACTGTCTGAAAGGAATCTTTACAGGGTCGGCTGTCGGCTTCAGCCTGTTGAGCAGCCGATACTGGACCAGGCTTGTAATAAATACCAGGCCGAAGGCCAGAATCAGGTTCAGCCAGTAGCCGATCATCATCACGAATCCGCCGATGAGCGGGCCAAGGACCTTCGGCAGACGCTTCTGTATGCTCTGCACCGAAAAGGCGATGGTGCGTCGGTTCTGCGCCACTTCGCTGCCGACGACCTCGAATGTTGCCGGAACGGAAAGCGGCTCCCAGTTGGTGATGAACAAAGCACCCAAAATAATGAGCCAGGGTTGATGCGCCGAAAGCAAAATTGAAAACCCCAGAACCATGGGCAGCGCAGAAACCAGCATGGCGACGCGTGCGCCAAGACGATGAGCGACCTGTCCGCCGATAATGTAGCCGAAACCTTCCATGAGGTTGACAAGCACGGCGAATATGCCCATGTACTTGACGGCTTCCAGCACGCCGCCGGTAGTATCCTTAAGATAGAGCGAAAGGAAATTGCGCCAGATTTCTTCGGAGAGCCCCATGCCCGCCGTGACAACCAGAACCGCCATCATGGCCCGGTTTATCCCCAGCCAGTCCGCCGTTGATTGGATAAATGATGATTTCGGCTTTTTACTTTCCAGAGGCATAATCACTCCTGCCGATTATTTGATATTGCTAATCAGTGCAATTAAAAACGATTTATAATGCATCTGTACATTTTAACGCTGCGCGCAGTTTTGCAAGTATTATTTTTCTTCCAGGCCTTGGATAAACGCCAGAACATTCCTGCCTAAAACGCTGTGATTGTAGCCGCCTTCCAAAATACCGAAACATCCACCGTTGTTACGTCTTGCTGCTTCACTTACCAGCTTTCCCATATATTTGTAGTCTTCGGTTTTCAGAAGCCCGCCCCAGTCATCTTCGTGATTGTCAAAACCGGCGGACACGGCGATCATATCCGCGTCTGTCCGCGCCAAGTCATTGAAAACATTTTTTAGATATTCATTACGGTTTGACGCTGCGGGATTGAGAATTGTTACATATCCTTTATTGCCAAGAATATTGACATTGCCGTCTCCGTAATGCAGATCAAAATCCAGGATAAAAGCCTTCCTGATTTTTCCTTCGCCTTTGAGTTTTTCCAGCGCGATGGACATATTGTTAAAATAACAAAATCCCCAGGCGCTGCCTGCTGAAGCATGATGACCGGGAGGGCGGATTAACGCAAAGCAAGGTTCGGTCAAGCCGATTTGCGCCGCTTTAATCGCGCCGCCGGCGGCAAGCGCGGCAATGTCATATACCCCTTCATGTTCTACCGACTTTATATGATCAGGCGTATGGACTTTGAGAATATCTTCTTTTGAAGCCGCAACCGGCGTGACAAATTTTACCTTGCCGCGCAGGGCCATTTCCACCGCCTGAATACGGCCCGCCTCGGCAGCGGGATCGTTTGAATAAACCTGATTATAATCTTCATGATATATGACTTTCATACAATCATCCTTTCACCGGCACGGCAATTAACTGATTAAAAAACCTACCGTCCGCAAAGCCGCAAGTGTGTTTTCCGCCACCGGCAAATCCCTCAATTCCAGTCGGGAAAGCCAGCGGGCCTCCAGCGCGTCATCCGCTCCTTGTGGTTCTCCGGAAATATAATCAGCCGCGAAGTCGGCAATCACAAAATGAAATTTAATTTTCTTTTTTTTGTCGAGTTCGATGAAATCAAATACATATATGCACTCACCGACTTTTATCTTGATGCCTGTTTCCTCGAGAATTTCGCGCGCGGCGCATTCCTGTAAAGTTTCGCCAAGTTTCAACGTTCCGCCGGGAATCGCCCAGAGCCCCTTGCTCGGTTCTATCCCGCGTTTCACCAATAATATTTTCCCTTCTTTTACAGTTATCGCTCCGACTCCGACCCGGGGGACGACAGGATAAGCGTTGCTTGATTGCGAACTCATTTTAATTCTCCTTCCCCAACCTGAAGGAAAAGCGGCTGATCATCCATGGCTCCTTTTGTCCGTCAAACACTTTTTCCACAAACGTGATGCGCCCGTTTTTCCCGACAAGCAAAATTGTCGAAGAACGGGTGCCATATACAGGGGTTTCAATAAAGATGGGGGATAAAAGCCTTTCCCATTCCAAGCCTATCCCTGTTGCGGGCAGGTTTTTATCCTGCGGTTTATGACGGTCAGCCAGCAGGTTAAACAGCGCTTCTTCCAGATCGGCGCCTTTTTTATCCATCGCCGCTTTCAGCATTTTTTTGCTTCTGGTAACTTTCGGCCAGGGTGAATTCAACAAGTGATTGCTTAATCCATAAATTCCTGAGTTAAGTTTTTGTTTTTCTCCGCGATCGGAGAAAACAAAAAGATCATCGGCATCGCCTAAAAGTAAATTGAACCCGTTGTATTTATCTGCTTGTCCGGAAATCTTTTTCAGATATTTTTCCGCATCCCGCTTACCGGTAATATAGCGGCTGACGAGCTTTCCGCGTGATAGAGCGTCATTTTTAAACGTGGAAGGATCGCGATAATTGGTCACAGCGGCAAATTTTCCATTTTTATTGATGCCCAGCCATGTGCCTTTGTTTTTCAAATCACGTCCGGCAAGCACCTGTGGATAATCTTTCCAAAAGTCAGCGGGAGCAGACGGCCTTTCGTAGAACTCATCGCGATTAGCCGCGAGAACCAATCTGTATGAAGGATGAACATTGTAAGCAAATACGATCAGGCACATGGCATTTCTTCTTTTTCCCCTTACTTTTCACCCTTCACGCTTCACCATTCACTATTCACGAATTATTGACTTAAGCTTTTCCATGACTTTCGTCATGACATCCCCTGCCGGAGCGTTTATCAATACATCGGCGATATCATTCTGCCCCGTGTCTCCCATATTAATGATAACGATATTCGCACCGGAACGTCTTGCATATAGAGGCATATAAGCGGCGGGATAAACGACCAGTGAAGAACCAATCACAATAAACAAATCGCATTCCTGGGATTCCCGCTCGGCCATCCTCAAAGTATCAGGAGGAAGCATTTCGCCGAAAAAAACAACATCGGGTTTCAGAATACCCCGGCATCTTTCGCATACAGGAAAATGATCAGGTGACGGATGCTTTTGTCTCATAATTTCTAAATCATAACGCTCCCCGCAACCAAGACAAACCAGCCACTCCATATTGCCGTGCAATTCGTGGACTTTTTTCGGATCGTTGCCTGCTCGCTGGTGCAGATTATCAATGTTCTGCGTAATGACGGCACTTAGCTTGTTCATTTTTTCCAGTTCGGCTACCGCCAAATGCGCCCGATTGGGTTTGGCATTGGCCATCAATCCGCCTTCCACAAGGTAGTACCATACCTTTGTGCGCGTTTCACTGGAATGTAAAAACCTTTCAATGGTGAAATCTTCGGGATCGACTTTGGTCCAGAGGCCATCGGGTCCGCGGAAATCCGGAATACCGGATTCCGTGCTGATGCCGGCGCCGGTAAAAACGACTAAACGTTTCGACGCCGCGATCATTTGGGCGACTTTATTTATTTTTGTTTCCATAAACCAGCTACTTTCTCTTTCTTTGATATTGAAAGCTTAAGATACACCATGTTTATTAAAAATCAAAAGAGAAAAATCTGATCCCCTCCTTTTTTAAAGGAGGGTCAGGGTGGATTTTGAAAAGAATCAAATCCCCCTGAATCCCCCTTTACAAAAGAGGGAAGCCCAAAAGAGGGGAATGAAAAAAGATAGCACTTCTTTTTGATATTAAAAGGTGAAGCATAGACATGACGGTCTTGTGTCCATAAAAATGGCCGCCCTGTCTGAAACTCCATACGCAACAAAAACTAATATAATTTTTCTATTTCCTTTAAATAAACTTTCTGAGCCTCGTTGCGCTTGAGTTTCATGGTCTGGGTAACCAATCCGTTTTCCAAAGTGAAATCTTCGCTGATAAATATATATCGCTGGGGGATCTCATATCCGCCGTACGATTTTTTTAGATGTCGTTTAATCTCTTCGGATAGAAAATCCTGAACGTTTTTATTCTTCACGACTTCCTCCGGGGAGCCCTGCGCCCATTTTGAGATTCGGTCATCTTTTTTCATCGTCTCAAAATCCGGAACGATGATCGCGATGTTGTATTCTCTGCCTTCGCCCCAGACAAAGGCATTGGCAATGTTGTGGATGAGTTTGATGTCGGTTTCAATGGATTCCGGGTGAATATATTTACCGTTGGACAGTTTGTATTCGTCTTTAAATCTGCCCGTGATATAAAGATATCCGTCCGCAGTCAGGCGGCCCTGATCACCGGTGCGTATTCCGGGAAATCCGTTCCAATTATCTTCCATCATAATTTCCGCGGTCTGCTCGGGCTTATTGTGATATCCCATCATCACATGAGCACCGTAAACGATAATTTCTCCTTCATCGCTATCGCCTCCTGTGCGGGATTTGTCAATGACCACATGCATATTTTCCACGCATTTCCCGACGGATCCGTACCGGTTTCCCAGAAGCGGAGAATTCATGGTGATGGCGGGCGACGTTTCGGTTAATCCGTACGCGTCGTAAGTGGGTATGCCGAGATCGGCAAAGAACATGGCTATCTCGGGATTCATGACCGCGCTGGCTGTCAAAACGCCTGAGAGGCGGCCGCCGAATCTTTCCCTGATTTTTGAAAACACGATTTTATCAAGTATTTTAAGTTTCAACGATTTATTTGATCGGCCTCTGCATTTTTTCGCTTCCTGACATGTCATATCGAAAAGCATTTTTGTGATTCCGCCCTCTTGGTGCATTTTGGCCTGAATCCCGTCGTAGATCTTGTTGAAAACCTTGGGGACCGCGATGAGGTAAGTGGGATGGACTTTAAGAAAATCTTCGGCCAGTGTGTTGACCGATTCCATTAACGCAATGGCTCCGCCGAACTGCATCAAATTGTGCAGCTCCGCGCTCAGGCCGTAACTGTGCGCCCAGGGAAGGATGGCCAGAGAAACGGAATTTTCATTAAGATCGGGAAATATGTGATAACCGGATTGAGAGCATGCGGACAGGTTGCCGTGAGACAGAAGAACGCCCTTGGGTTCTCCGGTCGTTCCGGATGTATAGATCAATTCCGCCGGCTCCGACCAATGAGGCTTATACGATTTAACCGGATTTTTCTTTCCGGCTTCCTCCAGCGCCTTGAGGCTGTTTCCGCCTTCTCCATAGATGATGAAAATTTCCTGTAAACTTTCTATTTCATTTTTGAAATGTTGTATCTGTTCGAAAATTTTTTCATCCCTGACAAAAAGATATTTGATGCCGCTGTCTTTGATGATGTATTGCCAGGTTCTCATCAATTCTTTTTCGTACATGGGCACAAAGATTGCGCCCAGTCCGTGCGCCGCGTTTTCCAGGACATACCATTCAACGGAATTGCCGATGATCACTCCCACGGCATCACCCTTATTGATGCCCAGCTGGTGAATACCGCTTCTGGCGTTATTTATTCTTTCGGCAAGCAGTTTGTAGGTTATCCATTCGTACTGCCTGGTTTGAAGATTTTTTGTTCCAATGGCGTTTCGATCAGCCCATTTAGCCGCCGTGTCTTCAAACAAGTCTACGAGATTTCGCGGATGCTTGTAATATTTATCCAGCTCTTCAATTTGCTTTGCTGTGTATTTGATCATAATACTTCTCCTTATGTTATATTATCGACCTTTTTCAGAAAAATATCCATAACATTATACAAAAAGCAAAATCGTTTTTCTATAATAATTTCAATGGAATAACGCGTATTTTTGGGCTTGGAGGAAAGAGGAATGAAGGGGATTTGGCACTAGAACAGTTTTTCTGCCGCTTTCTTAACAGCTTTTTGGGATTTTTCCTGACCTCCTGTTTTGATTTTCCCGCGAATATCCTTCAGCGCCTTTTCGTAGATATCCAGCATTTTGCCGGTTTCAGGATTTCGTGTGATAATATCAACGTAAAGTTCTGGACTTTCCGTGAAAACTTTTCTGATAATATCGAGTTTTGTCCGGAAAATCGGCGTGGAAAATTTGTTTATTTCCGCAAGGGTAATATTCGTCTGCGCCAGCGCCATTCCCAGGGAAATTGTATTGAGATGATTGAGCGCCTGAACAATTGCCATCATTTTATCGTGCTTCCCGGAAGCGGATTCCAGAACAATCAGTTTATTTTTTTTAAAGACGCCTTTGAGCCAGCCAAGCCACTTTTTTCCGCGCGCCGGACATAAAATAACGTTTTGCCCGGAAGCATCCTTTAACTGCGGTCCGAAAAGCGGATGGCAGCCGATGACTTCAGCTCTGGAATTAGCCAGCATCAGTTTGACCGGTTCTTTTTTGAGCGATGTCAAATCCATTAAAAGCTGGTCTGTGGAAAGCAATGGACCAACCTGCCTGATGACATCAGCGGTGGCGGAAATGGGCACGGCCACAACGATAACATCACTGAGTCTTGCCAAATCATTAATTTGCAGTTTTGTTTTTCTGCCGCTGACATGAACGATGCAGCCTTCTTTTTTCAGCAGACCGGCAAACCAATGCCCCATGCCTTTCGTGCCGCCGACGATGCCCACTTTAATTTTTTTCATCCGCATATCGCCACTTGTCGAAGTAAATGATCCGCCAGAACAATGTTTACCATGGCTTCGCAGACCGGCACGATCCTGGGCAGAACGCAAATATCATGTCTTCCCTGGATTTCAATGATCCGCTCTTTCCCCTGGGTATCGATCGTCTGCAGCTGCTTCGCTATTGAGGGAATAGGTTTGCAGTAAGCCCGAAGCACAATTTGTTCACCGCTTGTTATGCCCGCAAGTATTCCTCCGGCATGATTTGTTTTAAATCCTTTTTTATCCATCTGATCGTTAGCCTGAGATCCCTGGAGGCCGGCCAGAGTAAATCCATCGCCCACTTCCACCGCCTTCACAGAACCGATGCTCATTAGAGCTTTGGCCAAATCCGCGTCTATTTTGTCGAAAACCGGCTCGCCTAAACCTGCGGGACAACCCCGGACAATAATTTCCACTACCCCGCCCAGCGAATCTCCTTTTTTACGGACTGCCGCAATCTTCTTCTCCATTAAAATCGCCGCCTTTGGATCGGGGCAGAACAGAGGATTGTCATACACGGATTTTCGCATGCTCCGGCCCGAAGGCATTTTGCCGCGGTCAATCTCGATTGAGCCGATGGCCTGTGTGTAGGCGATGACATCGATACCCAGGCGCGCGATAACCTTCGCGGCAATGGCTCCTGCGGCAACACGGGCGGCGGTTTCTCTGCCGGAGGCGCGTCCCCCGCCACGCCAGTCGCGAATATCGTATTTTTGCAGATAGGTAAAATCTCCCTGTCCGGGGCGGAACACATCCTTTAATTCATCGTAAGAGGAAGATTTCGCGTCAACATTTTTTATAATCAGGGAAACCGGCGTGCCGGTGGTTTTTCCCTCGAAAACACCGGAAAGAATTTCGACCTTGTCACTCTCCTGCCTCGTCGTTGAGGAAACCGCCGTCGAAGGTTTTCTGGCGTCGAGAGCCTTTTGAATATCAGCTTCATGGAGAGCCAACCCCGGAGGACAACCGTCAACAACCGCTCCCAGAGCTTTCCCGTGTGACTCTCCCCAGGTTGTAACGCGAAAAATACTACCTATAGTATTGCCTGCCATATCTACCCCTTATCATTTCTAAATCAAAGCGCTATCTTTGTTAGCGTCGTCGTCAGCTTCCTCAACGTATGTACAATACGCCTCGTCGCTTCCTCCTAGCTGCCTCGATATCATCTTTGATTTAGAAACGATATTAGTTTATATTATTCTTATCCAAATTTCCCGATTTAAGCAAATATTGATAAATCTCTGCCGCTACCTGATCGGCATTTTTGTCCGTCGTATCCACGATATAATCCGCGGCTTTATCGTATAAAGGAAGTCGCAGTTTCATAATATCCGTCGTTTCCTGAACAAGGTCTCCTGACGTAAACTGCGGACGGATTGACTCATTCAGAGCATCTTTCCTGAGCCGTTCAATAATATCATGAAGCGGAGCGTTGATCCATATAATTACGCCCGCCTGCTTTAATAAATCTACATTTTCCGAGGACAAAATCACGCCGCCGCCGGTGGCAATAACGCAATCGCCTTTTTGTGTCAGAAATTTTACAGCCTCTGTTTCCCTGGCGCGGAAAAAATCCCAGCCGTTTTTTGCCACAATTTCCTTAACCGGCATCGCCATCATTTTTTCCACCATCACATCGGTATCCCAGAAATTTATATTCAGTTTTGCAGAAAGAATCCTGCCCACTGTCGACTTTCCTGTTGCCCGATAGCCAATCAGGACAACCTTCATATCTTCCTCACTTCCTCCCAAAACGCCGGGAATGATTTATCAACGCATTTTTTATTGCTGATTTCAATACCATTGACAACCAGAGACGCAATGGCAAAGCTCATGGCCATCCGGTGGTCGTTATAAGTCTCTATTTTTGCCGGCCGCATTTTTCCGCCCTGAATGACAAGGCCATCCCCCATCTCCCGCGCTTCAATGCCGGCGCGATTCAGTTCCGCAACCATTGCGGCCAGTCGGTTGCTTTCCTTTATTCTTAAATGGGCCACGTTGTCGATAATTGTTTGTCCCCGGCGAAAAGCCGACAGCACCGCTAAAGTAGGCACCATATCCGGCATATCGTTGAGATCGAAAGTTAAATCGCCTTCCACCAGATTATTTCCGGTAACCTCTATCCAATTTTCTTCCGATCTTATCTTGCAGCCCAGCTCCTCCAGAACATCGAGCAGACGGATATCTCCCTGTTTGCTTTGCCTATTAATTCCGGCAACGCGGATTGTTTTTTTCAAAAGCGCGGCGGCCAGGAAAAAATAAGACGCGCTGGAAGCATCCCCTTCTACATGGTATTCACGCCCCTGATAAATTTCCCCGGCAGCCACATGATATTCATATTTTCCTGTTTGGCTGATTTTCGCGCCGAAATCACGCATCACGTTAATCGTCAAATCAATATAAGGCGTGGAAACAACTCCGCCCTGCAAAGTTAAATCCATCCCCTGGAGCGTGTAAGGCGCGCACAAAAGCAGAGCCGATACGTATTGCGAGCTCTCGATATCCCGCAGAGTTATCTTTCCTCCTGTCAAGCCATCGGCGTTAATTTCCACCGGAGGACAATTGTTTGAACAGGAAATACCGGCGCCCATTTTTCTCAACGCTTCCGCCAAAGCCCCCACGGGTCTTTCACAGAGACGCTTTTCGCCGGTTAAAACATATTTGCCTTTGCCCAGGCACGTAAGCGCCGTAAGAAATCGCAGCGCTGTGCCATTATTTCCCAGAAATAATTCTTCGCCGCTGTTTGCTATTTTACCTGATGTTCCGCAAACAATAAATCCCTCTTTCGAGGGATAAATTTTCGCTCCCAGCAACCGCAAGCCTTCAATCAAATAATGCGTGTCCTGGGAAAAAAGCACATTACTGATCAGGGAATTATTCTGCGCAAGAGCAGCGGCCACCAGAGCCCGCTGACTCAGACTTTTAGAGCCGGGGACTGAAACAGCAGCCGATACTTCCTTAAAATGAGCATCATGGTTCACTTTGAATTAACCTCGCTAATATTACTTTTTTCATCAGAGCACGGGGCGGTTCTTTTCCCGTCCAAAGCCGGAGTTGTTCCGCTCCCTGATTCACAAACATATCCAGCCCGGATAAAATTTTACAGCCCTGTTTTTCGGCATCCGCGAGCAACTTTGTCTTCAACGGATTGTAAATAACATCCATCACATAGGGATATCCGGCAAGCGCCCGGATTTTCACCGGCGATTTATCCTGATGAGGATACATGCCCACAGATGTTGTGTTGATCAGGCAGTCCGCCTTAATTTTGCCGATTTCAGAAAGCGAATAAAAAGGACAATTTAATTTGTCCGCAAGAACCTTTCCTTTTTCCACGGTGCGATTGGCAATGACCGGTAATCCGCCCTCCTTCATTATTCCGTAAGCCGCCGCCCGCGCCGTTCCGCCCGCGCCAACGATGACAAAAGTTTTATTTTCAACCGTCATGGCTTTTTTAAGCGTAAGAATCAATCCCAGCCAGTCGGTATTGCAGCCCCTCAGACGGCCATGATTGTTGATAATCGTGTTTACCGCTCCGATTTCCAGCGCGTCAGCGTCAATATCATCCAAATATTTCATAACGGCGACTTTAAAGGGAATGGTAACGCTGGCGCCCCGGATGTTCATCGCCCTCATGCTCTGCAAAGCTTCGCCCGGATCGTCAACACAGAAAGCATTGTAACTTCCTTCAATCCCCATCTTTTTCAGGGCTTCGTTGTGCATCAATGGCGAGAGACTCTGCCTTACCGGATTGCCCAGCAAAACATAATTTTGCGGCGAATCCCCGGACGGGCATAAAACCTGCTCCAGAGGCGCAGTCCGTTGTCTTTGAAGCAACGCATTAATTTGTCTCATCTCTCCGACTGTAAATTGTCCGGGCGCGGATTGTTCTTTCAGATCCAGCGCGGCAAAGCTCAAATAATTGCCCATCGACGGCGCTACGGCGCGGCTGATGACACCCTTGTCTCCCATGCACAATGAAATTATTTTTTGAGAACGCTTCCGCGCATAGGAAATCAAACCCATCGTCTTCATATTATCTTCGACCTTTTGAGCCATGGTGACTATTTTCACAATGGCCGGTTTGGCCTTCGCGCACTGATTAAATATTTCTTCCAGTTTATCAAGTTCCGGAGTTTCTTTAAGATTGTGGTAAGAAACAATGATCCCGGTTTGGCCGCCATGTTTTGCGCAGAAAGATTTAAGCGTCTTAATCACTGCTTGCCCTTCGGCAAGTTCGATATCAATAAAATCCGCGCCCAGTTCGATGGCCTCTTTGAGCAGTGCTATTTTCCTGTCTATTGAATTTCCCACGGCGTTTTTGACGCGCCTCGCCTTCCCGGCCCGGGCAGCCTCTTCTTTTTTCCTGCAGGTGACAATTATTTTGATCGAAGCGGATCTGTCACGGGCGGCGGAAATTAATTGGGCAAGATTTCCCCTCCCGATTAAATCCATTCTCAATTCGATAAAATCGGCGAGCCGGCAGCTTTTTTCTATGGCACGCAAAGCTTCTTTATTCGTGCCGGATGTGATGGGAATACAAATCATAACGTGCCTTCATTTTTCGGGTACGAACCCAGTATCTTCAGAAAAGTAGTTTTTTTCTTCAATTCCCGCAAACAATTTTTCACATCTTTATCAGTGATGTGGCCGATCATATCCACAAAAAAGCTGTACTCCCATAATTTCTCTTTTACGGGATGCGATTCTATTTTTGCCAGATTAATTTTCCGCCGGGCAAAAGATGACAGCGCGCTGTGGAGAGATCCCGGAGAATGAGGCGTGGCAAAAATCAGGGACGTCTTATCATTGCCCGAAGCCTCGCTTTCGCCCCTGCCAATCACCAGAAAACGCGTCATATTGGAAGAATTATCCTCAATGCCTTCGGCCAGCAGGCTCAGACCGTAAATTTTACCGGCAAGAGAGCTGCCTATCGCGGCTTCATTTTTCTTTCCCCGCACCATTTGCACCGCGGCCGCGGTGCTTTCCGTTTCATTTAAAACGCAATTGGGCAAATTCGTTCTGAGCCATACCTGGCACTGAGCCAAAGCCTGCGGATGAGAATAAATTTTTTTAATATCCTTCATATTTTTAGCCGAAGAAATCAGGCACTGGCTGATCCGCAGATAAATTTCCGCCCTGATTTTCAGGGTTGTTGTAATCAGCCTGTCCAGTGTTGTATTGACTGATCCTTCCAGAGAATTCTCCACGGGGACAACGCCCCAATCTATGGAGCCCTTTTCCACCTCGTCAAAAACGCGGGAAATTCCGGTTTGCGGGAAAAAGCGGCTGGACTCGCCGAAATGCAGCCGGGACGCCAAGTGGGAAAACGAAGCTTCCGGCCCCAGAAAAGCGATTGTCGTCGGCCTTTGCAAATCGCGCGACGCCGAAATAACTTCCCGGAAAATAGCCGTCAACGCTTTTTGCGGCAACGGACCGGGATTAAGATCCTGCAAATAACCGTGAACCTTCGCTTCCTGGGCGGGATCATATACCTGGATCCCGCCTTCTCCCTTAACCTTGCCTATCTCGACGGATATCCGCGACCGTTCATTTAAAAGCCGGATAATTTCCTTGTCCTTCCCCTTCATTTTCTCCCTTAAAATTTCCAGTCTTCGCGGCTTCATGATTTCATCTCCTCAATCACTGCGGCAATAATTTTCGGATCAATGTCTCCGTCGATAAACGGCATCCCTATTTTTTTCAATAAAACAAAATGGACAATATCACCTTTTTTCTTCTTATCCATCTTCAACCGGGCGATAATCTTATCACTGTCCAAAGACTTCGGTATCTTGAAGGGAAGTCCCGCATCGCGCACAAGAGCTTCAATGCGTTTGGTCTCATCGCTTTTCAGGTAGCCCGTTTTTTCGGAAATTCGCGCGGCGGCTATCATTCCCAGCCCCACGCCCTCGCCATGCGTTACCGTATATTGGGAAATTGTTTCCAGCGCGTGGCCCAGCGTGTGACCGAAATTAAGAATGCGTCTCAACCCCTGCTCTTTTTCATCAATCTCGACAATGGATTTCTTGATCTGGCAGCAACTCTCCACAATATTGAGCAGGAGTTTCGGATCTTTTGACTTTATCGCGTCCATATTTGTTTCGAGATTTCGAAACATTTTTTCATCGTCGATAATGCCGTATTTAATAATTTCCGCCAGGCCGTTGTTAAATTCTTTTTCCGGCAGCGTATCCAAAAAACTCAGGTTCGCAAACACGGCGCGCGGCTGATAAAAGGTTCCCAGCAAATTTTTCCCGTGGGGAAGGTCAATGCCCGTTTTTCCGCCGATGCTGCTGTCCACCTGCGCGACCAGCGTGGTGGGAATCTGAACATACGGAACAGAACGCATAAATATCGAGGCGACAAATCCGGCGATATCGCCGACGACGCCACCGCCTAGAGCAATCAGACACGTCTCCCGGTCAGATCCCGATTCCATTAATTTTCCCGCGATATCCATCACCGTATTCATATTTTTAGAAGCCTCTCCAGCCGGGAAATCAATCAGGGATGCGTTCAATCCGATCTCTTTCAAACCGGCGAGAAACTGTTTCCCGTAAAGCTTGCCGACGCAATCGTCGGTAATCACCCCATAACGCCCCGCTTTATGATTCTTGGCGATAAGCAGGATCATCCGGTCCAATATATCTTTACCGATGCGGATTTCATAAGAGGACACACATTTCTTATCAAGATTAACTTTTACCGATCGCATAGATTTATCCTTTCCATTTCCGCAGAAATTTTTAATGTCTCATGGCCGCGGTAATCGCTCTTAATTCGTCCATGAGTTGATAGAATTTCGCGGGCTTCAAAGACTGCGCACCGTCGGAAACCGCTTTTTCCGGCTCGGGATGCACTTCCACAATGATGCCGTCAGCGCCCACTGCAACCGCCGCGCGGGACAGCGGAATCACATACTTCCAGTTTCCGGCGGCATGGCTGGGATCAACAATAACCGGCAGATGCGTTAAACTTTTCAATACGGGAACAGCGCTGATATCCAACGTGTTCCTTGTGGCCGTTTCAAACGTTCTGATGCCCCGTTCACAGAGAATCACATTGGGATTACCTTCGGAAAGAATATATTCCGCCGACATCAGCAGCTCTTCAATAGTCGTCATCATGCCTCTTTTAAGCAGCACCGGTTTGCGCGAATGGCCGACTTTTTTCAGCAAGGCGAAGTTCTGGACATTACGCGCGCCGATCTGCAGCATATCGGCGAATGATTCCACAAGATCGACATCAGCCGGATTGACCACCTCGGTCACCGTCGGCAAACCCGTTCTCGAACTGACATAATTCAATATTTTCAAACCTTCTTCTTCCATACCCTGGAAACTGTATGGCGAGGTGCGCGGCTTGTAAGCGCCCCCTCTGAGAATCTGAGCGCCGCCCTTTTTGGCCACATAGGCGGACTCCAGTAATTGTTCTTCGCTTTCAATCGCGCAGGGACCGGCGATGACCACGAAATCCGGACCGCCGATTTTTGCGGAACCTACGAAAACCTCCGTATTACCATCGTGTGATTCGATGCTGGCCAGTTTGTAGGGTTTTAAAATAGGCATCGTTTTTTCCACGCCCGGCAAAGATTCGGCGTATTTGAGAATATCCTTGCCGCGGTTGTCACCAACGGCTCCGATGATTGTCCTTTCCACACCGATGGAAGGATGCGCTTTATATCCGACAGACTCAATCCACTGAATCACTTCTTCAATTTGTTTTTCGGTCGCTTGATTTTTCATTACAATAATCATTATCTTGTCCTCCTGAATAATAAAAAAGGCCATGACTTTTGCCGCCACGGCCTTAAAAACAGTAAAGCCATGGAAGCTCTTTCGATCTACCCATGGCTGTTTTGGTTTATCTTACCTTAACAAGTCCTCCTCAGCGCTGGGCAGACCAATGTAAAATAGGTATAATACCAGTAAGCAAAAAAATTGTTATTTACATTTAGTTTTCTGACCATCGTGAAAATCCTATCTTTTAATGATTCACTACTTAATGAAACGCAATAAATTTGTCAAGAAAAATTTTTTGAACGGATTATCTTCAATTTATTTGCAGGCCAGCATCGTCCCGCGGCAGTTGGGCGCCCCGCACAGACAGGCATGTTCCTGCTTGACTTTTTTTGTCAACCGGCCGTCGATCATCAGGCCGTAATCGTAAAAGAGTTCCTCGCCCGCTTCGATGTCGCGCAGGGCTTTAAGAAAAACGCGCATGCCTTCCTGCTCGGCTTCCATATTGGGTTCGCAGGAATGATTGATCCATCTGGCCGTGTTGCCCTGCTGCCTGGCATCAATAACGTGGCCGTCGTCCAGATGGAAATAAAAGGTGTGGTTCGGCTGGCTCGGATCATGGGGGTGAAGGGCCTGCGCTTTGCGCCACGTGATGATTTTTCCCTTGTACTCCAGCACCCTGTCGCCCGCCTTGATGGAACGAACGGCGTACACGCCCTTGCCATGAATACCCGATTCGCGCACCTGCGTGCGGCGTCCGCCCGCGGAAGCGCGGGACATTTGAGCAGACAGCTTGATTTTATTCTTGTCTTGTGTCAAGGGATATAAGCTTCCTTATAAGAGGTGGGCGTATATATAAAGAATGGTCTTGCCGGTCAAGAAAATTCTATAAAAAATATTATTTAAAAGAGAGTAGCCTATGGAAAAATTTTTCGATCCAAAATCAGTTGTTGTCATCGGAGCCTCAAATTCCCCCTTCAACCTGGGAGCCACCATCTGTAACATGCTTAAGGATTACCTCAAGTATCCGGGAGCCGTATATGCCGTAAATTCTAAAGGCGAAGTGGTGAACGGTTATCCGGGATATTCCTCGGTGCTGGATCTCCCCGAAATACCTGATCTGGCGGTCATCATCGTTGCGGCAAAAAATGTTCCCGGCATTATCAAGGATTGCGCCGGTAAAGGCATCAAGCGGATCATCATCGAGAGCGCCGGTTTTTCCGAAGGCGGGGAAAAGGGCGAAGCGATGCAGCGCGAGATTGACGACGTCGCCAGGGCCCATGGAATCCGCATCATGGGGCCGAACTGCCTGGGGACACTGGACACCCGCAAAAAATTCTGTTGTTTCTACGGCGTCAACCCGAGCCTGGTCGAAATGGGCCAGATATTCGAGACCCCGGGCAACATTTCCTATATCATCCAGAGCGGTGGAATTGTTGTACTGGTTATTGAATCACTCTATTACGATCTCGTGGGTGTGAACAAGGTCGTCAGCATCGGCAATAAATGCGATGTGGATGAGGCAGACCTCATCGATTACTTTCAAAAAGATGAGACTGAAGTCATCGGCATATATCTGGAGAATATCTCCGACGGCCGCAAGCTCATGGAGGCCGCCAGGAAGTCGCGTAAACCGGTCCTGATCTATAAAGTGGGCCGGACACACGAAGGCGCAATGGCGGCCATGTCCCATACGGCGGGAATGGCCAACAATGATTGGATCTTTGAGAGCGCCTGCAAGCAGTCGGGAATCATCCGCCTCAAATCCATCGACGAACTCCACTCGCTGCCCAAAATGCTCACGGAAATGCCTCTCTTGAAAGGGAAACGGGTTGCCATGTTTACAAATTCCGGGGCCTTCGGCAGTATCAGCGCCGATCTGCTGGTGGAAGCAGGCTTGCAGGTTGTACGCCTCTCCCCGCAGACGCAGGAAAAGCTGAAAAAAGCGGGGCAGGTCTTTAATATCAAGAACCCCGTGGATATCGGTCCCGCTCCGCCGCAGACCTACCTCGATATCTTCGAGATCCTTCTTTCCGCGGATGAGGTAGACGGTCTTTTGCCCCTCCTGAGCGTCTGGCAGACCTTCGTCATCGATACCCTTCTGGAACTTTTGAAGATGTGCAAGCATTACAATAAGCCCGCGGCCATCTACACGCCGAACGCTCTTGCCAAGTCCATTGCCATTCGCGCCAAACATCGTATCCCGATATTTGAAACAGCGGAGCAGGCGGTGCGGGCGCTGTCGGTTTCCAATTACTATTACGAATCATCCCTGGGAAGGAATTTTATTGCAGCAAATGGGAGTGCCGGAGAAGAAAGGATCACCGGCAGCGTGGCGGAAATAAATACCCTTGCGCCGGAAAACGAAAAAGAGGTGAAAACTATTTTATTAAAAGCCGTCGAAAGCGGCCACCCATCATTATCGGAGTATGAATCCAAGCGCATCATCGCCGCCGCCGGTGTTCCCGTAACGAAAGAAGTATTGGTTCATTCCCGGCAGGAGGCGCAAGAGCAGGCGGCACGAATCGGTTTTCCGGTTGTTCTCAAAGGATCGTCCCCGGCATTAACGCATAAAACAGAGATGGGGATGGTCCGCGTGAACCTCAAGGATGCACAGGATGTAGCGCAGGCGTTTGATGAACTCATGGCAAAAGAGATCGTTCTGGATGGCGTTCTTATTCAGGAGATGGTGAAAGGAAACCGGGAATTTGTCATCGGCCTTACCCGCGATCCCCAGTTCGGCCCCTGCGTCATGTTCGGCATCGGCGGCATTTTCACGGAGGCCATCAAAGACGTGAGTTTCCGCGTCGCCCCCCTGACTGAAGATGATGCCAGAAAAATGATTCGTGAGATCAGAGAGGTGAAACTCCTTGATGCCTTCCGAGGGGAGAGCGCCGTCGATATGGATATTCTGGTAAAAGCCCTGGTAGGCATCGGCAATCTGGGAATGACGTGTGAAGACATCGCCGAGATTGACATTAACCCCCTGATTGTGAAGGATGGCCGGCCCGTTGCCGTTGACGCCCTTGTTGTTCTGAAGGCTCGCCGATAACCATGACCGGAAATCTTTACGATGACGTCCTTTTCTAAAGGAGGTTCGGGAGGATTTTATATTACAAACAATATTATTCATAGCCTCGCCTGAACAGAGATTTTATGCAGATATTTGTTGACGCGGACGCATTTCCAAACGTAATTAAGGATATCCTGATCAAGGCCTCTTTGCGTCTGAATGTGCCGTTGGTTTTTGTGGCCAATAAACCGCTGCGGCTGGACAGGCATGCGCATATTTCAATCATCCTTGTTCCGGAAGGTCCGGATGTGGCCGATGACCGCATCGCGGAGCAGGTGCAGCCGGGCGACCTGGTCATCACAGCCGATATCCCGCTTGCCGACCGGGTGGTGAACAAAAAAGCTTTCGCGATGAATCCCCGGGGAAAGCTCTATACCGAGGATAACATCAAAGACAGGCTGGCCATGCGTGATCTGCTCAACGAGCTGAGAAATAACGGCGCGATAACCGGCGGCCCCGCCGTTTTCAATCAAAAAGACCGCCAGGCATTTGCCAATCAGCTGGACAGCTTTTTAATCAGACAACTTAAAGCAGAAAGATCAATTTAAGGGACGATGTTTCTCACGCATGACACGAACAAGAATCATAACATCTATCGTTCCACCTCTTCCATCGGCCCGGCGTCTGGATAGCTATTGTGCCAACCGCTTCACTTACCTGACGAAGGACCAATGGATGGAAGAAATTGTTAAAGGCAAGTTAACGCTTGACGGTGAGATTGCCATCGATCCGGCCATAGCTCTAAAAGGCGGCGAAATTCTTTCCTGGGACGGCAGCGGCATCGTTGAACCGGCCGTTGATGATGGAATAACGATCCTCTACGAGGACAAGTGTTTTGTTGCTGTCAATAAAACAGGGAACTTGCCCGTCCATCCCTCGGGACGATATTTCAACAATACGCTTGTTGCCATGGTAGAAGATCGCTACGGGTGCAAGGTTTATCCGGCGCACCGCATCGATCGCGAAACATCGGGGGTTATCCTGCTGGCCTTCGATGGGAAAGGCGCGGCAAGCCTTTCCGAAGCGCTGGCGAAGGGATCAAAGGAATATCTGGCTTTGGTGCACGGCAATTTCCCTGATGTGGAGTTGATCGTCGATTTGCCTCTCGGACGCGATATTGAATCTGCCGTAAAAAAGAAACGCAAGGCGTGGCCGGGCGGAACCCAAAGTGCCGTCACAAGATTTCAGAAAGTCCTCGCAGCCGGTGATATTTCTCTAATCCGCTGTTTCCCAAAAACGGGAAGACTCAATCAGATACGCGCTCATTTGCATTCCGCCGGGTTTCCGATTGTCGGGGACAAACTCTATGGAAGGGACGAGACGGCATTTCTTCAATTTATTGAACACGGTCTAACCGCCGAGCTGGAGGAGCGCCTTCTTTTGCCGCGTTCCGCTTTGCATGCGTCCCGACTGATTTTTTTGCACCCGCTAAACAAAAAAGAGATGATCATCGAGGCGCCTCTGCCCAAAATGTTTTCCGATTATATTCATTCGAAAAGAGCCGATGGCTGATGGACACATCCGGTGGGGCAAGTATTGATTGTATTTGGATTTGCCATATAATACCATTTCTAAATCAAAGATGATATTGCGGCAGCCAGGCGAAGACGACGATATTTTCATTGGCTGTGTCTAATGAAATAATGAAGAATTCTATAGAACCCCTCTCTTCCTGGCCAGAGTAAGCATCTGTTCAAAGGAATTCTTCGGAGGGATTTTTCTTTTTTCTTCCGGTTTTACTTCGAGGGAAATCGCGTCAGAGGGGCAGGTCATGACACAGAGTCCGCAACCGATGCATCTGTCGTAATCAATGACGGCGATTCCTTCATGATCCATCGAAATCGCTTCCATCTGACACCGGTCAATACAGATTTCGCATCCGGAACAGTTTTCACCGAGCACCGCGGCCTGATGGTTGGAATAAACTAAATCGGCCGGTTTCGGATCAAGTTTTATCGCTCTTAAAATTCCACAGCAATCGCCGCAGCAGTTGCACATGCCGCCGGGGTTCTGTGACGTTGCCGGCTGGGTGACAAGACCGGCCTGATGCGCCCCTTGCAGGATCGTGACAGCTTCGTCATACGAAATTTTCCGTCCCATCTTATTATCAAGATAATATTTTGCCATGGACCCGAACATGAAGCAGACCTCAACCGGTTTTCCGCATGCTTCATCAATCACCGCCTTGCTTTTTCTGCAGATACAGTCTGTTATGACAATCAGGTCGACTTTTGAGAAAATCGCGCAGGCATCATCAAAGGCGGCCACTTGCCTTTCTATATTGATTGATTCCTGAACGGGTATGGTCCTTAAGAAAAGACCGCCGCTGCCGGCAATCGCCTTCCGAAGACCATCCTGAAAATATTTTTCAAACGCAAGGACTTTCTCTTTGCTGAGTTTTCTGATTTGAAATTCCAGAAGCCCATGCATAAAAGGAATTGCTCCGTATTTAACTTCGTTATCCTTTCTTAATCTGAAAAGCAGCCCCCTGGCGGCCATGTCTTCAAGCCGGCGGGCAACTTCAGCGGGGTCCTGCCCTAACCTTCCGGCTACGGATTCGGAGGTTTCCAGCATGGGCGTCATCTGGATGAAATACCCGGCTTCCTCTTTTGTGAATAACTCTTTTAATATTTCTATTTCGATACCGGATTCAGTGGCCGGAAAACCCAGTGAATAAGTATCAAGTTGTTTTTGCAGTTTTCTGTAGAGATCTTCTTCCATCGTCATTTACTCCTGTGTCATTTCATCAAAGCCGTCCGGTCGAAATAAACCTCATTTCTCGTAATCAGATTCTCAGAGACTTCGACGATATCCAATCCCATGGTTGTGATTTTATCATTACCAACGGGAAGCGCCAATTCCCACTTGAGAACAAATCCTTTTTCGGTAGGAATTATTTCTACAGCCCGATAACTCCAGTCAGGATACCGGGACAACAATTTTTCAAAATATATTTTTATGTCCTCATGGCCTGTTAACCCCATGGGAAGCATCGCATCCAGATAAAAGGCATTCTCGTCATAGAAAGACAGCAGACGTTTAACTGCCGCCTTACCTCCCGTCCAAGCTGAAAGCCATTGATCACAAAATTCCTTCGCATTGTCATGATTCATAGCTATCCTCCTTTTGTTTCTTGAACAGTTATTTTTTATTTTTTCCCTGATCTTTGCCTTGATTTAAACCGGCAAAATTACCTACGGTATGCGTAAAATATAAGGAGTCCCCTTTGTGTGTCAATACCTATCTTTCTTATTTTTTATGATCAAGAGGATGAATATTTCGCCGCCAGGGTTTCCAGTTCATCCCAGCGCCGGTAAGCTTCGGCGAGTTTTGCTTCCAGATCTTCCAATTGTTTATTAATAACAATCACTTGCGCAGAGTTATTTTTTTTATAGAACTCCGGAGCATTCAAAACGCCGATCAACTCCGCTTTTTGAACTTCTAAAACGTGTATCTGCCGAGGCAACTCTTCGAGCTCCCGTGTTTCCTTAAAAGACAATTTGCTTTTTTCCCTGGGGCGTTTTTCCGGCTTAATGGTTTTGTCTTTCGGTGCGACCTTTGATTGACCGGCATGGGCATCTCTCTGTCTGATCCAATCATCGTAACCGCCGATATACTCCTGCAGTCTTCCCTCCCCTTCCAAAACAATGGTCGAAGTGACGACATTATTGAGAAACGTCCGGTCATGGCTGACCAGCAAGATCGTGCCGCTGTATTCCAAAAGACGCTCTTCCAGGAGCTCCAGCGTTTCCGCGTCAAGATCATTGGTGGGTTCATCCAGCACCAGAACATTGGAGGGCGCGGCAAAGAGCCTCGCCAGAAGCAGGCGGTTTCGTTCGCCGCCGGAGAGAGACGATATGGGCGCGAGAATCTGCGCGGGCTGAAAAAGAAAATCCTGCAGATAACCGACGATATGTTTGGGCGCGCCGTTGATAAAGACCGTGTCGTTGCCGCCGGCGATATTATCCTTGAGCGATTTACTTTCGTCGAATTGCGCGCGCAGTTGATCGAAGTAGGCAATCTCAATCCCCGTGCCCAGTCTGATTTTTCCGCTGCTGACGGACAGTTCGCCCAGCAATACTTTCAGCAACGTGGTTTTGCCGGAACCGTTGGGACCGATGATCCCCACCCGGTCGCCGCGTAAAATCGTTGTGGAAAAGGCATCCATAATTTTCTGATCATGATAGGCAAAGCTGATTTTGACGGCTTCAACCACCAGCTTGCCGCTGCGCCTGGCCTCCGAAATTTCCAACCGTACATTTTCTTCCCGCTCGCGTCTGCGGCCGCGCTCCTCGCGCATCTGCACAAGCGCCCGCACCCGGCCCTCATTGCGCGTGCGGCGTGCCTTGATGCCTTGCCGCACCCAGATTTCTTCCCTGGCCAGCTTTTTGTCGAATGTCTGCCACTGCTTTTCTTCCGCCTCCGCCATTTCCTGCCGGCGTTCCAGGTATGCTGCGTAATTGCACGAAAAGGAAAAAAACTTGCCGCGGTCTATTTCCACGATGCGCGTGGCAATCTTTTGCAGGAATGTTCTGTCATGTGTGACAAACATCAATGTTTTATCAAAATTCCGCAGAAAGTCTTCCAGCCAGATAATGGAAGCAATGTCCAGATGGTTGGTGGGTTCATCCAAAAGCAGAATATCCGGATCGGCGGCAAGCGCGCGCGCCAGTAATACCCGGCGTTTCAATCCCGCCGACAAAAAACGGAACTCCAGATTTTCATCAAGATCGACGCGCGAAATGACTTCCTCTACTTTTTGATGAAACTGCCAGGCGCCGGCCGCTTCCAGTTGGTGCTGAACTTTTTCTATTTTGTTCAGCAGTGTCTGATCACTGCTGTTGGTCATTTGTTGCGTGAGATCATGATAAGCTCGCAGCAAATCCAGATGTTTTTGTCCGCCGGAAGCGACAACATCATAGATGGAGCCGGGGATATCCTCAACGTCCTGCGGCATGATGGAAACCCGCACATTTTTATCACGGATAATTTCCCCCGAATCCGGCACAAGGCCGCCGGACAGCAGTTTCATCAGGGTGGACTTGCCCGAACCGTTTCTTCCCAGAAGCCCGATTCGTTCGCCCGCTTCAATCTGAAGCGACGCGCCGTCGATGAGCATCGGCCCGCCGAAACTAACCGTTATATTGTTAATCCATATGAGAGCCATAAAATCTTTTCCATTCGCGACTGTGCTCATTTTTTGAGCATAAAGAATTACAGTGAATGCTCCATAGCACATTCCCGCGCCCGGCGCACTAACCATAAATTTCTTTAGTCTTTTGGCGTGGAGTGTTAATGAAGCTGTGATGTCAATCAGAAGGTCATGACGATTGCGGATGACAATATATATAGGCTTCAGTGAATTGTTATATTGAAGTACTTCCCCTGGTACTCCCCTTCAAATAAAGTGCTTGACCTGACTACCGCTTCATAGTTTACGCTAGTTTGAAAGAGGTCATAATGCCCGAATCCAAAACAAAACAATCCGCTCCTGCGCGCGACTTTGCCGGTTCCATGACGATCGGCGAACTGTCCAAACGTTTCAGCCTGTCGCGGAGTACGCTCCTTTATTACGATTCTATCGGGCTATTGAAGCCGTCCGCCAGAAGCAAGGCAAATTACCGGCGTTACACGCAGGAGGATGCCGGACGATTGGAGAGGATCTGCATGTATCGCCAGATGGGGCTCTCCATGGTGTCGATTGGTGAGATTCTCAAATCGCCGAAGAGCAGTGCGCGTAATATCTTGGAGAAACGGTTGCTGGCGCTGGCAAAGGAGATCTGTCGTTTGCGTGAACAGCAACACATGATTATCCGAATGCTGGGGGATCGTTCGCTCCGCAAGCGTATTCCTGTGTTGGACAGGGAAGGCTGGGTCTCGCTTTTGAGGGCTTGCGGCCTTGATGAGGATGGAATGCATAAATGGCATCAGGAATTTGAGAAGCTTTCTCCATTGCTGCATCAGGAGTTTTTGGAAGGATTGGGCATATCCGGCAAAGAGATTGAAGTGATCCGTCAATGGTCTCAAACTTGATATTTTTGTGGCGCCGCATTCTTCGAGATGATGCGGATGCCCATTATCAGCAACATCATAAAGGGAGTCATCCATATGAAAAATAAACTCATGATGGGATTGTGGAAGTATATGATCCATGTGCCCCCATTCCTGTGGGAAAAGCAGATTGCCAAAGGTAAAAAGAACTACGCGGACCACCTTGCCTTTATGTCCGTGGAACACCGGTTGGTACACCATTTTGTGGTGCGGGAACTTCCGTTTGCCGCAAAGCCGTTATCGCCTGAATTTATAGCGAATGTCCTGAATATTCCCGTACAACGGGTCATTTCCATTCTGGATGATCTGGAATCGCATATGACCTTCATCTTCAGAAATGCGGACGGTTCAGTCGAGTGGGCTTATCCGGTGACAGTTGAAAAAACGCCTCACAGGGTAACGTTTCACACCGGTGAAACTCTCTACGCAGCCTGAGCAGCCGACGCTTTTGCGACGCCCTTCGTGCAAGGGCAATTGAGAAAAGACTTCCTGTCGGTTGTTGTCCGGACAGAATGCGCCCATTGCGGAAAGGCCATGGAATTAGAGATCGACAGTGATCTGAACTGCCGCGTGAAAGACGAGGCCTGCAATCCTGTTGTCTTCGTACCTGATGTCAATCTTATCGAACTCGACGATGAAAGCATCATCAACGCCTTTTGACGCGAGAGTGTATTCTTCTGGTCAGAAGAACATGCAAGAGATTATCGGCAAAAGGTTCACCGTTTGCGCGGCGCATACATGAACGTGGATCAGATGAGCATGGTAACAAAAATGATCCAGAGCGTTCTTTTTGGATTTGAAAAATAGCAGGACACTGTCCCCTATACGCTCTATGTCATAGCGAGGAGCCCCACGCGCAGAGCCTGCCCTCGACCTGATCCCTTTGGTGTGCGTTGCCGTCTCCTAACCGCTATTTTTCAGGTGCCGGTTCTTGGCCTGCTTTTTTCGCGATGTCTTCGGTAACCTGATTAGCTTTGCTCACGGCGTCAGAGGCCCGTTTGGCTTTTTCGATAGCCGGCTGTGCCTGATCCGCACCCTGCATCATAACCGTGGCCATTGGCTTGGCAAAATATCTGGACCAGAAAATCGCGGCAACGATGACTATGGCAATGATCAAAACAATAACCCATGTCGCAATACCTTTTTCATTTCTCATTGTTTTAGTCCTCCGGAAAGCAAGTATATTTCTTTTCTTTGTCATTGCCGCGTCCGATGCCGCGGACGCGGCAATTTCCATTATGTTATTTAAAGAACAAGATTTCTTCGTAGCGGCTGCTCCCCGCAAAGGCAGGAAGCCGCCGCCTGAACCGCTGACTGTCACTGTCCTAATCCACGCGGATCAGGACAGAGTCGCCCTGTGCCAGGCCGCCGCAAATTCCGCAGACACCATAACCGCCGCCGCGTCTTTTAAGTTCATACATCATGGTCATCAGAATTCTTCCGCCGCTCGCGCCCACCGGATGACCGATGGCGATCGCTCCCCCGTTGGGATTGGTTCTTTTGAGCATCTCCCGCCATTTGGTTTCATCATTGCCGGCCAGCATTTTTGTTGAGACCAGGGTTACTGCGGCAAAAGCCTCGTTGATTTCAATAATATTCATATCATCTATGGTCAGCGAAGCGCGCTCCAGCGCCTTGCCGATGACGGTCGCGGGAAGTTCCGCCATGCGTCTGGGTTCACCCGCACCGCTCGCCACAGCGACAATCGTCGCGAGAGGCTTTATGCCCAATGCTTCGGCTTTAGCGCGTCGCATAATAATAACCGCCGTTGCTCCGGCATCCAGTCCCGGAGCGTTGCCCGCGGTCACGGTGGGACTTCCGTAAATGGTTTTTAATTTAGCCAGCGCCTCCATAGTCGTGTCCGGCCGGGGCAGTTCATCCCTGGCAAACATAACGGGAGCGCCCTTTTTAGCCGGCAGTTCCACGCCAACCAATTCATCGTTGAATCGTCCGTCCTTATCGGCCGCGGCCCATTTCTGATGTGAACCCAGAGCCCATGCGTCCTGTTCCTCACGCGGGATGCCGTGCTCGATGGCTATTTCGCCGGCGTCGCGGCCCAATGGAGTATACTCACGATAGGTAATGGGATTCAGGTAGTCCTGAATTAAAAGAGGTTTCATTCCCGCGCCCCAGCGATGGCCGTTAATCAAAAGCGGCGTGTTGCTCATGTTCTCCGCTCCCACGGCCATACAGGCGTCGGCTTCGTCAAGCAAAATAGCCCTTCGTCCCAACTGAACCGCGCAAAGAGAAGAGCAGCAGGCTCTATCCAGCGTGAGCGATACCAGCGTATTGGGCAGACCGGCGCGCAGGATAGCCTGACGGGCATTGACATTATCATACAGGGCGGCCTCAGCCTGATCGCACATGCCGTAATAAACTTCATCCAGATCCGAACCTTGGAGACCGGCGCGCTTTAAGCTTTCCTTAATGACAATGACGCCCAGATCGGTGCTGTGGATTTCTTTGAGCGCACCGCCGAATTTACTGAAAGGCGTGCGCACCCCGCTGACAATGACTACGTCGTCCTTATTGCTCATAAAATCCCCCCTGATATTTTAGGCCCCGCATAAGTATAGCTATAATACCCCGCCTCTTGCTGTGGGGTATTATAGCCGTGATTAACTTACTGCTAATTATACATTATCATACAAAGCACGCAGTCTCTCACCATATTTGTCCATGACAATGCGCCGTTTCAGTTTCAGTGTCTGGGTTAACATGCCGTTATCCACGGAAAAGTCCTCTGCGATATAAAGGAACTTCTGGGGAATTTCATATCCGCCGAAAGACTTGCGCAGATGGTCTGTAATCTGCTGTGAAATAAAATCGGTACATTCCTTATTGGCAAGAGTTTCCTCAGGTGTGCCCTGCGCCCATGCCGCAGTATGAGCATCGGTTTTGAGGGTCTCGAAATTCGGAACAACCAAAGCCACGTTAAACATACGGCCTTCGCCGTAGACAATAACATTGGAGATATAGCGAAGAAGCTTCATTTCGTTTTCGATGGATTCGGGATGGACATACTTGCCGTTTTCCAGTTTATATTCATCTTTAAAGCGTCCGGTGATATGCAGGTAACCTTCCTCATCAAGCCAGCCACGGTCTCCTGTTCTGATACCGGGGAAACCGTTCCAGGTATCGGGCATCATCACCTCTTTAGTAACTTCCGGTTTGTTATGATAACCCTGCATGACTTGCGCGCCGTACACCACGATCTCGCCATCCATGCTGTCTTCTCCCACACGGGATTTATCGATCACCACCTTCGTGTCCTTGAAAACCTTGCCGACCGTACCGTACTTGTTGCCTCGCTTGGGCGAATTGTTGGTAATGACGGGCGTGGTTTCCGACAAACCATAACCGTCGTAGGTCGGCACGCCGACATCGCTGAAGAACAGCGCGATTTCCGGTTTCATCATCGCCCCGCCGGTGACAACATGTTTGAGCCGTCCGCCGAAAAGGTTCCGGATTTGGCAAAAGACCAAAGCGTCAAGATCCTGGAAATCTTTTGTTTTTTCTATAAGCCCCCGGTTCTTGACGGCCTCGGCGCAGGCGGCGTCAAAAAATTGTTTTTTGACCGGATCCGCCGCCACCCCCAGATGAATTTTATCGTAAATAATGTTGAACACCCGCGGCACGGCAGACATGCCGGTGGGCTTGACTTCACTAAAATTGACCAGGAGCTTGTCGGCGGATTCGGCAAAGCCGAGGCTCCCGCCGCCCAAGATGTAGCAGTGCAGATCGGCAGTCAGGCCGAAACTGTGCGCCCAGGGAAGAATGGATAAACCGATATCGTCCACGGTGATATTGAAAGTTTCTCTACACTCCTGGGCGTTGTGCGTCATGTTGCCGTGATGAAGGAGCACGCCTTTCGGATCGCCGGTGGTTCCGGAAGTATAGATAATAAAAGCCGTCTCCGACCAATGCGGTTTGTAGGAATCAACGGGATTTGCCTTGCCCGTTTTTTCCAGCGCCGAAAGCGTATTTTCACCTTCCCCGAACAGAATAAACACTTCTTTTAGATTGGGGAATTCCGCCTGTACGCTTTTGATGGTATCGTAAATGCGTTGATCACGGACAAAAAGATATTTAATCGCCGCGTCTTTAATAATATATTGCCAGACCTTTTGCAGCTCTTTTTCATACATGGGGACGAAAACGCCGCCCAGACCATGCGTGGCATTGGCGCACACAAACCATTCCACCGAATTGCTGACAATGACGCCGACCTTTTCGCCTTTACTTAATCCCAGTTTGTTTAAAGCGCCCCTGAGGTTGTTCACGCGTTCGGCAACCGCGCCGTAAGTTATCCATTCATACTGATTGGTCTCTTTATTTTTAGTTCCGAAAAGATTACGTGAAGAAAATTTCGCCACGCTGTTTTCGAATAAATCAACCAGATTGTTAGGTTTCGTGTAATACGCATCAAGATGAATTGACGTACCGGTTCCTTTTTCTTTTGTCATTTTACTGATCTCCTCTTTCTAATCAAAATATTTTTCCCGGCTGATGTGCCGTTATTTTCATAGCCTTATATTATTGCAAAATATTACTTCCTAATATAGGCATAAAAAAGTAAACTGTGTCAATTAATTATTGTTTCAATTGGGAAGTAAAAGGCAAAATGCCGCAAGTCTATCAATATCAATTAACGGTTTCCGAAGATTCGCTGGATGTGAATGGCCACGTAAATAATCTTGAGTATTTACGCTGGATGCAATCAGCCGCCGTTCTTCATTCGGACGCTCAGGGATGCACAAAAGCCACAACGGATATTGGGGCAACCTGGGTTGTCCGGGCGCATCGTGTCGAATACTTACGCCCCGCGTTCGCCGGAGAACATATGATTGTCCTGACGTGGGTTTCCGATTTTCGCCGGGTGCAATCTCTCCGTAAATACAGAATCATTCGCGTCGAAGATAATGCGTTGCTTGTCGAAGGTGAAACCGACTGGGTTTTCGTTGATGCCCGAACCGGCCGGCTGCGTTCAATCCCTAAAAATATTATGGCCGCATTTGAATTGTTGCCTAAAGATCAGGAATCGGATATTATTCATCATATGAAATATTCCGGGCTTGGCTAGGAAAGAAATGACACTTTTTATACGGAGAAAATAGTGGATACAGATTTACAATCAAAAGCAATGAGCGCGCTTGTCAATATGCACACGGCCATTAAGAATGTGCAATTATATCCGCCCACCAGTCCCACGGTGACGACTTCCATCGAGAGGCTTTATCTGCAGCTTCTGGACGTATTACGGCAGGAGGCTCCCCTGGTCTTTGCGGAATCGGAAAAAAAAATCCTGCTCCGAGGAAAGCTGTTAAATCAAAAAGAACACGAGATGATTCATGTTACCTCCCTGCTGGATATTCTTCTCCAATGCGGCGTCAAGAGTATTTCTTTTGATAAAGGTTTGGAAAGGGAAGAACTGAATACTTTCATAAGGCTTCTCGCTAAAAAACCGGAGACCATACAAAATGAGGGCGGTCTTCCCAAGCTCATGGCTGAGAATAAAATAACGCATATTTATCCGGATAAAAAAGTATACGTGTCCATGGATAAGGATAAAGAAGTTATTGCCAGCGTTGATATTGACCATGATCAATCTATCGAATCGCCCGCATCCGCGGAAGATCAGGGTTCTGATGACCCTGCCGGCCAGGCCATCAGCCGCCTGACAGAAGACATTTTAAATGAGCAAGCCGACCTGCGCGCTCAGGCGTCCAGCGAGCTTGTCAAAATCATTGAATCTCTTTCTTTCGACCGGCAGAGAGGTCTGATTGAAAGATTATCAGAACGACTGGTTGAGTGGATTAAGCTCGAAACTTCAGTAACGCCTGCTTACAAAAAGATATGTAACGGATTACAAACACTTCTTCAAGACTTACTGAGCCGGGAACGTTTTGCGGAAACAATTCCGATCATGGATGTTTTCAGTAAAATCCATACCGGCGCTCTGAAAAAAGATGATCCGGTGATCAAGGTCTCGTTGGAAGTTCTCCGGAATACGGCATCGGAATATAACATTCATATCCTCTTTAAAGAATTCACCACCAACGAGAAGAATAAATCAGCGGAAGCTTATCAGATACTCGCCGGATTTGGCGACATCATCCTGAGCCCTTTGCTTGATATTGTACGGGATGTCACCGACAGCAAAGAACGTGTCAACGTTATCCATCTTATCGTGGCCATGGGGCAAACGGCAATACCGGCCATCAAGGATCGGATGAATGCCGACGCTCCATGGTATTACCTGAGAAACCTCGCCTACATACTCGGCCATATCGGCAATGAAACCAGTGCCCATATACTTGTGCCTCTTTTACTCCATAAAAATGACCGGGTCAGTATGGAGGCGTTGAAAAGCATTGGCCAGACGGGAGGAAGCCAGAGAGGGCCCCTGCTCCTTTCTGTTTTGCCTCAGGTCAATGAGCAATTAAGAATTAATATCATAGAAATGCTCGGCAAAGTTAAATGCGCAAAAGCAGTGACGAATCTTGTTGATATGCTCAAGAACAAATCGTTGCTGGCTTCAGATGAATATATCTCTTTACAGGAGAAGGTCTGTAATGCGCTCGGAGCTATCGGATCGCCTGAAGCAATACCCGCTCTTTCGGAAATTGCCGAATCAAAATCTTTTTTAGGCATCCGGTCTTGCCCGGTAGAAATTAAATACGCCGCGAAAAGAGCATTGGCCTCCATTAAAAGGAAACAGGAAGAGAATACCGGGCGTTGACGCGCATAACCCTCTGCGTTTCAATGATCAACGGAAACAGATTACCTTTCCTTCAAAGATGAATTGATTATTTCATTAATCCCGCGGGCGGCCGCTTCAGGATCTGCAGACGCGCAAATCGCCGAGACAACGGCAGCGCAGTCGGCGCCAGCCTTCACAACTTCTTTTACATTGGATTCGTTAATCCCGCCTATCGCGACCAGAGGATGCCTGCTGAAAGCTTTTATCCGGGAGAGGCCTTCCAACCCCCACGCCCCTTTGGTGTCGGTTTTTGTCGGCGTGGCAAAAACCGGACTGACGCCGATATAACTAACATCGAGTTTTTGACTTGCCTCAACATCTTCCCATGTTTCCACCGACAGGCCGATGATCGCCTTTTGTCCCATGAGTTTTCGAACCATTTCATAAGGCATGTCTTCCTGCCCGATATGCACGCCTTCGGCGTCGCAGGCCATAGCCACATCAACGCGGTCATTGATGATCAGCGGAACTTTATACGGCGCCAGAAGTTTTCTAATCCTTCCGGCTTCTTCCACAAAAAAACGGGTGGAAACATCTTTCTCGCGCAATTGCACAAAAGAGGCGCCGCCTCTGACCGCTCCGATAACGACTTCTTCCAGAGGTTTGCCTCCGCACAAGCCGCGATCGGTGACCAGATACAATCCTCGCATCATTAATCCTCAACTTTTAAACGCCGGTGGATATCATCTTCAGACAGGCGATAAAGGTCATCCAGAAAATAAGTCTGAAGACTTCCCGGTCCGGAGGCAGCTTCTGCGGCCATTTCTCCGGCAATGCCCATCACCGCCATAGCCTCGGCGGTCGCAGCAAAAGGTTGTCTTTCCACCGCGGCAAAAGCTCCGCATAAAGCCGATGCCGTGCAGCCTAATCCCGTCACTCTGGACATCATAGGATGGCCGTTTTTAATCTTCAGAATTTTTTCTTTATCGACAATGTAATCCGTGGGCCCGCTGACACAGACCACGCAATGGTGAGTTTCACTTAACCTTCGTGCCATATCAATGGCCGCCTCCGAAGATGCGGCGCTGTCGACTCCCTTGGTTTTGGATTTGTCATCGTATAGAGCCATGATCTCCGAAGCATTTCCCCGAATGACAGCAGGCGGTTCGCTATGAATCAGGTCTCTTGCCGTTTTCGTCCGGTAAGCGGTTGCTCCGGCTCCTACGGGATCTAAAATAACGGGGATGCCTTTTTTCCGGGCCTGACGTGCGGCCTTAAACATTGAGTTGATCCAGTATTCACTTAAGGTCCCGATGTTGATCACCAGGGCCGAAGCGATATTAACCATTTCCTCCACTTCTTCTTCCGCATGCGCCATCACGGGAGACGCTCCGATTGCCAGCAGTGCGTTGGCCGTATTATTCATGACCACGTAATTGGTAATATTATGCACAACCGGTGACTGACAACGAATCAATTCTATGGACTTGAAAATTTCCGTCGCTGTGATCTTCATCATTTCTCCTTTTTCCATTTTATGTAAATTATGCCAAACAATCAATTGATATTCTGAAAATCAAACCCATAAAAAAACCCTTCCCGTTATCGCCAGGGAAAGGGTTGATAAATCAACAAGCTCTTCTCCCTACGCTGGCATTATCCAGATCAGGTTCAACGGGTATAATCTCAGGTCCGGCTAGCGCCGGGCCACCCCTTTTGCTGTCCATATCAACTATATTAAATTTCGTCAATCAAGATTAATAATCTTCCTTGACTCCGATTATCTTTTAATTATATTAAGTCAACATTATTTCTCTATTTCTATTTTTTGAACCTCAGAATATTGAACTTATGAAGATAAAAATATCTGTCCTTATTCTCTGTTCATTTTTGGTAATCCTTTTTACCGTCAAGGATACAAAAGCCGCCCCACTGCAAAACAACCAATTTCATGCTTATGTGAAACAGGGGATTGATAAAGCTTTTAATCTGGAAACAGCCGGCGCCAATGAATTTTTAAAGAAGGCTGTAGAACTTGATCCGGAAAATCCCGCGGGATACGCTTATCTTGCCATGTTTCACCTGAGTTCCTACGAAATGAGCGTTGAACAAAATGACCGGATTAAAAATCAGGAAGCGCTGCTTAATTACGCTAAAGAAGCCGTCGCCAGAGGAGAAAAGAGGATTAAGAATAATCCCCGCGACAGTCAGGCTTACTTTGCCATGTCCCTGGCTAAAATCGCTAAAATTCAATGGGCCATTCATCAAAAACGCTATTTTATCATTGCCAATGAAGCATCCAATATTTGGGACTATCTGGAAAAAGCCAAAGAGGGAAATACACAAAATTATGACGTGCGTTTTCTCATTGGCGTGCTTCATTACCATATACACCACCTGCCGGGCTTTATTCGTTTCCTGTCTTCCGCTTTCATCGTTGCCGGAAGCCATGAAAAAGGACTTCAGGAACTGGAGATGGCGGCACAGAAAGGCGACCTGCTCAAAGATCTGGCACAGGCCGAACTTACCTCTGTTTATTTGAATTTTGAAAAACAACCGGCAAAAGCCCTGCCTTTAGCCAGAGAATTAAATAAAAGATTTCCCAACAATTATAATTTTTTATTTGTCCTGGGTAACACGCTTGCCGACCTTCACCACTATGAAGAGGCCTCGTCCATAGCCCAAGCGATTAATAAAAATATTCAGTCGGGCATTCCTCCCTTTATCCCCCAGCTTCAACCTCGTTACAACCAGTTAATGGGTAGAATCCTTTTTAATCAGGGAGAATACGATCGGGCCACGGAATATTTTCAAGCGGTTCTGAAGGATACTTCATTTTATAATGCCCGGTCACGTGTCTGGGCTCTTGTCCGCATGGGAATGATCAACGACATTCTCAAAAAAAGAACACAGGCCCAGGAGTATTATTTAAAGGCATTGGAAGTGGAAGAAGGAGAAGGAGCCGCCCGCGTAGAAGCGGGAAAGTATCTGAAAAAGCCTTATGCACCTGCATCAAAATAAATTTAAAATCCTTATTTCCCGGCATCAATCGGCGCCAGGCTTCATGCTTTCCGGCCAATATCTCCTTGACATACAAAATTGAGTTTCTTATAGTTCAGTCATGAAAGATTGTACGCCTGTTGAAACGCTCTCCAATTCCGTGCCCTCCCGTGTCAACCCCGCCCCGGATGAATCGGGAGCTTCTTTCGGAAAGGAAGATAAACGGCAAGGCTCCGGCAGGAATATTTTGTGTTCCGAGTTATTGACTTTCCGATCCGTCCTCGAGAAAATCGCCTGCGTTAACCACGGGAATTCATCGTGGACTTGGGACCACGAGACGAGGTCATTTCTTCTTCAGGCGCCGAACGATATCATTGAGCAATACGTCAACATTCTGACCCGTGAAATGGGTAAATCCCTTTGTCTGCATTTACAACGCGCTGCCATCATCGTAGATCTGCGGCCCTGGAAAACAAATAAGGATAAAACGAGTTTGAGAATCGGATTCGAAGGGAACCACGTGCCTATTGATCTTCGCGGATATACCGGTCTGGATGATCTTGCGGGACTTCATTTCATATCTACGGCCAACGATTATCCGGATTTAAAAGCTGCGCTGGCAAAAGTCAGACGCATGTGCGCCAAAACGGATGCCATTTTCGAAAACAAGTGCGACTGGATGTGGGAAACACACTGGAAGGCGGACGGTCTGGCCTTCGCGGTCGTCCGATTATTTACATGGGAGAGCAAGTCCTCTCTGATGAAGAGAGAGATTGAGCGTTTTAATAATTCTCCGAAAAGCCAACAAGCCGGTTTGCGAATTAACCTTACCACTTATAATCGCGGAACCTCATTCAACGTGCGGCTGGCTCTGGAAGGCTGGCCGGGCAATCTACTGAAATACACCGGTATTCTGGATGCGTTCGACACGCATTTCTCTGGCCCGGCGGACTAAATTTTAAATCCCCTTCTTATGAAAAAATACATCATTCTGATATCAGCCGTGTTGATTCAAATCTGTTTGGGTGTGGGCTATTCCTGGAGCACTTTTGTCCCGGCTTTAAAACAAACTTTTGGCCTTTCCATTACCCAGACGCAGACCATTTTCGGCACCGGCTCTCTGATCATTACGTTGTGTATTTTTATCGGAGGACGCATTCAGGATCGTCTGGGCCCGCGAATTCCCGTTTTGGCCGGAGGAATTCTCTTTGCCTGCAGTTATATAGCGGCCGGATATTCCAGCGGATCATATCCAGCCCTTCTTTTACTGATCGGCTTTTGCGCCGCAATCGGTGTCGGTATTTGTTATATCTGTCCTATTGTCTGTTGTGTCAAATGGTTTCCCAACCATAAAAGTCTGGCCACCGGCATTGTCGTCGCCGGATATGGAGGCAGCCCCATTATTGTCTCCCTCATCGGCGAATATCTATTATCTCATCATATTTATGTTTTGGATATTTTCAAATATATGGGATTCGTGTTTCTGATCATTGTCACTTTCGCCGCCATCTTTTTACAAAACCCGCCCGAGGAAAAAGTCTTCCAACCGGCTCATGCGGATATGAAAACAATCGACCTGGTTAAAGACCGGAATTTCTGGGGGCTTTTGTGCGGCATGTTCCCCTGTCTGTGTATAGGATTAATGACCATCGGCAATATCAAACCATTTGGCCTTTCTTTAAACCTGAGTTTGATGATTACCGCAACGGCGGTAAGCATCCTGGCATTTTTCAACGCCTTCGGCAGAATAGGCTGGGGCATCATCGGTGGTTTTCTGGAAGGGAAAAAGGCGATCCTCTTATCGCTTGTCAGCACATCCGTGGTTTGCCTTGCCGCCTCTTTCGCGGTTAAAGACGATCTGACATTTTTTCTTTTTGTCGTGCTTGCCGGTTTCAACTACGGAGGCTGCATGGTTCTTTATGCCGCCGAAATCGCCCATCATTACGGAACACAAAAAATGGGAACAATATATTCGACACTTTTTCTTTCCAACGGGGTAGCCGGATTTTTCGCGCCGCCGCTTGCCGGAAGAATCTTCGACAGCACGGGTTCTTACGCCCCCGCCTTTTTGATTTTCGGTTTTCTGGCTTTCGTTTCGATATTTCTATTCTATTTTATTTATCAGCCCGCAACGTTGAAGAATGAACAGCAACAGTAAAAACCTGTAAAGGGAAGTAACGGCATCGGCGGCGCCTTATTTTATTTAACTCAGATTTCCTTGACATACTTGAAGGGGGTTCTTATATTTTAATGGAATATAAATAGCGCCTTATTGGATTCACTACCGGCCGATACGTCAAGCCTTCGTGGTACGCATGGCCTGAATAAAGCTCTTTAAACCTTCTTCAATAACATAGCAAAAGGAGTTATCGATGTATGAACAAACATTATTAAAACCTTTAAGAATCGGCACGAATGATCTTCCTAACCGTATCGTCATGGCTCCCATGACGCGCAGCCGCGCTGACAATCCGGAAAATGCCCCGACCGCTCTGCACGCCTTATATTACGCCCAGCGCGCCACCGCCGGACTTATTATTACTGAAGGTTCGCAAATTTCCAGACAGGGCGTAGGCTACATCAACACACCCGGGATTTACAGCACGGCCCAGATCGAGGGCTGGCGGTTGGTTACAAAAGCGGTTCATGAAAAAGGCGGCCATATTTTCCTGCAGATCTGGCATGTGGGGCGCATTTCACATCCCGATTTTCATGATGGAGCGTTGCCTGTGGCGCCCTCCGCGATCAATCCGCATGACCGTTCCTATACGCCGTCCGGTTTCAAGGAAACGGTGACCCCGCACGCTCTGACCCTCGATGAAATTCAGGCCATTGTTCAGGATTTCAAGAACGCCGCCGTTAACGCAATTTCGGCCGGTTTCGATGGTGTGGAGATACATTCCGCCAACGGTTATCTGATTCACCAGTTCTTCACGAACTGCTCGAATATCCGTACCGATGCCTACGGCGGCAGTCATGAAAACAGGGCCCGCTTCTTCTTCGAGGTACTCGATGCCGTGGGTGGAGCCATCGGATTTACAAAAGTCGGTATCCGGCTCAATCCTTCAGCCCATGGTTTCTTCGGCATCACCATTGACAAGGACACCATCCCCACCTTCGAATATGTGGTCAAACGCCTGAACGATTATCCTGATCTGGCCTATGCCCACTTGGTCGAGCCCATGCTCCCGGTCGATAATGTGCCTTACGCGGTCAAAGATATCGCCAAACATTTCCGGCCGCTTTTCAATGGGATATTAATAACCAACTGCGGATACAATGCAGAAAGCGCAGACCGCATCATTGCCGGGGAATATGCCGATGCCGTGTCCTTCGGCAGCGCCTATATAGCGAATCCGGATTTGGTAGAACGCATCAGGCAAGGTTCTGTCTGGGCAAAGCCGGATACGAACACCTATTACACACCGGGCCCCAAGGGGTATACGGACTATCCGGCCCTGTAAAATAATATTGCAGACTAAAAACCATGCTGAAACGGATTATACAAATTGTTATCTTAAACAGGCTGCACATCATAGCCAGCGCGCCGGCGGTGATGTGGTGCTGGTCGGAGTTTTTAAAAATTCATTTTCAAAGTATTGATTATCTGATTATCACTCTGGCGGTGGCCTGTATCTGTCAGTGGAACCGCCTGACCGACGTGGAAGAGGATGCGCTAAACTGCCCGGAAGAGCTGAAGGACGCTCAAAGCAAAAGCCGCGCCATCAAGATATTCTGCTTCGCGGGCGGGACAATCGCCATATTGCTGGCGCTCTTTACCGAACCTGCATGGCCGCTTGCGGGGCTGGTCGCCTTTGGCGCCGCTGTCGGGTATTTCTATAACACGCCGTTTATTCCTTCAAAACCTCATCTGCGGCTTAAAAATATGTACATCATCAAAAACGTAAGTTCCGGCGCGGGGTGGTCTCTCGGCCTGTTGGCTTTTCCGATGCTGCGCGCGCATACACAACCGGATGGGCTCTTTCTCATGGCATTTATTTACATGTTCGCCATGGTCATGACTTATGAAATCATGTGGGACATACGTGACGTGGAAGGCGATGGCCGGGCCGGAATCCGGACATTGCCGGTTGTGCTGGGAATTAACAGCGCCAGGGTTTATGCCGTCACACTCCAGATCGTCTGCCTCGCCATCATCATCAGCGGTCTTACCCATGCCCGCCTGACATCCCTGTGGTCGCTCTACCTTCTCCCGAGTATGATGCTCATGACATTGATCATTTTTTTTCCGTTGCTGATCCGATATAATCGCAACCTTTCACATGTGCTCGTCATGGGGCTGAACGTCTTTGCCTGTCTGGGTGGTTTTCTGGCGATGCGTTTTGCGTGAGGGGTTAAGCGCTTGGTTTCGCAGCTGAACACTTCGAGAATCCCATTTGTCAATTATCGAGACGATCAATAATCATTTATTTTTCATCTTATCCCTATTGAGGGACATCACTTCCAGATTATATCTGGCCTTCTCATGTCCCTGATCAACCGCCTTGAGATACCATTCTGTGGCTTCAGCACTATCCTGCGGAACAACGACACCTTCCTGGTATATACCGCCCAGATTGAACTGAGCCTCTACATTTCCCAGCTGGGCCGCCTTACGATACCACTTTATCGCTTCAGTAAAGTCCTGTGGAACGCCATCGCCAAAGAAGTACTGCAACCCCAGATTATACTGGGCATCCGAATCTCCCTGCTGGGCCGCCTGATGATACCATTTTACGGCCTCAGTATCGTTCTGCGGAACACCTTCACCGTTATGGAACATTAAACCCAGACGCAACTGTGCCTTGGCAATCCCTTGTTCCGCTGATTTTAAAAACCATCTTGCAGCTTCGGCATCGTCCTGTGGAACGCCTTCACCGTTTCGATACATCACTCCCAGATTATATTGCGCACTCGCAATTCCCTGCTCGGCCGCCTTACGATACCATTTTGCAGGATCGGAATCGTCCTGCGGAATGCCGTTGCCTTCTCTGTACATCGTATCCAATATGGTTTTGGCCTTCTTATGTCCTCGTTCAACCGCCTTGAGATACCACTCGATAGCTTCAACATTATCCTGCGGAACAATGATCCCTTCCTTGTATATACCGCCCAGATCGAACGGAGCCTCTGCATGACCCTGCTGGGCCGCTTTACGATAACACTTGATAGCTTCGGTAAAGTCCTGTGGAACGCCATCGCCGAAGAGATACTTCAACCCCAGATTATAATGAGCGTCTGCGTCTAGCGGCTCATCCGGCTTATGATGCCTTTCTAAGGCTTCGTTATTGTCCCGCGCAATACCCTTGAGTTTATTATATATCATCTTGGCGTCTGCATATTCTTGATCAGCACCATTACGATGCCTTTCTTCGGCTTCAGGATCCTCCTGCGGAACGACGGCGCCTTCTTCAGCCATCATATTCAGTATTTTTTGGGCATCTATATGCCCTATGTCAGCGGCCTTACGAAACCACTTAACGGCCTGGGCATCATCCTGCTTAACGCCCTCGCCTTTCTGGTACATCAAACCCAGATTATACCGGGCCTCTGCATGTCCCTGCTCGGCTGCTCTAAGATACCATTTAGCGGCTTCCGCGTCATCCTGCGGAACTCCTTCACCGTTGTGGTAGATCAAACCCATATTATAATGGGCGGCTCCAGGTCCCCGCTCAATCACTGCACTTCGTTTTCTCGCGCTCTTCACAGGGTCAGGAGAAACTGACCTGCTTTCATTGTGTCTCCTCTCCAACATGGTCCGGATATCTTCCTTGCCTTTTTTTTCCATCCTATCCAACATGGTCCGGGCATCTGCATGTCCCTGCTGGGCGGCCTTACGATACCACTGAACCGCCTGGGCACTATCCTGCTCAACGCCTTCACCTTTTTGGTACATCAAACCCAGATGATACTGGGCCTCTGCATGTCCCTGCTCGGCTGCGTTACGATACCTTTTAAAGGCTTTCGCATCATCCTGCTCAACACCTTCACCTTTTTGGTACATCGATCCAAGATTGAACAGGGCATTGGCGTCTCCTTTACTGGATGCTTTTAGAAACCATATCATGGCTTCGCTATAGTCCTGCTCAACACCTTCCCCCCTCAGGTAAATCAAACCCAGTTTGTTCTGGGCATCCACATCTCCCTGCTCAGCGACCACGCGAATATCTGCAACGGATAATATAATATTTTTCATTTTGAATTATTCTCTTTAGAAAGTTCCTTGTTCAAAACATTTTCTTATTTTTCAAAGTATTCTCCACAAAATCCGCACTTAACTGCCGTATCTTTTGTGTCTAACAATTAAAATCCAGACTTCGCTATTTCCATGAATATTATATAGCACGATTCATTTTTTTTAAAAGAGAGAAAATACACAACCGAATTGATTACGGATTGAAAGAAAGTCCATCATTGGGCGGTGTGGTTTGCAGCCAATTCCGATCTTATCGGGACAGATAAGCTTATTGTAAAGCCTTCGGCTTTTTCCGGTAAGGAATATATTTAAATTATAATTTGCGCTTCCCTTACGGGATTGCGCTCCCGGTCAACAGCCCTGCTGGTGTCAATAGTGATCAGATGCCTTCGCCTTTCCCTTAAAAATCCTGTAAACAAAAATAGTGTAGGCAATTACGATCGGCATTCCGATCAGGGCGATGACGCTCATCAACTTCAGCGTTTGCAATCCGGTGGAACTGTTATAAATCGTGATACTCAAAGCCTGATCGTTGCTTGCTTTGATCATATTGGGAAAATGAACCGCCGCTACGGCAAGCCACAGGCCGATCAAGGCAAATGACGACTCCCAGAACGGGCAAGAATCGTTTTTATGTTTAATGGAAAAGAAAATTGCCGAAAGCCACAGCACGGTCCATAAAACCGCCAGGTAGAATAACCAGTTTGAGGTGATATCCTGAAACGTAAAGGCGATGGTGAGAAAATAAACAATCGAGGTTATCAGGTTTATCCACATCAGTATGCCGACCGCGCGAAAAGACCTCTCCTGCAATGCTCCTTCCGTTTTCATCACGGCATAAGATGCGCCCTGCAGGAGAATAGCGGCAAACCCGGTAATCCCGAATAAAAGCGGCACCGGCCTGAGCAATGTGAAAAAGTTTCCGGTAAATTCCATTTTATTATCCAGCGGCACCCCGTAAACAACATTGCCCAGAGCCACGCCGAACAACAGAGCCGCCAGAGCGCTGCCCGCGAAGAACGACTTTTCCCAGATTGCAGCTCCGGCCTCATCCTGTGCGCGAAACTCAATCGAAACAGCCCGGAAAATCAACGCAAATAAAACGAGCATCATCGCCAGATAAAAGCCTGAAAAGGCCGTGGCGTAAGCATGAGGAAAAGCCGCAAACAGCGCGCCGCCGCCGGTAATCAGCCACACTTCGTTGCCGTCCCAGACGGGTCCGATGGAATTTATTAATATGTCTTTTTCCTCTTTTGTCTTACCGATCAAGTGCAGCAACGTTCCGATGCCCAGATCAAATCCATCCAGAAGAGAGTAGCCGGCAAACAGTATCAAAATAAGAATGAACCAGAGAACTTGAAAGTTTTGTATATTTTCCATCTATTTTACCTCCCAAAATCCCAATTCCGGATAGAGTCGCTACACGGCCGGACCTTTTTGAACAATTTTAATAAATAATTTGACAAACATTACCGACAAAAGCAGATAAATAAGGAAAAACATGATCAGGCTGAATGCTATCTCTCCTGCACCGACTACTACCGACGCGGCATCAGCGGTCTTCATCAATTTATATATTATCCATGGCTGTCGGCCCACTTCCGCCGCTATCCATCCGGTCTCATGCGCAATATGCGGCAGGGGTATCAGGAAGGGCAGAATAAAAAGATATAATTTGTTCTCATATATTTTCCCGCTCCAAAGCAGATACGCTCCCAGTAATCCCAGCGCGATGAGAAGCATGCCGATGCCCGCCATGATGTGATAAACCTGAAACACAAAGTTAACCGGCGGCCAGTTTTCCTTCGGGAAATCTTTCAATCCTTTTATTTCCGAGTTCCAGTCAAAGTTGTATAAAAAGCTCAGAGCCTTGGGAGCGTAGATCCCATAGGTCTTTTCGTTTTGCTCATCCACAAATCCCACAGCATAAAGCGGCACGCCTTTGGCCGTATTAAAATGTCCTTCAAACGCGGCCGCTTTTTCCGGCTGCATGTTGATGACTTCTATCGCATGAATATGTCCTGTGGCCAGCTGCAAAAGCGGGGTGAGAGCAAATAGAATGATGCCGATTTTCAGCATGGTTCTGGCGCCCTCACCGTGCAGGCCTTTTCTTACATAATATCCGGCAATGCCTGCCACCATCACCGCGCCGGTAATCCACGAAGCCATTACCGTGTGACAAAATCTGACAAGAGTTGATGGATTAAAAACGGCGTCGTTAAAACTGGTCAGAACGATTTTTCCCGCTTCGTTTATCGCGAAGCCTGCCGGAGTCTGCATCCAGGAATCGGCAACAACTATCCAGAAAGCGGAAAGATGCCCTCCCACAAATACCAGTAGCGCTGATAACCAGTACACTTTCGGAGAGACTTTGTCTCTGGCAAAAAGAAGCACTCCGAGAAATACCGATTCCAGAAAAAAAGCAATAACGCCTTCGGCCGCCAGTATCGGGCCGAAAACATCACCTACCGCACGGGAATATCCCGACCAGTTCGTTCCAAAAGAAAATTCCATCACAATGCCGGTTGCCGCGCCCAAGACGAAAATCAATCCGAGCAGTCTGACCAGAAAATCAGTGATCTTTTTATAGACTTCATCTTTTTTAACGAGATACAGGGTTTCGGATGCGAGGATAATCAGGGACGTCCCCAAAGTCATGGCCGGAAAGAGGAAGTGGAAACATATCGTAAAGGCGAACTGGATACGGGCAAGGAGCAACGCGCTCATAGACACCTCCATATTTTATGGACGAATACTAACCAATAGAATATAACTTTTCAACAACTTATTTTTTAACTTTTATTTGATGCTCAAATATATTATCATAAAATTAAAAAAAACGGCATCGGAGATGTTTTTATGGCCAATCTTATCAAATGTAAAGCTTGCGGCTATGTAACCAAAGAAGGCACGGTAAAAGATGTCTGCCCGGCATGCGGAGTACCCGCAAAAATGTTTGAGCCCTATACCGATCCGGTATCGGAAAAAAGACGCACGATCCTAGGCCTCCATGTTCATCCGATTATGGTGCATTTCCCGCAGGCGTTTTCCATTACTCTTCTTCTTCTGGCGGTTTTATCTTATGTCAGTTCTCCGCCCATCAAAGAATCGCTTTTTGTCTCTATCCAGGTCATTTCATTTCTTCTGCCTTATTTTATAATACTGTCACTTTTATCCGGATTATTTGACGGAAAAATAAGATTTCGAAAATTGACCACTCCTTTTTTGAAGAGGAAAATTATCATCGGACTGATTTTCCTAAATATAGCCTTCATTCTTGCTTTTATTGCTTTTTCAGGAAGACTTGCGGTTTCTCCGATCCGCGAATATTTTATATTGCTGACCATCGCTGAGGTGGCCTGCAGCGCATTATTAGGATGGATCGGCGGCCATTTGATGGAAGCAAAATTTCCCGGCTGATCCTTGCTCATCTCCAAGCGGTTGTTTTCTGCAAAGAACAGCGCTTTAATTTAAATTGAATTTAAGAAATTAAGGAGGTTTACCATGAAAAGAACATCCGTATTTTCAAAACTTATTTTCAGCATGTTGTTATTTGTTTTAATGAGTTTCTTCCTTTATCCGCAAATCTCTTATGCCAACGCGCCGCAGGACGTAAAACTGGAATATGACGCGCCGACTCAAAATTTAGCGGTCACCATCACTCACAACTCCGCATCATCCGGTTTTCACTATATTAAAAATATCGAAATCAAGAAAAACTCGGTTGTCCTTAGCACCGGGAAATATGATTCCCAGCCCGCTGGAACTTTTACCTATAATTATAAAGTATCCGCAGCAGCAGGAGACAAACTGGAAGTTACCGCTACCTGCAATATTTTCGGAAGCAAAACCGCGGCCGTTACAGTATCCGGGACTACGAAATAAATTGAATATCTAATGCGAGAAAACAACTGGGATATAGTGATTACCGGCGGAACCCTCGTCACCATGAATGCCGGCATGGAAATTATTGAAGACGCCTTTGTCGGCATTAAAAATGGAATTATTACCGCCGCGGGTAAAAGAGGCGATCAGAAAAACGCGAACGATCCGGCAAAAGAAACGATAGAGGCTTCCGGCTGTATCGTTATGCCCGGATTAGTCAACACGCACACTCATCTGCCGATGGTCTGCTTTCGGGGGATGGCTGATGATCTGCCCTTAATGGAGTGGCTGACTAAAAATATCTGGCCGGCGGAAAAACGTTTCGTCAGCAAGAAAATGGTTTATGACGGAGCCACCCTGGCCATGGCGGAAATGATTCTCTCCGGCACAACAACTTTTTGCGACGGATATTTTTTTGAAGACAGCATCGCTGAGGCCGTCAGCGCCGCCGGAATGCGCGCTGTTGTTGGGCAGGGATTTGCCGATTTTATCATGCAGGACGAGTCCGCAATTGAAAAAACGATGGTGTCGGCTCGGCGTTTCATAAAAAGATGGCTCCCGCGCGCCCCATTGATCACGCCGGCCTTGTTCTGTCATTCCCCCTATACCTGTTCTCCGTCAACACTTGTCCCCGTAAAGGAAGCCGCCCGCGAAGCGGGCATTTTATATCTGATTCATTTGCTTGAAAACAGAGACGAGGCCGGCACGATTCTGAATCGTTACGGCAAAAAACCGGTGCAGCATCTGCTCGATCTGGGAATTCTGGACGAACAGACCGTTGCCGTTCACTGCAACTGGCTTACAAAAGAAGATATAGCTGTTTTTGCCGACCTGGGCGTTAAGGTCTCGCATAACCCGGAAAGTTCCATGAAGCTGGCGGCGGGTGTCGCTCCTGTTCCCGAAATGCTGCGGCAGGGTATCACTGTCGGAATCGGGACGGACGGATGCGCCAGCAACAACGATCTGGATATGTTTCGGGAGATGGATACAACGGCAAAGATTCATAAAGTAACGTCTCTGAACCCCACCATTATGAGTGCGGAAACCGTTCTCAAAATGTCCACCATCGGCGGAGCAAGAACGCTGGGAATGGATAAACTGATTGGTTCCGTCGAAATCGGGAAAAAGGCTGATGTCATCCTGATGGATATGAATCAACCTCATCTCACACCGCTTTACAACTGCTATTCTCAACTTGTTTATGCCGCGCGCGGCGCGGACGTTAAAACGAGCATTATCAACGGCAGGATCGTCATGAAAGACCGTAAGCTTCTCACGATTGATCCGCAAGCCGCCATGGAAAATGTACGTAGAATTGCCGCCGATATTATTCATCAAAAGATGCCTTAAAATTCCACTTCACCTTTCAGGCAAAATATCATTGACAGGGAAATTAATATTCCCTATATTCCCCACAGTTCGAACGAATATTTTAGCTTCTTGATAAGGTTCACTTTTATGAAAATTATTGTTTCCGGTTCCATGGCGTATGACAGGATCATGGACTTCCCCGGACATTTTTCCGACCATATCCTGCCCGATAAAATTCATATGCTGAATGTTTGCTTTCAGGTCAACGGCATGAAGGAGAAATACGGCGGCACCGCGGGCAACATCGCCTACGCGCTCACTTTAATGGGTGAAAAGCCTCTCATCTGCGCCACGATCGGCCATGATTATCAGAGATATTTTAAATGGCTTACGAAAAACGGAATATCCACGGAAAACATCAAAATCATCGCCGACGAATTCACGGCCGGCGCTTACATCACCACCGACCGCGCCGATAATCAAATTACCGGATTCAATCCCGGCGCTATGAAATATCAATCCACGTTGGACTTCGACAGGCTTGATCCTCAAAATACAATTCTTATCGTTTCTCCCGGAAATTTTGAAGATATGGTGAATTATCCGCGCGCCTGCAAAGCCAGAAGCATTGATTATATTCTTGATCCCGGGCAGTCTCTTCCCATGTGGGACAAAAAAGATCTGATCGAGGCCATTGACGGATGCCGGATCCTCATTGTTAATGATTATGAATTGAGCCTGATCATCAGCAAGACAGGATTAGAAAAAAAGAACTTATTGGAAATGGCCGGAACCATCATCACAACGCTGGGAGAGCTGGGCTCACAGGTCTCCACACGTGATCGTGAAATTAATATTCCCGCCTTCAAGGTGAAGAAGGTCGTGGATCCGACCGGCGCCGGAGATTCCTACCGGGGCGGCCTGCTCAGCGGCCTGGTTCACGGTAAGGATATCGAGCAGTGTGCGCGAATGGGCAGCGTCTGCGCTTCTTTTTCCATAGAAAGCTACGGCACCCAGGAATACTGTTTTACCCGGGAAGAATTTAATGAAAGACTCAACGGCCAAAAGTAAAACAGCCGGCTGCTCAATCCGGCGGTTTGTAACCTAGCCGGCAGCATAAAACAGAACATCTGATTTTGATCTTCGCGCATTATTTGAATACGTTTGATAAATCGGGAAATGGCGAAACAGGATCCGCCGTTTCTTTATTTTCTTCCCGCATCAGCGTAATACCGTCAAGAATATAAATCGTTTCCGGCTGTCCTTTAAAAACATCTTTCAAATGCAGAATGGAACCTCTTTTGCATATGATCCTGTCGCCATATTCGGGAATGGAAGGAAATTGGAAAACTATTTTGCTGCCGTGTCCTTCCAGGATAAAGTTTTCCATCGAGAACTCCCGCGTCCAGTTATAAAATTTTTTATTCAATGCATTATAAAAATAAACATCCCCGTAAATTTTTTGAAGCGATCCGGAATAGCGGCCTTCATTTACAAAATAATTCCCGAAGGCCAGAGCGCAGACAGGAGAAGAAGAAGCGAGATAGGAGGAAAGAAAAACCTGATAAAATTTATGATAATCTTTATATTCACTCTCCACTTTCCCGTAAACTGCCAGCGACTCCTGTTTTATTTGCAGATTTTGCATAAACACGTTTTTGATATCAACCATTCCCCAGGCGGTGACGGAAATGAAAATGATACCGGCAAATAAAACAACTTTTTTGCTATGGAAACGATTAAAATATCCAAGCCGCTGTAGATATAATAACATTAAGAATAACATCAGCCCGGAAAGGCCGAGCGCCGGGATCAGATACCAGCCGGCCGGATGTTTGGCAACCATCATCACGGCGAGCAGCTGCGCCACTGTCAACGAGGCCAGGATTCTTAAGATATTGTCCTGCCAAACCGCTTTTCTTTTTGCCTTTTCCCCGCCGAGGGAAGTCCATCGGAATATCATGATAAACCCTGTCGAGGAGAGCCAGACCAGGAAGAATAAAGGGTTTCCTAAAAACAGATTCATGATATTTTGGAAATAGGCTTCGAGATATATTATCCGCGAACCACCACTTCCATAATAACCGGTATGAGTAAGGATACGGTAATACCAGTTAAATAAATTTTCATATAATGAAATGATCGGCCATGTCCACAAAACAAAACTGAAAACCGTCAAAAACAAGAAACCAATTTTATTTCGTAGTTTCGGCAAGGCGAAAAGAGGAATAATCAGCAAAGGGAGGAAGGTCAACTTTGTCGCCACACCAAACCCTGAGACCAGCGCCAAAATGATCATGTACAGGTGAGCTGATTTCAGAAGATTTTTGCTTAAGACCATTCTCATCAGAATCAATACAAACAGCAAACTGGAAAACAAAAGAAGGGGCTCCGGAGAAACCCTGGGCAAACCGTCAATCAGTATATTTTTAGAAAAAAACGGTGAAAATTGCACAAGGAGACTCAGCCAGATATTTTTAGTCAAGGTAAAGGCCGTCAGGCCGATAAAGAACAGCAGCAGGGTGTTAAAGGTTACCAGGAGAGCGTTCATGACGGTCAAATAAAATTCAGGGTTTTTGAGAACAGCAAATTCGAGGCTGTCTTTTCCGGAGAAGTCAAGCGCGTGGGAAATTTTCATGGTTGCCGCCCCCAGCATTTGAAGCGTTGTGCCCGGATTGCCGGTCGTATCCGTTTGTTTGGATTCGGCGAGCGTCAGGGAACTCAAGACATAAAGATATTCGGGATCAACGTTGGAACCCAGCCAATAGGGACCTTGCGCATAATGTAAAATCCCCGCGGTAAAGGCCAATACGGCCGGCAATATGAGTAATACAAACACAGATAATTTTTTCATACGGTCATCAACACAATATCACTCTTGTCGTATGGTTTTAATTGAAGAGTAGTGTAATTTATAGAATAAGAATAAACAATAAAAAAAGTTGCCGCCGGTTTAAAATATTTTTCTTCAGACTAATATTCAGCAGCACCGGGACATTTTTTCATTTACTGTGCGGATGTGATTCGGTCGTTTTCAGGTAGCCGGTAATATTTTTTCTGTGATTGAGTAAGATGAGCAGAAACGTCGCGAGGACGCAGGACTGCGCACAAAATCGCTAGCGGAGAGTAAAAAATATCCGCAAGCCGGAGTGGAAATCATAAGAATGAAACAATGATAATTACTGCTGTTCCGTATGTGATGACATTGATATCGAGCATCCTGGTGGGTTCGGCTTGTGTTTAATAACAATGAAAACGGGACTGTTCGAAATTCACAGCCTTTATGGCAATGCCTTCCAAAGCATATATATTAGCATAAATACCATCAGAAGCATCCTTAAAATGCAAAACTGAGCCTGTCCGGCATGCTATCAACGCGTCTTTTTTCTTTCTATAATCCGGCGGACCATAAAAGATTATTTTAGTAACCTGCTTTTTGATAATCATATCTTCAATAAAGAAACTCTTCGTCCAGGTGTAAAATTCTCCACTGCATAGATTATAAAAATAGGTCTCTCCGTAAATTTTTTGAAGAGTTTCCGAATACAGACCTTTAGAAAATCGCCCCTCTGATATCTCTTTTATATGGGAATATTTATGACTTGCCATATGATCACCATAGGACAGACCGGCAAGGGGAGAAGGAGTAATAGAGCGAGGTTGCTGATTAATGAAAATCTTCAGATAATTTTTATACTCATTTTCCGCTTTCCGGTAATACGTCAAGGTATCATTTTTTATCAGCAGAAGTTCCCTGAATGTATCTTTAAACTCAAAGACTCTCCAGGCGCCGCAGAAAGCAAGAAAAACAATAATAAAGAAAGTAACTTTTTTAGTATCAAGATTACGAAAATAGCCACGTCTTTGTAAAAAGATTAATTGCAAAAACAGCAGAAAGCCTATCAGACATAGAGCAGGCAGGGCATAGCGTTCGGCGTTCTGCTTAATAATAATCAAAGCGGAAAACAGTTGTGAAACTATTACCGCAAGCAGGACTTTGAAAGATATATCATGCCAAACTTTTTTTCTCGCCGCTGAAGACCAATTAAATATAATGATAATCAAAGCAGGAGTCAAAATAAACAGTATGTTTAATGGGTTATATAATAATCCGGTTAACATGTTCAGAAGATTTATTTTTATAGATGCAGTGTCTATCCCGGAAGGGCCATAACCATACCAGTGTGTGTTGGTGAGTGTAATATAGAAAAAATGCAATATACGTTGATATTGTGAATGAATTGGCCAGGTCCACAATATTGCGCTTGCAGCGGTTAAAAGCAGGAACCCGATTTTATTTCGCAACTTTGGTAAAGCTATTAAGGGAATAATAAGTAAAGGAGCAAAGGTCACTTTTGTGGCTATGCCAAAACCTGAAATAAGCGACAAAGCCACCATATACCAATGAGCAGATTTATAGATATTTTCATCGACGACCATTTTCACCAGAATTAACACGAAAAGCATACTCGTAAACAATAAGAGAGGTTCACAGGAAATATTATTTAAGCCCCATCTTAATGTTATGTCAGAAAAAAAAGGTGAATATTGTAACAGGAGAGCCAGTCCAATATTTTTTGTTAAATTAAAAGTCACCAGACCGATAACAAATAATAATAAAACGTTTAAGGACACTAATACTATATTTATAACTTTCAAATAAAATTCCGGATTCTTGAGAACTGCAAATGCCAAACTGTCTTTTTCAGAAAAATCAAGAGCGTGCGTGATCTTCAAACTGACCGCTCCCAATATTTGAAGAGTTGTGCCGGGATGGTCGGTAAAAAATACTTGTTTCGACTCTGCCATAGCAAGAGAACTTACCAGATAAAGATAATCATTATCTGTATCAGAACATATATAATATGGACCTCGAGCATACTTCATGGCTGCAGCAGTTAAAATTAACGTTATCGGCAATATCAGCAATACAAACACATGTGATTTTTTCATGTCATCACCAATGTGATATCTCCACAGTGCTATGGTTTAAATGGAAAGCGATGTAATTTATAGAAAATAATAGGAATAAACAATAAAAAGTTTTGCCTTTTGAAATATTTTTCTTTAGGTTTATTTCGAAAAAACCATAACTTTTTTATTTTCGGGAGGCTTGCGGTTCAGTAGTTTTCCAGTAGTTGAGAATATTTTTTCTGTGATTAAATAAGATAAGCAGAAACGTCGCGCCGGCGCCCGCAACCGCGCTGAATTGCCAGTGAAGAATATAGGACTGTCCACAAGCAAGAACAAACACCATAAAAAATGAAGCGACAAAAGGAATTCGGACGATACCGTAGACAATCAGCCAGATTACTGCCGAGCATGCAGCCGCTAAAGGCGCCACTGGAATCGTAAAGCCTAAATAGTTAGCCACGCCTTTGCCGCCGCGAAATCCGTGAAAACAGGGAAAGCTGTTTCCCAAAACAAGAAAAAAGCAAGCCCAGGGAATTAAATCATCTTTTAAAAAATAAACAGCCATAAACGCGACGGATATCGCCCGGCCGATATCCAGCAAAAAGACAACGGCAGCCCATTTGATTCCCGCCTGGCGATAAACATTGGTGGTTCCCGCGTTGCCGCTGAAGCTTCGGCGCGGATCTCCCTTGCCGGTCAGTTTAAAAAAAATAACGGCAAAATTTACCGAACCGGCAAGATATGCTAAAAATAATATTAATAAAGTCGTTCCCATTCACCATTCACCATTCACTATTCACCCTTATCCATTCCGGCGGACACAGCCGTCCCCGCGTCACATCCTTCATTTGAATGCCGCTGATACTTTCGCATATGAGATCATCCTTATAAATCCACGCGTCAAATATCAACATCTCCTTACTCACGCTCACCGGCGCAACGTGCCCAATATATTCCTTCCCCTTTTTCGTCTTTTGATAAATTACCCTTTTTTCAAATCCGACGGGAAAGCAAACTTTACCGGCAAAGCGCTGTCCCCAGACACAGGCCGCGTGCATTGCCGCGTCCATCGGAAACGGAGAGCCGAGCAAACTTTCATCTGCTCCGTAATCCCCTCCCCGAATAAAAGCCCACGCGCCCTTTGGTGAAACAGATAAATCACCACTGATGTTTTGATAAGCCGCTCCAAAAGGAACCAGTTCATGGTAAATAGTCGCCGCGGGCACGCTGATGTAATTTCCTTCCGGTTTATTGACGGCAAGAAAAGGGGGAGTCAATGGCTCGGCAGAATCTGCGGCCGCAAACTCCACCCGGGCATGCTCAACGGTGCGGCTGATCGCGCCGGTCTTCGATTTTACCGAAGTTAAAAGAGACGCCGTAACACTTCCCTCACCGGACATTTCCAGGTCGACCATCACCGGCAGGCGCACGGCATCCGGCGCAATGGTTAAGAAACGTGGGAAACTTGCTCTCTTCAAAATACTTATCTCTGCCCGCGGATAATAGGTTCTAACCGCGCGAGCCATAATAATCAGCGATTCCACAGCGGGCAGAATTGCTTTACCTTCCAGATGATGATCCATTAGGTATGGATACACATCTTTAGCAATTGAGCAGCGTTTTTTCTGATTTAAACGGGGAATGATTTCCATACTTGAACCGTTTTCGGATCCACAGCCACGGGAGTGCCCGACTGATTCAGGGCGCAATGTTTCGTGAAGCCGATACAGATGATATGCCCCTTTTCGGCGTGCGTTATCAGGTAATCAAACTGCAAACGCACCCGCTCCAGATTTACCGGCCGCGTGTAGATATACATTACATCATCATAATATAGAGGCTGATAAAAACTTACGCCCAGATCGAAGATGGGATAAACATAGCCGCTTTCCTCGATTTCCTTGTAAGAGTATGCGATGTCGCGCATCAGAGACGTCCGGCCGAATTCAAAATAACGCAGATAATTGGAGTGATACACTACTTGTGAGCGGTCTGTGTCAACATACAGGGTCCGGTATGTTGAGCGATGCCAGACAAGACCGGTTGTCAGGTCGCGCACGTAATGTTCATCATTATTATATATCTCCGGTTTAAAAGGTTTGGGTTTCATTCTTACACTCCTCTGAAAATAACACAGCAATTTGTTCCGCCAAAACCGAAAGCATTGGAAAGAGCGATTTCATATTTATGTTTGCGGGCTTCATTGGGGACAACATCAATATCGGATATTTCCGGATCGGGTATATGATTGATCGTGGGCAGGATAATATCTTTCTTCATTCCTTCAATCGTCAAAGCAGCTTCGATGGCCGCGGTCGCGCCGAGGGTATGCCCCAGCTGCGATTTGTTCGAGGACACGGGAATTTTTTCTATTTTTCTGCCGAACACTTCCCGAAGACATTTGACTTCCGCGCTGTCGCCTTTCGGCGTGGAAGTGCCGTGGGCATTGACATATTGAATATCTTCCGGTTTCAATCCGGCATCCTCAATCGTTTCCCTCATAGCGCGGATGATCGTCGGCATATTGGGGCTGGTATAATGATGGGCATCCGATGACCACCCGACACCGAGAACTTCGGCCCTGGGTTTTAGTCCGTAAGCTTTCATCGTCTCTTCCGCCGCCAGAATAACAACACCCGCGCCTTCGGAAAGAACAAACCCCTTGCGGTCAACACTGAAAGGCCGTGATGCCAGCGCCGGATTATCATAAGCGCGGTCTTTGGGATTAACCTTGATCGTGGCGTTCATGTTGGCAAAACCGTGAATAATCTCCGGCAGGATGGGCGTGTCGACGCCGCCCGCCAGAACAAAATCGCAATCACCGTCCCGGATCATCCTTGCCCCGATGCCGATCGCGTAGTTGCCCGAAGCGCAGGCGCCCTGCGGCGAAAAGATCGGTCCGGTATATTTCAACAGCATTCCCGCCTTGCCGGAGGGAAGATTCGCGCATAAATTAGGCAGAAGATAAGGGCTGACCCGGAGCGCCCCGCGGTGTTCCAGATCGTGCACGGCGATGCGAAAAGCATCGGCCCCGTTGATTGCCGAACCGATAAGACAGGCCATTCGCGGAGCGATTTGAGCGTCAAGGACAATGCCTGAATTCTGCAGCGCCTCCTTGCAGACCGCCATCGTCAAAATAACAAAAGCCGCGTTCCAGTTATAAACTTCCTTCGCGTCGGTAAAATCAAGCTCCAGCGGGTACCAGTCGGGTATCTCCCCGACGATATCGCAAGCGGATTCCACTTTACAGCGGGTTACCTTGCGAAACCCGGCCTCGCCCTTAATCGCTCGCCTCCACGTTTTTTCAAACGTGCTTCCCAGGGGAGTGGCCGCGCCGTAACCGACAACAAAAACTTTTCTGTTTTTCGGAGCTTTCATATTTTACCTTTTTATGTCATTTCGAGCGTAGCGAGAAATCTTTTCTCTAAGATTGCCACGCCAACCAAGGGTTGGCTCGCAATGACATTTATTTACTCAGTTCTGCGCAAAACGAGGCAGGAATTGCATCCGCCGAAGCCAAACGCGTTTTTCAGCACAAACTCCTGTTTTACAATTCTTGCGCCCTCGGCAACACAGTCAATTTCAATTTCCCTGTCAGGGATATAATTAATAGTGGGCAGCAATGTGTCTTTAAGCATCCCTTCCATAGCCAGGATGGCTTCGATAGCGCTGGACGCGCCCATCGCGTGGCCAAGTTGCGATTTATTCGCCGATACCGGAGGCATTTTAGAACCGAAGATGTTACGCAAAGCATCGGCTTCCACTTTATCGCCAATTTTTGTCGAGGTCGCGTGCGCGTTTACCGCGTCAACGTCTTCGGGATGTAATCCACTATTGGCAATGGTTTCCTTGATGCATCTTTGCACCGTTGTCAAATTAGGCGAAACAAAATGACTGGCGTCGGAGGTCATGGACCATCCGCTCATTTCTATCTTTGATTTGAGCCCATGGGCTTTCGCAAATTCGTCGGTTGCCAGAATAACGCAGCCGGCGCCTTCGGAAACGACAAAGCCGCGCCGGTTCGCGGAAAAAGGCCGGCTCGTTTTTTCCGGAGGTTCTTCCATCTGTCCTTCTTTCGGACGGTACGCGCCGTTCATCGTGGCAAATCCGGCAACAATCGGCTCCACCAGAGGAAAATCCACAGCGCCGCCGATCACGACGTCCGCCATATTTCTCTGCAGCAGCATCTCACCGACAATCAGCGAAGTAATTCCGGTAGCGCAAGCCGTAATGGTCGAGCTGATCGGTCCTGTCGCTCCCGTAAGAATGGAAACCTTGCCGCCGACCATATTAATGCAGGAATTGGGATTGGTAAAAGGATGGGGCATTTTGCCTTCAGCGATCATCAGTCGATCAGCCTGCAGAACCGCGTCCAGTCCGCCGACCGCTGAACTAAAGGTAACCGCCACCCGCGGCGCAATTTCCTTCGTAATAACAATTCCACTTTTTAACAGGGCCCGATGAACAACCAGCAGGGCGTATTTAAAGATAGGAGAGGTCCAGTGCGCCAAATCTCGAGGCTGTAAAAAAGGATACTGACGAGTATCCACCTCGGCCACTTCACCGGCGACACGCACCGGGAAGCCTTCAGTTAATGGAAATCTGGTCAACTTCCCTATTCCGCAATTTCCGGCGACAGCCCGCTGCCATTGAGTATCCAGATCCGTCCCCAAAGAAGATACGGCATCGTAACCCAATATTAATGTTTTCTTTGAACCCATTACCACCTTCATAAAAGAGATAAAAAAGCTTCTCCTGCTAAAAAGAGCAAGCGGGTTACGTTGATTCCCAAAATGCCTATATCAAAAATTGTCGGGGATTACCAAGGAATAAAGTGGTACAACTTTGCAAACATTTCATAGACTTCGATCCAGTTTTGTAAATCTTTGGCCGATTTCATGTGTTCGCGTTTGTTGACCATGACCCAGCTCATATGCGCCGCGCCATCTTTGCAGGTGGAACAGTCGCGTGTTGCCGAAGTGCAACAGCGATGAACCGTTTTTAAATCGGAAGCCCAGCGGGAAAAATGAATTAAACGGCGGGGACGATTTGTTCGATGATCAAGCGACTCCGTAACCGACGGGCATTCGTTCCAGCCAAAGTCCCGTCCCATCATTTTCCCCGTGGTAATCACTTCGTGATAGTATTTGCAGGAAATTACAGTTTGCGGATAATGATCGAGCATTTCGTCCATCTCCTGGCGCAAATCTTTCAGTTCGCCCTCGCGCCACGAAAAGCCGTCAACACGTTCATCATTCGATAAAAGCTGCAGATGTACTTTTAAGCCGACGTCGGCAATTCTTTTAATGACCGGTTCAATCTTGCCCACCTGACGGGGCGTTAAGGTAAAAAGATAATAAGTGTAAGCGTCTCCTTCATAATTCTTACTGGAAATGGCAAAAGTGTCACGCCCGCGAAGGATTTTCTCATCTTCTCCGCCGCCCCAGAGGGAAATTCCCACCATCATATCGGGGAATTTTTCCCGGGGAACCTTGATCAGACCGTTGGTGGCGCAATAGGTGGGCAGGCGCTTATAAAAAGCTTCAACGCGATCCATGCAGAGCGTGGGCTCCCCGCCGATCAAAATCGCCAGATTCACTCCCCGTTCTTTTTCACGGTCAATGAAATCTTCCCACTTTTTTATGTCCATTTCCTCTTCGGCCGCCTGATGTTCTCCCGAAGAAAAGAAAAAACAGCCTTTGCAGCGCAAATTGCACCGGTTGGTTACATCATATATGGAACTGCGGATATTAAGTGTTGAGATTCGTCTGTATCTCTCATGCCAGTCTTTATCCAGCAAAGAACTAACTGTTTTCATTCATACTACCCTTAATTATGTCATTTCGATCCGGCGTTTGCCGGGGAGAAATCTTTTCTTCAAGATTGCCACGCCCCGACAAGTCGGGGTTTGCAATGACATTCTTTTTTTACGATAGCGCCGCTTGCGGCGGTTCTATAGTTGCAGCGCAAAGATTTTCGCCCTTCTCATAACCCATCACCCAGACAGCCAGATAGGTGTCCACATAATCCAGCCAGGATTTAAAAGTATCAAGATTGCCCGCATGACGGTATAGCCGCGCCGTGACCACCGCTGAACCGGCGGCGTAATGACGGCAATCGCGACAATCCGTGTCCGGCACACAGCAGGCAACCGATCGGTCCCAGTTAAGATCCGTTCTGTATTGCCTGAAAGACCTTCCCAACCCGATATCCTGTGAAGGATTCTGACGGGGATATGAACAGCCGTAAAGGTCATGCAAACCTTTTTGATGCGTATGCGCCACGGCGTTGTAAGCCGAAAAGAGAATGTTGCGCGGATATATATTCAAAAGCTCTATCATCATCTGCCGTGTCCGGCTGAGAGATTCATCATCATGCCGCAGATTCCCCGTGTAACCGACCGGCGAGGAAAAGACGTTAAACGTTAATTTACACCCGTGGGCGACAAGCCGGGCGGCAACTTCTTTCACCTCATCTATATTTTCCCGCGTGAAGGTGTAAACAAAAACAGCGCGCGGATCATTTTCGTAATTCTCAATCTGTTTTTTCAAAAGATCTTTGGCCTTTCTGATTCTCAGGCTGGTTTCATCATTGCCCCAGACGGAAATATGCAGTTTATAGCCAACGGATGAAGAAATTTTTTTAAACCCGTTGGTGGCAATACTGCCAAGCGGCATTTCCAGATAGCACGCATCCAGCAGCTGGGGCACTAAAGAAGGCTCCGCTCCCGCCAGAACCACGTAAGTAATGCCGCGCGCTTTTTCCGCCCGCATCAGCTCGCGCCACGCCGCCGCGTCGCCAATCTCCCGGGCAAACTGTTTTTCGCCTTCAAAATAATAACAGCCGTCGCATCGAATATTGCAGCGATTGGACATGTCGTAAGTTGATTCCCGCAGAAAAAAATATTTCCTCACCTTTTCCCAACGTGCTTTGACTTCCGGATGGGCTAAAAGTTCGGAAAATTTCGGCTTGGCTGATTCCTGAGTTACTTTATTATGAACAGGCATAGACCTATTTGCTTCTATCAATTAATTTTTCGTGGCAATCTTTTCTTCAATATATTCGGCAATCAGACGAATCGTTTTCAACCTGGGATAATCGTCTTCATCAATGGCGATCCTGTATTCATCCTGCAGGACTAAGGCAATCGTTGCCAGATCCATGCTGTCAATGCCCAGTTCATCCACCAGATCCATATCCGGATTGAATGTATCCGCTGTAACCTCTTCCAGTTTAAGCTCATCAATAATGATTTCGGCCACGTGCCGTATAATGCCTTCGATATCGTGATTTACAGGCATCCCTTCCCTCCTTACCATGCTTATTTATATTTTTTTATCACTTATTTTTTTTGCAATCATCAAACCACTGCACACAATATTTTCTTTTCTTATCACTTTAAACGAAAACAAAATATCTCCGCCTGCTTCTTCACCTGTTACGATTACCGAAAGTGTTTCTCCCGGCCTCACCGGTTGAGTGAATCTTACTCTTCTGAGCGACTGCAATTGAACGCACGTCCCTTTTGCCTGTGCGTCCCGGATAATTGCCTGTTCGACTATATTAACCAAAGCGATTCCCGGAAGAATCGGCTCACCCGGGAAATGACCTGAAAACCAGGGGGAATCAGCCGGCGCATCCGCTAAAGCTTCAATATGATTATTATTAATTGCCTTTATTTCTTTTAACAAACTCCATTGATTTTCCAATAAACAGACCCCATTACCCCATCACAGCGTTAACTTCACGCCCAAAAGAGGTAATTCATATCATCGATTGTTTTTTCAATCAAAATTTTTTTATAACGTCAATAAAAATAATTAAACTCAAATTTTAGAAGTTAACACTTTTTTGTGAAAGGATCAGGATATCCCTTGTTTGATCGATAATATTTCTATTCATACAGAATCTACAGGGTGTTCTTAATTATTCTTTGCCGGATCATGGAACTCATTCAAACCGGCCAGGTATTTCATATCCGTCCGGTAACGTTCTTCCCATCCTTGTTTTGCCTGTCTGCGGCCGACAGTAAGCTTCAGCAAAGGGCGCAGCACATATGTCCAAAACGGCACCCACAGGCCTCCCTTGCTTCTGAACAGTTTGGAAGGCTCCCACCACCCGAAAATCTTCTGCCTGTGCAGCCAGACCAGATATTGCAATTGCTCCGTCTCGAGATGCCGGGTTTTAACATTGGCGCTGATGCCGTTGTATCTCTTGTAATCGTACGGATTGGTCACCATTCCCTGATCCAGCAGTTGCTGACGCACCTCCGTCTTCGGATAGGGAGTCAGAATCTGGCAGTAGGGTATATCCGCGTCCAGCGCTTTCATAAACTTATAGTTTTCAATAATATCCGCTTCGTCATCGTCCGGAAAACCGAAAATCAATCCGGCAATGACCATAATGCCGTATTTGTGGCATATCTGAACAGCTTTGCGCGATGCCTCCACGATATCGCCTTTGTGCGATACAACCAAGTTTTTCCGGGATACACTTTCAATCCCTAAAAAAATGGTTTTCATTCCCGCGAGAGACATTTTACGCACCATCTCTTCGTTTCTGGATATGGAAACACAATCGGCCTGGACGTTGAGTTTCAGTCCCTTGTAATTGCGGGCGATGATCGCGTCACAAATATGAATGACCCGTTGGGGATCAAGCACCAGGTTGTCATCGACAATAAAAATCATGCGGGTCTTAAGGTTGTAATAAATGTCATCGATATCCGCCAAAACCCTTTCAATGGGGAACGTCCGAAAGGTCGGTCCATACATATGGTTCATGCTGCAAAAAGAACAGGTTCTGGTGCATCCCCGGGATGTCTCCATGACCTCAGCTTTCGAAGTTACGATATGATATCCTGACGTCAGGCGGCGTTTATCCCGGATGGGGATTTTAAGCCGGGAGAGATCCAGCAGTTCTCCTCTGGGATTGTGGACAAACTGCCCCCCGTCTTTATAAGACAGAGAAGGAATGTCTTCCAGCCGGTCCTTGTCCTCCAGCGCGTTTACCAGCCTCCGGAAGGATTCTTCGCCTTCTCCCCGGACCATGAAGTCGATCAGGCCGGCCTCGCTAGACGAGGCAATTTGTTCATACATCAGTGTGGCATGATATCCACCGATGACAATTTTTACTTCCGGCACAAGGCGCCGGATAAAACGGATTATTTTGATACAGGTCTCATACTGCCATGTCATGGCGGATAAACCAACCAGTTGTGGACGGATTTTAAGCAGGAGTCGTCTCAAATATCCGGTAAGATGCCTGCGTTTACGAATAAGATCGACAATAAAAATATCATGGCCGGCATCGATGTTGGCGCCTAAACTGGCAATTCCGCAATTGGATAAATGAAAGGCGCTTGCGTGCATAATCATCGGAATCACGTCCGGCATGGACATCAGAATAATTTTCATATTGCCCCGACTCTCTCTGTCGTCACAATTCCAAACATATCAACGATAATTCTTAGGAGGTAACCATCCTTTTTTTAGCCGGCAGTTGCGTCATGCCGGCATTTCACCGCCATCATTTCTCTATCAATCAAAAAAGAAAGAGGCACAATTTTAAAACCATTGCCAATAAGTCCCTGCAATATTTTTTCAATCTCCGGCAATAAAATATCGCTGTCCTCTTTTTTACGCGGCGGTATGTCATGAAGGACGATAATATCGTCGGCCTTTACCTTCTTAAGTATTTTGGAGGCTAAATGTCCAACGCGGCGATTGCCGGCATCAAAAGCGCGGCAGCTGAAAGTTACACAGAACATTCCCAATTTATCCAACACCTGCGGCAGTTTGGGGCTGATGATGCCCACCGGAGGCCGGAAGGACATGGCATTCACGCCCATCTCTTTTAAAACTTCCTGAGCCCTGAATATTTCCTGATAAAGATAATTATAATTTCCCAGCATTAAAAAAGGATTATGATGGAAAGAATGATTGCCGATCGTGTGGCCGCGGGCGATTATTTCTTTGATTATTTCCGGATGCTTCAGTGCGTTTACGCCGGAAACAAAAAAAGTCGCTTTGACTGAATACTTATCCAGCAAAGCCAGTATTTGTCCCGTTGTCGGCTCCGCCGGGCCATCGTCAAAAGTGAGCGCGACCAGATTTTGTCCGGTATGGCCGTGACTGATCACAGGGAGGTAAAAATTGCTCTGCGGGAAAAAAGAGGCCGCGACACAGAGGATAATATAAAAAAAGGCAATGGCCGCAGCCAGCAGTGAGTTCATAAAAAAAACAACCGCGGCTGAAGATAAAAGAATTATTCCTGTGATTTGAGCGGGACTGGCAGACAAAAATTTGTTTTTCATTGATCATTCCTTGAAAAACATAGTACGGGTTTTTCAACTCGTCAAAGCTCAGCTAAAACCACACACTACATTATTATTTTTTCCGCTTCCCTATGCGAGCGGAGAAACAAAGGAAATCCCGATGTTCTACCCTTCCTCGATCCCTCCCCTCAAACGCGGGAAGAAATACATGGATTCCCGCCAAAATCACGCGGGAATGACAGCGGAGTTTTTATTGAATCAGGTACTCCCACAAAGGACCCGTAAAACCGCGTCTGTAGAGCTTGGGCAAAATGCGTGTCGCCTTGGCTTCACCCGCGCCGATAATCCAGTTCAGACGGCCGTTGGCGTGATTTTCCACCGTCTGCATAATTTCCTGAGCGGTTATTTCCGGCGAACGGTAAAAGACGGGCGACAGGATATTTTGTTCCGCGGTAATTTGACCCTCGCGCAGGGCGACATCATATAAAGCCGTGTGCGGGTATACGCGGACGCCGCAAAAAAAGAAGAAAACGGCCTTTTCGAGATTATCGATTCCGGCCAATGTTTTTTGCAGAGTCTCTTTGTTTTCGCCGGGCCCGCCCAGTAAAAAATAATGGGCAACATGCAATCCGGCGGCGAGCGCTTCCTGATGAGCGGCAAAAACATCGGCCCGAGCAAAAGGCTTGCGTAAGCTGGCCAGCACCTTTTCCGATAAAGACTCCGTGCCGAATTCCACATGCGTCAGTCCGGCATCCTTCATCAGTTTAAAATAATCGGCCGGTGGAACAGTGGGAGCAAAAAAACCTCCCCATGGAATGGATACGCCCGCTCTTATAAACGCCTCCGCGACCTGCTTGCTGTGATCATAACTGGCGTTGAAGGCGGAATCGGTTATAAAAATATATTTGGCGCCCGCGTCCTGCAATTCCCGGGCGCTTTTGGCCACTTCACGCGGCGGGAAAAACCGCATCCGGCTGCCTTCAATGTGAGGATAAGTGCAGTAACTGCAATGAAAAGGGCAACCCCGTTTTGTTTGCAGGTTGAGCATGCCGCCGTAGGACAGATAAAATCGGGCGTGAGTGCTTTCCGGATCGAAACGCCTGTTCATCGCGCCGTCATACGGTTCATAAACGACAGCCGTTTTTTCTTTTGTCAGGACGCCGGGGATCTGTTTCACATCCTCTTTTTTCTCCAGCGCATCAAGCAGCAGTGAAAATCTCTCGCCTTCGCCGGCAATGCCATAATCGGCATCCAGCGCCTGCATGAACTCAACGGGAAAAATAGTAAAACCGCTGCCGCCCAGAATTATCCGGGCCTTTGAATTCGTCCTTATCTGGCGGATCAAATTCTGATATTCGGGCAGGAATCCTTTGCAGTTTATTACATCGGTGTTATCAATATTCCTGATGGATACGCCGGCAAAATCGGGAGAAAACTCCCGGATCATCGCCTCCAGGCCCTCCGGATAGGTAAAATCGTTTAAATCCACAATTTTAGTCTGATAACGGGAATCCAGGGAACCGGCAACATAGTCCAACCCCAGCGGATATACCGGATAGGGAATTCTCAGAGTATTTGCCGAAATGAGCAGAACTTTCATCATAGGAATAACAACGCGCAAAATGCTTACAGGTCATGGTTTCGCGCAAGCTGAAAATTAACCTTTTTTCTGATTCTTGGCAATGTGAGCAGCCAGCGCGCGCACGGAAGCGAAAACTTTTACGCCCAGTTCCTTGCTTTCGATTTTAACGCCATAGTCTTTCTCAATCATCATCACCAGTTCCAGCACATCAATGGAATCAATCCCCATATCGCCGCCGACAAGTTGCGCATCATCCTTAATATCTTCGGGTCCAACGTCAATCAGCCCCAGTGTTTGAATAATTTTAACCTTAAGTTCACCAACCAGTTCTTCAATGTCACTCATTTAATACTCCTGCTCTTATATCAAAATTTCACTTTCATTTTTTGTATGAATTTTCTAATATTCCATTTGGTTTGCCGTAATTTTTTCAACGTCTTTCCCTAGAATTTTTTCCAGCACAATTCTCGCTAACCATTTCCCAAGCGTTCTCGCGTAGTCGGCGCCAGTCAGGTACATTCCCAGTATCAGAAGCAACCAGGAAAAACCATAAGAAACCGGAATTCCAATAACACCAATCAACGGTTTCTTCAACTTCACGGCGATTAATCCTATTACAAAAAATGCCGGCACGACAAAAAAAACACTTAAAATAATTAAGATAAGACCGATGATGACCGGCAAAGTATTCTTTTCTTTTATAATGCTTAAATCAGTCTTCTCGATTATAGCGGTCCTGCAAAATTCTTTTCGGGCAAAATAAAACGCCGCTTTTTTTATTATATTCAAAATATTTCCTTAAAAAAAATAAGTTAAATATTTTTCAAACGGAAATTTCGGACAAAAAAATTGATAATCGGCTTCGTTACCTTTCCATGATTCCGCCGACGGAATGTTTGGAACGAAGCGGGTAATCTTTGTAGGCAATATCTTTAAAAACGCCCGTTCGCGCCTGACCGACGGTAGCAATCAATTCATTATCAATATATATGCGCCCGTCACCAATGACTATGCTCGCGCCTGATTCCTTTAACTGCGAATAACGTCGCACATCAATTTCAAAACGGACACATTTGTTAAACGGACGAATCTGACCGTTAAAAGCGACCTCGCCGCATCCCAGCGCCCTGCCCGTCCCCAGCGAACCTTTCCAGACGCAGAAAAAACCAAGCAGTTGCCAGATCGCGTCCACGCCCAGACATCCGGGCTGTACCGGATCGCCGTGAAAGTGGCATTGAAAATACCAGGCGTCCAGCCTTATATCCTGTTCGGCAATTATTTTACCCTTCTTCCCGTCGCTTTCAATCAATAATATGCGATCCACCATAAGAAAGGGAGGCGCAGGAAGTTTCGCGTCAAAATGTTCAGGAGGATCACCAATCAGCCTTCCGTAAGAAAAAGCGAGAAGTTCTTCGAAACTAAAATGATCACGTTTTAAAAATTCCTGATACTTCATAATAATTCTTTCTCTTTTTAGTGAACGGGAAATATTATTAATGATCTCCGGACAAAAAGTTTATTCCAGCATTGATTTGGATGCCCGGACTGCAAAAACCGCTACGAGAAATTGTAAGGCCCGATTTTCATTTTAATTTAGGTCAATTATAGGAAAAGGGTTCTTTTGTCAAAAGAAAAATGTCCCAGAAAAAGTCATCAAGAATAAAGGGCCCTAATCGGATAAATATAAAAAGATTAATTTCTTACGCAACAATATATCTCATAAAATTTAATGGTGCTGGAATTAAAATTGGGTTATAACAGCCCCATTAAAAAAGTTACAAAAAGGAGAACAAATGAACAGAGCCGCTCTTCATAAAATCAGTTACGGTCTATATATCGTCACATCCGGGCAAGACGGTAAATTCAACGGTCAGATTGCCAACTCCATGTTTCAGGTTACATCAAATCCGGCAACCGTGGCCATCAGCATAAATAAAGAAAATTACACTCATGAACTCATTAAACTCAGCCGTAAATTTGTCGTCTCGATTCTGTCCGAAGCGGCGCCCATGACTTTCATCGGCCTTTTCGGCTTTAAAAGCGGGCGCGATGTCGATAAACTGAAAAACGTAAAAACAAAAACTGCGGTAACCGGCGTGCCCATCGTCCTGGAAAATACGGTCTCCTATATGGAAGTGGAAATGGAAAAAGAATTAGATTGCGGCACGCATACTATCTTCGTCGGCAACATTGTCGATTGCGACGTTGTGAACGACGCCGAACCTATGACTTACGCCTATTATCAAAACGTCAAAGGGGGCAAATCATCGAAAAACGCTCCTACTTATGTAAAAGATGAACCTTCCGCCGCTCCGCACAGCGCAGCCAGTTACGTTTGCAGCGTTTGCGGTTATGTTTATGATCCGGATAAAGGTGATCCGGATAACGGCGTCGCTCCGGGAACAAAATTTGAAGATTTGCCGGAGACCTGGACATGTCCTGTCTGCGGCGCTGATAAATCGAAGTTTGAAAAAGAATAGCAACAGCCTCGGATTAAATGAACCTCTCCAAAGCAAACTGCGGGGCCTCCCTGACCCCTCCCTCGATGGGAGGGGTCAGGGAGGATGAAGTACCGAACCGCAAGTTCGTCACCCCCACCTAACCTTCCCCGTCAAGGGGGAGGGATCTAAACGATAACCCCTTGGCAAGTTTATGAGAATGCCAGTTAAAAGGATTAAAATCAGCAAATAAAATATTCCTTGACTTGTAGACGACCGGTCTATTATACTTCCCGGCAAATTGCAACTAAGGGGGGGGTATGGATATTTACGAACGATTAAGAGAAATTCTGGATTCGCATCCGGCAACGGCGCCAAAAGCAAAATCAATCAATGAGATATTAAGCATACTTTTCACACCGGAGGAAACAGCCCTCGCCGTAAACATGAGTTTTAAAACCAAAAGCGTATCCGTCATAGCCAAGGCGGCCGGAACAACTGAAAGTGAAGCAAAGCAAAACCTGGAATCCATGGCTAATAAAGGAATTATTCTTTCCAAAAATAAAAATGGAGAAAAATTATACGCTTTGCTTCCGCTGATTCCTGGCGTGTTTGAGTTTCCCTTTATGAAAGGCGGCCAGACGCCCATGCACAAAAGACTGGGCGAGCTTTGGGAAGAATATCATCATGAGGCCCTCGGCACATCATTTTCAGGCCAACCGACTCCACTCATGAGAGTGGTTGCCGTGGAAAAATCCATTACGGCGGAAAACCGTATTCATCCGTATGAAGAGGTCAGGAATTTTATCATGGACGCGAATTACATTGCACTGACTAATTGCGCCTGCAGGGTCAGCGTGGCCAAATGTGACAAACCCAGGGAAGTCTGCCTGATTTTCGATGCAACTGGAGAATTCCTGGTCGAAAGAGGATTTGCGCGACAGATTAGCAAGGAAGAAGGGATGAAGGTTCTTGATCAGGCGGAAGAAGCGGGGCTGGTGCATACCAGCAATAACAGTTCCGATCACGCTCTTTTGATCTGTAATTGTTGCCCCTGCTGCTGCACGGTTTTACGGGGGAGAACCCAATTAAAACATGTTCATGCCTTTGAGCCCAGCCGTTTCCTGGCGCGGGTCAAGGGTGAAGATTGCAACGGCTGCGCCATCTGCGCCGATAATCGCTGTCCGATGAAGGCGATTGAGATCAAGGACAATGTTGCCGTCATTCATGAGGCGGAGTGCATCGGCTGCGGCCTCTGTGTGACCGGCTGCCCGGCCGAAGCGATTGTTCTAAAGGAAAGAGAGCCGTTGCCTCCTCTGCCGGCCACAGTGACGGAAATGGGAGCGAAAGTCCTTCAGGAAAAAGGCAGGCTTGACGCTTTCCTGAAGATTATGCAAAGCTAGAAAGAAAATTTATAAGAGAAAGCAGCCATGGCACGAAACGACACTCGTGAAAAGATTATCATCAAGGGTGCGGAGCTGATTTACGCACAGGGCTTCAATGCCACCGGCCTTCAGCAGATTTTACAGGCGGCGGGCATTCCCAAGGGATCTTTTTATTTTTATTTCAAAAACAAAGAAGATTTCGGAGCGGCCGTCATCGATTATTTCAATGCGATGATCAGCGGCATTTTCACGCGTCATTTGAATGACAGTAAAATGCCGCCCCTGAAAAGACTGGAAAAATTATTCGAGACTTTTGAATCCATCTTTCAGAAAAGCGGCTATACCCTGGGATGCCCCATAGGAAACCTGTCTCTGGAGCTTGCCGATACCAATGAAAGACTGCGTATCAAGCTGGAAAGTGTGATCGAAAAGCTCATCGCACATATAGAATCATGCCTGAAGGAAGCTCAGCGCGGCAAATCAATTCCGGCCGGTCTGAATACGGCGGATACCGCTCATTTCATATTTCATGGATTTGAAGGAGCTGTTTTGAATATGAAAGTTGTAAAAAGCGTTGAACCTTTCCGTGTTTTCCGGAACTGTATGTTTGGATATCTTGACAACATCAAATAAGCCATTAAATCACATAAGTACCATTTTTAACATTTCTATTATTATTTAATTGACATATCCTCCGGGCAATCTTATATTTTAAAGAAAATAAGGGGTTTGACGATCATGCAAACAAAAGTCCTTTCAGGTTTGTTCATTGGTTTTAGTCTTGCCTTGATCATTCTTCACGGACAGCAGGTTCAAGCCACTCTGGGCGAATCAGTCGATTCGGTCGCGGTGAATCAGAAGGTTCTCCCGGTATTAAGAAGTTCCGTAAAAACATCATCGAACTATACCGTTCACGAATTCCAGTCCGAGGCGGCGACCATCCGTGAATACGTTTCACCTTCAGGCATTGTCTTCGGCATCGCCTGGACCGGCATGACTCAACCGGATTTGACGCCTCTTCTTGGAACTTATGCTGCCGAACACAAGAAGGCATTGAGCCACGTCAAGCGGCAGCCGGGACGCAGATACCTCAAGATTAAATCAGATAATGTCGTCGTGGAAAAATGGGGACATATGAGAAAAATGCAGGGCCGCGCCTACGCGCCGGCTTTGATGCCGCAAGGGGTCAGCATTGATGAAATTAAATAAACTGTCCTTTTTTATTTTGATTCCTTTACTGATCATGAGCTGTAGCGGAGGCGGAAGCGGAGGCGGATCGAGCACACCTGCCGCAACACTTACCTCTATTGCCATAACGCCGGTAAATCCAAGTATTGGCAAGGGCGCGACGCAGCAATTCATTGCCACCGGCACCTATTCAGACAACTCTACGAAAATTATCACCACTTCCGTGACCTGGAGTTCATCCGATACAAACGTCGCGACAATCGGCAGCATATCGGGATTGGCCACATCGCTCGCGGAGGGGACGACAACGATTACGGCATCATCAGGAAGCGTTTCCGGCTTCACGACCCTCACAATACTCCCGCCGACGATTACATCTATCGCGGTAACGCCGGCAAATCCAAGTATTGACCGGGGCGCAACGCAGCAATTCATTGCCACCGGCACCTATTCAGACAACACCACGCAAGTCATCACCGCTTCCGTGACCTGGAGTTCATCCGCGCCATCCGTCGCAACCATCAGCACAAGCGGACTGGCGGCATCGAATGCCGCCGGCGCAACAACGATCACCGCTTTGTCAGGAAGCATTTTCGGTTCCACGATACTGACCGTGCGGGCGTTAAGTAACGATAACGTGCTTGCCGTGGCTGTAAACGGCGGCTTAAACGGTAATTATGTCAATGGGCCTTTCGTCAGCGTTACGATCTGTTCCCCCGGAACCTCAACCTGCAAGACCATAAACAATATTCTGCTGGATACGGGAGCTTCCGGACTGCGGATATTCAAATCGCTTCTCACAGATATTCCTCTCACGCAGGTGGCCAGCGGAGCAGGATCGCTGGCGAACTGTATAAATTACGTTGACGGATCGGCGGAATGGGGATCGGTTCAGATAGCGGATATCATCATGGGCAACGAGGCAGCGATTAACGTCCCGATTCAGGTTATTGATGACACTTTTGGCACTTCACTTTCCCAAATCCAATCTCTCTGTGGAAACCCGGACACGACTCCACTGGTAACCGGATTCAACGGAATTTTAGGCGCCGGTCTCTTTAAACAGGATTGCGGCCCTGATTGCGTTAGTGCTTCGAGCAAAGGGATGTACTATTCCTGCAGGGGTTCAGTGTGCAGTCCAACAACAGTCCCTCTTTCCAATCAGGTTCAAAATCCGGTTTCGCTGCTTCCGGTTGATAATAACGGCGTGATCGTGCAACTTCCGAGTATTCCCCTCGGAGGAGCGGCATCGGTTGACGGCAAGCTTTTTCTCGGCATTGATACGCGTTTGAATAACCCGTCTTCCGGAGCCATTATGTATCCCGCCGATCCGACCTATGGAGAATTCATAACGGTTTTTAACGGAAGCACATACAGAGATAGTTTCATTGACAGCGGCTCAAACGGATTGTTTTTTAACGCGGGTTCTCCGACCGATCTTATAACCTGCTGGGGTTGGTACTGCAATGATCCCACACTGAGTTTATCCGCAACCACAAAAGGCTATACGGGCTCACCGAGCGGCGTAGTTTCGTTTCAGATAGGCGACGCTTCAGCCCTATTAAGTTCATCTAATCCCAACTTAGTGTTCATTGAACTTGGCGGGACGTATACATCCTTTGACTGGGGACTGCCGTTTTTCCTGGGACGAAACGTGTATGTCGGAATTGAAGGAAAGACATCAAGCCTGGGCACAGGCCCCTATTGGGCGTATTAACAAAAGTCAACGCTACAACTCGCGGATGGAAAGAAAGGCTGGAAACTAAACGAATCATAACACAAAACACAGGAGGTAAAGATGGAGGAAGTATTCATTAAAAAAGTGCGGGCGGCGGCAACAGCCGGCTGGTGGACTTTATTAATCGCCTATTGCATCCTGCTGATTCAATGGTTCGCCTATTTGCTGATTATACCCGGACAACCGGCCGCAATGCTTTGCCTGTGGGGTGAAGGAATCACCTGGTCCCAAATCCGCGATATATGGCTGTGGGGAATGGTGATGTATAAACTCGGCGTCGGAATGATGCTGTTCGTTGTCATCTGGCTGACGCTCTGGGCGAGGCAGCTGGCAAAAAAGTAGACCGGAGATTTTCTACCCGGAAAATATCAGCCTGTAACGCCGCATTTCCCAACCTGTTTTTCATTGACATACAAGACAGGGTTTCCTATACTCACGTCCAATAAAAGTAAGCTCTTATCAGAGAAAATCGCGGTTGAAATAACCACATCTTCTTAAGATTGTTTGTAAAATATCAGAAGGGATTAAATTATTCATGGGATATAATAGTGTTGATGATGTTCAATCAAGGCTGACGAAGGCCGGATACATTCCCTCAAGGGAAATCGCGACGGTTGTTTTCCTAGCGGCCGCAACGCAAAAGCCCGTTCTGGTCGAAGGACCGGCGGGCGTCGGCAAGACAGAGCTGGCCAAGGCCATCGCCCGCTCTCTGGATCGGGAACTTATCCGGCTCCAGTGTTATGAGGGTCTGGATGAAGCCAAGGCTCTTTATGAATGGGAATATGCCAAACAGCTTCTTTACACCCAGATGGTGAAAGACCGGCTCAACGACATCATTTCTTCCGCCTCAACCCTGACTCAGGCGGTTGACCAGATAGCGGCACAGGAGGACGCCTTTTTCTCCGACCGTTTCATTCAGTCCCGGCCGCTTCTACAGGCCATCAGCTCGGAGAAACCTGTCGTGCTCCTGATAGATGAAGTGGATAAATCCGATCCGGAATTTGAAGCTTTTCTCCTGGAACTTTTAAGCGATTTTCAGGTTACCATCCCCGAGCTGGGCACCCGCAAGGCCATTCAGATTCCCTTTGTTCTTCTAACCTCCAACAATTACCGTGATATGAGCGACGCGCTGAAACGCCGCTGCGTTCATCTCTACATTGACTATCCCGCGCGGGATACGGAGATTTCCATCGTCCGGCTGAAAATTCCGGGAATCGAGGAGGGGCTGTGTGACAAACTGGTTGACGCGATCCGTAAAATCCGCACGCTCGATTTGAAAAAAAGTCCCAGCATTTCGGAAACACTCGATTGGGCGCAAGCGCTTATCGCCCTGCAAATCAATGAGCTGACTCCGGAAGTTATTTCGGAAACACTCAACATCGTCTGCAAATATCAGATCGATATGGAGAAAGTGCGTAAGAATATAGGCCGGGTTTTGCCGTAATGTTAGAAAATGTCATCCGTAACCGACGGATGAGGAATCTCAAGATTTATCCGATAATATATGGTCAAACTCATTCAAAAATTTGTTTCCTGCTGCCGCGCTTCAGGCCTGCGTGTATCAACCTCGGAAGTTCTCGACAGTCTCAATCAGTTAAAGCTGATTGACCCGACCGATGAACCGGAATTCCAGTCTCTGCTTCGCGCTAATTTTGCCAAAAGCATGAGAGATGTACAGCATTTTGACCGGCTTTATCATCTCTTCTTTCATGAAATGCGCATGGACATAGGTGATATGAAGCAGGCCGCCTTTCACTCCGATCAAATAAAAAAATCGGCGGAAATTCTCAAACAGATGCCCCATGATAACCCTATTTACGATGCCGTTGTGGACTTCCTGCAGGGAAATCCTCTCGCGCTCCTTCAGGAAATGCGCCGCATCAGAACTGAAGCCGAAGTAACACAGCTGAGATTTAATCTGGGACCTTTGGGCAACCGCCTCAATGTGATGCTGCAGATTAATAGAGCCGCTTCCGCCGCCAGCGCTCTGGTGGAAGAAAATTATGCAAAAACGGATTCAGCCGCGGGACGTGATCTTGCCGCCTATTTTGAAGAACGCGTTGCTTCTGCCCGTTCCATTCTCATGAATGAACCGCGTCCGGGAGACTCCGGCACTAAAAAACCTAAAACGGAAGAACAGCGGCTTAAAGGACTGGGCGAGAAATCTTTTTCTTCTTTTAACCGCGAAGAAATTGAAGAAATGCGTGAAGCGATTGACAAGCTGGTTCGCAAGTTAAAAAATATCGTCAGCCGGCGTTTTTCCGTTCAAAACAGGGGCGGTATCGATGTTAAAAAGACTCTGCGGGCATCGGCAAAATACAACGGCGTTCCCGTGGAAATCAAATATCGCCGGAAATCGAAACGCAAAAGCCGGATTGTCACGCTCTGCGATGTGTCCGGTTCCGTCTGGGCGGCGGCGCGTTTTATGCTGAATTTGCTTTACTCCCTTCAGGATTGTTTTGACAAAGTGAACAGTTTTGTCTTTATTGACCAGTTGTCGGAAGTCACTTCCATCTTCGAGGAACATGAAATCAACGAAGCAATTCGAATGGTATTGGAAAAATCAGACGTGAATTATAACGCGTCAACGGATTATGGCGAAACGCTGCGGAATTTTAAAAAAGACCATATGGAACTTCTAACCAAGAAAACAACGCTGATCATCGTCGGCGACGGCCGCACCAATTATATGAATCCCGAAGACGCGATTCTGGGTCAAATGCGGGAACGCTGCCGGCGGGTGATCTGGCTCAATCCGGAGCAGGAAAATCTCTGGGGCACCGGCGACAGTGAAATCAAATCATATATGCAGCATTGTCACGAAGTGCGTCAATGCCGGAACATCAACCAATTATTTGCTTTTATCGAGGAGCTGGTTTTATAAAATGACTACTATTTCATCAGAACAATCTTACAGTTGGATATCGCGTTTCGCTATTGAACATGTCGCTTCCCGCACCGATTTGCAGACAGCACAGGATTTTCCCCGGGATATCTGGCAGAAAATGGGCGAGGCGGGTTTTTTCAAAATAGGAATCACTCAGGAGTACGGCGGCAGCGGTGGCGGATTCATAGAACTGGCCAGAGCGGGAGAGGTTTTTGTCCGCAGCGGTTATAATACGGGGCTGGCGTTATCCTGGCTGTATCAGCAGATTATTGCCGTTTATCTGATCTCCCGCTGCGGCACTGAAAAACAGCACAAGGATTATCTGCCGCTGATGGCTAAAGGCAATTTAATTGCTTCCTTTGCCGTTTCCGAACCCAAACACGGAGCACACCCCAAGTTACTGACGTCCACAGCCACCTCCGACGGGGATGACTACAAACTCAATGGAGAAAAAACTTATCTGACTAACGCGCCGATTGCCGATCTTTTTATTGTCATCGCGATAACCGGTGAAGAACAACAGCAAAAAAAATTCAGCGCCTTTCTAGTGCCGTCCTCCGGCGAGGGCGTCACTGTCAAACCGCGGCTGAAATTCGATTTCCTCAAGCCCGCGCCGCATGGCGGCATTAAATTACAGGAATGCCGTGTTCCCGCTGCAAACATGCTTGGTGAAAAAGATACCGCTTATCCGAATATTGTAATCCCCTTCAGCGATGTGGAAAATGTCATTATGATGGGCGCCGTAACCGGAGCAATGGGCGCGGAACTTATGGACATGATCGTGGAAATAAACAAGTGTAATATTCATAAGGATAAATCTCTGCAAATTGAAGTCGGTGCACTGGACGCCCTGCTGGAAACCATGCGCACGATTGTCCGCGACGCGGCGCAAAAACTGGATCAGCCGGAAAGAGCCGCCGTGCCACTGATGCTGGTATTTAAAGAGCTGGCCGCCGGTTTCCAGGCAAGGATAGCCGCCGCAGTAGCGAAATGGGAAATCAAAACAAAAGAACGCTTCAATGTGCTTCAAACCGATATTAACGTCCTGGGAGCGCTTCAGGAAAAAACCCTGCAGGACAAGCAGGCCAAACTGGGAGACGAACTCCTGCATGGAGCGAGATAGAGTCTATCCATTATACAAAAATTGCTTGTCTTTTTAATAACATATTGAGATAATAATTCGTGAAGATTGTAGATAATTTGAATCCTTGGCAAGATGAGGGGTAAAAAAGAGGATCCTGGAGTAAAAAAGGAGGAATGGCTCTTTATGGAAGAAAGGATTATAGCAAAACGACAAAAGAAGAGCGAGCAAGACAAGGCTGAACTGTCGAAGAAAAAAGAAAGAAAAGTTGATCGGCTCAATGAAGAGAACGAGATCACCATTACGATCATCTCCGGAATAAAAGATATTCCTCAGGAACAGATTCTCTATAACTACAGCAAAGATATTTCCATGGCCGGCACGAAAATTCAGGGCAATGTTCTTTTGCCCAACGATACCTTTCTCAAAATAGATTTAACTTTAAAAAATGCAAAACAAAAGATAACCGTTTTCGGAAAAGTAATCTGGAATAAAGTCATCAATGAAGGCGAATATTACGAGGCAGGCGTGGAGTTTGTGGATACACCCAGCGACTCCATCAAGAAGCTTGAGAATTATATTTTATCGGTTCAGGATTATGCAAACCTTAATCCGGTCGGTGTACCGTATTGGATTTTTGCAAAATTTAACAAGCCCGCGCCTAAATAGCTGCAAAGTTTTTTGCACATCAATTCAGAAAACATAAAAACAAGGAAACGTTCCGGGAAAACTTCCGGAAAAAGATTGCAGGATAAGCAGACAAAAGCCGGATATAAATTTCTGCATAAAGCAAGATAGACAGGGTCATCATATTATCTTATGATTTGTTGTTGTCCTGTAATCCTCAAGTTTCTATTTTCCGATTTTATGCCGGGGGACACCTGTCATAGACAACGAAATTTTATGAAGCCTTACGGATGGAAAGACGATGGAAGGGGGATTTAGATATGAACGCAAAAGGTATTGTTTATGTTGTAACAAAAACGAATATGATCGCAGCGATTGGTGAGGAAGCATGGACAGCCTTTATGGCCAAACTGGCCCAGAAGGATAAATATTTCAGCACGGTTATCATGTCCATTACCCCTATGCCGGTAGAAAAATTAATCATTTTTTTTGATGAGCTGTGCCGGGAATTCTGTAATGACGATAAAATGCAGTATTTAAAGTTCGGAAAGGCAGGCGCTAAACTTGTCCTGGCGCCGGATGGTCCATACAAGTCATTTATGCTCACAAAGGATTTAAAGCAATTCGTCGAGTCGGTGATGCCTAAGCTCTGGTCTACGTATTTTGACACCGGTACAGCAATCGCACGATTAGAGAATAATGTTGCTCATATCAAAATCACCGGACTTCAAATTAAATATACTTATTTTGAATACCTCGTTATGGGTTACTTTCAGCAGGCTATCAAAATGTTTGGAAAGAAATCTTCAGCAAAACGGATCCGGAGTCTTGCCGCAGGAGATGAAGATATGTATTTCCAATACGCCTTAAAGGATTCATGACCATAAAACAGAGGAAGGCAACAGGAGAACGATGATCGACCGGTTATTTAATCCCATCTTGGATGTCCTGGATTCCAATCCATATCTGGGAACGATTATCATAGCCTTTGTTATAATTTTAATCGGTGTTGTTTTCCCTCCGTCATTAATATTATTTGTGGTATTTATCGGTTATGGAGTTTATTTAAAGTTTAAACGAGCTGGCAATCAAAAAAAAGAGTCTAAATTAAAAGGTTGACGCCTTTTTCCAGACCCTGCGCAGGCGCAAAGAATTGCTCACAACCGAGAACGAACTCAAAGCCATCGCTGCCGCGGCAAATTCGGGATTAAGCAGTATTCCCCAAAAAGGATATAGCGCTCCCGCGGCAATGGGAATGCCAATCACATTATAGAAAAAAGCCCAGAAAAGATTCTGTTTGATTACGCGCATTGTCGCTTCTGACAGACCGATGGCTTCCGGCACGCCCATTAAATCATCGCGGATTAAAGTGATGTCGCTGGCTTCAATAGCCACATCCGTTCCCGCGCCGATGGCAATGCCGACGTCCGCCGCCGCCAGCGCCGGAGCGTCGTTAATCCCGTCACCGATCATGGCCACAACTTCACCGGCGGCCTGCAGTTTTCTTATTTCGTCAGCCTTGTTGCCCGGAAGAACTTCCGCCAATACCTGATCAATGCCAACTTGAGCGGCAACGGCTTTAGCCGTGCCCGCGTTGTCGCCGGTAATCATCATGACCTTCAGCCCCCGTCTCTTCAAGCTTTCCACCGCTTGTCCGGCTGAAGTTTTCGGCGTATCGGCTAATGCGATCAAGCCCAGGGCGGTTGTGTCCAAAGCGACATACACCACCGTTTTCCCTTCCCGGACAAGCCGGTTCGCCGGTTCATCCAAATCATCCACGGGGATACCTTTGCTTTTCATCAGAAAACGGTTGCCAACAAGACATGATTTATTTTCGAGCAAGGCTTGTGCTCCCATGCCTGATAACGCTGTAAATTTATCCACGGCGGAAATCGCTATTCCATCGGTCTTGGCTTTTAGCAGAATGGCCTGCGCCAGCGGATGTTCGGAATTTTTTTCCAGGGCGGCGGCAGAAGCAAGAACCTGTTTTTCATCAAAACCTGCCGTCGCGACAATATCAGTTACTGCCAGTTCGCCGCGTGTCAGCGTGCCCGTTTTATCGAAAACGGCAACGGAAAGCTTATGTATTTTTTCCAGAGCCTCACCGCCCTTGATTAAAATTCCGCTTTGCGCTCCCAAACCGGTTCCCACCATGATGGCTGTCGGTGTCGCCAGTCCCAGAGCACAGGGGCAGGCAATCACCAGCACGGAAACAAAATTGATCAGGGCGCGGCTGAAATTACTTTCAACGGGTAAAAAATACCAGATACAAAAAGTAATAAAGGCAACCCCAAAAACCGCCGGAACAAAAACGGAAGCAATCTTATCCGCCAGCCGCTGAATAGGCGCTTTGGAGCCCTGCGCTTCTTCCACTAGGCGGATAATTTGCGCCAGAGCGGTTTGCGCGCCTATGCCTGTCGCGCGAAAAGTAAAACTGCCTGTCTTGTTGATGGTGGCGGCAAATACCTTCTGTCCGATTTCCCTGGCTGCCGGCATGCTTTCACCGGTCAGCATGGATTCATCGATTGTGGATTCACCTGATAAAATGACTCCGTCAACAGGAATTCTTCCTCCAGGTTTGACAAGCAGGATGTCATCCATCCGCACTTCATCTACGGCAATTTCGATCTCCTGATCTTCTCTGAGCAAAGTAGCCGTTTTGGGTTTTAATCCCATCAGTTTTTTTATGGCCGTAGACGTTTTTCCTTTGGCTTTGGCCTCCAGAAGCCTGCCGACAAGGATAAGCGTGACAATCATCGCCGCCCCGTCATAATAGACATGAGGCATCACGCCGGCCGTCATAAAGAAATGGGGGAAGAAAGTTGCAGCCGCTGAATAAGCATAGGCTGAAAAAGCGCCGACAGCCACCAGCGTGTTCATATCGGATGTTTTTTGCAGCGCGGCCTTGTAGGCGCCCACAAAAAAACGGCTGCCTACCCAGAAAACCGCGGGGGTGGTTAAGATAAACATGCCCCAAAGCATAATCTCACGGGGAATGGCCTGCAGAAAAACAAACCAGTGCTGCATTGAGCCGAAGAAAATAATCACGCTCAATACTGCGCCACAGGTTACTTTTAACTTTAGGTCTTTTAATTCTCTGACACGGGAAGCTTCTATGGGATCAGCTATATTATCCTTAAGTTCGCCTAAAAATTCATAACCGTGTTCAGTAATGACCTTCTGAAGCTCCGCAAGATCCCCCCATTTTGCTCCATGAATAATTGTGGCATGTCCGTTTGCCAGGTTGACGCTTGCTTCCTGCACACCCTCAACACTTTTGAGGGCCTCCTCCACGCGTCTTACACAGGCCGCACAGGTCATTCCGCCCACGGCAATAGTTATTTTCCCGCTATCTGCCACTTTATTCGACAACTTCGTATCCTGCCTTTTTTATCGCTGCGGCAACGACATCGGGATCAACTGCTTTATCTTCCTCGTAAGTCGCCATGCCGCTCTTTAAATCCACATTGACACCTCGTACCCCGTCCACGGCGTTGAGCGCTTTGGTCACCGCCATGACACAATGTCCGCAGCTCATTCCTTTTATTTTTATACTTTTCATCGGATCAACCTCCTTATTTTGCTATTAATTTAAGAACTTTTATTATAATAGCAAGGTCCATTATTATTTTTTTAATACTTTTACATTTATTTTTTGATATTTATCCTGCTTGATTTTAAACTCATTCTGTATTATTGCATAATAAATATATCAAAGGTGAAAAATGATCATTCACTGTTGGGGCTCCAGAGGCTCTATTACTGTTTCAGGCAAACAATATTTGCGCTACGGAGGCAACACCACCTGCCTTGAAATCAGGACAAAGGATGATAAAATATTGATCGTTGATGCCGGTTCCGGTATGCGTGAGGCGGGTAATTCTCTTATGGCCGGAGGTCATCATGATTTCACGCTCTTATTAACACATGCCCACTGGGATCACATTATTGGCTTCCCCTTTTTTAAACCTATTTATTCAAGCAAAACCAATTTGAATATATTGGGCTGTCCTTTTGCCCGGGCTTCTATAAAAGAATTGCTCTCGCGCATTATGGAAGCGCCCAATTTTCCTGTAAATTTTGACTCCATACGCGCCAAGATATCATATCAGGACAACGGTGTTGAATCTTTCAGGTTTGGTTCGATGGTCATCACACCCGTAGCGTTAAGCCATCCTAATCAGGGCACGGGGTATAAGTTTGAAGAAGACGGTAAGTGTTTTGTTTTTCTGACTGATAACGAACTTGGTTACAAGCATGAAGGAGGTCTTGCCCTGAAGGAATATATTAAGTTTGCCGACGGCGCTGATTTACTCTTTCACGATGCCGAATATAAAGAAGAAGAATATAAAAAAACCCGCGGATGGGGACATTCTTCTTACAAAGACGCCCTTCATCTGGCGCTGAATGCCGGAGTAAAAAAAATAGGTTTATTTCATCATAACCAGGAAAGAATTGATGACGAAATCGACGTGATTGTAAAAAATTGTCAGGGACTAATCAAAAAAAGCGGTAAGAAGCTGGAATGCATTGCCGTCGGCGAGTCAATGGAATTCAAGCTCTAAGGTTCATAACCCGGTTCCAAAGATAAAATATCATGTTTTTCCTCTTGCACATTTTATGTATGGCAACAGCGGCGGCAGGGATTATTACCGGTGTCAGTGCGGCTGCTTTTTTCCGCAAAAATAAAAACTGGCTGAAGATTCATAAGACATGCAATTCATGGAGTCTCGGGGGCATAGCCGTGGGAATCATCATGGCTTTCCTCTTTGTTTTAAGTTCAGGCGGGAAGCATATGGACGGACTTCACCAGATTACCGGTTTGACGGTTTTTATTATTGCTTTCATCACACTGTTTCTGGGGTTTTATCAGTTTAAAGCAAAAAATAAATCAGCCGCAAGAACAGCGCATCGGTGGCTTGGACGTTTATCCCTGTTGCTGTTGCCGGCAGCCATTGCATTGGGATTGAGGCTCGTCAGTATCATTTAGAAATTGATGATGACGTTGAAATGCTGAAAATACCGGCACACCCCTGATTCACTTTTGTTTTGGTCTTTCTTATGACGGCCGATCCGGCGATTGGAGCGCAGAAGGATATGGATACAAAAGGCACAAAAAGTATGCATGAGGAAATCACTCTGGGCGGGGGATGTTTCTGGTGTCTGGATGCTGTTTATAGAGAAATCAAAGGAGTGGAGAAAGTTATTTCCGGATATTCCGGAGGTTCCATGGCCAATCCGGATTATGAAAAAGTAACCACAGGATTGACGGGACACGCGGAAGTTGTGCAGATAACCTTTAATCCTCGAATAATAACGCAGGAAAAGATTCTCCAAATATTTTTCGTCATCCATGACCCGACAACATTAAATTGTCAGGGGGCCGATATTGGCACTCAATACCGTTCAATTATTTTCTACCGGAATCAAAAACAAAAAGATGTTATCGATAAAGTCATCGGAGAGCTTAAAAAAGAAAAGGTTTACGAAAATTCGATTGTAACCGAGGTGGTTCCCTTTCAATCTTTTTATGCCGCTGAAGACTATCATCAGGATTTTTATAAAAAAAATAAGCAGGCGGGTTATTGTCAATTTATCATTAATCCTAAATTGGAAAAATTTAAAAAAACCTTCCAGGATAATTTAAAGAACTGATCATTTAAAATAAAACGCGATTTCTTTAACGGCTCCCGATATGTTTCTTCCGACAACCGGCAACGAATTAAAAAAATTAAAATGGGATAAGCTCGATATCATACTTGTCACCGGCGACGCTTATATCGACAGCCCTTTTATCGGCGTTTCCATAATCGGCCGGGTCCTTACCGCCGCCGGATTTCGCGTGGGAATCATCGCCCAACCCGACTGGCAGAGCAAGACCGACATTGGCCGGCTGGGAGAGCCCGAACTGTTCTGGGGCATCACCGGCGGCTGCATGGATTCGATGGTTGCCAATTACACAGCGACGAAAAAAAAGAGGCATGATGATGATCTGACCGCCGGAGGCAAAAATAACCGCCGTCCCGACCGCGCCGTCGTCGTTTACGCCAATCTGATCCGCCGGTATTTCAAAAATACCAAACCGCTGGTTCTGGGCGGTGTTGAGGCCAGTCTCCGCCGTGTTGCCCACTATGATTTCTGGTCGGATTCCGTCCGCCGGTCGATTCTTTTTGACGCCCGCGCCGACATACTCGTTTATGGCATGGCCGAGAAGGCCATTGTCGAACTCGCGCAGAAAATGCGGGAGGGTAAAGATATAGAAGATATCAGAGGAATTTGTTATATTTCCCCTGCCCCGCCGCCTGATTATATTGAATTGCCGGCCTATGAGGACGTTGCGGCGGATAAAAAATCTTTTGTCAGCATGTTTAATATATTTTATCAAAACAATGATCCCTTGACCGCGCAGGGTTTATTTCAGCGATACGATAAACGTTACCTGGTTCAAAACCCGCCGCAGCCTCATCTGACCATTGACGAACTGGACAATATCTATGCGCTTGATTTTACCCGTGACGTTCATCCCTTCTACAGTGAACAAGGCAAGGTCAAGGCGATGGAAACGATTAAATTTTCGATAACCTCCCACCGCGGCTGTTTCGGTGAATGTAATTTCTGTTCGATTGGCCTGCATGAAGGAAGAACCGTGATCAGCCGAAGCGAAAAATCAATCATTGCTGAGGCACGGAAACTCACCGCGTTTCCCGATTTTAAAGGCTATATTCTGGACGTTGGCGGATCCACCGCAAACATGTATGGCATCGAATGCTCCAGAAAACAGAAAAACGGCGCGTGCAAAAATAAAAGATGCCTCTATCCGCAAGTATGCGACGTCTTAAAACCGGATCACAGCCGGCAGATCAATTTATTAGAAAGCCTGCGGAATATAGCAGGCGTCAAAAAAGTCTTTGTTGCTTCCGGCATAAGGTACGATTTGCTCTTAAGCGATAAAAAACACTGCACAAGTTACATGCGCGAACTGGTAAAGCATCACACCTCCGGTCAGTTGAAGGTGGCTCCCGAACATATCACCCCAAACACCTTAAAACTGATGGGCAAGCCGCAAGCCCGGTCATTGCTGAACTTTAAGCATATTTTTGAAGAGATAAATAAATCATCAGGGCAAAAACAATTTCTGACTTATTATTTTATCGCCGCCCATCCGGGCTGCACCGAAGAAGACATGCGCGAGCTTAAATCTTTCGCCGGAAGAGAACTGAAAACCAACCCGCGGCAGGTACAGATTTTTACACCGCTTCCTTTAACGTACTCGGGCCTGATGTATTTCACGGAAATTGATCCATTTACCGGAAAGAAAATTTTCGTGGAAAAGAAAACAGAGAAAAAACAAAGACAAAAAGATATTGTTGTTGGAAGGACGAACAGGTAAAGAGGTTACATTATTTGTCCTTGCCGGACTCCTTGCCCAGCGAATGCAAGGTGATCCTGCAATCCGGTTTTTTCTAATAAGGATGCGGTCCCCCGAATGCCCCCGCAATCGGTCATCAACAGACCTCACGCCCATGCATGAATTATGATTAAAGATTATTTTGCTTGATAATAAATATTAAAAGTAATATATAAAAACAAACTGATCTTGTACGTTTCTCGATCTCTTCTCAACGTCTGCGGGCATCACAACAATCCAAAATAATTAGTCAAGCTGCGTAAAGGCACGTTGTCGAGGAGCCTTATTTATTGAATGCTCCAAGGAGAGAACGATGGACTGTTTTGTGAAAGTCAGTTCGGATGGGAAGACTGTTATTTCTAAAGCTGAAGGTAAATTGGATAACGCCGATTATTCATTCATGCGTAATAAAATAGTTGACTCGGTAAAAAGATGTCATGCGAAACACATCCTTTTAGACCTTCGCCAGGCAATTGTGGCGGCTTCAGTTACGGAGATATATCAAGCTGCCGCTTCAAGCATTCAAATGTTTCCCCCGGGATTTAAATATGCGATCGTATATTCGGAGAAGACGATGCCGGAGGAGAACGCAATATTTGGAGAAACAGTAGCACGTAACCGGGGAGGGCTGGTCAAAATATTCAAAAATATTTCTGAAGCTAAAAGATGGCTGGCCATTCCGGAAATAGAATATGAACAATAATCAATGCACGTACAGCAGCCGGTAATTCTCTGCCGGTAAAGAATGGTAAAGAAGAATGGAAAAGAAGGATTTAAGCTGGAAGGAGCAAGGCGTAAATCTGACAGAGATAAAGAGACAGAAGGAAGAGAAAAGACACTTGAAGAACCTGAGGAAGAAGAAAAAGGCATACGCGGCGGCAATTGCCGGAAGGGAAATGAGATCGTTCCTGATGAATGCCGCAGGAGATTGCCTGAAGGGCAAATCTTCCTGAAAACATTACAATGAATGCGGTGAGACCATCATCTCTGATAACCATCAGACTCGGCCGTACTTATCTTCAAAGCGTTCTATGTCTTCATCACCGCAATACACACCTGTCTGCACTTCGATGATGATCAGATTTTCTTCCGAATAATTCTGGACCCGGTGTCTGGTCTTTTCAGGAATATCCAGCGAGTTGCCCGCGCTCAAAGCTTTTTTTTCTTCTCCGACAATTGCGTCTCCTTTGCCTGCAACGACAAACCAGTGTTCGGCACGTAAATGATGAAGCTGTAAGCTCAGGCATCCGCCCGGTTCAACGACAATTCTCTTGACTTTATGGTTGGGGCCTTCCGACAAGACTTCAAAACTGCCCCAAGGGCGTTTGCTGATTTTTCCCATTTTTCCCGCCTGTAAATTTTGTTTTTAACTAACACAAAATGAAACCAATGAAAAGACCTTTCCGGGCTCGCTTTAGATAACAAATTATGGTAGTTACATGAAAAAATCACGGCGGAAAGAAATTATCAATTTTTCATGAATATTACCTACACGGTCCATAGAAGCAGGAAAAGAAAAAAAACCATTTCCCTGCAAATCGGCAACAATTCGGAAGTCATTATTTCCGCCCCTTATTTTACACCTGCTGACGAAATCAACCGCTTTGTTGAGGAAAAACAAGACTGGATTTCCAAAGCGATGCAAAAACGCTCACAGGCGCTTCATCTCCACAAAGAGAAGGAATATGTCACCGGCGAAACATTTTATTATTTAGGGCAATCCTATCCGCTGGAAGCCCGTTTTGAACCACTGGAAAACACGGGGGTGATATTCTGGAACAACCGTTTTTTTCTTAATTGCCCCGCAGAAAGGGAGATGAGAAAATATCATTTTGCGCTGTGGTATAAGAAAAAAGCCAAAGAATACCTGAACGTCCGTGTTGAACATTTAAGCCGGGAAACGAACCTTCAACATGGAGGCATCAGAATTACTTCGGCTCGACAGCGCTGGGGCTCCTGTTCGGAAGACAATTCCCTGGCTTTCAGTTTCCGCCTGATGATGGCGCCGCCGGAGGTGATCGACTACGTCATTATCCATGAGCTGATGCATATTCGTCAAAAAAATCATTCTTCAAAATTCTGGAACTTAGTGGTAGAACATACGCCGGATTACAAGACTCACCGGCGCTGGTTCCGGGATAACAATCATCAATTTATTCTTTGAGCAGAGTTTAAAAAAGGATTAATAAATAATTATATGGAAACCATCGAAACCATCGATCTGAAGCACCGGAGTTGCCTGACGGAACGTTTTCATCAAATGAATCTGCAAATTTCCGATTATACCTTCGCCAATGTTTATCTGTTCCGTAAAACCAGCAACTATGAATTTCTGACAATGGATTGCGGATTATTTGTTTCCGGAGAGAATAAACAAAAACAGCGTTATGTCATGCCGTTAAATAATCCGCGCGACTGTGATATTCGGACATTTCAGGACGTTTTACGCGGAGAGAAATTTTTCTTCCCCATCCCGGAAGCATGGCTTCCTTTTTTCCCTGAGGATAAATTCGTCATCAGCTGCGACGAAAGTGATTCCGATTATATATACCTTACCGGAAACATGGCCAGCTTTAAGGGAAGACAATATGTACGCCATCGGAATCATTTGCATCAGTTTCTTGCTTTGTATGGGCCTGAAGACCAACCCATATCCTCAACGAATTATCAGGATGCGATGAGTGTTCTGCAGGAATGGCAGGATAATTCCAAATTAGCTTCGGATAAAACCGATTTTGAACATTGCAGTGAAGCGCTGCATAAATTTTCCGGTCTTGCTCTCTGGGGAACAATATATTACATTGAGAACAAACCGGCAGGGTTTATTATCGGCGAGGCGCTGAACGCGGATACATTCTGCCTGCATTTTGCCAAAGCATCCACGACGTATCACGGCATTTATGAATTTATGTTTAACGACACGGCCCGAAAACTGCTGCCGCAATATAAATATCTTAATCTCGAAGAAGATATGGGTGATAAAAATTTGCGCCGTACAAAAGGTTCTTACGGCCCGGAATTGCTGTTGAGAAAATACCGTATCAGCATCAGAGGGTTTGGAAAGTAGAGATTCATGAGCGACTCCATTAACATCACATCATTGCATGAAGGCGATCAGGGCGTGATCGATTCCATTGAAGGCGGTTCGGCCATAACCAGCCGCTTTGCCGGAATGGGCATAGTCACAAACGCCCGGTTCCGCGTTGCCCAGATGAGCGGCGGCCTGATCATCATTCAGGTGGCGGATACGCGGATTGCCCTGGGCAGCGGCGAAGCTTCAAAAATCATGGTAAGCAAAATCAATTCCGGAGAAGAAACATGTCTGCCGCCCGTTGAAAAGGAAATCTTTGTGGCCCTGGTCGGCCAGCCCAATGTGGGCAAATCAACCGTGTTTAATATTCTAACCGGTTTGTCACAGCATGTCGGCAACTGGCCGGGAAAAACCGTGGAGAAAAAAGAAGGCTTCCATCGCGCTGATAATGTTCTAATCAGGATTGTCGATTTGCCGGGAACTTACAGCCTCACGGCGTTTTCCGAGGAAGAAAGAATTACCCGTGATTTCATCATCAGGGAAAAACCCGATCTGGTCGTGCTCGTATTAAACGCGGCGGCGCTGGAGCGAAGTCTTTATCTTTTATCTGAAGTGCTTCTACTTAACCGGCCTGTGATCGCTGCCGTCAATATGCTGGATGTTGCTTCCAATCAAGGCATCCAGCTCGACACAAGGGCATTGCAGGATTCTTTGGGAATACCTGTCATTCCCATGGTGGCGAAACGAAACAGCGGCATTAAAGAGCTTGTGGCGCAGATATCTTCCCTGGCCCTCTCCGAATATAAATTTCATCCGCGCCTGCCGGAAGTTTCCGCCGATCATCTGCAAATTTATCAGGACATTCTGAAAGAGGTGCGGCCTTATATTCAGGAGCCTTACACGCCTGAATGGATCGCGGTAAAATTGATGGAGGGCGACAACGAAGTATCAAAAATAGTGGAAGATACCGTGCAGAAACCCGCGCGGGATAAAATACAAGATCTTCTTATAAAGCATGAAGACGCGCTGCATGCCGTGGTCAACGGACGTTATGACTGGATTGAAATCATTACCCGGGCGTCGGTTTCCCGTTTTAAAATGGGGCAGGTTGTACTTACCGACAGAATCGACCATGTTCTCACCCGGCCCATATTCGGCATACCCATCCTGCTCGCGGTCATGGCCTTCGTCTTTTTTCTTACCTACGCGGTGGGAGTGCCTCTGCAAGTCTGGCTGAGCGATCTGATTCACCAATTTATTATTTTTTCCGAACCATTGACAAAAGGGTGGCCGGCCTGGCTTAGCGGATTATTACTCAACGGCGTTATCGGCGGAGCGGGCTCCGTGCTCACTTTTCTGCCGGTGCTCCTGATCTTTTTTGCCATGATGGCCCTTCTGGAAGACACAGGTTATATGGCGCGCGCCGCTTTTGTCATGGACAAAATCATGCATCTTGTCGGCCTTCATGGAAAAAGCTTTATTCCCATGTGTCTGGGATTCGGCTGCAACGTGCCCGCTGTTCTGGGAGCGCGGATTATCGAAACAAAAAAGGCCAGAATGATCACCCTGCTTTTAATTCCGTTTGTACCCTGCACCGCGCGGCTGGCCGTATTGACATTAATTTCCGCCGCCATTTTCGGGTCTAACGCCGCTTATGTGTCCTGGAGCATTCTGGCGCTGAATATCGCGGTGCTCGGAATGGTGGGAATGCTTGTCAACAAAACACTCTGGAAGCAGGACGCTCCCTTTATCATGGAACTGCCCATTTACCACACGCCCGATATAAAAACAATTTTGATGGTGGTCTGGTCACGGACATTATCCTTTATCCGTAAAGCGGGAACTGTCATTCTGGGCGTTTCTCTGATGATCTGGTTAGTATCGTATTTTCCCACCGGCAATGTGGAAGAAAGTTTTCTAGCCTCATTCGGCAGAATGCTTCAACCCTTGGGCGCGCCGCTGGGGTTGGATTGGAAGATGATTACGTCTCTGTTAACCGGCCTGGTGGCGAAAGAAAATGTCGTGGCGACGCTGGGGGTTCTTTATTCCGTGGGAAGAGAGGGGCTGTCCGCCATACTGCCCAACGTTATGAGCCATGCATCAGCCGCGGCATTTCTCGTGGTGATGATGCTCTTTATCCCCTGCGCCGCGACAGTCGCCGTGCTGAAAAAAGAAATGAGCAACAACAAATGGTTCTATGCCACTATGATTATGACGCTTCTTATTTCCTACCTCGGAGGAATCGCGGCGTATAACTTTGTCAAATGGCTTGGCATATAAGATACAAGTTCGATCTTCTTCCTGTGTCATGCCGGACTTGATCCGGCATCCAGAAAAAAACAATACTGGATTGCCCAATCCAGTTGGGCAATGACAAATTAAATAAATCTAATAGCCGATTGCTCTCACCACCGGACGGTAGAGAAAGAGATTGCGGCGGATGAAACTGGTCGGGTTCTGAGAATCTTCCGCCGAATTACAGACGTATGTCACGATAAGATTTCTATTGCGGGAATATTCAATATGCTCTTTCCCCGCATAACAAAAATTGTTTTTGTCATAAAGGCGGCTTTGAGGATCAACCTCCGGAATCGGCGCGCCCAAAGTTTTCGGTGTTGTCCATGGGCCTTCAGGCTTATCGGCGGCCTGGTACAATAATTTATCGCCCTTGTTTTGCGTGCTTAAATAGACAGCAATCCATTTCTTTTCGGCGGCATGGTATCTTACGCTTAATTCGGAAACCGAGGCGTCAAGAACAACCTTAACCGTTTCGGGATTCAGTTTGTTTTGCCAGGTTCCGTCTTTTGTAAAATATTCAACGGCTCCTGCCGGATTATCAATCCTGCTTGCAGGAATACGGGCAAGAATATTCCCCAAAATATTCACCTGGTCTTTGGAATAAGCATAGAACGGATAAAAATAAACATCATTCTTATATACAACAGACGTTGACGCAAAAGCCCTGATATCCGGCGAAATTGCCGGTGTCAGATCAATGTAATCATAGTTCCATTTGTTCGGATCCGCCGCCGAGAAGTCTTTTATTCTGACAAATTTATGTCCTGTGATCTTAAAATTGAAAAGCTCCCCTTCCTTGTTTGTCGGCGTTACTACGATTAAAGGAATATATAACACATCATTAACTTTGAAAGGGTCCTGCGGCCAGAGCCATTCATTTTCACCGAATGATGATGCAAATTCTCCATTTTTCTTTTTCAGATAGTACTTAATGTTGAATTCGTTATTGGCAGAACAGGTCGAAACCGCCAGCGTTGTTCCCGCTACAAAATCCATATCAACGCGGTCCTTTCTTCCTTCCTCACGGTCAACAAATGTATCTCCGAACAGCCACAATGTGCGTTCCTGATCCAGCTTAATGGAGTAAGCGCCGTCACCGCCATACCAGCCGTCCTTGTCGGGAAAAACAGGCAAGCATTGGCCCCTGGGAACTTCAGCGGTATATTTTTCAGATATAAAAGTCGAACAGGAAAAAAGAGGAAAGATTAACAGCAGCAGAACAAAAACAATTGATTTCTTCTTCATACCCAATAAGTTCATTTTTTCAAAATCAACAACTTTACGTTTCATAAATTATATCCCGTGATCAATAAGAATCTTTACACCCATCGCAATTAAAACCAAACCGCCGAATATTTCCACTTTTTTACCAAAGATTTTTGCCAGCACCTTGCCAAACATCATCCCCGTGACGGTCATCAAAAAGCAAACCATGCCAATGACTATCGCGGGAAAAACAACGGCCACTTTCAATATGGAAAAGCTGAATCCCACGGCCAGGGCGTCTATGCTGGTGGCAATCGACAGCATGAGCAATGGCCAGCCGCGTGTTTGATCGGCCTTTTCCTCATTACTTTCTTTTTCGAATCCTTCCCATATCATTTTTCCGCCGACCAGGGCCAAAAGCGCAAAAGCAATCCAGTGATCAAATGACGCTATGATTTCAACGACCGTCAGACCGGCCAACCAGCCGGCAATGGGCATAACAAACTGAAACAAACCAAAAGACCCTGCCAGCCTCAGTACCGGGGCCCATGATTTTTTATCATGGACGGCTCCAATGCCGATCGCTACGGAAAAAGCATCCACGCCAAGTCCTACGGCCAGAATAAAAATAGTTACTAAACCCATATTAAATCATCATCCTTACTTTTCACTTTTCAAATGATTGTAAATCTTTTCCGCCAGAGATTTACCAATTCCCGGGACTTTTTGCAAATCATCAAGGGAGGCTTCCCGAACTCGTTTACTCGAACCGAAATGCTTCAGCAATATTTTCCTTCGTTCCTGGCCAACATCGGCGATATCGTCAAGGATAGAACCCATATCATCTTTCTGTTTTAGCTGATGATGATAGCTCAAAGCGAACCGATGCGCTTCATCGCGTACCTGCTGGAGGATTCGCAGCGCGTGCGGCCAGGCGGATAAATAAACGGCGTCTTTTCGCCCCGGCAGATAAACACGGTCTTCCGATTTTGCCACCTTCTTCTTTATGATTCCTTTTCCGGATATCATAGCGCGCTCCTCTTTGGCCAAACCGATAACGTCTACTTTAATTTTTAAATCTTTCAACACTAAAAGAGCCACGCCCAATTGTCCCTTGCCGCCGTCAACAACAACGAGATCAGGCAGACTTTCTCCGCGCGCGAAGCGGCGGGAGAGAACCTCATACATCATCGCGTAATCGTCGGGTTCGGATAACGCTTTAATCCGATAGCGCCGGTAGCTGTTTTTATCCGGCTCGCCATCCTGAAAAACCACCATCGAGCCCACGGCATGCTTGCCGCTGATATTGGAAATATCATAGCATTCCATGCGCCGCGGTAATCTTGACAAAGATAATTTCTCGTAAAGAATCAGCAAAGCGGCAGATTTTTGTTCTTCTTTTTTGTGCGCCGCTTCCCAGAGATTGCGGGCATTGTCATTGGCCATATCCAGCAAAGCGTTCTTTGTTCCGATGGACGGCACCGTCAGCGCGACTTTTTTATTTTTCTTTTCCGCCAGCCACTCGATAATTACTTCTTCATCCGGCAAATGACAGGGAATAATAATTTCATCCGGCACAATCGCTTTGTCATCATAAAACTGAGTGAGGCAGGACGAAACAATTTCAGCCATATCCATTTTTATTTTAACCGGCGCGAAGGATTTACTGCCGAGAAGTTTTCCGCCGCGCACAAACAAAATACAAAGCTGATAATGATCATCCTGCGCGTACAAACCAATTACATCCTGATCCTTTGTGCCGCCCCAATCAACATGTTGTTTCTCCAGCGCGTGCTCGAGGGCTCCAATGCGGTCGCGCAGGCGCGCCGCTTCTTCATAATTGAGCTCCCCGGACGCTTCATCCATCTGTTTCTTCAGTTCGGAAATCAATTCGCGACGCCGCCCCTGCAGGAAGGATACGGCGCTTTGGGTCAGTTTCTTATAGGCTTCTTCATCTATCAATCCTTTACAGGGAGCCAGGCATCGTCCGATTTGATATTCGAGACAGGGTCTTGGACGCAGTTTGAAATCCCGGTTGCGGCAGGAACGCAGCGGAAATACCTGCAAAACAAAGCGCAGAGTCTCTTTGGCCGCCAGTCCCGAAGGATAAGGGCCGAAATAAAGCGCGGCGTCATTGAATCGTTTGCGCACCAGTTGCAGGCGGGGGAATTTTTCCGTGGGATCCAGCGATAAATGATAATACGTTTTATCATCGCGTAAAGTAACGTTGTAGCGGGGACGGTGACGCTTGATTAAATTATTTTCCAGAATCAGGGCTTCTTTTTCCGTTACGGTATTGATAAATTCAATATCATGGACCCGGGCCATCAGAAAAGGCGCCATCGGACGGGTGTCTTTGCCGGTAAAATAGGAAGCAACGCGACTTTTCAAATCATTGGCTTTGCCGACGTAAATAATTTTCCGCGCCGAGTCCTTCATTAAATAAACACCGGGACTGCGCGGAAAGGAACCGATTTTATCTTTTAAGGCGTTGTTTTCTTCCATAAATTCAATATAAATCCTGCCGTTACTTATATCAGTTTTGAATTTAAGTGGGAATTATTATTTGGAGGGCGACATGCCGGGCAAGCCAAACAAAAACTTATTTTCCGGATTTCTTTCTAACCGTGTCCGTCAGGCGGTCGCAAATTGCCAGAGCAATTTTTCTGTTGGAGGCATCGTTCACATGTATGTAATCTTTAAAGACGGTCTCCGTGGACCCGGCAAATATTCCGCTAAGATCATAAAACTCAAAAGGGAAACTCTTTTGTTCTTCCCGCGTGTTCCGGAGGATCATCGCCCTGACATCGCCGGTATACTGCCGGATCGTATTCACTTCTCCTTGAGACCATCCTGCCAATATTTTTTTTTCCACTTCCGAAACAGCAGAACTCTTGTAAAACAATAAGGGCTGAAAAAAAGCGACGTATTCCACATTGTACGCGCGGCATATTCGGCCGGCCTTTACCAAATTACTCGCATAAATTCGGGCGATTTTCTCCGACCAGGGCTTTGTTCCATACCCTACAGCCATTCGCAAATCTGAAAAATTGCCAAACTTTTCGAAGAAATACGGCCTGAACAAATGCCGCAGCATTTCGCTCCCATAGGCCAAGAGGGACAGCAGGGGATATTCTCCAGTCTCTTTGAACAACACATTATTTTCGTAGGCCAGGAAATTAAAGGGAAAGCCAGGCCGGGGATCGTATAGAACAGGATCCATGATATCGTTGCCGCCATCATAGATAACAACAATATCCGGTTCAGAGTCCAGCACATGGAAGACCAGATGGGCAAGTTCCTGACTTGAATTCTGCGAGATCACTCCGTAGTTTAAAACACGGACGCCGTCAAATCCTCTCCGCTGAAGTTCCTGTTCAACGTATACCGGCAAAGGCGGATTTCCATAGGCCACCGTAGACCCCCCCAGCATAAATATCCTCAACTCGCCTTTGGCTTTAGGCGGCTCTTTTGCGCCGTAGTCAAAGGGACTGAACATAGTATAGGGACTCGCGTGCCTAACAGGCATTCTTTCTTCGAAGGGACTGAGCTTGGGATATAAATAGCGAAAAAACATTTCGCCGAGGGAAAAAGAAACAATCAGAAAAATAATAATAAAGAAGAGCCACCTGAATTTTCCGGACATGGGTGTATGTTCCTTCCGACAGACCCATTAAAGCTCTGATCGAATTTTGTTTATAAGCTATTTTTCTGACAGGCAAAATATAGGGAAGTTCCCGTTATATGTCAATTATTTTTCCAACAAGATGCGGTGCCGGCAAACTGAAGATAAAAAAAGGGGGCGGGTTTATCGTCCGCCCCCCGGTTATGTTGTTGTTAAAAAAACTATTTACCGGCTTTTTGTTTAGGCATCGCCCCCGGACGAGGCGCGAGCATGGATGCCGCCGCGCCAACTTTCACATCCAGCAACTCCACTTCAAAGACCAGCGTCGCGCCGCCGGGAATAACGGGAGGACGTCCGTTGTCGCCGTATGCTAAATTCGATGGACACACCAATTTCGCTTTTCCACCCACCTTCATCATGCTGACACCTTCCGCCCAGCAGGGAAGAACCTGACCTAACGGGAATTCCACGGGCTGGCCACGCTTGACGGAACTGTCAAATTCTTTGCCGTCGGCAAAAGTGCCGGTGTAGTGAACTTTGACGACATCCGCGGCTTTAGGCTGAATACCTGTACCGGCCTTAATTTCCGTATAGATCAATCCCGAAGCGGTTTTTTGCGCTCCCTTTTCAGCAGCGGCTTTTTCCAGAAACGGCTTGGCCAGCGCTTTTTGTTTTTCAGCGGCTCTGGCCATGCGGGCCTTAACCAATTCGCCAAGTTTCGGTACGTTGGCGTCCGCATCTACGGCTAATTTCTTGCCGGCAGACGCGTCGGACAGACCCTGCTGAACGTATTTCAACTCTTCGGGAGACAGATCAAAAATTGATATTTGTTTGTTAAGATGAACGCCCAGAGAATAGAAGGCCTTCTGATCATCAGTTTTCGGTTCCTGAGAGCAGGCAGGAATAAACAGAAGAGCAGCAAAAACAATAAACATTAATTTACGCATAACAATCCTTTCTTTTCATGTTAATTTTTTAAATGTCTCTTTGCCGCAAGACAAAGAGGCTGATTAAGCATTTTCATTCAAGACAATAAAGGCAATGGCCTCCATTATCGTAAACTATTTCTTCGAACCTGTTTTAGACTTCTGGGTCTTCGGAGTCGCCTTAGGCGCTGCTGCCGCAGGAGCCTTCACAATATCCAGAAGTTCCACTTCAAAGACCAGTGTTGCGCCGCCGGGAATGACAGGGGGTCTGCCCTGGTCGCCGTAAGCTATATCCGAGGGACAAATCAATTTAGCCTTGCCGCCGACCTTCATTTTGCCTACACCTTCCGTCCAGCAGGGAATGACCTGTCCTAACGGAAATTCCACGGGCTGGCCGCGCTGCACGGAGCTGTCAAAAACCTTGCCGTCAATGAAGCTGCCTGTGTAGTGAACCTTGACGTTGTCAGTAGCTTTGGGTTGAGCGCCGGTGCCGGCTTTGATGGGCTGGTAAATCAGGCCGGAAGCCAACTTCTCCGCGCCTTTTTCCTTGGCAGCTTTCTCTAAATAGGGTTTGGCCGAATCCTTTTGTTTTTGCGCTGCGGCCTGCATCCGTGCCATAGCCAGGGTATTGATGTTCTGCTTATAGGCTTCCGGATCCGCAGTCAGCGTTTTACCGGCCGCGGCATCGGTTATACCCTGCTGGACATATTCATATTCATCGGCGGACAGATTAAAAACGGACAACTGCTTTGTCACAAGAGCACCCAGCGCATACAAAGTTTTCTGGTCTTCAGTCTGAGGCTGAGCGGCCCATGCCGGAACAGCCATGCAAAGAACAACAACCGCAATCATAAGTTTACGCATAATATTCCTTTCTTGAATCATAATTTTTTAAATTTACTTGCCGTAAAGCAAAACGTCTGATCAAAAGCTAAGAAACATTTTCCTCCAAAACAACCAAAGCATGAGACGCCATCATTTATTTCATAATGCCGGAGCCTTAAGCGTTGCTTGATTTGATTTTTTTGACAAGACATTGCTTTCTTTCATGGGAGAATATAGGGAAGTTCCGTTGGTATGTCAATTATTTTTATCCATATTTTTTTGTGACGGTGTGTTGTGGCAGAAAACAGGAGGACCCCATACCGGAACAAATGAACGTGTTTTCTTTACATTTCTATCCGGGTTACAATCCCATGAAGTTTCTTTGACGGCAACCGGTAAAATTGCACAAAATTGGGGAAAAAACGCTTGATAATGCTGAACGCCTTCCAAACGGGATTTCTGGAAATAATATCTTCATCGCCATAAAAAATGACCTTTTCTTTTATATTCTCCCTTTCCAGCAGGGCTTCCACATTAACGACAGTCATGTAACCCGCATGGATCTCAAACGAATCAAGACCTGTTCCGATGCCCTGCCGGTATTGCGTATTCAGTTCGTAGGGATGTTCCGTCCGAATGATGCTTGCCATGATATTTCGCTCAAAAAGAATATTGCTCTCCAGGATGCAGTGAACCATATAGGGCGGCACCAAATTGGAACTTCGCGTAAAAAAGAGAGCCGTACCGGGGATATTTTTTCCGCGGGCAAAAACCTGTTCATAACTCGGAAGAAAGGTTGCCATATCCAGAGGCATCAGACGTTTAAAGAGATGGCGATGTCCCCTGATCCAGATGACCATGAGCGTAAGCGGAATAGCAGCAAGAACCAACGACCAGTAGGCGCCGTGAGGAATTTTATAAAAGGTGGATATCAAATAAAATAAATCGACAACCACGACCAGAGCCGCGATGGCGACCTTCCATTTTTCCCGGTGGTAAAAGACAATCATCATAACGATGCCCGTGATGGTCATGGAACCGGTAACAGCCATGCCGTATGCCGCCGCAAGATTGGATGATTTCCGGAAGATCAGCATCATCAGAAGAACGCTCAGCATAAGGAACCAGTTGACGACACCGATATATATCTGCGACTGAATTGCCGTGGACGTGAAGTTTATCTTCATCAGCGGCATAAACCGCGTGGTTATGGCCTGATAGACGACGGAGAAAACACCGCTGATCATCGCCTGCGAGGCAATGACGGTAGCCGTGATCGCCAAAAGCAGAAAAGGAATATAGAGCCATTCGAATTGTTCGTGAAACATGCTGAATAAATAAGTCGTCGCCTGCGGGTGGTGCAGGGCATAGACGGCTTGTCCCATATAATTAATAATCAGAGCGGTAAAAACAAAATACCAGGCATGGATAATCGGTTTTCTGCCCAAATGACCCATGTCGGCATACAGAGCTTCGCCTCCGGTTGCGCACAGAATGACTTCGGAAAGAACGAAAAAACCGGAAATCCCGTTGTCAGAAACAAATTTCCAGGCAAAGTAAGGATTAACAGCATGGATGATCTCCGGCATGGACATGATCGAAATGAGTCCGGAAACCGTCAGTGCTATAAACCATATCAGCATAATGGGACCGAACATCCAGGCGAGCCTGTCCGTCCCGCGTGATTGAAGCAGAAAAAGCACAACGGTAATGATCATGGCGATGATCAGCAGACTGCTGCCGCCGGTCTGTTCCATTCCGGGAATAATCACAATGCCTTCCACGGCGGAAAGGATACTGATGGCCGGGGTAATGACGCCGTCGCCGAGAAGCAGTGAAACGCCAATCAGCGTAAGAACCGTCACAAGGCCCGCGACACGGCCCGATTTCAGCAGAGGCAGCACGATTTCCCGCAAAACAATTGCGCCGCCTTCCCCCCGGTGAGACAGGCTTGTTGCCAGCCAGGCATATTCAATGGAAACGAGAATCGTCAAGGTCCAGACAATGAGAGAAACTATTCCCATGATATTGTCAGGCGTGGGTTTCGTCAATAAGAAGACGACTGCGAGGGTGTATATCGGGCTTGTCCCTATGTCGCCGAAAACCAGTCCCATGGCCTTGACGATACCGCCCCAGAATGATTCGGTGGGTTCTGCCTGTCTGAGTCTTATTTTCATTGATGGTTTAAATGATGAACAGCATCATGCCTGACGCGAGAAGAATGATTTTTCATTGTAAAATGGATCCTCCGCTCAGGAACATTACCAAACCCTATCGAAAGCTCAACCATGAACCGGTTTGACATGTCCCACCCCTTATCAATTTTTGCCTATACCTTGATTTTGCGCATGTTATAGGCAAAGACTGTTTTAGATGTCAAGCCCCTTTCCATCTCATTTCCCTCTGCTTTTTATCTCAAAACACGCCATGGCCGCCGCATATTATTTTACTCTTAACGGGTTGAAAAGAATTAACGGTCAGCCCCGGCAGGCGCCAATCTTCGCAGATACTGATCATGTAATTTTGTCAGCAGGATGATCGCAACGATCGAACCTATCAGGCACCAGAACATATCGGTTTGCGTATCCCAGATGTAGCCTTGTGTTCCCAGGAAGGCTTCCGTATCGCCCGGATTGGAAAGGGAAGCCGCCCATTCAAAAATTTCGTATAATGCTGAGAAAGCCAGAGGCACGGCAATGGACACAAAGCCAAGCCATTTGCCGCGCTTCAGAGGCGATGTTCGCGCCATGATCTCACGCGCATATATTGCCGGACCAAAACCCTGCATGAAGTGCCCGATCTTGTCATAATTATTACGGGTCCAGCCGAACCAATCCTCCATCCAGAAACCCAGAGGCACTTTGGCATACGAGTAATGGCCGCCAAACATCAAAATGACAGCGTGGATGGCGATAAGCGTATACATTAAATCAGTCAGTCGAAACCGCTGATATGTAAATAACATGATGGGCAGCGCAATCATGAAAGGAAAAGTTTCCAATACCCACGTAAGACGGGTATCATGCGGATTAATTCCCGACCATGCCCAAAAAATCAATACGATGATTAACAATATTAGAGGATATTTTTTTGGTGACATCCTATGATTCCACCTCCATAAATGATTGAGATTAATCATGATGCTACTTTATTTAACAAAAAATAAAAAGAGATAATTATGCCGTGATATCAAAAAGGAATAGATTTCCCGTTTCCGGTGTTTTGTGTTAATAAAGAAGCGAAGCTTCTAAAAAGAATCGATCACATTGTGAAGGTTTAAAAATGAAAAAATTCGTAACGAAAATCTTTCTTATATTTATTTTTCTTAATTTCGTATTTATTCCAAGCGCGGTTAACGCCGCGCCGACGGAAGGTGCGGGACAAACGGCCGCAGAGATTAATTCTAAAAAAGAATTGGTGATTCTTTTTACCCATGATCTGCATTCATATTTTCTGCCCCATCGGATTTTAACCGAAAAGGGGGAGCAACTGCAGCAGGGCGGATACGCAAGACTCGCTTATGTCATTGACGAGCAGAGGCGGCTTCATCCTCATCATAAAACCATTCTGGTGGACGCGGGCGATTTTTCGATGGGCACACTTTTCCACACGTCATTCATGACTGAAGCGTCGGAGTTACGGCTGATGGGGAAAATGGGCTATGAAGTGACCACATTCGGCAATCATGATTTTGATTTCCATCCCGCCGGTCTGGCCAAAATGCTTACGTCCGCCCGATCCAGGGGCGAAGCGTTGCCGGCAATCGTCGCTTCGAATACCGTGCTGAGCAAAAACGCCCCGGGCGACGCGATGCTTAAGAAGCCCTTCGCGGATTATCCGGTCAGAGATTACATAATCATCGAAAGAAACGGTCTGCGCATCGGCCTGTTCGGTATTATCGGCAAAGACGCCGTCCATGATACTCCTTTTGCCAGGCCGGTTACTTTTGCCGAGCAGATCGAAGCAAGCAAGCGTGTGGTTGATATACTGAAAAACAAAGAGAAGGTCGACATCGTCATTTGTCTTTCTCACAGCGGAACGTTTGTTGATAAAAGCAGATCAGAAGATGAAATTTTAGCTGAAACGATACCGCAAATTGACATCATCATCAGCGGTCACACGCACACAGTCCTGCCGGAGCCGATTATTATCGGCAAGACAATCATCGTCTCCAGCGGCAAATACAGTGAGTATCTGGGAGTGCTGGCCGTCAGCTATGAAAAACAGAATGGCGTGGCGCTGATGTCATATCAATTGAAAAATATCTCCACGGACGTTCCCGAAGACAAGGCCATCGCGTCCGAAATTTCCCGCTACAAAGAAATCGTAAATCAGAATTTCCTTGCTCCTTATAACTTAACCTATGATGACGTTATAGCCGAATCGGATTTCTCCATGGAATCGATCTATTCGGCCTTTAAGAAGCCTCGTGAAATGGGACTGGGTAATTTAATTACCGACGCGTATCGCGCGGCCATTAAGCAGGCCGAAGGCGCCAATTACCAATACGTTCATGTGGCCATGCAACCGCTCGGGCTTATCCGGGATTCCTTTCAAAAAGGCAAAATAACCGTCGCGGATGTTTTTCAGGTTCTGTCCCTGGGGATCGGCCCGGACGGCATCGCCGGTTACCCTCTGGTATCGTTCTATGTCAGCGGAGGAGAACTCAAAGATATTCTGGAAGTCCATACCACCATAGCGCCGTTGAAAAAAAGAGACGCATATTTGCAGGTATCAGGCGTGAAATTCACCTACAATCCCCGGCGTGTCTGGTTTGACCGGGTGACGTCCGTTGAAGTGCAGGATGGAGACGGAACTTTTCGGCCGCTTGATCAAAACAAACTTTATCGTGTCTGCGCTAATTTATACACGGCGACATTGATTGATTATGTCGGCTCGGCCAGTCATGGGTTGATTAAAGTGCTGCCCAAAGACCAATCGGGAAAGCCCCTGCCCGATCTGAAATCGGCCATCGTTTATATAAAGAAACCTGAGGAACTAAAAGAATGGCTGGCGCTCACCCTCTATCTGCGCTCATTTAAAGATACGGACGGCCTGAGCGTGCCGCGGATACCGGAACGATACAGCAAACCGGAAGGGAGATATCTTGCGCAGCCCTCCCTAAATCCAGTCAAGCTTTTTGGCGGCGGAAACATCATCACATACAGCGTTTTACTCGCGGGGATGGGATTACTGCTGCTCTGCGGTTTAATCGTTTATTTTGTTGTTAGAAAGATAAGAAAAAAATAATCTTCAACAAGCTTCGCGATCGAAGCCAGGCGCCTCTTCTGTTACAGGAGAGGCTTGATGGGAAGCAGTTGGTAGAGGCGCACCTTACTGCGTTTTGTAAACGAAACGTACTGATCCGGATTGTCCGTGGCGGCGTTCCAGCTGTTGCCCGGCGCCATGTCGGTTTCGATTGCAGCCTCCACCGCGCGCGACAGCGATGTGTTATGGATGATCGCGCCGACTTCGGTATTGAGATTTTCGGAACGCGGATCGAAATTGAACGTCCCGATATAGACGATTTGCCCATCGATCACCATGGTCTTGGCATGCAGTGAAAAGATGGGCGGCTTACCGTTTGCCGCGGGTAAACGCTTCATGAGCTTGTTCTGCACTTCCGGCGCGGGCTTGACCTCGTAAAGCTGTAATCCCATCTTCAGCAGCCGGTCGCGCTGGTTTCGATACCCGCTGAAAGCCTGAAGATTATCGGTTGAGGCGAGTGAATTGGTATTGACGCGCACGGTAACGCCGCGGGCGATGATCTGACGAAAGACATCGATCGCCTCGTCCGACATCACCAGATAGGGCGACTGTATCACGACACGCTTTTTGGCGCTCAGGACCAACTTTGCCAGCGCCAGTGTCGTCCGTCCGCCGCCATCAAGGAACAACGTATTGTCGTTCTTACCGGGCCTGTCGCTGATGAACTCCACTTTGTCCCAGATCATCTGCCGTGAAAGCAAGGCAAAGGCAGCCGGGACATCCTGGATGGCAGCCCGAACCTCGGGAGCAAAATTTTCCGGCGATTTCGCGTAGTCGTGCAGCTCGCGATAGACCTGCCTGATCTCTTTGTCCTCCACGCGCACGTTTTTCTGCATCAGCCCCCAGCCGTTGTAAAGATCCTCGACCTTGACACTCAGTTTGCTATTCCAGAATCCTTCGAAGCTCGTCTGAATCGACTTGACCGCTTCGCCAAGCAGCAGTATTTCCCTGTCGCGAAAGTTGTACTCGTGATTGTAGTCGAAATACTCGGCAGCCATGTTCCGTCCGCCTGTAATGGCGATATTGCCGTCAACCACGACCGTTTTGTCGTGCATGCGCTGGTTCACGCCGCGGAAATTGGTCAGCAGGTTCATGAGGCGTTTTTGCAGCGGAACGCCAACCGATACCCGCGGATTATAGATGCGAATGTCGATGTTTGGATGCAGGGCAAGCGCAAGAAGCGATTTGTCCGGCGCGTCGATCAGCAGGTCGTCCACGATGACCCGCACACGGACACCGCGGTCCGCCGCCCGCAGCAACGCCTCCGCCGCCAGGATACCGATGTTGTCCGTACTCCAGATAAAGTACTGGACATCGATCGACTTCCTGGCGTTGTCTGCCAGCCACGCCCGCGCCAGTAAAGCCTCCGCACCCGTGTCCAGCACGTAAACGCCGCTCTTTCCCGCATTCGCCGCGATCCGGGCATCGATAAAATCCCTGGGCGTATCATTCGCGGCAAGCGCGATCGACGCGCCTGCGACAAATATCGCAATCCATGCGGCAAGAATGAATTTTACTATTCTTATCATCATGTCAGTACGGGATGGTGATGTTCCGCAATACGAATGAATCAGGCGAAGATTTGACTCTTCGCAGATCGTTAACGATGTTGAGGTATTCAACCATTACCTCTTTTCCTCCGCCGTGACAGGCCTTGCTCTGACTGTAAAGACATCGTTTGCCAGACCTGCTGATTCAATATAACTTCCCCTGGCGGCAAATGCATCGCCTGTATCAAGCGCGCTGTCATAGATTGTAACATCATCAGAAGAAAATATGATTATTCTTCCCCCTTTGGGTTTGGTAAAATTTAAAACCATGTCTTCGTTGGTTACCAGCCACTCATTATATCCGTAGCCCCCTATTTTAACGGAATTCTCTCCGGGTTTTAATGAGACCGCGCTCCCGGCCGGACTATATAACAGATCCGAAACCCATGCCCACGCGGCCCCATCCTTTTCAAAAAGAGTAAGTTCCGTCTGATCTCGGATAGCTTCAAAAGGCATGCCCGCGAACTCAGGTGAATCGATCCTTTTGAACCCCAGGAAAAACACATAGCCCGGCAGTTCTTTGTACAACAATGATTTTACAAAATGAGAATCCACGGACATAATTGATTCAAAAGGAGCAACATTGCGCCGCAGCCAGATCTTTCCATCCATATCGATCTTGAGGTTTTTCGGTTTTTCTAATGGCTTTATTTTTTGCATGCCGATCATATCGACTTTGGCCATTGTTACATGGTTCACGAAATAGATTTCTTTGCCCGTATTGATAAAATAGAAACGGTTGCCTTCCGCATCGTGATAATAACCGTCACTGTAGACCAGTGTCATTGCCGGTGTTTTCTCCTTTTCCTTGAAACCGTATAAGATCGCGTTGTTTTTATCCGTATCAAACACGACCTGGGCCAATTTATTCTGGCTGGCATAATAACCGCTAAAGATAGAATGATCCGGCGGCAATTTCTGCGTCCGGGGCGGTATCAGGGAAGCTTTCTCCTTTTCAGGAATGAGCTTTTTCTCCACCAGCACGGCATCGATCATATCGAGCGCTATGTTCATCGCACCGCTTTCCCTTCCTGCCGCGATGACAGCAACGGATATCCTCTTTTCAGGCACCGTGAAAACCATCGAAGAATAATTTCCCGTGCCGCCGCTCTTGCCCAATACCTGAATCCCGGCCGCATCATACCGCGGAAGGCCCGTCAAGTCCCAGCCCAATCCAAATGAAAGCTCAGGATTTTTTAATTTGCCGGCAAATGCCGAAGGCTGAGCTTTCCTCATCTCGGCAAGAGACGCTTTCTTTAAAAGTTTGTTTTCAGCCGAAAAGGAATCTACAAAACGGCAAAGATCAACGGCTGTTGCTGATAACCCGCCCGCGCCCAGGACAGAGAGGGTTTCCACGGGATGAATTCTTCCTTTGGAATCGTAATACAACGCAACAGGTTTGCCCTTGATTTCCCCGACGCCTGTGCCGGTGTCTTTCAGACCCAGCCGTTTAAATATTCTTTTGTGAAGAAAGTCGATGTATTTTCCCCCGCTCATCCGCTCCACGATCATTTCCGCCAGTGTAAAGCCGTCATTGCAATAAACGGTCATGGCTCCGGGATCATGCTTAAGATGCGCGCGGGCCAACGTATTGATTGTTTCCCGCTTCACATCGTCATCATACTTAAACCCGAAGGAATTCGAACCTTCGGTTCCCGGAATGCCCGATGTATGGTTTAACAGCATTCTCACGGTGATCTTTTTGTATCTATCGTCAGCCATCCTGAATTCCGGCAGATAGTCCGTGACCGGCTGATCAAGCGACACGCTGCCGTCGTCAACAAGCAGCATAATTGACGTTGCCACATACACCTTGCTGATGGAGCCGATGTTGAAAAGCGTCGCTGCGCCTACCGGGATACTCTTCTCTCTATTGGCCATGCCAAAGCCTTCGGCATAGACGATCCTGCCGGCGACCATTATGGCGGCGGTGGCACTCCCGCATTTGCCGTTGTTGATGGCCTGCCAGATTTTGCTGCGGCCTTTGGTAATCGCGCTTTCATAGGGATTGTGTTTGCTTATCATCCTGGCTGACGCGAGTGAGGCAACCAGCAGGCAGCATAGACATACGAAGCAGACCATTCTTGTTTTGGGCATAATGTCCTCCTTATTAAAATGAACAATCCCCCTTTAGTACAGGGGGAGGAAGAGACTGTGCCAAAGGAGTTCAGTTTCTTCCATTAATAACCAGTCCGAAGTACTGGTAAATTGCTCGCAATTGCAAATATTGATTGCGCATAATGACATTCATGGTCATTCTTATTTATTCTGTTCAAAATATTCTTTGATTTTCAGCCGGACAGTTTCGGGAAGCTTGATGCCGATGTCCTTGATCCGGCTTTCATATTTTTTAAACGAACGGGTATGCTGCGACGTATTGATGAATATCTGGAAATAGGAACGAATACTTCCCTCAATCTCTTTCCTGAATTCCATGTCCTGATTTAACAGATCTTCCACCGGAGCAATGAAGCGATAATTAATGGGCCGGCAAATGGAACGATAAGCCACGAAGCGCATCAGCATCTCATCCTCATAATTTTTCTCCCTGATGGCTTTCTCCACAGCATTGAGATCAATGGTGTCCATAATCTGAAAAGCATATTGCGGCTTTAAGATCTTTTCAATGATCGTTCTGGCCTTGTTAAATTGTTCGCAGGTATTGACTTCTCCTTCAAAATTGGGATCACAGCGAACATAGACCACAAAGTCGATATCGGAAGTATCTTCACAAAGTCCCATATTGGTGGAACCCATGACATCCATTGCGATATCATCGTGAATCCCTTCTTCGATGAGATGAACAACCTGTTCGAGTTTATTGAGGCGCTCTTCCGTTTCTTCCGTCTGGAACATGCGGTAAAACTGTTTAATATCGTTGTAGAGTTGTATCTCGGGAATGTGAGAGTATTTCTCCGTTTTTGAATCGAAGTTTTCGCCCCGCTTGAGGGCGTTATAGCGCTCGTCATCGACGATTGTTTCCTGCCAGTGTCCATTGTCTTGAGAATAGTAATCGGCAATATCATGGATGCGGTCTTCAACAATCTTTTTGAAGATTATTTTAGAGACATTCCGGCCTTCCATTTCGATAGCGTAGAAGAAGCCTCCTTCCGCAACGCCGCCGCTCAGAGTTGTTACCTCTCCGAAATTAGAGGGATTGAGGTAGATGGTTCCTTCGCTGATCTGAAAACCCCAATCCATATGAACGTGACCTGTCAGACACAGAAGGACCGGATTGTTATCACAGTAATGTCTTAGCGCCGGTGAACCGGAAGTTCCGAACTGGTTTACCCGGTCATGAATACCGTGAGCCGGTTGATGGCTTACGATGATATCAGGCTTGACGGCTTTGAAAAAATTATACATTTCATTGCGGCCGCTTTGAACATCCGCGCTTCCCGCATAAGGCACTACGTAACGTTCGGGAATTCCCGGCGTCCAGATGTTCGCTCCGCCGTAACCGGCAACTCTTAACCCGAACATATCATGCCAGTGCAGATGCAAGTCGCGTTCATGGAGAGATGTATATTTTAGATCCATGTCATAATTACCGGGCAAGGCAAAGACCAGAGACTTATGTTTCATAGACAGGATATTTTCCAGAACCTTGTATTTTTGTTGAAGCACCCGGCGGGCGCGAATGGTGTATCTCTGATATTGCGTGCCTTTTTGTTCAATCTCTTCAGAAATTTCGGGCGAATCGAGCAGTTCATCCACGAAATCTTCAATGATCACATTCTCTTTTTGCATTCTGAGACGCAAACCATGAAAATAAGATTGAAGCTCATGATAGTTGATGGCCGTATTCATATTATAGAAGGGAAAATCAATGAGATCGCCCGCGATAATATAAATATCCGCCACAGTTTCGGACAACAAAGTCTTAACACGGTCAAAGGACCCGTGAATATCGGCCACATAAATAATTCTCATATTGGTATCCCCGGCACTCGTTTAAATGATTATTTTATCTCTCTTCATGTTGCTTTCCACCGCAATTACAAATAAAAGATCTAGCCCATTTCGATGAGAACTTTGTTCAGTTCCTTGAGCTCGTCGCGCAGTTCGGCGGCGTGCTCGAATTCCATGTTTTTCGCGGCCTGCTTCATTTCTTTTGTGAGCTTCGCGATCAATGCCGGCAGATCTTCTTCTTTCAGCGGAGCGATTTTCTCGCTAACACCCGTAGGCACTGTCACATAATCGGCTTCATAGATTGAGCCCAGCACATTGCTGATGGATTTCTTAATGGTCTCCGGCGTGATATTATTATCCTCATTATACTTTTGCTGAATAATGCGGCGGCGTTTGGTTTCATCAAGACAGGCCTGAATCGATTTGGTGATTTTATCAGCATACATGATCACTTTTCCGGCGACATTGCGCGCGGCGCGGCCGCTGGTCTGAATCAGCGATCGTTCCGAACGCAGAAACCCTTCTTTATCCGCGTCCAGAATCGCCACCAGTGATACCTCGGGAATGTCCAATCCTTCCCGCAGCAGGTTGACCCCGACAAGAACATCAAATTCTCCCAGACGCAAATCCCGGATAATTTCCACTCTCTCGAGAGTATGGATGTCGGAATGAAGATAGCGCACCCTGATATCCACTCCGGCGTAGTAGTCCGTTAGATTCTCCGCCATTCTTTTGGTCAGCGTCGTTACCAGCACCCTTTCATTCTTTTCAACTCGTTCTCTGATTTCCGCGAGCAAATCGTCAACCTGATGTTTGGCCGGTTTTACTTCAATCACGGGGTCCATCAATCCGGTCGGGCGAATGATTTGTTCCACACGAACACCTTTGGCTTTCTCCGTCTCATACAGCGCCGGAGTTGCCGAGATATATATTCTCTGATTGGTCATGGCCTCGTACTCATCAAAACGCAACGGACGGTTATCCAGCGCGGACGGCAGACGAAATCCGTATTTAATCAGTGTTTCTTTACGTGAGCGATCACCCTTGTACATACCGGATAACTGCGGCAAGGTGGCGTGACTTTCATCGATAATAATCAAAGCATCATGAGGCAGATATTCCATAAGCGTCGGCGGCGGTTCGCCGGGCCTGCGTCCGGTTAAATGGCGGGAATAATTTTCTATCCCCTGGCAGTAGCCCATCTCCTCCATCATCTCCAGATCGAAATTCGTGCGCTGCTCCAGACGCTGCACTTCCAGCAGTTTGTTTTGTTCTCTGTATTCCGCCAAAGTCTTCGCGAGTTCCGCGCGAATATCGGCAGTCGCTCTGGCAAGATTATCGCGCGAGGTAACATAGTGACTGCCGGGATAAACGGCTGTTTTTGTCACCGCGCTTATTTTCTTCCCCCGCAGGGGATCAATCAGCGACATGGATTCTATCGTGTCGCCGAAGAACTCTATCCGCAGGGCCTGCTCGTCTTCATAAGGCGGAAATATTTCCACGATATCGCCGCGAACGCGGAAGGTGCCGCGATGAAAATCAATGTCATTGCGCTCATATTGAATTTCCACCAACCGGTGCAGCAGTTCATCGCGGGGAAAATCTTTTCCCGCTTCCAATTGAACGATCATCTCTAAATAGGCATCCGGTGAGCCCAAGCCGTAAATGCAGGAAACGCTGGCGACAATGATAACGTCACGCCGCGTCAGAAGAGAATGCGTTGCCGCGTGGCGCAGTTTGTCGATTTCCTCATTAATGGCCGAATCTTTTTCAATGTAGGTGTCCGTAACCGGCAGATAAGCTTCCGGCTGGTAATAATCGTAATAGCTCACAAAATATTCCACGGCATTTTCGGGAAAGAGTCCCTTGAATTCTTCGTATAACTGTGCCGCCAGGGTTTTATTATGCGCGATGATCAGCGCCGGACGCTGGACGCGTTCGATGACATTGGCAATCGTGAAGGTCTTACCGGAACCGGTAACGCCCAGCAGCACCTGATGCTCTTTTCCCTCCTTCAGGCCTTGAGTCAACTCGTCAATCGCCTGCGGCTGGTCTCCCGCCGGGACAAAATCAGTTATCATTGATAGCTTTTCCATATTACTCAACTAATTTTATCCCGCAGGCTCGTTTCCAGAATGCGGAATCCATTGTCCAGGTAATATTTTCGGGCAGACGCGTCAAGCAACGTCCCCAACTTTACGGCAAAATCTTTCTTGCCGAGCTTTTCCAATCCAGCGAGCAGTTTGCCCGCAATTTCATTTTCAGTACAAAGGGGTATGCCTCTTTTTAACAAAAACTCAATATCGTAAGCGTCTCGGATTTCCTTGCGGCTGAGAAAGGCAGCAATTTTCGACTTCATCATTTCTTCCAGCGCAACGGTTTTTATCAGAACCTGAATATTGGAGTTGGCGCCGTAAGCGATGCAGGTTTCCGTTTTGATGATCTTGGCCTCTTTGCGAATTTCGATTTTCAGCGCTCTGGGAAATTGCGGCGATTTCAATTCGAATAGAATCGTAAAATGTTTATTGGCGGAATCGGCGAGCGTATAAAATTGCAGTAAATATTTTTCCATCTGCCTGTAAAACTTTGCCCAGTCAATATCCTTTGCCACCCAGAAATCCAAATCCACCGAATAACGATCCAATCCATGGCATAAACGCAACATAGTGCCACCGCCGAAAATCAGGTTGGTCAGAAATCGTCCGCTGTTAAGCCTGTCCAGAACTTCCAGCTCAAATTGCTCATGTTGTATTAGATCCCGCATAGTCTTTTTACCGTTTCTTTTGTTTTTTCAGGATAAACTTTCAACAGGCTCTTCAGCTTTTTCAATCCCAGCTTCTTCATGTCCAGCGAGTCAACGTCGAATTTATATTTGCCGAATGAGAAAAGATAGGCCGCGTCCAGAAAAGCCTTTTCTTTGGTCGCGATGAATACGCCGTCCTTTTTAATGAAATCGCCATAGTAGCGGTTCTGTAATTTGACATAACTGAAAACGGCCTCCCGGACATTGTAAGCAATCGAACGTTTCAGACAGACGCTTTCCTGATAATTGTTCTGCGCCTGTGTTGTCACATCATAATACGCCAGGGCCGTCATCAAAGAAATATAAGACGGGACCTGCAAGACATTAGCAATTTTAAACAAATCCTGGCGCGTCAGACTTTCCCATTTCCAGGCGGTTGTATAAATATTATTTTTAAATCTGACCAGCAAACCCTGCCGGACATAACGGCTGCACAATACGCGGGCGGAGGCCGGCTGAAGGCTGAAATTCTGCGCCACGTCGCCAAGCGTAAAATAGGGCTTCCGGCTTAATTCCTGCAATCTGGCTATATTTTTACTAAGCATATATAATTATCCTTTATGTTAATTATATATACTTTGCAATATTTTGCAAGCAAAATGAATGAGTCCCGCCCCGGAACAAAATCAGTTATTATTGAAAATTTTCCATGTCGTGCAACTTATTATATAATTCCTGATACATCATAACAATCAGATTTTCAAAAAAGCAATCTCCAGCAAACGTAATGTCGTGTCATATATCGTCGGATCGTTACCGGCCCTGGGACCGGCTACATTGAGGATTTTGATTTGATTTTCCGTCAGCCAGGAAATCATCCTTTCCGCCGCTTCCTGCAACGACAATTCTTTCATATCCAAATGAATCCACGGCTTATTATGTTGAACAGCAAATTCTCTGGTCAGAGCCGAGCCCATCTTCAGAAATCCATGGGAGACGATACCTGTTCCGTCTGAATCAAGCACATTCTTCTCCGTCCTTTTGGAATAATCACCTGTCGGCATCTCCTGTAAATGATATTTCAGAGGTAGGGTGCCGTCTTCCGTTTTTCTTCCTTTGGGAAGCCAGCCGCCATACGGAATTTTATTCTCAATGGCAAAATCCAGAGCGGCTCTGTCCGCTCCGGTCTGACCGCCGGATATTATTTTTTCCACTTTATACATAATTAAACTGAAATTCTTTAATTCTTTTAGTATTTCCTTTTTTCTGCGGTGTAATCCAGCATAAAACCAATATTTTTTTAAAACGAGACCTGCAGAATGTAAAGTAACATTTATTTTTATTTGTCTACCTGCCCGGTACACCACCGGTCATCAAGCTACCTCAACGGCAAAATAAAAGTGTTGTCATTGCCCAACTTGATTGGGCAATCCAGTATTTCTTTCCTGGATTCCCTTGTCTCATTATCATTCGCAAGGGAATGACAGAGGGGAGCATTACCCGGCCCGCAGACCGGCGAATGCCGGTCCTTTACTTTTAGGGCTGTTCAAAATCTTGTCCCGTACTTGATACGGGATGCTCAGATGCAATGCCCTAATTAACCATATACATGACTATTCAAACGTGCCTAGATGCAAGGCGTGCGAGGATTTAGGAACGAGGCCTACTTTTAGCGTAGGCCGCAGTGACTAAACCGGAACACAACGCCGCAGATGGGCGCGTTTCAATAGTCATGCTAGAGGAAGAGGACTGGTTCCCTCAGTATCGCCTCCCTCGCCCTATACGCACACGCTGCGATTTCAGGATACGTATCTTTGAGCGACGTGATCTGGCGCAGATTATCCCCCGTGCGTAAAATCAGCGACGCCATGTCGCCTTCGGCGATTCCCGTGGCCTTGATGACGGAATCCCAACTGTGCCCCTGCGCCCAGTAATACATGGCGGCGCCCGCGGAGGCATGAAGTTTGACTGTCGCAAAACCCGCCGTCTCCATTCGATGGATAAGCGGTCGCGCGGCAAGCACAACTTTTTTGAAAGAGAGCAGAAGTTTCGGCGGCAAATCTTTTACGGTCATTTTCATATCGTCATCACGATCGTAGGCAAAAAACGCGACAGCAGCGGCAAGAATTTTTTCGTTATCCTCAGGAAAAGCATTTTCGCGCAGACACTGCGCTACCAAAAGTGGATAATCCAGACGCAGTTTTGAAGCCCAGCGACCGTCATCGGTGAGCGATCCGGTTTCATCCACAAATCCTTCTTTTTGCAGAAATTTCAAATGGCGCGAAAAATCCGTCCAAAGCGATTTTGCCGCAGACATTGTCGCCCCGTGATGCCGGATATTTTGCTGATAAGCCGCCAGCGACCTCTCGAATATTTTGCGAATGTCCTCCGGCGTCTGCGATAAAAGCAAATTCAAAACCATCGCAAAATCGTTTTTCAACCGGCTGAAAATATCTTCCGGTTTCTGAAACAGCAGATGCCGGATATGGTTTAAATCCATAAATTTCCCGCTGACGGCCAGCATAAAGCCGATGTTGTCCTGTCCCCGGCGGCCCGCGCGGCCGGTCATCTGGCTGAATTCCGTGGCCGAGAGCGGATTAAAATCATTTCCATTGAATAAATCCGAGTTAAAAAGCACGATGGTTCTCGCGGGGAAATTCACCCCTGCGGCAATGGTGGATGTGGCAAAGATCACGCGCAAATGTCCCCTGTTCATCATTTCTTCCACCAGCATCTTCCAGGCCGGCAGCTGCCCGCCGTGATGAGAAGCAATTCCCGACGATCGCAACGCTTTTAATTGCCGGTGACCGCTCAGTGACGGGAAACGGTCCAGCAGATCATACAGAGAGTCATCAAATTCTCTGGAGTTGCGCAACGGCGGAAGCGCACCGCGCGCCGTCAGCGCCGCATCGCACTCCGCGCGCGATTTTAAAAAAAAGATGGCCGGCAGAAGGTTGAACCTTTCTAAAATTCTGATAATGCCGACATAATCCGGCATGTTTCTGCCGCGCAATCTTTTTTCGTCAGCTTTCTTTAAAATATTAGCAACCGGCAGTGAAACTTTTTTCCCGTCCAGAAAGGGGTGCAGACAACCGGAAGGATGCAGGAAAATCGGATACAAAGGAACGGGACGTTTTTCTTCCCTGATGACCACGCACGATTTTTTGCGGATGGATTCCAGCCACTGCGCGATTTCCTCGCCGTTGCCGATTGTCGCTGATAAAAGCAGCAGGTTAACCCGCGCAGGAAGATAAATCATTATTTCTTCCCAAACAACGCCGCGATCTGCATCGCCTAAGAAATGCGCTTCATCCAGAATGACCAGATCGCAATTTAAATCTTTCCCGTGATGCATGGCGTCATAGAGCTGATTGCGTAGTATTTCGGTGGTGCCGACAATAATCGGCGCTTCCGTATTTTCCTTGGTATCGCCGGTGATGATGCCCACATTTTCAGGATCGAAATGCAGGCCGAACTCCACCCACTTGGAATTGGAAAGGGCTTTCAGCGGCGAGGCGTACCAGGCACGTCCGCCCTTTTCCATCACGGATAAAATCGCTTCCCGCGCGATCCAGGTTTTGCCGGAACCCGTCGGCGCGATAACCAGACAATCCGTCTTGTTAATCGCTTCCAGCGCTTTAACCTGAAAATCATCGGGAACAAAAGGGGTGGGATGCGGTTTACCTATTTTAGCCAGAACTTTTTTCAACGCCGGCGCGATTTCCGGTTTGAAAAAAGATACGTTCTCTTTTCTTTTAGATTTCCTGCCGGGGAAAGAACGCTTGAACTGGAAGGGCTTCTTTCTTTTTTCAATTTTTTCTTGCATTATTATTACGACTCTAAGGGAAAAGGTCTATCGAACTGAAAAAAAATATAAGATTACCGGACAATCCAGTTTTCTCTTCTGTCATTGTCCAACTTGATTGGACAATCCAGTTAACAAATTATCTTTTATCGTAGTGCAGAACAAGTATTCTCCGCAAGGTCACGCCACCCAGGATTCACTTTCTCTATAAGTTCTACCTTCCATTTTCTAGTCCACCTCTTCAACTGTTTCTCTCTTTGCAAAGCCGCATTAACATCATTTACAGATTCATAATAGACAAGATTATGGACTCTATATCTTTTAGTAAAACCGTCTATGAGATTGTTTTTATGTTCGTAAAGGCGTCTTTCCAAATCATTCGTGACGCCTATATATAAGGTGCCATTTCGTTTACTTGCCAACATATAAACATAATATGTTTTATTCATTGGAAGAATTTCTGGATTGCCCGGTCAAGCCGGGCAATGACATTTTTTCAAGAAATAAGGCAATGTCGCGTAAAAATTGAGAACTAAAATATTAGTCTTGAATCTCGATGATCAGATACTTCTTCTTCCCTTTTCTCACGCGCAATTCATTGCCGCCGCTAAAATCGGCAACCGTTAATTTCTCATCAACGGATTTTACCTGCCGGTCATTAATGTAAATTCCGCCCTGCTCGATGAGGCGTTTGGATTCGGATAGAGATTTGGTTAACTCCGCTTTAGCGCAGGCCGACGTAATCAGAACGCCTGTTTCCAAATCTTTTCGGGAAACTTTATAGCGGGTAATCGCCGACGTGTCGCTTGCCGCCGCTGTGCGGGGAATAGAACTGGAGGGAAACATATCCGCATCCACCGGACGGGAATGAAAAGCTTCCATGGAAGCCTGCCATGCGGCCACGGCCTCCTGCTCTCCATGTGTTACCTTGGTCGCTTCGAAGGCGAGCACCGCTTTGGCCATGTTCAGTTGAGCATCGGACAGCTTCTTGACAACGCTTATTTCGTTGAGCGGCAGGAAGGTAAAGAGTTTAAGAAATCTTTCCAGATCGGCGTCATTGCAATTCACCCAGTACTGATAATATTCATAAGGTGTGGTCAGATTTTTATCTAGCCAGATGGTCCCTTTTTCTGTTTTCCCCATCTTTTGCCCCAAAGATGTGGTGATCAGCGGGAACGTTACGGCATGGGCGTCCTTGGCGGCAATCTTGCGGATCAGTTCGGTGCCGGCCAGCATATTGCCCCACTGGTCGTTGCCGCCCATCTGCAAAGCGCAGCCGTAATTTTGAAACAAATAGAAAAAGTCATAGGCCTGGAGAATCATGTAATTAAATTCGATAAAGTTCAGACCTTTTTCCATCCTGATCTTATAACTTTCCGCCGCCAGCATATGGTTCACGCTGAAATGGCGGCCGACGTCTCTCAAGAATTCGATATAGTTTATTTTTGTCAGCCAGTCGGCGTTGTTCAAAAGCAACGCCTTGCCGTCCGAAAAATCAAGGTACTGGGAAAGCTGTTTGCCCAGACACTGGGCGTTGTAGTCAATCTGTTCGCGGGTGAGAACCTGGCGCATTTCCGTTTTGCCGGAAGGATCGCCGATCAACCCGGTGCCGCCGCCGACAAGGGCGATAGGTTTATTGCCGTTCGCTTGCATATGCGCCAGCGACATGATCGGCACGAGAGAGCCGATATGCAAACTGGCCGCGGTAGGATCGAAACCGATATAGCAATTCACCTGTCCTTCAGCAAAAAGTTTCTTGATCAAAGTTTCATCGGTTACCTGTTCAATGAAACCTCTTTCTTTTAAAATGTCATAGGCGCTTTTCATCCCGTCATACCTTATTCTTTCAGTTTAATGCTGATTCTCTCAATGGAGTTTGCTTTACCTGTGGTCGAATCAATATTCATAATGACTCCCTGCATTCTGACATCATCCTTGGCCACGTCAAACTTGCTGGGCATTTGATTAAAAAATTTCTCGATAATGATTTCTTTCTTGATGCCGATGACGGAATCAAAAGGTCCGGTCATCCCGGCGTCGCTGATGTAGGCCGTGCCCTTGGGCAGAATTTCTTCGTCAGCCGTCTGCACGTGTGTATGCGTGCCTAAAACGGCGGATACTTCACCGTCAAGATACCAGCCCAGCGCTTTTTTTTCGGAAGTAGCTTCCGCATGAATATCCACGATAATAATATTTGTTTTTTTTCTCAATTCGGCGACCTTGTTCCTGGCCGCAACAAATGGACAATCAATCGGCTGCATAAAAATCCGGCCGGCCAGATTGAGAACGCCCACGTATCCTCCCGTGGGAAGTGGTATCAAAACAGTTCCCGAGCCCGGAGTTCCATCCGGATAATTGGCCGGCCTCAAAAGCCTTTCAGTATCTCCGATAAACTCCAGCACTTCTTTTTTATTCCAGATATGATTTCCGGACGTAAGCACATCGATGCGTGCTTTATAAAGTTCTTCCACAACTCTTTTGTTGACGCCGAATCCGGCCGCGGCATTTTCACAATTGGCAATGACAAAGTCAATTTTTTTCTTGGAAATCAACGGCGGGAGAAGTTCACTTACCGCCATTCTTCCGGGACTGCCCACGATATCGCCTATAAACAATATTTTCATTTATCGCTTTTCCTTTTGCCGAACCGGACAAACTCTATTTCGCGAAATCGGAAACACGGGTTTCCCTGATTACGGTAACCTTGATCTGCCCCGGATACGTAAGCTCGTTTTCGATTTTCTTGATAATATCCTTGCACAGCATCGTGGCGTCATTCTCGGATATCTTTTCATTTTCCACAAGTATGCGGATTTCACGGCCTGCCTGAATCGCAAAACATTTATCAACGCCATTAAAGGAATGGGCGATCTTTTCGAGCCCTTCCAGCCGTTTGACGTAGGTTTCCAGCATTTCACGGCGCGCGCCCGGCCTTGCCGCCGACAGCGTATCCGCAGCCTGAACCAGAACACCCAGCAACGTGTTGTTGCGCCCGTCATCATGATGGGTTGCGATCGCCTGAACGATGCGGGGATTTTCTCCGAAACGTTTGGCATAATCGGCGCCGATGGCCGCGTGTGTTCCTTCTATCTTATGATCTACCGCCTTGCCGATATCGTGCAGAAGTCCCGCGCGTTTGGCCTCTTTAATATTCACTTTCAGTTCCGCGGCCATGATGCCGGTCAGATAAGCAACATCCATGGAGTGCTGCAAAACATTCTGCGAATAACTGGTGCGGTATTTAAGAGAGCCCAGCAGATTGATGATCTCAGGATGGATATCGTGGACGCCAACATCAAAAGACGCCTTTTCACCTGTTTCCCGGATGATTTGCTCGACTTCCGTTTTTACCTTTTTAACAATCTCTTCGATGCGGCCGGGGTGAATTCTTCCGTCCTGAATCAATCGCTCCAATGATAACCTGGCGACTTCCCTTCTGACCGGATCAAAGCTCGATAATACAACCGCTTCGGGCGTATCATCAATAATCAAATCTATTCCCGTTGCCGCTTCAATCGCCCGGATGTTCCGGCCTTCACGGCCGATAATGCGCCCCTTCATTTCTTCGCTGGGCAGGTTGACCGCCGAAACAGTTTTTTCCGCGACAACATCTCCGGCGTATCGTTGAATCGCGTAGGCAACAATTTCCTGCGATTTTCTATCGGCGGTTAATTTGG
>PHBJ01000005.1:284398-409860 GCA_002840555.1 Deltaproteobacteria bacterium HGW-Deltaproteobacteria-13
AATCTTACGGACAAGCGCCGCGGCATCCTGTTTGGCATCCGCCTCCATAGACTGAATTAAAATCCTTTTTGCTTCCTCAGGGGAAATTCCGGCTATCTTCTCGAGTTTTTCCTGTTGTTCATGCAGCAGGGCGTCCAGCTTGCGGCGTTTTTCTTCGATAGACGCTTCCTTACCGGTTATTGATTTTTCACGCCCCTCAATAGCAGATTCCTTTTGGGCCAGAGTATCAATTCTTTTATCCAGATTTTCTTCCTTGGAACGGATGCGTTTATCTCTGGCTTCAAAATCATTTCTTCTCTCTTTCGATTCGTTGTCCAACTCGGCCTTCATCTTCAGAAGGTTTTCCTTGGCCTGAAGAATGGCCTCTTTCTTAATGGTTTCCGCTTCTTTTTTAGCTTCTTCAGCCATTCGCGCCATCAGGCTTTTTGATGACCTTATCTCTCTGGCCGCAAGAATCTGTTTCAAAATAAAGCCGATAATAATACCTGATACGACTGCCGCAACAATAACCAGCACTGATAAACTGGCATAAAACATAGAATGTTACCTCCTTGGTGCTCCTCCGGAAAATCCATTTTCCGACTTGAGAATCCTATCGCCGTTTTTACAGCAAGACATATCTCCGGCAGAGCTATATTTAAATCCCCAGGCAGGTATCCGATTGTCAGAACACCAAAACCGCGGGAATCCATTGCTAATTGATTTTATCTAAGGGCGGAAAGGTTGGTTGCGACGGGAGACACTAAAACCCCCGCCTATGCCGTGTCAAACACCTTTTTGAACCTTTTTATAAAGTGGGCACCGGTATTGATTGTTTCAGGCTTTCTGCTTCCCGACCAGCGTTGGAAAAGCGGACATGCACACCGCAATCAAGGAAAGGTCCCAGGTTCAAAATGTTGGCTCAAAAACAAATGCTAATCACGCACATCGCAGGGGCGAATAAATATTTACTAACTTGCTTCCTCAATCAGTTGAATTAGTTTTTCGGCTCTGCTTTCCAGTTGATCGCAAAGCTCTCTGTTAACTCCCTTTAATTTTAACAATTCTTCTGAAATGTTTAAAGCCGCCAGGATGGCAACGTTCAAACTTTTAAGACCGTTGCCTGAATGTAAAATCTCATCCACTTTTTTATTTAAAAACTGAACAACCTCGGCCACTTGATCATCTTCTGAATCGCTGACAACAGAAAGTTCCTGACCTAATATCGTTATGTTATAACTATTCTTCAAAACACACGCCCTGGAAGCTTATTTTGCCAAATCTACATCCGCTATTAAATCAAGCAGTGAATCTACCCTTGCGCGTACGCTATTCCTTTCCTCATCTAACGTCTTTAGCTTACCCTTAACCCCCTCTAATTCCGCCTCTTTACTCTTTAAAGTATCCTCCAATGTCTGAATTTGTTTTTTTAAAGAAACTTTTTCACTAACAATAGCTTTAATTTTATCTTCGAGCTTTGAAAATTTTTCCAGTTCCACGGTAGATTTCATCCTTCCATCATTAAACAAAGTGTGATTTTCCATAGTTTCTTTTTCCTTATTTTATGCCAATTTATAGGCTTAATGTCAAGGCATTATTTTATTTTGTATCTTCGTTCAATAGCCGAAAATATTCATGTAATTCATTAAGTATGCCATCTTCGTCTTTTAATTTCCCGGCCAGTTCCCGAAATCGGTGGGAATTATCTAAACCTTTTGTATACCACAGGATTTGTTTACGAAAATTTTTACCGGCCAATTTCCCACCCAGAAATTCAACTTCCATTTTCCAATGATTTTCAATCATTTTCAGTCTTTGGTTCAATTCAGGCAGATAATTTACTGTTTGACCGCCAAGCGCCTGAGAAATGCCCTTGAATATCCAGGGGTTTCCCAAAGAACCTCTTCCCACCATCACGGCATCACAGGATGTTTCCTGCAGCATTCTCACCGCGTCTTGCGGCTGCCGGATATCGCCATTGCCAATTACCTGAATTTTAAGTGCTTTTTTTACACCGGCGATTATTCTCCAATCGGCATGACCGCTGTAGCCCTGGTCTGCCGTGCGGGCGTGAACAGTAATCGCGTCCGCGCCACAATCCTCGACAATCCGGGCGATTTCCACGGCATTGATTGAACCACGAGTCCAGCCGGAACGAATCTTTACCGTGACGGGAATTTTCACAGCTCTTTTTACCGCGTCAACGATGCGGGCGATACGATCCGGGTCCTTCATTAAAATAGCGCCGGCGCCGGCCTTGATGACTTTTCTCACCGGACAGCCCATGTTGATATCGATCAAATCAACGCCATGATCAGCGACGATGCGGGCGGCCTCGGCCATAATTTCCGGATCGGCTCCGAAAATCTGAGCGCCCAGCGGGCGATCGTCTGCGCAGGTTTTTAAATATTCATAAGTTTTTGCTGTTTTTCTGATTAGTCCATTGGCGCTGATCATTTCGGTGTAGGCCAAAGAACAACCCAAAGAGCGCGCTATTAATCTAAACGGCAAATCGGAAATTCCCGCCAGCGGCGCCAGGAAGGCGCCATTGTGTCCGGCTGTTTTAATTATGTCCATCATACTGGAAGATATTTTTCGGCGCGGGAAAGTTCCTCCACCGTGTTAATTCCCATCACCTCAATATAATCGGAAACTATAAATGATTTGACTTTCCGGCCTTCACAGCAGGCTATCTCGATAATGTCGGTCAGATAGTATTCGTGCTGTTGATTGTTGTCGGTAACTTTTTCCAGAGCGGAAAATAAAAATTTTGTATCAACGCAGTAAATCCCTGTGTTTATTTCCCCGATCTTTTTCTCATCTTCCGTGGCGTCCTTATGCTCAACGATTTTTAAAACATTGCCCTTGTCATCCTTAACAATGCGGCCGTAGGCATGAGGCGGAGGAGGAATGGTTGTCAGCACGGAAACAGCAGCTTTCCCTGCAAGATGATTATCCACCAGAGATTGAATGGTCGCGGATTTTAATAACGGCACATCGCCGCAAAGAATCACTGTAAGACCATCGTAATCCGACAATACATCTTTCGCCTGTAAAACAGCGTGCCCCGTTCCCAACTGCGGGTTCTGCTCGACAAAAATACAGCCACTGCCGGAGAATAGTTCTTTTACTTTATCCGCCTGATGGCCGATCACCGCTACAATCTTTTCCGCACCGGCCTCTTTGGCCGCAACCAGAGAATAATGCAGAAGAGGCTTGCCCCTCAATTCATGCAGAACTTTAGCTATATCCGATTTCATGCGGGTGCCCTTCCCCGCCGCCAGAATCAAAGCGCAAAATTTCTTTTCGTTCACCTTATCAATCCTTATCGTTTGTTAGTCTCGCGAAAGCGGAAATCCGGCATTCTTTATTCATCCTCATCTTTCCTCCACCAGGGGGGAGGCAGTGGGTGCACTATGTAACGCAGCCCCAATGTGAAGTGTATAGGAAAAACGATCTTCGATGTCAATGAAAAATGGACCGGAGAAAACGGATTAATCCGTCCTGATCCATAAAAAAGGAATATGCGGTCAGTAAAGCAGCGTCTCCCGCCGCCTAAACGATCAGAATTTGTTTTGATGGACAAATATTTATCTTGTCTGACATAGCCGGTTTCAGTTCCTTAAATTGCGCAAATCAAACCCATCTCAAAACAGATAAAAAATAAATCTGTGTCAATTGAAATGTAGAACATAAGATGCGGAAAGAGCATTTGAGTGCTGAATTTACCCTTTGAAATACCTATATAATTGTTGTATGAATTTATTGCAAATATGTTCAAAGGAAGTGAAGGAGCACGCTGCAGATGAAAACACCAAAAGACAAAGAAGAGGCAACGGGGAAAAGCGCCTCTTCCGTAAAAAAGGAAACCGATACGACGACGATACGGCCGGAACTGGCTGAGATGATTAAGCGGCATTCTTTCGGTTTGGAAGAGAACCGCCCCGAAGCGGCGGCAAAACGTCAGCAGAAAAAGCAGCGCATGGCCCGCGCCAACGTTGAGGACTTTTGTGACTCCGGAAGTTTTATTGAATATGGAGCATTGGCTATCGCCGCGCAGCGCGGCAGGCGTGCAGAGGAAGATCTCATCAGCAAAACCCCAGCCGACGGGCTGATCGCGGGCATCGGATCAGTGAACGGCTCTTTTTTCAAAGATGACAAAGCCCGCTGTATGGTCATGGCCTATGATTACACCGTCCTGGCCGGCACGCAGGGTTTCTTTAATCACAAAAAAATGGATCGGATGCTGAAACTGGCTTACGAACAGCGCCTGCCTCTGGTTTTATTCGCGGAAGGCGGCGGCGGAAGACCGGGTGATGTGGATGCCATCGGCATTATGGTGGCCGGGCTGGATTTATCCACCTTTGGCGAATTTGGAAAGCTAAGCGGCAGAATCCCTGTCGTCGGCGTTGTATCGGGACCATGTTTCGCGGGAAACGCCGCCCTGCTTGGCTGCTGCGACGTTATTATCGCGACTAAAAATTCCAATATCGGCATGGGCGGTCCGGTCATGATTGAAGGCGGGGGCCTGGGCATTTTTAAACCGGAAGAAATCGGCCCGATAGATGTGCAGACTCAAAACGGCGTGGTGGATATTGAAGTCGCCGATGATGCGGAGGCGGTTGCTGCCGCTAAAAAATATCTTGCCTATTTCCAGGGTGCAACTCCTGTGTGGGAGGCCGCCGACCAGCTGCGTCTGCGCAATCTGATTCCCGAAAACAGCAAACGCGCTTATAACGTGCGGACAGTTATTAAAGCTCTGGCCGATACGGATTCATTTCTGGAGCTGCGTCCCAAGTTCGGCCCAGGCATGATCACAGGGTTTATGCGTATCGAAGGCAGGCCTTTCGGTGTCATGGCCAATAACTGCATGCACATGGCCGGAGCCATTGAAGCAGAAGGCGCGGACAAAGCGGCTCGCTTGATGCAAATTTGCAACGCGCACGGTTTGCCGATTATCTCTTTGTGCGACACCCCCGGATTCATGGTAGGCCCGGAGATAGAAAAGCGCGCTCAGGTGCGCCACGTCTGCCGGATGTTCGTTGTCGGCTCGCATTTAACGGTGCCGTATTTCACGGTTGTTTTGCGCCGCGGTTACGGCCTGGGCGCCATGGCCATGGCCAGAGGAGGTTTTCACGAATCTTTCTTTACGGCCTCCTGGCCGACGGGAGAATTCGGCGGCATGGGAATCGAAGGAGCCATCAAGGCCGGTTTCAAAAAAGAGCTGGCCGCGATTGAAAACCCGGAGGAACGTGAAAAGTTCTACGACATGTTGGTTGCTCAATTGTATCAAAGAGGAAAAGCCATCAACATGGCATCTTATCTGGAAATAGATTCCGTTATCGATCCGGCCGACACACGCAAATGGATTATGCAGGGCATAAAATCCGTGCCCGCCAAAAAACACAGGAAGCCAGGCCACTCTTTTATCGATCCCTGGTAAACACAAAAAGGTTAACTCAAGATGCTTATTCAAGATGTCTTTGCCGCCTATAAAAACGATCTTCGGCAGGTCGAAAAATGTATTAATGACAATGCGACTTCCGAAATTACACTGATCCCCGAAGTGTCGCACCATTTAATCGACAGCGGAGGCAAACGATTCCGGCCTCTTCTGCTTTTGATTAGTTCCGCTCTTTGCGGCTGCCGTCATGAGAACCGCTTTCCGATGGCCGCCGTCATGGAATTTATCCACACGGCCACCCTGCTGCACGATGATGTCATTGATCAGGCGACAATGCGCCGCGGCAAAACATCGGCCAATATCATCTGGGGAAACGCCGCGAGCGTCCTGGTCGGCGACTTTCTTTATTCCAGACCATTATGTCCGAAGGCGAAGTATTTCAGCTCATCAAATGCGGTGATGTCAACCTGACCCGGGGGGAATATTTCAGCATTGTCGAAAAGAAAACGGCCGTTCTGATTTCCGCGGCCTGCGCCGCCGGAGCGATTCTCGGTTCGGCCGCGCCGGAAAAAATCAAGGCGCTGGCGCGGTTCGGCAGGAACATCGGCATGGCTTTTCAAATTACGGATGACACGCTGGATTATATGGCCAAGGAAAAGGAATTCGGCAAGTCCATCGGCAAAGATCTGGAAGAAGGCAAAATAACCCTGCCGCTCATATTCGCCCTCCAGCAAAGCACGCAGGAAGAGAAAAGCAAAATCAAGGAAATCATAACCGGAAAAAAAGGTTCACAAAAGGCGGCGCGGGAAATTTTGGCTTTAATTAAAAAATATAACGGAATTGATTCTGCCCTCAAAATCGCGGACGGATACGTAAGCGATGCTAAATCACAACTGAGTATTTTTGGCGACTGTCCCGAAAAAGATCAGTTAATGGCGGTTGCCGAATATATCCTTTCCCGAAACATATAATTGAAGTTCTCCGCGGTAAAATACGGGCAATGCGTTCGCGACCGGACTGAGCAACAATCCTAAGTTTTATTTCCCGTGATAAATTTCCGTAAATAAAACGAAAACTTATCCCACACCGTCTCCTGATAAATACCGCAATTGATACTCTGTGGCGTGCGCCGGTTACAGCTGACCAGTTCATTGATGGGATGGATTGTGGTTAAAGCTCCGATTTGCTCCATGAAAATTCCGTCAGCATGATGGGCATCTTTCTTATCTTCACTGTGATAACGCCTGGTGCCGTAAACTTTTTCAAACTCATCCAGAATCTTCCGGGAGTGGCAAAACTGAAGATAATCAACTTCGCAATCCAGTTTGCGGCCCTGGCAGAATGTACCCGCGGGCCGGTCGGCAAGACGTTGACCGATTATTTTTGTTTTGCCATTCCTTCCGGCCAGACCGATATCCTGCGAAGCATACATGGCCTGCGGCTGATGATTATTCCGGATATAATAATTCCAGAACGTCTCAAAAGCGCCCGGATAAAAGAAATCATCGTCGCATAGATAAAGAATGAGTTCTCCACGGACTGCGCCGGAATTCAGCCAGTTGTTGAAGCACCAACCGGCCATCAGCGTATTTTGGGCCTGCGTCCCGTCTTCACCGCTTGCCGCAATCCGGAGACGAGGATCTTTGATGTCATCAAAAAAACCCTGATTCAGCAGCACGCCGCTGTCCACCAGCCATCCTTCCCAGTCCTGAAATGTCTGGTTCAATACGGAATCAATCGCCTGACGGATGAAATTCGGTTTGTTGTGCGAAAGAATGATTACGCTGATAGCTGCCATGGAGAGAAGGACCTGTTCAATGACGGATCACGCATTGCGTTTATGATTAATTAACAGAAATCTCCAATTGACAATATTGAATTTAATTCTGCCGGGAACTGCGGCAAGATGAATAAGGATTGCTTATTCATCTGAGGACGCCAGCACTATTTTAAACAAAATCTTCTATATACTTCCGGAAAATTTCTTTCACCCGGGGATTTTGCTCGCGTTTATACAGTCTTTCAAATGTTCCCTGTAACCATTTTGTTGAATGGGCAAGCTCTCTGTAAAGCTCAAAATAAGCGCTTGCGCCCAGTTGAAATCCAACACCGGCAAAGGCGTCTATCGCCCGTTCTTTGAGATTGAGAACTCCCGTTGACGTAGGCTTATTCCATGATTTTCGAGCCATATAGTAACAAAGATCCAGCGCGTTGAAATAAGACCCGATACTCTTCATGGTATCATACAGAAGATAAAAAACAACCAGCGGACTGTTGAATAAAGCATCAGGTGGTTTCCGGTTACTTTCGGTTAAATCAGCGATCGAAAGGGAGCAGAAATAATCCATGGAACCGGGATTACCGTAAATTAATTCATTCTTTTTCAGCCCTTCAATAAAATCAAGCGAACCGGGTAAATTGCTCAGGCACGTAGGCTGGATGCCTATTTTGTTTTTTTTGCAAAACTCGACAATCTTTTTTCCGGAATGATCCTCTAATGAATTGAAATAATCATAAGGCATGCCGAACATGAATGCTCCATGAACGGAAATACCGTAATCCTGAATTATTTTGATTCGCGACGCATAGTATTCTCCAACCGTGGTTCTTTCCTTTTTAATTCTTGAAGTGATATTTTTTCCTACAAATTCAAGGTTTCTGATATCAAGAGATTCCAGCCCGATAAAAAAATGCGATGCGCCGGAAAGTCTCAGTTTTTCGAGCAGCTTTTCATCATCGGCGACTTCGATGCTGATTTGCGCCGCGTAGTTTATTGCCAGCGGACTTTCAATCATCTTATCCAGAACATCATACAATTTCTTCCCGCCGACCAGAAGATTGTCCGGCGAGATAAAGTAAAATCTGTTCTTAAAGTTCGCGCCGTTTTTCTGTTTTTCCAGAAGTTCATTTGTAAAATCCTCGGGGGAACGGGATGTAAATCTTCTCTTTTCCTTGGGGAACGATGAAATTGAACAGAAACTGCATGAAAAAGGGCATCCTAAAAAAGGGGTGGCGACGTTTGTTTCGATCATGCGTGAAAGAATGGGACCGGCAATCGGGAGTTTATTGATAAAATAAGGTCTGATTTTCGGGAGTTCGCTGACAAGTCCGGATCCCCATACGCCATCCTCAATCGGGATGGTTCCAATGTATTCTTTCTTTAAACAGGATTGGGCAATATCCGATACAATTTTTCTTATCGTTAATAAATCACCGGCGCCGATAACCTGCGAAACAATTTCGGGATGCGGCAGATGGCCGCCGATGTAAGTGTCAACATCAAGAGGACTGGTTGATACATGGATTCCGCCGATGATGACCGGAATATTCACCCGGTTGAGAATAAGCGTGGCGGCGCAGGCGCCCGAGAAACTTGAACTCATCGTCGTAATAAAAACACCCGCCGGTTTTTTACCTTCCCCCGAAATCACCTGCCCGATAGTTCTGCGGCTGTCATCGGCCATGATGACTCGCGCATTCGTATCGGCTCTGCATATCTGGTTTGCGATATAATATAAACTGTACGACTCTATCGCCATCTGCTCAAGCATGCCTTTGCGTAAGAGATCCGTGTTGAAGGTAAGAAATTCCGTGTAATTTCCTTCATGGCATGTTTCCAGTTTTTTCCCGGTTAAATATTCGACGACATCCGTTACCGTAAAATTATCCGCGCCGATTTTTTCCATGAGGTTGACTGTTGAAGGAGTGTACATAATATAATATTTACTAAATTCATGGTGTTTATCGGTGATGTCAGCGGACTTCTTATTTGTCATAGTTATGATTCCTTCCGGTATGGGTCATTTTATCAAGCCGTGTTCTAATGGACCTCAATATTTCATGGAAACTGGTAGTTTTTCTCGCGGAACAATGTCAGGCAGGCATCCGCGACAGCAACATCATAAAGAATTCCTTTATTGTTCTCGATCTCTTCCAGAGCGGCTTCAATACCCAGGGCCGGACGGTAGGGACGGTGGGAAGCCATGGATTCTACGACATCCGAAACAGCCAGGATACGGGCTTCAATGAGAATTTCATCCCCTTTAAGTTTTTGGGGGTAGCCTGAACCATCCATACGTTCATGATGCTGGCCGATAACTTTTGCCAGCGGCCATGGTGATTCCACATCTTTCAGCATCTCGTATCCGCTTCCCGAGTGCTCTCTAATCAGAGAAAATTCAATGTCTGTCAATTTACTCGGTTTGGTCAAGATCTCCGCGGGTATGGATAATTTCCCGATGTCATGGATCGAACAGGCCATGCGAATTCCTTCAATTTTTTCCTGAGACAATCCCATCTCCGCGCCAATGGCACAGGCCAAATGCGCGGACCGCAGCTGATGACCCGCCGTGTAGGGATCTCTGGCCTCCACCGCTGCTACCATGACCTGAATGGTCGTGCCGACTGATCTTTTGAGGATGTCCAGTGTCCGGTGAAGCTCCTCTTCCATTCTGGTATGTTCGGCAATTTTCTCCTCCAAGGCCCGATTGACAATTTGATAATCTTCAGTCCGCTTGATAACCCGATCTTCCAATTCCTGATTTATCCTGCTGACATTTTCCCGCTCAATCTCCAACTGCTGCTTCATGAAATAATTACGCCGGGCATAGAATTCGATAGCATAACACGCCATCATCCCTAAAGCGTTCGCGCCGATGAAGAAAAAATTGTTATTGATTAAAATATGTGATGGCGCCGGATTGATCCAGACAGCCGCAATGTTGTACAATATCACCTGCAACCATCCGGCCAATGAAGCCCAAACGAAAAAAAGGCGGATAAGGGTATAGCCCCACATAAAAACAAGGATCAGTCCGGTATAATAGAAATAACTCACCTGAGACGGGGCAATAACGATCATACAGACAATGCCCCCCCCAATGACAATATAGGCTAACGCAAGGATAGGCTGCATGTATCTTTTGAAAAAATTGAAAAAAGATATCAGGAGTAATCCGAAAAGCAAGGGGCCGATAATCATAAGACGAATCAGCCATATGCTAAACATTTGTTCCGGCATTAAAATAGCGTCCAGAATGCCGAAAGCACCGTAAAGAATAGACCCCAATATCAGCAATATACGGACATGGGAAAGGGATGACTTGTAGTAATCATCCAGAAACGGTTCTTCGAGGTTCGACGACTCGCCGGAAAACTTTAGTGTCAGTGGATGCAGTTTCATTTGGTGATTCATGTTATCCGTATCGAAAGAGCTGTGATGATGGAAAATCTTTTTCAAATAAATGCGTCCCCCAAAACCTTGCCGCAGACCTTTACACAAAAAGCGGATGATAATATTTTTCTTCAATAACTCCCTTGCGTTCCTGTTTCAGAGCTTGCGGCAGATACTGCATAATATCCCTTGCCGTAATTCCGTCAACACCTTTTTTTGCCGCGGCCAGGTCTCCGGCACAGCCATGCATAAATACGCCTTTGCGCGCCGCTTCATCGGGCATCAATCCCATTCCGAACATTGCCGCGATGCAGCCGTCAAGAACATCACCCGAACCGGCCGTCGCCATTCCCGCGTTACCGCTGAAATTTATATAAATATTGCCGTCGCTCATGCCAACGAGTGAGTGCGCGCCTTTCAAAACAACAGCCGCGTTAAGTTTTTGCGCTGTTTCCCGCAAAACCGCAATTTTATTTCCATTGATTTCCGCAGCTGTCTTCCCGGTAAGCCGCGCCATTTCTCCCATATGCGGAGTCAATATCGTTGCCGCTTTGCGGCCGCGTAACATTCCCGGATTCTCCGCAATCGCAGTCAGACCGTCACCATCAATCAGCAGCGGCTTCTTAATATCCAATATCAGTTCCCTGACAAGCTTCATGGTCTCTTCCTGCAGGGAAAGTCCCGGGCCAATAACCACCATATCCACTTTGGCCGACGCCGCAAGCAATGCTTTTTTATTATTCAGGGCCATGCTGCCCGCGGATGTTTCTTCCTGCGGCAGATAGACGATCTCCCTGCCCTGTTTCGCCAGAACGGGAATAATGGAGCGCGGCGCGGCCAGCCGGGCATAACCGCCGCCTGATTTCAAAAAGGACATGGCCGCAAAATAAGGAGCGCCGTAGTAATTGGCGGCTCCGGCGATAAAAAGAACATCGCCCATGGCTCCCTTATAAGCTTCGGCAGGTCTTACGGGCAAAGCAATATAATCATTTACCTGCACACGAAGGTCATTTTTATCATACAAAGAAGGCGGAAAGGAAATGCAGCTGACAAATAATTCTCCGCCAAGTTCATAGCCGGGATAAAGCATATTGCCGATTTTGGGCAGCCCGAAAGTAACGGTATAATCGGCTTTAACAGCCGCCCCCATGACTTCGCCCGTATTGCCGTTCACACCGGAAGGAATATCCAGAGACAAAACCTTCTTTTTGCTTTTATTGATCAGCGTAATGACATCCGCCGCCAATCCGGCGACAGGACGATCAAGACCGGTGCCCAGAATCGCGTCAACTACGGCGTCACAATGAGCTAAATCTTTTTTTGCCGTCACCGCGTTTTCCAGCTTCACCACGTCTATCGGCAACCGGGTAATGATCGCGTAATTTGTTTTCGCCGCCCCTTTATATTTATCACGATCACTGAGTAAAAATACTTTTACACGGCTGCCATGGGAATGAAGCAGCCGGGCAATCACCAGGCCGTCACCGCCGTTATTGCCGGAACCACAAAAGATTACAAATTTCTTATCTTGTAAACCGATTTTACTTTGCAGCACGCTTACCGCGGCAAGTCCCGCATTCTCCATCAGGGTTTCTTCGGCGATACCCAAATGATCGATGGCATAGCGATCCATGGAACGCATTTCATCGACACCGGCGATTTTCATCATAAATTCCCCATAAACATCAAAACACTTCAGAAACTTTTTTCAAAAATAAAATATTGCAATAAATTTTAAATATATAATGGACGATTCCCGGTATTGGGCCATGATAATGATTACCGGGGCAACTTTTCTTAAAACCGTATTATGATCTTGGTTCGCCATTGCGGCAAACGTAAATGATTTTGTTTATAAATTTAGCTTGTAAAATTAATATACATTTATAAAAGAATTTTGCCAACAATAATTCTGCCGCGATAATCATTAACTTATTTTCAAAACTTTGGCACCGCGGATTTTGCCTTCTTTTAATTCGGCCAGAGCGCGGTTGGCTTCTTCCAGCGGATATTCTTCCACCTCCGGAATCACCGGCATTTGAGCGGCCAGATCTAAAAATTCCCTGATATCACGACGTGCCACATTAGCCACACTTTTTATTTCTTTTTCCATCCAGAGATGACGGCCATAGTCCAATTGGAGAAGTAAATTTTTATCCGTTTCTTCCTTGCGTATGGCATTGATAATCAATCTTCCGGCCGGTTCCAGATTCTTCAAAGCTTCCATCACCGGTTTCCATACAGGCGTTGTGTCAATAACGGCATGAAGTTTCCGGGGCGATTCTTCGCTTGTATCACCTGCCCAGACGGCGCCAAGCTCCCGGGCAAAACGTTGTTCATCTTTACTGCGTGCAAAAACGAATATTTCCGTGCGGGGATAGCGGTAACGAACCATTTTCAAAACCAGATGAGCCGATGCGCCAAATCCGGTCAGCCCCAGACGCTGTCCGTCAACCGGATTTGCCAAGCGTAAAGAACGATAGCCTATGGCTCCGGCGCATAACAGCGGCGCGGCCTGAGCATCAGAAAATATTTCAGGAATGGAAAAAGCAAAATCTTCAGCTATTGCTAAAAACTCAGCATAACCGCCAGGAACATCCCGGCCGGTCGCCTTAAAATCGCCGCATAGATTTTCATTTCCGGAAAGACAGGACGGACAATGGCCGCAGGCGGAGTTAATCCATCCGATGCCAACTCTGTCGCCAGGAGCAAATCTGTTTGCGAGCTTGCCTCGACCGGCAACAATACCGACCGCCTGATGCCCCAAAATAACCGGCAGTTTTGGTGGAGGAGTTCTTCCTTCAATCTCATCGAGTTCCGTATGGCAAACGCCGCAGGCGGATACCTTAACCAGAATTTCCCTCTCCCCGATGACAGGTTCGGGCAATTCAACCATTTTTAAGGGTTGTTTGTTTTTCGTTAAATCGGTTATCTGCTCTAAGATTGCCGCTTTCATTTTAAGGCAGCGGGAATTTCCAACGGCACATCCACCGGCTTGATATATTTTTCAACTAATCCCTGAGTATTCGTCATTTTGAGTTTGTCAAATAGAAAAGAAAATTGCTTTTCTAATTGAACGCCGATTTTACCGAGCGTATCGGCCGGTAAATGCCACATTTCCGGTTTGAAAGGACCGAATCCTTTTTTACGGGTTTTGTAAATAAATTGTTCTTCGGTATCCTTTTCCTTCCTCTCAGACTTAAATTCAGTTTTCATATAGTCGTACATTTTTCCCTTTAAATCTCCGGGAAAGCTGGAATGATCGTAAATAATATTCTGGAAACCGGTAGCCAGATGAATCTCGGCCGTGGCTACAGCCGGGAACCGGTCAAAGGCTTCATCGGGAAGTGTTGAGGCGCCGTGCTGAACGGCTCCGGCAAGGCCGTATTTTGAACGGGCCAGCGCGGATAATTTTTCCAGAACTTCAAAATCAATTTTAACCTTGGCCACGCTGCCATCCGCCAGCGGAACGCCTCCATGCGTCGTTCCCGTCTGAACACTGATTTTGCTTATTCCCTTGAGCGACTCACCCATTTTTTTCAGTTCTTCCAGATAGCCTTCCATATAGGCCTGAAGTTCTTCCACCGTGCTGTTTTTTCCGCCGACTTCGCCGATCTCGCCGCCTACGGATACGGTAATCCCCTCCGGCTCCAGATCACGGATCATGGTTGTCAGCTCGGCCGCGAGGCTGTAATTGGTTTTCTGCTGTTCCTTGATGCTTGCTTTTGTCAAATCCACCAGAGTGGACGTATCGATATCAATATTATAGAATCCGGCCTCAATCGCTTCCCAGATTAAATTTTTTACCGCCTGCGTTTCCTTCGCCGCGTCGGCTGCAAATTTCTTGGCATTGATTTGAAAATGATCTCCCTGAAGAAAAATCGGGCCGCGATAACCGGTTTTAATCGCGGCGGCAATCACGGCGCAGGCATATTCAACCGGCCGCTGCTTTGTATAGTCTATTTCCGAACGGGCAATTTCGAAAATAACCGGGCCGACCTTTCCCTTAATCGCCGCGCGAAAGACAGCCTGAGCCGCTTCATAAGTTATTCCCCTGAGATTAATTGCCGGGACCGTGAAGCCCTTTAACTCTTCGCGTCCCATCGCCTCGTAAAGAGACTGAATCGAAGCGGACATAATTCCTAAAGCCGCGCCGGTACGGCGAATCAGCCAGCAGGCGGCTTCCTGAGTTGCCTTGTCCGGGCTGAATACCGCCGTGAAAATCAAATCATCAATAAGGTCACTTTTAAGTTTAGCTTCATCTAAAATGCGAACGTCATTGCCGTCGGGTTCAATAATCTTCGCACATTTTTTTTGTAATTCATTCTTGTCTTTGTAAATCATAACCACTCCTTAGAATTTATTATTATGATAACATTTGTTTTGCCAATTGCACTTCGGTTGAACTGCCGATGTAAATCGGGGAAATCTGATTGATACTTTCCACTTTTACAGACAGAATGTCTTGATCGCCGTTGGTTGCGAGGCCTCCGGCCTGTTCCATAATAAACGCCATGGGCTGCAATTCAAAAAGCAGGCGCAGTTTTCCCTGGGGAGCTTTTTTTAAAGCGGGATAGGTGAACAAGCCGCCTTTTTTTATCAGAATTTGATTGATATCGGGAACAAAACCGCCGCTGTAACGCAATTTGTAACCGTCGCTCTCCAGTTTTTCAACAAACTTAAGATGCGCCGGATTCCAGTCGCGGCGCAAACCGCCCGGCGAAAAGATCGAGCCTTTTTCCTTCAACTTGATATTTTCCTGAGACAGAATATACTCGCCTTCACGATCGAGAACAAATTCATGCGCGCCCTTCCCCGCCGAATAAATCATCGTGATCAAAGGGCCGTAAGTAATATAGAGCGCCGCGACCATCGTATTTCTGCCGCAATCCATCACGGACTCTTTATGGATGCCGATAATCGTTCCGATAGCCAGATTGGTATCAACCAGCGAAGAACCATCGAGCGGATCGGCCGTGACAATATATTTTTCCTTGCCGGAACCGATTTGAATGATATCTTCCAGTTCCTCGGACGCATACTCGCGCACAAAACCGGAAAATTGTAACTTGTTTTTCATGATTTCATCGGAAATACGATCCAGCGCCAGTTGCTCTTCACCATAAACATTCTGGAATCCGGCAAGTTTTCTGTTGGACTCATGAATTTTCGCGGAAATATATTTGCCGACAACGGCAATCTGCCAGATAAGCCGGCGTAATTCCACTTCCACGCCTTCCAGCCACATATGCCGTCTTAAATCAATCAAGTTTCTTGTGTAGTCGCCAATTCCTTCTCCCATATTCACCCCCGCAAGTGATTAACAAAATTCCTGCCTTTACCGGCACGGTTTAGCAATTTTTTTATTATTAAATCATTCTTTATACTAACTAACATTCTTTGAGATTTCATGCAAATATTTAAGGTAATATCATTGACAATGTATTTTTGTTTTAATTAATAAATATATGATATTTTTAGTCAATTACTATTAACGGCGAAATCAAGTTGCCCGGCGCCCTTTGCTTTAAAACAGCCGGCCCCGGCGCCGGGCAGGATGGGTATGTCTACGAGCGAAATCGGCGACTGGCTGGCGGAGAATGTTTAATACGCCCCCCCGTCTGCCAGTGTTCTCAAGTGGCGGGCGGATTGGCTCTCGTTGCCGCAGTGGGATTTTTATTCACATCACAACGGCAAGGATTGCTCAACAACCGTTATTCCTCTTTCAGGGCTTGATCCATGACCTGAGTGAGCACTTCCTCCGCCCACTTTTTCTCCCCCATATTTCCCGGCAAATGCTCCAGGACCGATGAAATCCGCTTTCCATATGAAATGGCTTTCTGCAAATCGCCTGATAGAGATGCTCTATTTGTTTTTTGAGACATTTCCTTCCTGAGCGCAGCGGGTAATTCCTTCAGATTTCCGACAATCTTTCCATGGGCAAGACTTGTGAGCATTGAATTATCATAACCGCCAAAAGGCGCCCGGACATCATCTTTGAAAAGCACCAGCGGCTTGCCGGCGGCAGACGCAAGGGCGGCTTCAACAATCATGCCCTCATCGGGAACACGTCCATTCAGATTGCATACCGCGGCATGGCAACGTTCGATCAACTCGTAGACATCCAGAGAGAATATAGCGTAGTCAACACGCCGGCGTATCCCCGAAATGGCCGATAGAAGCGACGCATTTGAAAAACGCATGACATACTTTTCCAGTCCGTCACGATGCGGCAGGAATGTCTGAAAACCTGAGTCTTCCAGCACTTTGGCAATGGCGCTCATGCCGCCGACTTCTTCCGCGCAAAATAGCGGACCGGAGCAATAGATTCGATATTTTTCCATATGAGATATCCAAAATCACCGGCATGAACATTAAAGCAAAAATTGTTCTTTGAATCTGCCGGCAAAAATATTTCCCAAAACCTGCCGTGGGTTGAGCGGGGAAATATTTAAGTATATTGTTTCTATTTTGTACAGTAATGTTTTATTAAAATCAAATAATTACTATGGATATCCTGCGAATCAGCAAACGATTGGTTGGGGAGTCAAATATTTTAGGAATGACTATTTTTTTCCGGCCTTGCATTTTTACTCCAACCTTGCTATCAAAAGCCTCAATAAAAATCAGACCGGCATATAAAACATATTGGGTCCGGCCTGAAATCAGGATACCTGTCCATACGCGATCATAACTATGAACCATTACTATATTTTCATCTTTGTTTTTGTTCTGGCAATGGCGGTAATCGCAAGCGTTGTTTATACGATGTGGCGCGTCAGCCGGGACGAACAAAAATTACTCAGCATTATCCACGGCTCCCCTATTCCCACTTTCGTGATCAACAAAGATCATAAAGTAATTTACTGGAACAGGGCACTGCAAACTTTGAGCAAAATCAAACCCAGCGAAGTTCTCGGCACCAATCAGCATTGGCGGGCGTTTTACAATACAGAACGTCCCTGTCTGGCCGATCTGATTCTGGACGGGAAAACCGGTCAGATTGCCGAACTGTATCCGAACAGATGGAGCCGGTCTAAACTGCTCGAAGACGCTTACGAGGTCACGCAGTTTTATCCGGATATGGGCGAGAAGGGTAAATGGTTTCGTATTACTTCGGCAGGCCTTATCGATTCCGGCGGAAATTTATTCGGGGCCATGGAAACGCTGGAAGATATCTCTGAACAAAAAGTGGCGCAGGAAGAGCTTCTTCAGCGGACAAAACTGGAATCCCTGGGGACCTTCGCCGGCGGAGTGGCCAAGGACTTTGACAGCCTTCTCACAGCGATTCTGCGCAATGTTTTTCTGGCCAAAATATCCGCCACTGATGAGGATAAAATTCTTGAGGATGGTCTGGCGGTAGCTGAACGCGCCGGCCTGCAGGCCAAGGAACTGGCTCACCGCCTGATTACATTCGCCCAGGGCGGTTATCCGGTTCGCAAACTGGAAAACATCGGACCCGTTTTACGGGAAGCCACCGAAAAAGTTTTCAAAGATTCCAACATCACCTGCAATATCTCCATCGCCGAAGACCTGTGGCCCTGCGAAATCGATGCCGCCCAGATAAAACAGGTTGTGGAAAATGTTTTGATTAATGCCAAAGAGGCGATGCCCGAAGGCGGAACCGTGGACCTTATTGCCGAAAATACGACAGTCGGAACAATTATCAAATCTCAGGGACAGGGCAATTATGTGCGGATCATTATTAAGGACAACGGGGTAGGAATTCCCCGTGCAAATCTTTCCCGTATATTCGATCCCTATTTTACGACTAAAAAAACCACGGGACACGGCGGTATCGGCCTGGGACTGGCCATCAGCGATTCCATCATCAAATACCATAAAGGATTGATTACGGTAGAATCCGTTGTCAATTCCGGAACAAAATTTTCCATCTATCTGGCTGCGACATTGAAAAACGGCACATGATCCAATGAATAATATTTGTTTCTATCGCTTGCGTGCATCAGCATTTTTCATTATCTCATGCAAGAAATCAATCAATGATATTTCCCGGATTTTCGTGCCCTGCGGTTGGATGGCATGGAGAAAACAATCGTTCTTATCAATCCAAAATCCTGTTTTTCAGATCGCTTAATTTGTTGAGCGCTTCCAGCGGCGACATGGAATGAATATCAATGTTTTTGAGTTCGGCGATAACTTCTTTATCTTTATTTTCCAGGGCCATCGCGCTTTCTTTTCTTGTAAAAAGATTCAACTGGGGACTCGCATTTTTCCCATCGCGGGTTCCCCGGATAATGCGAGGCATGCCGATTTCGTCAAATTCTCCCTTTTCCAGATTATGCAGGATTTCCTTGGCGCGGGCAATCACTTCCTTCGGCACGCCGGCAATGCGCGCCACTTCGATGCCGTAACTGCGGCTGGCGCCGCCCTCCATAATTTTGCGCAGAAAAATTATCTTTTCTCCCCATTCCTTCACCGCAATATTATAATTTTTTGCTCCACTTTTGGTTACCACCAAATCCGTCAGCTGGTGGTAATGCGTGGCAAACAGAGCGCGGATGCCGCGTCCCTGAAAATCATGAATGTATTCGGCAACCGCCCAGGCAATGCTCAGTCCGTCAAATGTGGAAGTCCCGCGTCCTACTTCATCAATAATGACCAGAGAGCGGGAAGTCGCATTCTTTAAAATTTCCGCGGTTTCCGTCATCTCCACCATAAACGTGCTTTGCCCCTTAATCAGACTGTCCGACGCACCGATGCGTGTGAATATTTTATCGACAAGGCCGATTCTGGCTTTCGCCGCCGGGACGAAACTTCCCATTTGCGCCAGAAGGACAATCAAGGCCACCTGCCTGATATAAGTGGATTTACCCGCCATATTCGGACCGGTAATAACGAGCAGCTTATTGTTCTGCAAGTCCATCAGACAATCATTGGGCACAAAGCCTTCCTTTTTCAACGCCGCTTCCACAACGGGATGGCGTCCGTCTTTGATTTCAATGGTATCGTCATCATTTATTTCCGGACAGGTGTAATGATATTTTTCGGCAACCTCCGCCAGCGCGGCCAGAGCGTCCAGCTCAGCGACAAGAAATGAATTTTTCTGGATATCCGTGATATACTGATCAAGATGATCGCGCAGGGCAAAAAATAGCTCCTGTTCTCTTTCTCCGATTTTTTCTTCCGCGTTTAAAACGGTTTGCTCAAATTCTTTCAATTCCTGATTAATGTAACGTTCGGCGTTAACCAGCGTCTGTTTTCTTGTGTAGGAATCGGGAACCATCGCGGCATTGGCTTTGGTCACTTCAATGTAGTAGCCGAAAATATTATTGAAACCGATCTTCAGAGAATTAATTCCTGTTTTTTTCCGCTCCTGGGCTTCCATCGCGGCAATCCATTTTTTCCCGTCGCGGCTGATGGATCTCAGTTTATCCAGTTCTTCGTCGAAGCCTGCCGCAATAAAACCGCCATCCTGTGTTTTTTGAGGCGGATCATCAATCAGCGCCCGGGAAATCAATTCGATGACGGCAGACATCTCCATGAACCGCGACCTGATCGCGGCAATCGCCGGGGCCGTGCAATCCTTAAGCATCAATTTGAGTCCCGGTATGGCCGAAAGAGAAACTTTCAACGCGATGAGATCCCGGGGATTCGCCACACGCAGAGATACACGTCCGGCCAGTCTTTCCATGTCATAAATGTGCGACAACGCTTTGCGCAAATTTGACCGCAGGGTATGTTCATCCTTAATTTCGGCCACCGCGGCCAGACGGGCTTTGATTTTTTCCGCATCCACCAGCGGATAATTCATCCACCAGCGCAGGCGGCGAGTTCCCATCGGCGTCAGCGTTTCATGGAACAATGAAAAAAGAGAACCGGCTTTGGAGTTGTTCTGAATGGTCGTGAATATTTCCAGATTACGACGGGCAGCCTCATCAAGAAGAAGAAAATTTTCCGTGGAGTACCATTTAATTTCGCTGATGTGTTGAGGATTGATTTTTTGCGTCCGGTTAACATAACTTAAAATTGCTCCCGATGCGATCAGGGCCGCCGGATGTTCTTTTATCTTTGATCTGTCCAGCATGTCCGCGGTGAAATTCTGATCGAGCAAAGCCTCCGCCGTTTGCGTTTGAAAACATTCCTCATCCAGATAATTAATCAGAAGCTCCGGCATTTGTATTTCCAGCATCTTGATCAGTATTTTGTCAGGGAAGGCCCTCGACAGGATCAGTTCTTTAAAATCAAGTCCGGCAATGGCAATGAAGAAAAATTCGCGGTCGGAAAACTCACTGATTTGAAATTCTCCCGTGGAAATATCCAGAAAAGCAAGGCCAAGATTATCTTTGCCGGCGCAAAGGCAGGCCAGATAATTATTTTCACCGGCAGCCAGATTTTCTTCATCCAGAAGAAGACCGGGGGTGATGACCCGGATCACTTCCCTTTTGACGATTCCCTTCGCTTTTTTGGGGTCCTCGACCTGCTCGCATATCGCCACTTTGAAACCTTTTTCCACAAGTTTGGTAATGTACGCGGACGCGGCATGATACGGAAAACCGCAAAGAGGCACACTGTCTTCTTTTCCTTTATTGCGTGAGGTGAGAGTGATTTCCAGAACAGGGGCGGCCGTTACCGCGTCTTCAAAAAACATCTCATAGAAATCACCCATGCGGTAAAACAAAATGCAGTCGGGATATTTTTCTTTTATTTTTACATACTGCTTCATCGCCGGAGTCAAATCGAGCGTTCCCGCTACCGCCATTTTCCATCGTCCCCTTTTCTTAAGTCGATATATTCGGGATCATTCGGTTTATCTATTTTATGATGGGAAATAAAAGAATTGGCCAGCCAACTGACAATGCTTATCACCAGAGAGCCTAAAAACGCGGAGAAGAAATTATCGATTTGAAATCCCGATACAAAATAAGACACGAGCTTCAGCAAAAACGCATTGATGAAAAAATAAAACAATCCCAGGGTCAGTATGCTCAGGGGCAAAGTCAGAAAAACTAAAATCGGTTTTACGAAAATATTGATAAGACCTAAAACACAGGCGGCAATGACTGCCGTTGTAAGATTATCCACTCTGATACCGGGCACAAACTGCGAAGCAAGCAGAATTGCGACCGTTATGATCAACCATCTTGTTATAATAACTAACATATATTACCTTTCACCTTTCACCTTTCACCTTTCACTCTTCACTCTTTCACTTTTCCACATTAACGGTTTTTGCCGATTTATAGAATATCCAGGAAAGACTGATACCGCTCATAAAGGAAGTTTCCCTTTTCACCAAAGCGCTGTCTTCAAAAACCGCTCCCTGAAGAAAATCAGCGCTCACAAAAGCATTAAAAATAAATTGCTTATAGGTCTTGCCCAAACCAACGGTAAGCGTCGAACCGCTGTATCCGCCGCCTGCCGAATATGCCGGGCGCTCCGCCGTCGCGTAAGCCGGCTCCACTGTGTAGTAATAGGCATGATAACCGCTGTCGGCAAACATCGGTCCTGCGGATATTCCCAGATTTAATCCGGTATCAGGGATTAAATCATCTTTGACAATATTAATTCGCGGGCTGAACACCCAACCCTCGCGGCTCACGGAAGTAAAATCCGTAGAAAAAAAAGCCCGGACCGGCAGGGACAAGCTTATTTTAAACTGATCCTCCCTGCTTTCCCAAAGTCTGATCTTTAAAGCCGGTCCTAATTCAAAAGTCGCATCAAGATCCGGCATCCCGGTGCGGGCAGTGTTATTGGAACTCTTAACCGGCACTGCGCCAAAACCACTAAAATCCAGTAATACACGATCTGTTTTAAAAATCTGTCCCGTAATGCGCTGCTCTTCTATTTTTAAAATATCGCCGCGATAAATGACGTAAGGATATGGCAGAAGATACAACCGGTTCTCGTCCGAGCCCCGATAATCAGGCATCTGGAGCAGCCCCAGACCCACGCCTATTTCCAGAAGCGGCTTTTCTTCACAAATTGCGCCGCCGGGAAATAAAAAGCTCAAAAGCAACAAGGCAATCACTGCTCGATAACGAATGCGCATATTTTCACCTTATAAACTTGAGTGGGTTATAATCGATTACTCTTACTCACTAAAAGGGACAAACATTTTTGCCGGGGCGCCGCAAACCGGACATACTTCGGGCAAAACGCCATCCGATACATAACCGCAAACCTCACAAACGTAGTAAGTGGTTTCTCTTTCTTCCATGAAGTCCGACATGGCCTGTTTGTATAGCTTGGCATGAGTTTCTTCCACATCCTTACTCTGGCTGAAATGCAGCACTGCCTCTTTATTGCCCGCTTCTTCCGCCAGCTTTACAAACTGATCGTAAGCGACTTCGGCAACTTTTTTTTCCGATTCAAAACTCGCGGCCAGATTTTCTTCCGTACCTTTGATTTCCCTGAGCACTCTTAAGGCTCTCGCGCCGTGAATTTCTTCCGAAAAAGAAATAACGCGGAAAAGACGGGCCATTTGTTTGTAGCCTTCCTCTTCGGCCTTCTTCGCGTAAACTTTGAGCCGCAGGGCTGCTTTTGCTTCACCGGTATAAGCCTGATTCAACGCATCCTGGATTTTATCCATTGATTTATCCTTTCATCACAATAAAAATCATTCCGGCGCGAATTCCTCTTTCGCCGCCCCGCAAACCGGACAGGACCAGTCATCCGGCAAATCTTCAAAAGACGTTCCAGGAGCAACGCCCCCGTCCTTGTCTCCCTTGGCCGGATCGTAAATGTAACCGCATACTCCGCAAACATATTTTTTCATTTTTCACTCCTTAATATTTTTTCAATTCGAGTTTTAATCGTTACGTCCACATAAAATATTTCCCCTCCCCTGGAGGGAGGGGATAAAGGGGAGGGGGTAATTTTGTTTTTCAACCGACATACGCCAGTCTTCACCCTCACCCTAACCCTCTCCCCTCAAGGGAGAGGGAATTAAAGCTTCTTCCGTATATTTAATTGGCCACAGTAGCTCTTTTGAGCAGCTCCGCCGCTATGGCCTTACCCATTTCGTGACATTTTCTCAAAACATCGTCATCGGGAACATTCTTCACGGCAATTGACTCCGCGGCAATTTCCACCTTCATTTCTTTGAGCATTGCCTCTAAGTGCTTGACTGATTCTCCGCTCCAACCATACGATCCGAAAGCCGCGCCAATCTTATTGGCCGGTTTTAATCCCTTCAGATAGGTCATTACATCCGCCATCTGGGGCAGAATATTGTTGTTCAATGTCGGTGAACCGACGATCAGCGCGCCGGCATCAAGCACTTCATAAATGACTTCACTGCGGTGAGTTTCATTCATCGACAAAAGCTTTACCTTCACGCCTGCCTGGGCCAAAGCTTCGCTGATGGCGCCGGCCATCTTCTCCGTGGAGTGCCACATCGTGGCGTAAACCACAACCGCCTTGGCCGTGGGTTTTTGCGAAGCCCATTTTTTATAAAGATCAATAATCCATCCGATATCTTTGCGCCAGACCGGTCCGTGATCGGGAGCTATCACTTTGATTTTCATTCCCGATGCCGCAACCTTATCCAGCGTCTTCAAAACAACCGGCGAATAAGGCAAAACAATGTTGGCGTAATACGTCGCTCCTTCATACTCCAGCGTCGACGCAGGAATTTCATCGGCAAAGCGCTCCAAGCTCGCCAAATGCATACCGAAAGCGTCCTGTGAAAATAAGAGTTCATCCTTGGCCAGATAAGTAAACATGCTGTCCGGCCAGTGAATCATACGCGTTTCCATAAAAGTCAATTCCATATTGCCGAGGCTCAGCGTTTCACCGTCTTTTACGGGTGTGATTTCATGCGTATCATGGAACAATTCCTTCAATGTCTTTACACCGACCGTCGAAGCGAAAACTTTTTCAGGCTTTATGAAATCAATCACTTCGGACAGACAACCGGAATGATCCATTTCGGAATGGTTGGAAATAATATATTTTATTTTGGAAGGATCGACAACGGATCGAATGCGGGAGAGCATTTCATCCTTGAACGGCGCCTTGACCGTATCTATTAAGGTAATATCATCCGCCATGACCAGATAGGCGTTATAAGTACTGCCGTGCGGCGTGGTATAGCCATGAAAATCCCGGATTGTCCAATCGATGGCGCCAACCCAGTAAACATTATCCGTTACTTTTATTGCCGAATAAACATCCTTCATTCCTTCACCCCTCGGTTAATTTGCATTGACGATAATATAAGTTCTAATCGGGTCATGTCAACCACTACTTATACTAATTTGCTGGTAATTTCCACCCGGCAAAATGAATTTTCAACAGATTTCAGACAATTTTATTTTGTGGATATCAGGGATAGAAGACAGACGTCTTGACTTAAGAGAAAGTTATTACAGAAAAACCGGTTTGTGACAAATTCTGAAGGCTCATATTACTTTTTTATAAGGTTGACAGGCTTTTCTTTTGTTCCTATAGTTTTACAGAAGACATATCATCATGGGAGATTTTTCATATCGCTTTGAACAAAAACAAAGAAATTTTAAAGACAAATCATTTATCCTGGCCCCTTGATCTGCCATGGTTTTTCCTGCAGCGAAAATTCCTGGGGCGCAAATTACCGCTTCTGGCCAGCTTCAAGGTTACCTATCGCTGCAATCTGACCTGCCGCGCCTGCCCTTTTCATCTGCGGGCTGATCGTGAGGAGGCTCACATGTCCTGGGATACGGCCATTGGGACATTGGACTCCCTGCGCCGGCTCGGCGCCCGTATGATCGTTTTTGAAGGCGGTGAACCGCTGCTGTGGCGCGACGGTTCTCATCGCCTTCACGATCTTGTTCTTTATGCCCGGAAACACTTTCTGCGTGTGGCGGTGACAACCAACGGCACCCTGCCTCTGGATGTTCCCTCCCATACGCTCTGGGTGAGCCTCGACGGCTTGAAGGATATCCACGATTATTTGAGAAGTGATTCCTTTGACCGTATTTGCTCCAACATTGAAAAGACCAGGCACTCCCGGGTTTTTATTCATTGCACGTTGAATCGCCGCAACTGGCAGACGGTTGATTCCTTGGCAAAATGGGTGCAGGAAATGCCGACATTGAAAGGGATGACCGTTCAGTTCTTTTATCCTTATCATCAGGGGGAAGATGATCTTTCTCTTTCATCCGAAGATCGCCGTGCCGTTATTGAAAAATTGCTGAAACTGAAAAAATCGGGTTTGCCTATTTTGAATTCGTCGGGCAGACTAAAAGCAATGATTGAAAATAACTGGGCCTGCCATGATGACATTCTGATTAATGCCGATCCGGATGGAACCATTACGAAAGGCTGCTATGTCAAAAACCGGGGTAAAATAAATTGCGGCGCGTGCGGATTTACACCGGTCGCAGAAGCGTCCGGCGCTTTGGACTTAATTCCGGAATCGCTGTATGCGGGATGGCGGTTATTTCTTCGAGCGTGAACACAACCCGGGGAAAATAAAGAAAGCATGAAATGAGGGTTACGGATTACACCGGCTCAATGTCAGCATGGTACCGTGTTCAAATTTGAAGATTATCATTCATGACATTATTATTCATGAAAAATCATATCTCTTCCGTTAGTCTTAGCTTTATACATGAGTTGATCCGCCCGATGAACAAACGATTTCATTTCTTCCTTGGCCTTGTACTCCGCCAGACCGATACTCACCGTCACATAAATCTTTTGACTCACCACGGGAGAGAACGTCTCTTCCGTTAATTCTTTTTGGATTCTTTGCGCCGTGATCATTCCTTCCTCGCGAGTGGTCATCGGCAGCAGGATTGTAAATTCCTCGCCGCCGTAACGATAAGCGGAATCGGTCTCCCGCAGACATCGTTTGATAACCTGACCGAGTCGGGATAACACATTATCTCCTTCAACATGACCATAGGTGTCGTTGAACTCCTTAAATTTATCGAGATCCAGAAGCAGAAGGGTTAACGGCTGTTTATAGCGATTCGAACGCTCTATTTCCTTTTTCAGCTGATCATAAAAATGTCTTGAGTTGTAAAGCTGTGTGAGATCGTCGATGATGCTCAGTTCCAGGTACCGCTGTTCGCTTTCTCTCAGAACTTCTTCCGCCTTCTTACGTTCGGTTATGTTCCGGTAATTAACAATTACAGCTTCAACAACATTATTGTTTATCAGATTGCTTCCCACAGCTTCGAGCGTAAGCCAGCTGCCGCCCTTATGACGAAGACGCATTTCACCCTTTATAACATGAGGGTTTGGATCCGCGACCAGGGTCGTGAATGATTCTGCCAAAAAGCTCATATCATCCGGGTGAATGAGTTCAAATCCCTTGGCCCCAATCCTTTCTTCAGGCTTGTATCCTAAAACATGCTCCACTGCGGGATTGATATAAGAGATCGTACCTTTCAAATTAACGACAACAATGATATCGGAAGAGTGTTCTATTAATGCGCGGAACCGTTGCTGCTCAGAGCGTAATCTGTCTTCTATAAGTTTGCGCTCGGTGATGTCTCTCCCTTCGCCAAGAAAGGATAAAAGTTTCCCGTCTTTATCCTTTATCGACGTAAAGACACATTCCAACCATACGGTGCGGCTGTCTTTACAAACAAATTCCAATTCGAGTGAACGGGTTACAGTATAATCTGAAGAAGCCAGAGCCCTGGGCATCTCCATGGAAGAGAAATCCATCGCTGCCTTAAAAGAGGCTGAGGTGAGAAGTTTATCCAACGGCAGTTCTTTGATTTCATCAAGTGTGTACCCTATTAACTTTTCTATGGATGGACTGATGTAGGTCGCTTTTAATTTCAGATCCATGATCCACACCTGGTCTCTCATGTGATCCGCCAGAAGGCGGTATTTGCCTTCGCTTTGTTTGAGCAACTCTTCCGCCTTTTTGCGTTCGGTGATATCTCTGAACACGCCAACGGCGTATTCCTTTTTATTTAAAGTGATCAGGGAACCGCTTATATCCGCGAAAAAAACTGTTCTATCTTTTTTAAGAACAGGGATGTCCTTTGCGATAATCATTTCTCTTTTGATGAGTTTTTTAAATTGATCCGTAACGAAAGAGACCGCTTCCGGAGGATGGAGATCAGATATGTTCAACTTGAGAAGTTCCTCTCTTGTATAGGCCAGCATATTGCAGAATTTGTCATTGGCGTCCGAAAATTTCCCTTCGCTGACATTTAATACGATGATTCCATCCGACGCGGAATCAAAAATTGTGCTGAATTTTGACTCCGTTTCTTTAATTTTATAATAGGCATTGGAAATCTTGGCCTTGAGCCGGGTAATGTATCCTCCCACAAGTGAAAACCAGGGCAGAACGATCGCCAGAGCCACGAGGTTCAACATTTCGGTTTTAACATTGATGGATTGAGGATGGTTTTTGTAAAGGAGCAGGAGGACGGTTGCATAACCGGCAATGGTGAAAAAAGACAGAAAAAGAAATTGCCGGACATTTAACTTGAAAAGTCCGAAAATAAATATGGCGAAATAAAGAAGCAGCGCCATGCCTCTCGTCGTCTCAGCGTAGTACAAAACCTCCATGGTCCAGAAAGTAGCTATCAGAATCTGCAGAAACGTCAGACTCGGATCTTTAAACCGTCTGCTAAATCCGGTTCTGATCATCATATATATCAAAATATTGCCGGCAAGAATTCCTAACTGAGAAACAGCCAGAACATGTAACGGTACGGAGGTAAGTCCCAGTGAAAAACTGAAGTCGGTTAAAGCACAAAATATTAAGTACGATACAAAGGCAATGAGAAATCTTTTGATTCTCAAAGTCTGCTCGTAATCGTCTTTGGGGAATATATTAAAAATACATTACCTCCTCAGCAACTTTAAAGTAACCCAACATTTTCTTTTTTATTGTTTTTTAACACATGTTAAATTTGAGTTCAAATTTTAATTCATACCGGTTCAAAGAAAGCATGCTTAATAAAAATAATTATTTGTTTTTTTCAGGAAGCAAAAGATAATCCGCATTAAAGCATTTTTGCGCCGGCATCAAACGCTTTCAAATTTATTTCGCGCTTACCGGCGGGGATGCTTTTGGTAATTTCTTTTTCAAAGGCACGTCGGCCAATGGGCAACAATGACGTTGAGGCCAGCGCGCCGATCATGACAATGTTACTCAAAACGGGATTACCCAGATCAACCGCCACGGACGTGGCATCGATGATCCAGTTTTTCGCGGATATTTTTTCAAACATCGTTTTGACTTCATCCAGAGTTGGATAATTAAATTCTCCGGTGATAACGCCCATGGGATAAACCATGCGCGAATTGGTCAGAACCGCAACATGGGGATTACCATACTTGACCAGCACCCTGAGGGCTTCCACCGGCTCAAGCGCAATCACAATATCCGCCCTGCCCTGCGGAATCTGCGGACTCAAAACGGACGTTGATGATACGCGCAAGTGGCTCATCACGGAGCCGCCGCGCTGGGACATGCCGAAGGTTTCCCCGATGGTGACGATAAAGCCCGCGTTAACCAGCATTCCGGCCAGCACGCGGGATGCCATAACGTTCCCCTGCCCGCCGACGCCGGTGATAATAACATTTGTAGGATCATTCGATAATAACATTTTCATCCATCCGCCTCCGTTCTGATAATCGCTTTCTGCGGACAAATCGAATAACAAACGCCGCAGCCGGCGCAGATGACTTCGTCAATTGCGGCTTTCTTTTTAGTTCTGTCCCAGTTCAGCGCCGGACAGCGGAAAATCCTGGTGCATAAACGGTTGCAGCCGCAACTCTCACCGAGGCAAAGTTCTTCGTTGATCTTCATCTGATACTGTTTCTTGCCCTTTTTTTCGGGGCTCAAAGCACACGGCTGTTTCATGATCAATACTTTCAACGAGCCGCGCTCCGCCATAAAATCCGTTAGAATTCTGCTTGTCGCTTCCAGATCGAAAGGATCGCTGATGGCGACTTTTGCGCCAATCGCCTGGCAGATTGCGGCAATTTCAACAGAAGGAAGAGGCTCGCCGATGGCGCTTTCATGAATACCGGGATGCGGCTGGAATCCGGTCATCGCTGTTCCTGCGTTATCCAGAACGATAAAGGTCATATCCGCTTTGTTATGGTGGGCGTTGATGAGCGCCGGGATCACGGCGTGATAAAAAGTGGAATCGCCGCAAACCGCCATAACCGGTTTATCCAGACCGAAAGCTTCCAGCTTGGCAAAACCGCTCGCCAGTCCCGTACCCGATCCCATGGAATGAAGCGTGCGCACGGTATGGAAACCAATAGCCGGCCAAAGCGACGCCATCGCGTAGCAGCCGATATCGCCGCAAACAATCCCATCGCGGCCATCCAGTTTCAACGCCGTATTAATGTTCCAGAAAGACGCACGGTGCGGACAACCGGGGCAAAACGTCTGCTCCCGTAGAGGGATCAACGGCGCTATCTTTTGTATTTCCCGCATATAACCGGCAGGCAATAATTTTCGTTTTACTTTCATTAATTTGCTTAAAGCCGCGGCAACAATATCCGGATTCAACTCACCGACAGAAGGCAGTGTTTTATCCATTTTTCCGTAAAAAGTTTTGATGCCGGTTTCTTTGAGCATGCCCATGGCGGCGACTTTGATATTTTCTTCGAGAAACGGCAGGACTTCTTCCACAACCATAATTTTATCGGTCAGGCGCAGATATTTTTTAAGAAGCTTCACGGGCAAAGGCCAGGTGCAGCTGAGTTTTAAAATCCCGACACGCTTTTGCAGACCCAGCATCTCTAATGCTTCTTTGCTGTAAAGGAAACAGGCGCTGCTGGTGATGATCAGAAGTTCCGGACGCTTGGGACCGGAGTAATCGTTAAAAGGACTCTTCTCAAAAAGTTCAGCAGCGATTTGCAATTTTTTCTGCTGGAGATCGTGTTTGACCACCACCGGCGTGCTGACAACCGGTCCTTTCAGGGGATCCATAAACGATCCGTCGGAAACAAATTCAGCAGATCTAAATTTCTCCGGAAGCTTGCCGCAGATGACGTTACCGCTGGCATGCGACATACGGGTCACCGAACGCAGGATGACAACATTCCTGATTTTTTCCGATAACTCAAACGCCCATTGGGTCAAATCCTTGGCTTCCTGAAGACTGGCCGGCTCCAGTAGCGGAATTTCCAGCATGCGCGCGAAATACCTTGACTCGCCTTCATTAACACTCGATAGAGCGCCGGGATCTTCACATTCGACCAGAACGATCCCTCCGCGCGTCCCCGAAGAGGCCAGATGCAAAAGAAAATCGGAGGCGACATTGACGCCGTTTTGCTTCATCACGCACATCGAGCGCAAACCGGCAAAAGAAGCGGCGGCGGCCACCTCGAGGGCCACCTTTTCATTGGTTGACCACTCCACGTAAAGCTTTCTCTCGCGGGCGACATCGGATAAGCGTTCGATTACTTCCGAAGATGGGGTTCCGGGATAACCGGAAACGACACTGACGCCCGCCTCCAGCGCGCCGCGCGCTATGGCTTCATTGCCCATGAATAAAACTTCGGTTTGGGCCGGTGACAATAATTTGTTCATAATTTTCTGCTCATTTTTATATTATGCCCGTATTGCTACTATACATTCCCCTCTTTCCTAAAGAGGGGTTAGGGGAGATTTCTTTACTTTTTCTTCTCCGTTCTATTCTTGCCCTTAACTCCCAAATATTTTTTTACTACCGCATCATTACTTTTCAAATATAAAAGATTCTTTACCGAACCGCTTTTTCGAATAATATTTTTCAGCGCGTTTTTCTTCTTATTTGCAGCGGCGTCTTTAAGTTCCTGCAAACTGGCAGCAGGAGCTTCCCACACTTCCAGAACTCCCCTTTTTATAGCCAAATCCACCCATTCTCTGCCCTTTTCCGTCCGCACGATCAATTGATTCCACTCACGCACTTCTTCCCAATTTCCGGCAAAGCGCGCCGAGCCGACCGAAACATCGGCATATTCCGCCGTGCTGTCCATGCAATATTGACAGGCATCCCGAATACAGGCTTGCACTTCGTCAAACGGAATCGATATCGCGCCGTCATCCGTGTAAAGCTCCAGAATATTCTTTCCTGCCGGAATATCCATTTTCTTTATGGATTCCGGAACAATATTTTTCTCAGACAACAACTTTGTATATTTTTCCATGGAAAGCGTCCAGCCGCAATATAAACCGACGACCAGTTTCAGTTGACTGATTCTTGAATTATTTTCCTTAATGGACTTCATCTTGGCCAGCGCCAGCGCCTGACAGGGAGTCGCTACAACCCCCACATTGCCAGCTTCTTGTGTGACCAGTTGATTAAAAGCCGCAACGGTTGGCGATACGATGAACTTGCTTCCGGCATTTTTTCTTATTTCCACTCTGTCCTTGACGAGGGCTCCGTTTTGTAAAAATTGCTGATCGCGGGAAGAGACGATGGCGGAATCAATCAAACCTTCGGCCAGCGCCAACTCCAGCAAAGCCGTGACCGTGGCCCCATGCTGGGCAACCGCGCGCAAATGGGGATCAACAGCCCGGGAAAAGTAATAATCCTTCACCGCGCCGATTTCCGGCGTCAGGTCGGCCGGCTCAAAAAGAAGTTTTCTTAAAGGGGTGTGGTCAGCTGCCGTTCTGGGGCAAGAAGCGCAGCATTTGCCGTTTTCCAGATCACATGGATGCAACTGCACTGTCCGGTCATGATAGATTACCTGATAAGGGCAAAGGTTCACGCAAGCGCCGCAACCGGTGCATAACCCTTCATCCAGAACGTATTTTTTCAGAAATCCCTGACTGCCTGCTTTAACTTTGGAACTCATTCGCCATCCCGTCCTCTAAAGTTGCGCTTTTATATCCCATCATTATTATTGAGGCAAGAAAATGATACGGCTTGATAAATAAATTTTAGTCGTAAAATATTAAAACATATCAGACCAATTTGGTATTTTTAGAGAATTGACAAACTATTTTAATATTTTACATAAATATTTAATTGATGTTGACATCTGTCCGTTCTTGTATTATGAAGCGCCAGAAAAAAATTTCCCCGGTAATTTGACAGTAAATGAACCACCGGGTGAAAAGATTGAACCTTTGAAAATATGTTCCCCAGTAGCTCAGTCGGTAGAGCGGCTGGCTGTTAACCAGCATGTCCGTGGTTCGAGTCCGCGCTGGGTCAATCCAGACGCGCTTTTATTTTTTATTCATCCACAAAGTTAACTCACAGGGCTATTCATCTCCGGTATTGTACAAATTGATCTATTTGATTTATTTGGTATTTATAAAATTTCTCCGCATATACCAAAAGACTCCTTGAAATAGAAGGCATTAAGTTATATTATTTTAAGTGTTAATGTTCTTTCCAAGAAGACGACGTGTGACATCAGATTTTTTTGATTCCAGGTATAAACGTCCCAATTCTGCTGTTGTGTATTACATCTCTGTTTATTCTGTTTATTCTGTTTAATTCAACTATCTAGATATTACCGCGCAATGTTTGTAATATATGAAATTCATTAGAAATAAAGTTTTACAAAACAAGGAGGTTTTTTATGTCGCTAAATCCGTTGGTAGATTCGCGGGATGTCCGGTTTATTCTTTTTGAATTGCTGGAGTTGGAGAAATTAAACCGTTTCGAAAAATATAAAGATTTTGATCGAAGCGCGTATGAGGATACGCTGGAGCTGGCGGAAAAGATTGCTCTTGATCAGTTCTATGCCTGCAATGCCGATGGGGATAAAAACGGATTGCAATTCGATCCCAAGACGCATGAGGTAAAAGTGCCCGAATCATTCCACAAAGCATTCAGGGCGCACATCGATGCGGGTTTCCACAGCCTGTCGTTTTCCCCGGAAGAAGGGGGAATCGGCATGCCCTCCAGTATCTCCATGGCGGCCGCGGAATATTTCAATGCCGGCAACACGTCATTAACCATGTACTGCGGTTCGATCACCGGAGCAATGCACATCATTGCGCACTTTGGTTCCGAAGAAGTTAAAAACATGTTTCTTCCCCAAATGATGTCGGGAGAATGGGGCGGCACCATGTGCCTTACCGAACCGTCTGCCGGTTCAGATGTCGGAGCGCTGAAATCAAAAGCCGTCAAACAAGCCGACGGCACCTACCTGATCACCGGCCAGAAAATTTTCATCTCGAACGGCGAAAATGATCTGGTGTCCAACATTATTCATCCGGTACTGGCCCGAATTGAGGGGGATCCCGAAGGGACAAAGGGAATCTCCATTTTCATCGTGCCGAAGTTTCTTATTAACAAAGACGGCTCGCTCGGCGAGCGCAACGATATGGTCTGCACGGGCATTGAACACAAGATGGGGCTCAAGGGCAACGCCACGTCATCACTGAGTTTCGGCGATAACGGCAAGTGCGTCGGCTATCTTCTGGGTAACGAACGCGAAGGCATGAAGATTATGTTTATGCTCATGAACGCGGCCCGTATCCATACCGGTGTTCAGGCGGAGGCGCTTTCCAGCGCAGCTTACATGCACGCCATAACTTACGCCAGGAACCGGATACAGGGAGAAGCTAAACCGAAAGGACCGAAATCCCCCATCATCGAGCACATCGACGTCAAGCGCATGCTGCTTTACATGAAGAGCACCGTCGAGGCGATGCGGATGCTCACACTGTTTTTGGCCTATCATGAGGACATCATGTACTCATCGCCTCTTGCCGATGAAGTTAAAGAAGCAACGGCCATCGTTGAAATCCTTACCCCCATCGTTAAAGCCGGCATTTCGGATGCCTCGTGGCTGGTGACGGCGGAAGCCATGCAGGTCTATGGCGGTTACGGCTATTGCCAGGAGTATCCCGTTGAACAGTATGCCCGCGACTGCAAGGTCCTTTCGATTTATGAAGGCACCAACGCCATTCAGTCTCTGGACCTTCAGATGCGCAAGATCCTGATGAATCCGGGACAGTATAATTATGCCATCCTGAAAAAACGCATGACGGAAACAATCGATAAAGCAAAGGGCATCGTTGACGACAAATATATCGCTCCGGTGGAAAAAGGCTTAAAGACGCTGGACGACATCATCACAATGATGAGCACCCAGCTGATGGAAGGCAAGATTGCCGCCCTTTTCGCCAATTCAACACCGCTGCAGCAAGCCATGTTCCCGCTGATCTCAGCCTGGCTGCACCTGTGGAGCCTGACGATTACAATTCCCAAAATGAAAGCCCTGGTCGGAGATCTCAAAGGCGCGGACCGCAGGAAGCTGCTGGCTGATAATGCCGAGGCCGCCTATTACTCCGGACGCGTAATGTCGTCTCAGTTTTTTATCGCCGCGGAATTCCCCAAATTCTTCGGCAAGACGGAGTGTATTATGAATAATGACGCAACCGCGATTTTTGCTACGTCTGATGTCTTCACGGGAGCGCCCAAAGAGTAGAACAAAAAAAGTATACTGAAGTGCAATATAGAGGGCGCCGCGAAGATTCACGGCGTCCTCTATCAGAAGAATTTTATAGGAGTAACACCATGTATCAAATTGACAAACCGGATAATGTCGTAGAGATTTTGGAACAGAGCGTCGCTAAATTTCCCAAGCGGCCGTTCCTGGGAACCAAGAATAAACAGAAACAATATGACTGGACAACTTACGAGGATTTCGGCAAACGTGTGGACAATGTAAGGAGCGGCCTGCAGCAGCTCGGCATACAAAAAGACGATGCGGTGGGAATCATAAGCAATAACAGCGAAGACTGGGCCGTATGTTTTTTTGCCTCATCAGGACTCGCGGCGCGCTTTGTTCCAATGTATGAAGCCGAACTGGTTCAGACATGGAAATATATCATCGCCGACGCCAACGTCAAAGTGCTGTTTATCGCCAAAAAAGAAATCTATGATAAGATAAAAGACTTCACTACTTCATTACCTGCATTGAAGAAAGTAATTATCATTGAAGGCGAAGGCCCGGATACGCTCGCGGAGCTTGAGAAAAAGGGAGCCGCCATGAAGGTTAAGAGCGTCCGCCCGGATCATACCACAATCTGCATCCTGATCTATACATCAGGAACCACGGGAGACCCGAAAGGCGTGCTGCTTTGCCAGCACAATATCACATCAAACGCCAACGCCACGGTGGCGGCTTATCCGAATGTGAACGAAAACGACTGCTCCCTTTCGATCCTGCCCTGGGCGCATGTTTACGGCCTCGGTGAACTGATTACCTTCTGCCGTCTGGGAGCGTCAGTTGGTCTGGCGGAAAAAGCGTCCACTGTTGTTGAAGATATCATGCTGGTCAAGCCTACCTTCCTGACCGCTGTTCCCACCATTTTCAACAGGGTTTACGACGGTCTCTGGACAAAGATGAATGAAGAAGGCGGCCTTCCCAAAAAGTTATTCGTCATGGGAGTGGAAAGCGCCAAAAAGAAGCGCGAGCTCGCCGCCGAGGGAAAATCCTGCTTCATGACAAACCTGAAATTTAAGATTGCGGACGCGATGGTTTTCAGCAAGGTCCGGGAAAAACTGGGCGGCAGACTGAAAGGGTCCATGACCGGCAGCGCTGCCATGAACGTGGATATCTCCCATTTCTTCTGGGATATAGGGATACCGCTGTATGACGCGTACGGATTGACGGAGACGTCTCCCGGCGTCAGCCTGAATGGTCCGACTAAATACAAACTCGGCAGCGTGGGACCCATTATGAAAAATTACAAGGTCGTGATTGACAAATCCATGGTTGATCCGGATGCCAAGGACGGTGAAGTTGTGGTTTACGGACCCAATGTCATGCAGGGCTATCATAACAAGCCTGAGGCGACGAAGGCTGTCATGACTCCGGACGGCGGTTTCAGAACCGGCGACCGCGGCAGGCTTGATGAAGATGGTTTCTTGTTTATCACAGGCCGGCTCAAGGAACAGTACAAACTGGAAAACGGGAAATATGTGTTTCCGGCGGCGATTGAGGAAGATATAAGGCTCAACCACTACATCGAAAATGCCATGATCTACGGGGAAGGACGCGCCTATAATGTATGTATTGTTATTCCGGATTTCGTCGCTCTGGGGAAGTGGGCGGAAAAAAACAATCTGCCTAAAGAACCTGCCCAATTAGTCCAGCGCGATGAGATGAAAAGCTTTCTTACCAATGAAATACTCAATTCCATCAAAGGAAAATACGGCGGTTATGAAATCCCCAAGAAATTTATTTTCCTCGGCGAGCCTTTCAGTCTGCAAAACGGAACGCTGACTCAGACCATGAAGCTGAAACGGCGGGTTGTTTCCGAGAGACTTAAAAATCAGATTGATGCGCTTTATGCCGAAAAATAAATTTCATTACGGTAACCATCTAGCATAAAAAGTCAGGACATACCGGCGCCTGCCTGCAAAAGATATCAGAAGGCTGATTGATGCAGGCAGGCACCGGCCGTTCACTGCGTTTGCAGAAGCCGATTCTCTTAAATATTTCCTTCAGGTAATTTTTCACCGTATATTCCGTGATGAAGAGCTTGCCGGCAATCTCCTTGCCGGAATGTCCCATAGCGGCAAAAAGAGCGATTTCTTCCCGTCTGATGGTCTGCGCATTTATAATAAATACTTTTTCTTAGAAATTGAATATTTCTTTCAATATTAGATAGTTCAGCAAACTTGACAGGTATTATTTCATGTGTTACTCAATAGTTATAAGCTCATTGCCCTGTCCGTGAGCTTAAGTTCAATTCGGCCGCCACCATACGGCGGAAATTACAATCAATGTATTTGATGTTTGTTTAAAAAAGGTTTCATGCTCATGTGTCGAAACTTTTTTTCAATCTCGTATCGAAATATGCACTGCCTCAAAAGCGGATTATTATGGAACAGGTTTTCGACTAAAATAAACAGGGTCTCTTGTCCTTAAATAAAATTAATGAAAACATTAAACGATTTATATCCGACTCCCTACGATTTAAAAGAATCACTCCAATGTTTATTGCGCATCTGTTTTAGAACAGGAAGAAAGAATCCGCTTGATGTGCAATTTATAGATAAAAAGATTTGTTTGAATCCAATAAAAAAGCAAAATAAAATTGGTTTCATTGGAGATATTATGCAGGTCATGGGGAAAAAGGTGCGTTTTTCTCCTGAAATGAAAGATTTTTTTAAGGGATGCGACGCTATTATCGGAAATTTCGAGGCAACAATCACAAACGTGGAACATCAAAGAGTTGCGCTAAGACAGGATGAAATTATTATTGATGACTTAAAGGAATTATTTCCGCCGGATAAATTTTATCTGTCCATCGCCAATAATCATGCCGGTGATTTCGGAGAAACGGCCTGCAGAAAATCCGCTCAACTGCTGACAGATAACGGTTTTCATGTCTTTGGATTTAAAGAAAGTCCATTTATTGATATTAACGAAAATGTCCGTGTCTGGACCGGTACCATGTGGAGCAATGAACCGTGTGATTATATTGCCAGGTTTGATGATTTACTTGATTTAAAAACAACGCATCCCGGCAATAAAAATGATCATATCTTATTTAATATCTGTTACCCCCATTGGGGATATGAAATAGAACTCTATCCCCGCGCGGATATCGTCAATAAAGGTCTTCTGCTTTTAAAAGAATTCGACATGGTCATCGGGCATCATTCACATACCGTCCAACCTGTTGCTAACAATATAATTGACGCTGTCAATAAGTTGACCGCGTACTCTCTTGGTGATTTTTGTTTTTGTTATAATTTACATAAATATATTTATGGCGAGATCGTTACCGCTGAGATTGGACCGGATATTAAAGATAAATGGCTGGCCGGTCATGTGAATTGGTCATTCATTAAAAGCTCTCCGGATAAACAGGAAATACTCGTCTCGCTTGCCGGACAAATACCGTTTTTCCCAAATCTTTAATGATCTTTTTTTGAAAACCAATTTATTAAATGATGATTTGACAAACTATTTCGCAGGCGATAAATTTAGTCATGGGTAAACGTTATACCAGAAAGGTATCTTTAAACGAAAAAATCTGGATTTCTGCCGACCGCGTATTCCATCCCTTTGTCAATCGACTGATGATAGAGGGAAACGGCACAATCGATGCTCATATCCTGAGATCGGCGGTAGAAGCCGCTTCCGAAGCAAATCCGGGAAGCCGAATTGTTCTGGGCGGAATTCCAGGAAGAGCCCGATGGATAGATTCAGGGGCAACACCCCGAATCACGGAAGTTGATGGAAGCGGTTGGTCGGGATTCAGTTCAGAAGGAGCTCCTTTCCTGCTTGAGACATTTCCCCATGTATCGAAAGGGCCCCTTTGTGAAGTGATGCTCATTCAGGGCACTCCTCTGAGAATTTGCTTCAGGACCCATCACGCGATAATGGACGGACGCGGCACAATGCACTGGATTGAGGATATATTCAGGGCGATGAGAAATGAGCCGCTCATCGGATCAAGTTCCACGCTTACCGATATGGATCTCCCCATTTCTTTTAAAAATAATTTATCCGGACCGCGCCCCGGAGGATGTATCGCTCCGACAGGAGCGTCTGACGGAAACGAACGCGGAACGATATGGATACGCCGGTATATCAAAGGGCGCTTTAAAAACCTGCTTCCGAGAATCGCCGTTCTCACGGCGGATGAGGCTAGAAAACATTCCGAGGGGAAGGTCATCTTCAATGTGCCCGCTGACCGCAGAACAGACCATATCAGTCCTTCAACCGCGAACCTCACCGTCGGCGTGAATATAGAGGTGCCGCCCGGGACAACCCCTGATTTTTTTGCCGATATGCTAAAAAAACAGGTACGGGACCAAAGCAGGAATATAGGTCTTTTATTTCGGACACTATATCCATTGATCCCTACATGGCTTATGGCCATGGGGCTGGATTCAGCGACCAAAAGGATGAGATCGTCAGGACGATATCAGATATCGGGACTCATAACAAACCTCGGGAGGGTACCTGTTGATCGCTACCGCGCGGCGGGCTTCCAGGCCACCAGCGTATTTTTGCTCCCGCTGAATTTCGATTCCATTCCGACTTTTATTACGATGAGCGGAACTGAGAATTCTGCCGATATAATACTGGGCGTGCCGCGAATGCTCGCAAGCAGGAACAGGATTGAAACATTGCTGGAGCTCATTTCAACTATCTGAAGAACAGCTCAAAATAACAAATCAAATAAATATCACTTCCGAATAGAAATGGACGGTCGCCGCCCCTGAGCTCTTCGGAATCGCTCGTTATAGATTTTGATCGGTGTGGCGCTCTGAAGAGCGCCACACCGGGTGTAAACTGTTTTTCATCGCGACGGCAGCGGAGTGCCAACTGCCGCTTGGGCGAAATACTGACCGACAATTTTCGATACCCATGAGGTGGGATGGTTCATATCCCAGAACAGGTAATTTCCCGGATTATCGCATACCGGCCCGGGCAATCCAAAGAATGGCGGCGTGTAACATGACTCTGTAACGTTGTAACCCAGATCGGCGTATTTCTGCTTTTCCGCTGTTAAAACGGTAAAAGTGTCGAAAGTGCGCACTTTGGCCAGCGGATATTGCCTGGCAAATGATTTCAGCATTGCATTCAATGCATTGCTCATTTCAATGCTTCTTGTACGTGCCGCTTCTGTGTAGCCCTTCGTATTAATTTCGTATGCTCTCGCCGCGGGCGTGATGCTTAAATCAGGCATCCCGGGAATGAAGAAGTTGCGCGCGCCGCGATAGTACAACTTGGTCATCGCGGTCTTGATGTTGTTCGCTACATTCGTTGCCGTTGAGGTTCTGTAAATGTTGAAGCCTTTATAAAAATCGTCCGGGCCTGTCCAGATAACATACAGCGCCTTAGAGTCGGCCGGCCTCCAACCCAGGTTGCTGATATAATCATCTACTTCATCGAGCATCCCGATATAGAAGCCGTAAGCCGGTATCAGACTTTCCCTGCCGGACTCAGCTCCTCCAAAGGCATAGTTCACCAATGGCCGGTTTAATACGTCGCTCATTATTTCGAGGATAACCGGCCCGTTGGAAAAGCGGCCTTTGTCGTTCGGCGGCATGGGTAACCCCCAGTTGGCAAGATCCATACTAATCTGAAACATATTGCCGTTATCACTCATGCTGTCACCAAACGAGATGACCTGCGTGTAGTTATTTGCAAGAACATAGTCCACTGCTGAAAGGTCGGGCGGAGTTGCGGCGGGTTTGAGCTTCGGTGCTTTCTTCAACGCCACTTGGCGCAGTTCCTCTTTGACGCCGGACACGACAGGCAACAAATTATCGACCATGGCATACCACACATCCTTATTCAGCGCGAACGGATAGGCAAGTCCGGGGGTAGCAATTTCATAAACCAATCTGGAGGCTTGAGCTATTGCCGAGGCAAAAGCGGCATCATAAGCATCATCAGCACTGGCGGGAACAGCGGGTATCAAGAAACATATGACCAAAGCAATGGCAATAAAGCAACGCTTGAATTTCATCATAAAAATATCCTTTCTTTAATTTTATGTTTACTTTGTTTCAATTTACTCATTCGCATTTCCGGAATTTTCGCTACGTCAGGACCATCTCATGTCCGACATGAATATCATAGTCCTCCTCCCTGATAATGTCCTGGGAATCAGGATGGACCATTTGATAAAGGTGAGTCGGCGTTTTCTGAAGAATATAATCTTTATCCATACCTTCGCTGATATTTTGCCTGTCATAATCGCAAAAAGCTATCATATGATATTTCTTATTAATTTTGCTTTTATATAACGAATCGAGCATTTCATTAAAGACGTATTTCTTCTGATCAGCCGTAAGAGCATGCGATAATTCAAGCGTGGTCAGGTACAGTATCTCCAGTTCCGCCCCCTGTTTCGGCGCCTTTCTGCCCACGAGCTTGACAATATTCACGGCCGTACCAAGCGCTTTGGGAAATTTGTCAATTACGATCTTTCTGCCTCTGGTTGGATTCCACAACGCAAAACATCCGATCACCTTGCCCTTCTCGTCCCTGGCGATATAAAAAGATTTTATTGAAAAATCATCCCAATCTTTAAATCGCCTGGCAAGTTCGTCATGTTCCCCGGCAAAGACATAGCCCAGCATTCTCTTTTTGTTCTGAGAATCAAGAAACTCCTTCAGGTCATTTGTATCCTTATCCTGACCTGTGGCCACCGTAACTTTCATACCCGGATTCTTATGCGATTTTTTTCCGAGAAGTTTGAGAGGTTTCCTTCCGATAATGCTTACCATGCGATAACGGGATATTTCACTGATACCAAAAGGAGATCTCTCCTTGAAAGCTGTTACAGCCTTCCTGTTCGCCATGATGTATGAACCGAGTATGTAACGACATCCTTTCAGCTCTTCAATTTCGCGATATTTCGCCAGGATCGCCAGGCTGAATTGCTTCCAGTCAAAGTTTGTCTTTCTTTCTTTTTTGGGTATTGCCCTCAGATCTGAAAAGTGACCGACATATTCAACCTTTCCGTCAATATAGCAGGGACGGACGGAAAGAGAACCCATCACCTCCAGCCGGCCTTCACTGTTTTTAAAATACAGCACATAATGAATCCTGCTCTCATACTCCATAAAGGTAAAGTAATCAGGACCCTTCACAAATTTTATATTAAATTTTCCACCCTGCATGACCAGTGAATGATAAAAATCAAGGACCGTCTGATTGTCCTCTTTTGTGGCAATCGTGCATCCAAGATTGTCTATGAATTCCTGAATTTTCATAATAGCTCCTTTATATTCCCCGGCTGAGTTTCTAGATTAATTGCTTTTTTTTATGAAGACTTAAGCCATCATGAATTTCAGCCGCTTCTTTATCCTGCCGCATCTTTCTTATCTGCTCCCGGCTTCTACTTCCAAAGATTTTATTCCGTAGCTTTCTGCAGGCAAAGGGGATAGGACGCCACAAAAGGAATGACCAGCTTATGTCGGCAAGGCAGGGCAACTCCGTACCTTCTCTCCAGGTCGGATTTACTTGCTCGAAAAAGGAGATTTTAGGATACTTCTCTTTCATCTCTTCGGTTATTTCGGCGATATCTTCTTTTAATTTCTGATAATTATCGCCGAATTTTAAGAGTCCTGTTTTCTCATCATAGACCCCTTCAAAGAGATGGTTCGAGAAGGTCTTGACAATGGACTTCCTCTTTTCATCTTCCGTCTTATCATATTTGGGATAATAACTATCCCAGTTATTGGCCATAAGAAGATAGGTTTTGTAACCTTTCGATATCAGGAACCAGTAAAGATTTGTTAATGGATATTTTATTCTCGTCTTGATCATAAAGCGGAGAAAAGCTGTTTGAAGATTCGGCAAGCCCCAATATTCTTTTTCTATCACCGTGTCGCCACTGAACATGCCCAGGCATCTTTTCTTATTAATTTCTTTTTCAATTATTCCTATGGTGGAAAATCCCACAATCGTATCGTCATCAATTTTTTTAACCAGGATTGCCCCTATTTTTTTCTTCAGGTCTTGGACAAATGTTTGATAATCGGCATTATAGTAATATTTAACAAACACATCATGCATGACCTTAATATCTTCATATGTTATTTTTTCCAGCGGATAAAAGTCCGCCTTGATGACACTTTGCTTCTCTTTCATTGTAAAGCCTCCCTACATGGTCGTACTTAATGAAGAAATTAATACTATACCAATCTCTTCAGGATGATCTTTTCCAAAAGATAAAAGACAGTCTAACCCCTTTATTCAATTATACTTTTAATGCATTGATCCTTTGAAACGTACAACTTTGATCCATGTGAGGCAACGTACAGCTTGGCATCCGTGTGAGGCAACGTGCAGCGTGAAATATTTTTTACAAATACAATCATATCGATGAAGAAATTATGCGTAATTTCTTCATCGATAATCTTTCCCGAGAGATAGAAATCAATTTCAGCGTTAAGTCATTACATGATGTAATACACTTAAATTACAAATTATTCAGAGTCAAAACGATATGTGATGTTTGTATATAATATCATTGCGGCATATAGTCAACAAAAAAATGTGAAAAAATATTCATAATATTTTCTTTATATATTCAAAATATCATCAACATATTCTTCCGCTTCGCAATTATTATTCATTTAATCATTCCGATATATTAGGGTGGGATGACCGATGCAGTTGCAAATATTTCTTTACTTGAAACCGACGGTAATCATTTGCCATTCTTCATTGGAGCATTGCACGAGAGGCTCCAACTTGAGATTGCCGGAAATCATGCCCTTGATCTCCGATCTTTTCTGATAGATACCCCTGGCCAGAGGATGAAACAACGCCCCGGCCGGAGCAAGTTGATGAAGGTCACGGGCAAGTTTGTAATGAAATGATTCCAGAAGAATACTTTCCGCCATTTTTTTCACATTCTCAAAGGCGGGATGATCGCTTTCCTTCTCGCATAACATGATATATCTCGGTTTCATTCCGCTCGATTTTTCACCGGTCACGGCAAAAATCGTCAGGGCATTTACTTTAAAATTACGGTTTACCGAATTGATGATTTCCTGCGCTATTTCGGGGGACATCTTTTCACCCACCATGTCCGCGCCTTCCAGCCTGCCCAGAAATTCAAAGCAGGGACAATTCCCGGCGAAGTCCACCACTTTTATTTTATCATTCATCGTATATCTGAACAATCCGGATCCGGTCGTCAGGAGCGGTTTTAAGACCTGCCCCTTCTGCAATTTCCACGCGGGAAATATCTCGCCCGAATCGATGTCCATAAATTCATAAAAATGGCTGGTGACGGCCAGCGGATATTTTCCTTCAAAAGGAAAGGTGATGACGCCTTCGGTTGCCCATAATCCCTTTCCAATGAAAGTAGCCTTCGGGAAAAGTTTCATCAACTCATCCGCCCAGAACTTTGAGGTCGAGGTCGCCCAGGAGCTTATCAGTCCCATGCCGGGCCAGAGCTTTTCAAAGAAGTCCCCGGTCAAGGCTCCATCCCAGTTTTTCAGAAGCAATGATGCTGTCCTTGATCGCGGACAGGGGATAAAAGACAACTCCTTCCTCCATCCGCGCCAGTCGCCGCTGCCGAGTATTTCGGCCAGTTCATACCTGTGATTGCTCATCTGTTCAAACATATTCATGGCGAAGGTGGGACTCCAGACGGAAATAAGGGCAAGGTGTCTTTTTGACGCCATGTACGCGAGTGACGCAATCATTGAAGCTTCGGAAGTTTCGGCAAAAGAAACAGCGGAGGGAACCGCCATCGTCTGTGACGCGACCATCTTTTTCCACCAGGGCAGAACTTCAAGATCGTCATTGGTGTTGGAATCATCATCTTTTCTCAAATCGGTCGGTATCCATGAAAGCGACCAGTACTGACTGCCGTAAAACAGCCTCTTTTCCCTGTTATAGCTGTCAACAATAATAGGAGACACGACCGCATCGATTTCGGACAGGAATCTTTTCGTATAAGGAATCCATTTCACCTTGGATGTTGAACCGCTGGTGGGCTGATATCTGGCACATGTCTCCCCGCTGAGAATCAGTTGGCCGCTTTTTTTCTGCCGCAGGATCATGTCCTCCCAATCGCCGTACTTGGTGACAGGCAGAACGTCGTTAAATTTCTCCCAGGACATTTCTTTTTTCAGATGACGGCTTTGACCGAATTCGGTTTGTTCGGAATATTCCAGAAGCTCGGAAAGTTTCTTCCGCTGAACGGCTTCGACATGTGTGAGGGAATTTTTAAAGCGTGCGTAACCGGCCCTGCAGAATTGATAAATCAGCCTGTTCATGACATACACGGATACACTGTTCATGCTCAATTTTATCCTTCTTGAAGTCAGAATAATTACAAACAAGTTTTTGAAATTGAAATTTTACAAATGAATCTTAAACAAGTCGATGTTGCCTGTCAAATCTATTTCATCATCACTATCTTCAATATTCTCCGGAATGCTTTGATATCCTGCTTCGTGATGATGCGGCATTGTTTGTTGTTTCATCTTTTTAATTTTTTTCTATGCCTTCAGCTCCAGGAGCCGCAAGAATTCCTCATCGAGATCTTTATATAATTTCCTGATGTCGTCCACCGTGTGCTCAGCTTCAGGATACGTGAAAAACGATTGTATCTCTCCATCAAGGGTGGAAAGGCCGAAGAACAAGGCATGATGGGCGGTTGCCGTATAATATCCGCAAAGATGGGCCTTATCCCCATGAGCGTTCAAAAAATCCATGCTTCCGACGGTTGAATGATGGCACGTCATTCGCATAATTTCCTTTCTTTTGCTGCCCTTGATAATTCGCGCGAAGTTTTTTCTGCCGATAAATTTCTGCAGTTCCTCTATCATCCACGGAAAGAGAATTTCCTTATTTTCGAGATGTTTCCTGAAAACGTTCATCTGCTCCTGAAGATCTTTCATCATCTCCTTAGGATGATCAAAATGTTTTCTATGCGCCCTCAACATTGTGGCCCTCAGGTAATTTCCGATGACAGGTCGATTATCGCCGAAATAGGGTCTCATATCAAAACTGCTGAGAATACCCACCGTATCGCCCTTATCCTCTCCCTGATTACGCAGGATGGAAAGCGCAAGGGCCGTTGTCATGAATATTGAAACGCCGCATCCCAGTTCCTTGGCTTTCGACAAGATAGGTTTAATGCCAACACTAAACGGCTGAGAATATGAATTGATCGGACCGAAGTAATCGGTATGCGTGTCCGACACCTCAATGATTTTATCATTTTTGTTCTTCCTGGATTCTTTTCGGAGTATCCTGTAGGACTTCAATAGCTGAAGCGGGATCTTGAAATAATTCTTTTCGAACAGCGCAGGCTTCATGCTGGAATCGTCAAGGTGAAGAAAGTCAGGTCTTTTCCCGTTAAGGTAGGCCATCAGGGAATCGATGATAAACGCCTGAGACATGCCGTCACCGGTGACGTGATTTAAAACGATGATTAATGCAGGATTTGGATCATCAGGAAGATAATGAAATTTAATTCCCAGCCGGTTATCCAGCAAACAGGGTTCATTCACCAGGCCTCTTCTGTACTGGAAAAACTCCTCCGTTCCAAAGGCCATATTGCGTTTGACCTGAAACGCATCGTTAAAGAGCGCGTCCACCCGGCTATTCCCGTTGTCCAGTATCATCATACGGTATGAAAACAGGGTCGGCACGATAATGGATCTGAGTCTCGGATACATCGCCAGCATGTAGCGCGCAGCTTCCCGGATCTCTGCGACGCTGTGAGTTGTCTTGAAACGAATCGTTACAGCCTGATTCAACGGCAGAATATCATTCGTTAATAGAAACAAAAAATCCGAACGATTTAATTTTAACAGTTTGGCGTCTTTCGGCATGATGTTCCCCCTATGATCGGTCTACGGAAGATATTTTTCTTTTCCGGTTATTTTTTTTCAGGCGCCAGCTGTGATGTAATGCTTTCCATGATCGCTTCTATTCGCCCGTTGCTTGCCAATCCCTTATGCATTGTAATCATAACTTCAACATCTTTTCCGTTGCCGATCATCGCGATAAAAAACGGAAACACATCCAGAAAGGGAGGAATAGCATAGGTAACTGAAGGATAGAATCCGCCTCCGGTATACGTCTCGAGAGGAATGACTCCAAGCGTCACAACGATTCCGGAAGCCAGATAACGGCCGGAATCATGCATTTTTTTGCTGATGCTCCGGACAAAACCATTTATCATTCCGATGGGAACACAAAACAAGAGTCTATTCAGCCTGGAATAAGTTATCTCACGCTTTTCGTTTAAATTCTTTTTCAATAGTTCCGTTATCTTTTCCACCGTGTATTCCGGTTTAATTTCCATAAAAAAATTATTGGAAAGAAATCCTGTGGCTCTTGTTTCAGGAGGCAGATGACGCCTCAGATCAACAGAAATGCAGAAAACCACAGAGCCATCTGAATCTTTCCATGCCTCGCGCGCCGACAGGCAAACGACCTGAGACAGCAAATTGCGAAAACGCCCGTGAATTGTCTTGCGCAGCCATACGAATCCCTGATCATCTCCCTGAACTTTTCCACCGGGCGTTATATTGTTTTTAGGTATTTTTTCCTTTTTTATTTTAGGCAGATTTCCGGCGATTTCCTCATCATTCAACGCAAATTTTGAACCAAGAACAGGCTCGCCCCGAAGAGCCCGGAATACATCCTCCGCCCAGAACAAGGTCCCTCTGGCATCCATAACCCCGTGATTGGATCTGAAAACCACTCTCAGAGGATTGCCTCGGACAAGAACGACTTCGCAGGTGGGGCCTTCAACAGGCGATAACGGGTCCAGAAGAAAAGGAGCCCCTTCATGACTGTATCCCGTCCACTCAGAACCGTCCACCTCCCTTACCCTGGGTGTAATGCCTGAATCTACCCAGCGGCTTGCAAAGGGATACCCCTTCATGATCAAACGGCTCCCGGGATTGGCGGCTGAAGCTGTTTCTACGGCAGTCAGCCACCTGGCCTTATCCAAAACACCATGGCCTTCAAGTATAAATTGATTATTGAAAGAGAAATATCTGTCCCGGGCAATCGATATCAGATCGTTTGTTGAAAGTTTGCGCGAGTATTTCGTTGTGGTTTTATTCACCAATGACATTTTGCACATTCTTTTCTTAATATGTGAAAATACTGTCAGCCGCGCTGAATCACGGATATGATCCCTCAAGCAACCTTTGGAAACAGTTTCCGCAATAAGCTGCGGGGTGACACACCCTCCGTTTCGCGGGAGCATCCGACTAACACTTCCTATTGTCAGCGAGTTTCATGATACTTTACCCATTCCGCAGTGCTTTGCTTTCGGAATTGGAGTTTCACGAAAATATCTGTAAATTGAAAATAAGTTTAAGCGATGGAAAAATAATATATCCACACGCTGGTTATGTCAATTTTTTTTATCTTAGCCGCCTTGCACCCCTTGATGATCAGGCCTGTCTGCCTGGAACTATCATGGGTATGCTATATCCGGATTTTTGATGTAATTACCTCCTTGACATATAATTAGAATTTACCTATGTTTTTATTTAATGAATGCGGATTTTGATCAAACACTCCAATTAAAAAATAGACAGTGGGAACGATGAATTTTCTTATTCATGCTATAGGTTCATATGGTGATGTCCTGCCCCTGATTGCTATTGGGCGGGAATTGCAAATACGCGGCCATGCCGTCCACTTTTTTGTCGATCCTTATTTTATCAAACACGCCCAAAACGCGGGATTGGCAAGCACTCCCATCAGCGATGGTTTGTATGAAGCGTTGCTGAAAAGCCCGCTTGCCAACAACCATCTGAAAGTTCATGATTTACTTTCTGAGGGCTGTGCCGTCTATGGGGAATTGGCGCTGCAAGCCATGGAGCCGCACATTGATAATAACCAAACTACCGTGACTGTGTGCAATTCATATTCCGGCAGAATACTGCGCGAGTTACGCGGTTGTCCCACGGTATCCGTAAACTATGCGCCTTGTTCTATCCGCTCCAGCATTAACCCGCCGCGTTATCTGCCACGCGCCATAAAACTGCCGGGAACAGCTTATAAAATATTCTGGTGGATGCTGGATGTCTTTTTCATCGACCGTGTTTATGGCAAGCCCTTAAATGCTTTGCGCAAAAGACTAGGGTTAAAGCCTGTCCGGCGGATGTGTAATACATGGATGTATAGTGCAGATGTGCAATTAGGATTGTTTCCCGCCTGGTTTGCCCAAACTCAGGCGGATTGGCCGGCACACTTGCAAAAAACGGGTTTCCCGTTGTTTGACGCAGGTGACGGCACACTGCCCCGGCAAGTGAAAGCCTTTTTAGAGGCGGGTGAAAAACCAATTGCCTTTGCAACGGGCACATTTAATACAAACTTTAACGATTTTTTTGACGCGTCGATCAAAGCCTGCCGGCAACTGGGCAAACGCGCCATGCTGATCAGTCCTACACAAGAGCATATTTCACAGTCTTTACCCGAAGGAATAGCTCATTTCAGCTATGTGCCATTTGGCGCACTCATGCCGCATTTAGCCGCATTTGTGCATCATGGCGGCATTGGTTCTTTGGCCCAGGCCATGGCCGCAGGCATTCCGCAGCTTATCCGCCCGATGATCGGGGATCAATTTGACAATGCCCAGCGGATGACAGGTCTGGGCATTGCCAAAGAAGTATTGCCAAAAGATTACACACCGGAAAACGCGGCAAAAGCACTGTCAGAACTGGTGGATAATCCCGTATACAAACAAAACGCTCTGCGTTACGCCGCTATGCTGAAAAAAGAAAACGGCATCAGCAACGCCTGCGATGCTATTCTAAAACAATTCGGCGCGCTTTAAATTGTGGCACTCTGTCCCCCGCTGGCGCGAAGTCGATAAAGTTTCCGAGGGGTGACCCGATGCGAAATCGGAACGGGGTGGAATTTTCTCCCCCCCCCTTAACCCTTAAATCTTAAAACTTGAATCTTCTCTTTTCTCCATTTTATTCTTGCAATGTTTTCAAGAAGTTGTATTATTACGCGTAGCCTAAAAATAAGCGAAATACAATCCAATCAAAATAATGACAACTAAAAAAGACCTGACGGAACGTGATATTTGCACGAAATACATTACTCCAGCCTTAGAAAAAGCAGGTTGGGATACAATCACACAAATACTAGAAGAATATTCCCTTACTAAAGGGCGGGTTATTGTGCGTGGCAAGCTTCATACAAGAGCAAAGAATAAACGCGCCGATTATGTTCTCTTCTATAAACCGAATATCCCCATCGCGATTATTGAAGCAAAGGACAACAACCGCACTATCGGTGACGGCATGCAGCAAGCTTTAGGTTATGCAGAGCTTTTGCATGTACCTTTTGTTTTTAGTTCCAATGGTGATGGCTTTCTATTTCACAATAGCATCGCAACCGACGGGACTGTTGAACGCGAAATTAGCTTAGATGAATTTCCGTCACCAGAAACATTATGGCGCATGTGGTGCGCAAACAAAGGCATAACGAGCGAACAGGAATCGATTGTTACGCAGGATTATTATAGTGATAGTGGCAATAAAATACCACGCTACTACCAGATACTGGCAATAAATAAGACCATCGAAGTCATTGCAAACGGCAATAATCGTATTTTATTGGTTATGGCAACTGGTACAGGTAAAACATATACTGCGTTTCAGATTATTTGGCGGCTATGGAAAGCACGAGCAAAGAAGCGAATACTGTATTTAGCAGATCGGAACATTCTTATTGACCAGACTATGACCAACGATTTTAAGCCTTTCGGTTCTGTAATGACGAAAATTCAGAAGAGACAGGCAAATAAATCATACGAAATTTATTTGTCACTTTATCAAGCCGTCAGCGGGACGGAAGAAGAACAAAATATCTATAAACAATTTTCACCAGATTTTTTTGATCTTATTATAGTTGATGAGTGCCATCGTGGGAGTGCGGACGAAAATTCCAATTGGCGCAAGATTCTTGATTATTTCGTATCGGCCACGCAGGTGGGTATGACCGCAACACCAAAAGAAACAGAGGACATATCAAACTCGATCTATTTTGGCGATCCTATTTACACATACTCATTACGACAAGGCATCGATGACGGATTTCTTGCACCATATAAAGTCGTGCGCATTGATATTGACAAAGACCTAACCGGTTGGCGTCCGGATAAGGGCATGGTCGATAAATATGGCAATGAGATTGAAGACCGAATTTATAACCAGAAAGATTTCGATAAAACTTTGGTTCTTGAAGAGAGGACCATCTTAGTCGCTAAGAAAATATCGGAATTTCTAAAACAGACAAACCGCTTTGATAAGACAATTGTCTTTTGTGACAATATTGATCATGCCGAGCGTATGCGGCAAGCGTTGGTAAATGAAAATGCTGACTTGGTGGCCGAAAATAATAAATATGTAATGCGCATAACAGGCGACAATGAAGAGGGGAAATTTGAGCTAGACAACTTCATTTTCCCGGAATCAAGGTACCCTGTAATTGCTACTACCTCAAAATTAATGTCTACAGGCGTTGATGCCCAAACATGCAAATTGATTGTATTAGACCAGATAATAAAGTCACCAACAGTATTCAAACAGATTATTGGACGTGGTACGCGTATTAATGAAGATTATAACAAATATTATTTCACAATCATGGATTTCAAAAAGGCAACGGAACTTTTCGCTGATCCTGCTTTTGATGGTGATCCGGTCGTAATATACACGCCTAAGCCGGGAGAGTCACCGGTGCCACCTGATGAGCTAGAAAGTAGTGATCAGGTAGATGGGGGTACAACTTTAACAGATGATTGGATTAACCCGGATAGCGAGGAACCGGTCAAGATTAAGAAGTATTATGTTGCCGACGTACATGTCTCAATTGTTGCTGAAAGAGTTCAGTACTATGACGCTAAAGGCAAGCTTATTACGGAATCTCTCAAAGATTATACAAAGAAGACGCTTGATAAAGAATTTACTTCTCTTGATGATTTTCTTACAAAGTGGAGTTCCGCGGACAAAAAGCAAGTCATTATTACAGAACTTGCGAATGAAGGTGTATTCTTTGATGCATTGGCAGAAGAAATTGGAAAGGAACTGGATCCCTTTGATATTGTCTGTCACGTTGCATGGGATAAACCACCGCTAAGTCGTAAAGAAAGAGCCGAGAATGTTAAAAAGAAAGATTACTTCTCAAAATACAGCGAACAAGCACAAAGAGTTCTTAACGCCTTACTGGAAAAATACGCAGATGAAGGCGTTGTGCACATTGAAGAGACACAGATTTTAACTATTAATCCGTTTACACAGTTCGGGACACCGATGGAAATCATAAAAATATTTGGCGGTGTAGATCAATATCAACATGCCGTTCAGGAACTGGAAAAGGCTATCTACGCAGCATAAGTAAGGGAGTATACAATGCCGATTGGAACACTAATAAAAGTCATTCAGGATATCATGAGGAAAGATGTCGGCGTCGACGGAGACGCCCAGCGCATCAGCCAGATGGTCTGGCTTCTTTTTCTGAAAATCTTTGATGACAAAGAGAAGGAATGGAGAATAACGAAAAAGAAGGACTACAAGTCTCCATTACCAAGCCGTTTCCAATGGTCGAATTGGGCAGCTAATCCCGAAGGTGATACGGGAGAAGAACTGATTGACTTTGTAAATAACGATCTGTTCCCTGCGCTTAAGAAGCTGGCAACAACAGCTGGCGTTTCTCCGCCTGGCAGAGTTGTCGGTAGCGTGTTTGAAGATGCCTATAACTATATGAAATCCGGTACACTGCTTCGGCAGGTGATCAACACCATTCAGGAAGATGTTGATTTTAATTCTTCGGAGGATAGACATCTTTTTGGCGATATTTATGAAAAGATTCTGAGCGATCTGCAATCAGCTGGTAACGCCGGAGAATACTATACGCCACGCGCGGTAACCAAATTCATGGTTGACATTATCAACCCACAACTTGGTGAAACGATTTTAGACCCGGCGTGTGGTACCGGTGGCTTTTTAGCTAACAGCATTGAACATCTTAAAAAGCAGCTCAGGACAGGCAAAGACACTGAAATTTTGCAAAACTCTATTCGTGGTGTGGAGAAGAAGCCCATGCCACACATGTTGGCCATGACCAATATGATGCTTCATGGAATTGATGTACCTACTAATATTCTACATGATAATACGCTAAGCCGACCACTAAAGGACTATGGCCCCAAGGATAGAGTTGATTGCATTATTACCAATCCTCCTTTTGGTGGCATGGAAGAGGATGGCATCGAAGGTAATTTCCCTAAAAAGTATCAGACTCGGGAAACAGCTGACCTTTTTCTAGCTTTGATCATGCATCGCCTGAAACCGGACACGGGAAGAGCCGCAATAGTTTTGCCTGATGGATTTTTATTTGGTGAGGGCGTCAAGACAACCATCAAGAAAGAGCTTCTCCAAGAATTTAATTTACATACAATTGTTCGTTTACCCAATGGTGTATTCAGTCCGTACACTGGAATTAAAACAAACATTTTATTTTTTGAAAAAGGCACACCAACAAAACAACTCTGGTTTTTTGAACATCCCTATCCTGAAGGTTACAAATCTTATTCGCGTTCAAAGCCACTGACTATACAGGAATTTGATCTTGAGAAAAAGTGGTGGAACAAACGCAAACAGAATCAATATGCCTGGAAAGTGTCAGTTAAGGAGATTGAAGATAAGCATTATAATCTCGACTTCAAAAATCCCCATGTTGTAGATGTTGAACATGGCGATCCGGATGAACTGATGAAGGAGTATGAAAAAATTTCAAAACAACTCATTGCTACCCGTGATGCGCTAAAGAAAGAGCTGATGCAATCGCTCGGAGGCGGCAAGTAATGAAGCTGCTGGAACGCCACTTTGAGATAGCGCTGGAAACACCAGATGGTATAACCAAACTGCGCGAACTGATACTTTTACTAGCAATGCAGGGAAAGTTGATTGAGCAGAATCCAAAGGATGAGCCAGTTCAATTTCTACTGTCCAGAATTCATGACGAAAAAAATAAACTGAATTTAAAAATTGAACAAGGTAATAACAGTTGTACTGGACTGGCTGGACTCCAAATTCCTGTAACTTGGAAATGGCAATGCCTAAACAACATTTTAGTTTTTGGGCCGACAAATGGGTATTCCCCAAGAGTTGTTCAATACGAAACTCCAGTTCGTTCTCTTACACTAAGTGCTACAACCACTGGCAAATTCAAAGGAGAATACTCGAAATTCATTCCGGACAATATTCCATCTGATTCTCATCTCTGGCTTCGAGACGGGGATATTCTAGTCCAGCGCGGCAATACATTAGAATACGTAGGTGTTCCTGCTGTCTATCGGGGTGAACCGAATCACTTTATATATCCGGATTTAATGATGAAACTTCGGGTTTCGCGTGAAATTGATACAAACTTCATTTATTTTATGATGAGTTCCGAACCATGCCGTAATTTTCTCCGATCTCATGCATCAGGTACATCTGGAACTATGCCTAAAATTAATCAAGCTACACTAAAGAGTCTGCCCATCCCTGTGCCACCATTAGCTGAACAAAAGCGTATAGTAGCTAAAGTCGAACAGCTCATGTCCCTCTGTGACAAACTGGAAACCGAACGCATTGATAAAAACAACAAACGGTTTAAAGTCCATGCTGCTGCGGTCAAAAGGCTGCTTTCTGCATCAGATGCACTTTGTTTCCATTCATCGTGGAAATTTATTACGAAGAATTTTGACGAACTTTATTCTGTTCAAGAAAATGTCGAAGAATTGAAGAAAACTATCCTACAACTTGCCGTAATGGGTAAACTGGTGCCACAAGATCCGAAGGAACTACCGACTAGTGAATTATTGAAAGAGATTGCAGTGGAAAAGGCGCGTCTAATGAAAGCAGGAAAAATTAAAAAGCAGGAGTCGCCACCACCAATCAAACCAGAGGAGATGTCTTATGCCATACCTCGCATGTGGGAATGGGTGCGACTAAGTGGAATTGGTAGAATATTTAATGGGAATAGCCTTAATGATCAACAAAAAAGTATATATTCAAAAAATAATTCTGGGTTACCTTATATTTCGACAAAGCATGTAGGTTATGGAGCAGATCAGATTGATTATTTGGGTGAAATCATTATTCCCCTCAATGAGGATAAGTTTAGAGTAGCACATAAAAACGCTTTATTAATTTGCTCAGAAGGCGGTAGCGCTGGTAAGAAAATAGGGCTTATTGATAGAGATGTTTATTTCGGTAATAAGCTTATCGCCAATGAGGTTTATCCAAACGTTGACGTGAAATTGATCTTTTATATTTATCAATCTCCTTATTTTCAAGATTTATTCAGAGCAAAAATGACAGGCATAATTGGTGGAATCCCATTTAGCGCATTCCTAAATATGCCAATTCCCCTACCACCGCCCGCCGAACAAAAGCGCATTGTCGCGAAAATTGATCAACTCATGGAACTCTGCAATACCCTTGGGCAGCAGATTAAAGATTCCACAATAAGGCAGACTGCTATTCTCGATTCCGTCTTGGCAAGGTTGTAGATATATGCGTTTACAATCAATCTACATAAGCGATTACAAAAACCTCAAAAATTTCAAACTCGAATTTGATGGTCAAAGCTTCATTGATGTGTTTGTCGGGAAAAACGGAACAGGTAAATCAAATCTCTTTGAGGCGCTCATCGAAATATTTCAACATCTATATGAGTTCGGCAAATACGATATCAGTTTTGACTATTCCATAAAGTATCAAATTGGTCCTGCAAATGTCGAAATTACTTGGCAGAGAAATAATCTATTCATAAATGGCGCAAGTCGGAAAACTCTACGTGGCACATCACTACCGGATAATGTTCTTATTTACTATTCTGGTCACAACACTAAAGTTACAGACCTTGTTCAGTCTTATGAAGAATCATTCAAAAAGGCCATCAAGCGAGCGGAAATAACGGATACGCGGGAATTTATCGGAATTGGAAAAGAATACAAACAACTACTTCTGTCTATTTTGCTGATGCAGAAAAATGATAACAAAGCGAAGCGTTTCATCTGCCAAAAATTGGGCATTAAAACTGTTGCGCCTTTAGTAAAAGTCATTTTGCAACGTCCCTCCTATGCAGAAGGCAATTCTACCTACGATATCGTAAACAACGACGAAACTGATCGCTACTGGAAACCGGCTGGGATCACAAAGATATTTCTGGATCGGTTATCAAGATGTATAGATAAAGATTTAGGTAGCCCCGTACGATCAGAAGGGTATTTCCCGGTAGATGACGAGTATGACCGAGGTGATTACTACATCCTGTACTTTAGCATTGAAAAGATTCAGGAGGAATTCAGCGATTTAAGTGCGCAGGAACTTTTCCGTCAATTCGATAACCTAAAAACTCTCGGGATGTTGCAAGACATTTCAATAGATATTAAACTCGACAACGGTGCTGATGCAACAACTGATTATTTCAGCGACGGTCAATTTCAATCGGTTTATATTTACTCTATTATTGAGCTTTTCAAAGATCGTAATTGTTTAACTCTACTCGACGAACCAGACTGTTTTCTCCATCCCGAATGGCAGTTCAATTTTCTGAATCAGGTATTTGAGATAACCGACACCGCCGCTAAGAACAACCACGTCCTGATGAGCAGCCATAGCGCATCGACAATTACTTCATTGACAGATTCGCATATTAATATTTTCGAAATTAGTGGGAATAAAGTAGTTGTAAATCGAATTGCAAAACCTGATGTGATAAAATCACTGTCGGCGGGTCTAATCACACTTTCTGAAAGCGAAGCTAGATTAAGCATTCATCATGTATTGAATAATACTACTGGCGCAGTTGTGTTTACGGAAGGTATTACTGACGAAATGATTCTTGAAACTGCATGGTCAAAGTTGTTTCCAGGTGAAACCAGAAAATTTGAAATCCAAAACGCGTTTAGCTGCGGTTTTCTCCGTAATTTAATCAAAGAAGGTGAAATATTTCGTAATTATCCTGGTCGTATTTTTTTCTCTGTTTTTGATTTTGATGAGGCTTACGATGACTGGAACCAATTGGGTGCAGAAATTCAAAGTGACCCTTGCAAGTGCCTTACGAAAAAGCATAGTACCTATGAGGCATATTCTTTTCTTTTGCCGGTTCCCCAAAGTCCTATTATATCAAAACAGGTGATCAATCCTAATAATGGAAAAACTTATGGCAACAAATCATTATTAACGATTGAATTGTTATTTCATGGCATCCAGGGCCTTGATAAATACTTTGTTGTTGATATCGAACGAACAGACGGTTTTTTAAAATTTATTAGCGATAAAGCTAAAGAAACATTTGCAAAAGATGTTGTTCCAACTATCGAACCTACACATTTTGAAGTTTTCCGTCCGATGTTTGATTTTATAAAAAGCAAATGTTGAATAATTGTAATTCCGGGAAGAGTATATTAATTATTGACAATTATCGGAACAAATCGGCATGGGTTCCGGTGCGTTCAAAAACTATCTTGTTTTCATCAAATCGATAAATCAAGAGCCAATCAGGCTCCAGATGGCATTCCCGACGATCTTTAAAGTTCCCTCTGAGCAGATGATCCTTCATTTTGATCTCAAGCGGTTTTTCGTTTATCAGTAAAATAATTGCAGCTTTAATTTTAGATACATCACACCCACGTTTTCGCATTCTTTTTAAATCTTTTTCAAAACGGGTTGTATATACCGGTATAAGCATTAGATACCTAATTTACGGAACATATCTTTTGCAGATTTACTTTCCACAAGCCCCTTGCCGGAATCGCTGTTCCTGAATGTTTTGAGAGTTTCTTCATTAGGAATTTCCACGGGGAAAGGAAGACCGCGTCTCATCTTGACCTGATGGAAAAAAAGATTCAACGCCGCAGTTGTAGAAAGTCCCAATGCTGAAAATATTGCTTCGACTTCCTTTTTCAATTCTGTCTCTGTACGGGCATGGATCATTGCTGATTTTGCCATAATTTCACCTCTTGTATTTAAATCTCGTGTATTTTTGTATCACATTTGAGATACAAAGTCAATTGATAATTCCGGGGACAGTATGCTTGATTATTGAAATAAGAAGCAATGATTAGACGTTAAATTTTCTCGCGTAGGTGACGAACACATCCTCCAGGCTGGGAAGTATCTTCTCGATACTGAAATCATTAAAACCTTTTTCCCCCAAAAAAATGCCGAGCGTTTTCTCCAAGGGGAATTCAACGTCTGACAAGATGTGTATATCGCTTCCGAATATCGCCGCCTCATGAATATACTCCTGACCGGAGAGAAGATCAAACACCTCGACGAATTTGTTAATCCTTAGAGAATGGACATTGTAAGCAATAGATTTTTTCAAATGATCAGGAGAATCCAGAGCGATGATCCGGCCGGAGATGAGCAGGGCTATTCTGTTGCAGTGTTCAGCTTCATCCAGGTAATGGGTCGTGACAAATATGGTTTTCCCTTCCTTTGAAAATCTATAAATGAGTTCCCAGAAATTTCTCCTCATGATGGGATCCACTCCCGATGTCGGCTCGTCAAGAAAAAGCACAGGCGGATCATGGAGTATCGCCGCGCCGATGGCCAGACGCTGTTTGATACCGATCGGGAGGCTTTGCACCATCTCGTTCTTCTGTCCGCTGATTTCAGCCATATCCAGAACCATGTTCACCCGTTCCTTTAATTTATTTCCTTCAAGGCCGTAGATGCTGCCGAAGAATTCGAGATTATCCACCACATTAAGATCGTCATAAAGGGCAAACTTCTGAGACATGTATCCGATGATACTCTTAATCGCCGTCTGTTCCTTGACGATATCATAACCGGAAACATGGCCGCTGCCGGAAGTGGGGGAAAGAATCCCGCAAAGCATTTTTATCGTGGTGCTCTTCCCGGCTCCATTCGGACCTAAGAACCCGAATATCTCTCCCCGGTTGACCTCAAAACTGATATTATCAACCGCGGTAAAATCGCCGAACTTTCTTGTCAAATTTTCCACTGAAACGGTGGTTTCCATTATTCAAACCCCTTGCTGAATTTCCTCGCACTGATATAAAAGAACAGCACTCCCAGTAAGGTCATCAATAAAAATTCCATCCACAGTACTTCTATTCCCACTCCCTTCAGGAAGACGGCTCTGGATATCGTAACAAAGTATCTCATGGGATTGATATAGGTGATATACTGAATAAACTGGGGCATGGCATATATCGGAAATGCGAAGCCGGAAAAAATTACCGAAGGCAGATAGAACATGAAGGTGGAGAGAATGGCCTGCTGCTGCGTTTTTGATATGGCCGATATGTAAAGCCCCATGCCTGTGGCGGAAAAGATGAACGCCAGGCTGGCGCACATAAGAAAAAAGACATTTCCCTTGAAAGGGACATGGAACCATAACATCCCCACGGCTGTCACCATAAATAAAATAATATAGCCCAGGATGACAAACGGAAGCGTCTTGCCGATGATGAGTTCCATGATGCTGACGGGAGAGACCATAACCTGATCGATGGTGCCCATTTCCTTCTCCTTGACGATGGACATGGAAGTCATGGTGAGGCTCAATGACGATACCAGAAGGCAGAGGATACCCGGCAGGAAAAAATTTGTGCTGATCAACTCCGGGTTATACAGGAACCTCTCCTTCAAATCGACACTGCTTTTGATCTTCACCACCTTTATTTCTTTGCTCATGGCAAGGGTTCTGATCCTGTTTTTCAAAAATTCCATTGAATAATTTGACGCGATCTCGTTCACATAGGACACAATGACCGCGGCCCGGCTGGAGTCGGTACCGTCAACAATGATCTGCACCATGGAAATTTTGTCTGACGCTATCCCTTTGGAAAACCCCTTTTCAATCTCAAGGAATACCTCTACCTCGCCGGTATCGAGAAGCCGTGAGGCTCCTTTGGCCGACCCGATATAAGCGTGTGGAACAAAATATCCTGAAGAGGTGAATTTATCGATAAGCGCCCTGCTCTGGCGGGTCTTATCCTGATCGAGGATAGCCATTCGTACTTTATACACATCCGTGCTGATCGCATAGCCGTTGAGAAGAATCAAAACCAGCGGCGTAATAAAAGTGAGCAGTATCATCCTCGTATCCCGGAAGACCTGTTTAAATTCCTTTTTCAAAAAACTTTTTATTATATTTTTCCGTATAATCATTTATTTTCCACATCCAGTTTGAAAGAAAGCTTTTTGAGGCTGATCGCAACAACCACGACGGCAAAAAGAACGAGAAATATTATTTGCGACCACATCAGGGTAAATCCGATCCCTTTCAAAGTGATGCCTTTCATGTAATAAATAAGGTATCGCGCCGGTATGAAATAAGTTATTCCCTGTATAACAGCCGGCATATTCTTGATCGGGAATATGTATCCGGACAGGAGAATCGTGGGCATATACGTTACGGTCATCGCAAACTGAACCGCCAGCATCTGGTTTCTTGTGGAAGAGGATATCAACAGTCCGAGGCCTGACGTTCCGATCAGAAAAAGAAACGATACGATATAGAGTTCCACAACACTTCCCTTGATCGGCATATCAAAGATGAAATGGCCTGCCGATACCGTGACAACGACATCAAAAAGGACGATAAAAATGTACGGAATCAGCTTGCCGAAAAATATTTCGTACTTTCTGACCGGCGTCGTGATCAGGGTTTCCATGGTCCCCCTCTCCCACTCTTTGGCGATGGTCAGCGACGTGATGAGCGAGGAGATGATGGCCATGATGACAACAATGGTACCGGCAACAATAAAGTTTTTGCTCTTCAATTGGGGGTTGTACCAAATCCTGGTGCGGACATCGACGGGAACCCGGAGATCTGAAATGCCGGCGTTACTGAGCACTTTAAAGGTCAGATTCTTGTTGAATTCATACATGATCATTTTAACATACCCGGCGGCAACCAGTGCGGAATTAGGATCGGAGCCGTCAACAAGAAGTTGTGCGTCAGCCTTCTTGCCGGCAAGATACATTTTCTCAAATCCGGGCGGTATGACAATCGCCAGAATAATCTTTCCCTTATCCAGCAGGCTGTCTATCTCCTTCTGACTGTTTACATATTTATATATTGATATATATTCGGTATGAGAGAATTTTTCGATGAGGCTGCGGGACATCGGCGTTCTGTCCTGATCATACACGGCGGTTTTAACATGCGTCACATCCATGGAGAGCGCATAGCCGAAGAGGAACAGCATAATAATAGGAAGACCGATGGAAAGCAGCAGGCTTCTGGCATCCCGTCTGATATGCACCCATTCTTTCTCGGCAATCGCTAAAATTCTAAATAAAGAATGGAAATGCATCACGCCCCCTTGACCACGATTTCAACAAAACAATCTTCCAGCGAAGGCAGTTTTTCTTCTATCGATAAAATACCAATTCCATGCTTTTCCAATATCGACGGAATGAACCGCTTCGCCTTCTGAACATCATCAACAAACAATCTGAGCGACTTACCGGTAAGAATGACCCCCTTGAATTCATCCACTTCTTTGAGCAGCATTTCACTGAGCAGCGGATTCGTCGTGGCCAATTCAATAAATATTCCTTTCATGGAATTCTTGACTTCCTGCGGAGTGCCGCCGGCAATAAACCTGCCTCCATACATCATGGCGATGCGGTTGCATCTTTCGGCCTCATCCAGATAGGAGGTGGAAACGACAATCGTTACGCCTTCCGCCAGAAGATCGTACAGTATTTTCCAGAACTCCCTTCTGGACACCGGATCAACACCGTTTGTAGGCTCGTCAAGAAGAATGATCTCCGGGCTGTGCACGAGACAGCAGGCCAGACCGAGTTTTTGTTTCATTCCACCCGAGAGATTTCCCGCCAGCCTGTCCTTAAAAGGTTCCAGCCTGCTGAATTCATACAGACGATTTTCCTTTTTCCGGATATCTTTTTTGGACAGTCCGAAAAGTCTTCCGAAAAAATAAATATTTTCTTCAACGGTCAGGTCCTCATACAGACCAAACTTTTGAGGCATATAGGCAAGATTTTCCTTGATGGCATAAGGGTGGTCGTGGATATTGACATCTTTGATCAGGACACTGCCGCTGTCGGGTTCCAGGATAGTGGACATGAGCCGCAGGAGTGTGCTCTTTCCGGCGCCGTCCGGCCCGACAATGCCGTAAATTTCACCCTTGTTTATTGTAAAGCTAAGTGCGGAGACGGCTTCGTTACTTCCAAAGTGTTTTGTCAGATTGACAACATTAATCACTTTTCCTTCTCCAGAAGAATCGTCGCGTCCGCAGGCATGCCCGGCTTTAGTTCCATCCCGGGATTCTCAACCGCAATCTTCACGGCATACATCAACTTGACCCTCTCATCCTTTGTCTGGATGGTTCGCGGAGTAAATTCCGCTTTATTGGAAATAAGTGTAACCACACCGGGGAATTTTTTGCCGGGGATACTGTCTATCTTCACATAGGCTTTCTGACCCAATTTAACCAATCCCAGTTTCTTTTCATCGATATAAATATTGATCCACGGTTTTTTTAAATCGGCCAGCGTAATGATCGCCGACCCCGGAAAAGCCATTTCTCCGATTTCCAGATTTTTCTCGAGCACGACGCCGTCAATCGGCGAATTGATTACCGCACTGTCTATCGTGGCTGAAACAAGATTGACGTTTGCATGGGACACCTTCGCCGCCATCTCGGCGTTCTCCAGCTCCCTGTCGGAAACAACCCCTTTCTTAAACAGCTGCCGCATTCTTTCCAGATTCTTCTCGGTATTGGAAAAATTAGCCATGGCTGATGAATGCTGAGCTCTGAGCTCATCATAATTAAGCTGTACGACGAGATCACCTTTTTTCACCGCGCTTCCCTCGCTTACCGGGAGGATTAACACCCTTCCCGCAACTTTGGAGCTTATCTCTATTTCGGTAACCTCGATGGTGCCGGAACCTTCGATCTTCAATTTATCGTCACCCAGATACCTGAACACATCGAAGTACATAGCTGATACAATAACCGCCAATGCAACTATCGCTATCGGCAAAAATTTTTTTATGTTCATTTCCTTTCTCCCCTGAAATTAATACTTAATTTCATCCCGTTTCATTTATATTAAAATATAAACTCCTGATACTTCCGCAGGCATATCCATTAACAGACATCCCCGGCGTCAAACACGGCCATGCCATTCAAGGCCCCCCTGCAACCGAACAAGTGATGTCTATTTGAGCGAAGCAAGGGTCTCCTTGTATATTTTCCATTCGCCGTTTACTTTTTTCAGCTTCAATTTCTTCCCGGTTTTATCTTTCATTAACGGGGAACTGTAGTATTGGGTAAAAACCGCCTCCGCAACGGACTTCTTTTCATCCGATGATATTTTCAAATTTTCAATGCGGATGCTTATGTCTTTATTTTTCTGGTGAACCTTAGTTTTGTGAGCCACCCAGGCGTTCAAGTCCATTCTTTTGGAATGAAAATCAGCGGCATAACAGTCGCGGTAAGCTTTCATATCGCCAGACTGCCAACCGGCCAGCCATTTACCCACCAGATTTTTGACATCTTCTTCGGGAATGGATTTCTTCGTGCTTTGTCCAACACGGACCGGGGCCGACTTTTCGGTGACAGCGGGTACGGCAACCTGCGCGGCGCTGTTATTTGTCTGTTTGCTTTCCGGCAGCGCACTGTCGGATGTCCCGTGGCTTACTTCTTCCGTCCTGGGACCTGCTTTGTCCGTCGTAATATTGCCTTCGCCTGCCTTAATATTCCCTTCATCTTTCTTCGGTTTTTCTTCATCCGTTCCCCGGATGATTCCCATGGCTTTCTGCAGTTTGGCGTAATTTATATTGTAATCTCCCAGCGCATTGGCGTATTCCGATTTTGCTCTGGTTAAAAGCGTCTGCGCTTCGAGAACATCCGTGGACGTAGAAATTCTTTCCTTGTATCTTTCTTCGGAAATGCGGAAATTTTCCTGGGCCTGCTCGATGACTTTCTGTGAAACAAGAATTTGATTTTCTGTTTCCTGAAGTTTCAGGTAAGCATTGGCTACATCTAAAGTAACCATGTCATTTAATTCTTTGGATGATTCTATCGCCTGATTTTCTCTGGCCTTGCTGGCATCGACTCTGAATTTCGTTTTACCCCATTCCCAGAAATTCCAGCTGGCCACCGCCATAACATACCAGGTTTCCATATCTTTATAGTCGGAGCCGGAAACAGACGCGTCATCGCCAAATCTTGTGTAATTACCGACGACGCTCAAAGAGGGGAGAAAATCACTCTGCGCGGCGCGTACCAATTTACCCGCCTGCCTGGCCTTCAGCGCTGATACTTTCAGCTCCGGCCTTGACTCTCTGGCAATATCCAGACAAGATTCGAACGATCGGTTAAGCTTATGATAATTTAAAATATCCACAATCTCCAGGGGGGTGGATATATTTCGTCTTAAAACCTTATTCAAATTGTATTTAGCCAGTTCCAGCGTGTTTTGAGCCACGATGAGAGCCTGTTTGCCGTTAGCCAGTTCGACTTCAGTGTGCAGCAAATCATTTTTGGGAATCATGCCTACCTTGAAATAATTTTCAGCGATATCGCGATGAGCGCTGAGCATCTCAACCGACTGTTGTGTCGCTTCCTGAATTTTCTGCGCCCGCAGCACATTGAAATAAGCGACTTGCACTTCCAGTACCACATCCTGAATTTTCGCCTTTTCTTCCATACGGGCGGCATCCTCGCCGATGCTGCTGGCCTGATAATTAGCCCAGATACCTCCGCCGGCAAATAACGGTTGTTTGGCTTCAATGACCCAGTTGTAATTATCGGCGGTACCGGCAGGAATTTCCTTACCGTCGAGCATACTCAGGGGAGGACCAAAGGATGACAAACCGGTAAACCTGGAAAACGGCGCTTCGCTCAAGCGAGTGTAACTGTAGGACGTACTGAACTTGGGCAGAAATCCGGTCAAGGCCTCTCTTTTCTGAGCGGTAGCGCCTTTCAAACCTTCTTTCGCAATATTCAAAGTGATACTGTTTCTCAAAGCGATGTTAATGCTCTCGTCCAAAGTCAACGGTTCTCCGGCAAAAACAACCTGCGTAAAAAATGCAACTGTTAAAATCGTTAAAACAATGATCCGCCAATTTTTACTAATCATTTTTTTTCACCCCATATAAAAAAATATCCATAATAAATTTCTTTCTGGAAAGCAGAGACTCCTTCGTCGACTTTATCATCCATGTCACGGATGATGCTCTGATCAGGTAAAATAATGCCTCTGCCATATCACGAGGCGGCAGGCTGCGTAACAAACCCCGATCCACGCCGTCTTTTAATAAATTTTCAATGAATGTTATGTGATCATAATAACCATAAGCAAGCTTCTTGTTTAATGATTCCATATCTTCCGATGAAGATGTTTTTTCACCTTTTATGAATAAAAGAAGGAAATTTGTGTTCTTTTCGACAAATTGCAAATGTGCATCAATCAGCATTTCAATCTTTTCGATTACATCTGCGGCGGCAGCCGGCGCTTTTCTGACTTCAGCGTACATTAAATCGAGTTTTTCGCTGATCATCGTCGTGTAAAGATTTTCCTTGCCTTCAAAAAACTGATAAAGCGAACCGATAGAAAAACCCGAGGCAGCGGCAATCTCCGCCATCGTAACGTTATGAAAACCTTTCGTGGCAAATATCTTTTCCGCCTGTTCCAGGATTTGCGCCCGTCGCGCGTTATATTCGCGCTCTTTTCGTTCCAGTCTTTCCATCAGCGAAGTAAGCCCTTGCATATTTGAATATATATTCTAGATCTTGAATGAGTATTCAAAATATAGAATATTTATTATTTGTCAAGAAAAATATTTAGAGATGAAAACATTTTATAAAGGATATGCTATTAAATATTTTATTCGATTTTTTTAAAAAATTTAACGTTTCTTTCAATATTAAATAATTAAATGAACATATTTAAATCTGACAGAAATAAGATCTAATAAATTTAGTGTTCAATATCATATACTTATAACTTTAATGGTCTCTCGGGGCAATTTGGCACACTTATTTCATAGTAAAAGACAGAAAAGTTATTAAGATTGGACGTAAAGGAGAGATAAAAGTTATGAAAAAAATATTGCACACAACACTTTTAACGGCTTTCGTAATATTGGTAACAGCATCTTTCAGCTATGCCCAATTCAGCGTTACCGGAAATGATAATTTTCCTTTCTTTCATCTTGGTTGTTTAATTGTTGGCGGATTGATTATCGTTTCCCTGAAAAGAAAATATAGTAAATTATATATGAGCGAAGCCATTGGGTCATTTGCCCTTTACACTGTTATGGTTTCTATTTTTACCGCACCAGTGGTTGATGCTCTCAAAAATTTAATTAATTAAACCCTTCCCCCCACTTCTCTTCAAATAGTTGTCACCTCAAGAACCCCGTACTCTCCTACGGGGTTCTCCTTATTATCAGCTCTTTAAAAATTCTAAAAGCGACCAACATCGCGACAGGATCTTCCCGCAAACAACTTTATCAACCCCTGACGCTTTGCGGTCAATTTATCATTGACATAAAATGTTGTTTTCCCTAGACTTCTTCTAATGAAAAGCAAGTTCTTATTAAAAGAGATACTGTGTTGATAATACCCTCACTGGGAAATATTCAGAAATATTTGGATTGCAAGGCGCTTGCGGTACGAAGGTTATAACTCTTAAGGGATTTACTTCATCATAAGGATAGGGTTAATGAATACCAGATATCGGAGACCCGTTTCATCAGGTGAACGCTTGTGGCTGGCGGTGGATAGCATATCTCCACCGTTTGTGAATCAGATGGTTTTGGAAGGCACGGGAACCTTTGATTTTGAGCGACTCTATGATGCCGTGGCCATGGCATCGGAGGCGAATCCCGGATGCAGATTGATCATAAAAGGAGCTCTGCGGAGCTGTTACTGGCTGGATTCAGGTGTAACACCACTGCTGCGCAGGATAAGCGATGCAACGTGGGATGGGTATAGTCAGGATAACGCGCCATTTTTAAACGATAGATTACCGTGTGATGGTCCAACATGCGAGGTCCTCTGGGTGGAGGGACCTAAGCAGCGTCTCATCTTCAGATCCCACCACGGTGCTATGGATGGCCGCGGTTGTATGATATGGGCGGAAGATGTTTTTAGAGCCTTGCGGGGAGAGGAACTTCCGGGCTCGCGTTCAAACATTTCCAAGCTGGATATTATGACCGGCATCACTGATCAGACCAGGAAGCCGCGTCCCGTTAAATGTATAGCACCCACAGGGAAAGACCGGCCCGGATCACCGGGAGTAACGTGGAAGCGTCTGAGCGTTACCGGCAAGTTTCACAGGCTGTTGGGAAAAGTGGGATGGGCTTTAGCGCAAAGCGCCTGGCAGTATGATGAAGGTCCGGTACGCTTCCTGGTACCCGTGGATCTGAGGTCCAGGCAGCCGGGCGTGCTCTCAACCGGCAACTTGAATGCTGCGCTTTATCTTGATGTTACCAGAGAGTCCAGTCCGGATTCCATAACGCAGGATATTTTGAAACAACTCGAAAACAAGAATGATTGCATGCGTGTGGAGGGTGAAAACTTCTACGATATGATTCCGCTGAAAGTGATAGGGATCGGGTTGAAAATGATTTCCAGATCGAGTCATACCCAGGGACGTTACAATTTGTCCGGGGTGATCTCCAATCTGGGGAGAATAGATACCACAAAGTTTTGCAGCAGCGGATTTCGTACGGATACGGTCTTTTTCATACCGCCGAAATCAGATATCATTCCGGCTTTCATCACTCTTACCGGCTGCACAGGCGTGGAAGAAATATGCGTATCCGTGCCCAATGGCCTTGGCAGCGAGAACCGTTTTGAGCGTTTATTGCAGGACATCCGCCTGGCAGTTTCCCCGGATGCGGTTAGATAGAAAGTTATTCCCTGCCGTCACCCCCTGTATGCTTTTATCTGCTGTCCGAGACTCGTATCCTAAACGAGTTCATTGAGACGAAGTGATAATGACTGGGCCAGCTTCTGCAAAAGATTGGTTTGCATATCCGGTGTGTAACGATTTTGGCGGGAATCTCCATTATTCCAGCTTCCAACAATCTCTTTATTCACTTTAAACGGAACCAGGGCCATTGATTTGACAAAATATTTTCTATTGGCCGGCAACAATTTATAATAAACGTTTAAATTCTTATTCACTAAAACCGGTTTCAGGCCGGAAGAAAAAATTTCGCTGAATGACTCCGGCTTTATTACATTAAGCCTGTCTTTTAAAACATCAGAAGATTTTATTGCCTCAATAATGGGCGCAGCCGTAACAGTATTGGTCAAGGTCAGCCAGACAAAGGGAACCTCAAATTCTTTTTCTATTCCAGCAAAAAGAATTTCAAAGAGCCGGGCGACCGTTTTGGCCTCGGCCAGTCCCTTTTCAATATTTTCAAAACCGGAGGCAATTTTCGTATTGATGCCTTCAACATTTTCTTTTTTATCCATTTCTGTTACCCCTACCACTGCGCATAGAAAATTAGATGATCGGACGGCTTTTCAACAAGTCTTGATTCCAAATCAATCGTGCAGCTTTTTGATTTTGCGGCAAGCAATTTTGTCGCCAGCATATGATCAACCCGCCAGCCCAGCTTGCGCCTTACCGAATCCTTGACGCGATAATCATAAAAAGTATATTGACCGGGAACACCGGGATGATGTTTGCGGAAGACATCCGTGAAGCCCCATGATTTAACATCTTCGTATGCCTTCCAAACTTCAGGATTAAAACATACGTGTCCCAATATTCTTTTCGGGTCGTGAACATCTATCGCTTCCGGCGCGACGTTAAGATCGCCGCACCAGATTATTTCATTTTGCGGCTGAAAATGCTTCTGCAGATATTTCTTGAAACGCGCGAACCACTCCAGTTTATAGGCGAATTGCGGGCTCTCGATTTCCTGGCCCTGCGGGACATAGGTATTGATGATCGTCAGGCCATTATATGCTGCGACGATCAAACGATCCGGATCGGCAGGTTCGCTGTCGAAGCCAAAAGTGACTTTCTGCGGTTTTTGTTTCGATGCGATGGCCACGCCTTTATACTGCTTATCGCCTTTAAAAACGACATGATAACCAAAAGCCTCGAACTCGGCAGCGGGAAAGCCGGCATCGGCGACTTTGGTTTCCTGCATGCAGAAATAATCGGGGCTGTTTTTTTGCAGCCAGGGCATAACAATATGCATGCGGGAACGGATGGAATTCACATTGTAAGTAGCGATCTTCAAATTAAGCGCCGCCTTTCGTAAATTATTGGTGATTAATATCACGGCCGAAGGCTGCGCTCAAGTTTTTTTGCTCCGGCCATTAAAATCTTGTATATTCTTAAAATATGTTACTGTAGAAGTACATTGCTGTTATTAACATCCCCCTTTTGCAAAGGGGGATGAAGGGGGATTTTTCAATCAATTCAATTTCGTAAAATCTCCCCTAACCCCTCTTTAAAAAAGAGGGGAATTGAACAGTCGGATTTGGAGTTGGAGACATGGAGAAAGTAGATATTACCATCATAGGTGCCGGCGTAATCGGGCTGTCCATTGCCGCCGAAATGGCCCGGCCGGATTTAAACGTCTTTATTTTGGAAAAGAATCCCACGTATGGCGGCGGCATCAGTTCCCGCAACAGTGAAGTCATACACAGCGGAATATATTATCCTGACGGGTCTTACAAAGCTTCTCTTTGCGTTGCCGGAAACAAAATGCTCTATGATATTGCTTCTGCAAACAAGATTCCTCATAAAAGAACGGGGAAACTAATCGTCGCAATAAAAGACGAAGAAATGGAAGAACTCGAACGCCTTTACGCTAATGGCCGGAAAAACGGCGTCACGTCGATATCGATGATCAGCAAAAAACAAATTGCCCGAATGGAACCAAATGTTCGTGCCCGGGCGGCTCTTAGCTTATCCGATACCGGCATTATCAGCGTTCATGATTTAATGAATTATTTTTTAGCCGGGGCTCAAAGCAGGAAGGCTCATATTGTTTATCAAACGAAAGTCGTGCGGATAGAAAAGGAATCGGACCGCTACCGGATTTTCACCCGTAATGAGAAAGGAGAAAACTTCGAATTTTCTTCCGCCATAGTTATCAATGCCGCCGGCCTGGAATCCGACACCATCGCCAACATGATCGGGACGAATTATCATCTGCATTACTGCAAGGGCGATTATTGCAGTGTTTCGAGAGTAAAACCGGGAATGGTGCAAAGGCTGATTTATCCGGTTCCGCCAAATAATCATGTCGGCCTCGGCGTTCATTTAACATTGGATTTAAATGGACGGTTTAAACTCGGCCCGGACACAACTTACATCGACCGCCGGGAAGACTATCGGGTCGCGGAAGAAAAAGCTGATCTTTTCTATCAAAGCGCCGTAAAATTTCTGCCTTTTATAAAAGCAGATAAGGTCCATCCCGACATGTCCGGCATAAGACCTAAATTACAGGGGCCTGATGAAGATTTCCGTGATTTTGTCATTAAAGAAGACTCTTCCGGGTTCATCAATCTTGTCGGGATTGAATCACCGGGAATGACCGCATCTCCCGCCATCGCGCAGTTTGTAAAAGCAATGTTATTTTAAAGGGAACTTCCCCCTTTCATAAAGGGGGATTGAGGGGGATTTTTCATTTCTATAAAATCCTCCCTAACCCTCCTTTAGAAAAGGAGGGAATAAATGGATTCAATATTATTCTTCTCTTTTTCATTGACAGCACCCTGCCCTTCCCTTATAACCTGTGACAAAATATAGAAGCAGAAAGCAGGAGATATCTATGAAAAAATCGACATTACTCATTATTCTTTTAACAATTTTCCCGCTGGGCATTTTGGGCTGCGGCGACGATTCTTCCAAAATCAAAATCGGTGTTATTGCCGAACTGACCGGTGATGTTCCGGCCGTAGGCGCATCCTGTAAAAACGCGGCGGAAATGGCCGTAGCGGAAGTCAACGACGCCGGTGGTATTCAGTTGGGCGACAAGAAATATAAAATCAAATTAATTATCGAGGACAACGCCGGGAAGGCCGATCAATCGGCATCCTCCGCGCAAAAACTGATCACACAGCAAAAAGTCACGGCCATTGTCGGTCCCAACGCCAGCCGCTACGCTCTGCCTGCCGCGGAAATTGCCGAATCGGGCAAAGTTGTATTGATTACCCCCTGGTCCACCGCTCCTAAAGCCACGCTGGATTCCAAAACAGGCGCTTCCAAAAAATATGTTTTCCGCGCATGTTTTATCGATCCATTCCAGGGACGGGTTCTGGCGAAATTTGCGTTGGACGATCTCAAACTGAAAAAAGCGGCTGTTCTTTATGACGTGGCTTCCGAATATAATAAAGGCATTGCCGAATTTTTCAAGGAAGTCTATGAGCAGAATGGCGGCAAAGTCGTCGCGTTTGAAACCTACACGACCAACGATAAGGATTTTTCATCCCAGCTGACCAAAATCAAAAAAGCGGCGCCGGATGTTATTTTCCTGCCCAACTATTACAGCGAAGTGCCTTTGCAAATTCAGCAGGCCAAGCGGCTGGGCATCACAGCACCCTTTATTGGCTCTGACTCCTGGGGGTCCGAAGAGCTTTTGAAACTTTGCGGCAAGGACTGCAACGATTATTATTTCAGCACGCATTACGCAGCCGACGCATCGACTGACACCACGAAGAAATTCATCGCGGCTTATAAAGCGAAATTCGGCACCACGCCCGATGACGTGGCCGCTCTGACCTATGACTCCTTCGGACTGCTGTGGCAGGCTCTCAAAACCGCCGGGAAGAATGACCGCCAGGCCGTGCGCGACGCGCTGGCTAAAATTCCGCAATATGAAGGTGTTACCGGAAACATGCAGTTCAAAGAAGGCTCCGGCGACCCGGTCAAGAGCGCGGTAATTTTAAAAATAAAGGATGGGAAGTTTACGTGGTTTGCCAACGCCAAACCATGATGTAACGGCTTATTAAAAAGCTCATTAAAAGTAATTTCCCCACTTTTAATCTCCCCCTTTCTTAAAGGGGGATTAAGGGGGATTTAATTTTTCACAAAATCCTCCCTAACCCTCCTTTAAAAAAGGAGGGAATAATAATGTAAGGTATTTTTGAATGCTGCCTTTCGAAAGGAAGCTTAAACCTCTTGCCCGTAATTTAAGAAACAACATGACTGATGCCGAGCAGTTTATCTGGTCGAAAATCAGGAGAAAACAGATAAACAATGTACAGTTCTATCGGCAAAAAAATATAAGTCATTTCATAGTAGATTTTTACTGTCCAAAAGGAAAACTAGTTATAGAGGTAGACGGTGGACAGCATTATGATAAAGAGGGGTCTGAGAAAGATCAGATTAGAGATAGATATTTAAAAGAACTTGGATTAACCATTATGCGTTTTTCTGATATCGATGTTCTTAAAAATATTGATGGGGTACTTGAAAGCATTCATGAGCATTTAAAAATCTCCCTTAAGATATCTTAAAATGGGGAACACATAATTATCCCCCTTTGCTAAAGGGGGATACAGGGGGATTTGAATAAAAATCCTCCCCAGCCCTCCTTTAGAAAAGAAGGGAGGAATAAGGAAACTTTGTATTCAAACTATGGCTTATATTTTTCAACAAGCTCTTAACGCCCTGCAACTGGGAAGTATCTACGCTCTCATCGCCCTGGGCTACACCATGGTCTATGGCATTTTGACGATGATCAACTTCGCCCACGGCGATCTGTTCATGGTCGGCGCTTTCTTTTGTTTTCTCATTGCTTTTTATCTGCATCTCTCGTTTGTTCCGACGCTTCTTTTATCCATGACGGGCGTGGCATTTTTAGGCGTGGTCATTGAACGGCTCGCGTATAAACCGCTGCGCAACGCCCCGCGCGTTTCCGCCATCATCACCGCGCTGGGCGTCGGCCTCTTTCTGGAAAATTTCACACTGGCTCTTGCGCCCTATCCCAAACATATTCCTACGCTTCTGGAAAACACGACCTGGACGCTGGGGACTCTTTCCATTTCTTCTCTGCAGATTATCGTCATTGTCCTTTCGCTTGTTTTGATGCTGATTCTTGATTTTATTGTGCAGCGAACAAAAGCGGGGATGGCCATGCGCGCCATTTCCTGGGACAAGACGATTGTCCCGCTGATGGGCGTGCCGGTTAATAAAATCATTTCGCTTACTTTTGCCCTGGGCACGGGCCTGGGGGGAGCTGCCGGGATGATGTACGGGCTGGCCTATCCGGTAATTGATCCCTATATGGGCATCATGGTCGGCTGGAAAGCATTTATCTGCGCCGTGGTTGGCGGCATCGGCAATATTCGCGGAGCCATGATCGGCGGTTTTATCCTGGGCGGTGTGGAAATTATGGTAGCCGCATTCTTCCCCTCCACCTATCGTGATTTTGTGGCCTTCACGCTGCTTCTTGTTCTATTAATCGTCAGGCCTTATGGAATTCTGGGTAAACCCCAGCCGCAAAAGGTGTAGCCATGGCCAAGCTTTCTTCAACATATGAAAACATCCAAGAGCATTGGCACGCGCTCACCGATAAAAAATACTTCTGGCCGCTTTTCATGATCGCAGGCATTGCGTTTTGCATGGCCGCCTCAACTTTTGAATTTCTGGATTTATATCTGCAGCTGATTTTAATTTATGTAGGCATCAACATCATCCTCACCGTCAGCCTGAATCTGATCAACGGTTACATGGGAGAATTCTCCGTCGGCCACGCGGGCTTCATGGCTATCGGTGCCTATATTGCCTCTCTTTTGACGGTGCACGTATTTCCGCCCACTGCGCAAAACCTGCTTTTCCCACTGGCAATACTCGCAGGCGGCTTAGGCGCGGCGCTGGTAGGATTCCTTGTGGCAATCCCCTCTTTTAAAACACGCGGCGACTATCTGGCCATTGTCACGCTGGCCTTCTGCATGATTGTCAAATCCGTTCTGGAAAACATCGACGCCGTCGGCGGACCGCGCGGGCTGCTGGGCATGGAAAAGCTCACCACCCTGCCTTGGGTTTTTTTCTGGACGGCGCTTTCCGTTTGGGTAATCCGTAATTTGGTTTATTCCAATTTCGGGCGCGGTGTTTTGTCCATCCGCGAAGATGAAATCGCGAGCGACCTGATGAGCGTCAACACGCGCCAGGTCAAAATCATCGCTTTTGTCGTTTCATCTTTTTTCGCGGGCATTGCCGGGGGACTGTTCGCCCACGCGCTTCAGTTTATTAACCCGCGCATGTTCGACATTCTTAAATCCACGGACATTCTGATCATGGTGTACCTGGGCGGCATCGCGTCCATTTCCGGATCGATCATCGGCGCGGTCATTTATACCATTTTGCTGGAAATCCTGCGTCCGCTTGGCGTCTGGCGCATGGTGCTCATGCCGCTGATGCTGGTGCTCCTGATGATCTACCGTCCGCGCGGCATCATGGGCATGAGAGAAGCCCGCCTGTTTACGCCGCTGCGCGACTTTGTGACGGAAAAACTCTGGCGTCAGAAGAAAAAGGAGGCCGGCGATGCCACTCCTTGAAATACAAAAGCTCACACACCGTTTCGCGGGCCTTTGCGCCGTATCCGATTTCAATCTGGCCGTCGAACCGCATGAACTGATCGGCGTTATCGGTCCCAACGGCGCGGGCAAGACCACCGTTTTCAATTTGATCACCGGCGTCTATCGGGCAAGCGAGGGCAGCATCAAGCTCGACGGCCTTGAGCTTGTAGGCCTTACCCCTCATCAGATCACGAGATCGGGCATCGCCCGTACCTTTCAAAACATCCGTCTCTTCAAGGAACTAAGCGTTCTGGATAATGTTCGCATCGCGCACTACGGCCAGATTGCCTACACGCCCGCTGAAGCGCTCCTGCACATCGGACGCTTCCGCGCGGAAGAGCGGCGCATCACCAATCAGGCGCTGGATCTGCTCTCTATTTTCAAGCTGGATGAAATGGCGGGAGAGAAAGCAAAAAATCTGCCTTATGGTTTGCAGCGCCGGCTGGAGATCGCCCGCGCGCTCGCCACCGAGCCCAAGCTTCTGCTTCTGGATGAACCGGCGGCCGGAATGAACCCCAACGAAATTATTCAGCTCATGGACTTCATCGGCTGGATTCGTAAAACATTTTCGGTGACGATTATTCTGATCGAACACCAGATGCGGCTGGTCATGGGCATTTGCGAACGCCTGGTGGTGCTGGATTTCGGCGCGACCATCGCGACCGGCCGCTGCTCGGACATTCAAAATAATCCGAAGGTTCTTGAAGCGTACTTAGGCGAAGAGGTGGCAATATGACGCCTTCTGAAAAAATTCTTGCCGTTTCTCATTTGAGCGTTGACTACGACAGCATTCACGCGGTTGACGATATTTCTTTTGATGTCGGCAAGGGAGAAATTGTCACGCTGATCGGCGCCAACGGCGCGGGAAAATCGTCCATCCTGCGCGCGATTTCCGGCCTTATTCCTTACAACGGCAGCATATCCTACGCGGGAAAAGATTTGAAAAACATTGAGGCCGATCAAATTGTCGCCGCGGGCATCGCCCACGTGCCGGAAGGCCGGGGCATCTTCGGCAATCTGACGGTAATGGAAAATCTTAAACTCGCTACATGGCAGCGAAAAGATAAAGAGCAGATTAAAAAAGATTTCGAAAATGTTTTTTCACTGTTTCCGCGGCTGAAGGAACGAAGAAAGCAGCAGGGCGGTATGCTTTCCGGCGGCGAGCAGCAAATGCTGGCCGTGGGCCGCGCGCTGATGACCGACGCGCCCATGCTGCTGCTGGACGAACCGTCCATGGGGCTTTCGCCGGTTTTGGTGCGGGATATTTTCAAGATCATTCAAGACATCAATCAGGCGGGGAAAACCATCCTGCTCGTCGAACAAAACGCCAACATGTCGCTGCATATCGCTTCGCGCGGCTATGTTCTGGAAACCGGCCGCATTGTACTTTCCGGCACAGGCAGGGAACTGACGGGAAATCCGAAGGTGAAGGAAGCCTACCTGGGCGGCTAAAAGCCAATGGGTCTTCATCGGAGGTCCTGCCGGAAAACCTTTCGCCTGAAAAACATTGCCAATAAAATCATTACAAAGAAATTGACAGACAAAAACGGATTGCTTATACTATTTCAAACAAAAGTAATTTTTTGCCAATATTTTATTTCTTCTGATAATGCCTGCTTAGAATCAACCTTTTGGAGCAGAGAATGAAAAGAAGATATTACGCGAAGTTACCTGTCGAAAGCTTCCAGGGGCGAATATGCCCTTTTGGAGGCTTGTTTTTTTCTTGTGAATAATTCTCCCCAATGAATCTTACCGGCAAATTTTCTCATCTAACCCCATGAGCGGCGTTAAAAATACCGATTATAACTATTGTCGTTTGCCGGTAGATGGAGACGGCAATTTTGATCGGGGAAATCAAATTATATTTTAAACCCCAAAGAAGGGCGGGAAGGAGGAAGCATAAAATGATGAACCCACGTCATATGATTGAAGAAATATTAGAGCCTGCCGGGATTCATGTCAATGGAAGTAATCCGTGGGACATTCAGGTCACAGATGACCGGATCTTTTCGCAGGTGCTCAAGAGCAAAAATTTGGGCCTCGGCGAAGCCTATATGGAAGGCTGGTGGAACTGCCGGCAACTGGATGAATTAATCTACAGAATATTGAAATTCAGGCTCGATGAAAAAATCAAAACAGGATATAGATTTCTCGTTAATTCATTATTTGCCGTCCTTGTCAACATGCAGTCCAAAAAACGTTCTCCCATTGTTGCCGAACAGCACTATGATCTTGACAACAATCTTTTCATGTCCTTCCTGGGCGCATACAATCAGTATAGCTGCGCTTATTTCGATGGCACGGAAGACCTCAACGATGCCCAGATCAAAAAAATGGAACTGATCTGCAAAAAGATCGGTCTTCGTAAAAGTGATCGCGTTCTGGACATCGGCTGCGGCTGGGGAGGTTTTGCCGGATATATGGCGGAACATTACGGCTGCAATGTGACCGCCATCAATATATCATCCGAGCAGATTCGCCATGCGAAGGATTTATGTAAAAACCTGCCGGTAAAAATCCTGTTTTGTGATTACCGTGATCTTGAGGGCACCTTTGATAAAATAATTTCCGTAGGGATGCTGGAACACGTGGGCCAGAAAAACTACAAAACCTTCGCAAAGGCTGTCCATCGCTGCCTTGGAGAAAATGGGATTTTTCTGCTGCACACGATCGGCCGTAATGACTCCGACGTCGAAGGCGATCCATGGATGACCAAATACATTTTCCCCAATGGGATGATGCCGAGTATAACTCAGATAAGCAAAGCCATAGAAGGTCTCTTCGTCATCGAGGACTTGCACAACTTAGGACCTCATTATGAAAAGACACTGCTGGCCTGGCATGAAAATTTTCAAAAATCATGGGACACGTTAAAAAACAGATATGACGATAAATTCAAACGAATGTGGGATTATTACCTGCTGTCCTGCGCCGGCGCTTTCCGTGCACGAGACCTTCAGCTCTGGCAGATCGTCCTTACCCGGTACGGAACGTCTCAGCCTTTCTGCCGTTATTAAAACACCTTCTTTAAAAATGATGAGCTTTTTAAACGAGGGCGTCTCCTAAGCAGGAAGTAAGGTAATTGACCGTCGGCCTTTTAACCAAGATTTTCTTGACATACACGCATTGCTACCCTACACTCATTTTAAATAAAAGTAAGTTCTTATCAAAATTTTTTCTGTGAAAATTAAATTTGATTGAAAGTCCTTTTCGATCGGAAATGCACCGGAGGGTGTTGTCAATGAGCGATTACGATAAAAGAAAATACATCAGGTATCCTGCCGAGCCGAACGAGTTTGTCACGATTCATTATCTGGATGAGAGTGATGAGAAGACGGGACAGCGCATTGGTCTGGGCCAGAATGAAAGTTTCAAGGGGTGCTGTGTCGTTTTTGTGGGCGAAGTAAGTTTCAAAAAGGGACAGGAAGTTTTTTGCCAATGCGGCAAACTTCCCAAAATGAAAGCCAAAGTCGCGTGGATCAGGAAACTGGAAGATCAGATTACCAAGGTAGGATTCTCCATGATCGAATAACCCCGTCTCAACTCTATGTAGCACATTTCAAATCGTAAACTGCACTTTTGAAGACAGTGAAATACTCATCCTGAACAGCTAAAGCCGGCAGACGCCATTCCTCAAGTTATGTCCTTGATATATTTCCATGAATATTATAGGTTTAAGCCCGTACTTTATAGAGCTTAAGGAGTTTAAAACGTATGACGCAAGATACAACCTCTAACCCCACTGATTTCATCCGTGATATTATCGATGACGACCTGAAAACCAACAAGAACAACGGAAAAGTCGCTACCCGTTTTCCGCCGGAACCGAACGGCTATATCCATATCGGACACGCCAAGTCCGTATGCCTCAATTTCGGCATCGCCCGGCAGTATCAGGGAACCTGTAACTTAAGACTTGATGATACCGACCCGGCGGGGGAATCCATGGAATTCGTGGAATCGATCATTCATGACATCCGCTGGCTGGGATTTGACTGGGAGGATCGCCTGTTTTATGCCTCCGATTATTTCGAGAAGATTTATCAATTTGCCATCGAACTGATTAAATCCGGCAACGCGTATGTATGCTCTCTGAGCCCCGATGAAATCAGGGAGCTTCGCGGAACATTTACTGAACCGGGCAAAGACAGTCCCTATCGCAATCGAACCATTGAAGAAAATCTTGACCTGTTTGGCCGGATGCGGGCAGGCGAGTTTGCCGACGGCGCCCATGTTCTGCGCGCCAAAATTGACATGGCCGCGCCGAACATTGTCATGCGCGATCCCATTATCTACCGCATCAAACGGGAACCGCATTACCGGACAGGGACAAAATGGGTCATTTATCCCATGTACGACTTCGCTCATTGTCTCTCCGACGCGCTGGAAGGCATCACCTACTCCATCTGCACACTGGAGTTTGAAAACAACCGCCCCCTGTATGACTGGATTGTGGAGCGGTTGATCACCGGCTTGCGCCCCCGGCAGATCGAATTCGCCCGTCTCAATTTGAGTTACACGGTTCTGAGCAAACGCCGTCTTATCGAACTGGTGCAGGAAGGCCATGTGAAAGGATGGGACGATCCGCGCATGCCCACCGTCACGGGTCTGCGCCGCCGGGGCTACACTCCGGAAGCCATTAGAAATTTCTGCGCCCAGATCGGCGTTGCCAAAAACGACAATCTGATCGACGTGGCTCTGCTGGAACATTGCATCCGCGAAGACCTCAATGAACACGCGCCCCGCGCAATGTGCGTTTTGCATCCCCTGCGCGTTGTCATCGACAATTACCCTGAAAACCAGGTGGAGCAATTCGAGTGCGCCAACCATCCGCAAAATCCGGAAATGGGCACGCGAAAAATTCCTTTCTCTAAAGTTTTATACATCGAACAAGACGACTTTATGGAAAATCCGCCGAAAAAATATCATCGTCTGGGGCCAGGACGCGAAGTCCGCCTCAGAAACTCATATGTGATAAAATTTGAAAGCATGGTGAAGGACGATCGGACCGGCAACGTGTTGGAATTGCACTGCACTTATGATCCGGATACGCTCAACGGCCCGCCGGCGGACGGCCGCAAGGTGCAGGGTGTTATCCACTGGGTGTCGGCGCAGCACGGTATCCCCGCCGAGATACGCCTATACGACCGTCTGTTCAGTATCGAGGATCCGGGAAGTGAAGAAAATTTTGTCAAGTATCTGAATCCGAATTCGTTGGAGATCCTGACGACCTGCTATGTCGAACAAAACCTGAAAAACGCGGAACCGGGAAACCAATACCAGTTTGAAAGACTGGGGTATTTTTGCGTTGATGCGAAGGACACGGCCGCAGGGAAGCCTGTTTTCAACAGGGTTGTGCAGCTACGGGATTCGTGGGCCAAGATTGCAAAAAACTAATGAAAAACGCTCATCTGCTGCGTTGCGCTTCAGCTCTCGTTGCTCACGTACGTTAAAAGTACGCTCCGCTACTCGATCCTCGCGCGCCTTGCATCTAAGCATTTTTGAATAGTCTTAAAAAGTTGGATTTTTGTAAGAATCTGATTTTAAATTTGGCTGGGGAATAAGGATTCGAACCTTAATAAACGGAGTCAGAGTCCGTTGTCCTACCATTGAACGATTCCCCAGCAAGGAATATTGAAAAGCGCCGCAGGTCCTGTTCTTTTTAGGGAAACGAACTTTCAGGCGGCGTGAATATAATGCGATTGCTTTATTATGTCAACAATTTTTCTTCTTTCTTTACTCCAGCCTTTTCCTCAATATCTCCGTATGCTTCTGATAATATTATTCGTGAATTAAAGGTACCCTTATAAATAAATTCAAATTTAACAAGAGGCTTTTTTCAGAATTATTTCCGCTAACTGCCGCCTTAAATTCCTGTTTCTCCATCCTGTCTTTTTATGTTACATTACAATATGCAATGGTTGGAATTAAACGGCACTGCCGGGGAACCGGAAACACACCGGGAAAAAACCATTGAGGTTGCGGATAATGATCATAACGGCTATCTTTGTTTTATCAATAAGGCGCGCATCATGACGGACAGCGATTTGGCCGCAAAACGCAGCAGACTCATGAGTAGAAGGAAATTTTGCGGCATTCTGGCGGGATCGCTGATCAGCACGGGATTCCTTCCGCCAATTTTGCAGGCACGGATTATGGAAACAACACCCAAAGAAGATATTTTCGCTTTTATGGATCGCACGGTGGGCAGGTTTGACCGCACAACTTACCGGCAGCTCATCGGAGCAGCCAATGCGTTCAAGGAAGGTGATCAAATCATGGGCCTCGCCGCTACCGACGAGGCGATACGATCAAAAGCACGCCAGCTTTTATCCAACACCCGGATTGGCGATATTCTGCAACATCCGTTATTCGAAGACAAACTGTATTCCCGCCTGCTCGAAAATCTCTCTCCGGATTCGGTAAAAAAGCTCAGCTCCATGACGATGGGAGATCTGAAAGAATTTCTTCTGTCGCGAAAAGCCTCTGAAATTCAACCCATTCTCAATGGCTTGAGCAGCGATGTCATCGGGTGCGTGGTCAAGATCATGTCCAACGAAGAACTCATCGCCGTTGGACGGAAAATATTCAATCCTCTTGCCGGAACAGGCATTGGCGCCCAAGGATATATGGGCGCCCGCATCCAGCCCAATTCCCCGACGGATAATCCCGATGACGTAATCTGGCAGATCTTTTCCGGATGGTCTTATGCGACAGGCGATGTTATTCTGGGAGTCAATCCGGTGAGCAGTTTACCGGAATCCGTTGCAGTCCTGGAAACAACGCTTTCCGAGCTCCGCAGCGTTTTTAAAGTTGAAGACATCATCCCTCACAGTGTTCTGGCTCATATAGATATTCAGGCGGCGGTGGAAAAACTGCAACCCCAAACCACGGGAGTCTGGTTTCAAAGCCTTGCCGGCAGCGACAAAGCAAACGCCACATTTGATATCTCCCTGGAAAAGATGCTTGACTATGCAGAGCAGAGGACGGGGCAATACGGATTTTATTTTGAAACCGGCCAGGGCGCGGATTTCACCAACGGCAGCGGTCAGGGAACGGATATGGTTATTCACGAATCGCGTAAGTATGGTTTTGCCCGTCTGCTGAAAATGAAGATCGCTGAACAGCAGCAAAAATCCGGGCACATCCCTGCGCCGTGGGTGCATGTAAACGATGTGGCCGGGTTCATCGGACCGGAAGTCTTTCGCACCCGCGAACAACTGGTGCGCTGCTGTCTGGAAGATATCGTGATGGGCAAACTCCACGGGCTTACCATCGGTCTGGATATCTGCTCAACCCTGCATATGGACGTTACGCTGGATGACCTGGACTGGTGCCAGGATCAGATCATGCCGGCCAATCCCGCGTACCTTATGGCCCTGCCGACTAAAAATGATCCCATGCTGGGATATCTGACAACCGCCTTTCAGGATCATGTCCGCCTTCGCGAAAAATTCGGTTACAAGGTCAATGACAGGATGTGGCAATTCTTTAAGAAGCTCGGCATCATTGACGCCGGGGGGCGTCCCACGACTCTCTTTGGCGACCCTCTCTGGGTATGGTATCAGTACAGGCGTGCCAAAGGCGATACCCGTTCAAAAAATGAAATCATCCGTGAAGGAAAACAAAAGATGAAGGAAGTCCGCGCTCGCGGCGTTTATCTGGCGGAAGGATTTGACCGGAAAACCTGGAAAATGTCGCCGGCGCTTGATCGTGAAATTCGAGACCTTTACGCGGACGCCAAGAAATCCATCTGGGTCGAACTTGACCCGTCTTTTGTCGCGGCTATCCCGAAAGCGGTCCCTCTGAAAACCCGCTCACAGGATCGAACCGATTATATCCTGCATCCGCAAACCGGAGAAGAATTGGATGAGCCCTCTTTGCAGACGATCAAAGCGCTTAAGGCAAAAAGAAGCGGGCAAAGCCAGGTGCAAATCATTATTTCCGATGGTCTGAATGCCCACGCCATCATGGATCAGGGGCATCTGGCTCCGTATCTTGCCACTCTCGCAAAATGTTTGTTAAAGAATAATTTGAAACTTGCCCCTGAAATTCTGGTGATTAAAGGCGGCCGGGTCCGGGTGGGCTACCGCATTGGAGAAATCCTGTTTGATGCATTACCGGATGCGCAGGAACACAAGGCCATCATTCACATCATTGGCGAACGTCCCGGAACCATGCATCATACATTTTCAGCTTACATTTCCGCGCCAAGCGCAGGAATCTGGTCAAAGGCCAACATCGATCACAACATTACCCGTGTGGTTTCCGGTATAGCGGATACGGCGCTGGCCCCCGATATTGCCGCTCAAGAAACAGTAAAAATTATGGATGGTCTATGGAAAACGACAAGCTGAACCGGCGGAAAGGAAATCTGCGGCTGTCCCTAGTGAAGCATTGAACTTTCGCACCCTACGAAGGCAGTGATTTATCAACTTTTAAAAAAAGAGAAAAGGAGATATACATCATGAAGAAGAGTTTGATTATTTTTGTTGTTCTTTTGTCCATGCTCTGGAGCGCAGGCGCCTTTGCGGAAATCAAAGAAGGATTATGGGAAATCACGACGCAGGTGGAGATTAAAGAGATGCCGCAAGCCATGCCGCCCACCACGACCCGTCAATGCATAACCCAAAGTGATCCCGTTCCCAAAAACGAGGATAAAAACCATGATTGTAAAATCATCGATCAGAAGGTCAGCGGCAGCAAGATCAGCTATACTGTGGAATGCAAACTCAAAGAAGGTGTGATGCATACATCCGGAACGACAACCTATACCGGCAGTTCCATGGACGGCACATCAAACACCAGTTTTAAAATGGAAGGGCAGCCCCCCATACAGATGTCAAGCAGAATCAAAGGGAAATATATAGGGCCCTGTCCGGAATAAAATGAATACCGGCCATTTGAAGAACGAGCGTGGCCGTTCTTAAAAAGGATGTTTATGTTTGACGGATTGCCCCTGTTTCTGAAATGTTTTGAATTTCCGGCAAAGCCTTTAGCAAAAATCTTTAGTCACGCAAACGGCTTCCTTTCAGGAAAAGAAAGATGAAAAAGAAAAATAACGAAGCACATAAAAACAAAACCGGATCTCAGCATACTGCCAACTTGGATAAGCGGGCGGAAGAATCGCTCCGCGAAAGCGAGGAAAAATACCGGGATATTCTGGAAAATATGGAAGAAGGTTATTTTGAGACTGATCTTGCCGGCAACTTTACGTTTTTCAATGAGACCGTATGCCGTGTCATGGGTTACAACAAAGAAGAATTGATGGGCATGAATAACAGGCAGCATACAGACGAGAAGGATTTAAAAGAAGTTTTTCAGGCCTATAACAAAGTTTACACGACAGGAGAACCCATAAAAGAATTCTGTTGGCAGGCAGTAACCAAAGACGGATATAAAAGATATATAGCCGGTTCTATATCGTTAAAAAAGGATTCATCGGGAAAGCCGACGGGATTTAGAGGAATTGTCCGGGATACAACTGAGCGCAAGCAGATAGAGGAAAAATTACGCCGGGAGGAACAACGGTTCCGGGCTCTGGCAGAGCAATCTTCAGATATTATTATTCTCGTGAACCGGGAAGGAGTTCTCCTCTATGAAAACCCTGCCGTAGAGAGAATTTTAGGATTCAAAGCAGAGGGAAGGATTGGCAAGAGCGTATTTGAAAATCTTCACCCTGACGACTTTAATATTGTAAGCAAGGCATTCCATACACTGCTTGAAGATAATAATGCCACTATTAGGAACAGTGAAATCCGCGTTCGTCATGTTGATGGAAACTGGCGTACTTTTGACGTTGTGGCAAGCAATCTGATCAATGAGGGCACCGTCGAAGCTGTGCTTGTTAATCTCCGCGATATCACCGATCGTAAAAAAGCGGAGGAAACTCTTTTTATCATTAAAAAAGCAGTGGAAAGCTCAAGCGACGCTATTGGATTATCGGATCCTGAAGGACATCACTTCTATCATAACAACGCCTTTACTCAACTGACGGGATATACTCCGGAGGAGCTTTCCGCCATAGGAGAAGGATCGGCTATTTATGCCAATAAAGATACCGCAAAAGCCGTATTCGACACAATCATGGGGGGAGGTTCCTGGTCCGGGGAGATAGAGCTCATATCAAAAAGCGGCAATAGATTCCCAGCCCTGCTGCGGGCAAACGCGATAAAGGACGATAACGGCAAATTAATCGGTCTTATAGGATTACATACAGATATTACCGGACGCAAGCGGGCGCAGGAATCGTTGGAAAAAAGCGAAGCTCTGTACCGTCTTCTGGCTGACAACATAACAGAGCACGTGTGGATAATGGATTTAAACTTAAAAACGACCTATGTCAGCCCGTCGATAGAGAAAATATATGGATACTCTCTGGATGAGATTAAGACAGTGTCGCTGAAAAAAATTCTCACGGCGGAATCTTTTCAAAGAGTATCAGAGTTATTTTTAAGTGCGCTCTCCGACGCTGCGAAAAATCCGCCGCCTGCCCCCCGCAAACGTTCATTGGAACTGGAAGCGCGCCATAAGGACGGTCATACGGTGTGGATTGAGAATACCTTAAGTTTCATACGCGACGAAAATGGAAAACCGGTATCCATCCTCGGCGAAACCAGGGATATCACCGAGCGCAAGCTGGCGCAGGAATTGCTGAAAAAAAGCGAAGAAAAATACCGTCTTCTGGCAGATCACATGAAAGACCAGGTATGGCTCATGGATATGAATATGAACATCACCTATGTCAGCCCCTCTGTGGAAAGATTAACAGGGTATTCTTCAGATGAGATAAAAATACTGCCGTGGGAAAAACTCCTCATGCCGGAATCCCTGAAGAACGCTATTGATTTTACTTCCGTTGAAATGCCCAAAGCCCTTAAAGCGCCTTCGAATTATGTCTTGTATAAAACGCTGGAACTGGAATTTATCCTCAAAGGAGGCCAAACCATATGGGGAGAATGCGAGTTCAGTTTCATCAGAGACGAGAACGGAAAAGCTTTGTCGGTTCTGGGTGAAGCGAGGAATATCACCGAGCGTAAACAGGCGGAGGAAAAACTTCGACAAACCCTTGAGAGCCTCAAAAGAGCTGTGGGTACGACCGTCCAGGTCCTGGTCTCCGTTTTGGAGTCCCGGGATCCCTATACGGCAGGTCACCAGTCACGGGCTGCGAACCTGGCCTGTGCCATCGCCGCGGAGATGGGATTGCCTGAGGAGAAAATGGAGGGAATCCGCATGGCGGGTATCATCCATGATATCGGAAAATTATCCATACCCACGGAGATATTGACCAAACCTACAAAACTTACCAACATAGAATTTTCTCTGATTAAAGAACACTCCCATAGCGGATTTGAAATGTTGAAGGATGTGGAATCTCCCTGGTCGTTGGCGGAAATAGTCCATCAGCATCATGAGCGGGTAGACGGCACCGGTTATCCGGAAAAACTGAAAGGAGACAACATTCTTATAGAAGCCCGAATTCTGGCTGTGGCAGACGTAGTGGAGGCCATGGCTTCTCACCGTCCTTATCGCGCGTCATTGGGTATTGAAGCCGCTCTTGAAGAAATAGAAAAAAACAAGGGAACCCTTTATGATGATGCTGTAGCCGATGCCTGTCTGAGATTATTCAGGAAGAAGGGCTATAAGCTGACATAAGATTGGATACCCTTCACCCTTTCACCTTTCACCGCCTTTAACTTTGAACATAGAACAGTTCTTTCTATCCACCATTCACTATTAACGGGTCGTAATTAATTTAAAAACAATTGACATACAAACAGAACTTCCTTATCTTTCTTCTGAAAGAAGGTCATATCTTATTCATATCAAATAAAGATGTCTTGAAGGGAACAACATATTATGAGCCTGGATGAACACAGATTATTCACAAGAGGGTTTTCCGCTGAAAATTGCATTCAATGCGGAAAATGTATTGCCGGATGTCAGCACACGGATCTTACGCCGCAGCAGGCTCGCGATATCATGAAAAAAGTCACGATCAAGCCGCAATGGTATCCGGAACTTTCCTTCTGCATCCGATGCGGCAAATGTAATTACCGCTGCCCGAAGGATGCCCGCCCCAGTGATTTAGAATATGAGTGTCTGGAATATAAACGACGCGCGGAACAGGAGTTCCCCTCTTCCATGGCCTATGCCATCAATGGTATGGGAGCTGAAGGCTGGAGCGCGAATTTCTTCAGGGATGTGTACAAAGGCCTGGGGAAGACCGATAAAAATATTCTGCGTGCCTGGGCAACCCCCAAGAAGAGCAAAGACCTTCTCTTTATCGGCTGTACCGATCGGATGCTGCCGCGCACATGGGAGGAATCGCAAACACTGCGCAATGCGGCAAAATTCGGAGGCCCTGACGATTGCTGTGGCGTGTGGGCAATACAGGGAGGACTATTAGATGAAGGATATCGAATTGCCAAACGGCTCGTGAATCGTCTATTGGAAAACCGGTTTGATCGTCTGGTGTTAGGGTGCGGACATTGTCAGAAAGTGCTGACCAGAATGATACCCGAGAAATTAGGCATTGTATTGCCATTCCCCGTCATCAGCATCTATGATTATTTTCTGGAGATGCTTGAAACCGGCGCCGCCCGTGTCACAACACCGCTGAATCTTGATGCGGTCATATCGGATCCGTGTTTCGGATATGAAAACGGAGACGAGTTCCTGAATTCTGTCCGCCGTCTTGCAACAAAGATCGGTATCAATATTTCTGAATTGCCGCATAACCGTGAAAACGCTGTCTGTTGCGGATATAATGGATACTTTAATAATGGTAAAGTGGCCAATTTCGTAAAAACAGCCCTGATGAAGCGCAAAGATTTCGCCCAAAGCGGGAAAAAGCATGTGATGAGCTATTGCCCGGGATGCCATCTTTTCAATCACTATTTTCAACCCGGATATAAATCACATTACCTTTTGGAAGACGTGCTCTTAGCTTTAGACGGAAAAGTGGCAGAGCCTTTTTCCGTTCTTTACAGGCGCTTGGCCCGTCCCCGCATCGCCTGGAATCTGGCCAGTGTTGCGAAAAGCGCCCTTTTACCGGTTAAAGAATGAAACCTGAATTGCTGTTTACGTAAATAGAGGGATAATCATATGGCCGAAGAACGATCCCCGAACCGCCTGATTTATGAAAAGAGTCCTTACCTGCTGCAGCACGCGTTCAATCCGGTGGACTGGCATCCCTGGGGGGACGAAGCGTTTGCAAAGGCAAAACAGGAAGACAAACCAATCTTTCTTTCCATCGGATATTCCACCTGTCACTGGTGCCACGTTATGGAACGTGAATCATTCGAAGATGAGGAAGTCGCCGGACTACTCAACGACACGTTTGTGAACATTAAAGTCGATCGTGAAGAGCGTCCCGATATTGATGCCGTCTATATGAAGGTCTGCCAACTCATGACACAAAGCGGCGGCTGGCCTTTGACGATTATCATGACCCCTGATAAAAAACCCTTCTTTGCGGCAACCTATATTCCCAGAGAAACCAAATACGGCCGGGCCGGAATGCTGGAAATTATTCCGATCATGAATAAGCTGTGGCAGACCAAACGCGCGGATGTGCTTTCCGCTTCCGCGGAAATTGCGCAGGCCTTGCGGCAGCCTGCAGAAAGTAAAGCGCGGAATTTAGGAGAAGAAACCCTGCATCGGGCCTACCGCTCATTGTCTGCGAGTTTTGACCGGACGTTCGGCGGATTTGGTCAGGCGCCGAAATTCCCCTCACCGCACAATTTCTTTTTTCTGCTGCGCTACTGGAAGCGCACCGGCGACATTCAGGCTTTGCGCATCGTGGAGCACACGCTGCAAAACATGAGGCGCGGCGGAATTTACGATCAGATCGGCTTCGGCTTTCACCGCTATTCAACGGACGCCCGCTGGATCGTACCGCATTTCGAAAAGATGCTCTATGATCAGGCGCTGATGGCGATGGCGTATATTGAGCTTTATCAGGCGACAGGAAATAAAGAATACGAAAATACCGCCCGTGAAATATTCACCTATGTTTTACGCGATATGACCGATGAGCAAGGCGGTTTTTATTGCGCCGAAGACGCCGACAGCGAGGGCGTTGAAGGCAAGTTCTATCTATGGACGGAAAAGGAAATCCGCAATGTCCTTACCCGGGAAGAAGCGGATTTGTTTTTGTCGCTCTACCGGCACACGGACGACATGGCGATGCCCGGCATGGCGGAAATTCCCGCCGGTCATTTTATTCCGCATCTAAAGCCGTCAACGGAGAAAGAACGGGAGGCAACCGAAACGCTCTCCGAAATGGAAACCATCCGGAAAAAACTTTTCGCGGTGCGGGAAAAACGAGTGCACCCGCATAAAGACGATAAAATTCTGACCGATTGGAACGGTCTGGTAATTGCGGCGCTGGCCCGCGGCGCGCAGGTTCTTGACGAGCCGGCCTACGCGAAAGCCGCTGTTCGTGCGATGGATTTTATCATTCAAAGCATGCAGACGAAAGAAGGCAGATTGCTGCACCGCTACCGGGACAATCAGAGCGCAATCGAAGCAAATGCCAATGATTATGCTTTTGTGATCTGGGCGCTTTTGGAACTCTACGAGGCAACATTTCAAACACCGTATTTATCCAAAGCCCTCGAGTATCAATCTCACTTATTTGATCACTTCCGCGATGATAAGGGCGGCGGATTCTTTTTTACCCCCGATGACGCCCAGGAGCTTTTGACGCGCCCGAAAGAACTCTACGATGGCGCCATCCCGTCGGGAAATTCCATAGCCTATAGCAATGCGCTGCGGCTGTCCCGGATCACCGGGGATGCCGATATGGAGAGAAGAGCAGACGAAATTAACAAAGCTTTTCGCGCGCAGGCGGACGCAATGCCTACAGCTTTCACGCAATTTCTCTGCGGCCTTGATTTTTCCATCGGCCCGTCAAGCGAAGTGATCATTTCCGGAAATATGAATCAAACGGATACGCAGGCAATGCTCCGCGCTTTAAGAAGAAGCTTTACACCAAATAAAATAGTCATCTTCCGGCCCGCAAACGAGGCAGTGCCGGATATTGAAGCCCTTACACCCTTTACAAAATCGCATCCGGCTATTAACGATCAGGCAACCGTTTACGTTTGCACGAATTTCACTTGCGCCCTCCCGACAAATGATCCCAAAATAATGATCGATCTTTTAAACACAAAAAAATAAGCTTCTCTTCACCATTCCTCCAAAAATACATTGACTTTATAATTATTGAAGTTATTCTCTACCCACGAAAAAGGGAAATGACGCTATGAAAAACAACGCCAGGACGATATCCGACAATAAGAAGCATGATAAAACTGCAAAAAAGAAATCATTGCCTCCTGAAAAATCTTTATCGCCAAAGAAAAAGAAAGACGAAAAAAAGAACATCGTCGAAACAGGTAAAAAGAAATCAGGATTAAAAGATTCTGCTACTTTCAGAAGGCTTGCCGCTCATCCGAGATACAAAAAACACGCGGAAAGATATCAGAATATCCTTGAAAACATTCGCGATGGCTATTTTGAAGTGGATTTTGCCGGTAATTTTACCTTTTTTAACGATTCCGTAGGCCGTATTCTCGGATATTCCAGCGAAGAATTGACGGGCATGAATTATCAGCAGTATACGGATAAAGAAAGCGCCAAAAAAGTTTTTCAAGCGTTTAACGAAGTTTATAAAACCGGCGAATATACGGAAGGACTCGATTGGCGAATCATCAGGAAGGACGGCGCCAAGAGATATATTGAGGCCTCTGTATCTTTATTGAAAGATTCAACCGGCAAACAAAAAGGGTTCAGAAGCATTATACGCGACATCACTGAACGCAAACAGATGGAAGAAAGATATCGAAGAATCTTTGAAAATGCCCAGAACGGCATTTACCAGTCAACACTTGACGGCAGATTCATCATGGCCAATCAGTCCATGGCACAAATACTTGGTTATGACTCCCCTGAAGATCTTATCTTAAGCATAACCGATATCTCCCGTCAGCTCTATGCCAATCCCGAGGAATGCATGCAATTCATCGAAATTATGGAAAAGCAAGGCCTGGTAAAAAACTCTGAAATCCAATTCAAAAAAAAGGATGGGCGCATGATCTGGATTTCCCGGACCGCCCAGGTTGTTCGTGATGAGAAGGGGCAAGTTTTGTATTATGAGGGAATTATTGAAGACATCACGGACCGCAAAGATAGTCTTGACCGGTTGAGAAATGCCCTGGGGGGAACAGTCCGGGCGTTAGCCTCCGTGGTGGAAACGAGAGATCCTTACACGGCTGGCCATCAGCGCCACGTGGCTGATCTTGCCCTGGCCATTGCCAAAGAAATGGATCTCCCGACGGATCGGATCGAAGGTCTGCGCATGGCAGCCATCATTCACGATATAGGAAAGATATCCGTTCCGGCGGAAATTCTGACAAAACCCGGCAAACTTACCGATCTCGAATTCAGTATGATCAAAATCCATTCCCAGTCAGGGTATAACATCCTGAAGGACATCGACTTTCCCTGGCCCGTGGCTTTGATGGTCTATGAGCATCATGAGCGAATGAATGGAACGGGTTATCCCAGAAATCTAAAAGGGAATGACATTCTCCTGGAAGCCCGCATTCTGGCAATTTCCGATGTCGTGGAATCCATGGCTTCCCACCGTCCTTACCGCGCGGCATTGGGTATTGAAGCGGCTCTTGAAGAAATAGAAAAAAACAAGGGATTTATTTATGACGATGTTGTCGTCGATGCCTGCCTGAGATTATTCAGGGAGAAGGGCTATAAGCTGACATAACATAAGATGGGGGGGTACCCTTCACCCTTCACCTCTTACATCCTTTAACTTTGAACTTAGAACGTTGAACATAGAACAGCTCTTTCTTTGCCCCATTCAATATTCTTCTGTAAATACAATATCTTAAAACATGACTATCTATGTGAAATAGAAATAATTTATGATTATTTCCATTTGACAATAAATGCGATATAATTAATCAGAATTATAAAAAGCAATAAAGCTGTCTCTATAAACTTGAGCCTGTCCCCAGGCGTCTCTTCAGATTTTATATAAAGGAGGTATCTTTATGGAAACAAGAAGAGAGAAAAAAAACATCATCCTTACCATTCCGAGAAGTCAATGGGTTAACCGGAAAAGCAAAATGTTGAACGCCAAGATAAAATCAATTCTTAAGAAGATTAAGCTCAAATAAAAATCGCGGCGTATCTTGTCACGTGTCAACTTGATCACAATAAATCAGAATATATGCCGTAAGAAAGGAGGAGATAATTCTATGCCGATATTTATAATGTTCGGGAAATATACCCGGGATTCATTAAAAAATGTATCCGAGCAGCGGACGAAAAAGGCCGTTAAGATCATTGAGAAACACGGCGGAAAGGTCGTTTCCATGTATGCTGTCATGGGAGAACACGATCTGGTTTTTACCCTGGATTTCCCCGATGTGGATAAGTCGCTGTCCGCCTCGATGGCATTAAATCTGTTGACAGGTATTTCGTTTTCAACATCCCCGGTTGTCGATGTGGAAAAGTTCGATCATCTGATGTCCACGATAGAAAAGATTTAACCGGGGGAAGATAATGACGCCGAAGATTTACAAAAGATATATTGTACGCGTCTCCGAAAACGCTTTGATATCGCTGGTTCTAAGTTCCTTAGAGGCTTACTCGGTCAAGAAAAAAGATATCAAGGAGAAAGGTCGTCCGAAATCACGAATTGAAGTATACGGAAGCCTGTTCGGCCATGAAATCGTTATGAAAAACAAGGAAATCCTCTATCAGGTGGAAATGGCAAACACGGATACAACAGCCGAACAGAGAAGAAGCTCCGTGGATGAAAACAAAGAGGCAATATCTCTTAAAGCCGATGTGATCACGTCGTTCTGGCCGCATCTTATTTATCTCGGCGATTATCACTCACACCCGTATAAAAATACAAAAGAAGTATTGGATAACAAAATGTACTTCATGTCGGAGAACGACCGCGAATGGTTAAAAGATAATTTCTGGAAACAGAAAGGATACCGGGTAGGCCTGATTATGACCATTGCCGCGATGGAAAAAGCCGGCAGAAAAGCCTTCGACTGGGTTGCCACCAATTGCGTCGAGGCAACGCTTGGTAATTATCGAATGTGGCTGTCCGCTTATTGCGCCTATTCGCAAAAAGGCGAGTATCGATATACCAATGATGATGATATATCCGTTACGCTGGATTGTCCGGCCCTGACAGGGCTGCGCTGGGAACACGCGGATTTCGGCAGATTCAAGAACGGAAAACATAAGTCATCATAAAAATATAATAAGCAGACCGTTTAATCACCCATCCTAGATTGTCGTGGGGCCAGTCCGCCGGTGTGCCCATCTAACATTTCACCCTTCACCTTTCACCCTTCACCGGCCTTTAACTTTGAACTTTGAACGTTGAACATAGAACAGTTCTTTCTATCCACTATATTCCCTTCACTTCCATCGGAACCTATGCTACAATTTTATCAATATCACGCCGGAGAATTTGTTTGGAAAAGATTGATGAACACCTGCTGGAGGTTCGCAGCTACGAGGGCGAAGGTTATCAGCCGCTGATCGACTATGATCAATGGCGGGTGGCGATCCTGCGTTACTGTGATGAGCTTCTGCCCCATCGAATCTTCGCGATGCAGCGACATAACGAAACGGATGAGGTTTTCGTTCTTCTGGAAGGCCGGTGCATCCTGTTTCTCGGAGAAGGAAAGGAGACGATCACATCGATTACCAGCATTGATCTGGAACCGCGGAAGGTTTATAATGTCAGGCGCGGCGTATGGCACAGCCATACCTTAAATAGTGAAGCCTCCGTGCTGATTGTGGAAAACTGCAATACGACCATTCAAAACTCACCGAAGAAACTTTTGAGTGATGAGCAGCGCCGGCGAATCGTCGATCTCACGCACGATTTATGGCAAGCCTAAGCACTATTCACTATTCACGTTTCACGTTTTACTTTATTTTCTTCTTATGTATGCCAACGCCCGTTCAGCGGCATATTTGACTTCTTTAGGATATGACCCGATCCCCAGAATAGATTTTGATTCGGCAATTTCTGAAAGAGTTTTTACCGCTTCAGGCGAGCCAATAGCGCCAAGAGCATTGCATATCTCTTCCTGCAAGGATACTTGATCATTCTTAGCCATCGTGTCGTGTTTACTCTTGAGCATAAACTGTAGATCAGTCACCGCTTCCGTGCATTTGATTTTACCGAGCATTTCAACAATATTAATTCGCAATTCTTTATCGACATGAGGCAGAACAGACAGGAAAAATGATCCTCGCATTTTTCCTCCGGTCTGGACAATGCTTTTGAACGCCTCCTTGCGGACCCGTTTTTCTTGATGCAGCAGCAGAGGTTTGAGGATATCCACGTTTTTTTCATTGCCAATACGACCCAGGACATACGCCATGTTGCGCAAGTAATACCATGGAGCATTCATATCAATACTTGCCTTGATGGCAGGTATTGCCGCAGGTCCCATCTCTTCAATAATATGGATAATGCTTATGCGTGCTTTACTGTCGGTGGCCTTCCGGAGACCATCGAGCAATTTGTCTATTACAACATTGCCAAATCCCGCAAATATCTGACAGGCTTCATTTTGTTTATTCCTCCCGTTGTCATTGATCTCTTTAAAGAGAATATTAAAGTTATTATCCGATGCCAGATTTCGGAGAACTTTCGAAGAGACCTCCCGCACGTGATCATCTTTTATCAGTGCGCCGTCATTAATTTTACTAAAAACATTGATAATGGAAGCGGCTTCGGCAAAAAAACCATAGTTAATGAATTCCTGAAGAAGTGTTTCCAAACGCTGGCATAATTCTTTGTATTCAGGCGTGCAGGCTTCTTCCTTCTCCACCCACCGGGCCGCTTGCATGGATGATTTCCTGATCATCTCCATTTTTTCTTCGGAAGGAATAGATTCAAGGGCTCCTTCCAACGCGTTCATCCGGTTGAATACTTTTTCCAGCCCGGCGACACTTTCGGAAATATTGTCCTCCGCAATATCAGGTTCAGAGACAATTTCCTGTTCCTTCTCCAATGTTATATATCCCTTATTATCCGGCTCAACATGCGCCGTTCTATCTTCCTTTGCAGGCTTGTTTTCAACCTGCAAAGTTTCCGGGTTTTCCGCGAGAAGGTTTACGAGAATATGCAGTTCTTTCTTCTCCAAATCTTGATCAAAAGAAATGTTCTTGATGTCTAAAGCGAGAAGAATATCCAACAGGGATGAAACAGGAATTGTGTTGTCTCCCCGCTGATTTAAATTATTTTCGCGGGACAGCTCTTTTTTTTCTAATTCCGCAAAAATCAAAGGAGCCTGCTGTCTTAAGGCTTCCAGCAGATGAAGATAAAGCGTTTCGATGGAATTCGTAATCGCAGGATTGTCAGGCCGCGCATTCTTTATAGCCGTGTATATCCCGACAAGTGCGTCAATTGCTTTGAGCTGTAAATTCATGTCTGCCATCCGTTCCTCCCTGTAAAAGTGCGGTCTTCTTCTTTTTAAATAATTCTAAAAATATTTTATGCGATTAAAAATTTACGGTTATTTATCTTTGATCAATTCTTTAATTAAGATTATAACATCTTTGAATATTTAACTCAATCGCCCAGACCTCCCTTCCCCTCACCCCTTCACCATCCGCTATTTTCTCTTGCATTGCTTATTAGAAATAGTATTAAATATCAGTGACCTTTAGCTGAAGAAATTGATTTTTCATATCAACACATTTTCTTAACAGGCGCCCGTAAAAGAAAGCTGTGTTATGAAATCACTTATCAGGATAGTATGCGTTGTGTGGCTTGGTTTTTGGGCGTCAATTGCAACTGTCATCCTGTGCATTTTCATCATCCCTGCGGGACTTTTAAGCCGTACCGGGAATCTTGCCTTCTCCCTTTCAAAGCTTTGGGCTTACACCATGCTTGCCATATCCTTTGTCCGCACGGAAATAAAAAACAAAGATAAGATTCGTCAGGGAACATCGTATATTATTATTTCCAACCATCAGTCGCTTTATGACATCATCTCGCTGGTTACCACATTAGGCATTCAATTCCGCTGGATCATCAAAAAGGAAATCCTCAAAGTCCCGATTTTCGGATACGGATTGTATGCCTCACGAAACATCTTCATCGACCGCTCCAACACCTCGAGTGCCATTGAGAGCATCAACAGGGGATTTAATCGTTTACCCGCGGGCGTGAGCGTGATGGTGTTTGCAGAAGGAACAAGATCTCCTGACGGGAAGATTCACGAATTTAAAAAGGGAGGATTCGTAACAGCCGTCAGGAGGAAGATCCCCATCCTGCCGGTTACAGTCAATGGAAGCCGGCGCATCCTGCCCAAGAAAAGTCTTGCCATGAAGCCGGGGAATATTCAGATTGTGGTCGGGGATCCTATCGATGTCACCGGCTATACCATCGATACGGTTCAAGACCTTATCGATAAGACGCGTCAGGAGATCATAAAGAATTTCGATCCGGATTATACAGGGGAAAAACCGGCAACTTGACTTAATGGCCGGCAGCACATATGATTAACAATAGATTCAAGGGGAAATCGTGCGTACATAAAGCATCATAAATTATCACTAAAGGAGATGCATCATGAAGGGAAAAAGCATGGTCGCCATCGGAAAAACGGTTAAGGACTTCACTTTAAAGGGACAGGATAACAGGGATGTATGTCTTTCGGATTATCAGGGGAAAAATGTTCTGCTGTCCTTTCATCCCCTCGCCTGGACGCCGGTCTGCGCGAAACAGATGAAGACCTTGGAAAAAAGCAAAAAGGTCTTTGATAAGTATAACACCGTAGCTTTCGGTCTCAGCGTGGATAGCCGCCCCTGCAAAAGCGCTTGGGCAAAATCCCTGCGGATCAAAAACACGAAACTGCTGGCCGATTTCTGGCCTCACGGCGGCGTGGCCAAATCATTGGGCCTGCTGAGGGCGGAGGGATTTTCCGAAAGGGCCAACATCCTGCTGGATGAAAAAGGCCGCATCCACTGGATCAAGATCTATCCCATCGGACAGCTGCCGGATATCGGGGAAGTCCTGAATGTCCTCAAAGGCATAACACGCGTCTGAAACACGGGCGGCCAGGGTATCAGGAGTTATGAGTGAGGGAAGCATCATCCATTTCCCTCGACAATTTCAATTTTTTTTCGTATCATTTAGTTGATGCATAGCCTCTGTTTGGGGAGAAACGGGGGAATTGAGATAAAGAAAGAAGAACATGAAAAAAAAGATTACAAAAAGCTCATCCGGTTTCCAATGGTTATCTATAACATTAATCATTTCCCTACTGACAATATTTCCGCAGCAGCCGGCCTTTGCCATTCCTCTATCGGACAGCGCCAATCCTGTCAACGCCGCGGCAATGAAACTGGTTGCCTTTTGCTCCAATCCTAAAACAGGGCTCGATGCCCAGGCCGTGGCGACCCTCGTGGATTATGTCCTTGAGCCTAAATCAAACAAGGAAGCCGCTCTGCCAAAATTCCAGGATGCCACCGGCGCCTATTATGAATTCGATACCAGAATCAACTTCTCCAATTTCCTGCAATACGCTTATAACAGTAAAGTTCCATCGGTTCTCATGAGCCCGTCTTCGCTGCGATTTTCAGTCTGGACAGACCTCCCGGGCGAAATACAAAGAATGCCCGGCAACTGGAAATTGCCCGTGCCGGCCGGTAAGACGATAATCATTTACGGATCGGAACATGAAGGCATCACTCCCGATCTCAATACCGGCGTCTACTATGAATACGGCCTGAAAAGAACCGTCATCCTGCTTAATTACAAGGGGAAACAGGCACTGATTTCCGTTGCCAAGCAGCTTGAAATATCCGACGTCGGCAAGAAGGGCTTCGTCCTGGGAAAAGATGACGATTGGAATTATTATTATTCAGGTGAACTGGGCTCAGCCCAACAAGGCCTGGGATGGGTTAAGTCGTACATCTATGACTTATTCTCGGTGGGTGTCTATGTCGAGTCAGGCGCGAAGTCTTCATCGGTCAGGTCCGCTTCTTTTCATTGGATTCGTGCCGGCTGGTCCGGAATTAATTTTGTCAGAACGGATCATATCATTAAGGGAATGAAACGGCGCGCCAAAACTTTTAAAACAATCCTGGAATCACCCAATTTGCCTTCGCCAAAACAGATAGCCGCGACTCATCAATCCCTTAGTGCCTTACCCAAAAATGATTTAGTTGAAAGATATACCACCCTGCAGCAGGCCCGGCAATCGTCGGCCGCTCAGAGCGGTAAAATCAACGCAAATGAAATGAAAAAATCAGATTCCTATGCCAACATATCTAAAGAACAAATGATTCAGGAATTGATGCTGGAACATCTCAAGATAACCTTGGGCAAACCATCCCTGTTAGAGAAAAAATTAGTTCTGAGAAATAATTAATCCGTTATCGCATCACAGCACGTAACCCATTCATTATCCGCCATTCACTATTCAAAATAATGAACATCTGGCGATGAATCAGGAAAGCACGGTAATCCCCTTGCGAAAGTTTCGCAGGGGGATTACCGTGAAAAAATGTTAAACTTTTTGCAGCGATTATTTCATTGACAAAAAAACATTTCGGCTCATAATCTTTAAATAAAAAAGGAAGTTCTTGTCAGCGGCAATCGTTCTTTTTTATCAAGAGAATCATTGTCCCGGGTTCATCGCTCCCAATATTTTGCCGTTCACAGGCTGCCAGGCAAAAGATGATGAAAACAGCAATAAGAACAAAAACCCCAATGGCCGCGCTGACGCCGGCCATCCTATGTCAATTGACTCTTTTCACCATCATTTCAGCATTTTATGGGTGTACAGGCGAGGCCAAGATGTTCATCATAACGGAAAAGCAGTCCGGCAGCGAGGTAAAAATTAAACCCGGCGACATTATTCAGGTAGAGCTTCTCGCATTGGGAAGCGCTGGTTATAGCTGGTATATTGACCAACTTGACGGGGAATACTTAGAGCCTGTTTCCGAGAAGACCACGCAGGTTTCCAAAGACAGGAAAGTCGGGGCTCCTGCCCTCATGATATGGCAATTCAAGGCCAAAAAACAGGGCTCTACTGAGATCAAGATGGACCATTATCGCAAGTGGGAGGGCGTGGGAAAATCGGTAGATCATTTTTTTTTAAAAATTAACATTTCAGATAAGGGGAGGTAACTGATATGAGGAAGATATTTTCACATAAAAATATAATATTGGGATTGTTAAATATTATTCTTCTGCTTTTTCTCAGTAGTCTGACATTTGCGGGAGAACTTGATGAAATCAAGGCAGCAATAGAGAGACATGGGGCGAAATGGACCGCCGGCGACACATCGGTGTCCAAATTACCTCATCGCGAGAGATTGTTGCGCGTCGGGATGATCAAACCATCAGCAGCCGAGGCGGGACAGCCGGTGGCCGTGGCGCCGCTGACAGCAACCCTTCCGTCATCGCTTGACTGGCGTTACGGAGGAAGCCTTGGTAACGCTAAAGATTATGTCACCCCTGTCAGAGATCAAGGCAATTGCGGCAGTTGCTGGGCATTCGCGGCAACAGGCGCGCTGGAGTCTTACCGGTTAATTAATAAACCAGACAGCCGGTGCGGTTTAGGAGGCTGCGACCTCTCCGAACAGGCCCTTATTTCCTGCAGCAAAGCGGGAAGCTGCAGCGGAGGTTATATTGACAAGGCATCAACATTCATTCGCAATACCGGAGACCCATTGGAAACTTGCAGTCCCTATAAAGCCGCGAACATGCCCTGCAAAAAAGCATGTTGTAACAACTGGCAGTCTTCGACATACAAGATCAGTTCCTGGACATGGGTAGCCACGACGTCGCCAACGGTAGCGGCCATCAAGAATGCCCTTACCTACGGGCCCCTCGTAACAACGATGGACGTATACGCCGACTTTTTCTCATATACCAGCGGTGTCTACTCTTATACGACCGGCGCTTACCAGGGCGGCCATGCTATTCTTATTGTGGGCTATGATGATGCCAACCAGTGTTTCATTGTCAAGAATAGCTGGGGCGGGAGTGATTGCAGCGATCCCGTGAATCATCCCGAGAATTGCTGGGGTGAATCAGGATATTTTAGGATAGCGTATTCACAACTCAGTACTGTTGTTAAATTTGGTTATTACACCATTCTTTACAAGTGAGCGGCTGAACAAAAAAAGAGCATATCAACCGTTCTGAAATGATGAATACGCAGACGATAACCTTTAACAGTTCAACGATACATCAGTGAAAGGCAGAGCCCTTGCCGGCCCTGCCCTTCACTTACTCATCAGGAAAATGAGTTTACAAGATTCAGGTCACATGCCTATAATTTTCAAAGCCTCTTCAAGAGTCAGAAATACTTTATTTGCATATCTGTACCCCTGGATACCATGAAACATCGACAGTCTATTAACCGCAAGAGTCATGGCATCATCAAGCTTTCCCTTTTTTACATCATAAATGACCATGGCTTTTATTCCCTGATGAGTTCCCCGCACGGCAACCGGCAAGATAGGAGTTGCCACGTTGGCATCATCCGGGAATTTTTTCATGGCCTTAAGGTAAGTCTCTGCTACTTCTTTTGCTTTGTCGTTCGGGTATAAAGATACTGTAAAAAGATACATTTTTTGTCTCCTTTATTTGAGTGAACAAATTTGTTGGGACAATCAGCTCTTTTCATCCGGAAATACCGCCGTTATTTCGCATAAAGGCACTATTTCCATCTTCATGAGATCGCTCCAGACTAAAGTGGATGTCATAGCGGCTTTGGGATCATTTCCCTCCAGAAGGATAAAACCTCTCCCTCCGCCGATATCAAACCATTCAGCAAGCTTTTTCATTCCCGGACTGAGAGCGACTCCTTTTTTCTCCAGACGTCTTTTTATTAATGCATCTCTCTGTCCCGGTTCCCATGTATAAATATTCAAGAAAAGCATAGGGTCCCTCCTTTTAATTTAAGCCTTCTATCAAGCCGCATTCTTCAGCTAACTTTGCCGTCGGGTCATCTTTTGAATGCAGCTTGCTATGCCAGGCTGTTGAATTGGCAAGCCAATTCTTAAGCTGTTGCCGATATCTAATTGCAGCAAAGGCACTAAGCTTTCTTTGCCCTGACGGATCGACTTAATTGAAACGAAACAAAGGAGCCTCCAAAGGGCGCGATGCCCCCTGAAGGCTGATCATCGGCAACTTCTGACAAATCCTTTTCATAACGGACTCCAGCAAGTTGAATGTTAGGCTGATGGGTTAACAGAAGATTGGCTGTTTTTTCCGATACTCCTTAAATATTGAGTTGTCAACAGGGAATTTTCCGCCTGAAATGGGCTGGAAAAACGGCAAATATAGCTCCCTGAGCAGGTCGGGGACAACTTTTGCGGGAGTGATAAAAAGGGGCGGCAATCCTTTTTTGCTTTGACGTTGGGCATTAATTTGTTATAAAAATTTTTATTCCGGTTGAGGAGCGTGAGTTTCACACGCCACCGGTTAAGTTCGTTAAAAAGGAGATTGTTATGGATCAGGTACTGTACCGGCGCGAGGGCGCTGTCGAGGTTGTCACACTTAACCGTCCGGAGAGCAAGAACGCTTTCAGTTTCGCCTTAATCAGGGAACTGGGGGATCACTTCCAGCGCCTGACGCTGGATGATGAGGTCCGGGCAGTCATCATCACCGGAACAGGAAAGGGATTCTGTACCGGCGCGGATCTCAACAGTCCGGACAACCGCCCTGATATTGTTCTGCCGGCGGGCATGCGGCTGACCGCCCAATGGTACAGCCGGGTTATCGAGAGCATCATGAATCTGGAAAAGCCTGTTATCGGCGCCATCAATGGCGTGGCGGCGGGGGCGGGATGCAACCTGGCGCTTTCCTGCGACATCCTTATCGCTTCCGAGGCGGCTCGTTTCATCCAGGTCTTCGTGCGTCGGGGTTTGGTTGCGGACATGGGAGGCACTTTTTTTCTGCCGCGCCTCATCGGCCTGGCGCGCGCAAAGGAGCTTTTGTTCATGGCAGATGAAATCGACGCAAAACGGGCATTGGAACTGGGCCTGGTAAACAAAGTCGTGCCTGAAGAGGATCTGATGCCTGCCGCCATGGAACTGGCGCAAAGACTGGCACACGGGCCCACCGTGGCCATTGGGATGTTGAAGAATATGCTTAACCGTTCTTTTGAAAGCGATCTGGCAAGCGCTCTGGAAAGAGAAGCGGCCATGCAGGGCATTGCCGTAAGCACCAATGATGTGAAGGAAGGCATCATTTCATTTTTCGAGAAAAGACCTCCGGATTTCAAGGGCAACTGAGGATCTCTTATTTTGGAATAAAAGATTGCCGCGCCAGCCGGAAGCCGGTTCCATTAGAGATGGACTCAATTCCCGCCTGCACGGCAATGACAAGGGTGGATGAATTTCACTCCAATCTCCAGCCTCAAGGGAAAGGAAGAAAATGTGGAGAATCATATGATTGTTACCGTTGTAAATATTGTTGTTAAACCGAAAAATGTTGATCAGTTTATTGAAGCAACGATAGTGAATCATCAACATTCGATCAAAGAAAAAGGAAATCTCCGGTTTGATTTCTTACAGCACCGGGATAACCCTTCGGCCTTTACTTTGTATGAAGCGTATGAATCCGAAGAGACGGCTGCCGCGCATAAAAATACCGCTCATTATCTAAAGTGGCGGGAACTTGTTGAGCCCTGGATGGCCAAGCCGCGCGAGGGTTTTGTCCATAACGTTTTGGCGCCGAAGGATTTATCAGCATGGAATCACTAAGCGCTTTGAATATTATCGGCCTGCCCGAAATTATTTTTGGCGCGGGTAAATTTTCCGAACTTCCTAAAATCATGCAGTCGTATGGGCATAATGCTCTCATCATAACCGGCGGTGAATCGCTTAAGAAATCCGGCCGGGGTGATGCGCTTCCCCTGCAGCTTAATCAGGCTCAAATCAAATTCAAGGCCGTATCTGTTTGGAACGAACCAACCACACAAGCTATCGATGCCATTGTCTCTCAATTTCGGAAGATACCTGTGGATGTGATTGTCGCGATCGGCGGCGGCAGCGTCATCGACTTTGGCAAAGCCGTCTCCGCTATGTTAGCCTCAGATGGCTCGGTTAAAGATTATCTGGAAGATGTCGGAACAAAAATACCATCCGGAGCGAAAGTCCCGTTCATTGCCGTTCCGACAACAGCGGGCACGGGTAGTGAAGCGACAAAAAATGCCGTGGTGTGCGACCGCAAAGAGGGCTATAAAAAATCTCTCCGGCATGATGCCTATGTGCCCGATGTCGCCCTGGTCGATCCGGAGCTCACGCTGACCTTACCCCGGCATATTACCATCGCCTGCGGCCTGGATGCCGTCTCGCAATTGATCGAATCTTATACTTCCACAAAGGCAGATGGATCTATTGATCCGCTGGTTTTGAAGGCGCTCTCCGGAGCCTCAGAAAGTCTGCTGCCGCTTGCTCTGGGCCAAAGCAATGATATTTCTCTGCGCGCGAAAATGTCTTATGCGGCGCTTGTTTCGGGAATAACGCTCAGCCGATCGGGACTTGGCGCTGTGCACGGCATTGCCGGACCTCTGGGCGGACTCTCCCCCGTGCCGCACGGCATAGCCTGCGGAAAGCTCCTGTTTCCGGTAATGACCTTTGTGATAAAAAAGATTATTGGTGAAAATAATATTGTCGCTCAAAAGCGCTTTGCCGATATCGGAAAAATATTTTCCGGGGATGCCGGTGGCGACGATATTTTTTATTGCAAACAATTTTTAGGCGTTCTGGACAAGTGGACACGGACGCTGAAGCTTCCGCAGCTTTCGCGTTTCGGTATGACGGCTGCTCACATGGAAAAAATCATTTCTCTTGCCGACAGCAAAAACAGCCCGGCCGTTCTTTCCAAAGAAGAGATAAAAGTTATTCTGGAAGTCGTCCGCTGACAGGACGTTCCGTCTTCATCAGCATCACGACGTCATTTATCTGAACCATTGATTAAAAGGTCTACCCGGCATCGCGCATTTTTTTACGTATCTTATCCGCAACAGGTTTCACCGGATGATCAGGACAAGTCTTCTTCGGCGCTGTCCCGGTCAGATACGCTTCCGTCAGCGTTTTGGGGCATGACTTCGTGGCCAGATACCCGGACTTGGGGTCGATCACGGCTGTTTCTATGCCTTGAGGCACAATGACGGCCAGGGGGCCGGACTGGGAATACAGGGCTCTCATGAATCGTGTCCAGATATGGAGCGCTCCGTCGGCGCCGGTCAGGCCGGTATCGGCTCCGGAATCATACCCCACCCACACGGCGCAAACGATGTCCTTCGTGTACCCCACAAACCAGGAATCCTTGTTGCCGTTCGTTGTTCCGGTTTTTCCCGACGCGGGGAAATCAATACCCAGCGATGATCTGGCTTCACTTGCCGTACCCCGCACCAGGACTCCCTCCATCGCATAACCGGCGAGATAGGCCACGCGGGGATCAAACGCTTTGTCACGTTTAACATGTCTGATGATGATTTTATCTCCATTCGCTCCCATGACCGAAAAAAGAGGAAACCGCTCATAACGTATTCCTCCCGAAGCCATGGTCGTATAGGCGTAGGCAAGCTCCATCGGCGTGACTTCGAAGCTTCCCAGCGCCATGGAAGGAACAGGTAAAAGAGGGCTCATGATACCGGCCCGGCGGGCGGTTTTGAGTACTTCAGGGAAGCCGACGTCATTGGCCAGTCTTGTTGTAGCCGTATTTACAGAATGCTCTATGGCCGTCCGAATCGCAATATTCCCGTACTCTTCGTTTTCAAAATTCGACGGCGACCATAATCCTTCCGGAGTAGAAATTGATATCGGCTCGCCGGATATCATCGTGGAAAGCGTCCGGTTTCCCCGCCCTTCCAGCGATTGAGAAAGCGCCGAGAGGAGAACGAAAGGCTTGAAAGCGCTTCCCGGCTGTCGTTTCGCATCCACCGCCCTGTTAAATCGTGTTTGCCCGTAGTTTCTCCCGCCGATCATGGCAACCATCTCTCCTGTTTTCGGGTCGATGGCAACCAGTGCAGCCTGGAGCGGCTCATCGGCAGGGATGGCCTGCTGCCCGATCTCTTCCAGCCCCTGGGTGACTGCCTCCTGCGCAATGGCCTGCCAAACGGGATCAAGCGTGGTGTAGTAATAATAGCCGGGGTGGTAGAACTTCTCCGTTCCCAGTTCTTCTCTGGTAATCCGCTGTATATAATCAATGAAATAGGAACTCAGGTTAACGGGCGCATTGCGTAATTGGAGCCGTACAGGCGCTTTTGAGGCTCTGAGGAATTCATTTTCCCGGATCATGGACTGTTTTCGCATCCGGAACAGAATTTTGTCACGAAGCTCCCTGGCCTTATCGAGATTCCTGAAAGGGACATGCCGGTTCGGAGAGTCGATTATCCCGGCCAGCAGCGCCGCCTCCTCCAGGGAAAGATCTTTCGCATGCTTCGAGAAATAAAAACCTGCCGCCTCTTCAACGCCGTAGAGCCCCCGGGAACCCGCGTGCCCTAAATAAATTTTGTTAAGATACATCTCCAATATCTGTTTCTTCGAATAGCGCAACTCGATAGCCAGGGTAAGTTCCGCCGCGCGCAGTTTGCGCGCGAAGGTCTTCCGGGGAGAAAGGAATAAGTCATTCGCGAGTTGTTGAGTGATGGTGGCATTGCAGCCGATCACAGGGATGTCGAATCCGAAGTGATAATAAAAATGCGGATCCTCGGAAGCGATTACCGCATTTTGCAGATAAGGGGAAATGGCGGCGAGAGTCACCGAAGACCGGGATTCAATCTCCGGATTATTCAGGCGGCTGATTTCTTCCGGTTCCAGCCGGATTGACGCCAACGGCTTCCCCGCCGATGGAATCAGCTCAGTTACCCGGCCGTCTCGGACAACGATATCCACCGGTCCATCCTGGTTTCCGCGCTTTTCGATTCCATTGTCGCGAAGGAATACCAGGATATGCGTCTGATCCTGAGAAAATGTTCCGGCCGTGGAGGGTTTACCCGGGACTTTTTTATAGGAGAGTTTTTTCAATCGCTCTGTAAAACGGATATTCCCCAGGTGATCGCCCTTACTGATTTCCAGAGGACGTCCGTAAAAGAGAGATGGAGACGGATTGTCATTTTCGGCAACCTCTTTACCCACATCAACGTAAAGACAGATGATCCGAAGAAGCCAGACGGCAAGCAGAGCCGCCGCGGCAAACAACAGCAAGTACCTACGGCTCAACACATCCTCCCTGCTGTTTTTAGCGTTGGCCGAAACATTGCCATCGCGGCAGAAAACATGAATTTCTTATAAAATAAATTGAATTTCATAAAACTGTATTTCAGCATGCTCCGAAGTTAAACACAGGGTGTTCTACACATCAAGAAAATTTTATATTAAATGAATTCCGTCTTGGCCCTTTTAATGAAGATACCCTTCCGGGAAATGGGCAAAAATTCATGCTATGTCTCCGTTAGAAAAGGAGAAATTTATTTGGAAAACACTTTTTTAACTCCCCATTTTGTAAAGGGGAATCGATGGGGATTTGACAAATTTTTCAATCTCCCCAACCCCTGTATAGAAAAGAGGCGAATATGCGCTTTCGCGCAATCCATTCCGGCACGCTTTAACAAAAGAAGGGAATCAGATGAATTATTCACCACGGCTGGAGAACTATTACCCTATCCTACTCGTCCGGGGAAGAAGGCCTTTATATAGGAAACAACCGTCAAGCAATTAATAATACAGGCACTATTATTTTGCATTGAACTGTTGGCATATAAGTTGCGTTTAAGTATTTCCAAAATATAGCAAAGGAGAAAATATAATGAAAAAATTAATTTTCAAAATATTGTTTTTAACATTGGTGATTTTAGTTCCAGCTTCAGCAATCGCGGAAGTAAGCGTACATATTAATATTCCCCTGCCCCCGCCGATTATTTTTCCGGCGCCTCCCGGATTGGTGGTAATACCGGAAACGAATGTCTATGCCGTACCCGATGTGCAGGATGACATATTCTTTTCCGCCGGCTGGTGGTGGCGTCCATGGCAGGGCCGCTGGTACCGCTCACATTACTATGACAGAGGATGGGCTTATTATCGCGGAACACCGTCTTTTCACAGAAGCATTCCTCCTAGTTGGCGAAATGATTACAGAAATAACCAGTGGAGAGGATATCGGTGGGAACATCAGCGGGTGCCGAATCAGGACCTTCAGCGTAATTGGCGTGGTTGGGAAAGAAACAGACACTGGCAGCAAAATTCATGGGGTGTGAAGGGATTGCCTTCCGGAAACCGTAATCAGCGTGATATGCGTCAGTCAGGGCCTCAAGATAGAGGTAAAGGCCATGGTGATCAGCGTTCCGGTGGAAACGACGGAAGATGGCATGAAGGAATGGAAAAGCGTTAAAGAGGGATAAACAGGAGCTCCCCGCAAAGAACAGCGGGGAGCTCACTTTTTACCAATTCACGAAACATTTCAGCCGGGAAGAGACATCTTTTTGCTAGACGGCATGATCAACCAATAACACCATATCTTGTGGTCAATATTTTCTTGACATACAAGATACACTCTGTTAAGTTAACAACCAGTTTTTGTCATAACTCCATTTCTTCTGATTCTTCTGATAATTTTTCTGTGCTTGATCAGCGTGAGGTAATAGGGGCAAATTAGCGTATTCCACTCTTTCATAAGAGTGTCTATATAGAGGAGCTACGGGTAGGCAAAGGTAGCCATAACCCAATCTGTGCAAAGAGCGATTTTGCTCTTTCAACACAAGGAGGTAATTATGACAAGAATAAACCTATTAGTAGCAAAAGTTGTGCTTTTAGGAATTTGTATTTTGTGTATTTCTTCTGGCAGTGTATGGGCAGAAGAAATCAAAATATCAGTAACAGCGTACACATTGAAGGAGTGTTACCATAATAAAGGGAAGACGGCTTCCGGAGAGCGTGTTAAAACCGGAATAGTAGCTGTATCCCGGGACTTAGAACGAAAAGGACTAAAATTAGGAACCAAGATCAAAATAAGTAATATGGGGACTTTTGTAGTCAAAGACAGGACAAGTCATAAAAATCGTGGTAACGTTGATGTTTATATGCCTTCGCACACGAGCGCATTACGATTTGGAAGACAGAAATATACTTTAGTACAAAACCAGGACGTATTAGATCCATCGGTTGGCAAAAAAAAGTATGTTAGTATTCTAGATTAATTTGTGTATTTTTAAGTAAATTACCATCCAGGGGTATATGCTCCTCACCTCTGGATGGTAAAATAATTAAACTTTCAACTTCTTCCTCCCCTTAGCATAAACGCAATCAAATTTTCACAATTGACAACCACTGCCGTTATTTCATCCGCCATACGCCGGGTAAACGTCGTGGCGGGAATTGAAAAACATCATATGTTTTGATCTGTTATAATAATAGCAATTATTGCATCATTATTTATTGCTATTTATTTTGCTTTTTTTATTGACAATATAAAAAGCAAGGTGTATTTTATAGCCGGATGATCGAGAGGAATCATGCGGGATGATGGTTCCCAATGTCAGGACAGATCAACCCAAAGGAGGACATAATGAGAACGATCAACGCTTTGATGGTACAACCGAAGACTCCGCAAACTTTTTGGAGCCATGATGTCACGCTCAAAGCCGTCGGATTCAAGGCGGTGATGCCGCCCTTGGGGCTGATGACCGTAGCGGCCATGCTTCCGAAAAATTATAATGTCACATTAATTGATATGAATGTGCGCGATCTCGAAGTAAGCGACATCGAGCCCAACGAAATTGTCTTTCTCACGGGCATGTGGATACACCGGGAATCTTTTTTAAAAGTCCTCAACATGTGTCATGATCTTGGAAAAACCGTTGTCGCCGGAGGGCCCTTTGTTCAATCGGCCTATGGCAGGCCGGGTGACTATCTGGAATCGGATAAGATCGATCATCTGATCCTTTACGAGGCCGAAAACAATCTTCCCCAGTTCGTGAAGGACTATGATTGGAGAACAGCGAAAAGAGTATATGACAATAAGGAAAGACCAAGCATGGAACTTACTCCTTCGCCGCGCTTTGACCTGATACGACCGGACGACTATGCCTGCATGTCCCTGCAGTTCTCCCGCGGGTGCCCATTCAACTGTGAATTCTGCGATATCGTGCAGATGTTCGGCCGCGTTCCACGCACCAAGTCCGCCGCGCAATTCATGCGCGAGGTTGAAGACTTGTACGCGACAGGCTTCCGCGGACGCCTGTTTATCGTGGACGATAACTTCATCGCCAATAGAAAGGCCGTTAAGGAAATGCTGCAGCTCCTGGCGGTCTGGCAGGAAGAGCACAACTATCCCTATCTGCTGTTTACCGAAGCAAGCATCGATCTGGCCAAAGATGACGAGCTTCTGGATTTAATGGCGAGATCGGGATTCACGTCCGTATTTGTCGGCATCGAGTCGCCGGACAGCGCGACGCTGCGCGCCGCCAACAAGAATCAGAACGCGGCCTGCGACATGAACCACGCCATCGAGAAGATACAGCGCGCAGGCATTGAGGTCATGGGCGGATTTATCCTGGGCTTCGATACCGATACGGATGATGATGCGTTCGACCGTCAGCTGGAATTCATCCGGCAAAACGGCATCGCCCAGAGCATGGTCGGACTGCTTGCCGCCATGCCGAACACCGATCTTTACAAACGGCTGGAACAGGAAGGCCGGATCATCAGACAGGACAATCCGCACAGCGGCGATAACGTCGATACCGTGCTGAACTTCGTCCCCGTCATGCCGGCGGATAAACTGGTTGCCGGCTACAAGCGGGTGATCGCTCAAACGTACGCGCCTAAAAATTATTTCGACCGCGCGTTAACGCTCATCCGCAGGCTTCCGGATCTGAAAATAACGAAACTCCGCACAGCTGCGCCGTGGAAAAGAAAACTGGCAATATCCAAATTGACCAATTATCCCAGCAGGACGAAAATTATGTTTGCGCTGGTAAAGCTTTTCTTTTCTCCGTCGGGTATTCAGGCGTTATGGTTTATTATCAGATCGTCGCGGTTCGGCCTGCTCGCCCTGCCGGCCGCGATTGAGCTGGTTTTCCGGGGAAGCCATTATTTCAGCGTGGCCGGAAGAATCGCGCACACGCAGCCGCAGCCTGTACCCGCCATAGGCGATGCAAAACGCAAAGCCGCGCCATTACTCCTGAAGCCGCTTCCCGGTTTGGGAAAATAGAAAAGGAAATACTGTTCCAGGTTCAACGTTCTAAGTTCAATGTTCTGAGTGGTAGGTATTAAGAGTGGATGGTAAATAGTGACAATTTTATTTTCTAACTTTGTAAAGGGGGAATGAGGGGGATTTAAAATCAAGTTGATTGGCTTAAATCTCCCCTACCCCCTCTTTAGAAGAAAATGTTCTTATCAATATTCTTGACAGGGTTGATCATCTCGGTTATCTTTGAGCCGCGGCAAAAAATAACGGAGGGAAACAAGCATGAAAGAAGCAAGAATAATAAGATATACCCTGATAGCATTTCTGCTTTTAACCTCGATCACGTTTGCGGAACAAAAGGAAACAAAGACTCATAAAGTCATCAAGGGAGACACCCTTTGGGATATTTCCAAGGCGGAATTGAACGATCCCTTCCTATGGTCCAAGGTCTGGGAAGAAAATCGCTGGATAGCGAATCCTGACTTGATCTATCCGGGCCAGAGAATCACGATTCCTCTCACTCTTCTTCCAAGGGAAAAGAATGAGGAGGTCGTCACGCCGAAACCCGCAGCTCCATCTCCGGAGCCTGCCCTTGCCGCGGAACAGCCCTACAAAACAATAGCGGAGGACGCAACAGCGAAAACTGCCCCTTCATCTTTGCAGCCTGTCATTGTCATGGAACAGCCTTACAAAGGAATAAAGGGAATTATTTTGCAAAACGGGGAGGCTATTGAGGGACAAATAATCAGTATGAGCGCCGAGACAGTCAGGATTCGCACAAAAGATGGAACGGTATCATCATATTCCTTCATCAAAGAACTCGATTCATTTATCCATGAACATGAATGAAAAATACGAATGCGAGGCTGTTGTATTATTCCACAAGGCGATGTGAACCTCGCCGCGTGTCTTGATCGGGAGAACATTAATCTACGGGAAAATAATCATGGCAAAAGCAAAAGAGACAAAAAAGTCATTCGGCCACAGCATCAAGTCGTATCGTGAAAGCAAAAAATTGAGCATCAAGGAACTGGCGCATGAAACCGGATATCCTGCCGACCTTCTGGAAAAGGTGGAAAAAGACGAAAGCACCCCTCCGGTGGCGCTTGTCTTACAGTTAAGCCGCGTATTGAAGGTTGATGTTCAAGCGCTTGATGATAACGAAAACAGGAAAGCTTCATCACGTGTTAAAAGCCAGAAGAAGCGCGCGGGATCATACGCCTATACGCAGCTCACGAAAGCCGGATCCGATAAGCATCTTGGCGCATACCTTGTCACCATAGAACCCAACACGGCTCATGAAGGCGTAGAATACCATCATGAAGGGGAAGAATTCGTCTATGTATTGAAAGGAAGTCTTTCGATTTCAGTGGGTAAAAATACCAGCATTTTGGAACGGGGTGAATGCATCCATTTTAATTCGGCTCTGCATCACAAATTAAGCAATCCATCTTCCGAAAAAGCAGAACTGCTCGTCGTTCTGTATATCCCTTAAAGAGTGTAGCGATGGCATTTGAAATATCCAGCGAACAGGAAATGATCAGGCTCATGGCAAGAGACTTTGCCAAAAAAGAATTGGAACCGATGGCGGCCGCCTGGGACAAGCAGGGCTTGTTCCCCATGGATGCGATCAAGAAAATGGGCGAACTCGGACTTTTGGGCATGATGGTCCCGCCGGAGCTGGGAGGTTCGGGCGCCGGCGCGGTGGCGTATTCTCTGGCACTGCAGGAAATAGCATACTCATGCGCGTCGAGCGCGGTGACCATGTCGGTTGCCAATCTGTCCACTGAGCCGCTTCTTAAATTCGGCAATAAAGAGCAGAAAGAAAAATGGCTGACCGGACTTGCCGAAGGATCCCTGCTGGGCGCTTTCGCACTGACGGAACCGAATGCCGGTTCGGATCCCGGCTCGATGACCACCACCGCTGTACTTAAAAAAGATAAATATATCATTAACGGGACAAAGGTTTTTATCACGCATGGCCAGTACGCCGACATCATCAATCTTATCGCCAGAACAGGCCAGGACAAGGGAACCAAGGGACTGTCTGCTTTCATCATAGAAAAGGGCGTGCCCGGTTTTAAAATCGGGACAAAGGAAGAGAAGCTCGGATTGAGGGCATCCAACACTGTTGAACTTGTTTTTGAAGACTGTGAAATTCCGGCAAAAAATCTTTTAGGAAATCCGGGTGAAGGATTCAAGGTGGCCATGCTCGCGCTGGACAGCGGGAGAATCGGCATTGCCTCGCAGGCCACCGGCATTGCCCGGGCCTGCCTGGATGAAGCCGTTTCTTACACCAAACAAAGACGCCAATTCGGGAAACCCATCAACGCATTCGAAGCCATCCGGTTTATGATCGCCGATGCCGCGACACAGATCGAAGCGGCTTCCTGGCTGACCCTGGCCGCGGCAGACCGCAAGGACAGAGGGCTGAAATTTACCCGGGAAGCCTCGATGGCAAAATTGTTCGCCTCGGAAACGGCCAATTCCAGCGCTTACATGGCGCTTCAGGTCCACGGCGGTTACGGCTATACGAAAGACTACAAGGTCGAACGCCTATACCGCGACGCGCGCGCCACAACCATCTATGAAGGCACATCGGAAATTCAGCGCATCGTTATCGCCCGGGAAGTCATCAAGGAATAAAAAATCCGCATCATCGTTTATCTCCCTTTGTAAAGAGGAATAGAGGAGCTTTGCACAGCGTTGATCATGGTCTTATGTGTTTCATCATGACTTGAATGCGGCGCACGCTTGTCAGTCTGCCTGTCTGACTATTTTACGTTTTAAAATTCCGGCGGCATCCCCTAATGATCCGAGGTTGACAACCTCCTGATAGCCCAGTTTCTCAAGGGTTTCTTTTGCGAGGGTTGATCGTCTTCCCGTTCTGCAGTACACGTAGATCTTCTGTTTTTTGTCTTTGGCAACGGAACCGATTTTTTCAGCGATCTGATCATATGGAATCAGGATTGCGCCTTCAATATGACCATTATTCCATTCTTCCACTGTCCGGACATCAATAATAAGAGGTTTGCTCACATGAGCGGCTAAGGACAAAGATGAAAGACCGGCAAACATAATGATCATCAGTACCGTAAGTATTTTTTTCATATCTTCCCCTTTTTATAATCGGTAAGCTGACTTTTCAATTTCATATTTCCTCATGCGCAAATGAAGGCCTCCTTGGCCGATCATCGTAAACCTTGCATCTTTTCTAAAAATTAATCTTGACTAAAAAAAAGATAATCATAAAGCCCGGCAGAAGACAATACGAATTAAATGATAGCAAATGGGTAGGCTCATACAACAGATGAAGGACCGGCTGTCCGTTAAGTCTTATCCCTGTATATTTCAATTTTCCGGCGCAAATCCGGCATCGAGAGATCAGTTTCAATGGCAGGTATTCCCTATCAATTAACTTACTATTTTCCATTATTGATTTTTAACCCGGATCCCCGCATCATGACACCACTTCACGGGGCTAAAAGCGCCGGCCATGCCGCAGGAGACCCGTAACAATCAAGGAGGAAGACATGGAATACTCAAACATCGACAAAGTGAAGCCGCTGGATGAACTTTTAAATGAAAATATCAGGGAATTTGAGAGTGGAAGAGACAGGCTGCGAGACAGGGACCTGGATGATATGATCTGGGAACTGGACGATTTAGAAAACGAAGAACCGCTGCAGGAAGCGAATGAGTTCAGGAGGGAGGCGCCCACTGAAGAAGAGTTAGTGGAGAAGGGAATGAAAGTCGGCCGCAGAGGCAAAACTTCATTCACGGAAAAACCGGTATTGGCGGAATCGTCCTTCATGACGGCAGATTTCGCCACGGCGAGTTCCATCGGCAGCGAAACAACCAGGAAAAGAACCCGGATTTCGCGCTGTGCGCAAGCCGCACGTCGGACAAAAACAAAACATGCCCGGATGAGTCCTTCCCGAAAGAAAAAATAAAGACCTGTGTTCCAGCGCTCGTGATCATCAGCGCCGGAACACAGGTCTTGAATATATATTTTTTGTGAAGGCATTAAACTTTTTGATGCCTTCATTTCCGCAATACCGGCCCGGGAAAGATATCCGGTACAACTACCTTGCCTGAAGCGCCCTGCCGATCGTCATGATTTCGGCTTCCTTGGTTCCCTCATAAAGCTCCAGAATTTTCGCGTCCCGATACCATTTCTGCACGGGATATTCCTCAATATAACCATAGCCGCCGTGCAGTTCCACGGCGTAATTGGCGCAAAACACCGCAGTCTGTCCGCCATAGAATTTAGCCATCGCGGCCAGGGTGTAATCGGGTTTTTTCTGATCGATCAACCACGCGGCTTTATAAACCAGACCGCGCAGCGCTTCAATACGAATCGCCATCTCGGTGAGCTTCATCTGCGTCATTTGATAGGAACCCAGCGGCGCGCCGAAGGCTGTTCTTTCCTTGACATATTTAATGCTGGTTTCCAGACAGGCCTCCGAAATGCCCAGCGACTGGCCTGAAACCATCACACGGGTGATATCGAAAAAGTGCATGAGCTGGCGAAAGCCCTGCCCTTCTTTTCCCACCAGATTGGATTGAGGAACGCGCACATCTTCAAACGCGATTTCCGCGGTATCGCTGGCGCGAATGCCCATCTTCCCGTGAATTTTGTTGCGCGTGATTCCTTTGGCATCCGCCGGAACAATAATCAGGCTGAAGCTGTTGTGCTTTTTCTCTTCCGGGTTGGTAATGCACTGCGCGACCATAAAATCGCAAACCGTGCCGTTGGTGATAAACATTTTATTGCCGTTGATCACATAGTCATTGCCGTCTTTGACCGCGCGGGTTTTATAGCCGGAAACATCCGTCCCGGCATTGGGCTCGGTGTAGGCGCCGGCGCAAACTTTTTCACCCGAACAGATGGGCGGCAGGTATGTTTTCTTCTGTTCTTCCGTTCCGTAATTCAGAATGGACTCGCAGCCGAAACCCGAAGCAACAACATTCAGACTGACGCCCATGTCCACTTTGGATATTTCTTCCGTGATGATGGTATTGCCCAGGATTCCCGCGCCGGACCCGCCGTATTCCTCCGGTATCCACGCACCGACCAATCCATTTTCCGCCGCTTTTTTTCTGATTTCCGGCGTGTATTTTTCATGTTCATCACATTCCTGAGAAACCGGTTTTATCTCGGACACAGCAAACTTATAAGCCATTTCCTTCAACATCTTCATCTCTTCTGTAAGTTCGAAATCCATAACTTTTTCTCCTTAATGTTCAATTTGCCGCTGCGGCTTTAAAAAGTTATTTATCACAGAGCGCCATATTTTTAGAAGGATTTTTTGTGAAGCATTATTTTTAAGCGCTTCTTGCCGCCGCAAACACGATTCGCCGACAAACATCGGCGTCCCCGGACCGAAGCTGCGCCCTTTTCCCTTGACATCAATTGCCGGAGCATCTAATGTTATTTTTAACATCTTCACCCATCATAACACTTCACGATAAGGGGTGAAATCAGTGGAGCAACCCATGCAGGAAAAGATCCATAAACCGAAAAGCACTTTCGATTCCATCTTCTGGTTCATTCTGGCACTGGGCATTGTCTTCTGGATTGCTGACGGCCTCCTCATGATCGTTACCTCCACGGATTCCTCGTTTCTCCAAACATTTATAGGCATCAATACCGGAGATTTCTGGAAACGTCTGCTTGTCCTGTGTTTCTTCGTCATCTTTGCTTCTCATATCCAATATACCAACAAAAAACAACGTGAGACGGAAGAGCAGCTTCAACAAACCGTTGAAAGCCTCAAGAAAGCGGTTGGCACGACGATTCAGGTATTGGTATCCGCTTTGGAGTCCAGGGATCCCTACACGACAGGTCACCAGTCCCGGTCTGCCGACCTTGCCTGTGCCATCGCCGAAGAGATGGGATTAGATCAGGATAAAATCGAAGGAATCCGCATGGCGGGTATCATCCATGACATCGGGAAATTATCTATTCCGGCGGAGATATTGACCAAACCTACCAAATTAACCAATATTGAATTTTCCCTGATTAAAGAACACTCCCGGACGGGGTACGAGATGTTGAAGAATGTGGAATCTCCGTGGCCGCTGGCGGATATAGTCTACCAGCATCACGAGCGCATTAACGGCACCGGTTATCCGCGAAATCTGAAAGGGAATGAAATTCTCATGGAATCCCAGATACTGGCTGTCGCCGACGTCATCGAGGCCATGGCTTCTCACCGTCCCTATCGCCCTTCTCTGGGAATTGAAGCCGCCCTGAAAGAGATAGAGAAAAACAAGGGGATTATTTTTGACGAGACTATTGCCGATGCCTGCCTGAGATTATTTCGGGAAAAAGGATACAAGCTCCCATAAACCGTTAAACTCATGTCTCATCTTATACTACATTATCCTGAAGTTTCGCCGTATTAAATCTCATATGGATAAATCCTTTTCGCCATGACCGGCGGACATCTTCCTTTGTCATACCCGATTTCCTTTGACAGACAAACCTCCCGTATCTTATACTCCGCAAAAGAGGTGCCTATGCGTCTTACGAAATATAAAGAGAAGCTGGTGTTCCTGATTTTTATTTCAGCCGGTCTTGCCGGTTGTTATCTCCCCCTGCGGGCGGAAGATTCGACTCCGGCAACCCAAAGAACCACTGAAGCCCGGCAGATCATGACATCCCCGCAGGAAGAGGAACAAACAGGCACGTTGGGAATAGCGCGCTACTACAAGAAACGCTTCAACGGGAGAAGAACCAGTTCAGGTGCGGTTTATAACCCGCGCAAGCTGACGGCAGCTCATCCCACTCTTCCTTTCGGCACACGGGTGAAAGTGGTGAATCTCGCCAATAACCGATCCGTTATCGTAACGATCAATGATCGCTGCCGCGAACATGAGGAATCCTTTATCGATCTGTCAAGGCAGGCGGCGCGTCAACTCGGCTTTATCCTGCACGGAAAGGCAAACGTCCGGATTATCCCCATCGAAAAAGATGATCTTTAAAAATGAAATGAGCCTGCCGCCGGATTCACGACTGATGAGAATCGGTAAGCGCACTCAATCAGAACCAAGTTTTTCTTGACATACATGACCAACATTTCTATGCTCTCTTCCGTAAAAAGCAGGTTTTTATCGGGAACAAAGCCGATAAGATCAAGGCGGACGCCTGAGTCTTATTAAAAATAAAAAAAGGCCATAAGAAATTAGTTGTGCCGGTGACAAGGGAGAATCCATAGCATGGCAAAAGAAAAAACAAAAGTGAAAGCAAAAGTGAAAGCGAAAGCGACCGTCAAAGCAAAACCCCAGAAAAATAAATTCACGGAAAAGGACCGCAAACTGGCCCAGTTCTGCGTTACCTGTCCGGTCTGCAAACATGCCCGCAAAAAACAACAAGGCGCCGCGTTCTGGTTTGTCAAAAAAATTGAAAGCGGCCTTTGTCCTTTTTGCAAAGCCTATGAACGTGTATACGGCCGCAAAGCCCATCAGCCGCTTCATTGATGAGATAAAAAGAAGGCCGGCCTCTATTCATAATCTTCTGATTGTGGCCTGAGGACAAAATGACAGATATGAATAATAACACTTCTTTTATGCGGTGGGATACTATTACCCGCCGTCAGCCATCCGCATTACTTCTCGCCGCCCAACTGGTGAGCCTGGCGCTCTATGTGGCAGTTGACGGTGTCCCCGGCGGGCAGGTGCTCCTCGGCACTTTCGGAATGCTGATACTCCTTTTGGTGGTCTGGGTCGTCATCCACAGCCCCGCCATCAACTGGATCGCCTGGATGATTGCGGGAATAATCGTTTTACTCTTACTGTTTTCATGGCTTTTATTTAATCCAGCCCTGTTGGTTTGGGCAACCCTGCTGGAAGCTGTTTTATATTTTTATGGAGCGGGCGGTTTGATTACTTACATGATGGGCGACGAACACGTTACCATCGATGACTTATTTGCCGCCGGCGCCACCTTCACACTGCTTGCCTGGGGATTCGCTTATCTGTACCTGGTCTGCCAGGCGTGGAGTCCGGGAGCCTTTACCTATACGACGCACTCTCAAGAGCCGCTGTCTTTTGTCGAAATGTTGTCCCTGAGTTTTACCAATCTTTCAGCAACAGGTCTCAGCGATATCGTGCCGACTACTTCGCCATCAAGAGTGCTGGTGATGCTTGAACAGTTCGCCGGCGTTGCCTATATCGCCGTTGTGGTCTCCCGACTGATCGGCCTGACAATCTCCCGTCAACAGGACAAGGGGATATCCTGAAAAAGTCCATGATAAGATGCCTCGCGGGCATAAGTCTCCGGAAATGCCGGACAGATTGACTATGTACATATCTAAAATATCTTTCGGAATATTCATTCCTTTTATTTTCTATTTTCAACAAAAATTTCATATGGGTCAATTCCAGCGACAGCATTATTAATGCTTGATAGTTCATGGTGAATTGAGATATTAATATTCATTCAAGGAGAAAACATTATGAATATTTCAAAGTGGTTGGATAAAAAAGAAGCCGAAGGCATTGATGTTTCTCAAATCGTACTGCCGGATGAATTGGCTAATGACACAGCGCCGGACGAAACGATTTTTTTTAAAGAGATTCGTCCCTGCGGTTTTCTCTGCACCGGCAGCCATCCTTTTTCCACGGTCGAGCGATTCGGTCACTGGTATTATAGCCGGGGCCGTGATAAGGAGAAGGGACCACACACCACAAAGCCGCAGTGGTGGATATTTACCAAAGACAAAGAGCTCGCGATGAAAACGGCGGCAGCACATATAGAAAAAGATTAATAAATAATATATAGTATAGGTTCTGGAAACACGGCAGAAACTGTTTGGAATGAAGAACTTTCTCAAGAGTAATTCACATGGAAAATAAAATATCATCGTTAACGGATATTCGCGCAGCAGCTGAAGAAGGAGATGCCGCTGCCCAGTTCTATCTGGGTTGGATGTACCATTACGGTCAAGATGTTCCACAGGACTATGCGGAGGCCTTACAGTGGTATCGTAAGGCGGCTAAGAAGAAAAACGCGGATGCCATGGCCATGCTGGGCATGATGTATAAAAATGGCGACGGCGTTCCGCAGGATAAAGCGATGGCCGCCAAATGGTATCGCAAGGGGGCCGAACATGGAAGCGCGGATGCCCAATTAAATCTGGCCTGGATGTTCCAGGAAGGCAGGGGCGTACCGCAGAGCGATGCCGAGGCTGCCGAATGGTATCTTAAGGCGGCCCAGCAGGGAAACGCGGATGCTCAGTTCTATCTGGGCTGGATGTATCAGGAAGGTGAAGGCGTTGAACAGGACTTTGATGAGGCTGTGAGGTGGTATACTAAAGCGGCGGAAAATGGAAACGTGGAAGCGCAAATGTGGCTTGCCGGCACATACCGGGACGGCATATTTATTCCGAAGGACGACGCTAAAGCCGCGAATTGGTTTCTTAAGGCGGCGGAAAATGGAGACGCGGAGGCTCAGAACATACTGGGCATGATGTATATAGAAGGCAAAGGTGTTCCACAGGATGAAGACCAGGCCGCCAAATGGTATCGCAGGGCGGCCAAACAGGGACACGCGGATGCACTGTCCACGCTGGATATATTAGGCATTCCTCTGGAAGAGGATGCATCTGAAAAATCGAATATCACGGATATCCCTCCGTCAGACGCGGATCACCGGATCATACCGGACGAAACGCAGCACGAAGAAAGAGTCGTTTTGCCGGGCGATGCCGAGCCTGCAATATCCGATATTCAAGACATCCGGCAAGAAGATGTGAATGCTCAGGTTGAGACTGGCGGAATACGCGTCCACGCTTCAGACGTTTCGCAGGACGATGCGGCAACTGTCAACTCGTATTTTCAGGCGGCCAAACAGGGCGATACGGATGCCCAGATCACCGTCGGCATGATGTACAAAGAAGGCAACGGTGTTCTTCAGGACAATGCCGAAGCTGCCAAATGGTTTCTGAAGGCGGCCGAGAGAGGAGACGCAAACGCCCAGTTAAATCTGGGAATGATGTACCAGGAAGGATTAGGCGTTCCCAAGGACGATGCCGAGGCCGCCAAATGGTTTTTAAAATCTGCCGAACAGGGAATCGCTACCGCCCAGTTCAATCTGGGAGTGATGTATCAGGACGGATTAGGTGTTCCGCAGGACGATGTTGAAGCTGTCAAGTGGTATCGCCAGGCGGCTGATCAGGAACAGGCAGATGCCCAAACCATACTGGGTACGATGTATAAAGCAGGCAAAGGCGTTGGGCAGGACGATGCCGAGGCTGTAAGATGGTATAGCCGGGCGGCCCGGCAGGGACACGCGGATGCCCAGTTCAATCTGGGTTTGATATATCACAACGGTGAAGGTGTCGGGCAGGACGATGCCGAGGCGGCCAAATGGTTTCTGGAGGCAGCCCGGCAGGGATACGCGGATGCCCAGAACTGGCTTGGCTTTATGTATCAGGAAGGCATATCTGTTACGCAGGACGATGTTGAAGCGGCCAAATGGTTTCTGAAGGCGGCCCAACAGGGACAAGCCGGCGCCCAGTTCTGTCTGGGTGTATTGTACCAGGACGGGTTGGGCGTTGAGCAGGACGATGCTGAAGCTGTCAAGTGGTATCTCCAAGCGGCGCAGCAGGGAATTTCGAATGCCCAGTATAATCTGGGAGTGATGTACCGAAAGGGATTAGGTGTTGGGCAGGACGATGCCGAAGCCCTGAAATGGTTTCTTGAAGCCGCTCAGCAGGAAGACGCAAAGGCCCAGTTCAATCTGGGTTGGATGTACCAGGAAGGTGAAGGCGCTCCGCAGGATTATGACGAGGCCGTGAAGTGGTATCGTCTGGCGGCGGAAAATGGAGTTTCGAATGCCCAGTATACTCTGGGGATGATTTACCAGAAGGGGGAATACGTTCCCCAGAATAATGCGGAAGCCGCGAAATGGTTTCTTGAGGCAGCCGGGCAGGATAACGCGAAGGCCCAGTTCAACCTTGGTCTGATGTACCATAACGGTGAAGGAGTTCCTCAAAACTATGACGATGCTCTGCAATGGTATCGCAAGGCGGCGGAAAATGGAGATGCGGATGCCCAGCTCAATCTGGGTTTGATGTACTTCTATGCTGAAGGCGTTCCTCAAAACGTTGATGAAGCCATGAAGTGGTATCTCAAGGCGGCCCAGCAGGGAAACGTAGAGGCCCAGAACTGGCTTGGCGATTTATACCAGGACGGCATCTTTGTTCCGCAGGACGATGTTGAAGCTGCGAAGTGGTACCTCAAGGCGGCTAAACAAGGCGATGCAAAAGCACAGTCAAAACTGGATGAGATGAAAGAAAAATATAGCAAACAGGAACCATAACCATTCACCCTCCACTGGTCTTTAACATAGAACATAGAACTTAGAACCTAGAACGATCTTTTCTCTTTCCCCTTCACTTTTCACTTTTCTTTCTTAACTACTTAACCACTTAATTACTTAAATCTTAAATCTTAAATCTTAAATCTTAAATCTATCTTTTCTATTCACTATCCCCTTGACATCCAAAACGGCGTTCCTTATAGTTTACCCAAATAGAATAATGTCTTATAAAAAATAAGGAGAATAATGAAAATGAAAAGATTCATTGCTATCGCAGGTGTTTTATTTTTCCTGGTATCGGTCGTTTTTTTGGCCCCATGCCGCAGTTATGCGTTTAACCCGCAGCCGGAACCTCCGGGCAAGGCTAAATCAAGCATTGCCATTAATGAATCCTACATTGGAACGATCATAAAGATTGAAGGCGACAAAATCACGGTGAAGAATGCCAATGGTATCGAAAAGATCGTCACGGGAAACTTTCAGGGACTGAAGATCGGTGGCAAGGTAAAGGTAACAACAAGAGACGGCCGGACATGGCTGAACCCGCAGCCGGAACCTCCGAAACCCGTGACCTTAGACCAGAAAAAATTGAAGTAGTCTTGTCTGATCACAACGGTTGAAGAACGGCCCCATTGAGCAGTTCTTCAACCGACCAGGAGGACAGACCGGATTGCACAGGTTTTTTTACAACGATTATTACTTCCGGCAGTATGAATAGGAGACACCCTATTTTTTCATCATCGTTCAAAGCGTTAATCGCTGTTGCTGCATTTTTTTCAATTCTGTCGTGCACCGCCCAATATGCCTTGAATCCAAAACTGGAATTCAAAGCGAGGGAGAACCCTTTCGAAAACCAGTTGTATTCACCGGAGAAATCCGATGAATTATTCCTCATCCTTGCTTTCTCCGGCGGCGGAACCCGCGCGGCGGCGCTTTCTTACGGCATCCTGGAAGCCCTTGACCGGATTGAAATTCCCGCGCCGAAAGAAATGAAGGGCGCGAATGTCCCGCCGGCCAGGCATACGCTGTTCGATGAAGTGGATCTGATTACCGGGGTTTCCGGCGGAAGCTTTACCGCGGCTTATTTTGGATTGAACGGCAGGGACGCCTTTAGAGACTACAGGGAAAAAGTTCTTCTGCAGGATCTTCAGACCGGTCTCATCCGGATAATCATCAATCCCGTGAATTGGGTCCGGCTGTGGTCTCCGCGTTTCGGAAGAAGCGACATGGCGCAGGAATACTATGACCGCATGATTTTTCACGGCGCCACTCTCGGTGATCTGGCAAACGGCAAGGGTCCCGCCGTCAACATCCTGGCCACCGACGCCAATGATGGAATCGTCTTCCCTTTCGTTCCCGGCCAGTTTTCCCTCATCTGCTCGGATTTCGAAAAATTCCCCCTGGCCCGGGCAGTCGCCGCCTCGGCCGCGTTACCGGGAGCCTTTAGCCCGATTGTGCTCAAAAACTACGCCGGACAGTGCGCCCAAAAAGTCCCCGCATGGATCAACAATGCCCTGGCGAAGCCCGATCCGGCAAGCCGCGCCTATAACAAAGCCCTCATGACCAAAACATATCTGGAACCGGAGACAAAACCGTACATCCATTTGATTGACGGCGGCGTTGCGGACAATCTCGGTATTCGGGGCATCGTGGAAACCATCGTCGCCGAGAGCAGCATCAAGGATTTAATGAAAGATGCAAGAATTGCAAAGATACGCCGGGTGGTCTTCATCATTGTCGATGCCCAAACGGAGGAAAAGCCGCGCTGGAGAATTATTGACGAGATTCCGGGTATCGGGGCAATCCTTGGAGCGTCTTCCTCCATCATGATTAACAAATACAATTTTGAGACGATCGATCTACTGCGCCGCTACGCGGGGGACTGGACGGAAGCCGCGGCCGCCATAAATAAACCCATCGAAATCTACATTACGCACGTCACTTTTGCCGCCCTTCCCGACAAAAAACAACGGGAATATTTTCAGACCATTCCCACGGCGCTCACCCTTCCGGCTGAGCAGGTGGATAAACTCAGAGACGTAGCGGGAAAGCTCCTCTATTCGACGGAGTCCTTCAATAAACTGGTGAAGGATCTTGGAGGAAAGATCCCGGAAAATAATTAATTGGTCTTTAACTTAGCACTTAGAACGGTCTTTTCTCTTTCCTAGCCACCATCCACTATGCACCATTCACCCTTCACTGGTCTTTAACTTAGCACTTAGAACAGTCTTTTCTTTCCTTTTCTCTTTTCTGTCTTCATCATTCACTAATTTTTCTTAACTACTTAATTACTTAAATCTTAAAACTTCTTTTCACTCTTCACTTTTCACGTTTCACTTTTATTTACTTAACTACTTAATTACTTAAATCTTAAAACTTCTTTTCCTTCTTAACTCTTTAATAACGCTCGAAGCATTTCGTTGTTATTATAGAGAAAATACTTGATTGAATGATGCAAATAGTTTATAATTGAATAAAAATGAAGAGGTTGAATGATGGGTAAAACAATAACATTGAGAATAGATGACGATACCTATGATATCTTCAAAACAGCGGCACAGGCGCAGCGGCGGACAATATCAAACTTCATCGAGTATGCAACCCTTTCCCATGTGACGGAAGAAGCGTTTGTTGATGATCATGAAATGGCCGCAATATTGAAGGACAAGGAACTGGTTTCATCATTAAGGAAAGCCAAGGAAGATATTAAAAAGAGGAAATATCGAATTGTTAAATAGATTTGAAATTGCGGAGACAGAAACATTTCAGCGTTCCATTTCTAAAAAAGAATTCGTTAAGATTTACAATAAAATAAAGACATACGTTTATCCCCAATTAAGAATCAATCCTTTCTTTGGCAATAATATCAAGAAGCTAAAAGGTGAATTTAAAGATGTTTACCGATATCGAATCGGAGAATATCGTTTTTTTTATCAGGTTGATGAAAAACAAATATTGATTTTCATCATGGATATAGCGAAGAGAAAAGACGCCTATTAACATTACCCCTTCACCTTTCACCATTCACTCTTAACCCTTAATTACTTAAAACTTAAAACTTAAAACTTCTTTTCACTTTTTTGTGTTTTTTCTTGCATTGTAATTTCAAAATAGTATTATTTGCCACGAATCACGTATCACGCATCATCAAAATAATTTAGGATATTAACCGGGATTGGAAACTGATTTTCAAGACCTGACGCCATGAATACGCAGGACTTGAAGGTCAGAGTTAAACCTGAGAGTCCTAAAGGGGATGAAGGAATGGAAGAAAGAAGAAAAGCACCAAGAATTCCGGATGAGGATGAGGTTACTATAACAACCGACGCCGGAGAAAATAATATCTCTAAAGAAAAAACCATCGAGGACAACTTTAAAGATATCTCCGTGTTGGGTGCCAGAATTAAATGCAGTCTTAGTTTGCCCGTAGGTACCATCCTTGAATTAAATTTCACATCAAAAAGTGAGAACCAGCAGATAAACCTCCTCGGAAAAGTTAAATGGGGCAACGTCATCCAAGAGGGCGCGTCTTATGAGATGGGGGTGGAATTCTACCCCAGCAAGGCAATGCCGAAACTTGAGGATTACGTCTTATTGAAACAAAAAAATGATAAGGCTGAGTCTGTCAAAAATAATCAACCCCCAATTGATCCCGGTGATAAAAAGATAGCAAAAACTAAAGAACCGCCTCTGATTGATTCCGGTAATATGAAGACCGTAAAAACTAAAAAACTACCCCCGGTTAAGAAGAATAGGCAATGGGTAGGCATAACAATAATTTTGTTGGGCACAATTATTTTAGCAGTAATTCTGCTGACGGAATTCGGCTCCATTCCTGAATTGGATAGCCTGCTTGTTCCTGACATTTTAACAAAGGTAAAACCGGCTCCGGCGCCAGAGGCAACACCAACTCCAACACCAGCGGCAGCATCAACTCCTGCGCCAGTTGCAACACCTGCTCCAACACCAGCGGCAACACCTGTACAAGTGGCAACTCCAGCGCCGGCGCCAGAGGTCGCGCAAAAAACAAAAGTTATCGGTAATAGCGACAGTAAAAAATATCATCTCCCCGGCATGAAATACTACAATGCCGTAAAGGCTTATCACCGTGTAAAATTTGATTCGGAAGCTGATGCTATCAAGGCGGGGTATAAAAAGGCACCGCAATAAAAGCATTCTTAAAGTAGTGAGACTCTTTAAAATCGAGTGAAGCGGATCGGGACACTATCCCCTGATCTTTTCAACATAGAACGTTGAACTTTGAACATAGAACAGTCTTTTCACTCTCCACCCTTCACAGTCTTTTCTATCCACCCTTCACTGGTCTTTTTTCTTAACTACTTAATTACTTAAAACTTAAAACTATCTCATTTAACCTAGAACATTGAACTTAGAACGTTGAACATTCTTTTCTTCTCTCTTCACCCTTCACGTTTATTTCTTAACTAC
>PHBJ01000005.1:409901-645988 GCA_002840555.1 Deltaproteobacteria bacterium HGW-Deltaproteobacteria-13
TTCTTTTCTTCTCTCTTCACCCTTCACGTTTATTTCTTAACTACTTAATTACTTAAATCTTAAATCTATCTTTTCTCTTAACCCTTCTCCTTCCTCTTCTTCAACTCCAGCGCCGCCTTGAATCCTTTTTGTCTGATTACTTTTAGTTTCAAACGCGTTTCGGTTAGTTTAAAAAATCGTTTCCCGTATTTGTTAAGCAGTTTCTTATTAATCTCAAAACCGAGACCGGGCCTTGTAAATGGCGCAAGCATCGCGTTTTTGTCCGGGATGATCGGGTCAATAATCCCCTCTCTTTCCTGGGGCACCCAGGATGGCGGCTCGAAAGGATATTCCAGCGGAAGCATATTGCCCTTGTCGGCCAGCACCATATTCCAGTTTACATAAAAACCTATTCCATTGGTCCATGTGTGCGGAGAGTATTCCCGGTCGTGCGCATGACAGGCATCGATTACTTTTTTGACCTGCGCGATTCCTCCCGCAAATGTCGCGTCAGGCTGGTAGATGTGGAAGCAATCTTTCTCCAACATAATCTTGATCTCATCCCAGCCGTAATTGAGTTCGGCGCCGGAAATCTTTACCTTCGAAACTTTCTTTAAGGCGGCATTGTCGTCATAATTTCTGGAATCAAGCGGCTCTTCCAGCCAGTTGTAGTTGTTGGCGTAACAGGCCTCCGCGAACGCCGTCGCGCGTTTTAAATCCCACGCGGGAATTTTATCTACAATCGTTACCAGCCATCCCTGATTGGCATCCACGCCTAAAACAAGATTATCGCCAACGCCTTTTCTTACCACCTCGATATGCCGGATATCATCCTTAAGCTCCTTGTTTTTCACCCGCAATTTTGCCGTCTTGAATCCGCGTTCTTTCATAGCAAGAAGCTCTTCCACTCTTTTTTCCGGCTCGTGCATCTCTCCCGTGGAGCAGTACACCTCGATGGGTCTTTTCTCACCGCCTAAGAGTTCATAGACAGGCACTCCTTTACTCTTGCCGATAATATCCCAGCACGCAGGCTCGATCCAGAAATTTCGCCATCCCAGAATGCCGGCTTGCTTTAATAAATTCTGGCAGGTTTCGATATCGGTCGGATCCGCACCCAGTAAATATCCACCAATGAGGTCGCCAAGCCCCTCCCTCTCATATCCCAGGGCAGAACCTGCTGAATACCCCTCAATACCATCATCCGTAACCAGTTTGATCAGGGTAAATCCGTTGTGTGTCTGAGGATAGCCGGGAATCCATGTGGGCCAGAAAGTGTGCTTTAACGGAACCTGTACATGATAAAGCTCAATGACAGATATTTTCATAAGGAACCTCCTTGAGTGAATTATATTGAAATCTACACCCGCCCACAGCCTTTGTCAAACTTGTCGGGACTTGTCTTTAATTAGAACGTTGAACATTTTTTTCTTCTCTTTTCACCCTTCCCCTTTCACCATTCACCATTACTGTTATTTTTAACATAGAACTTTGAACATTCTTTTCGCTTTCCCATCCACCATCCACCATTCACTATGCACAATTCACCCTTCACCCTTCACGTAATTTCAAATATTTTTTCTTGAAATGTTTTTTTAAAGGAGTATTATTTGCCTCGCATCACGCATTAAAGATTAAGCATCATAAAAAAACGAATTTTTGATTAGGGTTGAAAATTGATATTTCAAGATTTGACCCTAATGATTCTAAATTAGTACAAAGATTTTATATTTATTTTTTAAAACTGTTTCAGACATTAAAATGCTTTTGTCATTCACTATATAATAGAGGTGAAATATGGAAAGTTATAATGATGTTAAAAAATATGTTGAAAGTCTTGAAGAAGACCTAAAAAGTGAGCTTGATACTTTAGACAAGAAAATTATTGCTGGACGCGACAGCGCAAACGTACCAATTTATTCGACAAAATTTAGAATAAAGAAACCTGGAAGTGTTTATCTTAAAAAGAAACGTAAAAAAAAGAATCTAGAAGAAATAAATGACTATGCTGGGATGAGAGTACTATGTTTATTTGAACAGGATATTCCTGAATTACACAAATATTTATTACAAATTTATAAAGATAAATCATACAATTTGGTAGAAGTAAAAATTTACAACTGGCCAAGGGATGAATACCCAGAATTCAATTCGAAAATTGATTCATATCTCGAAGAGAGTAAGTATAATGAAATTAAAGCAAAAAACGTGAGTAAGGGTTCCGGTTATAAATCTATTCATTATATTATTCAATTCAGTAAATCTAGGAAAGATCACCCGATTGAGATTCAATTAAGGACTCTTTTTCAAGATGTTTGGGGCGAACTTGAGCATTCATTATCTTATAAACAGGGTGCTGTACACCCCCATATTAAAGAATGCTTTGATTTATTAGCAAAGGATATTGAAGCAAATGATAATTTAATGAATCATCTTAAAGAAATTCACAATAACGAAAAATTTAGAGAAATGTATTCTGTCCAAAGTGCCGGCCCTTTTAAATACTTAGATTATGACGTTAATTTGGTTGAAAAAATAAAAGAAAAAAGTAATTCGAGTGACCCTTGTGATTCATATATTAAATTTGTCTCTGAAAAAGCAAATAATCATGTAAGGAGTGATTTGTGGATAGAAGATGCCAAAAAACTCTTTGAACAAATGTCTATGAGTTTTGATAGGCAAATTGAGTATAAGATTTCTCATGAAAAAACATTATCTAAGGATGTAGAAATCTTTGCTTACTTTTTTGATATGGAAGCAGCTTTCTTAAAATTCTGCGAAGGCAACCTCGAAGATGCTCTTGCTATGTACAATAAATGCCAGAAAAAATTCCCAAAGTATTATGTGCCCTATTTTCGCGCAGGTGAAATATTATTTATTATGGCTGAATATCCTGAAGCTATATCAGCCTTTGATATAGCAAAAACATTAATGAAGGACGATACTTTAGCTTATCATAATAGATATAAGGTGAAATCCAAAATTGCCCACGTTTATTGGCAATTAGGGCCAGAATATATTGATTACGCAATAGAAAATATTCGAAAAGCGGAGGAATTTTTTTGTTGTGCTCCAGAAGGTACATTTAATGAAAAACACAAACGAGCTTTGAAAAATAATGTAACATATTATTTATTGGAAAAATACATATACTTTAGAATGAATCCTGAAGAAATAGAGAAGAATTTTAGTGAATTTTACAAAGAATTAAATGGACTTACTGAATTTTATAAAACAGTTCCTGATGATTTAAGCTCAAATCTTTTAGATACATTAGCGTGGGGATGGTATAATGTATATTTGAAAGATGGTAGCAGTAATATTTTGAACGATGCGAAGAAATATTGTAAAGAGATGATTGTTATGCCCAATCAAGCTAACTTTATGAAAACAAGTCATAATCTTCAAGTTACACATTTTACGACAATAATGCGAACATAAACAGGAGCAAATAAAAAAGGGGTTTTTAGAACCCCTTTTTTATTTGCTCCTGTGAAACAAACTTTTTTTAGCATTCTGTTGGATCTAACATCATGGCAATCCCCTTTCATGTTTCCAACTCATTGTTATTACTAAACAAGTAAACGAATCTCAAAATATTCTGTTCTGTCTAAATAATTTTTCAGCTTTTGTCAACTAAAAAAAATATATTGAAAAATGTTTTCATCCTCCTGTTAGGCTAAGTGTACTATATTTATTTACAAATATCTACTATTTCTATAACCGAAAAATAGTTAAAAAAAGGAACGCAAAGGGTCCTTACGCCGCCCTGCCAATACCGTTTCGCATTCAAGATGACACCGCGAAGGGAAGCAGGAGCGCATTGCATTCCCTTAGAAAATGTGGTTGGGTATTTTAAGAAAATTTTGACAACATGAGTTAAGAATAATGCCTTCGGCTTCCTTTTTATCCAGCCATTCTGAAATTTTCATTGGATTCTTTCCTCCCTGATTGTTTTAGCAGGAGAGAATGGGACGCCCCTAAAATTCTAAGTTACTTCTAAGAGCCACAGAACCTCATTATTTAATACACGCACTTTCTACTTATCACCCCGACAAAAAGAAATGTTTCACCCACCCTCAGTCCCACTCATGAAAGGGGAAAATTTTATAATGGATTCCCGCTAGAACCATGCGGGAATGACAGTGTTGGCGGGAGGCAATGAGGATGATTGCTCCAGCATAAAAATTCGCACCATTCTCCAATGTTAGATTGCCACGCCATCTGAGAGATGGCTCGCAATGACATTGAAAAAATCCCCCTCAATCCCCCTTTATGAAAGGGGGAAATTTTATAATGGATTCCCCCGGCATGCGCCGGGCAAGCTGCTGGAACCATGCGGGAATGACAGTGGCGGCGGGAGGATTTGCGGGAATGACACGGGTTAAGATTCTCTTGACATAAAAAATCGCGTTTCCTATACTTCCCCTGACAGAATAACATTTATGGCCTACCAATATAAAACATTCTACTCTTACGATGACCTGAAAGGCCATCTTTTGACCCACAAGCCGGGTTTCTACCACGCATCAAAAACATCAACGGTTATCCCCTATGATAAAATCGAGTCTTTCTTAAACTGGGGCCATCGGGATGATTTCTATATTTGCGACTTATCCGGGCTTCCCGGTCATATGGAGCTTTTATCCAACAGCAACCTCGTGGTACGCGGCGCGGTTTCCTGGGAGGAGGCCAGAAAGTTTTTAATTTCAAAAGGCAGAACTCTCAAAACTTCGCCGACTGAACAGCTGGCCCTCATTACCGCCGGCGTGGCAACATCCTGCACAGGCGAGCGCTGCTTCGGCTTCGGCACGCTCAGATCGCAAATAGCGCGCTTGAAATACCTGAACTTCAACGGCGAGGAAAAAAATCTTTTCCGGGATGATTCGTTTCAAATAAATTCTTCGCACCTGAATCCCTACCAGGCCGGTTTCCAGCACTACCGGCTCTTTAAAAATGCCCCGTATCCGCGTTTTGAAAATGCGACCGATCTGATGATCGGCACCGAAGGACAACTCGGCATCGTGACAGAAGCCGAACTGGAGACGGCGGATAATGAAGATGTCACTTACCTGTTTATTCTCCTGCCGCGCTGGGAGGAAAACTATGAGCCCCATATGGAGATTTTCGGGGCGGTACAGGCTCACCGCCAATCGATTTTGTCCTGCGAATTTCTGGATGCCAATTGCATGAACTATTTAAAACCGGAAGAACGGCTGGGAACCAATCAGGACGTGATCTTCCTCGAAGTAAAATCTTCAGCTTTCGATAATATCTACCGCCGGGTTTTGTGCCGGCTGAGCCTGACATCGCAGGACGATGTCTTCAAAATACCTGAAAATAAATTTCATCATGTGAGGGCCGCCGCTCCTCAGGCCATCTTTGAAGAAAATTCTAAAATGGGCGTGGTTAAAGTGGGCACGGACGCGCAGGTCACGGCGGATAAATTCAGCGATCTGCTGAATTGCTATCGGGAGTATTCGCGAACCGGTGTTCGCTATTGCCTCTTCGGTCATTTCGGAGATGCCCACCTGCACTTTAATTACATGCCCTCAAAAGAGGAAGCGGCCCGGTGCGAAGACGAGCTGGAGAGGCTTTATGATAAGGTTTATGCGTGGAGGGGCTCACCGTTTGCCGAGCACGGCATTGGCCTTCTCAAGCAAAAATATATCAGGCGCTTTCATGGCCTGAATCAGTTGGGGCTTTTTCATGATATCAAGAAAGAACATGATCCGTATAACCAGTTCTTTCCTCAGGGGTTTATGGGACAAGTGATTAAGTAGTTAAGTAGTTAAGGGTTAAGTAATTAAGTAGTTAAGAAATAAACGTGAAGAGTGAAGGGTGAAAAAAGAAAAGAGGAGAGAAAAGAGCGTTCTAGGGATTCTTTGCTGAAAATGATGTCATCCTGGTTTTCCGGTGATGATAGTAGCGCAACGGAATCACGATAACGAAAAAAGGGATCATATACATGGCCGCCACCAGCGGCTCGACGGGACCGAAAAACCGGGAGGAAAAAACAATCACCAGCACGTTATTGATATTGCCCAGCATAACCGCGCCGGCCAGCTGATTCTCAATCGTTCCTTTCCGAAAAAGGAATATTCCCACCGTGCAGTAAATCGCCGCCAGGATAAAGGCGACAGTTGTCGCATGAATAATCACGGAGGGGTCTTTTTGGAAAAACGGCGCGTAGCGGTAGAAAACGCCCAGATCGATCAGGGCGAACAGCAAAAGTGAAAGTGGAAACTGAATTTTCAGAATCGGCGCGACGAGTTTCGGGATCAGGTATCTGATGATTTCCACGGCAAGGATCGGAATAAAAATCACCATGGCCAGCATTTTGAGCATGGACAGAAAGGAAATCGCGGCTTCCTTTGCGGCAACAATCTTAATCAGCGCCGGCAGTGTAAACGGCGCCAGCACGGAGGTAATAACAACAACGACCAGCACCAGCGAGCTGTTGCCACTGACCATGTTCGAGATCATCGGCGCGACCACACCGGTGGAAACGCCCGTTAAAAGCAGGGCGGCAAGCGCGTAATCCGGAGCGGCAAAATAAAATATAAAATAAATAATGACGGGCAGAACGGCCAGCTTCATCACCGTAAACGCCAGAATCTGACCGCTGTGTCCCTTGAGCGCCTTCCAGACGGAGGCAAGATCGATGGACAGGTAGCTCAGGAAGAAATTGATCATCACGCAATAAACGGGAAACAACTGAAACCGGGCTCCAAAATCAGGAAAAATAACGGCAGCGGCCATGGAAGCAATGACCACAATGACGAGGATGGTATCATTTATGTATAAAGACGTTTGCATGAATAGAAAATATCAGAGCCGATTCAAAAAGTAAACAGGTCATCTACAGGGAGAGCCGCCCCTCACCTTCAATATCCTTTAAATATTCCCCTCCACCCGTAATATTTACATTTCCTGATCACGCGCAAGGACAACAAATACAGACATCCATCATGCTATCAGCGTTTTTAATCAATTGACTTACGGGACAGGGAATTTTATAATTCAAATCTCGACAGGCAGGATCTTGTCAAAGAAGACTTCCCGTAAAACCCGCAGGTCATGGTCTGTGGGAGAACCTGGGAGAAAAACGAAACCCTGACAAAAAGAAGAAATAGGGAGGTAAGATTATGGCTGGGAAAATATTTTATCGCGAGCGGATTAAGGTGGGAACAAAAGAGAAGAAACCACGTTTTAAACTGGTGGCGGTTGCTGATGTGAACATAAAATTTTATGCCGAACATTTGAAGAAGAAGGAATTGGAAGAAATTGCCGCCGCGGTCGGCGCGAAACTTGTTTTGATCAAAGCGCCCAAGGATGGAAAACTGAAAGAAGATGAAATTGAGGTTAAGGAATAAAAAGGAAAAGAACGATGGCTTTATTCAGAGAAAGAGACGGAAAAAGGCTGCATGTGAAGAGCAGGTTGATGGGAGAGAGCCTGGTGGGCAGGACATTTATGGAGAGCTTACGGGTTGCTCCCCAGGAAAAACTTTTCCCTGATGTGAATATCGTCAAGATCGGCGGCCAGTCCATCTGCGATCGCGGCATTAAAGCGCTGCCCGCCATTATCAAGGAGATTGTAGCCAATAAGAAAAAACACAAGATCCTTCTGACGACGGGCGGCGGCACCCGGAGCCGTCATATTTACTCCATCGGCCTTGAACTGGGTATGCCGACGGGTATTATTGCCAAGTTCGGAAGCTCCATTTCCGAACAAAACGCCCTGCTGGTTTCCGTACTCCTTGCGCCCTGGGGCGGCATCAAGATCGGCCATGATGAAGTTACCAAATTATACAATTACTTCGGCCAGGACTGCATTCCCGTCATGCACGGCATGCCGCCCTATGATTATTTTGCACTGCCGGTGGCAAAATCACGTATTCCCATTCATCGGACCGATGTGGGTACTCTGATCATCGCCGATTTAATCGGCGCCCGGAGCTGCATTTTTGTCAAGGACGAACGGGGTCTTTTTACTGACGACCCAAAGAAAAACGGAAAGGCGTCGTTCATTCCTGAGATCAGTGTTAAAGACTTGCTCAAAAAAGACCTTGACGATCTGATTATTGAACGGCCCTGCCTGGAAATTCTGCAAAACAGCGAGGTCATCGATAAGATTCAAATCATCAACGGCCTGGAGAAGGGTAACCTGACAAAGGCCTTGAATGGAAAACCTGTCGGCACGATCATCCATAAGTCATAGAAAATATTTTAACGGGCAGAACACAAAAAAGGCTCCGACATTGCGGAGCCTTTTTATAGACGAAAGTAAAAACGCCCAGCCGTTATAATCGGGAGCACATATTATTCCTGACAATTGCCGCTATGCGGCCCTATTCCCGGCGTGAAATTCATCTCGTCAGCCGGGTATGGTTTTAGAAGAGACAGCAGAGCCGGGACATCAGATGGATTACTTCCCAGCCAGACTTTCTCCTGATCATTTGATAAGATAACCGGCATGCGATCATGAACGGGCGCAATCAGTTCGTTAGCGGACGTGGTAATGATTGTGCAGGTATTGATTTGCTTTTTATCAGGCGTTATCCATGTCTCATAAAGACCGGCAAAGCCGAAAGGCCGCCCCGATTTCAGATAATAATAGAGCGGCATTTTTTTATTGCCTTCCCTCTTCCACTCATAGAATCCATCGGCGACAATCAGGCACCGCCTTTTTTTAAAAGCATCGCGAAAGCTTGGTTTCTTATCCACTGTTTCGGCGCGGGCGTTAATCAACTTGTGAGCCATCGAGGGATCTTTTGACCATGAGGGAATCAGCCCCCACCTGAAACAGACTAATTGATTTTTCCCGTTATGATGGATGACAGCAGGTATTAATTGTCCGGGCGATATATTCCAGCTCGGCTGGTGTTCGTATAATACATTCTGAATATTGAAATTATTTTGTATATTTTTCAAATCGGTTATCAGAACGAATTTTCCACACATATTTTTTTACCTGACGCCATGCGGCGCGGATCTCACGACCCGTTAAAACACGGCTAAAGCTGCGCTTCCCGTGATTGCAATAACTTCACTTATTTAATATTTCTATCACGAGGGAAACATTTCCGTCGTCATGATCCGCAGGCATACTCCTCTCTTCCGCTCGCCCGATTGTTTTTAATCGCGCCACCAAATCTTTCATGTTTTGAACTTTGAGTTCAGCGGTTAAAATGGTTTTGCCTTCCAGTATCTGTCTTACAATATTCTTTGCCCCGTATTTCGTCAGAAGTGTCTCCACCTCTCCCGCAGCGGCATTTATATCGGCGACACGCAAAGCAATATTAGCCTTCGGCATCAAACTTTGCGCCAGCTTTGCTTGGCCTGCCTTCATGGACGCGCCCATAAGATTGCTTTCTTTCTTCCTTTCCAGTGCGGCTCCCGGAGTCTCAGCGGGTTTTGCAGCCGGAGCGCTTGCGTATTTATCTGCCTGAATACCGGAAACAGCATCCTCCTTGATATCCTTTGCCGCATCAGCCGCTCCCACACGAATATTTTTCTGCGGCAGTGCTTTTAGCTGTTCCTCCGCTTTTGGTGCTGCCGCGCCGGAAGAAACGTCATGCATAAGCGCCTTTTCATTACGTGTGCCTTTTACAGCGGCAACCTTTTCCTTCGTCATATTTGCCGGCACAGTTTCCGGCGTTCTTTGACTTTGCCCGGGCAGTTGATTTTTTTGAACTTCCAAAACCGGCGTCGGTACAGATGACGGCACTATTTCTTTCATCTGGTCTTCCCCTGCCCTGTAAATATATACTGCCAGCACCGCTATAAATACCGTGGCAAATATCTGAACCGGAATTTTTATTCTGAGCGGATAGAACCATTTTTGGACAAAACTTTTCTTTTCGTCTTCCTCGCGCACCCGGGCCATTATTTTTTGCTTAAACCAGGGCGGCGGCTCCACTTCGGGAAGTTCATTGACCAGCTTTCCCGTTTTCTGCAGTTGCGCTAACACCTTTGTGCAATTGGGACAGGATTTTAAATGTTCCTCAACCTCTCGCTGATCCGCGCCGGAAAGCAAGTGATCCAAATACAACGGCAGATTGTTTTCAATGTCTTTGCAATTTTTCATAAATCACCAATAACTTTAACCAGGCAATCTTTCAGCGCGCTGCGGGCGCGGGAAATCCTGGATTTGACCGTCCCCTCCGGTATCTTCAGAATGTCGCGTATCTCTTCATAAGAAAAGCCCTGTATATCTCTCAAAACCAGAACGTCCCGGTATTCCTCATCGAGGGACGTTATACATTTCTGCACCTGGGCTTCCCTTTCGCGCGTCTCCATCTGCGTGCCGGGATTGGCGCAATGGACAAGCGACTGATTTAATCTTCCTTCCGCTTTTGTTTCTCCCGCATCATCGAGAGAACCCCCTTCACGCTTAGCCATGCCGCGCATTTGCTTTAAACGATTCTTGGAATAATTAACAACGATTCTATAAAGCCAAGTGGAAAATTTTGCCTCCGCCTTGAATTTCTTAATGGATTTGTAAGCCGCAAGAAAGGCTTCCTGCGTAATATCGCAGGCCTCATCGTAATCACCCGTCATCCGGAAAGCAATATTGAGCATTTTCTTTTGATGCCTCTCCACCAGAGCTTCAAAGGCTTCCGCATGGCCCTTCTGGCACAGGACAACATATTGTAAATCGTCATCCTCCGCGGCCGCTTTTTTGCCGCCTGTTATATTAGACATCCACAGCAATGCTTTTGTTCCCCTAATTTCAGCTTATATGATTCGAAATTTATCACAATATTGCTTTATATTCATATTGTTTTTGAGAAATTAATTTTGCCGCCGGGCTTTATTCCGGCATTTTTTCCAGGCTGCCTGCTGATTCCGGGTGTTCAATAATTTTTAAGACCCTGCGGCATTTCAACAGGAAATGATTGACATCAAGACGGAACTTCCCTATATTTCAAACACAAGAAATCAATGTCTTATAACCAAATCAATCAAAGGAGGGAAATTATGAAACGAGTCCTGATCGTTTTAGCTGTTGTCGTTGCATTCGCCGGGAATATTTTTGCCGCACCCCTGCCCTGCGAAAAAATAGTAAAGAAAGAAGAATGCGTGCAAACCAAATGTGTGACAACCGGACAGGCCTGTAACTGGGCGCAAAGCCCAATCGCCGCGACAGCAGGGAAATGTACCTGTGTTCCGCCACAGCCCCTGCCCTGCGAAAGAATAGTCAAGAAAGAAGAATGCGTACAAACCAAATGCGCAACAACCGGAAAGGTCTGTAATTGGACCGAAACTGCCGCCGCACCCGGCGGTAAATGCGTCTGCGTCCAGCCGCAGCCCCTGCCTTGCGAGAAGATAGTAAAGAAAGAAGAATGCGCTCAAACCAAGTGTGCTGCAACAGGAAAGGTCTGTAATTGGATCGAAACTGCCGCCGCCGGCGGGAAATGCGTCTGCATTCCGCCCCAGCCTAAACCATGCAAAGAGATAACACTGGAAAAAGAATGCGTTAACACAAAATGCAAAGAAACATCGCGCCCCTGCAATTGGGTTGTCGACGTCACAGGCAAAAAACACTGCGCTTGTCTGCCGAAATAATAGGAGTAAAATTATTTCCTTGTGAAAACGCCCGCCTCAACAGGCGGGCGTTTTTTATTTTATGCTTTCATAAACCTTCTTAGAAAAATCCGGGAACTTTTTTGCCGCTTATTTTGTCTAACCGGTAAAAGGCAATCAAAAGCCGAAAAAATCACAAGGAGGAATTTATGAAAAAAATATTATCAGCATGCGTTATTTTGTTGATGTGGGTAAGCATTGCCGCGGCGGCAACTATCGGCGATGCGGTTGAGGTCAGCGTTATTACCGATAACGGCTACACGCTGCCGTTTTACCCGGCTAAAATCCGTCATGATCTCAAGAAAGTTTATGCTGAAGCTTTTAAAGGTGACCATTACCGGATTGTCGTCCGCAACAAACTAAATCGCCGGGTGGGTGTGGTGATCGCCGTCGACGGCAGGAACATTATTTCCGGCGAGAAATCATGGCTGAAAAATACGGAAAGAATGTATATTATCGATGCGTATTCCACCAATGAATATTCCGGCTGGCGCACCGGGCAGGATAAAATTAACCGCTTTTATTTTACAGATGTTCCCGATTCATATGCCGCCGCCTTTGGCGACCAATCCGCCATGGGAGTGATTGCAGTTGTCGCTTACCCGGAAATTCAGCGCTACGAGCCACCACGGGATTATTCCTGCTTAAACCAGGGAATGAGCAGGAAAGAGCAATCCAGAGACAAGGCGGCAGCACCCTCTGTTCAAGGCAGGGCTGAAGCGCTGGAAAGCGCCGGCACCGGCTATGGCCGGGAAGAATATTCTCCCTCTTATCGCGTCCAATTCGATCCTGAAAACAGAGCAGTCGAATCGATCCTGATCAAATATGAATGGCATAAAACACTTTGCCGGATGAATATTATCAACTGCGCTAAAACATTTGAACATTCATGCAATCGGATTTGGGGAAATGACGGTTACGCCCCTCCCCCGCCCTGCCGGCGCTGATTGGCCTAGAAACAATGCACATTAAAAAAACGGGAGACATTATTCTCCCGTTTTTTAATTCAACAAATCTCCGATCGTCTTTTCTTGCATCAAATTAATTTATCCAGGGGCAGGGGGTACTCTCCCGAAAGACGCTGCTTACCGCAAGTTTACATTGACGAGTTTTGATAAATATGTAAAATTTTACCGTAAAACCGGTGTGGGTCAGCATATCTTCAGTGGTCATGTTCGATTTTTATTGAGAGGCACAGGAGGCTTTATGTCAGAATCTCGATTTTACCATATCACAAAAGAGGGAAAACTCGTTGGCTTAGCGACCCTGGCCGAGGCTATGGCTGAAACCAAAAAAGGAGGGTTTATATGGCTGGATTACACAAAGCCGACAAAGGAGGAACTCTCCCTGCTGATCGAGCCTTTCGGGCTCCATCCCCTTTCTATTGAGGACTGTCTTGACGAAAATCTGATTCCCAAAATCGATGATTATCCGCGATATACCTTCCTCCTCTTCAATGCCTTCCACTACGCCGGGGAAGTGCTCTCGATCGATGAGGCGGATATGTTCCTCGGATCGGACTTCCTGATTACCGTCAACGTCGTTGGCGCAGAGAATCAGCAACTCCTGAAGAGTATTGAACGAATTGTGGAAATCAATCACAAGAACGTTTTGCAGGGACCGGCTTTCCTGCTGCATGTCATCCTGGATTATATTGTCGATCAGAAATATGTGGCGATTGAAGCGTACGAAAATGATTTAGACAAGGCGGAGGAAACCATTATTTCGGACTTGTCCGGTTTCAATCCCGCCACCCTGCTTAACCTGCGCAGGAATCTGTTCGCGCTGCGCAGGAGCCTCTTCCATGAGAGGGAGATTCTGGCAAAAATTTACCGCAAGGACTGCCCCTTCATCCCGGAGAAAGCGCTGTTCTTTTACCGGGATATTTACGATCATCTCACTAAATTCTTCGAATTGACTGAGACATCCCGCGACACTGTCACCAGCCTCATGGAGATGTATTTGTCCATGCTGAACAACCGGATGGCCGAAACCGCCAATAAGACAAACAGAACCGTCAGGCGTTTGACTTTTATCACCACTATTTTTATGCCCCTGACCCTTCTGGCCGGAATCGGCGGAATGTCGGAGTGGTCCATGATGACCGGACCGCAGAACTGGAAGATAGCCTATCCGCTCTTCCTGATAGCGATGGTTATCATCGGCATTATCAATTACTATTTATTGAAACGGCTGGAGAAAAAAGGCGGGGGCCAGGATCAAACGTGACACGCTTTTCATCCGCAAGTCTCCATTCAGACCAGCACCCGTCACTGAAGCGGTTTCAGGCTCTGTCCGTCATTCCTTTGTCCGGTAATTATTGGAGCCCTTTCGAAATATAATAAAATCTTGACGGTACCCGTTAAACGAATTATCATTATTTTTATTTAAAAGCTTTAATACAAAAAGGATTCAACATGAAAAAGCTTATTGCCGGCGTGACAATCCTCGCCTTAATCGCATGCGGTTTGTTCACAGCCTGCTCAAAAACACCTCAGGAAACCAGCGGGGCAAAAACAGGGAAAGAACGGGCGATTCCCGTAATGACCGCCAACGTGATCACAAAGGAAGTACCCGTTGAGATCAAAACATTTGGAAATGTCCAGGCCCATTCAAGTATACAGGTCAAAGCCGAGGTCGGCGGCAATCTGGCCAGGGTGCATTTCCGCAAGGGTCAGAGCATCAAAGCCGGAGATTTGCTGTTTTCCATTGACTCCCGATCCTACAAGGCGGCGTTGGATCAGGCCAATGCCAACCTCGCGCGTGACAGGGCCTTGGAGAAAAACGCCCTTATCAACGCGGAGCGTTCCAAAGAGCTCCTCCAGCAGGGATTTATTTCCCGCAGCGACGACGACACGGCTCAGGCGAATGCCGCCTCTCTTACAGCGGTTGTCAAAGCTGACGAGGCCGCTATCGTCAATGCCAAACTCCAGGTGGAACACTGTTCCATCCGCAGTCCGATTAACGGGAAGGTCGGAGATATCCTCGTCCCTGAAGGAACACTGATCAAGGCCAATGACGTCCCCATGGTCACCATAAACCAGATCCGACCCATCGAAGTTTTTTTCAGCATCCCCCAGGCGGAGCTTCCAGCTGTTCGGAAACAGATGGCTGTGAGAAAGCTGAAGGTCATGGCGAGCCTGCCGCAGGACACCAGACCTCCGGAGGCCGGCGATCTTTTCTTTATCGACAATACAATCGATAAAACCACGGGAACCGTGCAGCTTGCCGGCACATTCAGCAATGACCGGGAAGTGCTCTGGCCGGGCCAGTACGTAAATGTGACGCTCGTGCTCTCTATCCAGAAAGACGCCCTTGTCGTGCCTTCCGTTGCCGTTCAGACCGGTCGGGAGGGTAAATTTGTATTTGCCGTCAAACCGGACAATACGGTTGAAGTTCGCCCCGTTATTGCCCGCATGGCCGCCGGCGAAGAAACGGTCATCGAAAAAGGATTACAGGCAGGCGAGCGGGTCGTTACCGACGGCCAGCTCGGGCTTGTCCCCGGTTCCAGAATAGAGATTAAAAACGATATCAAGTCAAACAGCAAAACGCCGGGAGGGCGTTCATGAACATCTCTGAACTGTTCATCCGGCGTCCGATAATGACGATGCTCTGCATGGTGAGTATCGTCCTTGCCGGCCTTGTCGGTTATCGCCTCCTTCCCGTGAGCGACCTGCCGACGGTAGACTTCCCTACAATCAGTGTCAGCGCCAATCTCCCCGGCGCGAGTCCCGAAACAATGGCTTCCACCGTGGCTACGCCTCTGGAGAAAGAATTCACGACCATCGCCGGCATCGACTCCATGAGTTCCGTCAGTTCGCAGGGCGCCACCCGGATCACTTTGCAATTTGTCCTGAGCCGCGATATCGATGCCGCCGCGCAGGATGTGCAGGCCGCCATTTCCCGTGCTCTTCGCCGTCTGCCCGAAGCCATGCCGTCTCCGCCGTCCTTTCGCAAGGTGAATCCCGCTGATCAGCCGATTCTGTATCTGACGCTGACCAGCCCGACCCTGCCCATGTCCGTTCTGGACGAGTACGGCCAAACCATGCTGTCTCAAAGGATATCCATGGTGGATGGCGTAGCGCAGGTGCAGGTATACGGCTCGCAGAAGTATGCCGTCCGCATCGAGCTTGACCCCTACGCGCTGGCTTCCAGAGGTGTCGGCATCGATGAAATTTCCACTGCTATCAGCAATTACAATGTCAACAATCCTCTCGGAACCTTAAGCGGTCCCCAGACGCTTGCCACGCTTCAGTCTGACTCTCAGCTTACAGAGGCAAAGCAATACATGCCTCTCATCGTGGCCTATCGCAACGGGCAGCCCGTGCGTCTTCAGGAGTTGGGCAATGTGAAAGACAGCGTCGAAAATGATAAAGTGGCGGCCTGGTACGTAACACCGAAAACAAAAGATCGTTCCATCATCCTGGCCATTCAGCGGCAGCCGGGAACAAACACCATCCAGGTAGCCGGCGCCATCAAGGCCCTGCTGCCTTCTTTTCGCGATAAACTGCCCGCGTCCGTTTCGCTGGCCGTGCTCCGCGACAGCAGTATCCCCATCAAGGAATCGGCGCGGGACGTGCAGTTCACCCTTTACCTGACCCTGGCTCTGGTTGTGATGGTCATCTTCCTTTTCCTGCGCAATCTGTCGGCAACCGTCATTCCGAGTCTAACGCTTCCCGTGTCATTGATCGGCACCTTTGCCGTCATGTACCTTCTAGATTACAGCATCGATAACCTGTCGCTCATGGCCCTGACCCTGTCGGTGGGGTTCGTCGTTGACGATGCCATCGTCATGCTGGAAAACATCGTCAGGCACATGGAGATGGGAAAAACCCGTATGCAGGCCGCGCTGGACGGGGCAAAAGAGATCGGCTTCACCATCATATCCATGACACTGTCTCTCGCCGCCGTGTTTATCCCCGTGCTCTTCATGGGCGGTATCGTGGGACGGCTCTTCCGCGAGTTTTCCGTGACAATCGGCGTGGCCGTTCTGGTCAGCGGCTTTGTCGCTCTGACCCTGACACCCATGTTGTCCAGCCGGTTTATCCGCGCTCCGGGAAAAGAACAGCATGGCAAAGCCTACAAAGCCATTGAGGCGGCATTTGACGCGATGATCAGATTTTACAGCAGGACCCTGCTTACGGTTCTGTCTCATGGACGCATGACCATGATCTTTTCCGGCATCATCCTTGTCGCGACCGCGTTCCTTTTTTATGTCATACCGAAGGGCTTCATCCCCTCCGAAGACCGGGACCAGATATCGATGCAGACGGAGGCGGCACAGAACATTTCTTTCGACGCGATGGTTACGCACCAGCTGGCGCTCCTGGATATCGTCCAGCGTGATCCTAACGTGGCCCGCTTTATGTGCAGTGTGGCCTCCGGTGGAAGCAGCGGAACGAACACCGGAAGCATGTTCATCATTCTCAAACCCCGCAGTGAAAGAAAACTCACCGCCGATCAGGTGATCGCCCAACTCCGGCCCAAGCTGGCCTCCGTTCCCGGCATCCGGTCGTATCTGACCAATCCGCCGCCAATCAACATCGGCGGGCGGCAGTCGCGAAGCCTTTACCAGGTGACGTTCCAGGGAACAAATACCAATGAGCTCTTTACCTATGCCGCCAAGATAGAGCAGCAGATGCGCCGGATGCCTGATCTGCAGGACGTCAGCACCGACCTGCAACTGAAGAATCCGGAACTGCACATTGATATTGATCGCGATCAGGCGTCAATCATGAACATCACACCGATGCAGATCGAAGACGCCCTCTACAGCGCCTACGGTACGCGCCAGGTTTCGACCATCTACACACCCAATAACGATTACCAGGTCATCATGGAACTTTTGCCGCAGTACCAGACCGATCCTTCCGTGCTTTCCATGCTCTATGTCCGCTCTTCCAAAGGACAACTGGTGCCGCTGAAGGCCATCACAACGCTCCGTGAAGACGTCGGCCCGCTGTCGATCAGCCACTCCGGGCAGCTGCCTTCCGTCACCATTTCGTTCAACCTCAAGCCGGGCGTCTCCCTCGGTCAGGCGCTGAATAAGCTCAAAACCGTCACCGGCGCCTCCATGCCATCGGGAATGACTTTCGCGCTGCAGGGAACCGCCCAGGCCTTTCAGTCATCTCTGGGCAGCATGGGTATTTTGCTGCTTTTGGCCATTGTGGTTATTTATATTGTTCTGGGCATTCTGTATGAGAGCCTCTATCATCCCGTTACCATTCTTTCTGCTCTGCCGTTTGCCGGCTTCGGGGCGTTATTGACGCTGATTGTATTTCGTGATGAACTTTCGATCTACGCGTTCGTGGGGATCATCATGCTGGTAGGCCTTGTGAAGAAAAACGGAATCATGATGGTGGATTTCGCCATCGAGGCGCAGCGCAAAGAGGGGAAGAATCCCCATGACGCCATCTACGAGGCATGCATGATTCGCTTCAGGCCGATCATGATGACAACGATGGCCGCCCTCATGGCCGGTCTGCCCATTGCCCTCGGACTGGGCGCAGGCGCGGAATCACGCCGTCCTCTGGGACTGGCTGTTGTCGGCGGACTACTCTTCTCACAGACGTTGACGCTCTATATCACACCCGTCTTTTATGTTTATATGGAACGCTTCCGCACCCGTGTATCCGGCTGGATCCGGAAAAAGAATAAAGAGGAATCCTGATTAAACAGGAAAGTTCTTATCAATTATCAATACCCTTGACAGTTTTGATCATCTCGGTTATCTTTATGCACGGCAAAAAATAACGAAGGAGAACAAGCATGTCGAAACCCAGAATAATAAGATATGCCCTCATAGCATTTCTGCTTTTAACGTCAATCTCTTTTGCGGAAACACGGGAAATAAAATTACATAAAGTAATAAAGAAAGACACCCTTTGGGATATCTCCAGGAAGGAATTAAAAGATCCTTTCCTGTGGCCCGCGATCTGGAAAGAAAACCGCTGGATAACCAATCCTCACTGGATCTATCCCGGTCAGACAATCAAAATTCCTATTTATCTCCTTCAAAAAGAAAAGCCCAAGGAGGAAGCCGCGCCGAAGCCTGCCGAGGTATCTGAGGAACCGGTTCAGGAAGAGGTAAAGAAAGAACCCGTCCCCGTCCCGATAAAGAAGCAGCCTCTTGTCAGTATGAATACTCTCATGGCCAGCGGCTACATCGCCGACTCGATTCCCGGAGTCGGGACGATCAGCGATTCCGCTGCGGGACAGCGCATCTTTGGCAACGATGATGTCGTCTATGTTACCGTTGACCATCCCGCTAAAGTGGGAGACAAGTTTTACGTGATAGAGGCATCAGAAGAGGTAGAGCATCCGATCACGGGAAAAGATATCGGTTATGTCATCACGATCTGCGGGATAGCCGAGATCGTGAAAGCTAAGAAAAGTGAAACCGTAGCGAAGATCACGAAATGCTTCAGAGAGATCAATATAAATGACGCCCTTGTTCCTTATTACGATGTAAAACTGCCGATGACCACGGGACATTTCCGCAGTCCGGGAATCAACGGCATGGTTATTGCCACCGGCAATAACTTTAAGGCGTCCATGCTGGATATCATTTATATCGACAAGGGATGCAAAGACGGCATTGAGGCTGGTGATATTTTCAAGACCCTCGCCGTCGATACTCACGCGGTGCAAAACGGCGTGATACAGGTGATCAGCTGCAGGGACCATACGGCAACGGCAATCATCAAATCCAGCAATATGCCTATTTCGCCCGGAAACATCTTCACCAGGATGGATAAAAATTAGTTCAAAAGAAAAACCCCTCGGAGAACATCGCTTCTTGCAAGGGGTAAACGAGAACCGCTTATGCCGTCTTGTCTTTTAACCGGTGTCCTGTTATTCCAGCGGACCCGTCAATCCATCAGGCATCCTGAGGCAGTCCTGTTTTCAGCTTAGTCATGCCGGACCGGATGAACTGCCCAATCCGCCGCAGACGGGGTTCCGTTAATTTTTAATTTATCCCAAGCGTAAGATCACGCACCGGCAGATGTTTTCAGCAAAAAGGATAACCGGACTAAAAAAAGGAGATGGAAAATGAGAAAATACTCTTGGGAATGGAAACAGAAGCAAAGAAAATGGGTTGAGAAGCACACCAGAATGAACGGTGAATCGTATTGGACAATACATTATATCCAAAACGATATTGAATATTCCAATGGAGAATACTTTACGGAAAAATCGGCGGAGGAAGATTTAAAAAATTATAATATTTAATAAATATGATCATGCCGAAAATTGACGTATAGCATCAAGACATGGGAAAAAAGCTGAAAATAAACCTTACCTCACTGGAAGTGATATCGCTGACCATAATTTTTATTCTGGTGGGCGCCCTTTTTTTTCCTAAATTCTGCAGTCTCAGCGAAGAAGTTAAAATAGCAACTGAAAAACAGGATGCAAGCCGCATAAGAATCGCCATCGGCAACTATTACCTGGACTCCATGCTGAAAAACCGGACTCCGTTTTGTCCGGAAACTCTGGATTCAGCCCATGCCGGCTGGGCGTCTTCGGATAACCGTTTGTTTGTCAATGTTCTTGCCGATAGAGCGATAACGTCGGGAGGATGGAGCAAGCTCAATGCGACAACCTATGAATGTTATAATAAAAAATACACCTATAATCCGGCAACATGTGATTTTAGTCAGTAATTATTGAGAAAACAGGAGACAGAAAATGGCTGGAAAAACCATGAGAAAAAATTATTTCATAAGCTTTTCAATACAGTTTAAGTATATTTTGATAAGTGTTTTACCGGTCTTACTCATGAGCCTGCTGTGCATATATTTTGTCATGGATAGCGGTAAATCCATAGAAAAACAGCAAACGAAGATCATCGCGGAACTTTCTTCCATTGATGCCGCGCTCAAGCAGATCCAGGCTGTCTCTCTGCCCAAAGATGCCCAAAACCAACTCGCAATATTTGCTAAGAAATTAAGCATCCTTCAAGATGAACTTAATATTCAATATTATTACCTCGTGGAAGAATGGGCTAAAATCAGAATGCAACTCCTGGCCGTACTTTTTCTGGGCATTATTTGCGTGAGCGTCATATCCATAATTTTTTCCCACCGTATCGCCGGACCGATCTTCCGTTTGCAAAAGGCCATCGAAGCCATGCAGGAGGGTAGAGACACCGGGGGCATTAAAGTGCGTCCGTCCGATGAATATCTGGCGCTTGCGGATTCTCTCGAAAAACTGCGGGTGGTTCTCAAGGACAAAGGATGCCTGAAATAAAATTCGTCATTATAAACGGGATCAGGATATTGCTTATCAAAAACATCGCGCTGTGCTACAAGACGAGTCATGTCCATCTGGAAAAAGAAAAGTAAGATACTGGTGACCTGTCCGAAGGGTGTCTCGCCTTATTTAAGCGAAGAGATCACGGCGCTGGGGTTCCCTGTCAACACCCAATGGGACACGGCCATTCAGACGGAAGGAACTCTTCAGGACACCATGATCCTCAATCTCCACCTGCGCACCGCCCAGCGGGTCCTCTACCAGTTGGAGAGATTAATCGTTGATACGCCGGAAAGCCTTTACAGAAAGATCCATTCCATCCCCTGGGAAAATCTCCTTCATGATTCCGGCAAGGCGGGCTATGTTTGCGTGACCTCCATTGCCGATAACCCTTTGATTACCGATTCCCGCTTTGTCAATGTCCGGGTCAAGGATGCCATTGTGGATCGCATGCGCGACAAATGCGGCAGACGGCCTGATTCCGGCCCGGATAAAGATAAAGCCGTTGTTAATGTTTACTGGAAAAACAATCAGGCTGATGTTTATCTGGATACTTCGGGAGAACGGCTGGCGTTGCGCGGATACCGCAAGATTCCTCTTGGGGCGCCCATGCAGGAAACACTGGCGGCGGCAGCTATTCTGGCTACCGGCTGGAAGGGGGATACAAACTTTATCAACCCCATGTGCGGCAGCGGGACGCTGGCCATTGAGGCCGCGTTTATCGCCCTGAACCGGGCTCCCGGCTTTCTGCGGAATCATTACGGATTTATGTTTATCAAGGAATTTCCCGATGATTACTGGCAGGAACTGCGCAAAAAAGCCCGGGAGAAAATCCTGAAAAAATTGCCGGCCAGAATTATCGCCACGGATATTGATAAAGCGGCGGTGGCCGCAGCCAGAAATAACGCGCAGACTGCCGGGGTTGATCATTTGATCGAATTTGATGTCTGCCCGTATGAAAAAACTTCCATCCCGGAAGGCGGCGGGATCATTATTTTAAATCCACCATACGGGGAACGTATGAACGCCGCCGACACAAAACCCCTGTCAAAAGATTTTCGCAACGACAGGGAAACGTTTGCGCAGGGACGTAAAATTATCCTGCGCAAGTCATCAGACCGGCACGGCAAAAGCAGCCGGATCAATGAAAACGAATTTCGGAGACTGGAAGCGACTTATCAGGGCATTGGGGATTTTTTCAAAAAAACCGGCGGCGGCTATCATGGATATGTCTTTACCGGCAATTTGGAACTGATCAAGAAAATAGGTTTGAGAACCAAACACCGCATTATTTTATATAACGGCGAAATCGAATGCCGTCTTCTTGAATACGAGCTTTATACGGGCAGCATGAAACACGGAGCAGTTGGAAAACAGGAGCCCGGCGAAAGCTGACCATAAATGATAAAAAAATGTTTAAACTCTTTTTAAATAATTGATATACTCAAAATATAAATCAAATAAAATAATGTATAAAGGGAGGCAAAATGCGTATTGTTAAGGCTGTTCTTGCTTTAATCATCTTTTGCATATTAGCGGGTATCGGATTTGTTTATCTGGCGCCGGAAACTACAACAAAACTGGCCATAGACGCGGAACGCTGGCGCTCTGGCCTCACACGCAAAGAAATCAATCTTCCGAATGGTCTGCATTATGTTTATCTGGAAGGCGGGAAAGGCGAGCCCCTTATATTACTGCATGGGTTCGGGGCGAATAAGGACAATTTCACACGAGTGGCCAAATTCCTTACCCCGCATTATCGGGTCATCATCCCGGACCATATCGGTTTTGGCGAATCCGGTCATCCGCAGGACGCAGATTATGGAGCAATCAGCCAGGCGGTCAGAATCAGAACTTTGGCGCAGGCATTAGGCATCCGCAAAGTGCATTTGGGCGGAAGCTCAATGGGCGGTCATATTGCGATGATGTACGCTTTCCTTTATCCGGACGAAACCGGAAGTTTGTGGCTGCTTGATCCGGGCGGAATCTGGAACGCACCCGCCAGCCAGTTGCGCGACATTATCGTCAAGACAGGAGAAAACCCGCTGATGGCCAGAAATGAGGATGAGTTCGCCAGGATTTTCGCGTTTGTCATGTCCGATCCGCCTTTTATTCCTCGACCGATACTGGATGTCATGGCTCAGGAACGCATCCGCAATTATGATTTGGAAAAACGAATCTTTAAAGACTTGACCGCCGAATCAGCAGAGAAGTACATCACCGGCCTCAAGACGCCAACCCTGATTGTTTTTGGCGATAAAGATCGCGCCATTAACCCGGCCACGGCCGGCATCCTGCATCAGTTGATGCCCAACTCCGAAGTCATAATGATGAAGGGCCTGGGGCACTTGCCGATGCTGGAGGCGCCCCGCCAGTCTGCCGAAGATTATTTAAAGTTTCGCGAGAGTCTGGACAAAGGCAAAGCAGTTTCTTAGCAACTATTTGATTGTAAAAAGAAATATGGATAGACGGCATTTGTTGAAATCAAGATTATCTTGACATACTAAAGCCGGTTTCCTATAGTTTAAGCAGTTGCAGGCAATGTAGGGTAAGGCACCAACAATTTTTTCCGGTCACCATGTTATGTGACCGGATTTACGAAAACAAAGGAGGTAATCCGATGAAGAAATTATTTTCAAAAATAATGTTTTTTACATTGGTAGTTTTCGCTCCGGTTTCGGCAATCGCAGGGGTAAGCGTGCATGTTAATATTCCTTTACCGCCTGCGATTATTTTCCCGGGGCCGCCTGAAGTGGTGGTAATCCCGGAAACGGATGTCTACGCTGTACCCGATATTCAAGAAGACATATTCTTCTATGGCGGCTGGTGGTGGCGTCCCTGGGAAGGCCGCTGGTACCGTTCACATTACTACGACCGAGGATGGGCTTATTACAGATACGCGCCTCCTTTTCATAAAAATATTCCTCCAGGCTGGAGAAATGATTACCGGGATCGGCGGTGGAAGGGATATGAATGGCAACATCAGCGGGTACCTAACCGTGACCTTCAACGCAATTGGCGCGGCTGGGAAAGAGACAGACATTGGGAAAAACAAAATTCATGGGGAGTGAAAGGCTTGCCTCCCAGACAGAAACAAGGGATGGATCGGTCTAAGCGCGGCCCTGGTGACAATCATCAGGGAAGGCCGGAAGGACACGGACGATAATGCGGCAAGACTTTAAGGCTGCAAGGTAAAATTGTATTTAACAATATGCCGGCTTTGATCATCAAAACAAAAGATCAAAGCCGGCATATTTCTGATATTACACCGGCAATACAAGACAAAAAAGAATGAATATTTTCTTCCATGGGAATAAACATGATTCATTCATTTCCTAATTCTTCAGCTTATAAAACCTGTTACTCAAAGTCTTGCCGTCTTTAATGGCGTCCAGTCTGTTGCCAATCGCTTCGTCCAGTTTCAGCAATCTGTCGTCAGGATGGGGATGAGTTTTAAAAAGCAGGGCCACACTGTTGTCGTTTTTATTTGTCTGCCCGATAGTCTGCAGCACTTCAGGCAAACCGTAAGGCTCGTAACCGGCCCTCGCGGTCAGCGTTACACCCATGCGGTCGGCTTCAAACTCCGCATTTTTGTCCAGACTGCGGGCGCAAATTTCCGCCCCGCTGCCGATCACTTTTTGAATGATCTGATTATTTTTTCCCAGTTGCTTGCCAAGCAAGTCCGCGCCCAAATCCAGCAACTGAGATTTTTGCAGAATTTTGAGATGGTGACTTTTGGTAACATGGGCGATTTCATGCGCCAGAACGCCGGCCAGCTGCGCTTCATTTTCCAGTTTTCGATAGAGACCTTTGGTGATGACAACGTAGCCGCCGGGCGCGGCGAACGCGTTGATGTCTTCGCTTTCGATCACACCGAAGTGCCAGGGTAAATTCCCGCGTTCGCTCTGGTTTGCGACCCAGCGTCCAACCTGGTTAACATACTTTTGCAGCGCCGCGTCATTGACCAGTGGAGCAGCGCCCAGCAGGTTGCCCGTGATCTCACGGCCTATTTGAATTTCTTCATCCATGGACGGGTTTCTAAAATTAATTCTTTTCTCGTTTTTCGCCGCATCGGGAGAGGAAACTTCTTTGCTGTCATTGCCGGTTTTTCCGGAGACATTGCTTTTAATGACGTCTTTTAAAGTGTCACCAAGATCAAGGGCATAGGCTTGCGGCATAAGAAAGGAGAGCGATACAATAAGAATAAAGTAAATTACCTTCATTATTTTTCACCTCCTTGTTGTGATTCCGGCAAGTAATTAAACTTGACGGCTTTCAGGCCGCCGCTTTTAGCAAACTGATTTCCCTGCTGGGAAGTCTGGGTATAACTTTCCAGCTTTTTCACCTCGGCCTCATTATATTTGGCGTTTTTAAGTTCTTCTTCATTCAGCCCGCGAATTCCTGTCGTAGCAACCACTTTGCCTGTGCCCGCCCGGCCGCTTGCCACATCCAGCACTCCCGCGAGCTGATTGCCGCTGCCGCCGGCGCCGCGTTTAACGGAGAGCAGACGTACCCAGCCGCCGGTTTTTGCTGTTTTTACCTTCAGCCAGGCGCCTTTTTTATCGAGGATCTGCAGCTTTTCACCACGCTTGAAATCCCCTGTTTTTTTCGCGTCGGCATACGGTTCCGCGCGAATAACATCCGCTTTTATCGCGCTGCCTGTTTCGGCCGCCAGGGACATCAACGGCAAAAACAAAACGATTAATGCCATCAACAAAAATTTATGCATTTTCATTATCATCCTTTCTTGAAGAGAGGAGGGTTGAAATAAATATCTGCTCCTGAATTCATCGACGCCAAATCAATGGATGAGTGTCGCTGATATCTATTCATCCTGCCCCATGTGTTCCAGTTTAATAACGGACTGGGCAAACAGGCTGCGCCATTGGTTGGCCAGAGGCTTGTCGCCTGCCAATCCCCCTTTATGCATTGTGTAGCGTACTTTGGTGTTATGGGGCAGGCCGATATCTATCAATATCAACGTTAATTGCGACGCCAGCTGATCCGCATCCTGCTTTGCCCGCGCAGCGTATTCTTCCAGTTTTTCAGCATAAGTCCAGCTCACAACCGCCATATCACCAAATAATCCCCAAATACCGCTTTGTGAGCCTTTCAGCACGTCAACGGTATTAGGCATTTTACAACTAAGCTCAATTTTGCGTTTCAGCTTTTTAAGCAAGGCGTCGCCCAGCGGCTCCTTGCTTTCCACGATGATGGGCATGATCAGCACCTGCGATCCGCCCTCGTTCATTTTTACACCGAACGCCAGCCAGCGTTGCAGGGCAATGTCGTTGGCCAGCGCGTAAACCTTGGCCACGCTGAAATACCCGACGGCCCAGATAATCGGGCCGCTGAGATCCAGATAGGTACTGGTGACGTTAATGATCATGTAAGAAAGGACCAGCAAACCAATCTGGCTGCCGCTGAAAATCCGATTTAATTTATCGCGGTCCACTTGTTTATAAAAAGCCGCGGTGGTCAGCCAGATCAGCAATAAACTAAGAAATATATAGGTTAGAGCGCCACGCCACACGTGGAGATAATCTCCGTGTTTGACGTTATCAATGGCGGTGGCCAAAATTTCCACTCCCGGAAAAATTTTAGCTGTCGAGGTGGCTTTAAGATCAAACAAACTGGGCGCGGTAGAACCGATGATGACGATTTTTCCGGTGAATTCATTTTGCGGACGTTTTTTTATTTTACTGCTCATGTCGAGCATCACATCGCTGAAAGTGACGTATTGATAAGTGAAGGGTTTGCCGCGCCAATTGAGCAGTACGCTTTGCGTGTCAGGCACGCTGTAACCCAGCATATTGCCCACTTTCAGAGGAAGGGACGGCATCTTCCAGCCGTAATCATCCCGATAAAGACCATATTCGCGCACAATACCGTCTTTATCCGGATAAATGTTATTGAAGCCTAAATGGCCTGAATGAATTGCCGCCGCAAACTGCGGTAAGATAACGGCGACCGTGGCGCTTTGATCCGCCTGCCCGGGAATTGTTTCCGTCACGCCGGGAATCATTAAAGGCTTCACGGCGCTGAGTTTATCCTGAGTTTCCGGCAATCGAATAAACGGGAAAAAAGTATTATTCGTGGCGGCAATGGCATTATTGAAATAAGCGTCGCTGTCGGGATTGGTGATATCCGGATCGCTGAATAAAATATCAAAGACGACGGCTTTAGGATTTTGCGCCTCGATATTTTCAAGAAATTCGCCAAAGACCTGACGCGGCCATGGATATCGCCCGAAATCCTTCGCCATCGCCGCTAAACTGGCCTCGTTGATATCCACAATAACAATTTCTTTATCCGGCTTGGGTACAATCAGGCGGCTGCGCACCATGAAATCAAAAGCCTTCTGGCGCATGTTTTCACCGACATGGAAAATGCCGGCATCAATCAGAACAAACATCGTCAGCAGGACCGCCAGATAAATATAAAAATTATTGCGCAGTTTCCTGGTGGTTTGAGCCAGCCATTGCCCAATGATGAGTTTTAGTCGTGTCAAGACAAGCCTCTATTATTTGAAAATACTTTTCCCAAGCATAAGAAATTCAATCTTTTGTGTCAACAAAATACTGGACCCAATTAGACATCCAAAGAAAAAAACTCAATGTTTTTCGGATAAATAAATTGACCGGCACACGAAACCTCCCTGTATTTTTCATTCAAGAAACCTCTGTGCTCGCGCCTGAATAGACTTATCTGATAAACGCCACGGCTATCACCACAGCGCCTAAAATAAACCGGTACCAGACAAAGGGTAAAAATGTTTTCGTTTGCACATAGCGCAGCAGAAATCCGATGCTGGCAAGGCCAAAGATACAAGCCACAATCATGCCCACAAGGAAAGGCGTATCGATCACGGACGGGTTGGCGATAACCTTGGGGATTTTTATTGCCGCGGCGCCGAAAATAACAGGCGCGGATAAAAGAAAAGAAAAACGCGCGGCGCCTTCCCGGGTCATCCCAAGGGCCAATGCCGTCGTCATCGTAATGCCGGAGCGCGATACGCCGGGAATAATCGCCAGCGCCTGAGACAAACCAATCAGAAAACTTGTTTTCAGCGAGATATGCGTCACATCAATTTGCTTTTTGCTGTTTCGATCCACGACGTAAAGTATAATCCCCAGCAGGATCAACATGCATGCAATTAAAACCGGATTGCGGAAAACCGTTTCGGCTTTATGCTCCAGCAGATAGCCGATGGCCGCTCCGGGAATGGTCGCCAAAACCAGATACCAGAATAACTTCCCTTCCCTTTCTTTCGGTTTTGTCAGGCCCTTGCCGATCAGATTCAGCCAATCCCTCCAGAAGTAGAGGATGACGGCGAGGAGTGTGCCGACATGCAAAGCAATATCAAACGTCAGTCCCGGATCTTTCCATTGAAAAAGCCAGGGCACCAAAACCAGATGCGCCGAGCTGGATATCGGCAGAAATTCACCCAGCCCCTGCACCAGCCCTAACACCACAGATTGAAAAATATCCATGCATACCTCATAATAATTCCGGCGTGATGATGCCCAGTTTGACATATACTGAGCGGATCATTTTCCTCAGCTCCGGAAGTTTGCGCGCAAAAATAAGAGCGCCGATAACAATAGCGACGCCTCCGATCAATAAAGTATAGGGAGCGCCTATGATATGCGCCAATCCTCCCGCCAATAAACTGCCGAAAGGCGCCGTCCCCATAAAGGCCATTGTGTAAAAGCTCATCACCCGGCCACGTTTATCATCATCAACCACGGTTTGTAAAATAGTATTGCTTGACGCCATCTGCAGCATCATACCGAAGCCCGCAATGACCATCAATACCAGGGAAAGCCAATAGAACCGGGAAAGGGAAAAGGTGATGAGTCCGAAACCAAAAATGACCGCGGTCAGGGGAATATTTCTGAAAAGCCCCAGGACATTTTTTTTGGAAGCCAGGTAAAGCGCGGCGATCAGGGCGCCGACACCTGAAGCGCCTACAAGAAAACCAAAAGTATGCGAGCCTCCATGAAGTATTTCTTTGGCAAAAACGGGCATCAGCACGGTAAATGACATTCCCGCAAGACTGGACAGGCCGAGCAACAGAAGAATATATTTTACCGGCGCAAAACCGAACACATAAAAAAATCCTTCCTTTAATTCCTGTAAAACACGGGTATCCTTATTGATAATTTCCCTCGGAATAAGTTTCATGGATAGAAGCGATGCGACAACAAAAATATAGCTTATACCGTTAATCAGGAAACAAATCCCTTCATTTGTAAACGCGATCAGCATGCCCGCTATGGACGGCCCTATTAATCTCGCCGCGTTGAACATGGTAGAGTTTAAGGCGATCGCGTTCCCCAGATCCTTCTTTTCCTCGACCATTTCTATAACGAACGACTGGCGGGCAGGAATATCGAAAGAATTAATGCAGCCAAGCAATACACTTAAAAGTATGATTTGCCAGATGTCGATCAGCCCCGTAAAAAAAAGGAAGGCCATGAGCAGCGCTTGTATCATCGAAAGAATCTGCGTAGCAATGAGGACGTGATAACGGTTCCAGCGATCGATCATAACACCGGCAAAAGGAGCGATTAAAAAGGCTGGTATTTGTCCGGCAAAACCAACCACGCCAAGAAGAAAAACGGAACCGGTGAGGTGATAAACCAGCCAGGGCGTCGCGATTTGCTGTATCCAGGTTCCAATCAAAGAAATACTTTGTCCGCCGAAAAACAGGCGAAAGTTCCTGTATTGAAGCGAACGAAAGGTGACCGTGAATACGGTGGGTTTATTTTTATATTCTTTTGAAGGCATCCTTTGCATGATCATGAATTCTAATATATTTTTATTACTTTAACCATCCCGGAAATTGATTATTATTTACTATAGAATTAAGAATATATTAATCGTTTAATGCGGCGTGAAGAAATCCGTGGTCATTTCGTATTTTTCAGTTGACGAGTTACATAAAAAATTTTAATAAAAGAAAAAAGGAGGTGAGGCGAAGGGGGTTGATCATTAAAGAATGGAGCAAAACTCCTTAACGTAAAAAGACAAGATTTAATACCATGAAAACTTATCGGGGCTGGATAAAATCATTCCCATCCTCCGAAAGAATAAAACTGCGAAAGGATAATATATTATGAAGAAAAATTTATTTAGTTTAGTGATTGTAATGTTTGTATGTGCGTTTTTTTTGATTTCCTGCTCCAGCGATAAAGGCCCGGCGGATCTGGCTATTAAAGCTGCCGAAACAGCCGTCAACGCAACCAAGGCCGAAGCTGTCAAGCTTGTTCCGGATCAGGTAAAAGCACTGGAAGACTCTCTGGCTGCCGCTAAAGAGAAATTTGTCAAAGGCGAATATAAAGCCGCTCTGACAGAAGCAACCGCTCTTGCCGGCAAGGCAAAGGAAGTACTGGCTGCCGCTAAAGTAAAAAAAGAAGAACTGACCAAAAAATGGACGGAAATAAGCCAGGAACTCCCCAAAATGATTGAAGACGTCCAGGGCAAAGTGGATGTTCTTTCCAAGGCCAAAAAACTTCCGAAAACTCTGACCAAGGAAAAATTTGAAGAAGCTAAAGCAGGACTGGCGTCCGTCAAAGATGAATGGACAAAAGCACAGGAAAGCTTTAAAAACGGAAGCTTCAACGACGCAATCACTGTGGCAACATCTGTAAAAGATAAAACCATGAAGGTTATGGAATCTCTGGGAATGAGCAATCCCTTAGCCAAGTAATAAGAATTGATCCATATAAAACATTATAAAGGGATATGTTCCCATTGAACAATGGGGGCATATCCCTTTTATCTTAAAATACCCGGGAATCACATCCGACATGGATTTAATGTGCCGTGAGGAAATTTTCCCCATCATTGGCCGGTTTCGATACGCAACCGCGCTTTCCTTACTCTTTTAAAGCAGAAAACATCGACAGTTGCAAAGCGATAGCGGCAACTTAAGTTATTGAAACAAATGAATAAACTGACAATATATATTGCAGTACAACTTTGCCATTGACATTCAATCACCTGGCACGATCATTGCTGTTAATTAAGGGATAAACTAATTTAATTAAGCAGGGGAAAGTGCTATAATCAATAAAAAATTAAACCGTGAAAATACACAAATGTTAGAATGGAGAAAACAAACCATGAATATTAAAATATTAAAAAAAATAAGTTATTTAGCCAAGCATGGGAGCAAACTTCTGCTTCTTCCCGCGATTTTATTATTGAGTTCTTGTTATTACTACCCTCAGGAACAGATTGTCACACAACCGGCGCAGGATCAAAACATTACGGCCATTACACAAATTTATTTTTATCCTAACAAAGGGCAGTCAACCGAGCAACAATCACGTGATCACTATGCTTGCTATGGCTGGGCAGTAGATCAAACCGGCTTTGATCCGAGCGAATCATCAATTGCTCCGGAACAGCGCGTCCGGGTTGTCCCCATGCCGCCGCCCGGACATGATACAATCTCCATGTCTATCGCCGGAGCGGTGCTGGGAGCATTGATCGGCGGATATCATCACTCAGGACAAGGAGCTTTAATCGGAGCGGCTGGCGGCGCAATGGCAGGGATGATCTCTGATGCCTCCCGCGCGGAAGCAGCAAGACAAATGGAAGAAGCTTACCAGAATCGCCATCAAGGACGCGATCTGCACAAGGAAAAAAAGGCCCTGCAGTTTCGCCGGGCCATGTCGGCCTGTATGGAAGGCCGCGGATATACCGTACAATAGGATGGATTATCAGCAAGCAAGGAGGTTAACATCATGTCGTATCATTTAAATTTAAAACGATATTTTGCAATCGGATTGTCAATCGTCATGTTATCAGGAACGCTTTTCTTTGGTCTTGCAAAGCAGGCCCAGGCTGAAGATCGTAAAGGATGGCAGGATAATAAACGCGTGCAGAAACAGGATAACAACCGCGGACAGTGGTCCAGCAGTAGACAAATACAGCCACGCGATAACAACCAGGGACAGCGGCAGATTAACAAGCAAATACAGATACAGGATAATAAACGAGGGCAATGGCAGGATAATAAACTAGCCCGGACGCAGAATTACAGGCGAGAGCAGGGATTCTCTGCCAAAGGAACACCGGGATCTCAGCACAATAATTTTATTGATTCCCGCTATCAGCACAACCGGTCATATCCGGCGCATGGCGAGTCTTTTAGATCTCTCCCCCGAGATTACCGGATGGTCAGGCATGGCCACTCGCGTTATTACACTTACAATGGGGTTTGGTACAGACCCTACGGCGGACAATATGTTGTGATTGCCCCGCCATTCGGGTTGTTTGTTCCATTTTTACCTCTTTTTTATACAACAATCTGGCTGCACGGAATACCTTACTATTACGCCAATGACACCTATTATACGCAAGCGGAGGGAGGCTATGTGGTTGTTGAACCGCCTCAGGAAGACGTCAGTGAAAATCCTCCTCCCACGGATGATAGTATGGAAAATAAATTGTTTATTTATCCCCGCAAAGGACAGAGCGAGGAGAAACAGGCCAATGATCGTTATGAATGCCACAAATGGTCGGTCACTCAAACCAATTATGATCCGACGAATATTTCCGGAATACCCGCTGACCAGATTACGCAAAAGCGGATAGATTATCGAAGGGCTATGACAGCCTGTCTCGACGCCCGCGGCTATACCGCAAAATAAAATTATATTTGCAGCTGGAGCAGCTTTTCAGTTTTAAGCTGTTCCGGTTGCAACGTCATGAAGAAAGCCATGAAACGAATATTATTTATACTGTTTTTATTTATCGCGCTGGCAGCGGCGGCTAATGCCGCGGAGTTTCAAAAGTGTGTCGACAAGGATGGAAATGTCCTCATTACCGATAATCCCCCTCCAGGCGCAAAATGCGAATCTTCGGGAGGAGAGGGCGAACCGATCCCGCAGGAAATCGATAGTGCAAAAAATCAGGAAAATGAGTTGGAATCTGAACAAGCTGAGCAAAAAGATAAAACATCAAGCCAACAAACGGAGATAAAGCGATTAAAAAAAATACCGCGGGTGAGTTATTGATCATACCGTAACCGGCCGGCTAAAAGAAACCTGCCACTTCCCCCCATGTTTCACCCCATGGGCATTTTTTCCTGCTGGTTCAATCATGCTGATTGAACCATTTATTTGATCGCTTGCCCCGTTAGAGATGTGACAAATCTATAACGGGGTTCACCATTCATCATTCACTATTCACTTTCCCTAACCTTGAACATAGAACGTTGAACGTAGAACAATCTTTCCTAGCCACCATTCACTATTTCTATTGACATGCAAATTAAAATTGTTATATTTTGCACTCTCAGAAGTAATGTCTTACCAAGTTTCAGAATCACAGAACAACAAGTTGTATAAATGAATTATTTTTATAGAGTGTTGTAAAGCAATTTTGCGACGTTTAGGATTTTTGAAATAGGGCGCTATCCCCTACTTTATCAATATCTTCTCGACATGTAAGACCGCTTTTGATATGTTTCATTACACAAAAAACAAGTTCTCATCCATCAAATTTAGGATGAAAAAAATATGTATAAAATTTTAATATTAGCAGTTATCGCAGTATTAGTAATGATGCCATTTGCATCGTTTTCCAAAACGGTCATTTCTGATAGTGACCTGAAAGATCTAATCGCTGAACCAGATACTCTTCAATTAAATAATATTGCAGATAATTCTTTAAATCTGACCTCAGCGTCCTTCAGTGGCTCAGACGGTTTTACCAGCCACGCCGGCGCCTGCTATGCCGGATCGTCAGATTTCAACATAAACGGTCCCATGAATACAGATATTGGCACCAACTCCTGCTACGCCGGATTGTCAAATTTCAACACAAGCAGTTCTATGAATATAGATATAGACACCAACGGTTTTAGAACAATGCCAGACATATTGCAGTCTGCGTCTATTATTGGCGGCGCGAATGACACATCTATTCTTAGCAACGCGCAGGTTAACACTATAGCGGAATCAATCCGTATCAAAGTCAATGCGGCGGAATCGGCCCGTATCAAAGCGCTTAATGATGCCAACGTGGCGGCATCGAGACCCGTTTACCCGTCAAGCGGCATCTCTGGATCAGTTGGATTTTTCACCACCATTATTAATTTGAAATAGGGCGTTGTCCCCTATTTTATGTTCTACAATGTTAAGATTTCTCCTGCCATTCACTATTCACTATTCATCATTCACTATATTTCTATTGACACGCAAATTGAAATTGTTATATTTCGCATTCTCAGAAGTAATGTCTTACCAAGTTTCAGAATCACAGAACAAAAAGTTTCATGTTATTGTTAAATCAAGATACAATAATTAGTTTTTTATACGTTAAAACAACTTTAAAAGGTATGATTTAATATGAAAGAAATCACGCTCAAAAAATTCATTGCCCATTTTAGCGAAAACTTACGTAAAGAAAAAAGGTTCTGTTTTATTTTAGGAGCAGGTGCATCTAAGACCTCTGGAATTCCTACAGGCGCGGAATTGGTTCAGCAATGGATTAAAGAGTTAAAAGAAGCAGATGAAGAGGATTTAAATAAATGGCTCAAAGAAAAATCTATTAAAGATGATGACTATGCTAGTCACTATTCCACGATATTCGATAAACGATTTGAATTTAGCAAAAAAGATGGATTTGCGTTTTTAGAAAAAATAATGGAAGGAATTGAACCAAGCTGTGGCTATTCTTTCTTAGCTCAAATATTAGCGACAGGGAAACACAATATTGTAATTACCACAAATTTTGATAGTCTTACAGAAGATGCACTTTTTATTTATACACAAAAGAAACCTTTGGTTATTGGTCACTCTTTATTAGCTGATTATATATCTACAAATCTTTCAAGACCTTTAATTATAAAAATCCATAACGACTTGTTTTTATCTCCTAAAAATGGTGTAAAAGACGTTGACTGTCTAGATGACAATTTCAGTAAAAATCTTAAGGATATATTTAAGTATTACACTCCGTTAGTAATTGGCTACGGAGGCAATGACGGTAGTCTAATGAAATTTTTAGAAAAATTAGATCATATTGAAGAAGGAATATATTGGTTCTATATTAATGGGGAGAAACGTAAAAGTTGTATCATTGATTTTGTTGCTGAGGCAGACGGACATTTTGTTCAAATAAAAGGATTTGATGACTTAATGATACAGTTAGGAGATAAACTTGAATTACAAAAGTTAGATACTGAGATTGAAAATATTGCAAAGAAGCGAGCAGATAATTATCGTAAGCAAATCGAAGATATTACGACAAAAAAAGGTAAGGCAGATTCTAAAACGAAAGAAGCTATGACTAGTATAACTTCAAGAGGTGAAATAACATGGTGGAATTATGCATTACTTGCCATAGAAGAACCAGATATAAATAAGGCAAATGAAATATTTCTTCAAGGTATAGAAAAATTTCAGAAAAGCGCAGCACTATTAACACTCTATGCAAATTTCCTTTCTAAAAAAAGAAAAGATGAAGATGAGGCAGAAAAATATTATTTAAAAGCTTTGGAACTTGATCCTAATGACGCTAATTTTAATAATGATTATGCTGTTTTTTTACATAATAATAGAAAAGATTATTATAAGGCAGAAAAATATTATTTAAAAGCTTTGGAACTCGATCCTAAAAATATAATTACTATGGGCAACTACGCATCTTTCCTTTACCAAATAAGAAATAATTATGATGAGGCAGAAAAATATTTTTTAAAAACTTTAGAACTTGATCCTCTAAAAATATCATCTTATGGCAACTACGCAAGTTTTCTTTATTCAATAAGAAAAGATTTCAATAAGGCAGAAAAATATTTTTTAAAAGCTTTGGAACTTAATCCTGAATATCCATCTGGTAATGGGAACTATGCAGTTTTACTTTGTGATATAAAGAAACAATATGATATGGCAGAAAAATATTTTTTAAAAGCTTTGGAAATTGAACCAGAAAATGCAAATCTTTATGGAAACTATGCGAAGTTCTTAATTATACGTAATAGAAGACCCGAAGCTATAAAATTCATAAACAAAGCATTTGAGTTAAATAAGAACTATGAAAATAGTTTAGCTCTTGAATTATATTTCTATTCTTATTCAATATTCCCCCAATTATATCCTGAAAGCAAAACAAAAATAGAAGAACTATTAAATAAAGGCATTAAATCTATCGGATGGCGTTTAACCGAAATTACAGAAATTGCACATAAAGAAAATCATCCAGATTATCAGCAATTAATAGAATTTGAAAAAAGGATTACTCAAATTTAAAAATTATACTAAATCATGCTTCTTTCTGATTTGATTTTTCAACCTTAATAATAATTAATCATTTATATTTCGCTGTGTCTTTCTTCATTAGTTCCTGATATTCTCTGGCGACCAAGCAAACCGCTTTCTGATATTCGCTGATTAATGCTTTTTTGGAAACGCCCAGATCAATGATATCCCAGGGCAGAACTTCGTCAAATTGTTTTTGCCGGTAAACGTAGAAGTCGGCGTTGATATTTACTTCTTTCAGAACTTGGGCCCAGTTTCCCTCCAGACGATTTACAGCCAGCAGTATTTCTCCCACGCGCCGATCCCCCAGGGACAGCAGAGCCTGAACATAATTCCATTTCGGAACATCGTGAATAACTTTGATCTGCCGCTCCCGCCTGAAAGCATTTTCAATTTTTTTAATTTTTTTGCCGGCTGAATTTACATCAGCCAGAGGGCACCATTGAAAAGGAGTCGCCGGTTTGGGAATAAACTGATTGATGCTCAGCGTAATGCGCCGGAACTTTTTTTTGCCCTCAAATTTATTCAAAACATGATGCCGGATTTTTCCGACAAGTTCAATGATAGCGTCTATATCCCGCTCTTCTTCTCCGGGAAGACCCACCATGAAATAAAGCCGCAGATTGGGAATTTCTTTTCCCGCAAGCAATTCCGCGGCACGCATTATATCGGCCTCCGTTATGTCTTTGCGTAATACATCCCGCATTCTCTGGCTGCCGGCCTCCGGCGCAAGCGCGACCGTCTCGATGCCATGGGCTTTTATCAAGTCAACCATTTTTTCATCGATCTGGTCAATGCGCAGGGATCCGAGGCCTGCCTGCGCGCCCTGAGCGCTGATGTATTCGCAGATACGCATCAGATCAGGATGCTCGGAGACGGCGGTGCCAACCAGTCCTATTTTCTTTTTTCTTTTTAAACCATAGTCAATCGAGGCGGCGATTTCGGCGAAGCCCCGGAAACGAACGGGCCGATAAACAAAGCTGGCCGCGCAAAAGCGGCAGCTGCGGGCACATCCCCGGTTTACTTCCACCAGAAACATATCTTCCATTTCCATTTGCGGCGCGCTGATCACTTCCTGTGTGCAAAAAGCATTAATATCTTTTACATGTTTTATTTTTATTTTTTCAGGCAAGTCCTTATCACGCTGTGAAATGGACTGAATTTTGCTGTCCGCCGAATATCTTACTTCATAAAGACCGGGGACATAAATATTATTTATTTCTTTTTGCAAACCGCTGAGTAATTTCCGGCGATCATGACCCAGACGGCGCGCTTCTTCAAAATAACGGCAAAATTGCGGTAACACTTCTTCAGCTTCACCCAGAATAAATAAATCAAAAAAATCCGCCAGCGGCTCGGGATTAAGCGTTGCAGCAATGCCACCGCCAATCATTAAAGGATAATTTTCTAAACGGTCTTTAGCCCGCGGCGGAATACCGGCTAAATCCAGCATTTTTAAAATATTGGGATAATCGTTTTCAAACGACAGGGAAAAAGCCAGGATGTCAAATTCGGCAATTGATTTTTGGTTCTCCAGACTAAAGATTCCCGCCGCTCCGGAAACGATTCTGGCGTCGTTCCCGGAAGCGGGCAGGAATACCCTTTCACAGAGAAAGGAAGGTTGATCATTTAATATTTTATATACAGTCTGGAAGCCCAGATTCGCCATCCCCGTCCGGTAGTAATTGGGATAAGCCAGGCAAACCGTATTGTATGAGCCCCAAACTTTTTTTACATATCCGGTTTCATTCTCCAGAATGGTTGTATTTATTTTTCTTCGTTTCCAATCCATGGTTTTATCATGGCCTATATCCAGCACAAAGTCATCATGCAAATCACGGATATTTATTCCGCAGCAAAACGGGAAATCATCCGCCCGCTTCACGGAATATTTTAATAGACCGATTTCCCGGATCTTAACTTACGGGAATCGGCATCACCCTAATAATCAGTCTGCCTGACGGCGTAAGAAAGTCGGGATCTGCATATCCAGATTTTCAGTTTCATTGCCCAGCCCCACTACCGCGACATTAGGATTGTTGAGTGTTCTTTCCTTGCGGATGAACGTGGGTGTAGCCAGATCCTCCCTCCGGAAACCGCCGAAATGAGTGACATTTCCCAGTGATTCCTTTTTCTTCCTGTTAAAATCATCAAACCCGGTCGCAATGACGGTGATGCGGATTTCATCTTCCATATTTTGATCAATCACCGTGCCGAAAATAATGTTCGCGTCGTCATCGGCTTCTTCCTGGATTAAAGATGAAGCCTCGTTGACTTCATAAAGACTCATATCCGGTCCGCCGGTAATATTGAGCAGAATTCCGTGCGCGCCCTGAATTGTATTGTCTTCCAGCAAAGGAGATGAAATCGCACGTTGTGCCGCTTCCACCGCCCTGTTTTCGCCGCCGGCCACACCGGTGCCCATAATGGCCATGCCCATGTTACTCATGACGCTTCTTACATCGGCAAAATCAAGATTAATCAATCCCGGAACCAGAATCAGATCGGATATGCCCTTGACCGCCTGATAAAGAATATCATCCGCCTTTTTGAAAGCCTCCAGAAGCGACAGGTTGCGTCCGCCCAGGCTCAAAAGTCTCTGGTTCGGAACAACAATCAACGTGTCGACGGCTTCCCGTAACTGGGCGATGCCCTCTTCAGCCTGCATATTGCGTTTCTTGCCTTCAAACTGAAAAGGCTTGGTCACCACCGCAATCGTCAGGACACTGCACTCACGGGCAATTTCCGCAATGACCGGAGCCGCGCCCGTTCCCGTTCCCCCGCCCATTCCCGCGGTGATAAAAATCATATCCGCGCCTTCCAGATGAGGACGGATCTCATCGCGGGATTCCAGGGCTGATTGTTTGCCGATTTCCGGATCGGAACCGGCCCCCAGACCTTTTGTTATTTGCGTCCCGATTTGGATTTTGATTGGCGCACTGGACACGCCGAGCGCCTGCGCATCCGTATTCGCGTTGATGAAGTCAACGCCCTGCAGGGACGATGAAATCATCGTATTGACGGCATTCCCGCCGCCGCCGCCTACGCCAATCACCTTGATTTTTGCCAGATTTTCGTTGCATACTTCAGTTAATTCAAACATGTTCTCTCCTTCCTTTCAAAAAAATTCTGAAAACATTTTTTTCACAGTTCTTGCCATATTGCCAAACACGCCAGTTGTTTTTCTATATACGGAATCGCCGTCCAATTGATCATGGCCATAAATGATCAGACCTACGCCTATGGCATGCGCCGGTGAATTCACAATATCCGTTAACCCCCCGACACCAATCGGAATGCCTTTTCTCGCCGGCATATCAAATATTTTTTCCGCCAGTTCGCTGATGCCTTCCAGAAGCGCGGTGCCTCCGGTTAAAACCACGCCGGCCGCCAGTAAATCTTCAAAACCGAAACGGACGATTTCATTGTAAGCAAGATTTAAAATTTCTTCCATTCTCGGCTCGACGATCCGCCCCAGTATTTGACGCGACACTTCACGGTCTTCCCTGCCGCCTAAACTGGGCACCCGGATGGTTTCATCCTTGGGGATCATGGAGGTCATGGCGCAACCGTATTTAATTTTAATTTTTTCCGCTTCGGCCAAAGGCGTGCGTAAACCCGTGGATATATCCGAAGTAAGATAATTTCCCCCAACAGGCAATATGGCCGTATGTTTGATGCTCGATTCGGAAAAAATAGTTACCGATGTATTGGAGCCGCCGATATCAATTAAGACCACTCCTAAGTCTTTTTCGTCCTTACTCAGCACCGCTTTGCCCGCAGCCAGCTGTTCCAGCACGATATCATCAATATCCAGACCCACACGGTTTACGGATTTCACGATATCCTGGATGGCGGAGGTTGCTCCGGTAACAATGTGCACTTTGGCCTCCAGCCGGACACCGGACATTCCGATGGGATCTTTAATTCCCTCCTGACCGTCAATCACATAGCCCTGGGGAAGGACATGCATGATTTCCCTGCCCACGGGAATGGCAATAGCTTTCGAAGCCTCGATAACTCTTTTCACATCGTTTTCGTCCACTTCCCTGCCCTTAATGGACACGATGCTCAAAGAATTCTGTCCTTTGATATGGCCGCCTGAAATGCCGACATAAACCGAATTAATCCGGCATCCGGACATGTGTTCAGCTTCTTCCACCGCTGTCTTGATGGATTCCACCATGCTGTCAATATTAACAACGGTGCCTTTTCTCATTTCTTTGTTTTGAGATGTTCCGATGCCGATTATATCAATTCCGGCTTCGGTAATCTCACCAACAATAACCGTTGTTTTTGTTGTTCCGATATCAAGCCCTATTAACACATTGCTTCTTTTCCCCATCAGCGTCTTCACCCCTTCTTTAATTTTATTAATCAATAAAATTTTTTATATTAAATATTGTTTCCCTTTATTATCCTGTTCCATACGTTGCGGAACATTTTTGCGTTGCACGGTAACCTTTGATTCATCGGATAAATCAATACATAAATAACCGTTTTTCAGCCCTCTGTTTTCCAGATCAGCCAATACCAGCTTTAATTGTTTTAGTTTATTTTCAAAACCGGTCGTGCCCAGTTTTAAGTAAAGACCGGTATTGGAAACCAAAGAAAGTCCAAACACATTATCAATATGAACCTCGGAAATTGTGCCCAGATAAGCATACCCGCCGGATTTTGATACGGTCTTCAATAAATTGAGAGTGCTTAAAAGAAGCTGTGATTTAATTTCTCCCTTTTCGTCATTTCCGGTGATTACCGGAAGATCAACCTCATCGCTTTTACCCAGTTTCTTAAACACAAAGCCTTCCGCATCCATCAGACAAAAATCGTTGCCCTTTTTAATCAGGGCCAGGGGCGTTCTCTCCTTCACTTCCAGAACAAGCTTATCAGGCAGTTCCCTGCCGATGGAAACATTTTCCACCCACTGGTTTGCGGAGACCCGGCGGATAACCGCATCGGTATTGATCGCCAGCAGATTCTGCGCAGGCTTAATGCCTGCCGATGCCAGAACATCTTTTTCCGTTAATTCCCTCAACCCGCGCACGGATATTTGTTTTATTTGAAAATACGGCCTGCTGATCAGGAGATTGTAGGTATAAATAAACAAAGTGCACAGAAGCGCCGCGCCAAGCAGTAATCCCGTTGCCGTGAAGAAATCACCGGACAGGCTGGTAAACCGCCGCTGTATCCGGTTTTTCTTTGTTTTAATTCCTGATCTCTTGAACATCAATCTTCACCAATAATCACGACTTCAGTTTCCAGATTCACGCCTCTTTCTTTTTTTGCTTTGATTTGAATAAGCTCAACCAGCCCTAAAATATCCGCGGCGGCGGCATTGCCCCTGTTAACAATAAAGTTGGCGTGTTTGGATGATATTTGCGCGCCGCCGGCTTTCATCCCTTTGAGCCCCATATCTTCAATCAGTTTACCGGCGGCCTGTCCCGGCATATTCTTAAAAACGGACCCGGCGCTGGGGAATTCCAAAGGATGCTTGGCCTGACGCGATTGTAAAATATCATTAATTCTTTCTTTGATTCCGGAACGCTCACCTTTTTCCAGTTTAAATTTAGCGCCCAGTATTATTGTGCCCACAGGGAAAGATGTCCTGCGATAGCCGAAAGATATTTCTTCTCGGTTCATTGTTTTCTTCTCACCGTCGGTATTAAGTATTGATACGGCCTTTACAACATCCTTCATTTCTTTCCCGTAGGCGCCGGCGTTCATCCAGACGGCGCCGCCGACACTGCCGGGAATGCCGGCGCAAAATTCAAGTCCGGTAAGCTCTTCGGCGACCGACCGGCTGACAATTTTTGCCAGCGCCGCGCCCGCCAGAGCGGACATCACGTAACCGTCCTGCGGCGTATATTCGCAACCGACTTCTTTCATTCCGGTCATCAACAATACGGCTCCCCGGTATCCGCCGTCCCGTACGATAACATTGGTCAGATTTCCCGCGATATAAAAATCTATTTCCTTTTCCCTGAGCCTTCCCGTCACCTGCGCCAGTTGATCTTCATTTTCTATGAATACCACGGCGTCCGCACTGCCGCCGACGGCAAGCGACGTATGCAGAGACATCGGTTCATCATACAATATCTTTCCTGCAAATATATCGCCCAGCACTTCTTTTATCTCGTTTCTTGCGGCCATTATTTTTTTGTTTCCCTTGCCACCAGTTGTTTTATTAAAGCTTCGCCGATTTTATAAATACTTCCCGCCCCGATTGTAGCAACGGTATCCTTTGCTTTCACTGTCTTCAAAAGATATTCCACGGTATCTTCCGCATTCGGAATATACTCAATTTGTATTTGTCCTGTTTTCCGGATCGCCTCGCAAAGCACTTTGGAATTAATTCCGGGAATCGGCTCCTCGCTCGCCGGATAGATGTCATTTAAAATCAGGATATCGACATTGCCAAAAGCTTTCGTGAATTCGTCAAAAAGCGCCTTGGTCCGCGTGAATCTGTGCGGCTGAAAAACCACGATCAGCCGGTTTTTCCATATCTGCCGCATGGCGCTCAGGGTTTCCTTAATTTCCGTCGGATGATGACCGTAATCATCAACGACGGTGATATCGCCCACTCTCCCCTTGATTTCCAGACGGCGCTGCACTCCGGAAAAGCTCTTTAAACCGTCCCGGACGGTTTCGAAATCCAGATTCAACTCGCGGGCCACCGCGATGGCCGCTAAAGAATTATAGACATTGAAAAGCCCCGGCACAATTAATTCAACCATACCCAGTTTCTTCTTTTTATAAACCAGCGTGTAACTGGTTTTTGTTTTAAGAAATTTGATATCCACAGCGCTGTAATCCGCGGGAAACTCTATGCCATAAGTGATTATTTTTCGTTTGATCAAGGGAATAATTTCCCGGACATGGACGTTATCGGTGCAAATAACCGTGCAGCCGTAAAAGGGAACGATATTGGCAAACTTAAGAAACGCCTCTTTGATTTCGGCAATGCCCGGATAATAATCCAGATGTTCGCGGTCGATGTTGGTAATGACGGCAATGGTGGGCGACAATTTCAGAAATGAGCCGTCGCTTTCATCCGCTTCCGCCACAATAATTTCACCATCGCCCAGCCGGGCGTTACTGCCGATGCTGGCCAGTTTTCCGCCGATGACCATTGTCGGATCTAAATCACCCTGGGCCAGGACCGTGGAAACCATGGACGTGGTCGTCGTTTTGCCGTGGCTGCCGGAAACGGCGACAGAAAATTTCATTTTGAGAAGTTCCGCCAGCATTTCCGCCCGCGGAATCACCGGAATATTTTTGCGGTGGGCTTCCACCACTTCGGGGTTGTTGGCCTTCACGGCTGTGGAGGTAACAACAACATCGGCACTGCCGATGTTTTCCGCTGCGTGTCCGATAATCACCTTGGCGCCGATCTTCTGCAATCGTGCCGTTGTCTCCGAAGGCTGAACGTCGGAGCCTCCGACATGATAACCGAGATTAACCAGAACTTCAGCGATTCCGCTCATCCCGATGCCTCCGATTCCGACAAAATGGATGCATTTTACCTTGCGCTGCATTAAACTGTTTTTCTTATCTGATATCATTCTTTCCCCATACTCTTTATATTTTTATGAACACGACGATTTATTCTTCTCAGTCATTAATTTAATGCAGTTGTCAACAATTGCCGCCGCCGCATCAATCCTGCTGAGCCTCAACGAATTGTCTTCTATCTGATGCAGTTTTTTTTCATCCTGCAGGAGATTCTCAATGACGCCAAATAATTTACCGCCGCTCAGCTCTTTCTCGGGGATCAGCACCGCGGCGCCTTCTTCAGCCAAAGCCTGCGCGTTTTTTAATTGATGGTCGTTTGCGGCCCAGGGGTACGGAATCAAAATCGCGGCCTTACCCGCGGCGGTAATTTCCGCAAGCGACGTGGCGCCGGCACGGCATATGATTAAATCGGCAGCTGCGTAAGCCGTGGCCATATCAATAATAAAGGGCGTGACTTCCGCCCGGATACCGTATTGTTCATAAGCTTTTTTCACCGCTTCCAATTGCTGCGCGCCGGTTTGATGAAGAACATGGATTTTATTTCCCATGCTCTGCAATTGCGGCAGCATCTCCATGACGCTTTTATTGATAGCCTCCGCTCCCTGCGATCCGCCGAAAATCAGCAATTGCCGGTAATCTTTTTTCTCTTTTATTTTATCGCGTCCCGCAACAAACGACGCCCGGATGGGATTGCCGCTTAAAATCACTTTTTTCTGCGGAAAGCTGTCTTCGGTCTGCGCATAGGTAACGAATATTTTATCCGCCAGATGACCCAGTATTTTATTGGTGACGCCGGGAATGGCATTTTGTTCCGCGATGGCCGTGGGGATGCCCATAAAATGAGCCGCGAGCACAGCAGGGCCGGAAGCATAGCCGCCCACGCCAAAAACAATGTGCGGACAAAACTGTTTCAAAATACGCCTGGATTGCCAGATGCTTTTCGGAATCTGATAAGCGCCCTTTACCAATGCCTTAATCCCCCGTCCTTTAACTCCCTCAATATCAATTTCCCGGAGTTCATAACCCAATTTACCAAGCAGCCTGCTTTCAATGCCTCTTTTTGTTCCGATAAAAATAATTTTTGTTTTATTGTCTCTTTTCAAAAATTCTTCAGCGATGGCAATCCCGGGGAATAAGTGCCCGCCTGTTCCGCCTCCCGCGATTACAATGCGCATTTTTTACTCCACAATATCAAACCGTTTAACGCTTCTTGCACAAACATGTTCTGCATCCCGTTTATGACGTCTGGGTGGAAATATTCAACAGAACACCCACCGCCGTCATACTCATGATAAATGCGGTTCCGCCGTAACTCAAAAAAGGCAGCACCAGACCCTTCAACGGGATCAGTCCCATGACCCCGGCAATATTGATGAACGCTTCTAAACAAATTACCATGGTCACTCCGGCGGCCAGCAGCGTCCCGAAAAGATCAGGCGCTTTTGCGGCAATCATAAAACCGCGAATGGCGAAAACAGCAAACATGATGATGACAATCGCCACGCCGATAAAGCCGCTTTCCTCGGCAATAATCGAAAGAATAAAATCGGTATGCGGCTCGGGCAGATAAAATAATTTTTGCATGCCGTCGCCTATTCCCACCCCGAAGGTTCCGCCGGAGCCAAAAGAGAGCAGTGACTGGATAATTTGAAAGCCCGTATTGTCCGCGTCTTTCCAGGGATCAAGAAAAGCGGTTAGACGCGTCAGCCTGTATCCTTTATACAAAATCAACGATATGCCGATCGGAATGAAAGCCGCTATCAAGCACAAAAGATGTTTCGCCTGCGCTCCCGCTATAAACAGCATCGAAAGCAGAATCGTGGCGATAATGACAGCCGTGCCGAAATCAGGCTCCAGCAAAATGAGTAAGATCACAACCGCGATAACGGCTAAGGGAACCAGAACCCCCCGGGCAAAATTTTGCAGCTGATACGCTTTCCGGGTTAATAAATGCGCAAGAAAAACCACAACGGTTAGCTTAACCAACTCGGTGACCTGGAAAGAAAAGCCGCCTAAATTCAACCAGCGGGTCGCTCCTCCCCGCTTCATTCCCAAAGGCGTCAGGAGCAGAGCCAGTAATACAAAAGACAATAACATTCCCGGATAAGCCCATTTTCTTAATTGCGTATAAGGAACTTTCGTCATAATGATCATGGACGTGAGACCTATCAAAACAAACAGAAGTTGTTTCTTTAAAAAATACTGGCCGTCCTTAAATTTTTCCAATGCAATAATGGAACTGGAAGAATAAATCATTGCCGTTCCCACAATCACCAGGATTAAAGTAACCAGAAGTAAAATAATGTCCGGTAATTTATCTTCATTATGTCTGACCGCAGCATCCATCTAAAGACTCCTCACTACATCCTTGAAGAAATTACCCCGTTCTTTGTAATTGGCAAATTCATCAAAGCTGGCGCACCCCGGAGACAGCAGCACAATATCGCCCGGCTGAGCATTTTTATAAGCGTTCAGGATGGCTTCCCGTAATCTCGTTTCCTGAAGGATCGGCACATCTTCGCCAATCAATGAAGCAATACGGCCACGGGCTTCGCCGAATAAAACGACTTTTTTAGCTTTTGTTTTCAGCAGCGGCTTGAGCGACTCAAAATCACCGTCTTTATCGCGTCCGCCTAAAAGCAAAATGACAGGCTGGGCAAATGTTTCCAGCGCCCGCAAAACGGAACCGACATTCGTTCCCTTGGAATCATCATAAAATTTGACTGAATTCTTTTCATCGACAAATTCGATCCGGTGCGGCAATCCGCGAAAATCTCTGACTGCGGCAATGATATCTTCCTGAGAACAGCCGCAAAAACGCGCCGCCATGATTGCCGCCATCACATTTTCCACATTATGACGTCCGGGCAGATTGATGATGCTTAAAGGATACTGTTCTTCATCTCGTCCCGGCATTCTCAGAACAATATGATCATTTTCAATAAAGATTCCCCGGGACAAAATATCCCGGGAACTGAACTTCATCATTTGCGCGCCGATGTCGCCGGCGATTTCATCCTGCTCCTGATCCGTGTCATTAAGAATCGCCAAGTCCGTTTTTGTCTGATTGGCAAATATCCGCGCCTTAACGCTGCGGTACCCGGCAAAAGAGCCGTGATAATTGACATGATCACAGGTAATATTCAAAAGTATGGCAACAAACGGCCGGAATTTCTCTACCCACTGGAGCTGGAAACTGCTGATTTCCGCGACAATAAAATCATCTTCCTGAGCGGTATCCGCGTATTCAATCAAAGGATTGCCGATGTTGCCGCCGACAAAAGTTTTCTTTCCCGACCTTTTCAGAATTTCACCCAACAGCGTTGTCGTTGTTGTTTTACCGTTCGTGCCGGTTACAGCGATGATCGGAACCTTTATAAACCAGTAAGCCAGTTCGATTTCACTGACAACGGGGATATTGTTTTTCTGCGCTGCAATCAGTATTTCATTATCAGGAGGAATGCCGGGAGAAGGCACGACCATGCTCGCGCCCTCTAAAACACGGACGTTATACTCGCCGGTGGCCAGCCATTTTTCCCGGGCGATTTGCTGAAACTCACCGCTCCATTGATCCGGTGATTTCTCATCCGTCACGACTACGTTTGCGCCCTGTTTTCCTAAAAACCGGGCGGCGGCGATTCCAGTCTTGCCCATGCCGATGACGACTATTTTTTTACCTGTAAAATCCATACTTCCTCTAACGTAACTTCAATGTGCTTAAAGCCATGAGTGCCAGTAAAATGGAAATAATCCAGAATCTGACAATGACTTTCGGTTCCGCCCATCCCTTCAATTCGAAATGATGATGCAGAGGCGCCATCCGCAGAATGCGCTTCCCGCCGGTCATTTTGAAATAACCGACCTGAAAAATAACCGAGAATGTCTCCATAACAAATATACCGCCGACAATGGCCAGCAATATTTCCTGCTTGGTTGTAATCGCTATCGTGCCTAAAGCCCCGCCCAGCGAAAGAGAACCGACATCTCCCATAAAAATTTCCGCGGGATAGGCGTTGAACCAGAGAAAACCCAGTCCCGCGCCGACAATAGCCCCGCAAAATACCGCCAATTCACCGGCCCCGGAAACATGCGCCACCTGAAGATACGAGGCAATCTTCACATTTCCCGCAAAATAGGCAAAGAGTAAATAAGTGACAAAACAGATCACCACCGGACCGATCGCCAATCCATCCAGACCGTCTGTTAAATTGACGGCGTTGGCCGCACCCACGATAATAAACGTGGAAAGCAAAACGTATCCCCAACCGAGATTAGGCAATACCGTCTTGAAAAAAGGAATTGTGATTTGTGAATTAAAACCGGGTTTCATATACAGAATCATGCTGACAAACAACGCAATGATAATTTCCGCGATCAACCTTGTTTTGCCGGAAACGCCCTTGGAGCTCTTCCCGGCAAGTTTTCTATAGTCATCAATAAAACCAATCAATCCGTAACCGACCGTCACCAGTAATATTATCCAGACGTAAACATCGGAGAGATTTGTCCAGAGCAGCGTGGATATCACCACAGACAGGATGATCAAGATTCCTCCCATGGTGGGAGTGCCCTTTTTGACCAGATGGCTTTGCGGGCCGTCATCTCTTATCTGCTGGCCTATTTGCATCTCCTGCAATTTCTGGATCATCCACTGGCCGAAAATCAGACAAATCAAAAGCGCCGTAATGGACGCAAAAATCGTCCGAAACGTTATATAACGGAATACGTTAAAAAACGAAAACGTTGTATGCAAAGGATATAATAAATGGTAAATCAATTTTAATTTACTCCTGACGGATCCATTGTTTTATTATTTCCATCCGTTTTATCAAAGCCAAAATCATCACATATCCGAGCCGCAAATTTTTCCATCTTCATCCGGCGGGAACCTTTTACCAGGATCCAATCTCCTTTTTTTAAATGTTCCTTCAGGTAAGCGCTGCCGTTCTCATCAACGGATAAAAAGAAAATATTCTGAGGAGACAACCCCCCTTCTCGTGCACCGGCAGCGGTGACCTCGGAAAAATCACCCTGAAGAAAAAGGGCATTGATGCCGATCGTCGCTATCAGCATTCCAATTCTTCGATGCATTTCGTCAGCCTGGGCTCCGAGTTCCAGCATGTCCCCTAAAAAAACATAACCATTATGATTGGTTTTTAAATCTTTCAATGTCATTAAAGCTTCCCGCACTGAAGCAGGATTGGCGTTATATGAATCATCCAGAAGAAAAGCGCCGTTGCGCAATTTAATCATCTCCATGCGTCCGCTAAACGGCCGGAAAGCGGCCAGGCCTTCCGCGATCGTCTTGAGATCCATGCCTGCGGCAACAGCCGCGGCCGCCGCCGCCATAGCGTCATAGACATGATGAAGACCGGCAATCTTCATATCCACCTTTTGTGTGCCGCCGCCGATGACCAGGTTAAAGCGCATTCCCTTCGCACCGTTCTTTTCTATGTCCTTTACAGTAACATCCGCATTCGGACTCATGCTGAAAGTAATTCTGCCGCCATCCCATTTGTCAGACGCAACCGCAATGGCTTCGTCATCAAGATTAATGACGGCAATGCCCGAAGGAGACATATTCAGGAACAAATCATTTTTTTCTTCCCGGACAACATCCAGGGAACCAAATCCCGCCAGATGCGCCGGACCGATGTTCGTAATCAATCCGATATTCGGTTCGGCTATTTGCGTCAGTTTCTTTATTTCTCCTCTGGTATTCGTCCCCATCTCCAGAACCATCAATTCATGTTTCGAGGTCAGGCGAAATATGGTCTGCGGCAACCCGATCAGATTGTTTAAATTTCCCTCTGTCTTTAAAATATTTTTCTTCCTGCCGATAATGGCCGCTATCATTTCCTTGGTTGTTGTCTTCCCGGAAGAACCCGTCAGCCCGATGACCGGGATGGAAAATTGTTTTCTCCACCAGTGAGCTAAATCTCCGAGCGCCGTTAAGGTGTCCGCAACCTGAATAACGGCCGTCTTTTTATTCGCCGGCATTTTCTTGATTGTTTCTTCATCCTGCGCCAGAATTCCGGCGGCTCCCTGTTTTAGGGCTGTCCCGACAAAATCATGACCGTCGAAATTTTCTCCCCGCAGGGCGACAAAGAGATTGCCTTTGTTTACCAGCCGCGAATCCGTGGAAATCCCGTAAAACGTAAAATCCCGGGCTCCGGAAACTAAAGTTCCGGCGGTCGCTTTGAGCACATCGTTTAATGAAATAACCGGTGAATCATTACTCATCAATTTATTTTACGGACTCCTTAATTTTAAAGTCTGCGCAACAACAACACGGTCATCAAACGGCACTTTCCGGGTTCCCAGAATCTGGTAGTCTTCATGCCCCTTGCCTGCAATTAAAACGATATCGCCGCTTTGGGCCGTATGGATCGCCGCTTCAATGGCCGCTCTCCGTTCAGGAATGACCGTATAGCCGTGAGTGCCGTTTTTCAATTGCAGTTCATCGGACGCTGTTTTTTGTATTTTGCCGGAATCAATTCCTGATTCGATTTCCGCGATAATCGCCATGGGATCTTCCAAGCGGGGATTATCAGACGTTATAATGGTCAAATCACTGTAACGGGTAGCCGCATCTCCCATGAGCGGTCTTTTGCCCCTGTCTCTGTTTCCTCCGCAGCCGAAAACAGTGATGATACGTTTTTTCTTAAGTTCTCCTAAATTTTGCAGCACACGCCTCAACGCATCATCGGTATGCGCATAATCAACAAAAATGTTAACGTCTTCGGGAGAAGCAACTTTTTCCAGCCGTCCCGGAATATTAGACAAATTCTCAATTCCTCTTTTAATCATCGCGGGAGGAATATTTAAAATAAAGGCCGCTCCAATGGCGGCCAGAATATTGTAGAGATTAAATTTACCGATGAGAGGCGATGCAATGGAAACATTTTCACCGGCTAAATTAATCTGGGCTTTTATTCCCGTTAGTGACAATTCATGGTGCGTGGCTCTGATCGCATAATCGCCTTCGATGCCATACGTTAACGCCGGTGAGGATACTTCCTGTAAAATTCTCCGCCCCCACTGATCATCGGCATTGATAACCATTTTTTGTGAATAAACTTTCCTGCTTTGAGGCAGAATTTCGGTAAAAAATCTTTTCTTTGCCTGAAAGTAATTTTCCATGGTTAAATGATAATCAAGATGGTCGCGCGTCAGGTTGGTAAAAATTCCCAAATCAAAATCGCAGTCGTCAACTCTTTTCAAGTCGACGGCATGGGAGGAAACCTCGGCAATCACGTGCGTGACGCCATCATCGGCCATATCGCGCAGAATTTTCTGCATTTCATAAGATTCCGGAGTCGTATTCGGCGCGGGATAAGTTTTATCATTGTAGCGATAATTGACCGTGCCCAGAACACCGCATTTTAAACCGGATTCTTTTAAAATGGATTCAAGAAGATAGGTGATCGTTGTTTTACCGTTTGTTCCCATGACGGCAATCAGCGCTAAATGGCCTGACGGATTGCCAAAATAGTTTTTGGCTAAGATACCCAGAGCACGACGGCTGTCCGGCACTTTAATCGCTGTCACATCCCGGGGAAACTCCATGTTTTTCTCGTAAACAATAAATTTCGCGCCACGGGTTATCGCTTCCGGAATAAAATCATGCCCGTCATTCTTTAATCCGGGAATGGCCACAAACAAAGCCCCCTGGCTGCATTTGTCCGCGGAAAAACATACAGCAGAAGCCTCTTCCGAAGTCTCTCCTGAAATATTGATTATATCCAGTCCCTCAATTAAGCGAGCCAGTTTCATACAAACCTCAATTATTCAACTCAAAAGCAACACTGCATAAACGTTCATCACCTAAAGGGGTGTGTGCCGGCGGGTACTGGCGCACAGCCCAGCCGTTACCTGATATTTTAAGCTCTATCGATTCGGCCTTTGCTTTTTTCAGTGCTTCCCTTATGGTCAACCCTGAAAAATCGGGCATGGTTGATTCATCATATTCGGCAATATTGGGCGGCGTTAAAGTTTGCTGCGCCGAAACAAGCTGCACTTTGTCCGTCTTCTCTTTTTCAAAAACAGGCGTTTCCCTGATGTTTGTTTTAAAGCAATTGAGTATTTGCTCTGCAATCTTTTTAAATACCGGCGCAGAGGCAACTCCGCCCCATTTATCTTTCTGAGGTTCGTCAAGAATTACCAGAATGGCAACCTGCGGATTCTCCGCCGGGAAGAATCCCATAAAAGACGTTCGAACTTTTTCCGAAGAATAGACGCCGCGGGCAGAATCGAATTTCTGGGAAGTTCCGGTCTTGCCGGCTACAGAGACATTGACAATTTTAGCGTTTTTACCGGTGCCATCTTCAGCGCCGACAACTTCCGTCAGCATACCGGTGAGACGCCTGGCCGTGTCCGGAGAAATAACTTTGCGCACCACGGTCGGCGTATAAAGTTTAACCAGGTGATTATCCTTATCGGCAATGCCGCGCACAACATAGGGTTTCATTAAAACGCCGTTGTTGGCAATGGCCGACACTGCGGAAATTAACTGAATGGCCGTAACCGAAACGCCCTGACCGAAAGCAATCATCGCCGTATCAACCGGCACCCAATTTTTCACCGGCCGGAGAGCTCCCGCGGACTCGCCGGGCAGATCGATGCCGGTCTTCGAACCAAAACCAAAATTCTGTATGTAATTGTAGAATTTTTCTTTTCCCATCTTTTGAGCAATTTTCGCGGAGCCGATGTTGCTTGAATATTTTAATATTTCCTGAACCGTCAATGTCCCGTGACGTTTTCTGTTGGCTTCATGAATAACGCGATTGGCCACTTTATAATTTCCATTCTCACAGAAAAACCTGTCTGACTCCTTAACAATTTTTTCCTCCAGAGCGCCGGCCACTAAAAAAGGTTTGAAAGTTGATCCGGGATCATAATAATCAGCAATAGCGTGATTGCGCCATCTGTCCGGCTTAAGACCATCAACGTTGTTGGGATTGAATCCTAATTGATTGGCCATCGCTAAAATTTCGCCGGTCTTGGGATCCATGACAATAGCAAGCCCGCCCTTCGCTCCCTTGTCCAGAACGGCTTCTCTTAAATGAGTTTCCACAAGGTATTGAATCCGGTTATCAATGGTTAAAACCAGATTTATATTTTCATCTTTTCGAGTCTCGTTCTTTTCCACGCGCAGAAACAGCTTTTTGCCTTTGGCATCCCGGGCCCAGGACAACTTCTCCGGTTTCCCCTTTAAAGATTCATCATACTTGCTTTCCAATCCTTCCAATCCATTGGCATCCAGGCCGACAAAACCCAGCAAATGTGCGGCCAACTCGCCGTTGGGATAAAAGCGTTTAGGTTCTTTAACCAGAAATATTCCTTCGATCTCCGCACTCTCCACCAGGGCGGCCTGCTCGGGAGAAATTCTTCTGACCAGCCAGGAAAAGTTTTTTTGCGTGGATAATTTTTTCAAAACCGTTTGATTGTCTAAATTGAGAATTTCCGCGATTTGCCTGGACGTCTTAACAGGATCAGCTATTTTGGAAGGATCGGCGCAAACGGAATTTGCCATGATTGAGACAGCAAGCTTTTCGCCATTGCGATCATAAATCACGCCTCTTTCCGGCTGCAACTGCAGCACGGAGGTATGCTGTCTTGTCGCTAATGTTTTTAGTTTCTGTCCTGATAAAACCTGTAACTGAAAAGCACGGGATATCAAAGCAATAAACAGCACCAGAAAAACCGTTAAAATAGTGACAATTTTGAATTTCAGCCATTTTTTTGATTCACTCGCCATATCATTCTCCCGATTGTTTTAGGACAATAACCTGGTCATTATCAGGATAGGACATCTGTAATTGACTTCTCATAATGCCTTCAATCCGCTGCGGCGATTTGAGCATGGCGTATTCCAATTTCAGTTTTTTTTGTTCTTCCAGTTTTTGTTCCTGGGCGCTTAATTCCGTGGCGATGCTGTATTCCAATTCCGTCATCCGGATATGCGAACCCACGTAGATCAAAGCAACAAACATCAGCACGAGGGCGAAAATGATAAAGGTCGAATACTTTATGCCGAAAGAAGTCTCCCTGGCTTCCTCGAAACGGGGCAGCGCTCTGGTTCCAATATTTTGCGCGGATTGTGCCATTTTACAATCTCCCGGCTACGCGTAACTTGGCGCTGCGGGCGCGGGGATTAGCTTCAATTTCTTCCGCCGCAGGTACGATTACTTTTCTGGTCAGATTTTTAAGCTTTGCCTCTTTCTGACAAACACAAAACGGCACGTCCTTGGGGCAGACACAGCCCCCCTCCAAAGAACGAATTTCATTTTTCACAATACGATCTTCCAGGGAATGAAAAGAAATCACACAAAGGCGGCCGCCGGGTTTCAGCGCTTCCACGGCAGCATCAATGGCCGGTTTGATATTATCCAACTCATTGTTGACGGCGATTCGTATGGCCTGAAAGGTTCTTGTGGCGGGATGAATTTTTTGCCATTTTAATTTCGCAGGCATGCAGGAGGCAACGATTGACGCCAGATCCTTGGTTGTTTCAATGGGCGAGAGTTGCCTTTTTTTTGATATTGTCCTGGCTATTCTTGCGGCCATTTTTTCTTCCCCGTAAGACCTGATAATATTTTCCAGTTCGTTTTGCGCGAAACTGTTGACAATATCGTAAGCGCTTATCTTCAAACTGCGATCCATGCGCATATCGAGCGGCGCTTGCTGACTAAAACTAAAACCTCTTTGATTTACATCCAGTTGATGGGAAGAGACGCCTAAATCCATCAAAACGCCATCAACTTTTTCTACATTTAAATCCTTCAATATTTTGCCCAAATCGGCAAAATTAGCCTTGACCAAAATCTTGCGTGAACCGAATTCCGCAAGCCGGTTTTCGGCAAACAGCAGAGCCTCTTCATCACAATCAATCCCGACCAGAAGCGCATCTGTTTCTTTCAGTATCGCGTAAGCATGACCGGCGCCCCCCACGGTGCAATCTACGTAGACGCCCGTTTTGCCGACTAAAAGTGAATCAATAACCTCTTTAAGCATTACCGGCTCGTGATAAAAGTCGGCAACCATCGTTTAAATTCCCAAGTCAGCAATAAAGTCAGAGCATTTGTCAATTTCACCGGCAGCCTGTTTCATCCTGTCTTCGAAACGATCTTTCGACCAGATTTCAATATTTTTCAGCATGCCGGCCAGAACAATATCTTTTTCCAATTTGGCATATTCGCGCAATGTCGGGGGGATAAGCACCCGCCCCTGCCCGTCGAGATTGCAATCAACCGCTCCGGACATAAAAAAACGCTGGAAAGATCGAACTTCCTTGCGCAACTTGGATTGGTGGGCGACTTTCTCTTCAATTACAAGCCATTCATCGTAAGGGAAAACCATTAAGTACTGATCCCAGTTGGTGATCACCAAACGGTTGTCGTATTCTTCCGCAAATATCTCGCGAAATTTTGCCGGGAAGATTATTCTTCCCTTCTCATCAATATTGTGATGATATTGACCCCTAAATACAGACATCACTTTCCCCCACTAAAAACCACTTTGCTCCACGTGGCAACTATAGAGGCGGTATTTGCCTTTGTCAAGCAAAAAATTCAACTTTTTTTAAATTTAGTGACTTAAAATTACAGGGAAAATCCAGAAAGTGGATCAGAAATATTTTTAAACTGAAAAAAAATTAGAAGCAAAAAAATTGATGGAAAGAATAATTCATTTTTCCCATCAATTTTCATTAAAGAAAGTTACTTATAAGTTATTGTATTTACTTGTTATTTATGTTTTTATACCGGTTTATCGCCTGATTATGCTCATTTAAAGATGCTGAAAAAAAGTGTGAACCGTCTTTTTTGGACACAAAATAAAGATAATTAACCGGAGCCGGATTAAGCACTGCCTCCAATAAAGTCAAACCCGGACTGGCAATGGGTCATCCCGATCGTTATCGTCCATGAATATCTTTCGACGCTCCCCCCCTGATCATGATGTGATGTAAGACCCCAAGTGCGTCTAGTCTTGCTGTTCTCGGCATCTACTCTCCTTTAATTGCCGCTTCGCCTTCCAGAAACTTAGTATTTTAGGGGCGTCCCCTTCGCTTGCACAGTGAAGACAATTTCGGTACCAGGAGGATTCGTAGTTTTAATGTACAGGTAATACTCTGCAGCTTGTAATAACTGTATGTCAGCATTGCCGGTTGCTAAATTTAAGTCGGTTGCCCAATCACCAGTAATATCTGTCCTATCGGTTCCGGCAAAAGGAAATTACGATCTTGTTGCCGCTTTTGAAGGAAACAGCTTCGAAGCCGCTGCCGTTGGAATCTGTCATATGGGATAATTCTATTTCAGACCAGCCATTCGGAACTGGAAACCAGTTTGCGTTTTCGTAACGATTAGATCGGTAGACACACCCGGCCATTAATGCACAATCAATTTCAAATTGTGTAGCCATGTTTATTTTTCTCCTTTCGCATCGACGTCAAACACTCTTTTGCAAGGACAATATTCCATACTAATTCTCTTTTGATTACAAACAGTCACACATGCTTCGTATGAAGGTAGCTTTTCCAATCCGCCAGCGCCACGCCAATACCTTCCATCAAAGAACCAAACTGGACAAAGCTCTTTTCCCTTCAGCGGTGAGCGGACGATGGTTTTGAATATTTCTTCACGAAGATTATGATTTTGTTCGTTGACTTGCTCGACAGTATAGAAAGACTTGAGCAGTTTAGCAGGCGGTCTTTCGATAATGACGTTGACTTTACTGATTTCCGCAGGAAATTCATTCAAAGAAATCCGCTTCCAGTAATTGCCGTCATACTTAAAAAAGATGTAAGGCGGATTCGGTCTTTCCCATTTGTTATACGCAATGCATCCCCTCGGATTAGTGGCAATGTATGGAGTGCCGTTAACTATATCCAGAACCAGTAAATCGAGGCTATTGGGTTCCGGCACTGAATCTCTGAAATCCATCTTCCATGTCACTTTTTTATTCGAGCCCGGCAGAGTGAAAGTAACTGTTTCATCAAGATTTCTTTTTTCGGTACTATCCAATGTACGTTTGCCGCCAAGATGATAATAACGCTCAACGACTATTTTCGTGCCATCATGCAAAAGCACTTCTTCCTTCCAGCTTGTTGAACCTATACCAAAAAATCCACACGCATTTACACACGTCATAATCATAACGATAAAAACAAGCATGCAAATTATGCTGACGCTGGTTTTATTATTCCACGTTTCGTTTTCTTTTCTCATGGCACCCTCCTCAGATTTTCTTGCTGTAATGTATCAGACTGCTCAATGCAGAAATTTATCTGTGCAAAAGATTCGTTGTCCTTTGCATTCAAGACACGAACGGATTTATTCAAGAATACGCCAGGCAGATCGGCTTTTTTCAGAAGCAACTCTCTGTATTTTCCATCAACGTGAACCAGCATTTTCTCTTCCCAGCTTGAAAATGATTATGAAAATACAACTCAGATTTTTGGTCTGAAAACAGCACCTCTATAAAACTTTTATTGTGAAAACTTTTTGAAACTTGAAGCTTTTTTGATTCTATGAAACGGAAAAATTAATAAATAATTTCAATATCATTGTCAATAGTTAAATTGTATAAATTTAACATAATTGGGTCACCAAATAACCCTTGGCAATCGTTATCATCTGATGATAATAGATATCTCAAATGACAAAAAAACATTATGATTCCGATTATGAGCTTCAAACTCTTCTGGAACTTAACGGTTTTGTCTTTTATACTAAAAATGGTTACTGGGTAAAATTTGAAGCATGTAAAGTTAAACCAACAAAAAATATACTTCACGGTATAAATGTTCTCTTACTTTGCACGATAAAGGCAACAGAAGAATTATTGGATATGATAATGCTCACGATTGTTTGCCAAAACGCGGCAAGTATAAAACAAAAAAATTTAAATGGGATCACATTCATAAACTGAACAAAATATATTATTATGAATTTGATTGCGCCAGTCAGCTAATCGAAGATTTTTGGAAAACCGTCGACGATTTTATTTAAAAAAGGAAGGTTTTTATTATGGCACGAGAAATGAAAATAGGAATAGCTTCATACAAAGAAATTAAAAAACATACTATATCCATTGCGAAAGGCGAACATAAACCAACCGGCAATGAGCCGACAATCTGGTTTGATTCTATCGAATCGATGGCCCAGGTTCTTAGTTCTAAAAATCAGGAACTTTTAAAAAAGATAAGAGATAATAATCCCCAATCTCTAGCGGAGTTAGCTTCCATTTCCGGACGGCAGGTAAGCAATCTTTCCAGAACGCTAAAAAATATGGAAAAATACGGAATCGTTGAACTTGACAAGAAAAAGGATTCCGTCAAGCCCTCACTGAGAGCAGATAAGTTCAAGGCTGTTTTCAGTTTCTAAATCATCATAGCGGAACAGATCTTGTGGTCACAAAGGGTCAAGTCTGCCTTTGACCTTTGGCAATCTGCTCTATCTGTAAAATTCTGATCGACAAAGCTTTATCAACGCGCTGACGCTCTCTCATTTTTGATTAAATAAACTTACATGCAAGTTATTGTATTTACTTGTTATTAATTTTTTTATAACGGTTTATCGCCTGATTATGCTCATTTAAAGAAGCTGAAAAAAAGTGTGAACCGTCTTTTTTGGACACAAAATAAAGATAATTAACCGGAGCCGGATTAAGCGCGGCCTCCAATGAAGTTACCCCCGGGCTGGCGATGGGTCCCGGCGGCAAGCCTCTTATGACATAGGTGTTGTAAGGAGAATTTCTTTTTAAATGACTGCGCAAGACTTTACCGCTAAAATTATTCAAATCATAAACAGCCGTTGGATCGCTCTGTAAGCGCATTTTCTTTTTGAGCCTGTTGCGAAATACTGCCGCAATCATAGGTTTTTCCGCATCATTACCTGATTCTTTGCCGATAATAGAGGCAAAGGTGACAAACTGATGAATATTAAATCCGAGGTCCTGGGCTTTTTTAATCATTTGCGGTGTGACTTTTTCCCAAAACCTCTCCACCATTCTCTTCATAATTTGGCGTGTGTTCATGGAACGGTTAAAATAGTAAGTATCCGGGAAAAGATAACCTTCTATGGATTCCGCCTTGATATTCAAAGATTCTAAAAAATCTTTATCCCTGGCCAATTCAATAAATGTTTCTTTATCAATCAGTTTCTCACTATCCAGGCGCGCGACAATTTCCTCCATGGAAAAGTCTTCCGGGATCAGGACTCTATGTTCCTTAACTTCGCCGCGCATGAGTTTGTTGATCATCTCCGAAGGCGTCAGCAGAGTGTTAATTTCATATTCACCGGCGCAAATGTGGCGTCTGGCTTTTTTGATCATGGCCAGACTGTAAAAGAAAATACGGTGCTTGATCAGCCCCGCCTGATTAAGTTTTTCCGTAACCTCCAAAAAGCTTGAGCCCGTGGGAATATCAACCAGTACATTGATATTTTTTTTATCAATCGAACTCATTGAATAATTCAACAGCAGCGCACAAAAGATAAAGAATATTGCGGCAAGATATAAAACAACGCGATGAACTGTCCTGCCCGTAGAAGAGGACTTCTTAAAAAACCCAAACAAAAGAATCCGCTTTACCCATGAACCCTTTTGCGTTTTATGTTCACTGGTGGAATTGTTTTCCTTGATGAGTTTATGATGATTTTTTTTATCAGATTGATTCATGTTTTTATGGAATTATTTTAAAATTATTTGGCGATAGAATCCAGATAACCTTGAAGGATCAGACAAGCGGCCAGTTTATCCACCATTTTTTTTCTTTTTTCCCAACGGACACCGGAGTTGATCAGTATTTCTTCAGCCTCTTTGGTAGAGAGGGTTTCGGGCCATTTAATAACGGGAAGAGAGAAAGTTTTTTCCAGCAAGACTTTAAAACGATTTACTTTTTCGCACTGGATACCTTCCGAACCGTCCAACCTTACGGGATAGCCTATTACAATTTTATCTACTTTGTAATTTCTGATCAAACCTTCTAAAATTTCCCAATCATGTTTTTTAGTTTTTCTTATGATCGTAGGCAACCCCTGAGCCGTAAGGCCCAGTTCATCGCAAATCGCCACGCCTATTCTTTTTTCACCGTAATCCAAACCAAGTATGCGCAAGGAGTACCCCTTTGCCCGGTTTTCTAACAATTCCCCCTGCCTTTTTCAAGGATTAATTTATCTAATTTGTTTATCTTGTCTCATTGCTTCGGAATAGACTTATCCATTCCATGAAGCGAGGAAGACATGTCGGTGAGGTCGGTCTGAATTCCAGAAATAATTACCTTTCTCCCAGGTGAAACGGTTAAAAAGATGAAATTTTTTCTTTAAGAGAAGCATGTTGGAATGTCCCTCGAATATCGCATCTGCGCATTTCCTGCATCTTGGGACAGAATGTTCTTGACACACAAGAGGGCGCTTAATATACTTCACCCCACAAAAAGGAAGTTCTTATCAATCAATTTCAATTCAATGACACATGATATGGGTTCTAAATATAAGGTTTCCGTCTGTCTGGCATCATATAATGGAGAAAAGTTTATACGTGAGCAGATAGAATCTATTCTTTCTGATTTGGGACCATCTGATGAGCTTATAATTTGTGATGATGGTTCTACTGATAGGACATGTTCTATCATCCAATCTTTCAATGATACACGTATTACATTAATATATAATAAAAAGAATCTCGGGTATGCACGCAATTTTGAAAAGCTCATATCACTCGCGACGGGCGATCTAATTTTTCTATCTGACCAGGATAATATCTGGATAAAAGGTAAAATCCGGAAGGTGATGTCTGTCTTTCAAGAAGATAGCAGCATTAGGCTTGTTTGCCATAATTTTAGCCCTATTGATGCATTTGGAAATGATTTTAAAATAAACATGCCTATATATCGTGAGGGGAAAAGAAATTCCTTTATTATTTTAGTTAGCCATTTTATCAAAGCACAGTTTTATGGATGCACATTTTGTTTAAATAGAAGGAGAATAAAGGATCTGTTGCCCTTCCCATCATCCACATATTCGCATGACCACTGGATAGTGGCATGGGCAGCTATTAATGGACATGTTTTCTTTCTTGATAAAGCACTCATAAAGTACCGAAGACATAATTCCAATATTTCCCCACTAAAGCGATTCTCTTTTAAAACTATACTTTTGCTTAGGTATAAATTATTTTTACAAATTTGTACAGCAATATACAGGCGGCTGCATTATTTATGGTAAATGTTGTGATAGGATTGCATTAAGATAATTTCAATAATTCTACTCAAGGCAAAGATTATCAAAGGTATGATGCTCAATTCAAGTATAGCTCGGGACAGCTTATCTCTTCCCTCTTGAACAATTTCTTACCCGGCTTAAATGAGACCTGATCATCGGGGTATTGTAGTTTGAAACCTTGGATATAACCTTTGCGTAATCGTTAATATTCATGGCCATGGGGTTGTCCCGGAGAAGGTCCACTTTGATAAAAGGCATTCCGGAATAAAGCACCAATTGCTTCCAAAGAAGATGTGTTACATTCATGGATTTCATTTTTCTGTTAAAATACATAAACAGGCTGTGTATCCGTTCTTTAGGATGCCGGATAAAATCAATGATTACAGAAGGTGCATCGCGTAGGATATTTTTTATTTTAGAAACAATGCTCATCGCAAAAATATTGGATCCTTTTATAAACGCGTCCAGCATTTTCCGGAAACCGTTATTCCTCTTCCGGCGATTGGTACCGAAGAAAATAACCCGCACATACTCATAGATTCTCCTGCCCCCCCTTATCAGGTAAGATCGAAGGCGACAGAAAATACAATAGATAACTAAAAAACGGTACCGGGCATAGGTGGAAGCTTTGAAGCCGGCCTTGAGCAAAGTTTGGCTGAGACCGATTTCACAGAGTTTAATAACCTTTTCTTTTGATTTCATGATTTCCACGCTTTTCCAAAACTTTTGAAAAACACTGGAGACCAGTATGGTTTTTCTGAAGACAAGGAAATAACTCTGTATATGGAACGCAATATCGTAATTGCTCGTCATACCCCAGAAATCACAGCTTTCCCCCTTCATTTCACCAAATACCTGTTCAAGGGGAAAGAAAGGTCCATAAACACTATCGTTGCAGAGAATCAACTCATCAAAGTTTTGTAATGTTTCTGATTGGAGAGCAGTCTGCCAGCTTGCAAAATCGTATCCTTCATTTTTCCGGATAATCACCGAATCGCAAATATCCTTAAGCCTGGAAATTGTTTCAGCGTTGAGCAACGAGGTGGAAACAAAGACAATCCTGTCCGCAACCTTCCTTATATCGCGGAGATAAAACAAGACATATTCATCCACAATATTATCTTTATCGAAATGAGCGAAGAGGCACAATCTTTTCACATTATCCAGTCGATTCATCATATCCTCCGCAGGATTTCTTCGGAAGCGCCATATGCATTATTATTGCAATAACCGCTCTTGCATTTAAAGAGATTTTGACAAGGTGCATAAAAATCATCCGTAATACCTCGTGTAAACGGCAAGACAGGTTGCGCGAATCATCAATGCCGAATAGACGGTTACTATTCCACCTGTGAGCAGGTTGATTTTCAAGGGTACGCGGCGATTTAAAAAAACAAGCATAACCGGAACAAGTAATGGAATAAAATACCGGCCCTGAACTCCTTCGATCATCAATGCTCCTGCTTTAGTCCATACCAGATATTGAGAAACACAGATAAGGAAAAAGGAAAGAAGACATACGATAACCAGAGTTGCTTTTTCCCATAGATAAAAGACTCTGTTTTTGTATGGCGGCTCAAGCAGAGACGTCGCAACAATGACTGGGAAAAAAGTCACATAGATCCAGTGCGGCAGCCAAGTATCCAGCCATCCCAAAACGCCGATGAAACTGTGGAAATAACCTTTCCCCTGTTCCTGTATTGAATTTGCAAGCAAACTCAGAAATTTCCAGGGGTCGGCGAAAATGCCGGCCAATTGCAGCGACATATCGGAACCGTTAAGCGGGACATAAACCCTTCTTATCTCGAAAGCCCAGAGCAAAACCGCCAGCAGCGAAAGTCCAAGCACTGAGAAGACATAAACGACCCGCTTTCTATTTGAACCGAAGCTGCTCTCGGGAACCATCATTATAAGGGCCGCGATGGGCGCGTATACCAGTTTCATGATGGAAAGGGCTATAGCAATAACTCCAATACCCGCCCGTTTCCCCATCGTCATAAGTTCCTTGTCTTTGAATCGTTCATTCAACACCAGCCCTATGAACAAAACAGCGCAGGCATTAATCATAGCGTCCGCCGACAAAGTGGCGGCAAGATACAAGTTCATCGGCATGAGCCCGGCAAGAACCATGACCCATTTGAATACAGGTGTCATCCTGATGGCCGCATACATCAAAACGATCCAGCACAGGAGGTTCATCATTCTTCCGGCGTACATCATTTTTAAAGGAGAAAGCCCACCCTGCCTTGCCGCATAGATGCCTATGGCTTGCGGAAAATAACCCAGAGGAAAATTGAGAGCGGTATTCGGGAAGCTGACGAATATCCGTTCCTGTTCATTCAGGGGCTTCTGAAGTTCAGAGCTCAGAAATTCCTTCCTGATTCTTATTTCACTGTGGAAGGCACTATTTTTGAATGGAAGCTTAGAGTCATGTATTGCCGTTGGTAGTTCGCCTCCGGCTTCATTACCTATACGTTCAGAAAAGAAGCGGCCTTCGGATATTTGATATGCGCGATAAAAGTGGGAAGGTTCGTCAGGAGCCTGAAAGGGGCCGTTTGCGAAGACAAGAAAAAGCCCTGCTGAAAGGGCCATGACAACGAAAATGAATTCCGGACGCAATACCGGTATGATGATATTTTTAGTAAATATCATTAAATCCTTTATGTTTCTTTTAAATATGACCATTTTTTCAATGCAGCCTTATCAGTTCCTCTGCCCGATCGAAGTCAAGCCGTGTGGACTCCTGTCCTTAGCTTATGTTACGCCTGCTTTCCGAAAGCGCCGTTCCCCGCATATTTGAATCCCTGATAGGGACAGCCGCAGCTTTCTGCCGGGCAGGGCGACGGGAGGTCGTCGAGACGGTATCGTCCCAAAAGGAGGTTGCCATAGCCCACGGTTACGGTGTTGCAGCGGGTGAGGTTGCCGAACGGATCCATGTGCAGCGCTCGATAGCCTGCCCCACAGATGGAATTGTGCAGGCCGAAGTCGTTTTGCAGTACCCACTGTTCGAGAGGCGTCAGCCCGACCCGCTCCATGAGCCCTCTCTGCTGCGCGGTATAGGCAGAGGGGTAGGAGCGGCCCTCCCAGAGTCCGCGGAATATCTTGAGCGAGAAGCTCTCGATACCCTGCCCGCGCAGTCTTTCCAAATCCCGTTCCATCCGGCCAAAGAGGGATGGATGCGTGACATAGACCGCCCGAATTGCAAACCCCTTCTGCCGCAGGTACCGGAAACGTTCGCTGAACCTGTTCCATCCGCCTTCCACCCGGTCACGTTCGATGGGGTGCAGCGCAGCGTAGATATCGTGCACCTGTGCCGGGGAAACGGCATCCGCAAACGCGTAAGCCTCGTCTGTGGAGAGGTTGGTGTTAAGCGCGATCCTCTGCTCGAGTGCCAAAGCACGGCTGATCTCGACGAAACGCGGAGCAAGGAGTGGTTCCCCGCCCGTAAAAACTATTTTCCATGCGAACCCGCTGCTCTTGAGACGGGCCGCCAGCTCTTCCGGCTCGAAGCGGCCGCACGCCGGATGCTCCTGACCGCGAAAGTGGTCCACCGCCGACCGGAAGCAGTAGGAACAACGGAAGTTGCAGGCTTCGTTGAAGTGCCAATAGATCTCGACGCTAGGCCGAGGGACGTCAATGCGCGGTGCCGAGTATCCGGCTTCAATCAGTGCATAGCCCCGGTCGCCCTGTGGATCGGGCCATTGCTGAACCAGGAATTCCAGGTGTCTTGCCTGGAAGAGAGTTCGGCTGCGTTCCATATCAACATTGTTCCCGGTCGGGGCCGGCAGTTCAGCGTTCATGGTTACCGCCGCTTCCCGATCAAAAATGCACCCGCGACCGATGCGGCGAAGCCGTAAAAAGTAGTCGGCTTCTGCGTAAGGTCCGTCCTCGAAGGCCTCGTCCAGGCCGCCGACCCGGTCCCAGAGATGTCGGGGTGTCATCAGGAAAGCGCGGGTCGCGAAATCCGCTTCGCGCGAACTGATGCGGTAACCATCACGCGCTAAATCGTCCCCGTCCCACGCGACGCGTCCGGTGTCGTAGATACGGCCCCGCTTGATAACAAATTTCCCGTCCGGCGCCAGACCCGGTCCCCCGACAGCCCCTGCGTCGGGTAGCTCGGCCAGTAAGCGCAATGCCGACGCAACCGCTCCGGGCCTGAGTGCGGCCTCCTGCCCCAGCAGGAGCAGTGATGCACCCCGGGATGCGGCTGCCGCCTGATTGCATGCCCGGGAAAAACCCGCTGTCCGAGAATTTTTCAAAATATGCGCTCCATCTGTCCGCGCCAGAAGTTCCGGCGTCTCGTCCGTCGAGCCGTCGTCAACCACCACCACCTCGCAAGGAACATCGATCCAGGTCTTCAGTGCCGTCAGGCAGGCAAGGGTCAGGGCTGCCCGATTGTGAAGTATGAGGAGAACAGAAACCACCGGTGCCTGGTGCATGGGCAAGACGAGCCGGCCGGAACTTTCGAGGAATGTGTCAAGATCACGGCGCATGCGCGCCTGACGGAGGGGTTCAGTCATTTCATTGGTCAAAATCTGTAATTCCCGCATACCGGGAGTAACCGGAGGAAGGAGACGCATCGCATACCTGGCCGGTCGATCACCATGCCGCCCCTTTATAAACCACCGCGTTGTCTGAAACGCGTCCAGCGCCAAGCGCATTGGTCGCGTAAGACGCCAAAACCGCGAAGCCAGCAGGGTTCGTATGGTTTCATTTCGAACATGAAGACTATGCCGCAACAGGGACTCTTGAGTGTCCGACGGCAGAAGAATATGTTTGTCCTCGCCACGTTGCAACCGCAGCGCTTCGATTTCGGGGGCGCTCTGTGCGTTCGCAACGAACCAGCTTCCTGAGGCAAGTTCAAAGTTTACATTGCAGCAGCGGCAGCGTGCCAGTTTGTCCCGCTCACAGTTGACAGTGAGACGCAATCTGCGAAATTCGGGACTGTTCCAGAGACGGCTCACCGGCTGCTCGAAAGCGTTTCCGATCATCATTGCGCCGTCGAAGTCGTAGGAACATGGCACGAGATCGCCGTTGGAGTGGATGGTCGCGGTACCGGACGTCCAAAGGCACGGCGCGCAGGCTTTGCGCCGCCGCGTCCATGATCCGTCCGCGTACGCGAAGCGGCGATAGGCCTCGGTCAAAGGGGCGAGTTCGTCGTCCTTCAGTTCAGTGTCTACGGTCGGGTTCAGCGTCTTTACCGAAAAGTGGTCGACGCCGAGCTGCAGGGCAAGCGTTCGGATATCTTCGAGATGGTTCTCATTGTACCTTGAGACCACGGTGCGCATATTGATTACAGTCGCGGCGCCCGAAGACCGTTTCCAGCGCACCACCCGCTCGACACCGGCGGTGATCCGGTCAAGTGAGCCGCCCTTGCGGAAGCGGGCATAAGATTCCTGTTCCACGGAGTCGACAGCCACGATCAGCGTCGAGAGCCCTGCCGCGAACAAGGCATGGATGTACGGCTCATTGTCCAGCAGTTGACCGTTGGTGCTGGTCACGGTCCGGATATCCCTTTCCGTCGCGTAGCGCACCATCCGTGGAAGATCGCGGTTCAGGAACGGCTCACCCCAGTCCCAGAGGATCAGGAGCATCAGGGTATCTTCCAGATCGTCGACCACGGTACGGAACTCTTCAAAACTCAGATCGCGGTGCGGGCGCCGCAGATCCCGTTCGGCCCGGGGACAGTTGACGCACGCGAGGTTGCACCGGTTAGTCGGCTCGATCTGGAGAACGAACGGCCGAACCCGCGACTCCCCTTCTTCTCCCAATGGCGAGGGCTGTTGGGCCCGGATCCAGTTGGCCTGCTTGCGTGGCGGGAGAGAGTCCCAGGTGTAGGCTATCGTGTCGTGGACGAGGCGGGCCTGGCGGCGGAGCGCCTCATGTTTGCTTCTGACCTGCGCGTAGGCCGGATCAAAGTCCTCGGTGTTGCTGATGGTGCGGGGTTGAACGTCGCTGTAGTAATCGACGAGGACACGGGGCACAAAACAGGGTTCGACGTGCGAGAGTATGCGGAGAATAAAATCCCAATCGATCAGGCGTTTCAAATCCTCGTCGAAGAATCCGGCGACGTCGAGACACCTCCGGGAGTGTACGAAGGTGTTGAGGTCTATACGTGAGTGATCGAGGATATCGTTAACGTCGAAAGGTCCGCCGATCATGCCGTCCTGGTAGATACGGCCCGAGCTTGGATCGTGGCGCAACCTCTTCGCCAGACAATGAGCAGCCTCGGGTGCGCGATCATTCCGACGGAGCGCCTGGGCCATAACGGCCAGGAAATCCGGGTGCCATTGATTGTCTGAATCGAGATAAGCGACGAAGGGCTGCACGGATTGGGCCAGGCCGTGATTCCTGGCCGCCGCGGCGCCCAAGTGAGGACGGCGAAGGCAGCGAACGCGATCCGAAAGAAAGGGGTCCACAGCCTTGGCCAAATCGTCCTCGGAACCATCGTCCACCACAAGCAACTCGTATTCCTTGAAAGTCTGGGCCAGGACCGACTCGATCGCCTCCCCGACGATTGACGCCCGATTCCACACGGGCATGATAACGCTGAACATGGTCTAATCTCCTCGCGGCGCCCTCATGACGATCGCGCAGTTGCGAATGAATTGATGGATAAGGACTTCCTTTTTGTGCCGTGGAGTATAGGGAACGACGTTTTGCATGTCAAGGAAATCTCCGCCACGAAAAGTCCGGGACTTTGTTTGTCACTATGGAAATATCCGGGATTGATCATCCTTGTCATTGCTGACAACCTTATCTTCTTTCCCGATGCATCCATGAGATACGCTTATCCATGAAATTCAAATACGACATATCGTGCCGTCATCGCGCCATGATTGTCCATGCCATGGAGTTCCCCCTCACCGTAAAAAATAACCCCATGGGGTCTGACCCGTTTGCCGAGTGTTTCAACTTCTCCCTCGAGAACAATGATCGCCACACAATAGGGGTCTGCATGCGGATCGTAGCCGGCTCCCGGTGTGAGTGTCGAAAAATGGCAGCGGAGTTTTTTCAGGTATTTCGTCGGTCCCTGAAACAGGAGATGCGGCCGGAAACCCTCTTCAGTAAGAAGTGTCCTGTTTGATTCAATAATGTTATACAGCCCAAACGAAAGCGCCGGTTCACTCTTCATACCATCGGCTTTCCACTTGAACATGAGGTAATTTGCCGGTGTTTCACTTACCGTTTGAAGTGTGTGAGGAAAATCCGCCGGATAGTAGACACATTGATTAGCGCTTAGCCGTACTCTGTTTCCATCGTCAGCGCTTTGTAGATCGGGTAATATGAGATCAACTTCACCGGCAAGAAGAACCAGTATTTCCTCCTCATCGTGCGTATGGGGCGGATGGGGACTATGGCCTTTTGTCAGTACCGACACATGGCTTGCCAGGCTCACATTCATTGCTTCGGTACTAAAGATGGGGTAGGGTCTGAAGCCAGTCTCTTCATCAGGCGGCAAGGGTATGGAAAGCGGATAAATGCCGCCCGCCGAGGAATTAACGGCTATTCCATCACCTTGAAGTTTCTGTTGGTCCGATTCCTCTGAATCCATATAAAACGACCTGACGATTTTTGCCGCCTTCATCCAATAATACTTTGCCTGTAAAATTGGATTCGCCAGCCACTGCCTGACTTTACTCCGTTTAATTTTATTTGCTGTCAACATTTGAAGTCCGTTTTACAAATATTAATCGTCCGTCGATGTTAATTCTCCATTTTTAAGTCTATCTTCTAATCTCCAATTTTCGGATTTATAATGTGTGAATGTGCAATGTTCACATAAATCAAAAGGAAACTTGTGAACAAAATTCAGAAATTTCTTTTTGTTCCATTTTTTTAAATCAAAAAAATATTCATTATTCATCTCTAAAATTGATTTGTACTGAGAAATATTCCGAGCTCCACATGCTATTACACAACGTGTCATGATACCTTCGGGTCCAAGCGTATAACAGTTGGCTTTTTCTGTTGTACATATAGTGTTTATCGATTTTTTTTGTTTACGTAATTCCCAGGATGTAAAATTGGATTGGTTATAAACCTCAAAGTTAACATGAGGACAACTTTGTTTAAATAATTTCACCAGGGAATCAAATTGATCATTCCCGCCGCATTTTTCTAATATCGGAGGATACTTTGATATTACAAGATTATCTAAATTTTTTAATTTTGGCGCATAGTCTTTTATTGTTTCTTCATTGGCCCAGAAAAAATTAGTTGTTAAACGAATAATTTTATCCGGATAATTATATTTTAGTTCATCAACAAAATCGAAAATGTTTGGATGTAAAAAAGGTTCTCCGCCTGAAATGCTTATCGAAGTAAATTTTATATTTTTTTTTATCAAAAAATTGAGCCACGGTACGAATTCTGAAGCTGAATAGGATCTCTTTCTTTTTACAAAAGGTACGCCTCTGGAACAATATTTACAATTTGTATTACAGGCATCTGTTGAATGGAGCACGATTTTATGAATATCATTTTGATTGATCATGAAATGAATTTTTAGATAATATTTGTCAATAAGCTTAAGAAGAAGCAGGATATTGGCGCGGGTTATTTCCATAACCCTTGATAAGAACTTTCTCAGACGCAGATATCCAATTGAATCGTGAACAAATATTATCAGCTTTGTTCGCATCCTGCTTCTCCTTATCATAGTATCGAAAGACGCAATCATATTCCCGTCTATCGAGATTTTCCTGATCTTACCATCAGGAGCCTGAAAGGGTCCGTTTACGAGAATGAGAACCAACCCTGCCGAAAAAGCTATTATGGCGAAAATGAATTCCGGCCGAGATACCGGCATGATGGTTTTTTTTAATTACCATCATTCAGTTTCTCCTGCTTCTGCCCGGTATGCCAATTATGGCGTCAGGAATGCTTTGAACCCGCAGTTGGCGCATGCCTTCGGGAACTGGCCTGAAAGCACCTCTCTTCGGAACGATTGGTATGGTTCCGATTCCCATATCTCGCGCAGCGGCCTTTCCAAAACGTTTCCGAAACGCAACACCATACCGTCCGGGTTATATCCCGGCTGCAACATCGGACAGGGATATACTCCTCCATCCGGTGAGGTAAGAACCCGTTCAGTGCAAAAACAGCGCTCCACCGGGGAACGGCTAACGGGAGGTGTGCCGACATTGACGCCAATATCCGCGCCTATCTGCGCCGCCTCCGCCAGCAAGGAACCCAATCGTTCCTCGCCAAAGGTGTTCAGTTCGTCCGAGTGGTGCCCGTGTTCGTAGCTGAGAGTCACATTTTCCACCCCGAGTGCAGCCGCGAGCCGAACAAAGGCCGGTATCTCATCTACATTTCCATCCATCATCACGAAATTCATCATGGTGCGGCAGGCACTTGTGTATTCACGCGCAAGTTTTGTGAAACGCCTGATGTTGGCGCAGATTTCCGCAAAGCCGGCGCCAACCCGATAACGTTCATACGTTGCCTTGGCTGCGCCATCAACGGAAGCGTAAAGGAAACCGAGCCCGGCCTCGATCAGATCCCGTGCCATGGTTTCGTTCAGCAGCGTGGCGTTGGTTGTAATGCCTACTTCGCCCGCCACAGGCAGGCGCTCGCGGCAACGCCTGACCACATCCACGGTGTGAGGATACAGGAGCGGCTCACCCAATGCCATGATCATCACGCAGGAAACATTCGGAACCTCTTTCAGCAGTGCCTCGAAGACACCTTCGGCCATATGGCTTGCCCCCGCCGGATAGCGTTCGTTATTGCGGGGACACATGGAACAGGTCAGATTGCAGGTATCCGTCACAGGAATATGAATCTGTTTCAAGGGAGAATCCAAACATTTATTTTCGGATTCTTCGGCCAAAAGAATAGAATAAGACCGGATCTCCGTCATACGGGGTTCTCCCTTGCCGGTATCCCAATGTGAAAAATGTATGATTACATTCCCCTGCTCGGAGAAAGGGATCCGAAGCCCCTGTACTGTCCGCCACGCATCCTTTTGACTGCCATCCCGGAGTTTCAATGTTCCCTTATCGAGGTCCAAACGGGCTGACATCCTTTCGGTATGGACGATTTTCAAAGGGATGTCCCAAAACCCGAAGTGGCGTTCATGAACCATCGGACGGACTCGAGGGTACAGATCCACCCTTAGAAATCCATCCTCCCTTCCATATAGAGAACGGTTTTTAACCACGATCTCCAAATCCATTGTACCATTAAAAGCCCAGGGCAATTCTAATGAAAATAGCTGAATGGTTGTCACTTCGGTCATCCCTTATGGCTCCTCCATTTCACAAAACCGCCTATGGAAGCCAATACGCATAACCCGTTCGGCAACCTCGCCCGCTGCAACACAGTGACAGCTGGCTATGGCAACCTCCTGCTGGGACGTACTTGTGCGCGGAAGACCTTGAGTGAGATGCGCTCTACACCCTGATCGCACAGCCTCTCCAAATCCCGTTCCATCCGGCCATTAAGTTCGGCTTTCTAACAATTCCACCTGCCATTTTCAAGGATTAATTTGCCGGGCGTTTTTCGCTGTAAAAAACAAAAAATTTATTTTAGATGAACGGCAAATATAAACTTGTGAAAAAATGAAGAGTTTGCTATTTTCCAACTTCATTTAATCAAGGTAAAAACATGAAACATTTCGTTCTCGGAACAGCCGGTCATGTCGATCATGGGAAAACTGCTTTAATTAAAGCTCTTACCGGGGTTGACACCGATCGTTTGAAAGAGGAAAAGAAAAGAGGCATTACCATTGAACTGGGCTTTGCCTCACTGACTCTTCCTTCCGGACAAACACTTGGCATTGTGGATGTTCCCGGACATGAAAAATTCATCAAAAACATGGTTTCCGGCGCCGCCGGCATTGATCTGGTCATGATGGTCATTGCCGCGGATGAGGGAATCATGCCTCAGACAAAAGAACATCTGCATATCTGTTCTCTTCTGGGAATCTCCAAAGGTCTCGTCGCCCTGACCAAAATCGATATGGTTGAAAAAGACTGGCTGAATCTGGTTCAATCGGAAATTACTGAATTTCTTCAGGGAACTTTTTTAGAGGGCGCGCCCATTGTGCCCGTCTCGGCAATTAAAGGTGAAGGCCTGACCGATCTCATTGGAGTCATTGATAATATCACAGGTAAGCTAGCCGAAAAAACAGATGACGGTATTTTCCGTTTGCCCGTGGATCGCGTCTTTACAATGAAAGGCTTCGGCACCGTCGTTACCGGTACACTGGTTTCCGACCACATTAAAACCGGAGAGGAAATTCAGATCCTTCCCGAAAATATTACCGCCCGCATCAGAGGCATCCATGTGCATAATCAGCCTGTGGAAGAAGCCTGGTCCGGTCAGCGCACGGCCATTAATTTGCAGGGGATTGAAAAATCTACCCTTGAACGCGGCGATGTGCTTGTCCGCCCGCAAACCGTCTGGCCATCACAGCGTCTGGACGTCTTTGTGGAATTTCTCGCGTCTAATTCCAAAAATATCAAAAACAGGTCTCTGGTCCGCCTGCACACAGGCACAAGCGAAATTATCGCTCGAATAATTCTTCTGGAAAAAGATGAACTGAAACCCGGCGAGAAAGAATTCGCGCAGCTTGTTCTGACGGATAAAGATGTCGTTGTCGCCGGAGATCATTTTGTTTTGCGAAGCTATTCTCCGATTACAACAATCGGCGGAGGCCGGATCATTGACCCGCTTCCGGCAAAACACAAAAGACTCAACAGCAAAATTATCGAAGATTTGAATTTACTGCAAAAAGGAACTTTGCCTGAAAAAATTTCCGTGATTCTGGAAAGAACGGGTTTTACAGGCATCAATCTGCGATGCCTGGCTTTTCGTCTGGGTATCAACGTTAAAAAAATCAGGGAAGAACTGGAAATTTTATTTTCCGGCAAAAAAGCTTTCCTGCTGGATAGTGATGACACAACGGCCATTTCCGCCCACTTCTTCCATCAGTGCGAAGAGCTTATTATCAAAAACATTACCGCTTATCATAAGAAAAATCCCCTGAAAGAAGGCATCTCCAAAGAAGAACTCAAAGCGTCATCGGGAAATGTTATTTCACCGAAACTTTTTAACATGTCCATAAATTCTCTAAACAAAAAGGGAACGATTGTCAGCGATAAAGACAGCGTTCGCCTGACAAAACATCAGGTGGAATTTTCCGGAGAACTGGATTCTTTGCGCCGCGATATTGCAGGAATTTATCATGAAGCAGGCCTCACGCCTTTATCGCTGACGGAAGTGATGAACAAATTCAAAGATCAGAAAACGAAAGCGCAAAGCATTATCAAACTCATGCTCAAAGAAGGAGATTTAATCCAGATCAATGAAGAATTATGTTTTGCCCGCGAAGCTCTGGAGAAACTGCGCAATGATTACAAGGCGCAACTGATCAGAGACGGCAAGGCCACACCGGCAAGTTTCAAAGACTTAACGGGCCTTTCCCGTAAATATATCATTCCTCTCATGGAATACTTTGATACAAACAAACTTACGGTGAGAGTCGGCGACCACCGCATTTTAAGAGAAAAGACATGACCGATTCCGATAAGATTATCAAAAAACTGAAAATATATTCCGCCGACGGCGCCTCCATGGCCAGGTCATCAGCTAAAGTAATTCAGGAAGTCACTCTGGCTATTGATGTTAATGGGACCCCCCTGGCAAATATTGCCTGCGCGGGCATTCATCTGGAAGAACTGGCCTCTGGATTTTTAAGATCGGAAAAAATTATCGCCGGCTGCGGGGAAATCGAAAACATTGAAATTAACAAAAATAAATGCAGCGCAAACGTCACCTTGAAGAACAAAGCCTCTTTCCCCCGCGCATCTGTAAAAAATATCGCTTCCAGCGGCGCGCGCGGCAAAAGCAATATTAATATGCTTACACCGCTTAGCGTTCCCGCCGGTTTTACTATAAAAACCAGTCTGGCGTTAAAACTGATGGATAATCTTTTGAATGGTTCCTCGGTGCATAATCAAACGGGCGGCACACATTGTTCGGCGCTGGCTTTGAGAAATAAAATTGTCGCTTTGCGCGAGGATATCGGACGTCATAATACCATCGACATGCTCGGAGGATATGCCCTTCTGCAGAAAATCAATCTCCATAGAGCAATCATTTTAACCACGGGAAGGATTTCTTCCGAAATTGTTTATAAAGTCTGGAATCTGGGCATACCGGTCATCATTTCCCATTCGGCGCCGACGGCCAATGCTGTTGAACTGACGCGCAGGGCAAATATTTTACTGATCGGTTATGTCAGAAAAGGCAAAATGAATATTTATTCTCATGAAAGGCGGATAATAATTTGAAGACTAAAGAAATTTATCTAAAAGATGTCAAGCAGGGCGATAAGGTCGTTTCTTCTTTTCTGGCAGCTGAGAAAAGCATGGCCTTTTCTCTTAAAGGTTCTCCTTATTTGAACATACGCCTGAAGGATAAAACCGGAGAACTTGACGGCAAGGTATGGGATAATGCTGTTGAATTAGATCAACAGTTTAAAAAAGGCGATATCATATCCATTGAGGGACGGGCCGCGAGCTATAAAAACTCAATTCAAATATCGATCGTCAAAATTAAAAAAAATGAATCGGAGGATATCGACCCCGCCGATTATTTACCCGCGGCCAAGGGCAATGTCGATGCGATGTTTAATGAAATACTTGTCTATGTTGCAAATATTCAGACAAAACCCCTGCAGGATTTATTGCAATCTTTCTTTCATGATGAAAAAACAGCTGAGCTTTTCAAGAGAGCTCCCGCCGCCAAAGGATTTCATCATATTTATCTGGGCGGACTTCTGGAACACACCCTCTCTGTTGTGCGTTTGTTGGACAAAGTATCAGAGCATTACCCCGACCTCAACAAAGATATGCTGATTACCGGAGGCATTCTTCATGACATCGGCAAAGTTTATGAATTCTCTTATAATAGTATAATTGAATACAGCGATGAAGGAAGGTTAATCGGCCATATTGTTATGGGTGTGGAAATGATCAATAAAAAAATTGCCGTTATTCCGGACTTTCCAGGGCAACTGGCTCTGGAATTACGGCATATTATTTTGAGTCATCACGGGGAATTCGAATTCGGTTCCCCGAAACGTCCGAAAACTCTGGAAGCTCTGGTCGTCCATTATATTGATGATCTGGATGCCAAATTCAATGCTTTTCAAACATTTATCGCCGATTCTACCAATCCTGATTCGGACTGGACAAGCTATAACCGTCTTCTGGAACGTTACCTTTACAAGAAGAATTCAGGTGAACCGAAGTTATTTGACCACTAGGTAAAATTTGAGCTTGATTTTTGGACGGAAAAGCGTATGAATGACGCGATCCAAAACAAAAAGCGAGCCGAAAAAGAATAACTATTCATTTACTCATGATAGTTAATATTAATTATCTAAGGGGGGACAACGGAATCATGGCTTACAGGACGGATACTTTATGTGGAATATTTCATAATCAGGCTCTCCGTTATGGAGACCAGGTCGAGCTTCTTCGGGCCAAGTTCGATAAAAACGGCGACCTGAGCAGCGAATGGCATTCACGAACATGGAAAGAAACCCGTGACGAAGCGATAGCTCTTGCCAAAGGTTTAATTGCTTTAGGTTTGAACAAGGGCGACAGAGTCGTCATGTTTTCCGAAAGCAGACCAAGATGGATCATCACCGATCAGGCTATTCAGGCCTGCGGTGCAATCGGAGTTCCTCTTTATCCCACACTGACTCTGGAAGAACTGGGATATATGACAGCGGACAGCGGATCAAAGATTGTCTTCGCCTCTACTCAGGACAGGGGCGAAATGGCTCTCAAGGCAAAGGCGAAGGGTGTTCCTATTGAAAAAATTATCATGATGTGTTCCTGGGACGGCGCAAAACCGGAAGGGGTTTACACTTTCGATGATGTGATGGCTTTAGGGAAAGGAAAGGTAAGCGATGAGAAATTGGACAAAAAGATAAACAGTGTCGCCCCCGAAGACATCGCGTCCATCATTTATACATCCGGAACCACAGGAAAGCAAAAAGGCGCCATCCTTACCCAGAAAAACTGGGTATCCAATCTTCATCAGGCCTCCAATTCCACGCTGCTGAAACGTCAGCGGGAACTGGGACTTCACCCGACATTCCTTGTTCATCTGCCCATGTGTCATGTTTTTGGCAGGACAAGCGATTACCACGTGGGCGCCCTCCAACAAGGCGGTATCCTTATTTTTGCTGAAAGCTTTGAAAAAATACCGAAAAATCTTCAGGAAATAAGACCCAATGTCATCGTCAGCATTCCCAGATTATGGGAAAAAATCTACGACACCACGAAATCCATCGTCTCCCGGCAAAACAAGAACACGCAAGCCATTTTTGCGTGGGCAATGAAACTGGGGGAAAAATACTCCGACGCCATGGCAACAGCGACAAGAATGGGTCAAATCGATTTACTTCAATTTGCGGCGGCAAATATGCTGGTTTTCAACAGAATTAAAAAAACGGCAGGGCTGGATCACGTTGTCCTGGGCATATCAGGCGGCGGAAAGCTTTCCAAAGATGTTTGCATATTTATTCGTTCACTGGGCATTCAACTGAGCGAAGGCTACGGTCTGACGGAAACATCGCCGGTTATTAACTTCAACGAACCGGAATTCTCCAGCAGCTTCGACATCAGCAAAGCCGGCTGGTTCGACAATAAAATGATAGATTTGACGGTGGATTTGATGGTGACTAAACAAGCCAGGGGGCTGTCGCCTTACACCAATCCGATCCGGGCGCTGAGTCTTTCTTTAGCGTATAATACAGTTGCTCATAAGCTGCAAATCAAGCCCGGCACTGTCGGAAGACCGGTTATCTGGACGGAAGAAAAAATAGCGGAAGATGGTGAAATTCTCGTCAGAGGCCCCCAGGTCACTCAAGGATACTGGAATCTGCCTGATGCAACAGCCGAAGCATTTACCGAGGATGGATGGTTCAAGACAGGCGACATCGGAGAATTTGACAAGGAAGGATTTCTTCTGATTACCGACCGCAAAAAGGAACTATTTGTTTCTTCCGGCGGCAAGAATATAGCCCCGCATCCTATTGAACTGGCGGTGACAGCCAAACCCTACATCGATCAGGTCTGCTTGCTTGGCGACGCGAGGAAATATATCACCGCGCTTATCGTTCCCGATTTCCAGGAGCTTCACCGTTTTTCCAAACACAACGGCATTCCGGCCTGTTCAGACAAAGACCTTGTTGAAAATCAGGCAATTAAAGATTTAATCAAGAAGCAGGTGGATGAGGTCAATGAGACACTGCCCCGTTATGAACAGATCAAGTACTATAAGGTGCTGGACAAACCCTTCAGTGTCGAGTCCGGGGAATTGACACCGACTTTGAAGTTGAAACGCAGAATCGTTCTGGAGAAATATAAAGACGAAATCGAAAGCTTGTACGTCAATTAACAGATTTTAACCCAGCCTTTCCTGTATTTGAAGAATAGTGAAAGTCTGGCAAGAACCAAAAAGTAAGCGGCGCGCTCAATCATGAACGCGCCGCTTTTTATTTTTATCTCTGGATGCCGGAATCAAGTCCAGCATGACAGAAGTATTGTACTCGTATTTTTCTCAAATCGTCATACCGGTCCCGCATACACGGGAATAAACGCCCCAAAGTCCGGCGCCTGCTTCGCCGCTATGGTTGTTTCTTCAATTCCAGCACGTAACCCGGCGTCTCCTGCCGGTCGGTCTGCCAGCAAACAAGTTCAGCCGATAAAAATGACTTGAACTCCATTTTGTATTCGAGAATCACGCGGTTATAAACGATACGCATCTGCCCGGCGGCAACATCGATGGTACCCTCGAAACTGCCCTTGCGCTCCGGGAGAATACAGTGCTTTGAGCCCTTCCCCGCCGCCTGCACGTACTGACCGGAAATTTTATCGCCAACCATTATGCCGGAAAAAACCAATGGCGGCGCGTCCGTCATCGGGCCGGTATAGGTTTTGCCCATTGACTTTAAATGGAGGATGTCTTCACCCTGATCTCTTATCAACTGCAGGCGTGACCCATCCAGCAGGAGTTTAAACTTGTGACCGTTGGAGGCGGTCCAGGTACCGGCAATAGTTGTGGCCAATTTATCCCGATCGCGCCGGTATTCCAGCTTATAAATTTCATCCCGTACCTTTGCAGCATCCGGCGACTGCGGCGCCAGTTCCAGGTAGCGTTGGTAATTTTTCATGGCGGATGTATAATCGCCGATTTTTGCCTGTACACCACCCAGGTTAAAATAGACTTCCGGCCAATCAGGAGCAAGTCTTGCCGCTTGCTCAAACTCCGGAATTGCCAGAGCATAATCGCCCGGTGTCTTGGCCATCTCAATCGCGGTAACCCCCCGCGTCATGTAACGCTTCGCCTCTTCGGACACCGTCGCGGCAAGCGTCACAGAAGCCCAAGCGAACAATATCACCGCACAGATCAAACGCCCAATTTGTCTTCCAGCCATATTCTATCCTCTCTCTTCCTTTCCAAACTATACAATTAGCGATTCTCTCATGACCAAAGTTTTAGTCTTGAGCATGGTTTAATGATTCTTAGAGTTACTTGCTCAAATCAGTTACATCTTATAGCAAAGTCAAGCGGCACTTTATTTTCCAAATTCCCCGTGAACTGCTTGCCATTACCACAAGTGAAAGTTCCTTTGCTCGTGAATTTGCCATCAACAAATTCACCTATATATTTATCGCCGTTTGCATAGGTATAAGTTCCCTTACCGTTGAATTGGCGATTAGTAAAGTCACCTTCGTATTTATCGCCATTTTCATAGTTGCGAACTCCTTTGTATGAACCGGTCTTGTATGCAGCAAAAAAGCTGGCAGCAGCAGCGCTCCCCGGCAAAGGATTATTGTCTTCTATTTTAGCTGAACGCACCGGGAGAGCCCGAGTGGCTAAACCGCCTGACTGGGGATCCAATTTATACCTGCCGGAGAAGAAACCAACAGTTACAGCATCGGGACCGCGTGTTTCTGAAGTCCAAACCCAAGTAGAAGTAAGGTGAATCAATTCCGTTAAATGGACAACTACATCTAGATGGAGATCATAAGCGAGATCAGGTTTATAACTTTTACCGGCATCATACAACCCTCCCAATTCATCCAGCGTCGGCAACCGCCAGTCCGTATAACCGCCGCCACGGTAATTCTCACAATAGGTCTTGGCAGCCTGCCAGTTTATATTCGACCCATTGTCCTTTGCCGCCCACATCAGGTCCGTCTTCGTGTCCAGGACTGTATCATTGATATAAGCAATGAAACGATTTTTTACCCTCTTCTCTTCCTCTGCCCGATATTCCAGCTTGTAGATCTCCGCGCGGACATTCGCTGCGTCGGGCGCATTGGGGACGAGTTCGAGATAACGTTTGTAGTGCCGCATGGCCTCACCGTAGTTTCCGGCCTTGGCCTGCACGGAGCCAAGGTTGAAATAAGCGTCCGGCCAGTTTGGCTCGAGCTTCGCCGCCTGTTCAAACTCGCGGACAGCACGTTCGTAGTCCTTCGGCGTCTTGGCCATCTCAATCGCGGCCATCCCGCGCGCCATGTAACGTTGCGCTTCTTCGGACACGGTATCTGCAAGTGTCACCGAAACACAAACCAGCAATACTAAAACACCTGTCAAACACCCTATCCGCCTTCGATACATTTTCTATTCTCCTTAAATCTACTTTCCTTTTTTTCTTTGTCAGCCTTTAGCCTTTAATAAAAAAAGTTCACCGCCTATTAACATAATTGATTATTGGAGTATTTACCATAAAGGAGTAACCATGAAGTATTTTGAGTTGTAAAAGTCTGAAGGGCTAAAATTAAGACCTAAGGCTAACTTTAGTATATTATCAGAATGTGGAATCGTGCGACCGGTAGCATTGATTATTGCCCAGTCGGATTCGGAGCAGACTACATTATTTTTGCCCCACGCGCCATAGTTCGTATCAGTTAACAGGTATTTACCGAACCAGGTATCTTTATTGATTAGTTGCTTATTGTTCCTTTGCGCCATTTCCACTGCCGCCGTGAAAAGCTGTTTTCCTTCCTTTTCGTTCAGTGGCTGTGCCAGTTTGGCCACATCAGCCCCACGGTGTCCATACAACCTTAGGAACTCTTCTTCCGAAATAATACGAGGTCCTTCATGCGGTTGATTATCCAGGAAGAGTTTCTTGCCGTTAACCTCCTTGAGATAAATAACGGTATGCGATGCCTTCGACGCATTGTTCCCGGCGGATAATTTGTTGTCAACGTAAGCGATGGCGCTTCCTTCAATGAGCAGCACATCACCGGGCTGAAGTTCATTAAACGTCTTCCAGGGCGGGGGCGGGGCGTTCGTCTTCAGCGATTTATAGATTGCACCGGCATATTTGTTTGGTTCTTTGAGTCTCTGTTCAACAAGCTGTTTCTGTTTCTTCATCCATTCGGCATTCCTGTTCTCAAAATCAGACTGCTCCTTTAGAATCTGCGGATTAACCAACCCCGTGCCGGTCTTCAGCTCAAGCTTATCTGTACCGCTACCCCGGAGAATTCCACAGTACGTATTAGGAAATTTCCCGATACAACTATAAGGCGCACAGCAAGGTTTACCATTCAAAACACAGGCACGGTCTTTTTCTATACAACCGGAAAGCGTACCTGTACCAGACCCTTTGAGAGTTCCCAGAAGTTTGTCCTTTTCTTCGGCAAACATCTTCTGTCGAGCCAGTTCCTGTTCCCTTTCCTGTTGTTCCTTTTGCAGCTTTTTTTCCTTCTCGAGCGCGGCGGCGCCTTCGTCACCCGCGGGGCTTCCCGGCGCGGAAGGTTTTTGAGACGGGGCATCAAAACCCGAGCAGTAGGAGTTATTCCTTTCAAATCCCGCGCTGGAACTTATGTAGGCATCGCATTGCGCGCGGGTTGAAAAATTTCCTCTCCCGCCGTACCCGAACATTCCTGCCGCTTTCCCTGTATAGTAAACCTGCCATCCGGCAAGGGCGGCAGTGGGTACAATGACCGACAGCATCAGAATGAGGATACCGATAATTTTGATTTGGGAGCTTGCATGTATATCTTTTATCTTGTCAGTTATACTATTCATGCCATTCCTGCTTCGTCTTTTACAATTCATCTCTTCATTGATCAGAACCTGCTTAAAACTAAAAGAAGCATAGGAGTGCTGTTTTTGCTTGTCAAGGTATTGTTTGGATCATGATTTACGTCGAATAGCAGCTACGGCTGCTCAAACAGCTTCTCCAGCACTGCCAGGATCATGGAGACACCCCCTCATGTCTGATGGACAGCATACTAAATTATTGAAGAAGCCGATGACCCGGCATACGCCGGGCAGTTTCTTCCAACAAAGATAGCCGAATGAAGGCCGGCTTGGCTTGGCGCTTATTCTCCCTTAAAATTGGGAGCTCTTTTCTCCATAAAGGCGATGAAGGCTTCCTGTAAATCTTTCGTTGTCAGCAAGAACATATTCTTTTGTATCGCCAGAGCCATTCCTTCGCTGACGCTTGTATGGCGGCTGAAATTGAGAACTTCTTTTGAGCACTCAATAGCAAGAGGAGAATTTTCGGTTATCTGCACGGCCAGTTGCCGGGCGGCCGCATAAAGAGCAGCTTGATCAGAATAAACATTATTGACAAGTCCCATTTTCTCGGCCTGGCGCGCGGAATAATCGGCCACCGTGAACGCTATCTCCCTTGTAAATCCCTGACCGATTATCAGAGGAAGTCTTTGCAGCGCGCCCATGTCGGCGCACAATCCGATTTTCGGTTCTTTAAGACAGAAAGTCGCGTCTTCCGTGCAGATACGGATATCACAGGCGGATATAATATGAAGTCCGCCGCCGATGCATTTACCGTGCACTGCCGCGATGACGGGTTTGGGACATTCTTCAATGGCATTGCAGCAGTCAAACAACGGCTGTGATTTTTTAATCATGTCAAAAGGCCCCCGCGGCGTTCCGGTAAATCCTCCGGCGGCATCCTTCAAATCCAGACCGGCGCAGAAAATTCTTGCCTTGCTCTTCAGGATAATGGCCCTTACATCATTCATAGCGCCCAGTGCTTTAAAAACACCGGCGATCTCCGCGGCAAATTCCAGGCTCAAGGCATTGAGGCTCTTTTCCCTGGCCATGGTCACTGTTGCTATATAATCTTTAATCTCCAATTCAATATATTTATAAGTCATCTTCTTCTCCTTAAATAATTGTTAATTTGTTTAATGTTCGTTAAAATTTTTGCCTGCTATTTTTTGTACAAAGAATTTTTCGCGATGTACTGCCTGACTTTATCCGGTGTAAGATACCTTATGGATCTGCCCTCTTTAAACATATCTCTCATTCTTGATGAAGAGATATCCAGAAAGCTTGTATGACGGAAATAAATGGTATGCCCCGTCGGTCCTGTGAATCCGTCAATTTTTTCATCGTAAGTAAATTTCGCGGCGAATTCTTTCGGCAGAATTTCCGTGAGTCTCATATCGTCATATCCGGGACGGGTCATTACGGCAAAATTGCACAACAGCAAGAGTCTCTCCCAGTCTTTCCAGGTCGTGACCGCCTGAAAAGCGTCCTGCCCGACAATGAAGTACAGTTCCAGATCTTCCATATACTTGTTGAGAATGTATTCCACCGTTTCCACGGAATAGGATTTTCCGGCGCGTAATTTTTCCACTTCGGAAAAAGAAAAATTTACATTATCTTCGATCGCCAGACGGATCATCTGTTCGCGATGATTAAAAGCCGTGATTTCCGCTTCCAGTTTATGCGGCGGCCGTGATGATGGAACAAAAATAATGCGGTTCAGATTAAAGATTCCCATCATTTCTTCCGCGCCGCGCAAATGGCCGAAATGAATCGGATCAAACGTTCCCCCTAAAAGCCCCCATCTCATGTTCTCACCTGTCCATTACCGTAAATTATAAATTTTGTTGTTGTTAATTCTTCCAGCCCCATGGGGCCGAAAGCGTGAAGTTTGGTCGTGGAGATGCCGATCTCAGCGCCCAATCCCAGTTCAAAGCCATCGCTGAAACGGGTTGAAGCATTAACCAGCACGGTCGACGAATTAACCTCGTTCAAGAAGCGCTGCGAATTAACATAATCATTTGTGATGATGGATTCCGTGTGTAAAGAGCCGTATTTCTCAATATGAGCAATAGCCTCATCAATATTATCCACAACCTTTACGGCCAGGATCAAATCAAGATATTCCGCATACCAATCATTTTCTCCGGCTTTTTCAATCTTTTTCAGAATTAACTTCGTCCTTTCACATCCCCGGATCACAACACCCGCTTTTTTAAATTTATTCGCCGCCAGAGGCAGAAATTTACCGGCAATATCTTTATGCACCAGCATTGTTTCCATGGCATTGCATACACCCGGACGCTGAGTTTTGGCGTTCAAACAAATATTGACGGCCATGTCCATATCGGCCTGAGCGTCTACAAAAATATGGCACACTCCCTTATAGTGTTTGAGTACAGGTATTTTGGACTGGGCAACTACGGCGCGAATCAATTCTTCTCCGCCGCGTGGAATGATTAAATCAATGTACTCATCCAATTGCAGCATTTCTGAAACCGCTTCACGATCTGTCACCGGAATGACCTGAACCGCGCCGACAGGTATTGTTGTTTTTTTCAAAACTCCCCGCAGGATGGAAGCAATCGCCAAATTGGATTTGATGGATTCGGAACCACCCCGCAGGATAACGGCGTTACCCGATTTAAGGCAAAGAGCCGAAGCATCAACGGTGACATTGGGGCGTGACTCATAAATGATGCCGATGACTCCCAGAGGAATGCGCATCCGGCCCACCAGAAGGCCATTGGGTCTGCGCCACATGGAGGTTACCTTGCCTACGGGATCAGGCAGCGCGGCGACTTCTCTTAATCCCCTGGCCATCTGTTCAATGGTGGCCTGTTTCAGCGTCAGGCGTTCCAGCATGGCTTTGGCAATGCCTGATTTCCTGGCTTTGATTACATCTTTGGAATTTTCCGCCAGAAGAAATTTACAGTTCTTCTCCAGTTCATCCGCCATTTGCAGAAGGGCGTTATTTTTTTCCGCCTCTGTTACGCGTGAAAGTTTTCTTGCCGCCAACACGGCGTCCCGGGCGATCTGTTGTATAGAATTTTTTATATCCACGATATAACCCTAAAAATAAATTTACTTGCATTTTCGCCAATTATTGATAAAAACTGCCCCGCTTAGAGAATCATCATCTGAAGAGATTGGCAGTCTTCATTTTCTAGCAATAAGCATTAACGAAGTCAATTTACAAGACAAAAGTTTACGTGTCAAGGCCTTTGCCCAAGCATAAAATACTATGAGCAGAATACGAATTAAAGCCGGTAAGAAAATCTACCAGATAATCAAAGATGGCGGATTTAATTTTAATTCTGTTTCAACCTATTTCGGGCCGGCAGTAGGGCCACGATGGCTTATTGCCAGCGGATTTGATCTGACTCTCCTGAAAGGCGGTTTTCTGGGACGTTCCAAACCGGTGCAACTGGTAGGCTCCTCCGCGGGAGCGTTTCGTTTTGCCGCCTGGCTCCAGCCTCAGGCGATCGAATCTTATCATAAACTATTAGATGCTTATATAAATGTTAGATTCACGAAAAGTGACACACCGGCAACGGCATTGGAAAGAATTACCGGCATTATTAATGACTATCTGGAAGATGACGCGCTTTCGTTTGCCCTGGCCAATAAAAAATACCGTCTGGTTGTAATTACCGCACGATCACGCGGCCTTGTCGCTTTTCAAAACATCTGGTTACAAAAACTGGGATTGGCAACCTGTTTTGTATTTAATTATTTCAGCCGTGAAAACATTTATAAATTCGCGGACAGAATTGTTTTTTATAACGCTTCCAAACCGCCGGCATTTTGTCTGAGATCGCAATTCCGCGGAAATTATATACCAATGAATGAGGTTAATTTTAAATATGCCGTCATTGCCTCCGGCGCTATCCCTCTTGTGATTGACGGCGTGCATGATATTTACGGCGCTCCCCGCGGAGTCTATCGCGACGGCGGCCTTATTGATTACCATCTGAGCCACCAGTTTGCCGCCAAGGAAAATGAAATCGTGCTTTTCTTTCATCATCAGGAGAGAATAATTCCCGGCTGGCTGGATAAAAAAATAACACGCCGCATGCCGGAACCTCATACCTTGAACAATGTTTTAATGGTTTTCCCCTCGCAGAGCTTTATAGAAAATCTTCCGGGAGAAAAAGTGCCCGACCGCACTGACTTTGTTACATATAGTAATGATCAGGAAACAAGGATCAGGAACTGGCGCAAGGCAGTGGAACTCTCCGCGCCGCTCGGCGAAGATTTTTTAGAACTAGTGGAAAGCGGCAAAATTAAAGACATAGTAGAGAAGATTTAAGGGTTAAGTAATTAAGTTTTAAGAAAAAAGAATTGCGCGAAGCGCCTCAATTATACTTAATTACTTAAACCTTAACTACTTAAAGCTATTGGTTTTCTATGATCATTCAGTCCCTTTTAGACATCTACAAATCCTGCACCCTTTGTCCACGTGCCTGTAAAGTTGACCGGACAAAAAGCGAACTGGGCTATTGCCGTCTGCCTGCCGATATTGTCATGGATTGCACACTTCCCCATCATGGAGAAGAACCGCCTCTGTCCGGAACAAAAGGGGCCGGAACAATTTTTCTTTCATCCTGCAACCTCGGCTGCGTCTATTGCCAGAACTATCAGATTTCTCATGAAACGAGGGGACGTCATCTGACGGTATTGCAATTGGCAGCCGTCATGCTCGATCTGCAAAGAAAAGGCTGCCATAATGTTGAACCGGTCACACCGACGCCGCAAGCGCCATTGATCATGGAGGCCCTGTGCCTGGCGCGCGCGCAGGGGCTTACTGTCCCTTTTGTTTACAATTGCGGCGGTTATGAAAATCCGAACGTTATCCGGCTGCTGGAAGATATGGTGGATATTTATCTGCCGGATTTCAAATACGGTCTGGAAAAAGATGCTGTGGAATTTTCTTCCGCGCCGGGATATCCCCGCTTCGCGCTGGATTCAATAAAAGAAATGGTGAAGCAGGTCGGTGATGGGCTGGAACTGAACAACGGTGTCGCGCAGAAAGGAATAATCATTCGCCATCTGGTTTTACCCGACAGAATTGAAAATTCCAAAGCAGTTTTAAGACTGATCAAAAAAGAAATATCCACGTCGGTTTTCTTAAGCCTCATGTCCCAATATACCCCGATTGCCAAGGTACGAAATCATCCAAATTTGGGACGCAGAATAACCAGGAATGAATATGAACAGGTTTCAGACTATGCTCTTAAATTAGGTTTTGAAAACATTTTTATCCAGGAAGTCAACGACTACGAACTGACACCGGATTTTGACAAAGACAATCCCTTTGATTAACATTAATGGCTCTCTTGAATGGATAATGCAAAAATCAGCCAGAGCGTAGCGATCGGTTGGATTGATTTTGTTGGGTAGTTCTCATATTAAAAATTCTCAACGAAGGGATATAGTGGCCATTTGGTGATGAAACTATTTATAAATTTTTCTTTGGGTATTGCTAATCTTTTCTCAATTTGATTCGCAACGTTTCCATACAAAGAATAGATTCGCTCCATTTTAGTATTCTCATTTACATACTGTTTCATGTAAATTTCATTTATAATTGATAGGCTTTCTTCCTTATATAATCCAGCATTGTGGGTTATCCGGAATAGGGCTAATTCTTCTTCAGCACATTTAATTGAGTAAAGACGAGCTGATTTATGCAAACTACCATTTTCCCTTTGAGGACTATACCAACAACCATCCCAGTCAGAATAGTCTACATAGAGAGGCATCTCTCTTAAATATTTTGTATCATGAGGCATATCAGGCTCACCTGATTCTGGAGCTGACGGCCACCACTTCTTAACATCATTTTCCCACATCTCTTTTACCTCTTCCATATTACCTAATCTGGGTAGGCTGAGCACATTATAATATGCATATTTAGCAATATGGCTATAGTATGCTCTACAAAGACGTTTCAGCACGCTCTCATGACGAGAAAAATTCAATCTGCATGCATCTATAAGTATATGTACTTTAGCCATTTCTTCACGTGCAGTTGAACCGAGAAATGAAGCTGTCATATACCCATCGGTATCCTTAAGAAGGTTAGCATCTTTAACTAGCCGTTCTACATTCGCCAAGAGGATATCAAATCCATCTGAAAGAATTGTAAAAGTATTGTTGCTCACAAAGAGATTCTTGTAAAGCATGTCCCACGGTGCAGGTTGATTTTCCAATGATTCTATCCCTTATTATACAATTTATGTTAGAAGGTTAACATAGCATTATATTGGGTATACACCCAATCCAGCTACCGATGGATGGCCGGGTTATCATTTTTTTTATTTACCATTTTCTTAAATTCTCTTTCAATTTGTTCTGTGCTAAGATTTATAAAAGCATCTTCATAATACGACACACCAATGTTTTTATATTCTTTCACGTTGTTTATGACTTTTTCTACATCTGCTATCTTTAAAATTTTACCTAATCTATAGGCATAGTATCTTTCTATGTTAAATTTTTTATTATATTTCCTTTCTTCTTCTGCTAATATTTTATTATCTTCCTCAACAAAGGCATCTAGTGTTCGCCAAAGATCTTCTTTAGTGTTTATCTGTGAATCATAAATTCCATCATCTTCTATTTCATTTCTTTCATCATTATTTAAATAATTTATCCCCCAAAATTTATCATAATTATCATTATACTCAGGCGCATAATAATCTTGAAAAAGATCAACTAAAAAACGTGATTCTTTTTCGTTTCCTATGGCTTGCGCAAAACCATAAGCAATACCTACCTTATATGAAATATTTAATTCATGAGTTTCATTAGTCCATCCATGAGCTTTTTCAATATCATTGCGCAGACGATTTAGTACGAAAGAGATAATATACCCAATAATTTCTAAGAAAATTTTTCTATCTCGTTCTTGAAAGCGAACATCTTCAATCCACGAACTTATAGCTGTTAGTGAAAATATTTGACGAGTTGATGCTATCGTTTTTTCTGCCAGCCACCAACCCCGTAAAAAAATTTCTTTTTTATCTTTTAAAAAATTCATGGTTTTATTTTTTATGATAATAATTAATATGCTTTATGGGTTTTTTCCGAAATGTGGTGCAATCTTATTTCATTTTACAAAAAATAAAAAGAGAAAATTATGAATAATGGGGGCTGTTCAAAAATGTTCAGATGCAAGGCGCGCGAGTATCGCGGAGTGAGGCCTACTTTTTCGTAGGTCGCAGCGACGCGAACGGAGCGCAACGCCGCCCCCACCGGAGGCTGGAACTGGAATCTTTTTTGCGCCAGTCCCGTATTGACGGAAATATTGGAAAATTTCAGTGTGGTGGAATTGCCCATAATATCATCGAAACTTATCTGCATAATATAAAAATTGCTTTTATCAATTGTAAGATTAATGGAATTGCAGGCGGCTGTCTTTTCCTTAGGGTACAAAACGAGCAAATAATTACTGTCTTTGTCTAAAGCCTTGGGTTCGGCATATTTGATTATAAAATCATCTTTCAGTTTTCCCGTTCCGGAAAAAAAATTAATTAAAAATTTCGACTGAAAAACACTTTCTGATTTCTGCTTATAAGCAACTTTTTCATTAGCAAGATAGAGCCACGCCGTTTGACTGTTAAGCACCAGTTTTTTCCCCTGCGGTTTTGTGTACTCCCAGAGCATGCTCTTCGGATTTTTGAAAAAAATCCTGCCTGATTCCCTTTCCGTTTTCTTGATTGACTTGATGGTCGCTTCCTGAACGAAATCAGCCTTCAGGTCTTTTGTTTTCTCATAAGCGCTCTGAAGTTTTTGCGCAACATCTCCAACCGCCGGAAGTTCTTCGGAAAAAACAAAGGAAGGCAGCGATAACAGCGATAAAATAAGGAAAAGAGCAATCCCGATTACCGTAAATAGCTTATTTTTTTTGCAAAATTTTTTTGTCATTTTCTTATAAAAAAACATGCCATCGGCGGCGCACTTTTTCCGGGGTAGTTAATATCTGTCTTTACCATTGTGACATAAGTGGCGACTATCAAAGGATATATTCAAAAGTTATTGATTATATTGAATATTTAAGTTGCACAAACCTTGTGCAATTTGGTGTAAAATCGCAACAATTACGTACTTACAAAGATTATCAACAGAGTTATCAACAACCATTTCCACAGTCTTGTGGAATACAAATCCAAGTGCCCGTATATAAGAAGAAAAATAAAAATTTACTTCTTAGCGGTCTTTTTCCCGTCTAATATTTTGACACGCCAGCCGAAAGGATCATCCTTCAATCCATACTGAATTTGAAGAATTTCATTATATAATTTTTCCGCCAGAGCGCCGGTCTTGCCGCCGTTGATCGCATATTCTTTACCGCGGAAATGAATATGTCCTACAGGGGAAACGACTGCCGCCGTCCCGGAAGCAAAAGATTCTTTTAATGAACCATTTTTGGAAGCGGCAATAACTTCATCAATGGATATTTGTCTTTCGACAACCTTGATGCCCAGATGTTTGGCCAGCTTAATCACCGAGTTTCGCGTAACACCCGGCAAAATTGATCCGCCCAGATGAGGGGTGACTAATTCATCGCCGATCACAAAAAAGATATTGCTGGTGCCGACCTCTTCCACATATCTTTTCTCGGAGGAATCCAGCCAGAGAACCTGCGTGTAGCCCATGCCCGTAGCAATTTTGCTGGCGTAAAGACTGGCGGCATAATTGCCGGCGGCTTTAATGTGACCAATCCCGCCGCGCACCGCGCGGGAGTATTCCTCCGAAACAAACATCTTGGTCGGGGCAAAACCGCTGGCATAATAGGCACCCACCGGCCCGACAACGATAAAAAAGAGATATTCATTGGCAGGATGAACACCCAAAGCCGCTTCCGTTGCAATCATGGTCGGACGGATATACATGGAAGTCCCGACTCCGCGGGGAATCCAGTCTTTTTCCAGAATGATCAGTTTTTTCATGGCTTCCATGAAGAGATTCTCATCGATTGTCGGCATGCAGAGTCTTTCCGCCGACGAATTCATTCTTTTAATGTTTTCCTGCGGACGGAAAAGATAAATTGCGCCGTCCTGACCTCGATAGGCTTTAAGGCCTTCAAAAATCTCCTGTGCGTAATGCAGGCACATTGCCGTGGGATCCAGCTGCAATTTACGGTATGGTTCGATGACCGGCTCATACCAGCCCTTGCCTTCCTTATATTTCACATTGAAAAAGTGATCGGTAAAAACTTTCCCGAAACCAAGCTTCGTTTCATCAGTAGGTTTAGTTTTTCTATTTTTGAGTGGCGCTTTCTTGATTTTAATTTCCATAAATGCCTCTTTCACCAGGCTGCTACCTTGTTCATATCTTTATTGCCCCGGGAGTCGGTCTGGTATTAAAATTTTTATTTTCACATAGCACTAAATTAAACTTCTATCAAGGCTTCGATACTGAATTGCTTCGGCGACATGGGATGATTTTATCGCTTCGTTATTTTCCAGATCGGCAATGGTGCGGGAAACTTTTAATACCCGGTTTACCGCCCGTGCGCTTAATCCCAGTTTTTCAATGGCCATTTCGATGAGTTTGTGCGCTTCTTCATCAATCTGGCAGAAATCCCTGATTTGTTTTTCCGTCATCCGGGCGTTGCACACAACACCATTGCGGCCAAAACGTTTTTTTTGCAGATCGCGAGCTTTGTTGACGCGCTTCCTGACGTCTGCGGAAGATTCGCCCATTTCTTTATCGGACAGGGCACGATATTTAACCGAAGGAACTTCAATATGCAAATCTATTCGATCCAACAGCGGCCCCGATATTTTCGATTGATACTGACGGATTTGCTGCGGCGTACAGCGGCAGGCATGGACACGGTCGCCGAAATAACCGCAGGGACATTCCGGCGTTGCCTTTCTGCAAAATTAGCCTAAAAGCGCGTAAACCCATTCCGTCCGCCTATCCTAAGTATCTAAAAACACTTGGAGATCATTTGAGAAAGAACCGTTTGGATAAAAAACTACTTCAAAGAGAAGTTGGCCGTCAATTTGGAGTTGAAAAAGACACCATCACTAATTGGGAAATAAACCGAACGTTTCCATCACTTTCTCATATACCAAAAATCATAAAATTCATAGGTTATATTCCTTGGGAAGTATCGGCTCAAAACATCAAACTTTGTCGTAAAACAATGGGAATAAGTCAAAAATCACTGGCCAAACAGATAGGTGTCGATCCGAGCACACTAAGTCGTTGGGAAAAAGGAATAAAAGCCCCTTCAAAGGAAAAACTGAAAATGCTGTCGAAATGCTTCGCTTCATTTTCTTTATCCTTCGTACAGACTGAAGAAAAATCTTTTCTGTAAAACCTAAAGGTAAGCCTAATGCTTTGTGGAAGGGTCCTTAGTGCCCTCTTTCCCCGTGTAGGGATTCACATTGCCTTTAGTTGACCAGTTGTCGTACTTGCTATGGTTCAGATTTGTTGCGTGCGATGGCGCAACGTATGTACCGTTCTTCTTAACATATCCTCTGATTCTGTGGCTTCCTCCAGTGGAGCTGTTTTTTATGCTTGAGTGGCTACCGCTGCGATGACCACCACCGAAATGCCCGCCTCCCCCCCTCGCAAAAACCGTCGCGGATGCAAATATCAGAATTACAAAGACAATCACAACTTTTTTCATGGTTCCCTCCTTTGTTGAAAAAGGGCTGTACATCAAAATGTAATGCCCATTTTTAGATCAAGTTCTGTTCATTGCATTTTTACCTGTCGAAAATTATTTCTCTTCTTTCATCCTCCTCAATGCTTGTAAAATAACTTGTCCCACCGCCTCGCGCCGGGTGTTTTTCTCGGTTTCTGCAACTGGTTGGTACTGCACCTTGACCCGGTAACCTTTAACTCTTTCTTCTTTCCCCGACATCGATGCCGCCTCTTTTTCCAGGTAGAAAAAAAGATCGTCAGGCTGGAGGAAGAGTACCTTTTCCTGATTGACGGCCTTGATCCTCTGCGACGCAAGGGATTTTACTTTTTCCAGAAACTTTTTCTCCGTGGAGCACATGATTACCATGTCATAACCGGCAGCTAAGCACTTTTCGATATTGCCCAGTTCATGATTATCGCTTGTGGTCACGGAAATCTCACAGGCGATTTTTCTGCCATCACGTTCAAGGCTGACATCCACTCTCCCGGCACCATCTGCGACGGATTTTTCCAAAACCACTCGAAAACCCTTATTTTCGGCCATCCGCTTGATCAGAGTCTGAAGATAACGATGCTGCGATTTTCCCTTTTGCGGAGTGTCCGGCATGATTACCCCGGATTCTTCTAAATGCGCGGGAATTGGTTTTTTAGCCTCCGACCTTTCAGGTTTTTCCCGTGCGGGCATAGGAAGCACTTCGACTATATGTTTTTCTACGGCAGGTTTATCTTCAACGACCTTTGCAGACAACTTTTGTCTCTTTTGGGTATGAGCAATAAGCTCCTTGCGAGACACCAAGTAATTTTTCCCAAACGGATACGATAAAAGGAAGTGCGCGTATTCATCTTCTTCCATCCCCAATACTTCCCAGGCGGGCTCGATCTCCACTGTCTGCAAAGGAATAACGCCACCTTCAATTTTATGCTTGGCGTAACAGCATCTTGGCGCTAAATCTTGCAACTCTTCCGTATAATGTTCCCACTCTCCACCCGGATAGATTTTAGCCCCTTCTCCCGAATATCTGAAGGTTTCTTTGGCTAAAAGCTGGGCATCCTGACGATTGACCCGAAAGCATACCTGCATGCCGGTGTTTCCCAAAATGAGACTACGAAGCTCGGCGGAAATTTGCGCTAACGTCTGATGAGCCATAATCAGAGACAGGCCGTATTTTCTGGCTTCCGACAAAATTACAGCAAAGGATTCCGTAGCAAAGTTCTGAAACTCATCAATGTACATATAGAAAGGAACTCGTTTGCTTTGGGGGATATCCGATCGGGAAAATGCGGCTATCTGAATTTTTGCCATAAGCAGTGATCCCAACAAATCGGCGGAGTCTTTGAGCTTGCCCTTGTCCAGTCTGACCAAAAGCATCTTTCTGTTGTCCATTATTTCCCGCATATGAAATGTGCTTTTGGTCGAAGAAAACATTTGTCTTATCCGCTCTTCAGCCAGAAAAGCATTTATCTTGTTCATCACTGGCTCGATCCATGTTATTTGCGTCCGGTCAGTCATCATATCGAACCGGGCAAAGTAATCGCGGGTCAGCGGATGCTCTACTTTATCAAGAACATTTTTTCTGAATGAGCGGCCAGTCAAGAAAGCTGGCAGTTCGGCCAGACTCAGTTCCGCTTCTCCGAGAGCTATCAGGGAATTTCGCATGAGGTCTTCCATTCTCACGCCCCAGGCTTCAGCCCAGATTCTGCGGAATGAGCCTACCAGCTCGTTGACCTGTTCGGAAATGGAGACGCCGGGCAGTTTTTCCAAGGGATTAAAGGTAACTGTAAACGTCTTGTCGGTCGGATCAATGAGAACAATCTTTTTGGATATATCCTCATCATCATAACTATAGTGAAGGGAGAAAATGCCTTTGATGTCCTCAATCAAATCTCCATGCGGATCAATGACACCGAAGCCGTTGCCTTTCTCGATATCTTGCAGAATCAGATACTCTAAAAACTTCGTTTTCCCCGTACCAGACGCACCAATAACGTAAAGGTGTGTAGCTCTGTCCTTCTGATTGATTTTGGCCATCTGGAACTCGTTTTTGTTCTTACTATAGTACCAGCCGAGATCCAAAGTGCCGGGAATCTCTTCATTATAAAATCCGGGTTCTGAGATGACATGTTGAACAGAAGTATCTACCAATTTATCTTTTGAAGATCCCTGCTTTTCGTCACCAAAAAGTTTCTTCCATAAGCTCATTCTATTTTATCCTATGAGATACCCAGGAATCCTCTGGACTTTCTTTCTATCTTGGATGGATCTTGCTTGAGATCAAGCATCAACTTATCGACGCTTTTCAATACCGCATGATGGACAACAGTGGCGTAGGCCCGTAAATCCTGCTGGTCGAAAAGGTCAAGTTCTCTCAGTGCCTCCGATGCCGTTTTTACGAAAGGAATAAGTGAAGCAAGCGCTTGCCATATGGATGGTCTGTAAGTCAAATACCAAGACACATCAAGGTGATTGCCGAAGTCTCTGGCATTCACGAATATCTGGTATGGTTTGAGCCTGAAACTTCCCGAATAAACAACTACTAAAAATTCTCTTGCCTTTCCGAACATGCTACTGACAAATCCTGGAGAAATCGATTCGTTTGTTATGCAAAGAGGATCTACATTATTTTCTTTTATGAAAGCCTCTGCGCTGTGAAAAACTCCCTCTGCCTTTCCTTGAGCATTCTCAATGAGCGTACACCAGGAATCTTCAACCTGATCTTTCCTTAAGATGCTATCCGGTTTTAGCGCCATGAAGATTGCTATGCCCATCATTACAATACCAATTACGACCAAATTTCTGCTAAACAAAATACCCATTAAAAAGAAAACGGAACCGACTGCAAGAAGAAACGACATTACTGATTTTGGCATTTTGCCCTCCTATCATATTGGCTATTCGCCTGAATTTAATAAGTGGGAATAAACTTAAAACTTTATCTTTCAACCATTCGGCATGGATATAATGCGCGGACCAGTTGAAGTGGAGGAATTCATGAATCATTAGTTATTATTGAACATGGAATATAAACTATGTTAGAGAAATAGAGTCAAGAAAATTTTAATTTTCATTTGGAAATATATTGTGGCTTATTTAAAGCACAGGCAAAAATTGAGGGAGAGTTTTTGGCTTGCTATAAAATGAAATAACTTTTAGCGGCAGTATCCTTTTTTCTTAGCCCATGTCAATAAGTCACAATATTTTAATACGCACGCTCTTTCTGCATCAAGGCAGCCGATCTTTTTGTCTCCGTGTTCCAGATGTACTGATCCTCTGTTGTTATAAAATTGCGCAGCATTTGAATCAAAAAGAATGGCTTCATCAAAATCTTTGATTGCCTCTTTATAATGGCCAGTTTTTTCGTAAATAGTTCCCCGGTTATTATAATAATCGGCATTTGTTGGATTTAACTGAATTGCTTTGTTGAAGTCATCATAGGCCAGTTGATTTTTACCTGTAGTCATATAGATACTGCCGCGCATGTTATATGTGTCGGCATTATCCGGTTGAAGTTGAATTGCTTTGGTTAAATATTCAATTGCCTTTTGCGGTTCCTTAAATTTCTCACTCAATAATGCGTTTGCTTTGTTGATCAAGTCCGACGCCGTTTCGCTTTTTCCTGAACAGGAACATAGAAAGGCCAGAAAAAGAAAGATGGGAATAATGATTTTGTGCATAACACATCCTTTGCCTCAGTTTTTTTCACAATTAGCAAGATCATAATACTAAGCAACTATTTACTTTTCAAATGTTAATTTGAAGCGCTGGCAAGAATTGAGACAGTGTTTTTCACCTAAATTTTGAATGCTTTCAGAAGACTGGAACAGAACAATCTTAAAGATTTAAACCCAATATTGATTCTTTTTATAAAAAAATAATGAATATAAAATAGTCTTTTCTATTCAAAAATTCCTCTTTCGAGGGATTGACAGTTCTTATATTTTATAATAATGATGATACGTATTTCACGTATAAATAATACACCTTATTTCTTACAAGGGGTATGACCTGATTAGCTTCAATTTCGATTCATGAAATTGTTAAGTTAAATGTCACACATTATGCAGAGGGTATTGATGATACCTTTGGTTTTTGCATGTTTCACTAAAATAAGTTTGTAGTGTTCGAGATAGGACTGAATGTTTGTTTTTCAGACCGATTCAGTGTTTTGGTTTGAAATAAACATAGAGTAGTGTCTATCAGTCAAACTTTGCCGTTATCTTAATGTATCAAAAAAAAGGAGGCTCTCATGAATAAAAAGTTTAGATTTATCTTACTTTTGATTCTCTTCTCAGTATCAATTTCTTTAATCAGACCGGATTTTATATATGCCGATGGCGTATATCCCACTGGACCAACATGTTCAAAATTATCCACGGCAAAATGGGAGGACACAAATCTTTTTGATTTGACATATGGTTGTATTCCTGCCGGCTGGGATGCTTTTTTTGAGACAAAGGATGTTCGGGCACAGGTCAAAAATATATCCGATACAATTCAACACCAAGTTGACCAGGGATATAAAATCGGTCCAGCAATCGGTAACACTTTCAGAGCATTGTACCTTGTCAAACCGTCAGAAATAAAAGCTGTTATTATGGGACAAGATCCGGCCCCCCAACCCGGTTTAGCTACGGGTCTTGCATTTTCGACAGAACCAGGAGTTAGTTCATCTAAAGTAGCTTCCATTCAGCGTGTCCTTCTTGAAGTACAGAATGAAGGAATGTGCATAAATCTCAACGATGGAGATTTGAGAAAATGGACTCAGAACGGTGTACTGTTATTGAATATGGCCCTCTCCATTCCCTGTCCTCCCGAAGATTCGAGTTGTACGATTGGAGGGCATGTTGCATTATGGGGACTCTTTACAAAATATCTGGTTAACTACATCGATGATAATGCGGGTGCGTCCTCGTTTATTTTGTGGGGTAGTCGGGCCGGAGCTTACGAGAAAGATGTAAAAAACAAACTACACAATGTTATCAAGGGTGGTCACCCGTCACCACGAGTTCCCGGAGTAAATTTCTTCTGCAAAAATTATTTTAATTGTGCAAATCAATGGTTGGAAGCAAACAGTCGTGAGGACATCAATTGGAACCTGATCAGTAGTTGTAAATCCTCCCAGCCGTGCATTTGGGCATGGCATAGCGGATCGGGAACATCAACATGCAGTCAAAGTTGTACTCTTCAGAAATGTACCGCAACAAATATTCTCGATGTTAAAACAGATCAACCGTTCGATGTTGATATTCAGTCATTTACGGGGAAAGCAACTTTTCTGGATATGCTATTAAAAGTTAAGCCTGAGTATATTGATAAGGACTATGACAGATCATTTCAGATCATAGGCGGAGATGCATATATTGCTAAATTGAATTCAGACTTCGATCCAAGTGTTTTTAAAAAAATAGTCAATGAATTTAACGGTGACCAGAACAAACTTGAGCAGGCAATTGATTCCATAAAAGGTCAAACGTCAACACCCGGAACCGTTTATAATGTGATTCTCAAAGCTGTAACTAATGTTGCAACAGATCCCAAAATGGCAGCAGAGCTAATCGCGCCAACTCTTTCAATTGCTTCCGGCGCGGGAACAACTATTCATTTCGGTAGTGTTATTGCTGACGAGGTGGGATATGCGTCGCCTAATGCAAAAGTGAAGAATCCGGAGAAAACCGGTCGCGGGTATGCAAGCGCCCTTCCGGCGCGGAAACTTCTTGACGCTTCCGATGTTTATTATCTGAAAGAAATCAATAAAATCCTGCAAGCTGGTGATACGAATGACCCCCAGTCTTTCTTTAGTGCAATCATGAATGTTTTGACTCAATGCAATGCTGGCAATATTAGCTCACTTAACGATCAAGACAGAGAAGGCGTTGGTGATTTTCTGGCAGTATATTTTGCAGAGGCTGATCGCAATGCCATGAGTAATCTTAAACAGCATTCATGGCAGAAGGATCTTCTTCATGCATCCTGTCTGGGCAGTTATGTTGCCAGTGCCGGAGGAGATACAACTAAATTCTGGGCGAAGGGAAAGTCAGGCAGTGGCATTGGTAATACCAGAACGGCTCGTCACAAATTAGCTATGCAAGTATGTAATGCTGAAAAGAAGATAAACTCAACTGTATTTAACGCCCTTCAGAATCTTATCGGTGGTGAAATCAAATCATATGGAGGCGACTTGTTTCAGCAGTTGGCCGATTATCTTAATAACCCCAAGAATTCGGCAGCCATTCTTGCCAATGCTGACAAAATTTCCAAAGCAGCTACAGACTTTATGGTCGCGATTCATGATGATGCACAACAAATTAAGGATACCGGAGTTCCAATAAATATTTAGGTGTTATTGGATTATACGAAGATATAACAATAGTGATCATTAAAAATATTTAGGAGAAATTAAATGGCTAGAGATAAAGCAAAAGATGATAAGTATTTTAATTGCAGTCAAGCTTATGAATTAAATTATGTCGCAAGTCTTTATTCAGAAGAACAAAAAGTTTTAGATTTCCTAAAGAAAAAGTGTGCTGATGGCACAATCAAGTATTTCAAACATATTCAAGTGTATGAGTTAATTAAGAAGGAGCTTGGCTATCCGATCCCTGTATAAAATACAGGAAATCACTATTTAGCAACGAATGAATCACGTTGGGCGAACGGCTTGATAGTAGATAGTTTTATCATCAACATTCATTGGATTTAGCTGAATTGCGTTGGTTAAATATTCAATTGCCTTTTGCGGTTCGTTAAATTCTTTCTCACTCAATATGCATTTGCAAAGAAAATTCACGCCATCAGACAGAAAATGCTCGCCCAATCCGAAGAACTCGAAAATCAATTCTAAGCCCTGATGCAAAAGGCATTCAAGGGCGAATTGTAATTCGTGTCGCTCTACTCAAAAATATAAATTATTTTTCGCCATAAAAATGCCCCATAATGTTTGGGTATTTTTTATGTCACAAAATCCACCCAATCTCGCTATAATGTAAAAAGTGGACAAGAGATGGCAACCATTGACGAATCCCGTGGCGGTTGTATAATCTTGAGTCCCTGTTCTTTATATCAACAATTTAATACTCTACCCTTTCCGGTTTAATCGCCCGAAAGTGGCTTCATATGCACCATAAGAAGCCTGAATGGTAATAAAAAAAACAACAATGCTTGGTATGTTTTCGCATATCACCGGAAGTTGTTTTTCTTTATTACCCCCAGACTTTTTTAGCATAACTACAAGCCAGTGGTAATAAAAAAAATGTACTTCATCGGACAACTTCCGCGAAGCCTTTTTTATTATCACTGGCTTTTTTTGTGCCTTAATTTTTAATCTTTGACTCAAAATATATGAACATCATCTACAAGCACGTTCCCGTAAAAGTAATTTCATTGGATGAACTGCGGGAAAAGGAGAATGACGAAGACGAATCCACATCCTTTGAACACAAGCTGGGAGCCTTTTGCGAAATGGATACGGAGTCTATCGGTATAAGGGCTGATCTTTCGAGACTTTTTAAAATGGGCTTTTTTTCTACAAGCGAGAGACGGGCGCTAACTAAAAAGTTAGGCGACTTCAAATTGAATCCTACCGAAAGGAAGGCTTATCAGCGAGCCGTGGAAAAACTTAAGAATTATTATACCAAATTATGCTTACCCTCGAACAAATGAAAAAACTGCTGGACGATCCGTCCATTCCCGACGAGCAGGTTTTGGAAATCCGCGACCAGCTTTATGCCCTGGCTGAGATCATCTATGAGAAGTGGCAACAGGACAAGAAAGCTGGCAAGCTGCCGGGCAGAAAACCTCCGGAACTGGAAGATTGGTACAGTAGAAAAAACAGTATTCCTTCAGGTAGATAATACTACTACCCGCTTAATTATTCCCCGTATATGGCACGGCACTTTTAAAGCGATAAAAGGGCGTCCTAGCCGTGTTTTATGTTGGGGCAAAGGGAGTCTGGGGCTTGCAAGCAGGGCATTGCAAATCCCCAGATATTAGCTTCGGACACTATGACGACACGAACCTAATATCTGGGGCTTCCGCCCACAGACCCCTTGCCCCGTTTTCTCACATTTATGACATCAAAAAGAGACCTGATTCGGTGGTTCGTTAAAGAAGTTCGTTGGGCGACGCCTGCCAATGTCGCCTATTTCATGGAGGGCAGATGCGATGGCCGCCTCAGGCGCGTCTATTCGTCCGAGCTTTCCGAAATGTGCAGTGTCAAAGACCGGATTCTCCGCCTGAGACGGATCAGAAACCAAGATGGCAAACAGGCCTACACGGTTAAGGCCAAAACTTTGCCGACCTCTCTGTTCAACCATGATGTTTGTGTCAGGAACATTATCGGCAAGTTTCTGCACGACAGAGAAATACAGGAAGTGTCTTTTGAACGACCGGCTGACGCTTCCATAAGTCAGTACCGTTTTGAACTGGACAACGGCCACATGAACGAAAGCCAACTCAAAGAAAAGCTGGTCAAGCATTATACCCGTATGCCTGTCCAAGTCATATTCATCATGAGACACCGTGAATATCCACGCCTTGAAGCCAAACGGCTCAATAAAATTTTTGAGATTTCGGCAGAGGTGTTTCCGCACCAGCCGAACAAGGTTTTAGGTGCCTGTTATACCAGCTACCTTGAAAACGGAACCGTTTTCAATCGCAAAGGACAGGCGAAGATAAAACCAATCTACGTTTAACCAAGCTTAACCAAATTAATAGAAAGGAGGTTTTATGTATTCACCCAAAATATCCGAGGAGCTTATCCCGCACCTTTACCGGTGGGCGAAAAGCGACGGAGTCAAAATGACCGTATTAGTTAACCGCATAATCAAAAATGAAATCGAAAAAAAACAAAGAGAGGAGAAAAGACATGAGCACGAGGATCAGCGAAACCCTCAGTGGAATACTACAAATATTTAAGTCCGGGCAGATACCGGAGGCTATTTCCTACGCGGCCTTTCCTTCTTTTGACATTCCTTCGGAACAGTGGAGCTACCTTAACCGCATCATCACGTGGATGAACAACACAAATGACGCCAGAGGCTACCGCCAATGGCTGGAAGCGGGAAGGCATGTCAAAAAAGGAGCGCAGGCTTTCCATATTTTTGCGCCTCGGTTCAAAAAGGAGAAGAATGAAGAAGGCGAAGAGGATTTCAGCTTGATGGGTTATCTGCAAGTTCCTGTCTTCCGCTACGAGGATACAGAAGGAGAACCGCTGAATTACAGCAAGACTAAAATAGGGTCATTTCATCTATTGGACAGGGCCAAGGAGTGGGGTTTGGATGTCCACGCCGTTTCGGAGAACGGGAAGTTCTGGGGCAGCTATGACGGAGGCAGTTACATAAAACTGGCGACGCCGGAGGAATCCGTCTTTTTCCATGAACTGGCACACCACGCTCATAAGCTGGTTTTGGGAAAGCTTGAATCCGGGCAGAACTGGAAGCAGGAGATCGTGGCGGAACTGTCAGCTGAAGCCCTTACCCGTATTTTGGGGCTAGAAAGAGAGACTACCGGGAATTCATACAGGTACATTGAGGGCTACGCAGCCCAAGCAGGGCTGACGCCCGTGGCCGCCTGTTTGCAGGTATTGGGCGACACGGGAAAGGTTCTGAAACTCATTTTGCAGGATGAGAAGCTAGAAAGCAAAATGGCGGGCTAAAGGCAATTGAGCCGATATCAGTAGAACCCCAACGTAAAGCTAAGCCACCTTGGTTTACGATGGAGTCCTACCAACCAGCCTGAATTACCATGAGGGCTGAAAGGTGTTCGTTAGTAGCCCCTCTTAATGGATGCGGGTGAAAACCCTTTGGTAGAAATATCGATAGGCCGATGCCGAAAAGGACTTTCGCGATGGCGAACATGGCGAACGTGTCTTTGGTGAAAGAAAGACGCGTAACCCTAAAGGACTATGGAACTCCAGCCCTCTTAAGAGGGCTGGGGAAAACCCATGAGTCAAGATGGAATGAATAAGATTGAAAACAAACCTAAAGGAGGAAAAACATGAATTACAAAGAAACGTTAAAAAGTATTGATACGGAAAAAGCTTTAGGCTTAATCGGTGTCGAGTTTGAATCACAGGGAGCTTATGCGAAATTCGCTTGCCCCCGGCCTGATTGCGACGGCAAAGCCGCCATAAAAGAGTATGGTGACAAGAAGAATCTTTATTACTGTCCGAAATGTAAATCAAGCGGCCATATCATTTGTTTGACTATGAAAGTGAAAGGATTGGGATGGAAGGACGCCAATGATTTTCTACTCAAGGCTCACAGTAGCAATGCCAAAAGAATTACCCAGGAACTCAACATTAATTATGAATTGTTTTATAACGATTTCATAAAATCCAAAGGCATTGAAGAAGAAATGTGCAAGTTGCTTGAGGTTGGAGTTCCTAAAGGCAAAACCATGCTGGCCGGGAGCGTTGCTTTTGCAGTCAGGGATGCCAAAGGAATGAAAGTCGCTTATTACGGAATTAAAATGAAAGACGGCAAGCCTGTCTTCCATAGCAGCTTCAATCCCGAACTGTACCTTTACAATTTCTGCAACATTGATTTCAGCGAGCCGGTCTATTTTACAAACGATATGTTCCGTTGTGTCTATAATATAGAAAACGGAAGACAATGCGTCTGCAATTTCGGACTGCCTTATCTTTCCGATGCACAGCTTGAACTTTTGCATCAGATTGAACACATTGTTTTGCTTGTCGATGAATCACTTGTAAAACCATTGGCAATTCAGATGGCAGAAAAAAAAATGAATTACTTCCGATTTGAATAAACTAAAACGGGCTTTTCCTATCATGGATGAGCCCGTTTCTCTTTATAATATCTAAAGATAATCATGTATCCTACCAGCAAGAAACTTATTGATTATTCATTGATATTAAGTTATCAATTTTAAAACTATTTATTTCATACGACATAATTACACCTTGTAAGAGAACGATTTTTTTATAGTATATTATTTATTTAGGTAAATAATCTTTAGCATCCCCAAGGAGGCTTTGATTATGGATTATGTTAAGATTTTTCTACAATGTCTTTCCTCTATTGCATGGCCGCTTGTAGTTATATTTCTTGTATTGTTTTATAAACAACAACTTGAAAGCTTGCTCACTAATCTTTGTAAAATTGTTGAACGAATATCTAAGGAACCGGTGGATATTGAGCTTGGAGAAAAATTTAGGATGAGATTCGGCAATGCAATTAGAGAGGTGCAGGAACGTGCAAAACCTTTACTGCCTAAGGGTATACCAGGTGTCGACATGCCGCCCTATGAACAATCTCAGAAAATTGTTGAAAAAACACCCCTTCCACCAAATTATGCTCCCCCATCTATAAGTTCTTACAAATACCTGTATTCATTAGCTGAAATATCTGCTAGATCTGCAATTATAGAAGCTTGGGTTGAGATTGAACTTTCTGTGCTGCAGTTACATGAAACCAAGGAAAATTTATCAAGTTCTAGCCAAATTATCTCCACTACAATTATTGTAGGAAAACTTGCCGAACAAAAGGTTATTGGCGATGATACTTTTACTCTTTTTGAAGAACTTCGCCATCTCCGTAACCAAGTTGTACACGCAGTTGATTACCAGCCATTAGCAGAACAAGCAAAAGCTTACATAGACCTTGCTCTCCGTCTAGTTGCATTTTTCCGTAATTTACATCTGAAGATTGTTGAAGATTCACAAAGAGATAGGAAATAAAGAGCTATATAATACGAGCGCGTTGCCTTCTAAATTAATCTATTTATATTAATTCAACCATACATTTTTATATAGGCTAGTCTGAATTAATTGATCAGTTGTAAAATAAATAAATTACGTATAATGCAAAATATCATATATCCACACCGCTGGCTTTGCTAAAAATATCTATTCCATTTATAATATAAATGTCGCCCAATTCAATTTAATCTCCGATTTTTCATACGTATCCTTGCCTTAAAGGGGCAGTCTGCCAATGATGCGTATCTTCGGAGAGCTGATTTGGGCGACCAGACTGTCCTTTTAAGTTGTCTAAAAATAAAAATATGAAAGGAATAATTTATGTAAGGGTATCAAGTGAAGAACAAGTCAAAGGAACATCCTTGGAAAATCAGGATGAACTTTGCCGTGCCTATTGCCAAAGCAAGGGCATTGAGGTTTTAGGTATTTATCGCGAAGAAGGAGCCTCAGCCAAAACAGCCCAGAGAGCAGAGTTTTTACGAGCCATTGAATTCTGCCGGAAGAATAAAGGCAAGGTCGACGCTTTTGTTGTTTATAAAGTAGACCGTTTCGCCCGAAACACCGAAGATCATTTTTACGTCAGAAAAATGCTTATTGAATATGGCGTAACCCTTCACTCTGTTACGGAACCTATCGGCAACAATCCCGCCGAGAAATTTATTGAAACAGTTTTAGCCGGAAGCGCTGAATTTGATAATGCTGTCAGAGCTCAAAGAAGCATTAGTGGGATGATAGCCAAAATCAATCAGGGCATAACTCCTTTCAAGCCACCTATCGGCTATGAATGCCAACATGCAAGAAAAAGAGGTGAAAAGAAACTCGTAGCCGATAAACCGGATACACAAATCTTCCCTATCATTCAAAAAGCATTAAAAGAATTTTCTAAAGGAATATATACGCAAGTGGATATGATCCAGCTTTTAGATAAGCAGGGCTTAAGCAAAATCAGAGGTAAAGAAACAAGTCCTCAGTTAGTCAGCAAAATTTTTGTTAAGTATCTGAAATATTATGCCGGTATCATTGTGAATCCTTGGACTAACGAAGAAGTTCAAGGCATACATGAACCGATGATAACCAAAGAAGAATATTTTAAAATACATTTTATTTTATCAGGAAAATCAAACAGAGTTAAAAGAATCAGGAGGAATCCTAATTTCCCATTGAGGCAAACCGTTAAATGCGGACACTGCGGACAGCCATTAACTGGGAGCTGTTCAACTGGTAGAAACGAGAAATATTATTACTACCATTGCTTCAATAAAGAATGTTTAATGTACGGCAAGGCCATAAGCAAGCAAAAACTGGAAGATGACTTTGTCGAATATTTGAAAGACATAACACCAAAAAAAGATTTCTTGGATGTATTCAAGGCAGTTGTTTTGAGTTTGTGGAACAGACAGGATTTAGACCTAAAAACAGAAGCTCAAAACTATGAAAAGCAATTAACAATATTAGATGAAAAAAGAAAAAGAATTTTTGAAATGCGGGAAGAAGGATCATACACGCCCGAAGAGTTTAAAGAGCGAAAAGAAGAAATTGAAAATCAGATTATGGCAATAAAAATATCCTTGAATGAAACAAGGATTGATCAGTTTGATATTGAAGGCGTATTATCTTACGCGAATGCTTTTATTGCCGATCTTGGCAGACAATGGCTTGATTTAGCCACTTCTCATTTGCGGTTCCAAAAAATGGTTTTCCCGGAAGGAATTTCTTATAAAAGAAATGAAGGATTTGGAACCGCCAAATTGGGGCTTATTTACGAGCTTAATAGGACTTTTGGAAATGAAAAATCCCCTTTGGTGGACTACGCGTTCACCCATTGGAATCAGATTATCATAGAATTAAAGCACTGGCAAGAGTTGAGGGAGAGCTTTTGGCTTACTGCATAGGAAAATGAGCAAGCGATTCAGAAAAGCTGTTTTAAAAATTACAAATTTTGTGTGATTTCCTTTGATATAAATTTAACAGAGATATCCCCCGTCGTTTTACGACTCGTCCAATACTCACCCTCTAATTTCTTATTCGGCTCAAGTATGATTTTTAATATAGCAGCTCCATCATGGATAGCGCTCCTATCGCGTACATTCGCTCGAGATCGGTTAGTATAATTATAGCTCAAACGAAACACGCCGCTTTCATCGTCTTCGATGATCTGTGCTGTTGTACTGTAACTATCGGATTCATCCGTATACATCAAGCAACTAATATTTGAGAATGTTTGTTTGATGGCTATAGAAACCTCCTTTAAAGGCGGTTTCTGACCACTAATAGAATCAACCCATGTACTTTGGAAAGTGCCTTTCCATGTGCCTTCTATATCCGGGAATGGAACTAACCAACCCTTGAATATAGGAAGCCTCCATGCCCATTTCGTGAAAATTAGAGCGAGAATGACATAAATTGTTATTGCGTCTGGCAACTTTTTTATAGCTTCCCATCCAATTACCAATGGAACTTTCGAAACGAGAAGTACACTCGCCCATATTACAACAAATGAGCCAAGCTGTAGCCATACTTTAATTTCTTTGCGTATATTTTTCATATATTACTCAAAACCAATATAATCCCATGCAGCCGATAGAAAATTATGAGCTTGTATCCTACTCCATGGCTGGGAAGGTCTAAATAAATATTTTATCTCATTTACCTCGCCCCATTCATTGCATTTTTCATCGGTGAGTGTTTCATTGAAAGTATGAGCCAAGACATATCTAACATCATCAGTTAGATTTAAATGACCAAATCCTTTATTTGGAGTATTCCAAACAAGACACTCAATTAAAAAAGAAGCAATGTCGTTAGCCGCAGTAATTTTATTTTCCTGCATATCGTTACGAAGATTTTTTAGGATTCTGATCATCTTTTTATAACGGCGGGATGTAGCATTATTTTTATCTACCCCATTTGAGTATGTTTGATCAGGCCAATTCATTATTCTTGCGCCCTTATCAGTATCAAATGCTACTCCGGCTGGTTTTCTGTAATCATCACAGCCATCTTCAAAACAATGGTATGCAAATGCCGGTACAACATCGGCGTCAACTCTATAGGAGTTTGAATGAATATCAAATGCCTTATTTCCACGAGTTACATATTGCGATCCAAAATAATCATTTAATGCTTCATTGATTAAATTTTTATATTCAGCAAATCTAATGCTTCCATCAGTATAGCCATAGTCTGCATTATTTTTCCCTTCTGGATATCTTGTAAAAACAGTTGAATTAAGGCGTACGCATACGTCAACATCGCTATCTTGCTTCACGGTTGTATTTGCCTGATAGGAACCTTGGGCAAATACAGTAATATCCATATCAGAGAGGCGATCATGTTTAGCAATGGCCTTTTTAATTGCGGCTTCGGCATTATTCATTTTATCCTGCTCTGTTTGTCCGGGTGGTTTACACCACGAATTAAATGTATCTTCCCAGCTCATAATTATTGATCATTTATTTCCTGTTTTTTCTTTAAGGGTTTGTTCCCAGCCAAATGCTTTCAAGAGAATTTTTTCGTGTTCTCGAAATTTCTCCATTACTTCGTCATTTAAAATTAATCTCTTAAAAGTGTTTGGATTACAAATCACAATTTCATTTTCATTGCTCATCTTTTCATCTAAATCCCAATGAGCTAAGGCGTTTCTCAGTTGTTGAACAAATCTTAAAGAACTTTTTATTTTTGAATATTGTTTCAATTTTTTGAAATACGGAATTTGTTCATAGAGTGAAATCTTTTTATCAAAACTAAAGTGAGATGTTTCTATAATATAATAAAGAAAATCCGAGGCTTGTTGATTAGTTTTTGGAAAAAAATATGTTCTTAACTTCCATCCAAGTGCTCTTTCTATTACAGTTGCATCTGAAATAATGATACCCCTAAATAAGCTTAATTTCTCTCTGATTATTTTTTTATCCATATTAACATTTCATATGATATAAGTTATTTATCTTCAAATTGCCATTCATGAACTCTTCTGAACTCATAAACATTAATTTCTTCGTCTTCATCTAACTCTCGTCCTAATTGTTTTTGGATACTATTTTTTGTGTTCCATGAATCTGCTGAATCTTCTACATGATTTTTAATTTTTGATTTAAATATATGTGTTATCTGGATATAGTCCTGTTCCGTTTCGCTTTGTGGATTATCGATTAATATGACGTCTTTTGGCTTTAAAAAAGAATATTTCCCATCTGTTTCATAAAGCGTGTCTAGTTTATAATCTTTAAACTGTTTTTGACTTTCGGCGTTCAATAGAATCTTTTTGTCTTTATAGATTTTTTTAAATTTTTCTTTCTCAAATTTTTTAGGAAATATGCTGATTCTTTTATATTCTTTTGTAAGCTTTATTCCCTTGTTATTTATTTTTATAGTATTCCAAGATCCAGCAAACGGGCCCATGTCACCGAAAAAATCTACATAAAGGTGGGGGAAATTATAATAAACATCCCCCTTTTCATCTACTATTGCAATGTCGGAATATTTTATAATACAATCAATAGCAGAGTAACCTTTATTTTTTCTTGGCAGAAAATCCCAAAAATCATTAACTGAAGTTCTTTTTTTATGTGCTATTTGGCGATCTTCCTGATCTTCTATTTGTCTGTTAACCAGGTCAATTTCTTTGGTAAAATCCCACTCCTTTTTTTCTGTATCTACATAGGCAAAATATTCATGGCTATGACACATTAAACCAAGCGGATGATGATCGAAAGCTATATATTCTCTCCACCGAGGTTTTGTTTCAAAATCTTTATATTCCACTCGATATGGATAATGTGTATCTTTTAAATCTCTCACTAAAATTGATTGATGGAATTGACGTCCTTCTCCGACTGTCCTGAATAATTTGTTTTTTACGCTTACTGTTGAACGTATTTCTGTTGCTCTTGTCCTTCTTTTGCTTACTAACGAAATGCCAAAAAATGTAAACAATATGCGGTCATTTTTGGGCAAGTGCAGCATATCTTCAAGTTCTGCTTTTCCCCATAGATAAAATTCCATTACCCCCTTCTTTCGCAGTTCTTCACGAAATATGTCGTAGGAGTCTTTGGAAAAATTTGCTGATGCGGCCAAAATATATCCATACGGAGGGATTTCAGGATTTATATCAGAAAGAATTGAGCTTATCTTTTTGGGACCGATCTCTTTTTCCCTTTTCCCCTGGATCATCCATAAATTACCTTCCATTGGATGAACTTGTTCTTCCTCGATATTATTTTCATTTTCAGAAGTTGTAATTATTTCCGCTTTCTCGTATGCGCGTATATCAAAACCTTCATCATTTCCACTTCTGCCGGTAGCCTCAATACTTTGCCAATCTTTAAAATCGTAAATCAGCTCTCGAATCATATCCTCAAAACGATGAGGGTCTAAATCCTCAAAATGGATAGGTCCGTATGTTCTTGTAATTTTTTGTTTAGGCATGAGAACAGTATTTATAATGCAACGCTTATTTTTGTACTTTAATGTTAAAGACTATCAAATACTGCTTTTATTCATCTGCGAATTTCAGTCTCGATCTTAGAGTTGAAACTTTATTCCAATTTACTTTTCCATCATGACATAATCGACCAGCAACAATTCCGGAATGAATACCAAAACTATTGGCGAATTCAATAATTCCTTGGAATGATAATGGTTTTTTTAAAAAATCTGTGTAACTCTTTTCCGGGATTAATTCATCACTAGCAAATCTGTCTGCTTCATTTTCTTTTTCTTTAGCCGTAACTAAATCTCGATCATCATACTCAATAAATTTTTCTTTCTTTCCATGTAATATCAAATGTCCGATTTCATGGTACAAGGTGAACCAAAAAATATCTGCCCAAGCATTATAAATACTTAGTTGAATAAGAGGATTATTATTAATCCATCTCACAGCACCGCTAACACCAATGCCGGGGAAATGGGGTATGTAAACTAAATAGACTCCACACGTATTTAAAATATCTCTTATTTCCTTCGAATATTCTTCGGGATTCTTTACAGACAATAATTTAATTTTGGGTAATGACTGTTTTAATTTTTTGTCTGAGTATTCTGGAAGAGTAACCTTTTTCGATTCTATTTCGCCACATCTTAACCATGCTGCTATGCCGTCTTTTTTAACTTCTACGCCATTTTTTTTGCGATAAACAACTGGCTCGGTATTCTCAATATATGATAAGGAATTAACACCAAAAAATCGCCAAAGATTTTCAACCTTATTCTCATTACTGGATGTTTGCGGGACATATCCTCTTTTAGCCAATTCGTTGTAAAAGAATTTAGGTACCAAACTTATCTCTTTTTTAACTAAAGACATGCGTTCTAAACGAGCATTTGTCTCTTGATAGTTTTTTTCAAGATTAATCCAAAAAGAGGCAGATCCTCCCAAGGCGTTTTCTAAAAGAAGTGCCGTTTCAACAGTAATAGAAGCCGATCCATTTATTATTTGGCTTAAATGTTTTTCAGATAATCCAGTTCTTGCACAAAGATTTTTTTGGGGCATTCCTTCCCGTTCCAAAGCTTTGGCAATGGTGTGTCCTGGATGTACTGCTTTATTTGGTATGTAAGCCATAGTTTAATCGTGATAATCTTTAAATATTTCTATTATTATAATTGATTTAATCGTTTTATAATTATCTATTCTAAATTCAGGATCTCCGTCATGATTAGGCCTGAAAATCACTCTATGTTTATCTGTGACATCTACTGCAAAATAGCCTTTATATTTACCTTTAAGCGGATGAGGGCGAAAGCTGCGTGGAACATCAAATAACGTATCGGCTGCAATTAATATATCTATTGTAGCTATAATATCTTTTGCAAAGTCAAAACCTTTCTTGTTAAATTTTCTACACAAAGCCTCATAGTTATTTAAAAGAGTTTCGTGTTTTAGATTATCGAAGTCTAGATTCATGATAGCATGTATTTATAATATTGCAAGAAAATACTTTACCAACTTGGTAAATAAAATAATGGCCCTTTTGCCTTTAAGCAGCCGTCCTTAACCCTTTAATTCCACTCTGTTTAATAATTTCAATCTTCATGTGAAAGCGTTAAATGGTTGACCTTTTCTTCTATGCTCCGCCAATCTTTAAAATATAAACCAACTTTCGAACTTAATCCTCAAAACGGATAGAACCACGTACTCTTGCTACTTTTTGTTTGAGGATTGAAGACTTCTACTAAATATAAGTTTCTAATTCAACACTTATTTCTTTGTATATTCACGATTTTAAATTATTTTAAGTTTATGCTTAGTCAAGAAGAATCGCAAGGATAGTTCAAAACAATGGATTAGCCTTGTTTTGATGCATAGAACCTCTCTCTCGTTAGTTCAAACCAAATTATAGCTGAGTTGAAGCAATGGCAAGCATTGAAGCAAGGTTTCAGTCTTGCTGTTTGAAAAAAGCAGTGGAAAGTTTTTTAACTTAGATGTTGTAAATCGGAATTACCTTGACGATTGGTGTCTAGCTATATGCAATTATTAGCTGATAATTATGTAACCTTTTCCTTTCAAGAAAAAAGAGGTTATGTTATTTTGATACTCAAAATATCGGGAAAAGCGAAGATCGTATACTAATTGTTATTTTATAAGGAGCTATTAAAATGGAAAATTATATTCCGCTTCTCTCTGGTTTAATCGGTGCTTTAATCGGAGCCACTGCATCAATAGCAACAATCATAGTCCAATCTCGATCACAAAATAAACGAGAAAGAATAAAAATGGCTGCTCAAATAGCAATGGAAGATGTAAAGATATCGATGGAAATTGCATTTAAATCTGGGAAACGAACAGCGATTCCAGCCCCAACTGTTTACTTGCATTATCATATGAAGCTCATGGAATTGCTAGAGAACAACAATCTTGATTCAGTTACACTTCGTCTTCTTACTGAAGAAAACAGGAAAATAATAGACTCTTTAAAATTACTCAACAGTGAACGAGAAGAACAATTACGGGTTCAGAAAGATCAGTGAATAATAATTTTCAAATAACTTTCCAAATCAACCGTCCACCGCGCCGGTTGATTTTTTTAGTGGATCACAATAAATGAAAGTATCTTGTCTTTAGTTTTTATCACTTGGTGATACGATATGATAATTGACTTAAAAAACCGTTCACTGTTGCACAATTTTGATTTCGACAGTAACGCAATAGGAACAATTCGATGTGAGTCAGTGAGCTACAACAATCAATCAACATTGGCCAAAATGCTCGAATTACCAAAAGTGAGTAGTTTAGAGTTTACCAGGCAATTGCTGCGTTTGCTCTGCAAAAAGATAGTGGCATTTAGCGGTCAAGAAGATTCGAATGTCCATGGAGATTGTTTAACCGATGGAGAAATCAATCTGATTACAGATGAAGAGATTGAGACCTTTTCTCTGAAATTCATCACTTACAACGGATGGCTTTTTGAATCCTATAAAGACGGTGAACGGCAGGTTCGACCTAACGAGAAGGGAGAAACGATTGTCTCCTTTACGCCCAAAATCATCGACCTTCCTAAGGAAGAAGCAGAGAGTAGCAACGACTATTTGTTTCGCCTTTTTCGTCACTTCTTCAAACGGGAGAGTGCACAACTGAAAATAACAACGAATAAAACAAAACATCAATTAACCCAAGGCCTCTTTGGGGATGCTAACCGATACCTCACAGAGAACTCCGCAATATCTACCATGGAACGAATTATAAAGCGCGAGCAAGAGCTAATGCAAATAAATGATCCACTCAGAGATACGATAAATCATGTGGACTTAGTAAATAAATATATTACTTCGCAATACCAACATGAGCAAGACCTGATGTGGAAAGCTACCAGCCAGGCCGAAGAGGCTAGACGCCAGCTTGAGGAAGTCACACAAAGTTTAATATTGTCAGAAGCAATCTACCACAACGAAAGTTTGGCAAGGGATATTGCTCTAAGGGCAGCCCAGATGGAGGCCATATCGGCTGCCAAGATCGTAAATGATATGCAAAAACAACAGTTGGAAACTCGTGAGTTGATAAAACGCCACGAAATGATGTTCCGGCTTCCTCAGACGTTTGAGATAGATCATCTCCTTAATAGTTATGAAAGTGGTGTAGTTGTCAAGTTCGCCCAACAGCATGGAGTTCCCATGCTTGATATACAAAGAACCCTTGAAACGATCACAACTCCTTGGCTGCATAGAGTAGAAGCTGAGCGGTCTGTTTCAGCCATCCTTGAATTGTATGGTATCGGGAATGCTCTCAAGACAGTAAATGGATTTGATCCTGAATTTACCGTGGCTCTTCGTTATGATCTTGGTGACTGGAGAGACAAAATCACTTTCCCTGAAGCTGTTTTCATCGATCCCGTTGCTCGGAATGATTTCTATATAGATCGTGGTTTTAACTCGGCACTCACTGATTTCCCAGAAGCAGCTTTTCATGCGGGTCTCGACATTGCTGGTCTTAATGACGCGTCTCTAGATTTGGAATTATTCGGGATAGTTAAGTTGCGGTCGGCTAATCCAGAAGAAGAGGCTGGCCTTCAAAGAACAAACAAGTGCCATGATCTTTTACAGAGGTTTGAAAGGTTGCTGCGTAAATTCATTGACGAGAAAATGACTACCCAATACGGCCTTGATTGGCCGAAGAAGAGACTTGCACCAAAGATTTATGAGGAGTGGAAATTCAAGAAAGAAAAAGCTGAAAAAAACGGAGAAATTTTAGATTACATTGAAGTAGCTGATTTCACCGACTATGAGACGATTATTTGCAAGAAAGATCATTGGCGAGAAGTCTTTCAAGGAAGTTTCAAGAGAATGGAAAGTGTCCGTGAGTCACTACAGCGTCTTCAACCAATCCGTATAGCTTCCATGCATGCTCGGATTGTCACTAAAGAAGACGAGCTATATCTTATTGCGGAAATCATACGATTGCGAAGTGCAATGAAAACTTGATATAAATTTCCACACGCTCTTGAACGCTGACGCTGCACAGGCCAAGCGCAACAACATTACTTTCTTTTGATCCGCAATACACAGTATATATAAATGTCCTCAACTGAAACTTTATAGCTATAGCAAGTAAGCACTTTCCTCTGAAGTGATTAAAAATCGCAAATAATAATGCTTGATTTCGGCGTGCACTTTGGACAAGTTATGGCTGATATAATCAATGTTCGTTTTATCTAACAGCAGTGTTAATGAAAATGACAAAGAGTAATGGAATAAAAGCCGAAAGGAGTAAACTATGAGTGATTGGTCTCAGCTTTCTTTACAAGATTATGAATTGAATTACATCTTAAAAAAAATTAACAAGAAAGAATCAGAAGCAAACCGACAAATTTTACGAAATTGGGAGAAAAAATTTAAGGATACCAAGGGAGGTCAGGGAACAAAATCTTATACAAAAGAAGAATTTTACGATTATCTTAAAAGCAACAAAGTGGAATCATAGTTGGACTAGTTTTTATAAATCCATTACTCTTTGTCAAATTGAAAAAACATTTTTTGTTGAGTGCTCGTAGTCACTCAGAAAACTCTGTATGCTTATTAGCAACAAAACACTTAGGAAGCCAACACGGAACAATAATCGAATATTTTTTATAAGCATCTCCGAAATGATTATGGAGATACGGTTCTTCAAATTTTCCGATATAGATAACTGAAAAGCGAATGAAGACAAGCAGCCAAAAGAATGTAAACGAAGAACTGTACATCAACGTTTCTCCGAATAATACAAAGAAAAGCGACCACATCATAGGATGGCGAACTTGGCTGAACGGTCCAGAGGTAACCAGCGCTTTTGGTTTGAAAAAAGGGATAACCGAACTTAAGCGATTGGTTGACATGAGTACTGAGCACCAAACAGCGATAATCAGTCCAATCCACATCAATACGACGCCTGATATTTCAAAGAAGTAAATTTTTCGTAATTCGATACCAAAATAAGGCTCTATCCTGCGGAAGAACAACGGGATGATATACAAAACATTAAAAGGTCCTATGAAAAAATATATCAAAGAATCTATTCCGCCCAATATTAAAGAAACAAATCTAGTCATTTTTCCGCTCCTTTTAAATCCTTCAGATTAATGGACAAATTGACATTCTTGCCTTAGTCTTAATTGGTAAGCGCCTCTTTACAAAGAGACGCTGAAATAACGGTTAACCATCGACTACATGGAAAAAAAGAAACTTGTAGCGGCGTATTGCCGGGTAAGCACTCTTGAACAGAAAAAGAAAGGCTATGGAATTGACATTCAGAAACGGGATATTGAGAAATATGCGGAAAATCAGAGTTTACTTGTGGATTCCTTCTACCTGGACGAGGCTAAAAGCGGAGTGTCTGAAAGGCGTACGGCGCTCAATAAGCTTGTCAGAAACTGCAAAAGCGGCGAGGTCGGCACGATTATCGTCTCTTCGCTGGATCGTTTGTCCCGCGATCTTCGATTCACGGAAAATTTGCTTCACGATTTGAATAAGGTAGGTGTAACGGTATTTATTGCCGATATGCCCAATTATGACGGTAATGACAGGAAGGATGTGCTAATCAGACAAATTAAAGAAGCCATTGCTGAAGAAAACCGTAAAGAAATTATTGAAAGACTCAAGAAAGGTCGGGAAGAAAGAGCACGAAAGGGCTGTATTGCTGGCGGCACCCTGCCTTACGGATACATGAGACAAGGCAAAGAAATAAAGAAAAATCCGAAGGAAGTGGAAATTGTAAAAGCTATTTACTCATTGAGTAAGCAGCATAAAACAGACAGTGAAATAACCGACCGCCTTAACGGACGCGGCTATTACCGCCGGAACGGAAAACACTGGACACAACGGCAAGTGAGCGCCGTTTTAAGCAGAGAAAATCTTTATCGAAAAGGTATTGTTAAATACGGGGAAATAAGCGGAGAAAACGCTGATTTAATTATCATTTAGAGGTTTGGCGTCTCTTTGTAAAGCGGAACCGTAGTTTCTTTTTTCTATCAAAATGGGAGAAAAAATACAAGTTAAAATTTATAAAATATACCACTGCGAATTATCGCAATGATTTGTTAATTATAAAATATTTCTCTTTCAATCATTGAGAAATAATTTATTATTAAATAGAAAGAAAGACAGGAAGCAAGAAAGCATTTTAGCATTTTTCAGAGGAAAAATAATTTTCTTTGTCCTAACAAATTATATGTTGCACGTTTAAGATTATCTAGTGTTTTTTTAGTCATTATTTTTCCTCCACCGAGTCCGGTTCCTCATAAATTACTGAGTAGCCAACAACTGCTGCTTCTTCTGGCGTAAGCAATTCACGCAAATTTTTATAGAAATTATACAATTCTATATCCATCAATTTTACAAATTCATCATCTGGCAAGATTCCCATATTGCTTTGTGTTCGTCGTTCTTTATTAATACGCTCATGTTCTTTTTGATAGTCAATAATTTTTTGAAGTTTTTCATAAGGCACAATAGAAAAAAGCTCTTTTTCTGATGTTATATCTTTATCTATACTTAATTCTCCAAATGCTTCTGATTGCGGCCAATACAACCCTTCCACATCATCATACGGGTGTGGTTTTTCCCGTAATTGCCACTTCGCAATACCTAACATAATTTGAAATTGTTCTTCCGTAAAATTTTTAAGAAGGAATTCATGAAACCTTTTTTCTATTTCCCATCCGGCTACAGAAAATGTTCCGTAGCTGGCATTTCTTTGCTCAAGATTGTAAGTTGCTAATGTCATTGTTGCTCGAAAACGTTTTAATTGTTCAACAATGGAAGGAGTCAAATTAAACGACTCAATAATATCCTGCATATCTCGATCTACACCATTGATATAATCGGGATCAATGCTTTGTGCTTCTTTGATTATTTCTTCGTTGGATTTTTTATCAAGCTCCTCAAACAATTGCTTAGCTTCTTCTTCAGCTTTTTCTCTACTGGTTCTTAAAATACTGAATGTAGGAGAAATCTTTTCGTTATTTATATCTGTTGATACGGCCATTTGTCTTGGTATCGGTGTAGAAAGTTTAATGGTGTCAATAGGATTGCCTGCTAACCAATTTATTTGAGCAAATACCCCTCTTTTCCCGGATTGCAATATGCCTCGGTGATACCAGCCAATCAAAGCAATTAATATAATTAATGATAGGAGTATTATTTTATATTTTTTCATAATTTCTGCAAAACAATCTGCCCTTGTCTGTGTTAGGGGTGCAACGTAATATTACACGGGCAATGGAGATGATTTTAATGACTTATAATATTATTGATTACATTTGGCCTTACAGTCTTTTTCAAGACCATCCTTACCATAAGTTCCATAAACCATTTTTGTCACCCAATAACCTTTTGCATCAGAGACAGTTGGCCCACCATTTTTTCCCGTTCGTAGTCCATGGTTTGTTTCCTGATGGCATGTCCCTCTTCGATTAGCGGGATTGCTTATATACTGCTTGACATCACAAGCGCCTCCTTTTTTTGCGTTGTCATAGACGCATTTTACATTGGTGTTATTTTCATTTGAGGTCGTATTTGATAATTTCTTTCCTTCTTCACTTCGTCCTGTACGAGAATAGCATTTCTCAGTTCCGCTTGATTTTTTCTTCTCGCAATAATAAGTATGATGTGCCTCTTTTAAACCCCAAAGTGTTACCCAATCTTTCTCTTCAAGGGGAAGGTAACGTGCATAAACTTCATATTTTTTTTCGCTGGCCTGTGCCGAAATAACAGCCATTATAGTGATAAAGAAACATGCGCACATCATGGAAATAATGATTTTTTTCATATAACCTCCTTATAATGTATGCTATATTTTGACGTACTATAATTAAGTTATCATGGAAATTAAAATGTGACAAGAATCGATGAAATATCCTTGATTTAGCGCCCTTCACACATTAAGGCGTTCTGCGACCCCAGGCCCAGTCTCCTCCCACCGCGACGAAAATCTCTCCATGAATGTTATTTCTTGTGAAGACAGCTTGTGTATCTGTGCATAGAGAATCCCGCACTGTAGCTGCACTCTGCCCTGTAAATTCGCCAGCGGTGGTCGTCGTCGGTAACATTATGGCTTTCCCGTTGTCTGGCGTGATTGTCTTCTTCAATCCTATGGCCTCGAATCCTTTGTAAACATTATCGTAATCGTCTGCGTCTCCATTCTTGATATCAAACGATACGATTGCAAGATAACTCATGGTTTCCTCCTTTGCTAACTCAACATATTTGTATGGATCTTTTTAATTTTGTAAACATCAACAATTTTGTCGACAATATTTTTTATCAGCCTTGTATTATCTGATCCAATTTCTGACTATCGATATTACTATAGAAAGAATTGGAGATAATAGTCTGATTAAAACTCAGGAAGATTGTCGAGATTGTCTATGGCCTTCCCGTTATCAACAGTTTTAATGTACTCAACTCCATTTATTTTAATAATGTAAACAGATTGACCCTTCTGCCATTTTCCGTCACTGCCCTTAAATATTGTTACAAATGTTGTACCTTTTTTAATTGCGTTAACTATGTCCATTCTTGTTTGTTCAAAAAAAGCACCTATAGAATCACCATTGTCAGGATGTACTCTAACCTTATTAATGTGGGTGTGTCCTTCATTAAATTTAACCGCTGAAATTCCGTAATCAGCCCATTTGCTCATAATTCCCTCCTTTTGTTAATTAGATGATTAGTTTTTTTCTCATTCAATAATATGTGTATCCCACATTAATTTACCGTATATTCTTTCCAAGGAATCGCATGTAATGGAACACTTGCAAGAAAACGAGAAATATCTTGACGTCCATAATATTCTGCCCTTCCTTGATGATTCTGCGCCATCAGTACAATAGGAATGCCAGGAAATATTGGCTGAAATCCTTGCATTGCTCTATTTGCCTCTATTCTGTTGTCTAAAACTGACTTTTTTACAACCACAACTGCAAATGTAACTCCCTGTTCTTTTATCACAGCTCCCTGAAGTTTCATAAAAGGTCCCTCCTATTTTTCTTTCCGAACGCCTTTGAAGGGTTCATCATCAGATTTTTGGTCAATAAATTGTCCGGTTTCATTATCTCTTTTGGTCCAGCGATTGTTCTTGGGATTATAAGTCTGAGAACGTTCTTTTACTGCACCATGCCTGTGCCCGTCTCCATAAGGTGGATTTTTTGCCATGTTCAATACCTCCATAATTTTAATTTCGCTATACGCGATTGCGATACTGTATAGCGAACTTTTAAAAATATGTCAAGAATTTTTTGTTGCATTGCGTAATATAGTAATGTATAAAGAACTAAGTTTTTTTAGGAGGACTGAATATTGACTACAGGTGATAGAATCCGTGAGATCAGAGAGAAGAGAGGCCTTACTCAGGAGAAGCTTGCAAAAATGGCTAACATTAGTAAGGGGTTTTTATGTGATGTTGAGAATAATAAAAGAAATATCGGTTCGCAAGGCATATTAAGCATAGCCAATAGTTTGGGTGCATCTGTTGATTATTTACTAAGTGGTGAGGTGAAAGAAAATATAGAAAATGAGCAAATTTTAATACCACCGGATTTATCTCAAGCAGCCAAGGACATGAATCTTAGTTATAGTGACACGCTTGATCTACTTAAGACTTTTAACTCAGCTGTTGCCAGAAGAAGTAACAAATACCATAAGTCTCTTACCGTTGATGAATGGAAAAAGTTTTATACAGCGATAAAGGAGGTATTCAAATAAGTGACGACAAGATTAAGGCAGTCAACAAAGATTTGGAAATTAGCCAAAGATTTAGGCATTAAGACGAGTAACGATCCAGTTTCTGATATTTTGAACTTCTGCGAAAAAAGAATAAAAAATTTGTTAAAAGAAGCAACTGATTGTCATTCATTATCAGATTTTCTTAGTTGGATTGCCGGTAAGCTTGGAACTTCTTTTGAGGAAATTTATAGTGATAACGATCTAATGCAAGTTAAAGAAAAATACTTAAAGCAAGGTGAAAAAATATTTGTAACTTTGGATCATGAATTATCTGATGATATGCCGGGTATAACATATCGGAGATCAAACAGAGAACCTTGGGAATTTCCATTTGTATCTATAATTGATTGTCGTGGCAAAAATGTTAAAAGAGCATACTACACTAAATGGCATGAAGTGGCTCATCTTCTTGTGCTCACAGATCAATCACGTCTATGTTTTACGAGAACATTACATCTTCCCGAAAAAGATCCTGAAGAACAAATGGTTGATATCATTGCTGGCAAATTTGGATTTTATAGCCCATTCATAAAACCACATATAAAAAGTGAAATATCTTTTGAAAAAATAGATTCTCTTAGACAATCTCTGTGTCCGGATGCAAGCAACCAATCTTCTCTTATTGGTTTCGTTAAGGCATGGCCTGAACCATGTATACTTCTCTTGTGCAAAGCAGGTTTAAAAATGTCGGAGATAAGACAAGCTATACAAACCAGTTTCTTTGATACGCCAGCACCTGTATTACGTGCAGTAAAAGTCACCGCGAACGAAGCAGCGAAGGAAATGGATATTAAAATATTCGAGAACATGCGTGTACCCAAGCATTCTATAATATACGACGTTCATAATTGCATAACTGATTATGCTGAAGCATTGGAAGATTTATCATGGTGGGAAACTAGTAATGGCACTATTCTGCAAAAACGTAAAATTTTAGTTAAAGCAAAAAATTATTGGGGAGACACCTATGTCCTGATAATTCCAAAATCTTACAATTCTTAACGTCATTAGATGAATTTCAGATTTCATCTGAGATCAATTACTACTCCTTTTTAAACGAGGATGGATATTGAATGGAAAAGTCCAAGTCCGTCGGTATTTGGATTCGGGTCTCAACAGAAGACCAGGCCAGAGGCGAAAGCCCTGAGCACCACGAGAAACGAGCGCGCTTCTATGCTGAAGCCAAAGGCTGGCACGTGCGGGAGGTTTACCATCTGGAAGCGGTTAGCGGTAAATCTGTCATGGGGCAACCCGAAACGCAACGAATGCTGGAGCATATAGAGAACGGCCATATCACCGGCCTCATTTTTTCTAAACTTGCGCGTCTGGCCCGCAACACCAAAGAGCTTCTTGATTTTGCTGATATATTCAGGAAATACGACGCCGACCTCATTTCTCTTCAAGAATCCATTGACACCTCAACCCCCGCTGGCAGACTCTTTTACACTATGATTGCTGCCATGGCCCAGTGGGAGCGTGAAGAAATCTCAGAACGGGTAGCAGCTTCGGTGCCGATTCGGGCAAAGCTCGGTAAGCCTCTCGGCGGCCAAGCTCCTCTTGGCTATAGCTGGAAAGATAGAAAGCTAGTGCCTGATCCTATAGAAGCCCCGGTTAGAAAGCTTCTCCACGAGCTATTTTTGGAACATAAGAGGAAGAAAACCGTGGCCCGGTTACTGAATGAAATGGGATACCGGACAAGAAATGGGTCCAATTTCTCAGATACCACCGTCCTAAGGCTGCTGCGCGATCCCTCGGCTAAAGGGCTTTATCGACAAAACTATACTAAAAGCCTTGGCGACAATAAGAAGTGGGTTACAAAGCCAAAAGAAGAATGGATATTTACCGAAATCGAACCAATTGTCTCCGAGGAGTTATGGAATCAGTGCAACGCAATCCTTGATGATCAGGAAAAGAAAAACAAGAGACCGACCAAAAAGCCGGTTCATTTGTTTACCGGTTTTGCCTTTTGTAATTGTGGAAATAAAATGTATGTACCTTCAAATTCTCCAAAATATACCTGCTATAAATGTCGAAATAAAATAGGTGTCACTGATCTTGAAGACATCTTTCATCACCAACTCAGGGACTTCTTTTTCTCTCAATCTGATATCGCCGGATATTTAGATAAAGCCGACCAAATGATTAAGGAAAAAGAAGCGCTCTCAAAGGCACTCCTTGACGAAAAGAAAAAGACTGAACGGGAGATGGACAAGATATATAGATCGTACATGGACGAAGAGATAGATTCAAAAACCTTCGGAAGTCTTTATCGCCCAAAAACAGAAAGAGTGAATCAAATAGATGCTCAGTTCCCTGACCTTCAAGGAGAGATCGACTTCCTAAGGATTCAATACCTTTCCAGTGATCATATTCTCAATGAAGCTAAAGACCTTTATTCTCGCTGGCCGAAACTTGCTATTGAAGAGAAACAAAAGATTATCGAAAACATCACTGATAAAATCATCATAGGATCAGAAGACGTAACCATCAACCTCTGCTACCTTCCGCCATCATCTGAAATGATGGCAGATAAGCAACGCAACTTCATGGATTCATCGCCGCCACCAGCATAAATTTCGCGGGAAAGGAAGCGGTTACGGAAGAGCGCGTTATTGTTATCGTGCCATCCTCCAAAGGCTGGCGCAGAGCTTCCAGGGCGTTTTTTTTGAACTCGGGAAGCTCGTCCAGAAAAAGAACGCCCAGATGAGCAAGACTGATCTCACCCGGACGCGGTGTCTGGCCGCCACCAACCAGGCCCGCATCGGATATCGTATGATGCGGCGAGCGAAACGGACGCACGGCGATTAACATTTCATCTTTATTCAAGGAACCGGCAATGGAAAATACTTTGGTTACCTCAATCGCTTCATCAAAGGAAAGATCGGGCAAAACAGTCGGCATCCTTTTTGCCAGCATACTTTTTCCGGAACCTGGAGGACCGATCATCAACACATTATGGCCTCCTGCCGCCGCAATTTCCAACGCTCTTTTTGCCTGCTTTTGGCCCTTTATTTCATTAAAATCCAAATCATATTTGCGCGTTTTTTGAAAAATATTGTCCATATCCAGAGAAAGCGGTTCAATATGACTCCGGCCTCCCAAAAATTCCACGACATCGGGCAGGGTTTTCACGGGGAAAACCTTAATCCCTTCCACCATAGCGGCTTCCGCGGCGTTTTCTTCGGGAACAAAAACTGATTTGATGCCCATTTCTTTCGCTTTAAAGGCAGCGGGAAGAACACCGTTTACACCTTTAATGCTGCCATCAAGAGAGAGCTCTCCGATAAAAAAACAATCCTGCAAATCAGCTTCTTTAATTAATTCTTCCGCAGCCAGAATGCCCACCGCAATAGGCAGATCAAAACCAGTTCCTTCTTTTTTAACGTCAGCGGGAGCCAGGTTGACGGTGACATGGCTGCGGGGGAAACGATAACCGGAATTTTTTATGGCGGCCTTGATCCGATCCCGGCTTTCTTTAACCGAAGCGTCAGGGAGGCCGACTGTTGCAAACTGAGGCAGCCCCTGTGATGTGTCCACCTCCACAAACACCGGGTATGACTCCATGCCAATGACGCTCATGCTGATTACTTTAACGAACATCACGCCTTCTTTAATTAAAATTTTGTTGAGATACTAGCTAATTGGAATATTTATATCAAGATATTTCATTATAAAATATCGGCTAACGAATACTTTAAAATTTCAATGATCAGGGATTGCCATCCCAGCCGGCAATACGGGCAAGCATCCACCAAAACGCGAAGGATTTACGGTTGGCCGTTATATGTTGAGTATTGTGCTGACCATATGACACCGAACCTCCGGGGCTGTCCAAGTTGTTATACCAATCCGTGCCAAGAATATGTACCGTCTGCCAATCTTGATAAAAATTACCGCCATAAGTGGTGGAAACAGCATCATCGTTGACGTCTTCATAATAGGTATCATCCATCGCATGACTATCAATTGCATAGTAATCAATACAGTAATAACCGTGTGCTGTGCAGTAGTCAGTAATCAGCTTAGCTTGATCGCGGGGATTTCCTGCACCGGTATTTGCATCGCCTACAGCATGACCTGTCATAAATATAAACGTAACCGAAGTTGTTCTGGTTTTTCCTGTTCCCGTGCCGATTTTTGTTCCACCTGAACCGTATTCATCAATTAGGGTTTGCATAGAGCTCAGATAAGAGGGAACCGAATGTCCGGTAATATCACACCAGGACCACATCATGACATTAATATCGGCGTTTGCCGCATTATCAAGGTATGCGCGAACCTGATCACGCCATGCAGCCCAATCCGCATCAGCTGTAGAAAGGTCAGAATAGGTGCCGCCAATCTCGTTGTCATGAAAATCTAGTTTGGTCGGGTCAGCAGCAGCGGCATTCATTGTTACACCGAATTTGGTTGCATCACCTGTCTTGAATCCCGGTAAGCCATATACACCGTAACTGACGTGAGTACCGTGCGAAGTATGATTGTACGCAACATGAAAGGTAGTCCGTGCAGTATTAATATAGGCATTGGGAATTGTTCTAAGAACGGAGTCTTTGGCAACCGTGTGATCCGCTATATAGCTGCCGGTAGCGGGTGTCGTTGTAACCGTGAAGCTTCCGGAACTGGTCGCAGTTCCACCGGGAGTAGACGCGGTAATTGTACCAGTGGTAGTCCCTGAGGGTACTGTAGCAGTTATCTGAGTGGCATTCACAACCGTGAAGGACGTGGCGGTCGTACCGTGGAATTCGATTGATGTGGCACCGGTGAGGTTGGTTCCAGTGATGGTCACCAGGGTACCCACGGGACCGGATATCGGATTAAAGGACGTTATGGTGGGTGAGCTTACCTCAGGCGCGCCATCATTCCCTCCGCCACCGCCGCTGCAATTACTCATGAACAGCAAAGACACCATCAGACAAAGAATATAAACAACGTTAAACGATTTACGGGGTGTTTTTGAAATAATAATTTCCAATTCTATTTGCTCTCCAAATTCTTTGTGTGATTTGTACTAATGATTATAAATGTTTTTAACAGAATATTTTTCATCATGAGGAAATATAATGAGAACAATCCCTTATGTCAATTACTATTTATTACAAAACATGCGCCGCAGGGGAAAATAAATCCGGGATGATACCGCTTAAGCCGGACGGATAAAAATATTTTTACGTTTCTTGACTCATTAATTGGCCTATGTTAGAGTTCGCCAAAATCAATTGATTCCATAAAAAGTCCAGAGAAAATGACTGCCATGAAAAAATTATCCCATGTCAATAATGAAGGCGATGTCCAAATGGTGGACGTTACAGCCAAGACCAATACCATCCGCAAGGCGAAAGCCCGCGGAATTGTCCAAATGGATAGCGATACTCTAAAATTGATTGAAAAAGGCCAAATTGCCAAGGGAAATGTTTTGACAACGGCAAAAATTGCGGGCATTATGGCCGCAAAAAAAACGGGAGAACTTATTCCACTTTGTCATCCGCTGGAATTAACAGGAATCGACTTAAAATTAAGTATTGATCCTGAAAGTTCGCAAATTATAATCGTGTCTGAAGTGCAAACTGCGGGGAAAACCGGCGTGGAAATGGAAGCGCTGACGGCAGTTAGCATCGCCGCTTTGACGATTTACGATATGTGTAAAGCGGTAAATAAGAAAATAATGATCGGGGACATCATGCTTTTAGAAAAAAGCGGCGGTAAAAGCGGAACTTTTATCAGAAACAAGTGACATGATCCCCCAAAAACAATTTTTGCATTATTGTGTAACCAAACAAACCGGGAAATAAAAAATGGAACAAAATATTTTTAAAACGAAAAGGGCCTTCCTTGTGCCCTTCATTGCTATTGTTGCGCTTCTTTGTTTATTGTTAATCCTGAGTTTATTCAAAGGTCAATCCGTAGAGAAAATTGTTCTGGCTATTTCTTTTTTCGGCACCTTGTTAGTGGGAATAGAAGCATCAAAAAGGGAAATTATTGTAACGAAGGACGGTTTAAAAATAAAAAAGTTTTTCCGGACAAAGGATTTTATCTGGCCGGAAATTACCCATTTAGGGGTTGTTGATCTGCGCAACAAAACATACTTTTTATTAACAACCACTAAAGGTTTTTATTTTTTTTCCAATATGTTCGAAAACCACGCTTTACTTATTCGCTCTATTGTGGATAAACTTGGCGATGAAAAAGTCGAAATAGAAGTAAAAAATTATTTAGACCATCCCTCGGAACGACGTTCCCTGATAGTTATTTGCTGGGTCATTGTTTTAATTATTAGCGCCTTTATAATTTTAAAATTGTTTTCAGCTTAAATTTAAATTAATAATGATACACTTTTTAGTAAATCTTGCCGGGAAGGAGTAAGCTTTAATAATGCGGTCGAAAAAAAAGAATGCCTCGGAAATTATCATGAATGTGAAGGCGACACCTTACGCGGCTGTTGAAGAAATCATGGAGAAGAAGCTGGAAGATATTGCCACAATTTTATCTTCGTCCGGTAATCGTAAAAGTAAACTTTACGAAGAAGTTATGACGATGGTGGAAAAGGGATTATTTAAAATTGCTCTGCGCCGGTCAAATGGCGTGAAAAGTACAGCAGCGGTTTTTCTGGGCATCAACCGCAATACTTTTACCGATAAAATGGCCAAACTGGGTATAACCTGTGGAAAAAATAAATAGCGGTTCCAAAAAACATTTATGACCAGAACAATTAAAAAAACTGCAACTTTACCTCCAAAGGTAAATGGTCTCTTAAAAAAAGGGGTTCGGATGACGGCCCCTTTTTCTGTAGAAATCGGCGATGAAGTTAATCCGGAGAGAATTTCCGGTTCTTTAATCATTTACGGCGCGGTAAGGATTGGCGGCAAGGATACATCGATCGGCCGGAATGTAAAGCTGGGATATGAAGCGCCTGTAACTTTAATGGACTGTCAACTGGGTCCGGATGTTGAACTCAGGGGAGGATACTTTGCCAATTCCGTTTTTTTGAATAAAGCGGCCATGGGCAGCAACGCGCAAGTTCGTTCCGGGTGCCTTCTGGAAGAAGAATCCGGCGGCAATCACACTATCGGTTTGAAACAAACCATATTGTTCCCTTTCGTTCAACTGGGCAGTCTGGTTAATTTTTGCGATTGCCTGATGGCCGGAGGAACCAGCCGGAAGAATCACTCCGAGGTGGGCAGTTCCTATATTCATTTTAATTATACTCCTCAGCAGGACAAAGCAACTTCCTCTTTAATCGGCGATGTGCCCCGCGGTGTGATGTTGCGCGAACCGCCGGTATTTCTGGGCGGTCAGGGAGGATTAGTGGGACCGGCCAAAATTGATTATGGAACGGTTATTCCCGCAGGCATTATCTGCCGGCAGGATTGCACAGCGGGCGAAATGCCTGCTCCGTCACCTGTTTCGTCTTCCCGGTCTAAAATATTTTTCCCCGGCGTTTACGGCGACGTCAATCGTAAAGTCAGAAACAATATAGAATATGTGGCTAATTTACTGGCCCTAAAGCAGTGGTATCGCCACGTACGCCGCAACTTTTTCACAGGAGAAAAAGATGGCGAGGCCTTATATACCGGAGCCTGCGATATCCTCGATGGAGCCATTGCTGAAAGACTGAAACAATTGCGTCTGTTCGTTCAGAATCTGGATAATTCCATGATGGCAGGAACAAAAATATTGAAGAAGCGTTATCCGGATAAAGTTTGGCGCACGCAAAAACAGTTCTTGCATGATTGGCCAAAAATGGAAGCGTATCTTTCCGGCAATAACGAAGAAAAAACGGAGCTGAAAAAAAGAGATTCGTTTGTAAATATCATGGAGAGTCTTTCCGGCAAAGGCAACTCCTACCTGGAAGCAATAAAGCTTCTGACGCCCGCTCAGGCTCAAAAGGGCACCGGCTGGTTAAAAGACATCGTTGATAATATTATGACCGGATGCATCCCTAATTTTCACGCATCAAGGCAGAAAGAAAAATAATGTTGATTGCAAGAATGTTCAATATCGTAAAATGTTTTTGGCGGTTTCTTACCGTCTGTCAAATATTTGTCGGCAGACATGAATCCCGTGTTTCCGGCCCGGCAATCATTCTTTTCCCGGTAATAACTTCCCAGCTTAACTGCGGCTTTGCCGGGTTAATGACTTTCCGTTCCGATAAGAAAGCAGAATCATTTGACGCAGACCTGAAACTTTCGGAACTATGGAAAAAAGTAAAAATTTCCGGATTGAAAAATGCTTTAAACGGGAAAATCCCCGTGGAAGAATACCTGCAAGGCCCGGCAACACTCCAGGCCATGGAAAAAATAATGTCTGAGTTGAAAGAAGAAAACAAGCAGGAAATTCTTTTCTTCGAGACCGAAAGCTCCAAAGAACTTTTCAGTTTGACTGAAAAAATGAAAATATTTCTGGAGGAAGAAGAAAAAATTCTGGAAGACAACGCGGCTAATTTCTCTTCCGCCGATCTGGAAATTATCAACAGCCGGATCATTCTGTTCAAGGATATTCAATGGAGCCTGGAAAAAGATATTCTTGATAATTTTGCGAAGATTGTTGCTCTTTCCGGCGCGGAAAAGCGAACGGCGATCAACCGAGCGGCATTCAGGAAATACAGGCAGATTAACCTGCTGCTGAATTCGCTGAATCGTCTGGAAGTCCGCGGCAGAGATTCCGCCGGGCTGCAGATTGTCTTTTCTTTAAAAAAAGAAAAAGACATAGAACGTGTATTATCCGGCCTGCAGGAGAAAGGTTTATACGAAGATTATTTAAAGCGCTCGGTGCAGGGAGATCTTCTCAATGGTTCGATTTGCGTCGCCCATCATGAGATTGACGGCAAAAAGAAAACAACGGTAACCTTTACCTATAAAACATTTTCCATCGTCGGCGAGTTGGAGCGCAACGCCAACGATTTAAAACAAACCATTAAAACGGATAAAATTTTTCAATATTTCGCCCGGCTGGATACAACCTGTGAAACAGCGCTGCTTCATACCCGCTGGGCCTCAGTCGGTTCCATAACGGAAGAGAATTGCCATCCGGTCAATAATTATAAACCTGACCGGACAAGCCCGCTCTTTCCTTTCTACTCTCAGTCCGCTGCGAATATCAATGCTATTTTAAACGGCGACATTGATAATTATCCGGCGCTTTACAACGCGCTGGAACTGGACAAAGAACCGATTGACGCGAAAGTTACAACCGACACAAAAATTATTCCTCTGCAAATTGAAAAATATCTCAGAGAAGGCCAAAATCTCACGGAATCTTTCCGTCTGGCTGTGAATGACTTTGCAGGATCACACGCTATAGCCATGACCTGTGATCTGGATCCGGGCAAATTTTTCCTGGCCCTCAGGGGCAGCGGCCAGTCTATTTACGTCGGCATCGGTTCCGACCAGTACATGTTTTCTTCGGAGCTCTATGGACTGGTGGAAGTAATGCCCCGGTTCATAAAAATGAACGGAGAAGGCGGCGGTAAAAACGAGACCACGGGACAAATTTTCATTCTGGATCACGATTCATCCGGAGGACTGGCGGGAATCAAAGCCTGCACTTATGACGGCGCCGAAATTATCCTGAAAGACAGCTCTGTGCAAAAAGCTGAGATTACGACCAGGGACATTGATCGCGGCGATTATCCTCATTTCTTCCTCAAAGAAATTTCCGAATCGGCGTCTTCCATCAAAAAAACTCTGAGGGGCAAATACCGCATCACTACCAGAAAAGACTCTTCGCAGCGGGTTATTTTCAATCTGGGAGCGAATATCTTCCCTGCCGCTGTCAAAAGAGGTCTGAAACAGGGGAAAATAAAAAACATTATCGTTATCGGACATGGAACGGCGGCGGTCGCCGGAGTGGCTGTTGCCGACGCGCTGGCTCACTATTTGGAAGAGAAAAACATCAACATTACGGCCCGGCTGGCTTCGGAACTGAGCGGATTTTTGCTTAAAGACAACCTGTCGGACACACTGATTATCCCCATCACTCAATCCGGAACTACAACCGACACTAATCGCGCCGTAGCCATGGCCCGGGAGCGCGGCGCGTTCATTATTTCCATCGTCAACAGGAGGCAATCGGACATCACCGCCAAGTCGCACGGTGTATTTTATACCAGCGACGGCCGCGATATTGAAATGTCGGTCGCTTCCACGAAGGCCTTTTATTCCCAGATTATCGCGGGACAGGTGCTGGCCCTTTTCATCGCGCAGTTTTTAGAAACCAGGACGGATGAATATATCGCTTCCAAATTGCGCAATCTGGAAAAAGCGCCGCAGCTGATGGCCCGTGTTTTCGCGCGGCGCGACGAAATTGCCGCATCCGTAGAAAAGACTTCCGCCAGCAAATTCTGGGCGATCGTGGGAAGCGGTCCCAACAAAGCGGCGGCGGATGAAATCAGAATCAAGCTCAGCGAGCTATGTTACAAAATTATTTCTTCCGACATCGTGGAAAATAAAAAACATATCGATCTGTCGGCAGAGCCTTTGATTCTGGTTTGCGCCTCCGGAAATCCGGGACCGGTTATGGATGATATCGTCAAAGAGGTGGAGATTTTTAAAGCTCACAAAGCCTCCGTGGTTGTTTTCGCCGACGAAGACGATAACCGTTTCAACAAAATTGCCGATGCCGTTATCCCCGTTCCCGCCGCGCCCATGCCTCTGCCTGTGATTCTTAATACGATGGCGGGGCATTTATGGGGGTATTACGCCGCCTGCAGCATTAATAAGGAAGCCGTGATTTTCAAGGAATTCCGCAATTCTCTTAATCTGCTCATGGTGGAACAGGTGAAAAATAATTATTCGTTCTACGAAAAAATTGCCGATATCCAATTGCATCAGATGATCAATAAGTTTGACAGGTCTTTTAATTTCCATCGTTATGAAGGAGCTTTCCATTTATTAAGTGTCCGGACGATTTCCGATCTGGTTATTTTACTGAAATACGCTTCCGGCAAACTGCCGTTGGATGATTTCCGCCATGAATTTAAATTCGACAACGGTTTTGTCTCGCCGCTGAATTTTCTGGATGCCGCTCTGGGAAAAGCGATTGACGAGCTCACCCGCCCGATAGACGCTATCCGTCATCAGGCCAAAACGGTCACTGTAGGAACAACCCGAAAAGAAACGGTATTGAAAGGCGTCATCTTCGATCTTCTGGAAAGCCTTAATTTCACCGTCAAAGATTTGACTTACAAAAACGTGATGACGATAAGCAGAATCCAGCCCGTTGTTTTAACCGTGCGCGGGTACACTCTATACGGCATCAATAATCTCGACGCACGGGGCAATCCATCGGAAGATTCGACAATTACCATCGTCAGGAAGGATGGAATAGCCAGCCGGATGACATCAAGAGCGGAAACCTCCCGGATGCTGATGGGAACAAAAAGAACGATCGTCAGCACAGGCCACATCTACATCGGCAAGGGCAAAGCGGACGGAGCTTCCATCGTGATTGTCCCGTTAAAAACAGGAAGCGAATTTGTGAGCAATCTGCTTTTACTCCATGTGGAATATAATGAACTTCTGCCCATCAACCGGAAGAAAGAAGTTTTAGGTTACCGTTACAATGATATCAGAAATCTGGTCAATGAATACAATGTCGCCTGGGAGGATAATTATCTGGAAAAAATTCCGCTGGCGGATTTGTTCAGTGAGCCGGTGGAAATTCTGGCCGGACGAATCAAACAATGGGCAACATCGGGGAAATAAATTTCCCCCGCAAATGTGAAAATACATACGTGAATTTTTAGACAATATAATACATATAAAATTTTAAGGACTAATTATGAAAACAAAATTTATCTTTGTCACGGGGGGCGTTCTTTCTTCACTGGGTAAAGGGCTGGCGGCGGCGTCAATATCCGCCTTGCTGGAATGCCGCGGATTAAAAGTTACCAATCAGAAACTGGATCCGTATATCAATGTCGATCCCGGAACCATGAGTCCTTTTCAGCACGGCGAAGTTTTTGTCACTGATGACGGCGCGGAAACCGATCTCGATCTGGGACATTATGAAAGATTCAGTTCCACGTGCATGGGAAAGTGTAACAATCTCACCACCGGGCAGGTTTATTATTCCGTTATTACCAAAGAAAGACGCGGCGATTATCTGGGCAAGACCGTGCAGGTTATTCCCCATATCACCAATGAGATTAAAGATTATATCAAAAACACCGCCACAGGTTTTGATGTATCCATTGTAGAAATCGGCGGCACGGTTGGCGATATCGAGAGTCTTCCATTTCTGGAAGCGATTCGTCAGTTCCGGAATGAGGCCGGCCGGGAAAACGCCATTTTCATACATTTGACCTGGGTGCCATTTATTAAAACCGCAGGAGAAGTTAAAACAAAGCCCACGCAGCATAGCGTCAAAGCCCTGCGTGAAATCGGTATTCAGCCGGATATCCTGTTGTGCCGGACGGAGAATTTTCTTTCCGAAGATATTAAAGCCAAAATCGCGCTTTTCTGCAATGTCGAAGTCAACTCCGTATTCACAGCCAAAGATGTCGGCTGCATTTATGAAGTGCCGCTGATTTATCACCGTGAGGGACTGGACGCCAAAATTGTCGATCTGCTCAATATCTGGACGGGACAGCCCAAGCTGGACGCCTGGGAAGAAGTGGTCAGCAAATTCAACAATCCTCCTCAGGAAGTATGCATCGGCATTGTCGGCAAATATGTTAACCTGACCGATTCATACAAAAGTCTCAATGAGGCGCTGGTGCACGGCGGGATCGCCAATAATTGCAGGGTGAAATTAAAATTTGTTGATTCGGAAAAAGTTGAAGCGGAAGGACTAAAGGGCCAGCTCGACGATGTGGATGGCGTTCTGGTGCCGGGAGGATTCGGTATTCGCGGCATTGAGGGCATGATCATCGCGGCGCAATACGCGCGGGAAAATAATATTCCTTATTTCGGAATTTGTCTGGGCATGCAAATGGCGGTGGTGGAATATGCCCGTAATATCTGCTCTCTGGCCAAAGCCAACAGTTCTGAATTTGATCCCCAGACTCCCTACCCGGTCATTGATCTGCTTCCCGAACAGCGCGAAGTCACGGATAAGGGCGCTTCCATGCGTTTGGGCGCCTACCCTTGCGTTGTCAGCCCTGATTCTTTTGCTTTCGCGGCTTATGGGAAAAAGGAGATTTCGGAGCGGCACCGTCATCGCTATGAATTTAATAACGACTATAAAAAAATATTGACGGATAAAGGATTGCAAATCACCGGCTCGTCACCGGACGGCCGTCTGGCGGAAATTGTGGAGATAAAGGATCATCCGTGGTTTCTGGGCTGCCAGTTCCATCCGGAATTTAAATCGCGGCCGACAAAACCTCACCCGCTTTTTGGCAGATTTATTGAAGCGGCATTAAAACGGTCAAAAAAATAAGCCTTCGTCAGGGTTTAAGAGAAAAACAAAACAGCGCCCTGTTTTTTTACCGGGCGCTGTTTCGTTAATATTTTACGATTTAATCTTCAAAGCAATAGAGCGCGTATAAATTATTACAAGACCAGGAAGTCCAGTTTGTCCAGTTCCCATCTGAGATGGTTGCCTTACCGGCTTGCCCCTGTGAGCCACTAGTATCATCTGTCCAATTAGAACAATTATTAACCAATCCCACGCCATGATCGTCCGTTCCCGTCCATACGTTATAGTATTGTGTACTGATATAAGCGCCGGTTTCCGTTTGACTAATGGCAGTAAAAAGAGCGGTGCTTCCCGAAGCAATAAGGGCGGCCTTGTTATCCGCCACTTTTACGCCGTCAAGCCTGTGCCAGGGGCCATTTGAGGTTAGATGATCTATAGCATTAACAGCCGGCGAACTTGTGGATAGCCAGGCTTTGAAATTTGCGGCGTTGGCAATTCCTGCCGTAGTTGCGCGTGATACGCAGATTGCATCGGCGCCTGAAAGACCGCCTAAATTACCGTTATGGGTCGTCGAGGTCACAAACACTTTCTTAGATGAGGCCGGGGCGGTTATACTCGGAAGAGGCCCTCCGGTGCCGGTCTGAAAACAGAGTAATCGAATCGCGCCGCTGCAGGAAATCCCACCGTCGTCAGTCCACCCGCTTGAGGCTCCCTGCGTAGAACCGTATCCCGCGGAGGCACCGACCGTACCGTCGGTCCAATTATTGCAATTCAAGCCGCCATAGGTCCCATCAATATCCGTACCGGTATAAAAAAGGTTTGCAATAAGCGCTCCGTTTTCATCGTATCGAACAGGCGTAAAAACTTGATTGTTATTTATTAATTTATCTATCGTATCGGCAAAAGGATTGCCGTCCGTGCGTATCCAGGGACCGGCAGCCGTCGGCAGCGTAATCTGCCCGCAGTTATCAGAGACCGTATGACCGTCATATCCCTGAATATGGCAATACGCATCGGTAGTGTTGTCAGAAAGCCAGGCTTTGTATGTGCCCGAAAGGCCCGCGGCAGTAGCCCTTGCCTGACAAACAGCATCTCCGGCGGCAATACCGGTGTTTCCGCCCGCATCTGTCCAGGAGCTAAGGTTACCGGTACCTGCTACCGAGGTCGCAAATACTTTTAATGGCGCCACAGGCGTCGGCTCGTCATTTGTGCCGCCGCAGGAAACCAAATTAAAACATAACAAGGTGAATATTAAGCCAATTGATGAAATTTTTCTTTTGTTCATAATTTCCCTCCTTCTTATGCATGCATAGATGGATTTTGTTGTAACTTATCAAATTAATTGCAATTGTTAAAGAATTATTTACTCACCCGCTTTTTAGCAGATTCATTGAAACGGCGCGAAACAGGCTCAAAGACGGATGGGATAGAGCAAACGCTAATTAATCAGATCAAGAGTCATGACATCAGAAAAGAATTGGTAACCGTTACGCCCCTGTGTTTTTACAGAATACATGGCCATGTCAGACTTTTTCAGTAAAGTTTCGATGTCCTGGCAGTCATCGGGATACACGGCAATGCCGATGCTGGCGTTGGAAGTAATGTGATGATCAGACAAGAGAAACGGTTTCTGAAAAGCTTTTAAGATAATTTTTGCAATTCGAGTAACATCTTCAATCCGTTCAATATCCGACAACAGGACTATAAATTCATCGCCCCCCAGCCGGGCGACAGTATCGTTATGCCGTAAAATACCCGTCAGGCGATCGCCAACTTCTTGAAGCAGCCGGTCGCCAACCATGTGCCCCAAAGTGTCATTGATCTCTTTAAAGTGATCCAGATCAAGCATCATGACCGCCAGCTTATTCTTGCTGCGTCTGGATTGGGCAAGAGCAATGTCAAGGCGGTCCATAAATAACATCCGGTTAGGCAATCCGGTCAGGGCGTCATGACTGGCCATGTGGGTAAGCTGTTGATCTATCTCTTTGCGCTCAGTGATGTCGCGTATAATGCCTTTAAACCCCGTGGCATTGCCTGATAAATCTTTTTGCAGCGATACGGATACTTCAATATATATTTTAGTGCCGTCCTTTTTTATGATCTGCCAATCGAATTCTTTGGCGGGATTTCCTGTTTGATAAATTTTATTAAACGCCTGAAAGACCTGCTTTGCGGTTTGTTCACTTGTGAACCTGCGGTAGTTCATACCCATCAATTCTTCTTTGGAGTACCCGATGAGCTGGCTCACGGAATCGTTATAAAAGGTGAAATTACCGGCAAGATCAATCTCAAAATATCCCTCCTGAATGTTTTCAATAATGCTTCTGTATCTTTCTTCACTCTGGCGAAGCGCTTCTTCCGTCCACTTACGCTCGGTGATGTCACGGAGATTAACAATGACCGTATCATCTATATCATCCTGTTTCAGATTGGTTGCCATGCTTTCGAAAGTATGCCAGCTTCCATCAATATGACGAATACGGATTTCAACCTTCTGAACAGGGGCATTTTTATCTTTAATCAATGTATTTAATGTATCGATTGCAACATTCCGGTCATCAGGATGAATATTATCCAATACATGTTTGCCAATCCTTTCTTCAACTTTTAATCCCAGAACTTCCTCGATGGCAGGGTTTTCATAGGTGATCATTTTTTCCCGGTTCACGAGAACGATAATATCTGAGGCTTTCTCCGTAAAAGCGCGAAACAGACGTTCTTCGTTGCGTATCTTTTCCTCCATGCGCTTGCGCTCGGTAATGTCCATAAAGCTGCCCAGCGCGGCTCGTTCTCCTCTGTATTCTATGGACGTAACGGTCTCCAAAACCCAGATTATCTCTTTATTTTTTTTGACAAATCTGTATTCGTAAGGCTCACAATTTTCTATCTTTAAACACGTTATCGCCTTGGTTCTGACCATTTCTCTGTCATCCGGATAAATATAGTCAAGCGAAGGCGTACTGATAAGCTCCGTGTCCGTATAACCGGTCACTTTCTGATAAAGCTCACTGACGTAGACAAACTTGCCATGCTGCACGATATAGATTGCGACGCCGGCGTTTGCTATAATATCTTCCGAGAGATGGTATCGATCGTCTTGAGAAAATTTCATCTTGTGATAGGATTTATTTTCGGATTCCGGTTCTGTTGCCATTTTCATTCAAACTCTGTTGATTTCCATTAAAAGACACTGAAATTATGCTCTCTTCATTCAATTAAATATTTTTTTAATTTGAATTTTTACAGAAATGCAATGAAAATTTATTTCCTAGAAGTATGAAGTCTTCGTTTATATGAAGGAAACACCTTGTGTCAAGAAATATTTTTAAGGGACTGGGGCGTTAATTTTACTGTTTTAGAAGAGATTAATATTGATTTTATAGCCAAACAGACACGGCGATATGGAACTATAACCATCCAGTTTGTGCTTGACAGCCTTTAATAATTGGGCTAAACAACGCCACTGTATAAAAACAATTTCAGGAGGATACCTTTGGCAACACATAAATCAGCAGAAAAACGTGACCGGCAGAGTAAAAAACACCGTACGCGCAATATTGCCGCCAAGTCCGCGATCAAAACAAAAATAAAATCAGTACTTGCCAGTGTCGACAGCAAAAACAAAGAAAATTCTATCCATGCGTTAAAAACTGTTACTCCCGCTCTGGCCAAAGCAGCATCGAAGGGCGTAATTCATAAAAAAAATGCTTCCCGCAAAATTTCACGACTGACTAAAAAAGTAAACGCTCTTAAATAATAAAAACATCCATGGCGGCCGGCTTCAAAACCGGCCGCTTTCGTTTATTTTCTGCAATCCTTTAAACTTTCCCTATCTTTATGTTTGCTTTGTCTTGAATAATTATTTAAAAATAATGTCACGCGCAGGTTGATTATAATGAAAGTAAACAAATATAAAGTTAATAAACCTTTACCGGATCATGATCCATCTTACGGCGATTTAATCGTTGACATTGGCCGTCTGTTTGTAAATAGACCCTACAAAGCGGAAACGCTTGAATCCCCGGGCAAAGAAAAGCTGGTTGTCAATTTATCGGCTTTTGATTGCACGACTTTCGTCGAAACGGTTCTTGCCCTCGTCAGATGCGCCTCTACCGGGAGAATTTCACGCGATCAATTCAGGAAAAACTTAAAATTAATCCGTTATCGTCAGGGGAAAATGGATGGTTATTCTTCCCGGCTGCATTACTTTAGCGATTGGCTGCGCGATAATGAGAACAAAAATATATTAACTGACGTGTCGAGAAGTCTTGGCGGAAAACCTCAACGCAAAAAGATTCATTTCATGACGGCTCATCGCGAATCATATTCCGCCCTGGGAAAAGAAGCGCAGTTTGCCAAAATGTCAGTGATAGAAAAAAATCTTTCCCGCAAAATTTTCCATATCATTGAAAAAGATAATATGAACGCGCAAAAAGCAAAAATCCATGACGGCGATATCATCGCTTTTGCCACGAATCAGGAAGGACTGGATGTGGCGCATGTCGGGTTTGCCTTGTGGCAGGGGAAAAGCCTGCGGCTCCTTCACGCTTCCAGCGAAGAAGGCGCTGTGGTCATCTCGAAAAAAACACTGGCGGCTTATCTGAAATCCGGCAGGAAATTCACCGGCATCATCGTCGCTCGTTTCTTATAATACCTTTTCAGAATAAAAAAGGTATGCCCTTTGCTGACATCCGATATTTATCGTAAAGAAAATCATCAGACGCTATTCGTCTTTACCCCCGCCCAGTGTTTTATAGAGAGTGATTAAATTGTTAATCTGAGCGAAACGCAGCATGATCATACCCTGCTGTGCGCCATACAGGGAACGCTGCGCGTCCAGGACGGAAAGATAACTGTCTATTCCCTTTGTATAACGCGCCTCGGACAGTCTGTAAGTTTCCTCAAGAGCGCCAAGCAGTGATCGTTGCGCAGCGATTCGCTGCTTGACCATGCTTTTTTCGGCAAGCGCGTCGGCCACTTCCCGGAAAGCCGTCTGAATGGCTTTTTCATACTGGGCTACGGAGATTTCCTTTTCTACCTGGGTTACACGATAGGCCGACCAGGTGCGTGCGTCAAAAATCGGCACGACTATCTGCGGGGCAAAGCTCCATGCCAGGGAGCCGGATTTAAACAGGCCGGATAACTCGGCGCTGGCGGTGCCGGCGGAACCGGTCAGAGCAATCCGCGGGAAAAAAGCCGCACGGGCGGCGCCGATATTGGCGTAGGCTGCTTTGAGGCGATGCTCCGCGGCCAGCACGTCCGGACGTTGTAAAAGCGGTTCCGAGGACAGGTCCGGTGAAATATCTTTGGGCAAGCTGACGCTTCCGAAATCCTGAGGCAATAATTCCTGCCCGACAGGAGAACCGGTCAAAAGATTCAAGCCGTTTTCATCCTGTGCAACCACTTGAGTGTAAAGGGCCACATCTCCCCTGGCCATATCGGCCTGAGTTTGCGCCCGCTTAAGGTCCAACTCGGATGCCATACCCGCATCATAACGTTTCCGAATCAGGTCATAAGTGGTTTCCTGAACCTTCAGCGTGGAGGACGCCACCTGGAGGGCCTCTCTATCCGCGGCCAGCGCCAGATAAGCCTGAGCCACGGTGGACACCAACAGAGTCCTTGCGCTGCGCAGAGCCTGATCCGTAGCCAGATATTCTTCCAGGGCATTATCCTTCAAGCTGCGAATGCGGCCGAAAAAGTCTATTTCCCAGGAAGCGATGCCCATATTGACATCATATCTTTCAGAGGTCAGTTCCGTACCTGTGGCTGAAAGGTCGGCCGGGACATGCTGTTTGTTCCAGCTTCCGGCGGCATTGACCGATGGCAAAAGTTCGGCTCGCGAAATGCCGTAATAGGCCTTTGCTCTTTCGACATTTAAGGCGGCCACACGCAGATCCCGATTGTTCGTCAGCGCGGTTTCAATGATTTTTCTAAGGCGCGTATCGGTAATGAATTCCCGCCAAACCAGTGACGATGTCGGCGGCGTTGATTCATCGGCATCTCCTGCAACATAGATGTAGGCCTTACCGGCCGGCCACTTTGACGGCACAGGGGACGCAGGCCGCGTATATTGGGGCGCCATTGTGCAACCGGCCGTAAGAAAAATCATTATAATCAATAGAAGAAACAACTTTCTTTTCATATCATTTTACCTCTGATGGATTCGCGATTTCAGATTGCTTCTTCTGCTTTCTGCCGAAGATCCTTTCAATTAAAACATAAAACAACGGTGTAAATATAACCACCAGTATCGTTGCTGTGACCATGCCGCCCAGCACGCTGGTACCGATGGCATTCTGGGCGCCCGCGCCCGCGCCGGTTGCTATAACCAGGGGCAGCACGCCGAAACCGAAAGCCAGAGATGTCATGACAATAGGACGGAAACGCAGTTTCACTCCCTGCAATGTGGCGTCAATGAGGCCCATCCCCTTCTCCAAGCCGGCTTTGGCAAACTGCACGATAAGAATAGCGTTCTTGGTGGTCAGGCCAAGGGTTGTGAGCAGACCGATCTGGAAATAAACGTCATTAGCCAGGCCTCTCGCACTTGAAGCAATAATACCGCCGATAACTCCCAGCGGCAGCACCAGCAGAACAGATATGGGGATCGTCCAGCTTTCATAAAGCGCGGCCAGGCAAAGGAAAATCACAAAAACCGAGAATGCGTATAAAAGCGGAGCCTGTGAACTGGCAACACGTTCCTGATAGGAAAGACCGGTCCAGTCATAGCCGATACCCCGCGGCAATTTTGCGACAAGTTCTTCCATCGCCTTCATGGCTTCGCCGGAACTTCTTCCACTGGCAGCCTCCCCCCAGATATTCAGAGAAGGAAATCCATTAAAACGCTCCAACCTTGGCGATCCCGATGTCCAGCGGCCGGATGCAAAAGAGGAAAAAGGCACCATCGTTCCCGACATATTACGGACGTAAATTTTTTCCAGATCTTTAGGCAGCATGCGATAAGGAGCGTCCGCCTGAACAAAAACACGCTTTACAGACCCGCTTCTTACGAAGTCGTTGACATAAGCACTGCCGAATGCGGCTGAAATCGTCTGGTGAATTGATGAGATGGGGATGCCCAAAGCGCCGGCCTTTTCCCAGTCCACATCAATTTTATATTCAGAAACGTCTTCCATGCCATTCGGGCGGACAGATGTAATCCGGGGATCTTTTGATGCCATTCCCAAAAGCTGGTTCTGGGCCTGGAGCAGGGCCTGATGTCCAAGGTCGCCCCGGTCCAGAAGTTCGAAGTCCATTCCCTTGGCCATACCCAATTCCGAGACGGCAGGCGGGGGAAAAGCGAAGACCATGGCTTCCCGGATACCCGAAAGAGCCATCATGGCTCGTCCGGCAATGGCTTTGACCTTGAGATCAGCGCGATTCCTCAACTTCCAGTCTTTTAACTTGATGAACACCATGCCGTTGTTCTGCGCCCGGCCGGAAAATCCCATGCCGGTCAGGGTTAAGGTGTCTTCCACCGCTTCTTTTTCATTATTCTGGAAATAATGTTCGATTTTTTTTGTCACCGCCTTCGTCTGTTCCAGCGTGGACCCTTTAGGCATCAGAACCTGAGCCAGCAGAATTCCCTGATCTTCGTCAGGCAGATAAGCGGTGGGCATGCGCAAATATAAAAATCCCATGGCCGCGACGATGACCAGGAAAACGATGAGGTAGCGTTTTTGTCTGGTCAGGGAATGGCCGACCATATCTACATATTTTTTTCTCAGGCCGAAAAACGCACGATCAAACCAAATAAAAAAAGGACGCAAAAGGGGATGCGCGCTTTCCGCTGGCTCGTGTCCGGCTTTAACCGGTTTGAGCAGCGATGCGCAAAGCACCGGTGTCAGAATCAAGGCGACAACCACCGAGAGCAGCATAGCGGAAATGATCGTTATGGAGAACTGACGGTAAATGACTCCTGTTGAACCCGGGAAAAATGCCATGGGGCCGAACACGGCGGAGAGGACCAATCCAATGCCGATCAGAGCGCTGGTAATCTGCTCCATGGATTTGGCGGTAGCCTCTTTTGGAGAGAGGCCTTCCTCCGCCATGATGCGTTCAACGTTTTCCACCACAACAATGGCGTCATCCACCAGAAGACCGATAGCCAGCACCATGGCGAACATGGTGAGCATGTTGATGGAGTAGCCGAACAAACCCAGTATGCCGAATGTTCCCAGCAAAACAACCGGTACGGCGATGGTCGGAACCAGGGTGGCCCGTATATTGCCCAGAAAGAGCCACATGACCAGGAAAACGAGTAGAATAGCCTCAAAAAGAGTTTTTACCACTTCGCCAATCGCCACTTTAATGAATGGGGTTGTGTCATAGGGGTAGACGACTTTCAGTCCCTGCGGGAAGAATTTGCTCAACTCCGCCAATTTGGCTTTGACGTTATCCGCTGTGTCCAGGGCGTTGGCGCCCGCCGCCTGCCGGATAGCCAGACCGGTTGCCGGTTTACCGTTGATTTCTGCCTGGATATCGTAAACTTCTGTCCCCAGTTCCGTCCGGCCGATATCGCGAATCCGGATTGTGGAACCGTCAGGATTCGTGCGGACAGGAATGGCGGCAAATTCTTCCGGGGTTTTCAGCATATTCTGAACGACAATGGAAGCGTTAAGACGCTGTCCTTCCTGAGCCGGTGCACCGCCTAACTGACCGGCGGAAACTTCCACATTGTAAGATCTCAACGCTGTGATGATATCATCGATCGTTAAGCGGTAACTGGTCAGCTTGTCAGGATTAAGCCATACGCGCATGGCATACCCGCTGCCGAAAATATTCACTTCGCCCACGCCCGGCACCCTTGCCAGAATTTTTTCCAGATTGGATTTTGCATAGTCCTGCAGGTCGTTTCTGTCCATACTGCCGTCTTCCGAAACCAGCCCCACGATCAGTAGATAATTGCGGGTGGATTTGCTGACGGTGATGCCTCCATTTCTCACGGTATCGGGAAGACTTGTCATGGCGAGCTGCAGCTTGTTCTGTACCTGAGACCAGGCATCTTCCGGATTGGTTCCGGCCTGGAAAGTCAGTTCGATGCGAGATGATCCCGCCGAATCGCTGGTGGCGGACATATACAACAAATTGTCAAAACCGGTCATCTTTTGTTCAATGATCTGGGTGACACTATTCTCCACGGTTTCCGCTGATGCGCCGGGGTAGGAGGAATCAATGGCAATGGTGGGCGGGGCGATCGGAGGATACTGAGAAACAGGCAGGTTATAGATAGCCAGCGCGCCCGCAGCCATAATGATGATAGCGACAACCCAGGCGAAAACCGGACGTTTGAGGAAAAATTTGGATAACATCAGGCGCCTCCGTTAACTCTTTTTCAAGGGAGCCGCTGTCTGCGGATTCCCTCCGGTTTTTTCACCATTTTCCATCGGGACGGCTTTTGCGGGGATTCCGGGCTTGACCTTCATCGCTCCTTCAACGATGACCCTGTCACCCGGCTCGAGGCCTGATGAAACCAGCCATTCATTACCGATGGCGCGATCGAGTACAAGCTGACGCTGCTGAACTGTATTTTGCACATCCACGATAAGAACAAGCGGGGCACCTTTGGAATCACGCGATACCGCCTGCTGGGGCACCAGTATCGCTTTCTTTTTCACGCCTTCCTGAACCTGCGCCCGAACAAACATACCCGGCAGGAGAATTCCTTTCGGATTGGGAAAAACAATGCGTAAAACAACCGATCCTGTTGTCGGATCGACTGTGACATCACGGAATTTAAGGGTTCCCTTCAAAGGATATTCCGTACCGTCATCCAGAAGAAGACTAACCTTTTGCTGACTTTCGCCATTTTGATCCAACCGCCCTTCCTGAATCTGGCGACGCAATCGAAGAATGTCCGCTGTTGACTGAGTGACATCGACATACATAGGATCAATTTTCTGTATCGTTGCCAAAGCGATTGGCTGATGCGCCGTCACCAGGGCGCCTTCCGTAACATTGGATCTACCGATGCGGCCGGAAATCGGAGCCGTGATGGTTGTATATTTAAGGTTAATCCGTGCCGTCTCAACGGATGCTTTACCGTATTGAATGTCGGCCTGAACCTGTTTGAGCGCGGCCGCCGCATCGTCGTAATCCTGCTGACTTACCGCCTTGTCCACCAGCAGTTCCCGCAAACGGCCGGCCCTCAATTGAGTCGTTGAAAGCTGCGCTTCGGACCTGGCCAGCGCGGCAGTGGCATTGTTGAGCGCCGACTGATAAAGCGCGGAATCAATCTGGAACAGCGCCTGTCCTGCTTTGACATCGGAACCTTCCATAAAGAGGCGCTTCTGGATAATGCCGCTAACCTGGGGACGCACTTCAGCAACTAAATTGGCGGAAGTCCGGCCGGACAACTCGGTTGTCGTTACCACGGGCTTTGTTTGTACAACCATCACGGCGACTTCCGGTATCATGGGCGGAGGCCCTGCTTGCTTCTTTCCGCAACCTTCCAGTATAAAACCGGCCAATACGACTATTGCGAGAGTGATCAGCAAAGCTCTGTTGTTTCTTTTCATTCGACACCTCATTGATAAATGCAAAAATATTTCATCTTATTTCTATTTACTTTTTTTTACTTCTGTTTTTTCTTCAGTTTTAGGACGCGGCGCAAACCCGGTCATCAGCGTTTGCACACAATCGTGGATTCCCCGGCGGACCCGGGTTTCATCGGATTCGTTCCCCATCCATCGGTCAAGCATGGCCGACTGGATGCTGATCATCCACAGGCATTTGGCGAGCACCGCGGGTTCGACGGCATCGGAGAGCCGCCCTAACCGCTGCTCCGCAGCCAGATAAACATCCAGTCCTTCGATGGCGTATTGCGGACCCATATTCCGTTCTTTCACGATTTCCTGCAGACGGACGCGTAACTTTTGATCAGCGAAAATACAATTGACAATCGGCGTGATTTCATAGTGGGCATGATACACTGAGAGTAAAACCTCTTCCAGGTTTTCCGAAAGCGAGCGTTTTCCCACCTGAAGCGGCAGATTCAGCATCTGGTTCTTGGTTTCACGCACGCGTGTTTCAACGACTTCATAAATAAGTTCAGCCTTGTCCTTGAAGTGGTGATAAATCAACCCTTCGGCAACTTTTGCTTCGCGCGCTATTTCACGCGTGGTCAGACGAGCCAGACCATGGGTCTGCAGCAACCGATCCGTTGCATTGATAATATTTTGACGGTTATCGCTCATCTTTACATTTCTTTTTTGAAGTTTCTAAAATTATATTGCTTCTTCGTTATAAATGGAGCCGTGATGTTTCATGTTGAGCATACGCTCAACTTTATTAATCCTATGCTCAACAATTGTCAAGTGATTTTTTTATTGTTTGGGTAAAATAAATAATCTAATATATATTAAAGACTTATCTATGAATTGCAGCTAGTTCACAGGTTCTGTTGACGTTATGAAACGTGTGACCAGCATCCGTTTGATTTGTTATGGTTTCTCGAAATGATGATAATCCTTCGGCTGATCGAAATTGCCGCCCCAGTGCCAACCTCTCTTAAGAAATTCCTGAACGACGGGATGATCCGCCGTAAAGGTTCCCTCTTCTTTCGGACGATATTTTGCTCCTTCGGGAGCAATAACACCGTTGGGGTAAATAACGGGATTTTGCATGGGGTTTATATCTACGGCTTTCCCCAGTGAATGCATGGATAGTTTGGTTGTTCCTTCAATGACCCTGAAATTAAAAGAGGAAGAATTATTATCGGCCATGGAATTTTGATCATTCCACTGATAAGCAGCAATCGGAACGACCTTGCCTATGGGAAAGAATATTTTTTCGATAAAATTAAATATATCATAAACATCGTCTTCCAATTCCCGGTTGACAATGATTTGCCCCTGATGCTTTCTTCCGTCAAAAGAATAATAGCAGACATCGATCATTGACAAGGTATCGATAATCTCCGATGGAGCATTTGTTCCTTCTATCGCGTCCGAAAAGCTCAGAGCGCTGTCCACAATAGATTCTTCCATAAAAAACATTGGCACGTTCCTCTTATAATTCTTTCAATAGGGTATCCATCATGCCCTCCGGCCATGATACTTCCCTGTAGATATCACAAATGGCATGATAATCCAAATGGCTGTAGTTTTCCAGCAGCGGTGTAATAATGACTCCGGCCATATCCACGGCGCCGGGAGAAACAAAAATCCTGTTTTCACCTGCGGCAAAATAGGCGTCCGGACGGTGTTTTCGGCGAAGAAACACAATAAGCCGCAATCGATTCCCGGCATAGTCGCAAAGGACGTTGACCTGCGCTTCGTCTTTTGTCTTATGTATTTTGTGCGCCGTTTTCAGCAAATTCACAAATTGCTCTTCCAATGCCTTCGCGTTTTTCGATTCCAGAACAATGACGGAACGGCCGGACGCATTGCCCCGGCTGTATTTAACCGAAGACTTCTCTCTGACCGGCGTCAGTTTTTTTAATTCCCTTAAAAAAGGAAGATCTTTTTTCGGAACAGCCTGAAAGTGCAGATGATCAGGTGCGGACGCTCCGCAGCAAGGACCATTATAAAAAACATTATAATCAGGCGACAGATCAAAGCTTAATTGCAAAAGCCTGCTGATGGACGGCGCAATTTCCTGGGCCTCATGCCGCAGAGCAACCACAGTAAAATGCTTTTTGAAAATCGGCGCGGGATTGCAAAGAATCAAATATTGATTTCTGTATAATACACCCAACTGTCGGGCCGGCAAATTATTTTCGCATAAAAAGCAGGCTCTGTTTTTGATGGATTCGGCATCCACCGCGGCCCCGCTGCTCACCGCGCGTGCGGGATTATATTGCAGATAAACTTTATAAACGCCCGGCAGCTTCCTTGTGCGCACCGAAGCCAAATCACGGCATGCGTCGGCAAGGCGAGGCCAGCTTTTCTTTTGCGAATCATAAAGACTTTGGCAAAGCAACAAGAGCGATAAATCTTTTCCTCCGTCAAATTCGGCAAAGATTCTCCGGCTATCCCGGGAAGGCTCTTCTTTATTTACTAATTTTCTGGCTTCGATTTCCGCGCTGCGCAGCTTATCCTTATATAAATTGTTGGCATTTTGTTTTTCCACGGAAAGTCTGGCGTCCGTATTGTTTTTCCAGCGGCGGCACAAGTACAAACTTTCGTAGATCCTGCCGATTTTATATTCTCGGGTAATCCGCAGTGCCACGGCGTAATCTTCGCCGTAACTGACATTGGGGAAGCCCACCCTGCGAATCACGGAAGAATCAAACGCGCGGGGCGCGCCCATGCCGTTGACGCGCAGCAGATTATTATGACCGTTCGTTTGCGTCCATTCCCGGTGGTCAATTAAACCCGGCGGGATAGGCTTCAAACGCTCATTAACCAGGGTATAAGAACCCACCACCATCGCGTACTTCCCTTGGCGCAGGATGTTCACGATTTTTTGCAGTGTCTGCGGCGAGCTGTAAAGGTCGTCGGAATCGAGTTGAACCACATAACGTCCGCAGTGCGGCGAATAAATGGCTTCATTCCAGCAGCCGCCGATGCCGAGATCGCGACGCCGGGGAATGATATGATGAACATGGGGATACTTTGCGGCAAACTTTTTCAAAATGTCCGTGGTGCCGTCCGTGGAATGATTATCCACGACGATGATATTGAACGGGAAATCTGTTTTTTGATTCAAGGCGCTTTCCAGCGCGCCTGAAATTGTTTTTTTACGGTTGAGCACGGGAATAACGATGCTCGCCTTCCACTGAAGGCCGTCCTGTTCTTTATTTGTTGTTTTTGTACGCGGCGGCAGGAACGCCCCGATGCGTCTCAGATGATTCGCCGCGATCTTTTCCAGCTTTTTCTGACGAAGGAAATTTTCTTTCGCGACATAGGCAAAATGAGCCTCTGTCTGCCTGCCGGATATCTTGACTTTTTTCTGCGTCTTTACGGATACCGAGTATAAAAATTCCGGCACGCGAATCAATTCATGATCAGCGGAAATTTTCAGACGCAAATCATATAAAGCGGCATCAGCTTCGGAAGGCAGTGAACCGTATTTTTGCAGGGCGGATTTAACCGCCTCACAGGAGAAAAGCAAAAGATGTCCGAAATCGAAATCATCCCGGATGCTGCCCGGCTGATAATCTATCAGCGGATGCTTCATGAGATGGTTGCCTTCCTGCCGCATAAAATCCGAGTAAGTCATTCCCGCGCGCCTCTTTCCGGCAATCTCCAGCTGGCGGCGCAAAGACGATTCACTGCAATTTATTTTTGCTTCGTCATCCATCAATAACAGATATTTGGCTGATAGTTTTTTCAGAAAGGATGAAAGGTTTTTTATTTCTCTGACATCACTCGCGCCTGAGGGAAAGAGGCCGGGCGCTTCTTCCTCTTTATTGACGGGCACAAGAAGGAACCTGCCAAATTTTCGCGCTGAAGGTTTCATGTTTAAATTGAACCTTTAAAATCCGGACATCATCTGGTTAAAGGCTTTTTCCGCCGTGTCGTTGGCCAGTTTAATCATCGCCTGTTTTCTGGCCGCGGAAAGCAAATTGATATCTTCGTTTAAGGTGTAATCAACGGAGCCCGTCATATTTTTCGAACTCCAGATAATTTTACCGCTTTCATTTTCCTGAAAGGTCAAATCCAGGGTAATGGTCGCGCGCTCTTCCGCCGCGAGATCATTTTTGAGATATGAAAGCGGCGAGGTATTCAGGTTAAGAATTCTCCCTTTTACTATCGCGTCCGCTGATTCCACGCTGTTAACAATTTTAAAACGGCTGTTTTGAATGAACTGGTTGATAAAAGCCGTCCGGATGTAATTTTCTATACCTGCCTGCGCTGTTCTATTGTCAAAGGGTTTAACGTAAACTTTTTGAATACGGTTATCAATAGACTCTCCCCGCGAAGCGAAGGAGTATCCGCACCCGAACAAGAGAGCCGAGCAAAGGCAAAGAATGGCAATTTTAATAATCAGCCGTTTGTTTTTTTTTTTCATCATGACGATCCCTTAATCCCGCCGCGTTATTAAGCGACAACAATGTTGACCAGTTTTTTGGGCACGTAAATAACCTTCTTTATTTGTGTTCCCGCGGTCATAGCCTTGATTTTTTCATCCTCTAAAGCGTTCGCTTTTATTTTTTCCGGATCTTCGTCTACCGCAACGGTCATCCGGCTGCGCAGTTTTCCGTTAATCTGCACGACAATCGTCATCTCTTCTTCACTGGCAATTGCCGGATCAAACTGCGGCCAGGAAATATCAGCGGCCGGGGTCTTATGGCCAAGCAACTGCCAGAGCTCTTCCGTAATATGCGGCACAATCGGAACCAGCAGCGTGATGGCCGCCTCCAAGGCTTCCCGCACAACAGCCAGCGCAATCTTATCATCACTCGCGGGACGTTTAATTTGATAGAGGGTATTCACCAACTCCATGACGGCGCTAATGGCCGTATTGAAATGAAAACGGTCTTCGATATCAACCGTTACTTTACGAATCGTCTGATGGATTTTCCGCCGCAGAGCTTTCAGCTCGCCTTCCAATTCAACGCTGCCGGAGAGCGGTTCAACAGCTTTGACATCCTCAAGATATTCATCAACAATGCGCCACAGGCGTCCCAGAAAGCGGAACGAGCCGTCTACGCCCTGTTCGCTCCATTCCAGATCTTTTTCCGGCGGCGCGGCAAACAGACAGAATATTCGCGCCGTGTCCGCTCCGTAGTTTTTCACCAGAAAATCAGGATCGATCACGTTCTTCAGCGATTTGGACATTTTTTCGGTCTTGCCGATGATCACTTCATTTCCGCAGATATGGCATTTGCCGTCCGCCGCCTGCTCCGGGAAAAGATAACCATGCTCTTTGCACTTCATCGTTTCCTTGCAGACCATGCCCTGAGTGAGCAGATTGGTGAAGGGTTCGTCCACGCCGATCACGCCGAAGTCGCGCAGAACCTTGGTGTAAAAGCGCGAGTAGAGCAGATGCAGAATGGCATGTTCAATGCCGCCGATGTATTGATCCACGGGCATCCAGTAATCCAGTTTCTTGCGGTCGAGGCCGGGCTTGGTATCGCAATCGGGACAGCAATAGCGGTCGAAATACCAGGACGATTCCACGAATGTATCCATCGTGTCGGTTTCGCGCGCGGCCTTGCCTCCGCACTTGGGACAGGTCGTATTGACAAATTCGGGAAGGGCCGCAAGCGGAGAGCCGCCCTCCGGACTGAAGACAACATTTTCGGGCAGAACCACGGGCAGGTCTTCTTCCCTGACCGGAACAATCCCGCATTTTTCGCAATTAATCATCGGAATCGGCGCGCCCCAGTAACGCTGACGGGAGATGCCCCAGTCGCGCAGACGGTATTGAATCGTGCGCCGCCCTTTTCCCTGAGCCGTAAGATAATCGGCGATGGCCTCCAGAACCTTGGTGTTTTCCATACCGTTGAACTGGCCGGAATTCACCAGAACGCCTTCATCCACATAGGCTTCCGTCATCGCGGCCGGATCAAGTGTTCTATCTTTCGGTGAAATAACGACAATCAGCGGCAGGTCGAATTTTTTGGCAAACTCAAAGTCGCGCTGGTCGTGCGTGGGCACGGCCATAACACAGCCGGTGCCGTAATCGGCCAGAACGAAGTTAGCCGCGTAGATGGGCATCTTCCAACCGGTGAGCGGGTTGAGACAGTAAGAGTCCAAAAACAGGCCTTCCTTTTCATAATATTCGGAAGTCCGCATGAGCTTATCCTGCTTTTTGACTTTCTCCACAAACTGCTTGACGTTGCCCTCGCAGGGTTTTCCTTTGGCCAGCTCCATCACCAGCGGATGCTCCGCGGCCACCAGCATGAAGGTCGCGCCGAAGAGCGTGTCCTGACGGGTGGTAAATACCTTGATCGCGCCCGGTCCTTGAGCCATCGGGAAATCCACCTCACAGCCGTAGCTTTTGCCGATCCAGTTTTTTTGCATCGTCATGACGCGTTCCGGCCAGCCGGGGAGTTTGTCGCAATATTCAAGGAGTTCTTCGATGTAGGCGGTGATTTTGAAAAACCATTGATCCAGCACCTTCTCCTGCACTTCCGTGCCGCAGCGCCAGCACATGCCGCCTTCCACCTGCTCATTGGCCAAAACAGTATCGCACTTGGCGCAGAAATTAACGCTGGAGCGTTTTTTATAAGCCAGGCCTTTTTCGTACATCCAGATAAAAAAGAGCTGCTCCCAGCGATAGTATTTCGGTTCACAGGTGGAGACTTCCCTATCCCAGTCATAACTGAAACCCATGCGCTTGAGCTGTTTTTTCATGTGGTTGATATTTTCGTTGGTCCAAACGGCGGGATGAATCTTATGTTCGATGGCGGCATTTTCCGCGGGCATTCCAAAAGAGTCCCATCCGATCGGATGCAGGACGTTGAATCCTTTCATATGCTTGTAGCGGGCGACCACATCGCCAATCGTGTAATTACGGACATGGCCGATATGAATTTTACCGGACGGATAAGGAAACATTTCCAGTAGATAGTATTTCTTTTTATGGGGATCTTCCGTAACTTTAAAGGACTTTTCTTCTTCCCATTTCTTTTGCCATTTTTCTTCAATGGCGATCGGTTCGTATTTCATAATTAAAACTCTCCGTATGGTAAATATTGATGATTTGCTTAACATATCGGCGGGATGAGCGCAATGCCTTTATATGAACCCCAAGGCAGGTTCTGACCCCTGATTCCGCGGCAGGCTTCGGGCATCATATCCGTGATTGACATGGAGGAACTTTCTTCATATATTTCCTTACGAATTTTATTATCCCATGAGAAAGGAGTCTCGTCATGGAAAAAACCGTATTGTTTGAAGTAGAAGGCCCGATTGCTCTGATTACACTGAACCGGCCGGAAAGGCACAATTCCATTTGTCAGGATCTGCTCATCAACCTGTATAACGCCATCGATGAAGTGGCGCGCAACAGCGATATAAAAGTCGCGATTCTTACCGGCAACGGCAAGTCGTTCTGTTCAGGCATCGATCTTAATGTGATCGGCAAGGATAATCTTCTCGATCCGCGGGGCGACGGCAAAGATATGCCGGATGTCTTTGCGTCCTGCAATAAACCCATCATCGGGGCGATCAACGGCAATACCATTACCGGAGGCTTCGAACTGGCCATGCACTGCGATTTTCTTATCGCCTCGGAGAATGCCCGGTTCACCGATTCCCACGCGAAGGTCGGCATCCATCCGGGTTGGGGAATGACCCAGTTACTACAGCGCTCGGTCGGCCAGCGGATGGCCAAGCAGTTGTCGTTCACCTGTAAACCGCTGTCCGCGCAGGATGCGCTCCGGTGCGGGCTTGTTAACGAGGTGGTGCCCCCTGCGGAGCTGGTGCCCCGAGCCAGGCAGATCGCCCAGGATATCTGCGCGGTCCATTACGACATCATGCTCAAGATAAAGACCTTGATCGAAAAACAAAATGAGGTGTCCTTTGATGAGGCTTGCAAATTGGAACGGGAAGGATTTCAGGATTTCGTCGGGAAGGCGAAACTTTTTTGATAAAAACAGGACATTTCTAAATTGACTGGACAGTTACTAATATTGAATTGACGTACAAAATCCTTCTACGTATACTTTCTGAGTGTAAAGGAAGTCCTTATCAATTTAAGCCGTGGAAAACAGCAGAGTGAATTATGCCCAGTGAAATCTCTGTCAGAATAACCGGTGAAGCAGGACAAGGCACGCAGACGATCGGCGACGCCCTTTCGCATATATTTAAATCCGCCGGTTACCATTTATTCGCCTATCAGGATTTCATGTCGCGCATCCGCGGCGGTAATAACTTCTTTGAGATACGCGTTGCCACCAAACCGGTGCATGCGCCCCGCCGCAAACCTGACATCATCATCTGCCTGGACAAATCCAGCGTGGATATTCACAAGAAAGACCTCGCTATTGACGGCATACTCATCGTTGATCAAACAAAGTTCCGTCTGCCCGGGCTTGAAGAATCCATGTATGATGTGGCTTTTAACGAGATCGCTCTGAGAGTCGCCAATGACGCGCTGTATGTAAACTCGATTGCCTGCGGCCTGATCGCTGGCCTCGCGGGACTTGATTTTGCTTTTGTCGAACAAGGCATACAAGCGGTGTTCGACCGTAAATCAAAGGACATTATCCAAAACAATCTCAACAGCGCGCGCGCCGGTTTCGATCTGGGCCTGAAAAATCCGCGCAAAAAGATGTTCCTGCTGCCGGTCATCAGTAAAGACAGACTGACAGACAAGGCCGGTGAAATTCTGCTGGACGGCTCCAGCGCCATAGCACTCGGAGCTGTCCACGCCGGCTGTAAATTCTACACCGCATACCCCATGTCCCCGTCGACGAATATCATGAACATTGTCGCGGAACATGCAGCCCGAGAACACATTATCGTCGAACAGGCGGAGGATGAGATCGCCGCCATTAATATGGCTATCGGCGCGTCTTTTGCCGGCAGTCGCGCCATGACCTCCACATCAGGCGGCGGATTCTGCCTGATGACGGAAGGTTTAAGCCTTGCCGGTATGACCGAGACGCCGATTGTGATGGTAGACGCCCAGCGGCCCGGTCCCGCAACAGGTTTCCCCACGCGCACAGAGCAGGCGGATCTTGATTTCGTTCTGTCAGCAGGCCACGGTGAATTCGCCAGAGTCGTATACGCGCCGGGATCTGCCAAACAGGCGTATGACTTGACCATGAAGGCCTTCAACATCGCCGAGAAGTATCAGATCCCCGTTATAATCCTTACCGACCAGCATTTACAGGATTCAGCAACAGATGCACAGGCGCCCGATCAGGATAATACCGCTGCAGAACGTTTTATCATTTCCAAAGAAGAGTCCGCCGGCATAACTTCCTATAAACGCTACGCCCTGACTGACTCAGGGATTTCCCCGCGGGCGATCCCGTCCTGGATTCAGGATGTGATGTACGTAGACAGCGACGAACACGATGAGGCGGGCCACATCACCGAAGATGCCGAAATGCGAAAGCAGATGGTCCAAAAACGTCTTTACAAAAAATTACACGGTCTGCTTCAAGAGCTTGAACAGCCGACATCATTTAACACTAAAGACGCCCGGGTCATCCTTCTGGGATTTGGTTCTACGCTGGGCATACTTCAGGAAGCGGCACTGGCACTGGAGAAGAGTAAAGTGGGCTTTGTTCATCTTCCGCAGGTCTGGCCTTTTCCATCAGAGGAAATGTTGAAATTGTTATCCGGCGCACGCATGATCATCAGCATAGAAAACAACGCCCAGGGTCAGCTGGCCAGACTTTTGCGCAGGGAAACAGGTATAAAGGTCGGTAAATCCATTTTGAAATACGATGGCCGTCCGTTCGATATCGACTCGGTCATCGAGATCATAAAACGGGAACTGGAATTATAAAAAAGAGGCGCACATTTACGAGTGAATAATTTATGGAAATGAATGACTTTAAAAGTTCTGATCCGATGGCCTGGTGTCCTCGCTGCGGCAATTACGGAATTCTAAACAGCCTCAAGGGCGCGCTCGTCAAACTGGGCAAACATCCTAAGGATATCCTGCTGGTCTCAGGCATCGGCCAGGCCGCGAAGATGCCGCATTATGTCAAAGCCAACTGTTTTAACGGCCTTCACGGCAGAGCGCTTCCCGCAGCCTTCGGCGCCAAGACCGCCAATAATGATCTCACGGTTATTGTTACCACCGGCGACGGCGATTGCTACGGCGAAGGCGGCAACCATTTAATCCACAACATCCGCCGCAACCCCGACATCACTGTCATTGTCAGCGACAATCAGATCTATGGCCTGACCAAAGGCCAGGCATCGCCTACGACGGATGAGTGCACGGTTACAAAGATCCAGACGGCAGGTGTCATCCTTGAGCACCTGTCGCCGCTGGTGCTCGCTTTATCGGCAGGCGCCGGCTTTGTCGCCCGCGGCTTTGCCCAGGAAACCGATCATTTATCCGATCTTATCCTTTCGGGCATCAATTACAAAGGATTCGCTCTGATCGATGTGCTCCAGCCCTGTGTCACCTTCAACAAAAAGAACACCTACGAATGGTATTCCCGGCGCGTTTACAAGCTAGACTCATCTTATACGTCCAATGATCTGGGCATCGCGTTTCAGAAATCCCTGGAATGGGGCGATCGCATCCCCATCGGCATCCTGTATAGCGTTTCCAAGACAACCTATGATCAAAAAACATGCCCGACAAGTTAAAATGATAAGGATGTTGTCTCCGGGATATTGAAAAAAAAGGAACGATACTAAAACAAACAGCATCGTTCCCCATTAGCCAACTTGAATTTGCCGGGAGGGTGGACTGACGGCATATCCGAGGTTGGCTCTATTTCTTATCCGAAACAAAAGAGCCATACGCAGGTTTTCCCGCCGGTAGATACGTTGTAACCACAATTCCTTTGCCGGTTGTTTTGACGGCGGTGAGTTTGAAAGCTTTCGGTCTGATGCCTGTGGGAAAGAGGCGCTTTCCATTGCCCAGAATGACAGGATAGAACCACAGGCGATACTCATCGACCAGATCGTTGTTCATGAGAGTTTGAGCCAGAACGCCGCTGCCGTGGACCTGAAGCTCCCTGCCCGGTTTTTCCTTAAGCCGCTTTATTTCTTCCACAACATTGCCTCTGATAATGGTTGTATTATTCCATTGGGCTTTATCCATGGTGCTGGAAACGACATATTTGGGCAGCCTGTTGAGTGCTTTGGCGACCGGATTACCGGGATCGGTAATGCCTGGCCAGTAAGCGGCGAAAATCTCGTAAGTCTTCTGTCCCAGCAGGAAACCGTCGGCCTCCGCAATCCATTCGATAACGAAGCGTCCAAAATCTTCATCAGCATATGGAAACGTCCATCCACCCTGGGTAAAACCGCCGCTGGTGTCCTCGCCGGGGGCGCCGGGCGCCTGCATGACGCCGTCCAGTGATAGAAAAGTTGTTATAATTAATCTGCTCACATGTATCCCTCTCCTGAACGTTTAGCTTGCGGTCCTTTAGCCGTGCCACGGATAGGCATTTCTGCCAGCGAATTTTATTTTCAAGTGCAAAGTAATATAAAGGAGGAATGTAAACAATACTGATTAATTGTAAGGAAAACAGTAGGCCATGTCTACCATTACTCTAAAGATAAAAACTTAAACATCACTGCGATTTCAAACAGGTGAAGGGTTTAATTGACGATCTTCATGGTCTTTACCTCAGGTTCGAATATGGCGCAATATTCAGGCCGAACGTGAAGGGATATAAATCCGCTTCTGAAGACATTTAATAATTCTTCCGGGCGATAATGGTTTCGCATTCGGTTGCCAGATCGTTCAGCGTTTCGAGTACGCCTGCGTTGTCAACCGCAGTTAATAAATTCTCCAGACCATTGCCGATGTGCCCGAGAAAAGCATGTTTGTGTTTTTTGAGTCCCAGAAAACCATAAGCGCCAAGCGCCTGCAAAAGCCGTTGCACCGAACCCATCCAGAAATTATGAACGAACTCATCACGGCTGTAAACCGGATTCATGAGTTCATAGTAAAAGGCTAACAACTCGTTTCTTTCTTCATCGGTGAAGGTAACGTAAGGATCGCAGATTAACGATCCCAGATCGTAAAAAAGACAGCCCTGGCGCATTCCCTGAAAATCAATCAACACGGGTCTCTCGTTTTTAATCATAATGTTTTGCGATTGAAAATCGCGATGAATCAGGGACGGTTCTATTTTTTGCAGGCTGGCGGAAAGGGCGTCCAACTCTTTCATTAATTTTGCGGCATCCGCGGACGTTAATTTGATTTTGCAGACTTCCCAGACAAGATTTTCAAGAAAATAGTCCTGTTCCCACTTATAGAGCCGGGGGCCGTAACTTTCGGACAATTGCAAATCGGCGGGAAGTGATTTCAAGTCAAAGGAGTGCAACCGGTAAATTTGAGTCAGCGCCTGGAAATAATACTCGCGCCGCTCCTCCCAACGTTCAAACCTTTGCGACCACAAATCAACATCGCCTAAATCTTCAGTCAGGATAAAATGCCGCGGGACATCCTGCGTGACAATCCGCGGCACATGAATATTCAGCGATGCCATAAATCTGTTGATACCGGCCCAGTGGGCGTTTTCCGCGACCTCATCGCCGTAATGCATAAAAATAAAACTGTCTTGATGCGGCAGAGATACTCTGAAAAAGCTGCGGTCGGAACCACCCCTCTTGATCGGCTCAAGCGTGAAATCAGCCTTACCCAGATGTTCTCTCAAAAATTTTTGTATTTCTTTCTGCATAATTTCTCACATTACATGTCATTACCCGGCTTGACCGGGTAATCCAGTATTTTAAGGAACTGGATTCCCGCCTTCGCGGGTATGACATAATTATAAGTGCCTTTTACCAGGCTTTTCAAAAATGCCCAGAGGCAAGGCGCGCCAGAAGTGAGTCGCGAGGCGTATATTTTAATACGTTGAGCGACGCGCTTTGCAGCGCAACGCCGCAGATGGGCGTTTTTCAAAAGCCTGCCTTATTTAACTTATTATACTCATCCACAGTCCCCACATCATACCAACTCCCATCGTCAATGATGACGCCGCCGACCGAGCGCGGATTTTCTTTGATCATCTCCACAAGCGGCAAAACAATTGATTCGATTTTACCCGCCGTCAACCGTTTCAGGAAAGATTTTTCCACAATATAAATTCCGGCGAAAAGGCAGCTCTTTACTCCTGGTTTTTTCAAAATATGCCGCATGTCGCAGACAAAACCTTCCTGATCAACATTGACGTTGAGCAGGGGGCCGGTTGAACGCAGCGCCAGCGTGACGGAGGTTCTCAATTCAAAATGCTTCCTAATAAGCAGTTCCATTGGCAAGTTGGTGATAATGTCGCCGTTGTAAACGATGATGCGTTCGTCTTCGGCGATCAGGTCTTCGATATTTTTGATGCCTCCGGCGGTATCTAGCAAAACCGGTTCATGACGAAACGTAATCGGAATGCCCTGCCAATTGCCTTCCGGAAATACCTCGGCGTATTTTTCCGCGCAGTGATGCGTGTTGACGATAAACCGCTTGATGCCGACAGCACGCAAATGCCCCATTGCGTAAGTGATGATCGGATATCCGCCAATCTCCAGAAGCGGCTTGGGCGTGTTTTCCGTCAGCGGCCTGAGTCTCGTCCCCAATCCCGCCCCTAAAATGAAGGCTGTGTTAATTTGTTTTGTTTTCATAATTTTTTTGTCATACCGGCGCAGGCCGGTATCCAGTTTTATATTTTGTCATTGCCCAACTAGATTAAGCAATCCATATTTTATTTTTTCTGGATTCCCGCCTGCGCGGGAATGACAAAGTTAAGATTTTTTTTACGGAGTCGCCTTCTTGCCATACTCAGGATCAATCTTTACTAATGCCGTCACGATAAATCCGGGAATGGTTGTCAGCAGAATCCAGAAATAGAAATTTTTATAGCCCAGCATTTCCTGAATCCAGCCGCTGGACATTGCCGGGATCATCATCCCCAGCGCCATGATCCCCGTGCCAATGGCGTAAAAGACAGTTTTATATTCTCCCTGCGAGACCATGATCATGTACATGGTGTAGGCGGTAAAACCAAAGCCATAGCCGAATTGTTCAATCGCCACGGCCGAACAGATCAACCACAGGTTTTCCGGCTGCGCGTGCGACAGGTACACGAAAATCAGATCCGGCACGTGCATGATGATGACCATGGGCCACAACCAGAACTTCAGGCCGTTTTTGTAAATCACATAGCCGCCCAAGAGTCCGCCCAGCATCAGCGCCACGACACCCACCGTTCCATAAACCCAACCGACCTCGGCAGTTGTCAGCCCGAGGCCGCCCTTCTCCCGGCCATCCAGCAGGAATGGCGCGACCATTTTCACCAGTTGCGCTTCAGCAAACCGGTAAAATAAAAAGAAGGAGATAATGACGATAATATCCTTATGCCGGAAGAACTGAGTGATGATCCCGAAATATTCAGCCACAACACTCCTGCCTTTGTGCAGAGGCGCGCTGTGATCAACGAGAGGCTTAGGCAGAACAAATAAATGATACAGGCAAAGAGCCAGGAAAACCGCCGCAACGACAACAAACGTGATCGACCATGCAGAAGCGACCGGATAGCCGTTTTTTTGCAGCGTTCCGGCAAGAATCACCAATCCGCCCTTGGAAGCGATGGTGGCCACGCGGTAAAAAACCGTGCGCACACCGACAAATGCGGCCTGCTGCGGCGTGTCAAGGCCCAGCATATAAAATCCGTCAGCGGCAATGTCATGCGTGGCGGACGAAAAGGCCATAATCCAGAACATCGCCAGAGAGTATCTGACAAAATCCGTCGCGGGCAAAGTCAAGGCAACGCAGGCAAACGATCCTCCGATGGCCAGTTGCATAGCGATAATCCAGAATCGCTTGGTGCGGAAAAGATCAACAAAGGGGCTCCATAGCGGTTTGATCACCCAGGGCAGATAAAGCCAACTGGTGTAAAGAGCGATGTCGGTGTTGGAAAGTCCCAGGTTTTTGTAAAGCACAACGCTGACCGTCATGACAATCATGTAGGGAATGCCTTCGGCGATGTATATGGAAGGCACCCAGAGCCATGGTGTCCGGTTCGCATTCTTCATTGTTTCTGTTTTTATTTCGGACATAATTTGGTTACTGGATTCCCGCCTGCGCGGGAATGACAAACATTAAATTTTTCGTTTCTAAAAAATTACTACATATCAATATAGCTTTTGTATTTGTGCTCCGGTAAAGTAATGCGCCAGTATTTCTTCCGCTTTAAATCCTTTGGCCGCCATGACCGCAGCGCCGATCTGGCAGAGGCCCACACCATGCCCCCAGCCGCCGCCGGACAAAATAAAACGATTGATTTCTCCTGTCCCGGTTCGCTCCGCCAAGACAACAAACGCGCTGCTTAAAAGATGGCTTTCAGACAGCCAGCGGCGGATTTCCAATTCCTTGCCAACGATCATGGTCTTTTTGGAACCTGCAATTTTCAATCTGGAAATTCTTCCGGAAGGCCCGCGCTCCAGCGGCTCCAGATTCTTCAATGTGCCGAAATCAATGCCTGATTTTTTCTTGAGAATTTCTTCCAGTTCTTTTCTTGTATAAATAACCTGCCAGCGGTAGAAATCAGGCGTTTCCTGATCAAAAGCAGGTAAAATATGCTTCAATAATTCTTTGTCTGTTGTGTTGCAATAAGCCTGAGGCCTGCTCTTGAGCCATTCCTGAGCCTGGATCTCGGATTGAACGGGAGAATGCTGCCGGGCATCATCGCTCACACTTGCCAGATAGGCGGGTGAGGCCTCTTCCCAGGCGGTTGCAAAAATTTCCGTTTGCCCGCCGCAGGATTTGTAATAGCGGGCATCGCAGATTTCTCCGTTATGAACCAGAAATTCACCGCGGGTTTCTTTGATCGCTTCATGGACGTTTTCGGAAATAATTCTTGTGATCCCCTGGTAGCGTTGACAATGATCGTCGGCGCAAACATCAAATCCTTCGTGGTCGTTGACGTCCTGCCAGACGATGATTTCATCTTCAGTTTTTAACCCGGGGGAAACGCCGGCGGATTTTTTTTTCGCGAGCATCGCCACCAGCCAGCTGCGGGCCACAACGGCCTGCGCCTTTAAAAATTCCAGCGGCGCTTCGGCGGACATCTCCGAAGAGATAACGCTTTCCAGATAATCCTCCAAAAAAATCCCATTGATGAGATTAAAAGAGGAATCGGAACATGCCGACAAAAATAAATTGCCGCGAAATGACTGCTCCTGATTTCTTTGCCAGTGGAAATCAATGCCGATTTTCACGTCGGAAACAGTAAAACTCATCCTTCCTTCCGGCAACAATAAAATTTCTTTTTGTCTGATGATTTCTTTTCCTGAAGAATCGGCAAGCAAAACCTGTCCCGAATATGCCCTGACGGAAAACCGGCCTTCCAGCACGCGTCCGTCCGGCAGGGAAAATCGCCCGTTCAAAGCAATATGCGCTTCTTTATGCTTTTGCAGCAGGGCAACTTTAATTTCAGGTTCTTGATCGATCATCGGCATTCCGGCATTATCTAACGATATTTCCAACGCGTGACACAGGGCCATTTCAGTAGCGTTATTTTGTAAGAGTAAAATTGAAATAAGTCAAGAAAGTTATCCGGTAAAAAAAGACGAAGAACAAACAACTTAATACTTGAATATCATTATTTTATCATGTATGGATTTTGTAAAATAAAGTGACGGATCGTTTATGGTGCATATCTGGCCAATTGGAGGAGGAAAAGGAGGATCAGGCAAAAGTTTCCTGGCAAGTTCCCTGGGACGACTTCTGGCAAAGTCCGGCAAAAAAACTCTCCTGATTGATCTTGATCTGGGCGCGGCTAATCTGCACACCATGGTGAACGTCCCCTACCCGGAAAAATGTTTTTCCGATTTCGTCTCAAAAAAAATATCCGCGTTGGAAGATACTGTTCTGGGAACGCCTTTTCCCAACCTTTTTTTAATCAGCGGCGCCCATGATAATCTGGATATCGCCAATCTCCCCTATGATAAAAAGATCAAAACTTTGAAGGCCATCTCCAAATTAAAATACGAATATATTGTGCTGGATCTGGGCGCCGGCACCTCTTTTAACACGCTTGATTTTTTCCTGGCATCCAGAAACGGCATATTCATTACCACGCCGGAGCCGACTTCCATTGAAAATGTTTACCGGCTGATGCGTGCCATCTATCTGCGCCGTATCCGCCACTATTTTTCCGCGGCTGATTTTAAGGCGCTGGAAAAAAAGGTAAAGCAGCACCTGGGCGCAGACTCTTTTAACAAACCGGAGCATATTGTTTCCGTCATAAAAAAAGAATATCCGGAAAAATACGAGCTGATTAAAAAGGATTTCCATTCTTTCCAATTCAAACTCATTCTCAATCAATTGCGTAAGCAGGACAATCCCGCACTGGGCGAACAAATATGCAAGATTATCAAAAAGCATCTGGGGTTTAGCGTTGATTTTGCCGGCAACATCGCCTACGACGAACATGTTCACGACGCTATCTGTCAGCGCCTGTCGTTTTTAGACCGCTATCCCCACACACGCGCCGCCAATGATCTGCGCGAACTGAACCGGAAAATGAATAATTCCTTCGGCGAACAATTGCTGTTTAACTATCTTTAAAAACATTCAGATTTGAGGCCGTGGATGGAAAAAGATTTTGATCAATTGAATTATTACGAAATGCTGGATATTAAACCGGACGCGACAGCTCTGGAAATTCGCGGCGCTTATAACGCCGCCCTGCAAATGTATCAATCCGATTCCCTGGTCAGCTATTCTTTTTTTTCACAGGAAGAAAGAAGCGGGATCCTGGCCCATCTGGAAAAAGCTTACCTGACACTCATCAATGAAAAAGAAAGAGAAATCTACGACAACAAACTTATGGAGCGCGGGATCATCAGTCTTCCGGAAAAGGGTACGACGGCTCCCAAAGGGCCTGTCAATATTTTTGACATTAACCGGCAGGGCGATAACGCCGTCATGCGGAAAAATCATAACGCCGAGTTAAAAATAAAAGTTTCACAAAATCAGCTTATAAAAGAAATCATTTCCCGGCAGCAGATCAGCGGCGCCGACCTCAGAGACATTCGGAATGAATTGGGCGTGGCTATAGAAAAAGTTCATCAGGAAACAAAAATCCGCCTCGATTATTTAAATTACATAGAGGAAAATAAAATAGAAAAATTGCCGGCCGCCGTCTTTCTCAAGGGTTTCGTTAAAGCGTACTTAAAAAGCCTCTATGTTGAACCGGCGGATGAAATCAGCGCCCGTTATATGAACTCCTTGACGCGAAAAAATTAGCTTGACAGGGTATGCCTTTGATGTAAATTAACAAAAATTAATAAAAAAGAATTTCGAAAAAGTTATCTTTCCATTGACCTACAACGTTGACCTGCAACGTTTTACGAAAATTGGCATTTCACGAATTAAGTTTTACTGCAACTAAATGACAACAGGAGTAAATTCATGAAAAAAATATTAGCCTATTTATTATTGTTGAGTCTGCTTATCATTTCCGTGTCCGCGTGCGGTTCCAAGGAAGAAGCGCCGGCATCATCGACCATAAATACGGATATAGGTCAGGTTCAACTGATAGCGGATGCCGGAGCTGCGAATGTCACTCTGGACTGGCAGGCACAAGCGGGAGCAGAAACCTATAATCTTTATTACCTTGCAGACACTGGCAGCGATCCGGATTCCGCGGAAATAAAAAAAAATGGAACAAAAATATCCGGCGTGATCAGCGCAACCCACACAATTCCAAATCTAAATAACGGAACAAAATACTGGTTTGCCTTTTCGGGCCAGAATTCCACGACTGAAGGCACTTTGTCAAAAATTGTTCCGGCAACGCCAAGCGCAACACCTCCGCCGGCGGCGCCCAAGAATGTCCGCGCAAATGCGGGAGACAAAACAGTTACCGTCACCTGGACTCCGGTTACCGGCGCTGTCAAATACAATATTTATTGTTACTGGCAAGAAGGTGCGAACGCGGCAGGATTGGGCTCCATTACTGTTACCGGTCAGCCCAGCAACCAGAAAATTATTGATGACGCAAACCCGATAACCTGGATTGCCGGAACAGTCGCTGGAACAACGACCGGTCTTACAAATGAAAGGACGTATTACTTCTGGGTATCGGCCGTAAATGCCAGTAATGTCGAGGGATACCCATCCTTCTATGCATATGCTACTCCGAGTACAAGCCCGCCGCCTGCGGCCCCTGTCCTCTCGATAATAGCCACGGGAGTAGACCCAACGGATGGACATTATGTTGATCTCGACTGGACAGATGTGACCGGCGCTGCCTCTTACAAAATCTATTATAGTACGGCCAGCGGAATCAGAAAGGATGTATTATCACCGGTAACTACTGATCCTGTTATATATACTTCTAGTTACCTCAGAGCATCGAATCTTACCAGCGGTGTAACATACTACTTTGTCGTAACGGCGGTAGGTGCCAATGGCAAAGAAAGCGCGGAATCAAACGAACTATCTGCTACAATTCCATAAGCAGGAACAGGCTTTATTGCCGGTAAAATTTAAAATAAAAAGGGGCATTCAGGCCCCTTTTTATTGTGCCCGGAGAAAGCAGCTTGATTCTCCATAACTTATTGAATCAAATTTAAATTCATGTTAAAGGCCCTCAGTAGTTTCATCACCGGCGGAGCAGGAATACATGAGCGTTTTTGAATACATTGCGTTAGATGAAAAAGGCAACCAGCGCAAAGGCTTTATCGATGCGCCGGGCATTGCCGCGGCCCGGCAGAAACTGCGGGAAGAAAACGTTTATCCTGTGGAAATTAATCAGGCCCAGACAAAAAAAGAAACCGCGATATCATCGGCTTTAAAGATCAATCTCTGGGAGAGAGTTTCCTCCGGCGAGGTTTCCGTTTTCACCCGTCAGCTCTCCACGCTTTTAGGCGCCGGGATGCCTCTGGTGCCTTCTCTCTCCATTCTGATGCAACAGGCCAATAATCCCCTTCTGAAAAAGTCCCTGGCGCAAATCCGCGAGCAGGTCAATGAAGGTAAAAGCCTGACAGAGGGCATGTCGGGGTTCCCTCGAATTTTTCCGCCTTTTTATCTGAACATGGTCAGGGCCGGTGAAGCCTCGGGAACGATCAATCTGGTCCTGGAGCGGCTGGCCGACTTCAGCGAAAACCAGCAGGCATTGATGAGCAAAATCCGCTCCGCCCTTGCTTATCCGATTATTATGTTTTTTATGGGAACCACCGTTATTTTTCTGCTGATGGCTTTTGTTGTGCCGAAAATCACCGGCATTTTTACCGATATGAATCAAACCCTTCCGCTGGTTACAACGATCTTGATTAAGGTCAGCAATTTTTTAAAATCATTCTGGTGGATTATTCTGATTCTTCTGGGAGCGGGAGTCGCCGCTTTTAAATACACGACGGCGGGAACGGAAACGGGCAGGCGGATGTGGGATGGCGCCAAATTAAAAATTCCGTTATTCGGACAAATTAACCGCAAAATTGCGATTGCCAGATTCTGCCGGACGCTGGCCACGCTGCTGCAAAGCGGAGTCCCGCTTCTGGCGGCAATGGAAATCGTCCGTAATATCGTCAACAATATTATTATCGGCGATGCTATCCATCAGGCTTCTAAAGATCTGGAAGAAGGTAAGGGACTCTCCGGACCCCTGACGCAAAGCGGCATGTTCCCTCCGCTGGTAACTGAAATGATTGCCGTGGGAGAACAAAGCGGCACGCTGGAAAAAATGCTCAACCGCATTGCCACGGCTTATGAAAACGAATCTCAATCGAATATAATGGTTATGACTTCACTTCTGGAGCCTGTCATGATACTGGTCATGGGGCTTGTGGTCGGCTTTATCGTCGTCTCCATTTTATTGCCGATATTTGAAATGAATCAGTTGGTGAGATGACGACTTTGTAAAACACCCTATATGTTTTACGTGTCCCCCGCTGGCGAGGGATAAAGGGGGTGGATGTGTTAATTGCAGGCATAATTTTTTACCCGAGGTGCAGATCACAAGTGATTAATCCACCTCCGTCCCGATGATGCATCGGGACACCTCCGCCAGCGGAGGACAGAAAACAATAAAAGAAGGGGTTGGTTATGAAAATTTTCAGACGGAAAAAAAATAAAGAGGCAGGGTTTACCTTAATTGAGTTGATGGTGGTTATCGTCATTTTAGGAGTGCTCGCCGGCATGATTATCCCCCGCATCATGGGACGCCCCGATGAGGCAAGACAGGCCAAAGCCAAGATACAAATGGAAGCTCTGGAATCGGCGCTGAAACTCTATAAACTCGATAACGGCGGCTACCCGACGACTGAACAGGGTTTAAACGCTCTGGTGGAAGCCCCGGCCGTGGGAAACATTCCCAAAAACTGGCGCCAGGGCGGCTATCTGGAAAAAGGCAAGGTGCCCAAAGACCCCTGGGGAAATGATTTTGTCTATCTGAGCCCCGGCAGCCATGGCGATTTTGATTTATCGTGTCTGGGCAAAGACGGTGAACCCGGAGGAGAAGGTGTCGATAAAGACATCAATAACTGGGAAATTGAATAAGCAGGGTTTTACCCTTGTCGAATTATTGCTGGTCATCACGCTTATCGGAGTGGTTCTGGCCTTGGCTGTTCCCTCTACCAGAGATGTGCTGACCGGCGATAAGCTCAAGAAAGCTTCGCGTCAGTTTATCGCCATGGAAAGAAAATTGCGCGTTGACGCCGTCCGCGACCAGATGAATTATATCCTCTGCATTGACCTGCCTAATTCCGCCTACTGGGTTATTGCCTCCGACATGACACCGGAAAAGCAAGATGAGATCAAAAAGAATCCGCGGCATTTGCCCTCGGATGTCGCGATCATGGATATTGTGGACGAAAATAACAAAAAGAAAACCGTGGGAGAGGCCAGAATTAATTTTACGAAGAACAATATCTGCTCTCCGGCCATAATCCATCTGGCGTATGAAGAAGACAGAATGACGATCGTCATCAATCCTTTTCTCGGCATAACGGATATTTTCGATAAATATGTTGATATTCCCCTCGGCGGTTCCGGGCACGATATTCCCCGGTGAAGGACGGCGGCATGACACGAAACAAAGCAAAAGGTTTCACTCTCATGGAGGTGATGATCGCCATGGCGATTCTGGCCATCGCGCTTGTCTCCATCTTTCAATTGCAGTCCCAGAGCATTTCCATGGCCACGGATTCGCGTTTTATGACCACGGCGGCCTTGCTTGCCCAAAGCAAAATGGTCGAGGTGGAAACGGCTTCTTCTTTATCCAATAAAAGCGAGAATGGAGACTTCGGCTCCGATTATCCCCAATATGCCTGGCATCTGGAAATCGGCGATACTCAGTTGCTGCAGTTTAAAAAAATTGAAGTTACGGTAACCAACAAATTATTTGCCCGTCGCGGAACATACAATCTAATTCTTTACAAAAAGGCGGGATTGTAACTTATGACCGGCCGGCGCATGAAAAATATTACAAACAGCGGTGAGTTTTGCAGTGCAACGCAGCAGATGAGCGTTTTTCAACAGTCCCGAGGATTTACTCTGGTCGAGATACTTATCGCCATCTTTATCTTAAGTCTGGTCATGGCCACGGTTTATGTTTCCTACAGCGGCATTTTAAAAACCTCGCATCAACTGGAGGAAGAAGGCGCTATCTACCAAATGGCGCGTATCACCATGGACCGGATGATCAAGGATTTGTCGTCGCTGCAATCATCTTCCGGCTCTTTTGACCTGCGCGCCGGAAAAAATAAGTTAAGTAACCGTGAATTTCATACCCTTGCTTTCTGGTCGGCTTCTCATCTGGCATTTGGCGAGAATGAGCATGAAGAACGTCCGGCCGCGATCAGTTACTATGTGCGGCAGGATGAAGGCTCTGAAAGTTTTTCCCTGTGGAGAGCCGATGTATCCGGCGCCAAACCGGACAAAGAAAAAAACACAGAGGGCGGCTTTATCATTTGTAAAAACATCGATACCTTCAGGCTGACCTTTTATGATTCCGAAGGCAGGGAAACCGATTCGTGGGATACCTCCCCGGCGGCAGGCGGAGATCAGACGGGCAAAGCGCCCGCGGTTGTTAAAATAGAGCTGTTTCTGGTCAATTTAAACGACCGGGAAAAACCTTACAAATTTATGACGAAAGTAGTTTTACCGGCTGAAAAATGAACGCCATGAAAAACACATTTCTTAATAATCGCGGAGTGGCGCTGATCACGGTCATATTGATCATTGTTATTTTAGTGGCCGTCGTTATCGAATTGAACCGCTCGTCCCGCGCCGATATTTACGACGCGGCGAACATCAGCGACGGCATAAAATTAACTTATATCGCCAAATCAGGAGCTTACGGAGCAGCCGCCCTTCTGACGAATTCCAAAAACGATTACGATACCTTGCGCGACGACTGGGCGCACATGGAAACAATATCCCTGCAATCAAATGCTCTTTTTCCCGATGGTAATTTTAGTGTGAGGGTCGAAGATGAAAGCGGTAAGATTCCTCTCAATAAACTGATCAACGGAAATGAATTCAACCCGGACATTAAAGATATTCTGATCAGATTGCTGGGACAGCCGGAGTTCAAACTGGACGAAAGAAAAATAGCCGAAATGGTTGATTCCATAAAAGACTGGATTGACGCCGACGATAATGTTACGGATTCCGGGGCGGAAAGATCTTATTACGCTTCTCTGGATCCGCCTTACGAGGCCAAAAATGCTCCGTTTGATTGCATTGAAGAATTGCTTATGGTAAAGGGAATAACTAAAGAAATTTTTTACGGAACAAAAGAAAAACCGGCTTTAGCGGCGTACGTTACGGCGGACAGCGACGGAGCGATCAATATCAATACCGCGCCGAAGATGGTTTTGCGTTCCCTTGCCGACGGAATCAGTGTTGAATTGGCTGATCGAATGGATGAGGAACGCAGGAAAGAAAGCACTGTTTTATCCAATACCCAGTGGTTTCTGAATATGGCGGGCGTAACGGTCAAACCGGAATTGATTACGATAAAAAGCGGTTATTTTAAAATTATATCGACCGGAAAGATGAATAACATGGCGAAAACCGTCAGCGGAATTGTGAAAAAATCACAAGATAAATCCGTCCGGATCATTAAATGGAGGCAGGATTAATGCCGCAAACCGTATTAGGGCTGGATATCGGTCAAAGCACCGTTAAAGCGGTTGTGCTGTCTCACAAAGGTTTCGGCGGCCGTATTCTTGCCGTCAAGACGTTGGATATCAACGCCTGCGGGGGAATTGAAGCAGCATTACAGAAACTGGGAGAGGATAAGACTTTTTCCAATATTCCTGTTTGCATTTCCCTGCCTCTTACAGACATAATGTTTCGGCAAGTCAGCCTGCCTTTTCGCGATGATAACAAAATAAGAAAAACGCTGGCCTTTGAATTGGAGCCTCTCCTCCCCGTGGCCATAGAAGAAGTGACCGCCGATTACCTGATGATTCCCCGTAACGGATTACTCGTCGCCGCGCTGGCAAAGAAAAACGTCAGCGGCTGGATAGAGAAAGTGGAAGGGACTCTAGGAGAAGTAAGCATCATTGACGCTTCCCCTGCCGCTCTGGCCGCTCAGATAATAAATAATAAAAAAACGTCCGGCGGCGGAGTCATTCTGGATATCGGACGCGATTCAACAACTGCGACATTTTATGAGAATGACGCGATTGTTCAAATACGGCCGCTGGCTTTCGGCGGTGAGCGCATCACAGAGGCATTAGCGGCTCAGTTTTCCATGGACAGGGATAAAGCTGAAGCATTGAAAATCAACACGGATTATCCTGAAGCCGCGGCAAAGGCGGGCGAGGTTTGTCACGGTTTTTGCTCAGAATTGAAAAATACCATCGAGTATCTGAAGTTAAACGGCGTCCTGCAAAATGATCCCCGGCAAATTACCGTAACCGGCGGAGGCTCTCTGTTTATTCCCCTGAAAAAAGAGCTGGAGAACTATTTTTCCTTTCCGGTGGAAGCTCTTGATCTTGTCCGGCTCAAACAACTGGAAATCGAAGAAACGATCCGCGGTCAATTCGACGCGCAAACAATGAATACGGCGGTTGCCGCCGCGATGAGGATTTCCGCCGGGCGAAAGTCTTTTAATTTCCGTCAGGGGGAATTTTCGGCTAAAAGCGGCCGCCTGAATTTAAAAGAGCAATTAAAGTGGGCGGCCTGGATTGCCGGAATAATCGTTCTTCTGGCCGTTGTCAATCAGGCCTTCGACTATGGTCTGAAAACGCAGCGGCTTAATGATATCAAAAAACAAATTTCCCTGATTTTTAAGAAAAACTTCCCGGAAGCGAAGAACATGATTGATCCCGTGCAGCAGCTCAAGTCCAGGCTTGCCGAGAATAAAAAAACTTTTGGTTTTTACGAAGGATTGCCGGAGGCAACGGCTGTCGATTTATTGAAGGAGATTTCGGGGCTGATTTCGCCTTCTCTGGATATCATTATTTCCGATTTAAATTACGAAAGCGGCATTGTTTCAATGAAAGGCGACGCAAAAACGATTGATGAAGTTTCGGCGGTTAAAAACGAGCTTTCGAAATCCCGATATTTTAAAAATGTAACCATGGGTTCGACGAGCCTCTCCAAAGACGGCGGCCGGGTTAATTTCAACTTAAGGATTGAAGTTAAATGATAAAGGCATTCTGGGAAAAATTAGATGAAAAACAGCGAAACCTTGCCTTGGGTGCGGCCATATTCGTTGTGATTGCCCTGATTCTGGAAATAGCTGTTTTCCCCTTCTGGGATGCTAAAGAAAAGCTGGCGAAAGCAATAAAAATTAATCAAAAAAAACTTGGCGAAATAAGTGAACTCTCCGCCCAGTATACAACGCTTGCAGCAAAAACAGCGGCCGTAAAAAGGGCGGTTTCCGTGCGCGGCCCCGATTTTACTTTATTTTCCTATCTGGAGAAAAAGGCGACGCTGGCAAATGTCCGGGGAAGAATAAAATACATGAATTCCTCGCGGGGAACGCAATCCGGTTCTTTTGAAGAATCATTGATTGACATGAAACTCGAAAAAATTACCATTAAGCAGCTAACCGACTTCCTCTATTTTGCCGAGTCACCGGCGGATTTGGTAAGAATAAAAAAAATAACCATAAACAAAATGAAGGAAAGCCCGGAATACTTAAACGCGCAGTTGCAAATTTCCTCTTTCCAACCACTGAGCCAACAGTCAGGGGGCAGGTAGCGGCATGAAGATACTGAAAAAAAAGGGGCTATGGTTCACACTTTACGGAATATTGATTACTGTCGTATTCCTGTATCTTCTTTTCCCCTCGGATATTGCCAAAAGCAGGCTGGAAGAAGCGGCAAATGCATCGGATTTGATTTTGAAGATGGATTCCTTGCGGGCCGCCGTCCCTCTCGGTTTGAAGCTGAAAAATATGATCTTAAGTTCATCGTCGGGTAATGTTTACTTTCAGGGTGAATTGCTTGATTTGCAATTCAATCCCTTTAGTTATTTTCAAAAAAACAAATCCATCGGTCTTAGCGGCAAAGCTTACGGAGGTAATTTTTCCGGACGCTTTGGCCTGGCTTCGTTTTCTAAAATTTATCCGCCGGAAGAAGGAAAACTTAAATTTCAAAATATTGATCTGGCCGGATTTGCTTACATTAAAACATTGATGGGAAGAGAAATTGCGGGAAAAGCAAGCGGCAACTGGACACATGCTTTCGATCGCAAAGCCGGCGGAAATCTTTCGGCAACCCTCGCGCTTTTTTTAACCAAGGGGACTTATTCCTTAACCGAGCCGTTTCTGGGATTAAACAGAATCGATTTTGACCGCGGCGAAATTCATGCCCAGCTGAAAAATGGCATCATCAGACTGGAAAAATTGCAGATCTCCAGTCCGCAAATGGATTGTTTATTAAGTGGTGAAATAACGCTTGCCGACGATTTTAAAAACAGCCAGCTTAACCTGAAGGGCGAGATGTCAATGTCAGAAAATAAAAAAGTTAAAATGAAGATCACTATCGGCGGAACACTGGCCAATCCCGTATCCCGCTATATTTAACGGCAAAGATTATGTGGCTTAAACTAACACAAACGATAAAAGAACGCGCAAAACAAATGAAGAATATCAGCGCCATTCAAACAATGGACGCTGATTCATTGAGGTCATTTTTAATCATTCTGGCCATCACACTATTATCTTACGAATCAACGGATCTTTTTTATAAAATAATCAGTGTTCCGCTGATGAATCATGCTGTCACTGTAAAAAGTAACGGGAGTTCATCCGCCGTTAAAGATAATCACCAAAGTAATCAGCTTTCCGATTATGATATCATCACCGGACGCAATCTATTCTTATCCACTTTGAAGCCGGCCGGTGGCAATCAATCGGACGGAGGACTTTTCGATTCCGATCAGAGGGCTCCGGATTTTGATTTGAAAGGAACCGTTGCCGGCGGCACCTCTTTTGGTTTTATTGTTACCGAAGAACGCGGCAGCCGCAAGCAGAAATTATACCGGCTGGGGGACAAAATCGGTTCTGATAAGCTGGTTAAAATAACGCGTAACACGGCGACATTAAAAAACGGTGCGCGGGAAATAACATTAAAAATAAAAGAAACCGTGGAAGGATCTTTGCTTCCGAATTCACCCGGTGGGGGAAGAAGCGGCGCCCCCAAAAGCTTTGCTTTAAGCCAGAAAACCGTAAATGAAAATTTAAGTAATTTAAATTCCATCATGAATCAGGCCGTTTTGCGGCCTTTTTTCAACAAAGGCGTGCAGGAAGGATATATTATTTCCAATATTGCTCCCAATAGCCTTTACGAAAAAATGGGGCTGCAGAATGGCGACACCATCATCGATATCAACGGCAATCGGATGAAAAGCGCCAACGACCTGCTGCAACTGGTAAATTCAATGCAGGCGGGAAGCTCGATCGATATGAATATTAAGAGAAGCGGCAAGGTCGAAACGATTAATTATTCTTTTTACTGATCGGATTAAGGGGATCTGTTGACATGTATGCCGATTATTTTGGCTTAAAAGAAAATCCTTTCAGTTTATCGCCGGATGCGCGCTATTTGTTCCGGAGCGAACAGCATCGCGACGCTTTGAATAGCCTTATTTACGGCATTAAAGAAAAAAAAGGATTTGTTTTAATTTCCGGCGGCATCGGACTGGGTAAGACAACCATTTGCCGCAGCCTGCTTGCCTCTCTGGACGATTCAGTGGAAACGGCGTTAATATTCAATACGGCCATTTCCGACCTTGATTTACTGGAAACGATTCTGGGTGAATACGGCATCGATATAAAAAACGAATCCAGAAATAAAAAGTATTATATCGACGTTTTAAATGAATTTTTACTGAAGAATTTTGCCGCCGGGAAAACGGCGGTGCTTTTAGTTGACGAAGCGCAAAATCTCTCGCACGGCGTTCTCGAACAAATACGAATGCTTTCCAATCTGGAAACCGAAACGGAAAAGCTCATTCAGATCATTTTAATCGGTCAGCCGGAACTGAATAACACGCTCATGCTGCCCGCTCTGCGGCAGTTAAACGAGAGAATCACCGTAAGATATGATCTTAAGCCTTTCTCGCCGCGGGAGGTAAGCGACTATATACAGCATCGCCTGACCGTCGCGCAGGGTCCCGGCTCCATCAAATTTACCGGGGGGGCATTGAACCTTATTTATTTCTTTGCCGAAGGCATTCCCCGCCGGATTAACGCTCTTTGCGACAGGGCATTATTAATCGCCTATACAAAAAACACAAGTAAGATTGACCGCAGAATTGTCAAGCTGGCGGTTCATGATATCGGCCTTGATTATTTTCAAAAAACAATGAGCAGCGGCAGAAAATTATGGGCGCGTCTGACAACCTAGCCGGCGCTGGAAATCCTTGACCAAAGGAATATTATGAGCTACATAAACGACGCATTACTTAAAGCGCAAAAAGATAAGAAATCACCTTATGCGGCCTATGAGCCGATACTATCGGCTTCCGGAAAGAAAACCGGCAGGCCAAGGAAATGGCTTCCCATCACGGTAATAATTTTATGTATTTTATGGGCGGCGGGAATGATTGTTTTTTTGAACGGGCATGAAAATCTGCTCAATCGGTCTCTGAAAAAAAAGATGCCGGCGGCAACGCCTTTAATCGTTGCGACTGTGCCGGCCGCTGTCCCGGTTCAGCCGCAGATTATTGAAAAAACGGCAACGGATAATAAAAGCGATGCCGGATTAAAAGCGAAAACAAGGCCTGCGGCCATTAAGGCCGGGACGGAAATTGCCGAATCGAAAATACTTTACGAGCAAGCCTTTAAGAAACAACAAGCGGGTAATTTGGATGAGGCGAGGGACCTGTATAGAAAAGTCCTGAAAATTGATCCTCAAAACGTACAGGCTTTAAATAATCTGGGTGTCATTCATATGAATACAAAATATTACAAAAAAGCAATTTTGCGTTTTAATGACGCAATCCATATAAAACACGATTACACGGACGCTCATTATAATCTGGCCTGTCTTTACGCACAAAAAAATAACGCCAGACAGAGCCTTTTTTATCTGGACAAGGCTGTCCATCTTAATCCTCAAGTAAGAAAATGGGCGGCAAATGACGCCGACTTGAAAGTCCTGTCTGATTTGCCGGAATTTAAAAAACTGCTGGAGAAATAATAAAATTAAAATGAAAATTTTGAATTCTTTTGTTTTAAAACCAGGTTGCTTGTCGGGCGGTATCATCGCGCTGATCATCATGATGTTTTTTGCCGGAGGAACGGCATGGGCGGCCCGTGTTGCCGGCGAGAAAGAAAATGTTACCACAACAACCGCGACGACCGATGCCCCAAAGGAAATGATCAAAGGGTCTCCGGCAAAGATGGTTGAGCCGGTTAAACAGGACGTTCCTTCCGTAAAGCAGGAAGAAAAGGAATTTAAGACGCAAGACGCGGCACCAATGCCGGAAACCATCAAAGACGGGAAACGGCCATTCGAACCGGCAAAAAAAGAAGCTTCTAAAAAATACGTCACCATTGATTTTGACAATGTTGACATCGGCGTGCTGGTAAAATTTGTCAGCGAACTTACCGGAAAAAATTTCATCATTGATGATAAAGTCAAAGGCAAGGTCACCGTCATTTCTCCTAAAAAGATCCCTGTTGAAGATGTCTATAAAGTCTTTCTGTCCGTTCTGGAAGTGAACGGGTTTGCCGTCGTCCCCGCAGGCAATATGACTAAAATCATTCCCGCATCCTCGGCGCGGGAAAAGAGCCTAGAGACGAGAATAAAGAATGAACCCGGCGCGGCGGAAGATCGCATGATTACCCAGATCGTTTCTCTGGAACGCGCCAACCCCGATGAAGTAAAACGCGTTCTGGATCCCATTATTTCCAAATCCAGTTCGGTGCTTTCTTATCCCCCGGCAGGCATTCTGGTGATCACGGATTACCTGTCCAACATCAAGAGACTGCAGGAAATCATATCCGCTCTGGATGTGGAAGGCGCGGGAGATCAGATATCCTATATTCCTTTGCAAAACGCTTCCGCGTCGGAAGTGGTCAAATCCCTGGGCACCGTCTTTCAACAACGCCAGGGCAGAGCAACAGCCATCAAAGTTGTCGCTGATTCGCGCACAAACTCGATCATCCTTCTGGCCAGCGTCGCCGATACGGAAGTTGTTCGCAAGCTGGTGGCGATGATGGATAAAGATGTGCCGCGCGGCGAATCGAATATTCAGGTTTACCGCCTGCAAAACAGCATTGCCGAAGACCTGGCGAAAGTTCTCAACAGCATTAAAGATTCCGGCTCGACCGCGAGCGCGGCCGGCAGCACGGCTGTGGCGCAGAAAGTCGTGATACCCGTTATTTCCAAGAATGTTCAGGTTGTCCCGGACAAGGCCACCAATACGCTGGTGATTATGGCCGAACGTGAAGACTATAAAGTTCTGGAAAATATTATTAAACAGCTCGATGTGCCCAGAGCCATGGTTTACATCGAAGCTTTAATTATGGAAGTCAATGCCAATAAGGCTTTTAATCTGGGCGTGGAATGGCGCGGCCTCATGGATACCGGCAAAATTTCCGGTTCAGATATGACGGGCCAATCGGCGGCTTTTATAGGCTCCGGCGGCGCGGGCACGACATCCAATCCGGGGGCCTACAATATCCTTGGCGGGTTGACCAATACGGCATTCCCGAGCGGCTTTTCCATGGGAATTGTCGGCGCCGGCATCACCATCGGCGGCATATTATTCCCGAATATCGGCGCTGTCGTTCAGGCATACAAAACCGATTCGGAAGTGTCCATTTTATCGACCCCGCAGATCATGACGCTGGACAATGAAGAAGCGGAAATAAATGTCGGCTCGAACGTTCCTTACATTACCCGTCAGGATTCGAGTTCAACGACGACCACCAACACGGTTAACTACAACACCTATGAGTATAAAGACGTCGGCGTTATCCTGAATATCACACCGCATATCAATGAGGAAAACTTTATACGGCTGAAGATATCCCAGCAGGTCACAAAAGTAACTTCCGGCACAGACAAAGGAACGCCCACAACATTGAAAAGAACGGCAAAAACCACTGTTGTGGTGAAGGACAAAGACACGATCGTTATCGGCGGTCTGGTGGGAGACAGCACTCAGGACAATACGTATAAAGTGCCGCTTTTCGGCGATATTCCTCTTCTGGGCTGGCTTTTCAAAACAAATTCAACATCAAGAGAAAAAACAAATCTGTACGTCTTCCTGACACCGCATATCGTCCGCACCCAAAAGGATGCCGCAGAACTTTATCAGGGAAAAAGAGAAACCATGGGGGAAGTGGTTGAAGGAATCATTAAGTTAAATGACAAGTCATCGGAGGCAAATCCTCTCTACGCGCCTGCTCCTGCCAAAAACAAAATACCGGCGAATCCATAATTTGAGGCTCTGACTTCCTATGTCGAAAATTCATACAGCCTTAAAAGAATCAGCGGGTTCCGCCCGCAGCTCTTCGGTCTCTGATGACGCGGTTCTTTCTTCCCTGGATAAGAAATTAATCGCCGCGGGAGTCGCGCCGGATATTCTGACCGAGGCGCACAGGGACAGGGGAAACAGCGGAACCGGATTTTTTGATCAACTTATACGGAAAAAAGCCATTGGTGAAATCCACCTGTTAAAAATTCTGTCCGAGCATTTCGGGCTTTCTTTCCGGCCGGAACTGCCGATGGAAAGCATCAATATCGATTTCACGCAAAACGTATCCATTCAATATTTAAAAAAGCACAGGATTATTCCGCTCATCGCCTCGCAGGATTCAGTCATTGCGGTCAATGATCCTTCCAATTTCCAGCCTGTGGATGATTTGCGGCAAATTCTGAAAATCCCGAATCTGCCGGTTGTTCTCTCCTCTCAGGACGCGATCATGGCGGCCATTAACATGGCTTACGATATGAGCCGCGCTTCGGCTAAAGACTATTTCGAAGAAATGAATGAATCCGACACGGATGATCTTATTTCCAAAATTGACGAAACAGCCGATTTGCTCGACGAAGCCAGTGACGCGCCGATTATCAAACTGGTCAATCTGCTGGTCTCCGGAGCGATTAAAGACCGCGCCAGCGATATCCACGTCGAGCCCTATTCCGGCAACCTGAAGATCCGCTATCGCATTGACGGCATTTTATACGATATTCTCAGTTTGCCGCGGCGGATTCAGTCTCCTCTTATTTCGCGTATTAAAATCATGGCCAAACTCAACATCGCGGAAAAACGTCTTCCTCAGGACGGCCGCATTGAAATAAAAATAGCCGACCGCCTGGTTGATATCCGCGTATCCGTTATTCCCACGGCTTTCGGGGAAAGGGTTGTGCTGCGTTTACTGGACAAAACCGCCAATATTCTGAAGCTTGCCGATTTAGGCATGCATGATGAACGGATCAAGCTTCTCAACAAGCTGATTAAATCGCCATACGGAATCATTCTGGTAACGGGCCCCACCGGCAGCGGCAAAACAACAACGCTGTACGCGGCGCTTTCCACAATCAACCGTCCGGAAATAAACATCATCACCATAGAAGATCCTATCGAGTACCAGATGGATGGTGTCGGACAAATTCAGGTTAATCCCAAAATTGATCTGACCTTTGCCGCGGGACTGCGCTCTATTGTCCGTCAGGACCCCGATGTCATCCTGATCGGTGAAATCCGCGACCGGGAAACAGCGGAAATCGCCATCCAGTCATCACTTACCGGCCATCTGGTTTTCTCCACGCTGCACACCAATGACGCGGCCAGCGCCGTAACACGGTTGATTGATATGGGCATAGAACCTTTTTTAGCGACTTCTTCAATTATCGCGATCATAGCGCAGCGGCTTGTGCGTGTTCTCTGCCCCCACTGCAAGGAAGTTTATGTACCGGATGAGGAGACATTAAATAATCTTGGTCTGGATAAATCGGTTCTGCAAAATAACAAATTTTACCGGAAAAAAGGCTGTAATCTGTGCATGCAGACAGGCTTCCGGGGCAGAACGGCCATTTTTGAAATTCTGATTGTGGATGAAGAAATTAAAAGACTCGTTTTAAAAACATCCGACGCCAATCAGATTAATGAACTGGCTCTGAAACAGGGCATGATCACCTTGCAGCAAGACGGCATCGATAAAGTGCTCTCCGGCATGACGACGACCGAAGAAGTGTTGCGGGTAACGCGGTCGCTCAATCGCAAGGACGACATTGTGCTGGAAGTATAAGCAGATGAGTCATTCCATGAAAAAAACGGAATCAAATATGATTGAATTTTATAAAATGAGCGGCAGCGGCAATGATTTTATCATTATCGACAACCGCGATTTATCTTTAAACATAAGCGATCTGCCTGCATTCGTCCGCAAAGTATGCGCGCGCAAAATTTCCATCGGCGCGGACGGCCTTTTTCTGATTGAACCGTCGAAGTCCGTTGATTTTAAATGGCAGTTTTTTAATGCCGACGGTTCCATGGCGGAAATGTGCGGAAACGGCAGCCGCTGCGTGGCGCGTTATGCCTATCTTAAGGGTATCGCCGGGAAGAAAATGTCCTTTGAAACCATCGCCGGCATTATCAGTGCGGAAGTGAAAGATGATGTGGTGAAGGTAAAACTGACCGATCCGTCCGAGGTTAAAACGGGAATAAAGATAGAAGCGGGAGGACAAACATTCATTCTGGACAGCGTTGATACAGGCGTGCCCCACGCGGTCGTTTTTGTAGATGATCCCGATAATTGCGACGTGTATAATAACGGACGCGCAATCCGCTATCACGAATACTTCGCTCCGCGGGGAACCAACGCCGATTTCATCGCTGTTATTGATCGGCATAAAATAAGAGTGCGCACCTACGAACGCGGCGTGGAGAACGAGACGCTGGCCTGCGGCACCGGCATGGTAGCGGCGGCTCTGACCGCGGCGCAAAGAGGTCTTGTGGAATCGCCGGTTGACGTACTGGTGCAAAGCGGTGAAACACTGCGCATTTATTTTGAAAATAAAAACGGCCTCTGGCGGGAAATTTATCTTGAAGGCAGCGTAAAAATAGTCTATCAGGGATTTCTTTTTGAAGAAGCTTACAAATAATATTTAATTAATTCTGGAGGATATTTATTTTGAAAACAGCCGAAAGACTGACGAAGATACCGCCGTATCTTTTCATGGAATTGAGAAAAAAAATCAATAAAGCTAAGGCCGACGGAATAGATGTTATTTCTCTGGCTATCGGCGACCCGGTGGAAGCAACGCCGGAATCGATTATTGATGAACTTTGCGCCGCATCGAGAGATCCCCTGAATCATCGTTATCCCACCGATGAAGAAAAGGGAATGCTCTCCTTTCGCCGCGAAGTGGCGAAATGGTACGAAACACGCTACGGCGTGAGCCTTAATCCGGAAAATGAAATTCTGGGTCTGATCGGCTCCAAGGAAGGCTGTCATCATTTTATTATCGCGCGGGTCAATCCCGATGATATCGTTTTAATGACCGATCCCGGTTATCCCGCTTACCGCTCGAGCATCCTCTTGGGCGGCGGCACGCCGTATAATGTTCCCATTCTTCCGCAAAATAACTATCTGCCGGTATTCGAAGATATTCCAACGGATGTCGCCAAAAAAGCGACCGCCATATTCCTTAATTATCCGAATAACCCTACCGGCGCCTGCGCCACGTTGGAGTTTTTAAACAAGCTTGTCGACTTTGCCCGCAGCTACGATATCGCCGTCTGTTACGATAATCCATACAGCGAAATCGTCTTTGCAGGACAGAAACGCATCAGTTTCCTGATGGCGCCGGGCGCGAAAGAGGTCGGCATCGAACTCAACTCTTTATCCAAACCTTTCAACATGTGCGGCTGGCGTCTGGGCATGGCCTGCGGCAATCCCGAACTCATCGCCGCCATCAGCAAGGTTAAGGAAAACACGGATTCCGGAATTTTTAATCCGATCCAGTTTGCCGGCATCAAAGCACTCCAGAAAGAAGCGCCTTTCGTCGACAAAATGCTGGACGTTTACGGCAAACGCCGCGAATTGGTGCTGAAAACTTTAAAAAAAATCGGTATCGACTTCAACCCTCCGCGTGGTACATTTTACCTGTGGGTGCCCGTACCGAAAGGTTTGACTTCGCTGGAATTCACCAATCGCCTGTTTGATAAAACGGGTGTGGTCGTCGCCTCCGGTACGGCTTACGGCCAGTATGGCGAGGGCTTTGTGCGCATCTCGCTGACCGTGCCCGATAAGAGACTGGAAGAGGCGATGGAGAGAATCAAAAAAGAATTCGCCGGATAACACCGTAAAAGGCCCCCGGCATTCGCCGGCCTGTGTGTATGCGGAGTGTATGCGGAGTTTATCCGGCGCATGCTGCGCTTCGGTTTTTTGTCACTGCGGTCTACCTCAAAGTTGGCTTCATTCCAAAAGCCTGGCGCGCCTTGCCTCCAGAGCTTTTTACAGCGTTATCAACTGGGATGTCCTGCTAATCCGGAAACGCCATACTAATTATTTTGAGAAACTCAGACAATAGCTCCCCATTTTTTACAACATTCCGAGAGTTCCGCTCACCTCAATTGATACGAATAAAAATGGATTTTACTTCAATGTTATATTGTGTTAAATTAAATAAAACATGAATGAAAAAGAGATATTAAAGAATCGGGCAAGTCTCCTCTTTGCTTAACTTAGGTACAAAAAACGGATTCCGGTTTTCGCCGGAATGACGACATTCAAATGTTTCATTGCTTGAATAATATAAGGAGGCATTATGCGTATCCTGAAAAAAATCGTAATCGGGTTGTTGATTTTTTTTGTTGTATTGGGAATTGCCGGATTTTTTATCGCGCCGCCTCTGGTCAAGCCGTTCATTATGAAAAAGATGTCCGAGACGCTCCATAGAAAGGCATCCATTGAAAAAGTCAGTATAAATCCTTACGCGCTTTCCATAACGATCAAAGGGTTCACGCTGGAAGATCCCGGCAAACCTAAGCCTTTTGTCGCTTTTGACGAACTCTATGTCAACGCCGATTTGACGTCTTCCATCTTCCGCCGGGCGCTTATTATGAAGAAGATTACGCTGACCAAACCTTACGTGGGCATTGACCGCAAGCCCGACGGTTCTTACAATTTCTCCGACTTGCTTCCCCGCGAAGAAACCAAAGCAAAGCCTCAAGCCGGCAAGGAAGAAAAACCGTTTCATTTTTCGTTAAACAACATTCAAATTGTCAACGGCAGCATTGATTTTAAGGACGAGCCGAAAAATACCGGTCACACCGTGAGAGAATTGAACATATCCATTCCATTTATATCCAACATCGAATATTATCTTACAAATTATGTCGAACCGAAGTTTTCCGCCAGAATCAATGACAATAAATTTGAACTTGTCGGCAAAACACAGCCCTTCCTGACCTCGCGCGCGACCAGTTTCGATATCGATATCCAGGATCTGGATATTCCTTACTACCTGAATTATGTTCCCGCTAAAATGAACTGCAAGCTCAAATCGGCGCGGCTGGACACCAAAATGAAAATTCATTTCATTGTGAACAAGGATAAATCGCCCTCGCTCGCCCTTACCGGCGGTTTAACTGTAAGAAAAATAGCCCTCGATGATTTACAGAATAATAATATTCTGCAGCTGCCGTCTCTGAATGTGAGCATGGCCTCGGTGGAGCCTCTTGTCCCGAATATTCATCTGGCGCAAATCGCACTGGAAACACCTACGCTGGTCATTCGCCGCGACAAACAGGGTCAAATCAATCTTCTTAATCTGACAAAAAAAGAAACCGGCAAACCCGTTAAACCCGGCAAAAAAGAGGAAGCGGCCGCTGCTCCCCAAAAGAAATCCGAGTTTAAATTCCGGGTTGATAATATTGTTCTGGATAAAGCCGATATAGCTTTTATTGATTCCCAACCTTCCCGGCCGGTGAATGTCATAGTTTCGCCGCTTAATTTCAAGGCTGTAAATATTTCCACGGAAAAAGGAACACCCGGAAAGGTTGAACTGGATGGCATTCTGAACAAAAAAAGTGACATCAAGGCTGCGGGAACTCTTGAACTGGAACCGCTTAATGCCGAATTGCAGCTTGATTTAAAGAATATCAATATCAGGGATTTTCAGTCTTACTTCACGGATAAGATTAAAATTGACGTCACCCGCGGCTCCATTTCGACTGCGGGGAAAGTTTCCCTGACCAAAGATAAAAAGAACGAATCGGTTATTAAATACGCCGGCAATCTGTCCGTATCCAATCTGGCGACTCTGGACAAGGCGCAGTCCAATGATTTTCTGAAATGGAAGAAGCTGTCTTTTGATCAGCTTAAATTCGGTTATAATCCTCTTTTTGTGCATATCAATTCGATCTCTTTGACTGATTTTTACGCGCGGATTATCATCAATCCCGATTCGACTATCAATATTCAGAATATATTAAACAATAACGAAGCGAAGGAGACAGCGCTAAAACCGGAAGAAAAGAAACCCGATAAAGAAAAAGTTAAGGCAAAGACAAAAGAGGAACCGGCTGATATTAAAATCGGCAAGGTCATATTCAAAGGCGGCAATATTGATTTCAGCGACAAGAACATCAAGCCGAACTATTCGGCGAATATGCTTAATATGAATGGAAGCGTCACCGGTCTTTCCTCGAAAGAATTTTCCCGCGCCGATGTCGGACTTAAAGGCAATCTGGGCTATGGATCCCCCATCGATATCACAGGCAAAATCAATCCGCTGGCCAAAGACCTGTTCGCCGACATTAAAGTCAGTTTTCAGAATATCGAGTTGAGTCCCGTCACGCCTTACACGAACAAGTATCTCGGATACCCCATCATCAAAGGCAAACTGAGTTTTAATGTCTCCTATCTCATTGACAAAAGAAAACTCGATTCCCAGAACAAAGTTGTCATTGACCAGCTGACCTTCGGTGATAAAGTGGAAAGTCCCAATGCCGTCAAAGCGCCGGTAACCCTGGCTGTCTCGCTTTTAACCGACCGCAACGGACAAATCAATCTGGATATTCCGGTCTCGGGAAGCCTGGATGATCCGAAATTCAGAATATGGCCGATCATCTGGCAGGTCATCGTTAATCTCATTACCAAAGCGGTTACCGCGCCCTTTGCCCTCCTTTCATCCCTGACAGGCGGCGGTGAAGAGCTGAGTTTCATTGAGTTTGATTACGGAAGCGCCTCCGTTACGGATGAGGGACAGAAAAAAATAAACATGATCGGCAAAGCCTTGAATGATCGTCCCAACATCAAACTGGATATTGAAGGATACGTTGACACAGAAAGAGACAAATCCGATCTAAAGAAGGTAGAACTCCAACGCCGTATCAAAGCTCAGAAAGTCAGGGAAACCTCGACCAAGGATGAACAGCAGACAGCCGTCGATAATGTAGTGCTTACAACGCAGGAATATGATAAGTACCTGAAGCAGGTTTATAAGGCAGCGAAATTTACCAAGCCGCGTAATTTTCTGGGCATTCAGAAAGACATTCCGTCCGCTGAAATGGAGAAACTCATGCTGGCAAATATTGAAGTGACGGACGGCGATCTGCGCCAGCTTGCCGCCAGACGCGCTGGAAACGTCAAAGAACTGCTGTTGAAATCCGGCATAACCGCGGATAGAATATTTATTGTGGAAACAAAAACTCTTGTTCCCGAGAAAAAAGAAAAAGTAAAAGACAGCCGTGTGAATTTTAAACTTAAATAAATAATTTATGAATTGAGTTCCGATATTTTAAAGTAAACTTAGAGCAGGAAAGAGATTTTTATGGAAATGGGTATCCTGGGGCTTCCCCAAAGCGGAAAAAGCACATTATTCGAAATCGTGACCGGCGTGAAAAGCAGCCAGTTGCACAACGAAACGGTCGTGCGCGGTCAGGCTTCGGTGCCTGATGCGCGTTTCGATAAACTTGTCGAAATATACAAACCGGTAAAAGTTTCACCTGCCAAAGTCCCTTTCGTGGATGTCCACGCCGTGGGCGAGCACCCCTGGGAGGCCATCCGGCAGAACTTGAGCGGAACAGACGGCATGCTGCACGTTGTTGACGGCTTTTCCCTGCCCGATGTTCCATTAAGCATTGAAGCCTACCGCAAGCTGGAAGATGAGTTGATTCTTTCCGATTTATTAATCATTGAAAAAAAACTGGAACGCCTGGCCAAGATGTCCAAAAAAGCGATTACACCGCAGGAGACCGCGCAAAATGATCTTCTGCCCCGCTTAAAAGAATGCCTGGAAGCCGGCAAACCTCTGCGCACGGCAGGGCTTGCGCCCGCGGAAGTATTTACGCTACGGAGCTTCTCTTTCTGGACGATCAAGCCGGAACTGGTTGTGGTCAATGTGGCCGAAGACAATCTTTCATTTGCCGACGCGTTTGCCCAGGAGGCAAAACTGGAAGAACCGGTCATGGGAATCTGCTGTAAAATTGAAGCTGAATTAACCGGACTGGAACCGGAAGAAAAAAAAGAATTTCTGGATTCCATGGGAATTGCCGAACCGGCTTTCGGCCGGATTATCCGCGCGGCATTTTCTCTTTTGGGACGCATGTCTTTCTTTACTGTCGGCGAAGATGAAGTCAAAGCATGGGTTATTCCTCTTCAGACCAAAGCGCCTAAAGCCGCAGGCGCCATTCATAATGACTTTGAGCGTGGTTTTATCAAGGCGGAAGTTATGCACTACGATGATTTTATCGCCCACAGCTGCTCCACCGCGCAGGTAAAATCGGCCGGTCGCCTGCGCCTGGAAGGAAAGGAATATATCGTGCAGGACGGAGATATCATAACTTTCCGTTTCAATGTCTGATACCGATTTAAAAAAATCATATAATATCAGCGCTTACAAAAAATTCATTGACAAACAGCCTATAACTCAGTTTACTCTCTGCCCTAAAGTAATGCTCTGAATTGGCAGGTATAATTATTTTCTACTGAAAACATTTTGTTTTGGAGGAAACATGAGACTTCCCGCAAAGATTATTGCTGTTTTAATTATTTTAACAGGCATTGCGACGCTAATGGCCTGCGGTAAAGACACCCCGCCAACACCCGGCACTTTCACTGTAACTTTCGACAGTCAGTTTAATAATACCCAAAGCACAACGACCATGCCGAACCCAACATACAAAACAGTAACCTCTCCGGCAACTACCATTGACAAATTACCGGACCCGCCAGCCATGTCCGGATATACATTTGGCGGATGGTACACGGGGAAAAACGGCTCCGGTATTAATTTTACCGCCAGCACACAATTTTCGTCGGATCTGATAGTTTATGCCTATTGGTATAAATACAAGGTAACTTTTAACACCGAAAGCTCAACGGCGTATGCCACCATAGGGGTAACACCCCCCGCAACCACTACAGACGCATTGCCGCCGGCGCCGTCCAAGACGGGTAATACGTTTGCCGGCTGGTGGACAGGGGAAAACGGCGGAGGGACGCAGTTTTTTGCCAGCACACCAGTTTCTGCAAATATTACCGTTTATGCCAAATGGATTCCGAATGCGAGCACTGTATATACAGTAACATATGATAGCAACGGAGGAACCGCTGTCGGAGCGCAATACGTTATCTCCGGAAACACAGTGGGTGCTCTGCCAACACCGGATCCCACAAGATTGTTTTACACCTTTGTAAACTGGAACACACAACAGGATGGCAACGGGGATACCTTTACGGCAGGCACAAATATCGTGGCAAATATTACCGTTTACGCCCAATGGAGTTCGAAACCCGGATATACAGTAACCTATAATAGCGGGTGGGGAACCTCCGTAGAACCACAATATGTTATCCTGCCCGCAACTCATGTTGACACATTACCACCGGATCCTGAAAAACAATGCTATAATTTTGGCGGCTGGTGGACAGAAAAAAGGGGGGGTGGCACTAATTTTACAGCCAGCACTCCGGTTACGGCGGATATTACAGTTTATGCCAACTGGACATGGGCGGCATACACACCGCCGCTAACTTATGCAATAGGTGATCCCGGTCCGAGTTGCGTGGGCAAGGTATTCTACGTAACAGCCGATCGTATGCATGGATTAGAAGCGGCGCCTCCGGGTTGGAATGATCCTTATGCCGAGGATGCGGATGCTGCGTCAGCATGGATAAACGGAGTTGTTGTATCGAACGAATATGGCGACTCTCAACCAATTCAATCAACTTTAAATGGAAATACTTCAACGGCAATAGGAACAGGATTGGCAAACAGTAATGCGATCCGAGCGCAAACCGGGAACACGGGAAGCGCGGCACAGTTATGTGAAGATTATCATGGAGGCGATCTGACCGGCTGGTTTCTACCTTCAAAAGATGAACTGGCTCAGTTATATGCAAATAAGGATAAAAAGAGGTGGGGCGGGTTCCAGGAGAACTTCTATTGGAGTTCGTCTGAAAACAATTTAGAGGATGCCTGGTCCCAGAACTTCGCCAACGGCTCCCAGCCCAGCACTCTAAAGGGCTATTTACGGATGGTTCGCCCTGTCCGTGCCTTTTAAAGTTGTTTGTTGCATATCGTTTTAAAACGTTAAAGGGGGCCGGTAACCCCCTTTAACGTTTTAACGGATACAGAACCTGCTTTGCATAGACGTCACCAGAACCACACCGCGACCTTTCTTTAAATAAAGATTTAACGGCATTTATATTATTATTTCTAAAATTTTCAGGATATTAAACCCATGATGTTTTCAATATTTCTGTTGCAATTCCGGCGGCATTTTACATATATTTGTTCTCCATTTTAACACGGTAAGGGATAAGGCAATAAGATCATGCCCCCAAGATTAAAAAAAATAATATTTGTATTTTTTTTTCTATCCGGATTTTGCGGCCTGCTGTATCAGGTCGTCTGGCTGAGAATGGCTTATGCCTCTTTTGGAATTATCACACCTGTATTATCGGTGATTATTTCCGTTTTCATGCTGGGGCTTGCTCTGGGCTCATTTTTCGGCGGCAGACTCATTACCCATCTTACGCATCGCTATAAGACATCGCCTGTTATATTTTATGCTTTAACCGAATTTTTTATCGGTTTAGGCGCTTTCGTCATTCCCGGACTTTTTTCGCTGGGAGAACGTTTACTCCTTTTTGCCGGAGACATGAATTCTATTTCATACCTCCTTTTCTCGGATGTCATCATAGCCATTTCCGTACTGCCCTGGTGCATTCTGATGGGCTTCACCTACCCTTTCATGATGTCTTTCGTCAAGAGCCGGGATAAGGAAAGCACCTCCGGCTTCAGCTATCTTTATTTTGCTAATGTTATCGGCTCCGTGTGCGGCACACTGCTGACAGCCCTGGTTTTAATCGAACTGGCCGGTTTTTATAATTCATTATTGATTGCCGCATCTCTTAATTTTTCGATTTTTGCTGCCGGTATCGTCGTGAACAAATGCTACCCTTATCAAAACAACATCACAGAAAACGCAAAAGCAGCGAATAATCAATTTTTCGCTCCCGGAAACACGGCAACAGAGCATCCCGCTTTAATATATTTGCTGCTTGCGCTCACGGGATTTATCTCCATGGCCATGGAAGTAGTATGGATCAGGGCTTTTACGCCCGTCATGCTGACAACGATATACTCTTTCGCCGCGATTCTGACGGTTTATCTTTTTGCCACGTGGGCAGGATCATTTCTATACCGCAGACAGCTCCACCGAAAAAGTGTTTTATCGACCGGAGATCTTTTGGCCTGCCTTGCTGTTTTCTCCTTTCTGCCCATCGTCATGAATGACCCCAGACTGGTCATCAGTATTCCCGCCGTCCTTTTAAGTATATTTCCCTTTTGCGCCGCTTTAGGTTATCTTACGCCGAAACTCATTGATGAGTATTCTTTGGGCAGACCTGATGAAGCGGGCAAGGCATACGCCATTAACATTGCCGGATGCGTCATCGGTCCTCTTTTTGCCTCCTATATTTTATTGCCCAAATACGGTGTAAAATTTTCACTGATCCTATTAGGCATCCCTTTTCTTTTATTATTGGCAACGTATCATAAGGGATTTTTATTTAAGAAAAAACGGCTGATGATCATGACGGCTTTGGCTCTCTGCATGATTTTAATATCAACATTCATCAATATCAGCTACGAAGAGGTTTATGTCTTGCCGGAAGATGGCAGCGGCTCCAGAGAATTTTACGTACTGCAAAAAGACAGCGTCGTGCGCCGGGATCACACCGCGACCGTTATTTCCACAGGACAGGGAATGCAGAAAATGCTTTTAGTTAACGGGATCGGGATATCGAGCCTGAGACCCATCACCAAAATGATGGCTCATCTGCCTCTCGCTTTTTGCCAGGACATGCCCCAATCCGTGTTGGTTATTTGCCTGGGCATGGGCACCACATACCGGTCCGCGCTAAGCTGGAATATTAAAGCGACGGCGGTAGAACTCGTGCCCAGTGTTAGAGACGCCATGGGATATTATTTCACTGATGCGGAAGCTATCATGAAAAATCCCCGCGGGAAAATTATTATTGATGACGGCAGACGCTTTCTGAACAGAACGAATGAAACTTTTGACATAATCACGATAGACCCGCCTCCGCCTCTGGAAGCCGCGGGGTCAAGTCTCTTATATTCGGAGGAATTCTACCGCTTGATTAGAAAGCATCTTAAACCCAAAGGGATTCTTCAGCAATGGTTTCCATGCGGCGAGCTCAAAATTGCTCAGGCGGCGGCAAGAGCCTTATCCAATTCCTTCCCGTATATCAAAGTTTATAAATCCGTAGAGGGTTGGGGTTTTCATTTCCTTGCCTCCGCAAGCCCGATAGAGGCTCCATCGGTCCGGACAATGATCTCCAGAATACCTGATGCCGCCAGAAAAGATATTACAGAATGGTATGAAGTTGATAACGATAATTCCTTTGAGGGATTTATCCGGTTTGTTTTAGCAAGCGAGATCCCGGTGACCACATTACTAAACAACGACAAACGAATAACCATTACCGATGACAGGCCTTACAATGAATACTTTTTCCTGCGCCGGAAGCTGGATAATTTCCGGGGAACATACCGAAATGTATCCTGTGAGCCTTCATTAAATGATTAAAGGATTCAAGACTTAATAGAGATAACCATCCTACTGGCCAAACAAAGAAAAATATATGGTTCAATTTAATACGGATTGATTATGAAGAAAATATTACTCCACAGCCTGATAATAATTGTTTTGCTGACAGCGGTTTTCATTTTGCCGTTATATTATCCCAAGGGACCGGCTATTTATTTCCGGCTGTTCTTACTTATTGTGATTCTTATCGAAACCATGAAGCTATTCAAGATAGTATTCATCGATAGAAGAATCAACAAAATAATATCCAATGCCGGAACGGTTTTATTTTCTATTTTTGTAATTTTCATATTACTGGAAGCAATATTCATGTTTATTCCCCGGTCGCATTCCGCTGATTTCACGCTGGCTTCCAAATTATGGTATGCGAAATACTGGAAGCCGATCAACTCCCTGGGTTTTCGGGATTATGAACCAACCGGCGATCATCATGTTATTTTATTCGTAGGCGATTCATTTACAGCGGGTCACGGATTAAAATCCATCGAGGACAGGTTTTCCAACATCATCGGAAGGGAAGCGAATCAAAAAGGAAAGAAATATACGGCGATAAATATAGGGAAGCCCAATCTGGATACAAGGGGCGAATACGATGTCATGAAACAATTTTTTTATGAGACCAGAATTAAACCTGAAAAAATTATATTGCAGTATGGTGGAAATGATATTGAAGGCGCTTCAGCGGATTTCGGAATAAAATTTGACGGGTTTAAACCTCCCGCGAATATGAACAAGTTTCTAATCTTAGTCGGCTCGGGTTCTTATTTTCTTAATTATATCTACTGGCAATTTCCCAGAGAATATCTGGGGATGCCGTATATGACTTTTTTATCTCAGGCTTATAAAAATGACCGCATCCTTTCAAAACATAAAGAGGATCTTCAATTGTTCATGGATTATGCGAAGGAAAACTCTATACAACTCATTGTCGTGGTCTTTCCTTTTTTAGCCGACGTTGAAATGAGTGATTCGATGTACGTCAATGATATTGTCGATTTCTTCAAAGCAAATAAAGTAAGTGTTATCAATGTTTCTCAATTAGTCAAGGATATCCCCGTATCCGAGAGAATCATAAATAAAAATGATGGACATCCTTCAAAAAGAGTTAACAGACTGGTCGCACAGGAAATCTTAAACAAGTTAGAATAAGAGATTGATCAATCGGAATACTGAACCGTCAATATTGGGATAAACAAGTTGAAATTGATGACGAGTTGTGCAAATGTTTTTTACCTTGAGATAAAAAACAACATAAATTGCGTTTTTTCATCAATTTGCAGCCTAGGCCGTTGATATGTTTGATCGTCCCGATATTTCTATTGTTGTGCCGGTATATGGAAGCGACAGTACGCTGGCGCCTCTTTATGAAAGGATTGCCGCCGCGGCAACCCGGATTCCGGCCAGTTTCGAGTTGATCTTCGTTGATGACGGCGGTCCGGGCCGTCCGTGGGAGCTGATCAATGAATTGGCAAAGCGTGACCCGAGAGTGACCGGCTTAAAAATGTCAAGAAACTTCGGCCAACACAGAGCCATTATGGCGGGTGTCGACATCGCGCGGGGAAATTGGCTGGTGATCATGGATTGCGATTTGCAGGACCGCCCGGAAGAAATTCCCCGTTTGTGGGGCAAGGCACAGGAGGGGCATGATGTTGTTGTCGGCCGAAGGGTGGAAAGGCAGGACCGCATTTTTGAACGCCTGTCTTCCCGTTTATTTCATTGGTTTTTCGGTTATCTGACTGATCAAAAAAGTGACGCCGCCCAGGCAACCTTTGGCATCTACGCCCGCAAAGTTGTCGATTCAGTCAAGAGGTTATCGGAGCAGCCGGGTATTTTCCCTCTTCTGGTTCGGCAGACGGGTTTTCAGGTAACAACCATTGCTATTGCGCATGACAAGCGCGCTGACGGCAAATCAAGTTATACACTCGGCCGTAAATTATCGCTGGCACGGGATATTATTGTTTCCTGCTCTGACACACCGCGGGGAAGGCGCCTCCAGCGCATGTCCTTCATGGCTGTTGCCGCTTTTTGTTTCGGATCAGCGTTTCTTGTCCGCTATTTTTTATTTGATGATACCCCTGCCGCCTGGACCGGCGCGACGGTTTCATTATTCTTTCTATCCGGAATTATTCTTTTGGGGATGGGCATTCGGGGCATTTACACCGGCCGGATTTTTAATCACGTCAAGGAAAGACCTCTCTATGCTGTAAAAGATCGTACACCCATGTCTGTTAAAAAATGATTCTTTATAAAATTTCATCGACGACCCGGCATCATCACTGAATTTTGATGACAAAGTAAGCCGTGTAGGCCGCAAACGCCCAACAGGCAAAACAAGCGACGGCCGCACAGCGAATGATTCTGTTTCGCAGGAAAGGTTCGGAACCCGCGGCGACAAGGATAGCGTAACAGGGGAGCAGACCCAACGTGTAACTGGCTTTGGCGCCATAGATGGGATGCACCATGTAAATATCCATGATGACGGTCAAAAACAGCGCCAGGGTGCCTGTGGAAAATATGACGGCATTTCTGTAAACTGCCGCTTTATTGAGAAAGACGGAGATAACACCTGTCAAAATAAAGAGGCTCGGCAGCAAACCCAACAGCGCTCCGGCAATCATAAAGTTTTCATTCCAGGGGATGAAGTCAATCAATCCCGAATTTAAACTATCCAGCCATAACGTCGAATAGAACATGTCCCAGAAACTTGTCACACCGGCATAGACAGGATAACCGAATGACTGACCGAAAGATAAAATATGCGACCATGTTCTATAACTGGGATCCTGCCACCAATGCAGCATTTGCGAGTGTTCAAATACGACCGCAAAAGGATTGCCGATTTCCATGTAGTTTCGCAAATAATACCAGCCGGCAATCAGCATGGAAACGGAGAAGACAATCATAACAGGCCTCAACGCCGACTTCAAAGGCTTTTGGATTAACCTCATGTGAGAAGCCAGAACAATGATCAAAACAAGCGCAAGCGGTACAGCGGTCATTTTCGAAAGAAGTGCTAATCCCCACACAACCCCTATCCAAACAAAATAGCCGGGTCGCCGTTCTTTTGCGCCGGGCATAATAAGAGACACGCATAAAAAAATAACAAGAGATATCAAACATCCGGCAAGAGCTTCATTCCCCACGGACTGGCATACATAGGTGTGAATCGGCAGTAATGAACCTGCAACGATGGCGATGATCTGCAGATCTTTTCTATCCGCAAACACCAGCCGCGCCGTACGATACACTATCTCGATCTGCACAAGTCCGCAGGCAACGGGGATAATCCCCATGATCTTAACGACCGCGGGAAAGTCCAGCCATTTGATCAGCAAAGCGTAAAGCGGGGCGCTTAACAGGTAATTGAGCGGCGCCTGAAACATCTGCCAGCCGTCCGGCGCCAGAGGAAGCGATCCTTTTGTTACAATATAATCAATATAGTCGATGTGTCCCCAGCCATCGGTGCCTACCTGATAATTAAGTTTGAACATATTGTTGAGCGCTAGCACCGCCCATAAAAACAGCAGCAGCCATCGGACATGAGACGGTTCCGGCCGGAAACGTAAAGACGTCCGGGCATCATCCCCCTGCCGGCTGTAGAACAAAGAAATCATAAACGCGATTACAAATACGGCCAGGAGATAAGGCCATATTCTGATCAGTGATGCGGAGGCAGATGAAAACTTCCGCGATATTGACGCCTGTTTTATCCGCGAGGCGGGAACGGCCGTCTGCCAGTTTTTACCGTCATTGGACGCAAACCATCCGGATGGCGTCCTGATGGGCAAAGTTTCACTATAGGCGATAACAGCAGGATAAGAACTTTCACTCGTGACAATGATGATGATTTCATGAGGGCCGGCTTCAACCGCAAACGGCACTGCTACATCATGAACCTGTTTCCATTTATCAAATCCGTCCGGTGAAGAAAAAATATTGACGCCGTCAAAAAAAACCTGACATCGTTTCAGCGCCTGCAAAGTAATCCGGGCATTCTCAATTTTTTCACTTGTATTAAAAATATATCTGAATTCGGACCATGTCTCGCTGGCCGGCTTTGCTTTCAGGTCAAATTCGTTATCATAGCTAATCCACTGAGCCCCGGCACGGTTGACCAGAAGAAGAACGTCCGGAGATTTTATATAGTACATCACCCTGAATCCGCCGAACACAACCGCAGCGATAATAAAGAGTATGGCAAGGGAAACAGGTTTTTTAAATATTTTAGAAAATATATTTTTGAGCATTTATAAAAGTACCTTGATCAAAAACATGCGATCTGGAAGAAAAATAATTTATCATCGCCCCAGCGAACAATTCATACAGCATAATCGAAACAGGACACCGGTTAAGCAACCATCCCATGATTCCGGATTCTCATCATCCGGCTTTATAAAAAATTGCTTTAATTGCAAGGAAGTATAGGGATATCGTTTTTATGTGTCAATGGAAAACTCGGCGCACCGGCAAAGCCTTCGTCAGATATTGGATCAATATTCTCCGGCTACTTTCTTATTGACACACCTCAACCCCATCATATACATTTAAACCACATAAGCAAATTTTTATCAAAAAAGTCTTAAATAATGAATCCGTTAAGTCAAAAAAAGGTTCGCTAAAGCATTGGAAAGTCAACTTACGGGAAAAACCAGGCTTATGCCATGGCTGGTTACTCTGGCCATACTCATCGCATTGCCTTACGCACAAATGGCATCACACGAGTTCATCAACTGGGATGATTCTTTCTACATTTATAATAATCCTATCGTCTCCGCCGGGTTAAGCTGGATGGGCATGGGCTGGGCGTTTATCACCGGCACGGCGTCAAACTGGCATCCGGTGACATGGATAAGCCATATGCTGGATTCGAGTCTTTTCGGTCCCACACCCATGGCCGCTCATCTGGTTAATATGGTTTGGTATATTGGCTGCGTCCTTTTGGCCTTTTTATTGTTTTTGCGACTTGATGCATCTCCCGGGGCTGCTTTTTTTATGGCTGCTTTTTTCGGGCTGCATCCTCTGCATGTTGAATCCGTGGCCTGGGCCTCCGAACGCAAGGACCTATTATGCGCCTTTTTCTTCCTGGCCGCCACACTGGCTTATCTTAGTTACGCCCGCGAAAAAAAACGGTCTCTTTACTTTTTAACAACCGTTCTGTTTATTCTATCCCTGCTTTCCAAACCGATGGCCGTTACCTGGCCTTGCGTTGCTCTGCTTTTAGATTATTGGCCTCTCGGGCGCCTTCATCAGGAAGCCAGGAAGGCCATTTACGAAAAGATGCCCTGGTTCGCCCTCACCGTTCTTTCATCCCTGATTACGATCCTCGTCCAAAACAAAAACGAGGCGGTTAAATCGCTTGTTGACTTTTCCTTTACGGATCGCCTTGCCAACGCATTAATATCCTACGGGGTCTATATACGCCAAAGTTTCCGGCCTGTCGATTTGACTGTTTTTTATCCGTATCCCTGGTCAATCAACACGACCGGCATTCTTGCGGCCTGCTGTGTCCTGGGACTCATCACCGTCGTTGCTTTCCGGCAAAGGCAGAAGCGTCCTTACCTTTTATGGGGATGGTTATTTTATCTGGGAGTTTTATTCCCGGTTATCGGATTTGTGCAGGTGGGTGTCCAAGCCCATGCCGATCGCTATACGCTGCTTCCGCAACTGGGATTAATTCTGGCAGCAGGACTTTTTCTCGATAAGGTTATAACCTATAAAAAAATCCGTCTCACGGTTACAGCCATAATGATTGTCGTCCTGGCCATACTGATGGTCCTGACATTCCGGCAGGTCTCTTACTGGAAGAACAGCAAAACTTTATTTTATCAAAACCTCAACGTGGCCGGTGAAAACGAATTGGCTCAATTCAACCTGGGTTCGGCCTATTTGGAAAATAATGAGCTTGAACCGGCTATCTCTCACTTCTTAGCGGCCGTGAAGATGAATCCCGCTGAGGTTACCTCTTATAATAATCTGGGCATCGCGTATGCCAAGTTGAACAAAACCGCTCTGGCCGAGGCGTGTTTTAAGCAGGCCATCGGGCTTGATCCGAACATAGCCCAGCCACATTTTCACCTGGCCCTTCTTAAAATCAACCAGGGGCTTTTCAGTGAAGCGATGATACAAATTGATGAAGCGATCCGGCTGGCCCCGGACTGGATCGAACTGAGAAAATTACGTGATCAGGTGAAAACATTATCTGCCAAACCTTTGTCCAAACCGAATTGAAAATAACCTCTTCTTCACAAGATCACCGCAAAGCCCATCAAGGACCGTTGCCGTCCATAGCCGCAAGGACAGCTTGTTGCATGATCCGCTGTCAAAGCGCACGATCATTATAGTTCTCAAATATAAATCTCAGCGAATATACCTTGCAGCCCCGATCAATATTTCCTTGACATAAAAAACGTAAGTTCTTAGAGTCTTTCCATGAAAACGCAATATCTTGTCAAATCAAATTTTGAAAGTTCTAAATTTTCTTCATGAAAATTTTACTGGTCAATCCCATTACCTCCAATATTTCCTTATCCTCACCGGATTTGGGGCTCGGCTATCTGGCCACGGCTCTGAAGAAAGAAAACCATCATGTTGATATACTGGATTGTGTAAATCTCAGACTGACTTTTAAAAAATTTGAGGATTATATTGCTTGTCTTGATTTTGATGTTATCGGTTTCAAGGTATTTTCCACGGATTTATTTTCCGTTAAGACATCTTTGCAAATCGTTAGAAAGATAAAACCTGATGTTAAGATTATCCTCGGCGGCGCTCATCCTTCCGCCTTCCCGGAACAAACTCTGCAATATTTTGAAGAAGCCGATTTTGCGATCAGAGGCGAAGCAGAAACAGGATTGGCGGATTTAATAAGAAATTTTTCTAATCCGGATATGACTCCAAAAGAGAAGATCCCCGGTTTGATCTGGAGAAATAAGGGAGAAATCAGAAGCAACCCTCCTGTCTTCCCTCAATCTTTGGATTCTCTAGGGTCTCCTGACTGGAATTTAATCAATCCCTGCAATTATCCTTTCCAAACATCTTATCTTATAAAATCAAAAATTGTGGCTCCTCTCATTATGACCAGGGGATGCCCTCACCGGTGCACCTTCTGCTCCAGCCGCTCGGTAACCGGGCACAAGATAAGGTCTCATAGCGTGTCTTATATTATAGAGGAAATAAAATTTCTGAAATCAAATTTCGGAATAAAAGAAGTATGTTTTATTGATGATAATTTTCTTGTTCTCAAACCTCTGGTCGAGGATCTGTGCAAACAGATGATCAAACAGGAGCTCGGCATCAAGTGGTCTTGTTTTGGCATTCGCCTGGATCTGATTGATCAAGACATATTAAGGTTAATGGAAAAATCCGGCTGCTACTTATTAACCGTTGGGATAGAATCGGGATCTCAGCGAATTCTCGATCATATGAAAAGAAATTTAACTCTTGATGTTATTAAGGAAAAAATAACCCTTATTCATATTCAAACGAATATCAGAATTATCGCCAATTTTATTATGGGCTATCCGATGGAGGAACAGGAGGATATTTATAAAACCATCCGCTTTGCCAAGAGCCTGCCCCTCTACGGCGCTAATTTTTACACCTTTCAGCCCATGCCCGGCACTGAGATATTTGACGAACTGATTGCGAAAAAAGAATTAAAAGTTATTAATTGGGACCTGATGGGACAAGACCGAATGCCCTTTATTCCTCAGGGCATCTCTCAACAAAAATTCAAATGGTTATTTTTCCTGGCCTTCATGAATTTTTATGCAAGGCCCAAAATTATTTTAAATGTTCTTCTGGCAACCCGGTCCCTGGAAAGATTAAAATACATCTTTTACCGAATCTTCAGAATCATTAAATGATCTCTTTTTTTAATCTGTGCTTCCGGTATCCTTTTCCCCCTGTCATCCGACGCCTTTATATTCCTTGACACGAAAAATCGTATTACTTATACTTCGATGCCTTGAAAACAAATATTTTATTTGTAACGCATCATGAAATCTAAACCAGCAAGGGGTTATATTTGTTTTCAAAATAATAAAATAAATTCAAATACTCGCTGTATCGTTGTCTGCCGATAAATTATATGAAAATAGCTTTTGCCTCCATTGCCTATGAATCCCTGGCGATATCCATATTATCCGCCATCGCGAAAAAAGAAGGTCACTCCGTAAAATTGCTTCACACCCCGACCCTGTTCAAAGACGGCCTGACCAGGGAATTTAAACGGCTGGCTAGATTCTTCAGCATCGACAGCGAAATATTTAAACAGCTTAAAGCTTACCAGCCCGACTTGATCGCCTTTTCCGTCGTAACGTTTGATTATCAACGAGCGCTGCACTATGCTGAAATTTTTAAAAAGATTTGCCCTGACGCGAAAATTGTATTTGGCGGCATACATGTTTCTTCTGTTCCCGAAATAGTGATCGCCAACGAATTCATCGATTATATCGTCATCGGTGAAGGAGAGATTGCCTTCCGCGAAATTATTAAACATATTGAAAAAGGCGATTCATGCGAACCGATCGTCAACACCTGGTATAAATCCAAAAACAATACCATCATTAAAGGCCGGCAGGCCGCTTTTATTCAAGACCTGGATTCCCTTCCTCATTTCGATAATGAAATATGGAAAGACGTCTGGCCATTGAATTCATATTATCTGACAATGACTTCCAGGGGATGTCCTTACAACTGTTCTTATTGCTTCAATCATTTTTTCAGAAATATTCCCGAAGAAAAATCAAATTACATCCGGCGAAGAAGCGTTAAACATGTCATGGAAGAATTAAATATCTACAAGAAAAAATTCAAATTTAAAGTAATTGAATTCTGGGATGACATTTTTATTTTTGACAAAAAATGGCTGAAAGAATTTCTGGAAGCGTATAGAAAAGAAATTGCCATACCCTTCAAATGTTACATCCACGTGAATCTATTGGATGAAGATATCGCCATACAACTGAAAGATGCCGGCTGCAAATGGGTGGATTTTGGAATTCAAAACATCAATGAAGAATACCGTAAAAAATATTTAAAGCGCAATGAAACAAACGCCAATATCGTTAACGCCCTCAAAATTCTGAAAAAGCATAAAATTGTTTCCTTTGCCGATTATATTATTGGAATGCCCGGAGATACGATAGAGCATTACGAGGAAGCAAGGCTTTTCTTTATTGAAAACATGCCGGATATCATTGAACCTTACTGGATGACTTATCATCCCAAAACTGAAATTATTGAAAAAGGATTTGAGCACCATATTTTGAACGATGAAAAAATGGATCTCGTTAATCATGGATATAATCCTCACGGCTATTTTGAAAGCTCCATGGCATCGAAAGATTTCCACAGCGAGTACTATTTCATCCTTAAGGTTCTCCCCTCTCTGCCGGTCTTTTTAAGAAAGAAACTAACTTACAGCGTCTCCAAAAAGATACCTTATCCCGTCAAACTGCCTATTTTTGTTTATTCTATTTTTTATCTGGCTATAAAACATAGAAGTCCCCGGATAAAACTTTTCCTGGCACTATATATGAAACAAGTTATCTGGATATTGAAATCGAAGCTTTTCAGCAAACAGAATATTTGATAATATTACCGAACACAGACTCTTGGGGTTTATCTGTATTCAGAATAAAATTTTGCGGGAGTTCGTAAAGGATTCATATGGATTTACTGGAGCCGATGACCAGAATCGAACTGGTGACCTACTGATTACGAATCAGTTGCTCTACCGGCTGAGCTACATCGGCATCAAGTTTTTACATGATTGAAAATTCTGGAATTTAGCATGATTATTTTTTTATTGATTTTTTTATGTCTTTACGGCGGTCTTAATTTTTATGCCTTTTCCCGGGCAAAAAACGTTTTTCATTTTTCCGGTACAACAGAAATCATAATAATAACTTTACTTTGTCTGCTGATCCTGGCCCCGATTATCATACGATTTGCGGAGAAACTTCACCTGGAGACATTGGCCCGATTCATTGCCTATTTCGGCTATCTCTGGATGGCTTTTGTTTTTTTATTCTTCTTTATCAATATTACCCTGGACCTGGCAGGATATATATTTAAGTTCTTTTCCCCAGGCGCGGGAAGCATTCTGCTGAAAAACATTTCCTTCAGTCTGGCTGTGTTGCTTTCTTTTATTTTTGTCGTTTATGGATTTTTTGACGCCCAGAGAGTCAGGATCAAAAAATTGGAAATTCACACCCAAAAATTGTTGCCCGATAGCGGAAGAATCCGGATTGTCCAGATATCCGACGTGCATGTCGGGTTAATTATCCGCGATAAACGTCTGAAAATCATTCTGGATCGTGTCCGGGAGGCCAAGCCCGATATTCTGGTTTCTACGGGAGATCTGCTGGACGGTGAGCTGAATAATGTTATGTCGGAAACAAAGCAATTTTCGCAAATAAAATCCATGTATGGCAACTATGCGATTCCCGGCAATCATGAATATTATGCCGGAATCGAAAAAGCTCTGGAATTCACCAAAGAAGCAGGATTTGAAATCTTACGGGACGAAAGCAGACAAGTGGCGGGAATAAATATTATCGGCCTGGACGACCCGACCGGCAGAAAATCAGGTTTTATAAAAAATAATGCTCTTTTATCAGAAGGTCCGGCGGCAAAACAAGATGACCGATTCATTTTATTGTTAAAACACCAGCCGTACATCAATGAAAATGAGAATTTTAACCTTCAGCTTTCCGGCCACACCCATGGCGGCCAAATTCTTCCTTTCGGGATGGTAATACGTTTATTCTTCCCCAAAATCTATGGGTACTATAAGTTAGGGGAGAATCAATCCCTTTATATAAGCCAGGGGGCCGGCACCTGGGGACCGCCCGTGCGCTTTTTCGCGCCGCCGGAAATTACAGTCATTGATTTAATAGGTAAAAAAGATAGTTAAATTAGTTATATCAATACAATTAATCCACCCGTGGAATTAATTCCATTCAGCCATTTTCTTTCATTTGCTCAACGATATTTAATTTTTATAAACAAAAGCAATTAAGATCATGACACCAGAAAATGAGACAAATTTTTTAAGGTGTAAAAGCATAAAAAACCTTTGATTTTTTCCCTGATAAAATACCTTTTTTCCCTTGACAATATGGAATAGCTTATATATTGTTTTGTAACTTTTCAGATAACTAAGTTGTTTGTTTCCTTAGAAGTACTGACATGTTTAAATTGCCAGTGTTCATTTGTGCGTCGAAGGGAGACACAATCATTAATTTGATTGCAAATAAAATTAACTGAGTAATTAATGACAATTAATTTAATCTCGCCAGTTCAATATTATTTCAACAAAAATATTAGGCCATAATTTTATATTATATATAGCTGTTTGTATCATTTGAATAAAAGCGACTTGTCTTAAATTACAGTGCCACAACGTACTTAAATTGAATTATGCTATCGGTATTATTTTAACGTTGTAGAGGGAAGTTTTGTAAATTTTTTGACCTAAAGGACAATGATGAAAAACAGGGTTTTTGTTTATTGGTTATCAGTTGTTTTTATTGCGTGCATGTTTTTTGCAGCCGTTCCCATTCAGGCACAGGAACCCTTCAGGGGAACACAACTTGCTCTAAGAGGCCTTAACGCAGATGACGAAGAAACTGCGGCTGATGATGCAACACCTCAAAGCCCTCAGACAAAAGCAATAGAAACCAAAAAGAATAATTTGCCTCAAAATCCTCGACCGGAGGCAAACGAACCGAAAAAAGACAGCGCCCCTCAAAGTCTTGAACAAGAAGTAAAAGAGCTCAAAGAAGAAGTTCAAAGAATTCGCAGTGAGAATGAAGCCCGTAAAAGACTGGAGGTGCCTGAAGAGGAAAAGAGTAAATCGGTAGAGGATATTCTTTCCGCCGTCGGCAATCAATACACTCTATTAAAAAAGGGAACGATCGGACTTCAATATGGTTTCAATTACTCATATTATTCCGGAGATGTCATCAATGAAGCAACCCGGGTTGAACGCAGGTCCAACCATAACTTAACGAACATTATTACCGGTCAATACGCTCTGCTCAATAATCTTACCATGAGTGCCAGCGTTCCCTTCGCCTACAAGTATAACCTTGTGGGAACGTCATCATCCCAGGAATCAACGGATTTAGGCGACATATCACTGGGTTTAACGATGCAGCCGTTAAAGTCCGGAGCAAGCCTTCCTCCCATTATATTCAGTCTCGGTGTTTCTTTGCCCACGGGAACCAGTCCTTATTCCGTCAATCCTCTTCATTCGCTGGCAAGCGGCTCAGGTCTCTATACATTCAGCGGCGGGCTTTCCGTAAGCAAGGTCATCGATCCTCTGGTTGCCTTCGGCAACCTGACCTATAACTACAGTCTTCCGGCAAGCGGTCTGTCTCAAAGATGGGGGACATCGGATACCCTGACCAAAGTTGAGCCCGGCAACAGCATTGGCATGGCCCTTGGGTTCGGTTATGCCCTTTCCTATCAGGCTTCTCTAAACTTAAGCGCTCAGTTGAGCTACTCTTTCAACAGCAGATACACTCTCAACGAGACGTCAAGCTATGAATCCGGCAGTTCACTTGCTTCTACATTTAACGTAGGAACCGGGTGGCGGATTACCCCCACGAGATCCATATATGTGTCGCTGGGTATCGGACTGACAATTAATGACCCGGATTTATCTTTGTCTTTTACTGTGCCGTTTGAATTTTAAGGCTTTTTTTAAGTATGAAAATATGGAGGGCGGCAATACTTATAAAAAAGTAGAATGAGTTGAAATTGCATTTTTTATTTTGTTTATTTTTTTTGCGCCAATGAACTGGAAATGTTTCTTGTTTAATATTTATTTTTTATAAAAAAACAATGGGGGAGCAGTAATAATGATAAAAATTTTAAAGCTCACAATGTTTATTGCCCATTTACCATTATCGGCATTTATTTTATTTCGGAAAGGGAAAAATGATTTAAACAAATTACCACGTTTGCATGCCAATATTTACCTGATAGGCATAATCGCAGCCGCAGGCTTGTTTCTCCAGACACCGCAGGCGGAAAGTGCGTTCATTGAGCAGCTGGCCATTGATCCGGTAGCCATTTCACTCGCTAATACTGTTACCGCTTCCCCTCCCGGCATCAGCTCAATTCATTACAATCCTGCCGGACTTTCACTCATGGGCGACGGTAATTTTATCAGCACAGGCGCTATCATCCCTATTATCAAGAAGACCTCCAGATTCACAGCCGACCCCAACTTTGAACAGTTTCATGATTATCAGGGGAACGCCATTAAGGATCCTCTTGCCGGCACCGAGGGAACCAATACCTCCGGCAGGATGTATCTTCCTGTCCTGGACACTAACCTGGATTTTTTAATAGCTCCCGTGTTGGGTCTCTCTCATCGAAATCCCGGTTCAAAGTGGACGTTCGGCTACAGCGCCTATGTCCCTTTTGCCGTTGGAATAAATTGTGGAGATGGGAATGACCCGTCGCGTTATGACGGGAAGGCGGTGTATTTGCAACATCTGATCTACGCCGGTCCGGCGGTAAGCTACAGGTTACACAAGACACTGTCATTAGGAGCTTCTTTCGGGCTGGGACAGACGGCAATGGGCATAGACATGAATGTAAGAGCGCCCAACGAAATAGTAAACATAACAAAAGTTCTCGGAGACACTACCCAGGGCATGTCCAATCCAATATTCAACCTGATGGGAATTCCCATGCCCTTGTTCGGAGGAGGACTGGGCCCTTATCAGGATGTAGGAAATCTGTCATTTAATATACGCGATGATTTTTCACCCTCTTTCAATTTAGGCACGTTGTGGGAACCCTTTGAATGGATCTCCTTCGGTTTATCTTATCAGAGCCCTATCAAATCACACTTATCCGGAAAGTATAGTTTCAAATACAGTCAGGAATGGCAGAATATGACTTACTGGATGGGACAAAACGCGCTCATGCAGATTATTTCCATGGTATTCGATCTGCCTTACCAGTCTGTCACGGAACAGACCGGAACCGTTACGACGGATTTGGAATTGCCGCAGGTAGTCAATTTTGGAATCAAGCTCAAACCTGTAAAACGGCTTTCGCTTCTGGCTGACCTTCACTGGGCAAACTGGTCTTCCGTGAAACAGGACAACATCGTCTTTGATCAGAAAATTCAGCTTCTCCAGATGGCCAAGTTTATGGGCTATGCCGGGGGAGCATATAATATGGTGCTGCAACGAGACTTCAAGGACACTTTGAACTGGGGAGTCGGCATCGAATATCAGGCGCTGGATTGGCTGGCGCTTCGCGCCGGATACGAAAATCGGACAGCCTCCACTCGGGATCAATTCTATGACCTGTTATATTGCCTTCCCTCCCTGGATTCATACGGGGCGGGCGTGGGAATCAAGTGGAACGACATCAATATTGATCTTGCTCTCGGTTACTTAGTCAACAAATCGTATACAATTAGTAATAACGGCAGTGTCAACATGAATTCCACCGTTCTCGGCGCCGGACTTCAAAATCCTTACAGGGGTCTGAATTACGAGCAGGAAACCATTACCTACATGGGAGGCCTCAAAGTAACAACGCCTCTTGAGATGGTTACCGGAATGCTTTATAAGAGCATAGCTTATGTGACACCATCCAGATGGTCCAAAGTTGCTCCGGCTAAAGGCAGTTTGAAGGCTGCGGGAACGGGAATGGAGAAGCCTGTAGATTCATCTTCGGCCATTATTAATAATTTGCGGCCCGAAGGAAAATACTATTATATAGAAGACAGCGAGTAATCAAAAACGGTTTAAGCTTTCTTCCCGATAACATGATCTGCCCGGGGATTTTTCCTTACCCCGGCCATGATGGCCCATGGTCAGTCATTTAAAGGAATAGCCCTGCCTGCCGCAAATCACTTTCCATGACCCGCAGGTGTTCCTGCTTCGGTTTGTAATAATCACTGATATTGTTCTTATAGATATCGTAAATGACGTGACTTGCCGGCAGATTTAAATTAACATACAAACTAAAAACATTGAGAAGCACTTCCGGATTCCTGACATTTCTGAAACGCATGGGGCCGAGATCAACCCCTCTTATTTCCGGCGGGACCCGGGAAAGAAGTGATTCATGAATCAGGACGGCCGCGTTTTGCTCAAAATATAAAAGCCGCCATCCGGCTTTCAGAAAATCGAAAATCAAGGGAAGCTCCCTGTAATTGATGAGCGCTATCTTAAAAGGATATTTTTTCGTGAAATCCCTTATGGCCGCAGGCGACGATGGCTTGCTGATAAATTCCCAATAATCGGGGGCAACCTGTTTGCAAAACGGCCCCAGGCGCGGATCAATAAAAACTTTGTAATCAGGATACAGTGCCCACAGCAGATAGCCGCCGGTAACATAGTCGTTGAATACCGGTCCTTCCAGCCTGTACTTCTTCAAGAAGGCAACTTCCTTCACCGGCGCGAAACTGTCAAGTCCGGCGCCGAACCATTTATTATCCGCTCCGTATCTGAAAGTGAAATAGGAAATGTTGACAAAAAATAAGATAAAAACCAGCAAAGACAGGATGGTTGCTCTGGCGGGAATGCTCTTTAAATTCAACCGGTGAAGCATGTAATAAAATGAGAAAAAAAACGCAAGAGGTAAAATGTAAATTCCCCGGACCGTACTCATCGCTCCCCAATACGTGCAAACGGTGATAAGCAGAAAAGTGAAGTCGCAGGATTTCTTTTTTATCAATTCATAAACGAAAAGACCCAATAGAATGAGCATCATTATAGCCATGATTAAGACAACCTGGCCCGTCATAAAAAAGGAAACATTGATATGCCTTAGATCTTTAAAGTTTGACCAGAGGCTGACATAGGCCTGAATATATTTGACGTTGATCGTATAGGCATCGGACATCACACCATTATAAATGCTTAACAGATAGTCTATTCCGTAAGGATTCAGCAAGGTGGCCAACCCGGACAGAAAACACGCACTCCACAAATGAACCAATTCATTCATGGTAAAGGATTCCCGCGGGAAGAAAATTCTGTTTAAAAGTTCACCGGCGGCAAGTCCGGCCAGAAGACAGAACCCTATGACGAAAGCGCCGTGCAAATTGACCCATAAAGCGAAAATCAAGGGATAAAGATAGAAAAGAAACTTCCGGCGGTTGATCTTGACGCAATAAAAGATAAATAACGTCCAACAAAAAAAGAGCACGGAAAACAATTCCGGTTTGTAGAAGCGGCAGGCGATGGAGCAAACGATACCAATGGCGGCAATGATGGTTAAACCCGTTACATCCAGCCGCTGACGCAACAGTCGAAGAAAAAGGTAAAAGGAAAGAAAAATTCCGAGGAATATAAGCCACTGAAAAATCCATAAACCGAACCCGCCCAGGAAATTGTAAAACAAATAAATAACGATGCTTCCCAGACAGGTATTATAAATCCAGGCCGGGTCTGTCGGAGTCCAGGAAAAAACAGAAAGATCCATGACGAGCGTGTGATGAGTCAAATAATACTTACCGAGCGCCATCTGCCACCAAACGTCATAATCTAAACGGTCCACGGGATATCTGAGCAGAATCATGACCGGGAGGAACGCCATGATCATCCATTTTAGATAACGGGAAGAAGCTGCTTTTTCCGAAAACACGAGAAAAGGAGAAAGGATGGAAAGGAATTTTCCCCGTTTATTCATCAGATCATTTGCTGACCGGTTATTCGTGATGGTCTTTCCCTTATCCATAAGCATACCTATCGATATTAAAACACGCTAACAATTAATCGCTATAAAGAACAAATCCAAACATGCAAATGCGCCTCTTCATCCGGGCACATTCAATCGGAAGCGAACTGATCAAACCATTTATGATAGGTATAATATCCTCTGGAAATCTCAAAGCCGAATTTCATCAAAACTTTTTGCACCGAAATATTCTTAAGCTGCGTGGAGATAACCATCTTTTTAGCATTTTTTGAAAGGCACCACTCCATCGCCTTGCACAAAAAAGAATGATAGATACCCTGCCCTTGAAAATCTGGATGAATACCACCAAGGAACATCTCACCTTCATCGGGATTATTCATTCTTAAAACACCAAAGCCTACTATTCGGCCTTTTATTTCACCTGCTAAGAAATTATCGGAAGATCTGGAAGTAAAGGCTTTATGCGCCCAGTCAGCGTATGCTTCATCACATTGATCGTTATCCAATCTCTGATCAGCATGGTAATGTCCCAGATAGCCACGAAATGATTCTTCGGCTACGGCTATCATTTCGTCTTCCTCGTCAGCACGAATGGGCCTGACCTGAGCCACGCCATGATCATCAGGAACGGCTTGCCGGATAAGATCAATGTTGTAATAAAGAAGGGTATCCATCAACAGAAAGCCTTCTTTTTCCATGGCCTGTGCCGCCTCAAGATCGGACAGATTGCAGCGGGCAATGAGCAATGCTATCTTTTCTTTGGCGCAGAAATTAAGCGTTGAAGACAAACCCTCTGCTGTCAAACCAATAATTCTTGCTGTTTTAGCGCCAAACCGCTCTCTATCAACATCCGAAACAAACACGTCAGATGAGACCAAATTCATTAATCCTCCCTGCTGCATACTTCCTAAACAGACGTATTAAACTCATTGACACACCGCTATCCGAAAATCCATGCGTTTTAATGATACGCTTACAGATATTTCACCATCACAAAATCAAGACTTGCCCTGAAAAAACAAAATTTTTATTTACCATAAACAATATCATTGAGTAATGCCTGCTGCCAAATTCAACTTTTCCCCTGCATCACTGACGGAGACAGCCCGTCGGCCTTGTTCTGAAGTGCTTTTTCTTTAAGCCGGATGTTAATGTCCATCACCCGTAGAACGTCCGGCTTCGGCTGGTAACAATCGCTGACATTCTTTTTGAAGACATAATAGATGTAACGGCCTGCTTGAGGATTCAGACGAACATAAAAATTAAAAACATTAAGAAGAATTTCCGGATTTTTGACATTTCTAAAACGCAAAGGGCTAAGATCAACGTCGCCCATTTTCGACCTGACAGCGGGGAGGAGCGATTTGTGAATCAATATTGCGGCGTTCTTTTCAAAGTACAGAAGACGCCATTCGTCACCGGCTTTCAGAAACTCGAAAATCAAGAAAAGCTGCCTGTAATGCATTATCACAATCTTGAAAGGATATTTCTCCGTAAATTGGCGGATGTCCTCACGGGTCACATGCTTCGAGGTAAATTCCATATAATCCGGAAAAACCCGGTTTTGGTAAAGGCCTCCGCGGGGATCAATGAAAACCTTGTAATCCGGATAGAGATCCCACACCAGATAGCCGCCGATGACATAATCATTGAATACCGGCCCTTCCAGCTTACATTTTTTCAAAAAAGCAACTTCCTTAACCGGTACGAAATTGTCGATTCCTGCGCCAAACCATTTGCTGTCCGTGCCGAATCTTATGGTATAATAAGAAATACTGACAAAAAAGAAAAGAAAAACCAGCAAAGAAAAAATCGTTGCCCTGGCGGGGATTTTCTTCAGTTTCAACCGGTAAATCTGCAGATAGAGAAAAATAAAGAAAAAGGCAATGGGGAAAAAATAACATGCCCGGCTTGTCTCCATGCCTTTCCAATATAAGGCAAAACTGAGTATCGGCAAAGTAAAATCGAATGACCTCTTTTTTACTAATTCATAAATAAAAAGGATAAGAAGGGAAATAATCATCACGGTCATTATCCATGCGGTGAGGCCCGCATTGAAAAAAGAAATGCCCGTATATCTTAAATACGGCCAGAGGCTGACATAAGCTAAAATAGACTTGTCGTACGGTCCGGAATAGTTCTGAATATTAATCGCATTCATCAAAGTCGGAAACAGGCTTGTCAGGTAGTTGATGCCATAGGGATTTAACAGCGTGGCCGCCCCGGATAAAATGCCCGCAACTCCCAAATGAATCAGTTCTTTCGTCGTCCATGATTCCCTGGAAAAGAAAATCCTGTTTAAAAGCTCACCGAGAAAAGCCAGTGCGAGAAAAGTCAGGCCGACAACGAAAGCCCCATGCAAATTAACCCATAAAGCGAAAATCAAGGGATAAAGATAGAAAAGAAACTTCCGGCGGGTTATCTTGACGCAAAAAAAGATAAATACCACCCAGCAAAACAGAAGGGGAGAAAACAATTCCGGCTTATAGAAGCGGCAGGCAAGAGAACAGGCAATACCAATGGCGGCAATAAGGGTAACGCTATTGATGTCCAACCGCTGACGAGCCAGCCGAAGAAAGAGATAATAAGCAAGAAAGACTCCCAAAAAGATGAACCACTGAAAAAGCCACAGACCAAAACCGCCCATGAAGTTGTAAAATAAATAAATAACGATGCTTCCCAGACAAGTGTTGTAAATCCAGGTCGGGTCTGTCGGCGTCCAGGAAAAGATCGAGAGATCCATGGTCAACGTGTGATGCGTAATATAATATTTGCCATGCGCCATTTGCCACCACAAATCATAATCCACCCTGTCCACGGGATATTTTAAAAGAATAAGAGCCGGCAGGAGAGCTATGATCAACCATTTCAGGTATCCTGAAGATGCCAGTTTCTCGGAAAAGGCAAACAAATAAGACATCTTTGAGGAACGATTTCCCGCAGTATGATCTGTATCCTTTAGCGTGATGTTGCTTTGATTCCCGTTTTCTTCCTGCTTATTCATAGCTCCGTTATCCTTATCTTTCTTTATTAAATGTTCATCTGCTGCCAAATGCCTCCGATTTTAATCGGAACATTTATAGAATTTTTTAATGTTCCCGGCAACGGAACGAACATCTTTCTCCTTCATTTCATGGTAAAGCGGCAGACGCAGCAAACAGTCGCTTACCTTCCGTGTAACTTCCAATGTCCCCGTCGTTCGTCCGTATAATTTCCCGGCGGGAGAGCTATGGAGTGGAACATAATGAAACAACGCTAGGATACCCTGTTCCCGCAAAAATTGAGCGAGGGCCATTCTTTCTTTCAAAGACCTGGTGATGATGTAAAATATATGACCGTTACTGCGGCAATCTGTATGAGTGAAGGGCAGCTGAATATAACCTTTTTCGGCTAAAGGCCGCAGAATCTCCATGTACAAGGAATAGATCAAATTCCGCTGAGCGATAATCTGATCGGTGTTCTCCATCTGGGCGTAAAGAAACGCCGCGATAATATCGCTGGGCAGGTAAGATGATCCGATATCAACCCATGTATATTTCTCAACCTGCCCGCGGAAAAAGCTGCTGCGATTGGTGCCCTTTTCACGGATGATCTCGGCACGTTCAACAAATTTTTCGTCGTTGACAAGCAACGCGCCCCCCTCTCCCGAAATGATGTTTTTAGTTTCGTGGAAGGAACACGCGCCAAGATGACCGATTGATCCCAGCTGACGTCCCTTGTAGGTCGACATGATGCCCTGCGCGGCATCTTCAATGACAAACAGGTTATGCCGCCTGGCGATATCCATGATCATATCCATTTCACAGGAGACACCGGCGTAATGCACCGGCACGATCACTTTGGTGCGCGACGTTATGGCCGACTCAATCAGTTGCTCATTCATGTTGAGCGTGTCAGGCCGAATATCAATAAATACCGGAACGCCTCCCCGTAACACAAAAGAACTGGCTGTTGAAACAAATGTATATGAAGGCATGATGATTTCATCACCTGGGCGAACACCCGCCAGAATTGCCGACATCTCCAACGCCGCTGTGCAGGAATGCGTCAGGAGCACCTTACGGCAACCCAGGCGCTCCTCCAGCCAGGCCTGGCATTTTTTTGTGAAGGGACCATCGCCGGCGGTATGGTGATTCTCCGTAACGGCCTGGGCAATGTAAAGAAGTTCCTTCCCGGCGATAAAAGGCTTATTAAAGGGAATCTTGATTTTATTACTCACAATTCACTCTCTTTAGTTTACCATACAAAACAACAAACACTCTTGACCTTTGCCTTACGAATATCATCACCGGTCAATCCCGGATGTGCTCCGCGGGAATGCGCTCACTGCCAAACTCAATATCACTGAATAAAAATAGAGAGATATCCTTGCATAACTGGTCATTGATTTCAACAATTTTTCTGTTGCCCGACAGAAGAAGACTATACGTATTTATTGATTTTTGATTGTATTGCTTTACGATCATGCTGTGTGAAAAAACTGACGGCGGATATTTAATCCGGGAGGAAAAGAAATCTTTTCCTTGTTGCAAAAATGAATACCATACGGTAGAAAAACATAAGGAATCATGGCATATTGCTTTCTTGGTCATGACAAGAGAATTCATCTCAGGAGAACACTATGGGTAAACTATTCGGCACCGACGGCATCAGGGGAATTGCCAACCAATACCCCATGACAACGGAAGTTGCCGTAAATGTGGGACGGGCCATCGCCTGCCTTTCCAAGAAAAAAGGACATACGCCGCGTATCCTTATCGGCCGGGACACAAGGCTTTCCGGCGATATGTTTGAGGCCGCGATTATATCCGGCATTTGTTCAATGGGTGTCAACGCCATTTCCGTCGGCGTAATTCCCACGCCGGGCATCGCTTTTTTAACTCAGGATATGCGCGCCGATGCGGGCATCGTTATTTCCGCTTCGCACAATCCCTCGCAGGATAACGGCATAAAAATCTTCAACGGCGACGGTTTTAAACTCTCCGACGAAAAGGAAAATAAAATCGAAGAGCTCCTCTTTGCAGACAACCTGCACAAACTCAATCCAACCCCGAAAGAATTCGGTAAATTATCCCGGTTGGATGACGCCACCGGACGTTATGTGGATTTTCTGAAAGCCACGTTCCCCAAGAATCTCAATCCGGAAGGAATGAAAATCGTTCTCGATTGCTCCAATGGCGCGACCTATCGCGTGGCACCCGAAGTTTTTGCGGAACTTGGCTGTGAAGTCATAACTCTGTTCGACCAGCCTGATGGCAAGAATATAAATTTAAACTGCGGATCACAGCATACGGAAGCATTGGCCGCTGAAGTTTTGCGGCAGAAGGCTGACGCTGGTTTTGCCTTTGATGGCGACGGAGATCGGGTGATTGCCGTAGATGACAAGGGCAACATTCTTACCGGCGACCGGATGCTGGCCATCTGCTCAGTCATTTTGAAAAAAGAAGATCGACTGAAAAACAATTTTGTTGTCCGCACAGTGATGAGCAATCTTGGTTTGACCGTCGCTTTTCAGAAACTGAAAATTGATTCCGTGTTCGCTCCGGTTGGCGACCGTTTTGTGCTTGAAGAGATGCTGGCTCGCGGCGCTGTCATCGGCGGAGAAGATTCCGGCCATCTGATTTTTCTGGATCATCATACTACAGGCGACGGTTTGATTACAGCCCTGCAGGTGCTAGCCGCGATAAAAAAGGAAAACAAGCCGCTATCGGAACTGGCACGCGTAATGGATGTTTTTCCGCAAATGCTTATCAACATTGATGTCAAAAGAAAGCCGGAAATAGAAACCATACCGGAAATCATGGCCGCCATTAAAAAGGCTGAAGAAGCGCTGGGTGATAAGGGACGCGTGCTCGTACGTTACTCCGGCACCCAGAACATGTGCCGCGTCATGGTCGAAGGCCCCACCAAAAAAGAAACCGAAACCCACTGCCGTAAGATCGCGGATGTGGTGAGAAAAATACTGGCCTAAACAAAAGTAATTTTATTATCGCCCACTTGACAGGTCATTTAACAGGTGCTATTATTCGACCCGTTAATAGATCGTTAAGGAGGTTTTTTATGCGATCACCTATCAAATATTCGGAAGACATTATTCCAATCACCGATTTAAAGATCAATCCGGGTAAAGTTCTCCATCAGGTTGATAAAACCCGCAGACCGGTGCTCCTGACCAGCCGAGGCAGAGGCGTTGCCGTTGTGGAATCGGTAAAAGATTACGAAGAAAAAGCAGAAGAACAGACATTCCTGCGCGGCGTTGTTCAAGGATTGATGGATATTGAAGAGGGCCGGGAAATAAGTCTGACGGAAGTTAAAAAAAGATTGGGTATGAGTAAATAATCATGCCGAAGAAAAGATCAATCACCTTTGCAATATCGGCATTTGATGATCTGGAATCTATCCGTGCCTGGTACAGGGATCAGCAACAGGTTCCTGAAGTGGGCGGCAGGTTAGTTAAGGAAATCATTTCGCAGATCGAAAGGCTTGCCGATTTCTCCGAAAGCGGCCGCGTTGTGCCGGAATTCAACATTGAAAATCTGCGGGAAATTATTTACGCGCCTTTCCGGATCGTTTATCGCCTCGACGGGAATAAAATAAAAATCGTCCGCATCTGGCGCAGTGAAAGATTATTAAAGATGTCTGAATAAGCAATGATAGTCGTTGCGGGGAAAAAATATTGGTGTCATTCCCGGACAAGCCGGGGAATGACAAGATGATACGTACTTTATTTTTAAAAAGTTGAATTCATCAGGAATACTGTTGAACCGGGGCATTCAATAAGCACTATGCCCGAAACGTCGTGGCTCAAGGCGTTATGGAGCATCAGACAGCCGGACTGTTGAATCCGCAGGGTGAGTTTCCGGCTGTCGCGGAATGAGCCTTAGAGCCACAGTTGCAGGGCATCGGAGCGTTTGGATGCCCCTTCAACTGCATTACCTATGTTTAAAATTGGAATGACGAAAAAGAGTTTCACCCTCCCTCAGTCCCTCCCCTCAAGGGAGGGAAGAAGTATGAGGACTGGATTCCCCGGTCAAGCCGGGGAATGACAATAAGAATTATTTTTCAACTTTAATTAACATGGCATCGCCTTGCGCGTGCCCGGAGCAAATGCCGCAGACGCCCCAGCCGCCGCCGCGACGCTTCAATTCATATCCTAACGTCATCGCTATTCTGGCTCCGGTCGCTCCGATGGGATGGCCGTAGGCCACGGCTCCGCCGTTGACGTTGACTCTCCTGAACATATCTTCTTTGGTCATGCCCAGAATGGAACGGCAGCTCACCAGCGCCACCGCGGCAAAAGCTTCGTTGATCTCAATGATATCCATTTGATCAAGTGTCATATCGTTTTGCTCCAGAATCTTTTTGATGGCCAATCCCGGAACCGTTGCGATATCCTTGGTCGGCTGGGATACTTCGGCATAATCAACAATTGTAAAAATAGGTTTCAATCCGAGTTCATCGGCTTTTTCCCGGCTCATCAAAAGGCAGACATCGCCGCCATCATTGACACCGGGGGCGTTTCCGGCTGTGACACTGCCCGGTTGGCCTGTAACGGTGCTGATATGATTAAATACCGGCGGAAGTTTTGCCAGACCTTCCAGAGTTGTCTCCGGCCGCGGTCCTTCGTCTTTATCAAACACGACTACTTTTTTGCCCTGCCTGACTTCCACGGGAAAAATTTCAGCGTCAAGTTTGCCTTCATTCATGGCCTTGACAGCATTCATTTGCGAGTTGAGCGCCCACTCATCCTGCTCTTCCCTGGTAAAGCCGAACTCGTCGGCCACTTCGGAGCCGTGAATGGCCATATGGCGGTTATAGAAGGCGTCCCACAGTCCGTCATAAACCATCGAATCCACCACGCGGCCATTGGGCAGCGCCATTCTGGCGCCCCAGCGCATATCCGGCAGGACAAATGGACAATTGCTCATGCTCTCCTGACCGCCGGCAATGCAGATATCGGCGCGCCCCAGAAGAATCATCTGAAAAGCCAGGTCAATGGTTTTGATGCCGGATGAACAGACTTTATTTACCGTAATGGAAGGAACGGATTCCGGCACACCCGCAAGAATTGTCGCCTGACGGCCGGGAATCTGACCGCAGCCGGCGGGCACAACCTGTCCCATAAAAATATAATCCACGTCAACGGGTTTTACCTTGCCTTCCGTACGGCGCAGAACTTCCTTAATCGCCAGCGCGCCCAGTTCCATTGCGGATAAATCTTTCAGCGCGCCGCCCGCTTTTCCGTAGGGCGTCCGGCAGGCTTCCACGCAAACCACTTCCCGGAATTTTTTATGCGGATTTTTTATTTTTCTTCCCATAGTCGTAAAGTCCGGCCTTCTTTGACCGAATTTCGCGATAGGCGCGTCTTTATAAATTTCTGATTTTTTTCTTTCCAGTTTTTGCGGCACTTTCGACATAAGATATCCTCCCTCACTATTCTATCAAATGAGTTTTAATTTTACAGGCACAATAAACATTTTTATATTTTTTAAAAGGTTTATTTTTTTTGCACATAGTCTTTTTAAAGTCAACTATTTTGGTCTTATTGTCAAACCAGCTGATTTAAAAGCAGTATTATGCTGTAATCCCGGGGGAAAAGCCGGCCATTCGTTTAAAGACAATAAGTTTGACGAAACTAAAATAATATTATAGAAATACCAAAATAAGAGTTACCGGAGGTATTACAATGTTTGAAGGACTTTTTCAACCTATGCACCTTTTAATCATCCTGGGCATAGTTTTGATTATTTTTGGCCCGGGGAAACTTCCACAATTGGGTAGTTCAATCGGCAAGGCAATCAAAGGGTTTAAGCAGGAAATGAACGAACCCGATAAAAAACCAGAGGAAGACGCCAAAAGAATCGCAAAATAAACCGGGGGATTAGCAGCATTACACCTACTCATGAAGAAAAACCTTCTCCTACGTATCCTGTTACTGCTTATCATAACCGGTCTGGCCGTTTACCTTTTTGTCCATTTTGACCTGATAAGATTCTTTCAGGATAGACATCAGGTCATAAAATTCATTAAATCCTACCCTTACGATGAACTGGTTTTTATTTTACTCCAGATCATACAGGTTGTGGCCGCGCCGATACCGGGAGAATTAACCGGTATTATCGGCGGTTATTTGTATGGCCCGTTCTGGGGAACTGTTTATTCCACGATTGGTCTGACAATTGGTTCCTGGATTGCTTTCCTGTTGGCAAGATTTTTCGGCGAACCGCTCCTGGAGAAAGTAGTCAAAAAAGAAGTTTTTGAAAAATTCGAACATTTCATGGAACACAAAGGGCTTCTGGTTTCGTTTTTACTCTTTCTTATTCCGGGTTTTCCCAAAGATTATTTATGTTACATCATGGGCGTCAGCCTCATTCCCACGGGAACATTCATCATAATTTCCACTGCCGGACGAATCTTCGGAACAATGATGCTTTCTATTATAGGAGCCTTTGCCGTCAATGGACAGTACGTATTTCTGACGGTTATACTGGCTATCGGCATATTAGTTTCCATCCCGGCTTATTATTACCGCGACAAACTGATCGCTGTTCTAAAAAAGAGACGTAATATATGAATTTAACAGATAAGACAAAAAATGAAATTATCAAGAAGATGAAGGCCATCAGCCCTGCTGAAGCCTTGGAGCTTTTCATCGAAGCTTCGGGGAGCCCCTGGATGATCATGGCAGCGGCCTCTGAAATTCGGGAACACTTCAAAGGCAAAGAAATTATTCTCTGCGGCATTACCAATGCCAAATCAGGAAAATGCTCCGAGGACTGCATGTTTTGCGCTCAATCTTCACATTATAAAACGAATGCGCTCTCTTATCCCTTGAAGGCGGCAAAGCAAATCATTGCCGATGCCGGCACGGCGGCAAAAAACGGAGCTGAATTTTTCGGCATCGTCGCCGGCGGCAAGCGATTGAACACGAAAAAAGAATGGAAGGAAATATTCAAAGCCATCGAAGGAATACGGGAAACCGGCCTCTTACCATGCGCCTCTTTAGGCATGATCGATGTGGAGAAAGCGAAGGAACTTAAAGCCGCGGGGTTATTCCGTTACCATCATAATCTGGAAACAGCCCGCAGTTTTTTTAAATATATCTGCACCACGCATGACTATGAAGAAGATATCGAAACAATTCGCGCGGCCTCGGCGGCGGGACTATCCGTTTGCGCCGGCGCTTTGATCGGTATGGGCGAAAGCATTTCTCATCGCATCGAGCTTGCTGAAACATTGAGAGAATTGAATGTCGATTCCGTTCCTCTGAATATTCTCAATCCTGTCAAGGGAACGCCGCTGAGCCACATGAAGGGATTGCCGCCGATGGAAATCCTTATGACCATCGCCATCTTTCGCTTTATGCTGCCGGATAAGGATATCAAGCTTTGTGGCGGCAAGGAAAGAAATCTGCGCCAATTGCTTCCTTTGGGTATTTTATCCGGAGCAAATTCTCTCATGACAGGGAATTATTTAACCACGGCAGGCAGGGATAGTTCTCTGGACCACGAAATGATTTTGGATTTGGGACTGAATCCCACGCGAATCCAATCAAAATGTAAATGCGATGCCGGGAAGATGAAGTCCTGCAAAACAAAAAAATGATCTTCAGTAAAAGGATCCCTTGCCGTTATATTTGTCTTTTGTCCAGCACCCGCGAAATTTTTCCGTTCTGCCGTAAAAGACTTTTGGACTCAACCAGCCGGGCATCAACATGAATGCCCGTTACCGAGGCTATGCGTTTCTTAATCGCTTCCAGAAAAGACCTCTGTTTTTGCAGTTCCAGAGAAAATATTTTATCCGTAACTTCAACGACCACTTCCAGGTTGTCCATCGCGCCTTTTCTTTCCACGACAAGCTGATAGGGCGTTTCACCCTGCGCCACGCTAAATAGAGCGTCCTCGATCTGCGACGGAAAAACATTTACGCCCCTGATAATGAGCATATCATCGGAACGCCGCGTTATCTTTTTCATGCGTGCCAGAGTCCGGCCGCATTCACAGGGAGCATAATCGATACGGGTGATATCCCCCGTCCGGTAGCGGATCATGGGAAAGGCTTCCCGGGTCAGTGTTGTCAGGACCAGTTCGCCCTCAGAACCTTCCGGCAATACCTTCTCCGTTTCGGGATCAATAATCTCCGGAATGAACGCATCTTCATAAATATGCAAACCTTTTTTACACGAACATTCGCCGGCAACGCCAGGGCCGATGACTTCGGAAATACCGTAATTGTCGGTCGCGCTCAAAGACAGCCTGCTTTCAATTTCGTCACGCATTTTCTCCGACCACGGTTCTCCGCCAAAAAGCCCCACTTTCAACGAAAGAGACTTGGGATCAATACCCAACTGCTCTATACGATCCGCCAGAGCGATGGCGTAGCTGCACGTACTGACCAGCACCGTCGTTTTATAATCCTGCATAATCATAATTTGCTTGTCCGTGTTGCCGGTGCCCATCGGAATAACCGACGCGCCAATGGCCTCCGCGCCGTAATGCACGCCGAAGGCTCCGGTAAAAAGACCGTAGCGGAAAGTTATCTGCACCACATCATCGTGTGTCACACCCGCGGCGGTCATAAAACGCGCCGCCAGATTAGACCATATTTTGATGTCGTTTTTCGTGTAACCCATTACGATGGGCTTGCTGGTCGTGCCGGAGGAGGAATGAATGCGCACCACTTCCCGGAGCGGCACGGCAAACATGCCGTAAGGATAATTGACGCGCAGGTCTTCCTTCGTAGTAAAAGGCAGTCTGGTCAGATCGGATAAAGAGCGAATGTCTTCCGAAATGATGCCTGAATCGTTAAATATTTTCCGGTAATGCGTCACATTCTTGTACACTCTGTTGATTATGGCCTGAAGTCTTTCCAGTTGCAGCTGTTCGAGTTCATCCCGTGACATGCACTCATGGGTCTTATCCCAGATGTTCATAAAAAAACCTCCCCGAAATTATAATGTAACCATCCGTTTGCAAGGTAATGCTTATGACCGGCATTTTTGCCGATACTTTATCGCTCCCATATCTCCTTTTTATCTTTACCGAGATACGCTCTCTGAACGTCTTTATTTTCCAGCAATTCGCCGGCTGTTCCTTCCAGAATCAGACGGCCGTTTTCCAGCACATAGCCGCGGTTGGCCATCTTCAGGGCCGCGCGCGCGTTTTGTTCGACCAGCAGAACTGTTGTTTTTTTCTCTTTTGACAAATTTTCTATAACCCGAAAAATTTCCTGAGTCACCATTGGCGCAAGCCCCATGGAAGGCTCATCCAGAAGCATCAGTTTCGGCCTGGCCATGAATGACCGGCCGATGGCGAGCATTTGCTGCTCTCCTCCCGATAACGTTCCGGCAAGCTGCTTTCGCCTCTCCCTGAGTATGGGGAATAAGTCGTAAACCATTTCTTTGTTTCTTTTTACTTCATCCCCGCCGCCCAGCATTTTGTGTTTCAGATATGCGCCCAACTCCAGATTATCCTCCACCGAAATGGGTTTAAAAACCTGTCTGCCTTCCGGAACCTGGGAAATACCCATCCGGACAATCTGGTGCACGGCAAGATTATTTATCCGGATATTATTAAAAAATATCTCGCCGCTGCGGGGAGGCACCACGCCGGACAAGGAGTTAAGCAGAGTTGTCTTACCCGCTCCGTTGGCGCCGATAAGCGTGACGATCTCCCCTTCCGTCAAATGCAGAGAAACGTTTTTCAACGCCTGCGCCTGCCCGTAGAATGTATTTATATTTTTTATCTTTAGCATATCTTTAATCCAACGGCTTTAGAAAAATTGTCAGAGACAAGGCGCGCTTGGAATGAGGAATGAGACGTACTTTTTTCGTACGTCGCAATGACGAAGACCAAAGCGCAACGCAGTATATGACAATTTTAATAAGCCGATATCAACCATCTCCGAGATAAGCGGAGATCACCTCCGGATTTTCCTGAATTTCCCGCGGTGTTCCTTCGGCAAGTTTTTTCCCCAGATTCAAAACAACGATGGCATCACAAATATCCATCACCAGATCCATATCGTGTTCCACAAGAACTATCGTAATACCGGTTTCCCTGATCCTGCGAATGAGTACGGCAAGTTCGGCGGTTTCTCTGCTGTTTAAACCCGCCGCCGGTTCGTCCATCAAAATGATCTTTGGTTTCGCAGCGAGGGCGCGCGATATTTCCAAAAGTCTTCCCTTGCCGAAAGGCAAATTGCCGGCCTTCCGATCGGCCATGTCAGCCATACCGGTAAACGCGAGCCACTCCAGACTCTTCTCGCGAATATATTTCTCTTCCTTGATCTGGCCGGGCAGTTTGAAAGCGCAGGAAAAAATGCCGCTCTTGCTTCCCGTGTGCAATCCTACCATAACATTTTCCAGAACGGTCATCTGAGCGAAAAGTTCCACATTCTGGAATGTGCGTACCAGGCCCAGGCCCGCAAGCGACTCCGTTTCAAAAAAAGAAATATTCTTTTCGCCCAGATAAACATCTCCGGCTGTCTGGGTATAAAGGCCGGTAACAATATTAAAAAGCGTCGTCTTCCCCGCGCCGTTAGGTCCGATAACTCCCGTTATTGATCCGCCGTCCACGGAAAAGGAAACATCTTCCAACGCGGTCAGTCCGCCAAAAACTTTTGTTATGCCGTTAAGCCTGAGCATCGCTATCCTTTGTCCCCTTCATCCTGGCCGCAATAAATCCGGCTGCCGCCTCAATGCCGCTGATAAGACCGCCGGGCATAAACATCGTCATTAAAATCAGCATCAATCCATAAATAATAATATCAAGATCCTGAAAAACCCGCAGAAGTTCCGGCAGCATCGTTAAAATTGCCGCGCCCAGAAATGAACCGTAAATACTGCCAAGACCGCCGACAACAACCATGGTCAGCAATTCCACGGAAAAATTGAAACCGAAAGACGCCGGAGCGATAAAAGTCATGATATGGGCATAGAGACTTCCGGCGACGGCTGAAATAACCGCGGAAACTGTAAAAATCCGGACTTTTAGAATCCTGGCGTTAACGCCCATGACGCGGGCGGCCACTTCCGAATCATTAATGGCCCTGAGCGCCCGGCCGATTCTCGATTGAGATAAATTAATGGACAATAACATGACGGCCAGCGTGGACAGCCAGACCAGATAATAATTATTCAAATCATTGTCAAAAATCAACGAGCCGATGTGAAGATTGGGTATTCCCGATAAACCGGAAGGGCCTCCCGTCCAATCAACCGTTTCGTTAAAAATAATATACATGATGATGCCGAAACCCATGGTGGCCATCGCCAGATAATGCCCTTTAAGTTTTAGAATTGGAGATCCGATCACAAAAGCAAGCGCTCCGGCTATGGTCGCCGCCAGAATCATGACCAGGAACGGATCGACCGGAAACCTGGCCGTGATGATGCCGGAAATATAAGCGCCCATGCCGAAGAAGGCGGCATGCCCCAGGGAAATCTGGCCGGCGTATCCCAAAAGCAGATTCAGTCCTATGGCCAGCATAGTATTAATGCCGACGAATACGAACACGTTTAAGAGATAATTACCTTTTAAAAAATACGGCGCGGCAAGCACGGCTGCCGCGAAAATCAGGAAAATCAGTATCTGTCGTTTTTTTTCTGTTATCATATTTAATTTTAATGACCGGACAGCATGACGTTGACGCGAAAAAAATCGCATCTTGCGGAGTTAAAATCTTTCCGTCTCTTTTTTACTGAACAACCCTTCCGGCCGGATAAATAGTATCAACAATAAAATGATAAAGGCAATGGCGTCTTTATAGCTGGCGGAAATAAAACCGGCGCCCAGAGATTCCAGCAAGCCCAGCAGGAGGCCGCCCAGCAGGGTTCCCATACCGCTGCTCATTCCGCCGATGATAACCGCGCAGAAGCCTTTCAGTCCCAGCATAACGCCGACATCATAGGAAGTCATTGTCAGCGGGGCAATGATGATTCCCGCTATCGAGCCGATCGCCGAGCTGATGGCAAAGGAAAGCATCACCATGCTTTTAACATTGATGCCGACCAACCCGGCCGCCCGGGCGTTGTAAGAGCAGGCGCGCATGGCTTTGCCGGCAATGCTGTAATTAAAAAACAGCCTGCTGCCGATAATGATTAAAACCGTCACGCCGATAATCCAGAGGTGCTGAGGAAGGATGGTTGCGCCGAAGATATAAAGAGGATCGTTGCTCGAAAAAGCGGGCAGCGCGTGGGTATCTTTCCCCCAGATCAGCATAGCCGCGCCGCGTATAAAAATGCTCGCGCCAATCGTGATAATGATCAGGCTAAGCGGCTTCGCATTCTTCAGGGGCCTGATGGCCAGGCGTTCGAAAGAGACGCCCACCATGGTCGAGATAATAATGGACAGAATGATTGCCGCCGTCAGCGGAAGATTAAGAATGGTCAGAAAAAAAATGGTTAACATTCCGCCAAGCATCACAAACTCGCCCTGAGCGAAATTAATAATGCCGGTGGAGTTATAAATGATGGCAAAGCCGAAACCAATCAGGGCGTAAATGGCGCCGTTGGAAAGGCCTGATAAGATGTATTGAAATAATTGCCGGGAACTGTCCATTTATACGTTGCGCTTCTTCAATAAATATTAATGCGGCGCAGGCATCATGATTGCCCGCGCCGCTCGTACAATTTGGTTCGATTATGTCACTTAAATACTATTTAATCAACTTCCAGTTACCCTGCTTAATCTGTACCAGAACAAAAGCTTCACTGGTGAGACCTGCATGATCCTGCGGAGAATAAGTGAACGTTCCGCCGATCCCGGCGGCTTTTTTCGTTTTTTCTAGCTGATCGCGAATGGCCGCAGGTGCAAAGCCTCCCTGTTCCATCGCTTTCTTGAGAAGCATCACCGCATCATACGCATGGCCGCCGAAATGATCGCCTTCCACTTTGTAGTGTTCCCTGTATTGGCTCACATAGTTCATCAGGACTTTTTTCTGCGGATCGGACTTGGGCAGCTGATCAGCAACGATGACCCGGCCGGATGGAAGGATAATTCCTTCGGCGCCTTCACCTGCAAGCTCAATAAATTTCTTGGAAGATACGCCGTGACTCATATACAGAGGCATTTTGATTCCCAGTTGTTTAACGTTTCTGGCAACTTTGGCCGGACCGGGATTGGTTCCCCAGCAGATAATGGCCTGAGCTTTGCTGTCGCGGATTTTTGTTAACTGAACAGTCATATCGTCATCTTTCGGACCATATGTTTCATCGGAAATAATCTGCATGCCGAATTCTTTGGACTGTAATTTAAGCTGTTCCCTTCCGGAAGAACCGAATCCGTCAGAGACCGTGAGTATCGCTATCCTGGATATTTTTTGTTTCTGTAAATTTTTGTAAATTTTCATGACGGCCAGGACATCGTTTTGCGCCGTTTTAAATACCCATTTCTTTACCGGATCGGTTATTTTAACTCCCGCCGCGCAGGAAATAAGAGGGATTTGGGCTTTCTCGACAACGGGAATCACGGCCATACTGTCGCCCGTGGTGCTGGGACCGATAATCGCCACAACCTTATCGTCTTTAATCAGCTTGTTCACAGCCTGCACGGCCTTGGTGGCGTCGCCCTGAGTATCATATACGATCAGTTCCAGTTTACGCCCTTTAATCCCGCCGGCTTTGTTTATTTCCGCCACCATCATTTCCGCCGTATTGCGTTCCGGTTCACCCAGGAATGAAGCGGGACCGGACACGGAAAATAATGCGCCGATCTTCACGGGAGGAGCGGCAAAGACTGCTCCGGCCATCAAAAAACTAAAAAACAACACAAAAATTGTTCTGAAAATATTTCTCGACATACACACCTCCACTTTAATTTAATCAACTGTCAATCCGCAAATTTAAAAATAAAAACCGTTCGTATTCAATTTACCTTTCGTATTCTTTCGCCGGTCAACGGCCGTCAACTTCTTAATATTTTTGCCGATTTGTAAATCACAGATAAAACTTCATGTCAAACGAAAAATGACGCAATACCTCCGCCGGATAAAGACCATTCGCCATGATTGGCGGCGGATTTGTCTTGCTAAACAACCGGGATTCTTACCGTAAATGACGTCCCCTTCCCAACTTCGCTTTTAACCGTTATTTCCCCTTTATGTCTCTGGACGATTTCATAGGTGATACTGAGTCCCAGGCCTGTCCCCTTGCCTACTTCCTTGGTTGTGAAAAAAGGCTCGAATATTTTAACAAGATTCTCCTTCGGTATTCCACAGCCCGTATCGGAAACTTCCATCCAGATTGAGCCGTCTTGATACCATGTCTTAATCGTGATGATTCCCCGCTCCGTGATGGAATTGACGGCATTAATCAGAAGGTTCACAAATATCTGGTTTATTTGCCCGGCATAACATTTCGTCAGCGGCAGTTTACCGTAGTTCTTTTCCAGGGTTGATTTATATTTTAATTCGTTCCAGACAATCGTGATGGCGCTTTCGATGCATTCATTGATATCGGCTTCTTTATATTCTTCTTCATCCATTCGGGAAAAGCTGTTGAGCTCCTTAACAATTCTTTTCACCCTTTCCGAACCATCCAGAGACTCTCTGATCATTCCGTTCACATCATTGATGACGTAATCCAGTTTTAATGCTTTCCGCTTTTCATTAATTTTCCTGGCAGCAGAGGCGTCTTTAAAGGATTTGATCACTTCTGACTGGGTCTCGATAAAACCAATCAAACGCCGGACATACTTATCCAGCGTCCCCAGATTGCTGGATATGAAGGACATGGGATTGTTCAGTTCATGCGCAACACCGGCAGCAAGCTGTCCGATGGAAGCCATCTTTTCCTGCTGGAGAATTTTCAACTGGGAAGTCTTCAGTTCTTCATGGGTTTTTTCCAGTTTCTCCAGCGCATGCTGGATATGTTTTCTGTTTTCATCGATTTCTTTATTTTTCCTAATCAGTTCTTCCTGATTCTTCTTCAACGCGGCTTCCATCTGCCTGCGTTTCGTCACATCACGGGAAATACCCCTGAATCCGATAATAGTGCCTTCGGTATCCCTGACAATAGACACGGATGTTTCGGAAATCAATTTCTTCCCGTCTTTGTGAATCGCTTCCATGTCCAGCAGGTTAACCGTTTCATTTGTTTTGCAGCTTTTATCCATGGCCGCATAGAGCGTTTTTGCGGTTGGCTTATCCAGAAGATACCAATATTTCTGTCCTATCAATTCTTCCCGGGCATATCCCAGAATATTGCACATGGCATTATTAACAAAAACAAATCTGCCGTTAATATCCGCTTCGTAGTAGGCTTCTTCAATGTCTTCAAGGATAACCCGGCGCTTCTGGGCATGTTCGCGCATCGCCTCTTCCATTTTTTTACGCTCAGATTCTCTGCGCTCAAATCTTCTGCGATCAGATTGTCTGCGCTCGCTTTCGCTCTTGGTATCTTCGGGCTTATCATCCGTTCCTCTGCGTTCATGGGTCCGGCGATTAGCTTTTCTGCGCTCAACGAAAGTATCCATATTCTCCTCACGATGGAACAGACAAAAAGTCTGCTGTTTTTCCGGTATTTACTATAAAAATTTAAACAGCATCGATACCGTTAATGATCATTCAGTCCTGCCGGTGTTTTATCGTCTGGCAGAATTTCTACCAAGGGCGTCTCTCCGGGCGCTGCCTCAACCGCCTTCAGTTTATTGGAAAGAGTCCGCGTTTTTTTCTGTGCGTCGTCCACGGAGCTGGCGGCTTGCTCCAGCTTTTTGCGCACTGCGTCGAGCGTGTCGCCAAATCGGCTAAATGCCGTTTTCACCTCGCCCAGAACTTTCCAGATTTCTCCGGAATGCTTTTGTATGGCCAATGTCCGGAAACCCATCTGCAGACTGTTTAAAAATGCAGCAAACGTGGTGGGGCCGGTGACGACGACATGGAACTGGCGCTGCAACTGCGCCACCAGAGCGGTGCGGCGGATGACTTCCGCGTAAAGTCCCTCCGACGGCAGAAACATAATGCCGAAATCCGTTGTTTTGGGCGGCATGATATATTTCTGGGAAATGTCCCTAGCGGCTTTTTTGATGCTGGCCTCCAGTTGCCGGACCGCTTCGTCCGCCGCAGCGGCATCAGCCCGCTCCTGAGCCTCCAGCAAACGATGATAATCTTCCACCGGAAATTTGGCATCTACCGGAATCAACACGGAATCGGCCGGAGAGTCGCCCTGGCCGGGAAGCCTGATGGCGAATTCGACGAAATCACTCCCGTTTTCGCTGATCCTGACATTCTTTAAGTATTGCTCCGGAGAAAGAATTTCCTCCAGAAGCGCGCCCAGCTGGACTTCCCCCCAGGTACCGCGTGCCTTCACATTGGTCAGCACCTTTTTCAGGTCACCCACCCCGGCGGCCAGATTGCGCATATCGCCCAGGCCCTGATGAACCAGTTCCAGCCGTTCGGAAACCTGCCGGAAGGATTCTCCCAGACGCTTCTCCAGCGTGCTTTGCAATTTTTCGTCAACCGTTTCCCTCATCCGGTCGAGCTGGCAGGTATTGTCTTCCTGAATCTGCTTAAGTTTTTCATCAATGACCAGACGGATATCCTCCATCTTTTTTTCACTGGTCGCGGTAAGCAACGACATCTGCCGGGAGAAGCTTTCGAACTGATCGTTTTGCATTCTGGCGATTTGGGCGATACTTTGCTGAACGGTGTCGCCGAATGATTTCAGCGCCGCCGCCAGTTCCGTTCTTTCCTGTTGTGAAGACGTCTGCGTCTCTGCTCGCGAACGCGCGATCTCGTCACGCACCGAACGGTCAGTTCTCTCCTGAGAATCCCGCAGAGTGTCCATTTTATTCATAAGCGGCGTAAGGTCAACACCATTGCGTCCCGCCCGCCAATACAAAAGGACAAAGCCGATAAGCACTATGATAACTATGATAATAAGAATGAATTCCATTTTTCTCCGCAATCGGACGGCAAAAATTTTAAGGAAAGAAATCTCCGAAAATGACGGCAGAATATAACGGTTAAAATACCGTTATGTCAAGCAAAATGACCGGCTTTCACATTATTTTCATTGGGATCCTCTTGTATTAAAAATATTTACGGATTTGTAAGTTGCATAATTTACGGCTTTTGGGTATAACGCAACCTCTGAATAATTTTGGCGGGTTGAAATCCGCTTATCATAAGGTTGAATATGGCCAGTAGAATTGAAGTTGGTTTTAAAAAAGGCATCCGCGACGCTCTGGGAGCAAAAGTAAAAAAAAGGATCGTTGATAACTTTTCCCTTCCTGTCGAAAAAGTAAGCACAATCGAAGTTTATACAATCGCCGGTGATTTGACCAGGGAAGAATTAAAAAGAGCCGCCGCCGGCCCTCTTCATGACCCGGTCATCCAGCATTTTTCCATCAATACTCCGCTGGCCGCCGATTTTGACTGGCTGATTGAAGTGGGTTTCAGGCCCGGCGTTACGGATAACGTGGGAAAAACCGCCCGTGAAGCGATTCAACTTCTTCTGGGCGGCGATACCGGCCCGCGCGAAATGAAAGTCTATACTTCCCGCCAATATCTCATCAGCGGGAGAATCACCGCGGATGACGCGGAAAAAATCGCTTCCGGCCTTTTAGCCAATGACTTGATTGAACGCCATCAAATCATTTCATCAAAAGATTTTAATGCCTCCCGCGGAATACCGGCCTATATTCCAAGTGTCTCGGGCGCGGCAAAACCGGTGGTGGAAGAAATCAATCTGGCCGGGGCCGGAAATGATGAACTTTTAAAAATAAGCCGGGAGCGGGTTCTTGTTCTGAATCTTCAGGAGATGAAAGCCATCCGGGATTATTACAAAAATAAAGAAACTATTGCCGAAAGAGAGAAAATAGGGCTTGGCCGGCGCGTAACGGATGTGGAACTGGAATGCCTGGCACAGACCTGGTCGGAACACTGCAAACATAAAATATTCAACAGCCTGATCCATTACACCGATGGACAAAAGAGCATGACAATCGATTCTCTTTTCAAAACCTATATCAAAGGCTCCACTGAAAAAATCCGCAAAACAAAGGGGAAAAAAGATTTCTGTCTTTCCGTTTTCGTGGATAACGCCGGCATCATTAAATTCAATAATGATTTTAATCTTGTTTTCAAGGTGGAAACGCATAATTCGCCTTCCGCCCTTGATCCTTACGGCGGAGCGCTCACCGGCATTGTCGGCGTCAACCGCGATCCATTCGGCACCGGTCTGGGAGCAAAACTGATTTTCAACACCGATGTGTTTTGCTTTGCCTCTCCGTTTCATAAAAAGAAACTGCCGCCGCGCATTCTCCATCCGCGCCGTATTTACGAAGGCGTGCGCGAGGGCGTGGAACACGGCGGAAACAAAAGCGGCATTCCCACGGTCAACGGCAGCATTGTTTTTGACGAGCGATTTCTGGGGAAACCCCTTGTCTATTGCGGAACAGCAGGCATCATGCCCGCGCGCATCAAGGGAAAGATTACGCATGAAAAAGAAATCAAGCCCAGGGATCTGATTGTGATGACGGGCGGCCGTATCGGCAAGGACGGCATTCACGGAGCGACCTTCTCCTCCGAAGAACTGCATGAAGGCTCGCCGGTGACAGCCGTGCAGATCGGCGATCCCATCACCCAGAAGAAGATGACGGATTTCCTGCTGATCGCGCGCGACCGCGGACTTTACCGCGCGATCACTGATAACGGAGCGGGCGGGCTTTCCTCGTCCGTGGGCGAAATGGCCACCTACTCCGGCGGCTGCGAACTGGACCTTACTCACGCGCCCTTGAAATACGCGGGCCTTCAGCCGTGGGAAATTCTTGTTTCCGAAGCGCAGGAACGCATGACCCTGGCAGTCGATCCGAAAAAAATAAGACAATTTCTAGAACTCGCCCAAAAGATGGATGTGGAAGCCACCGTGATGGGCAAGTTCACCGGCTCGGGAAAGTTTCATGTTCTTTTCGGCGGCAGAACCGTCGCCTATCTGGACATGGAATTTCTTCATTCCGGCGTTCCGCAACTGCAACTGGCCGCCAGATGGAAAGCGCCGAAGAATAAAGAACCGCGCATCAGGCAGACGCAAAATCTCGGCGCGGAACTCAAGCGGATGCTTGCGCGCCTGAACATCTGTTCGAAAGAATCGGTGGTGCGCCAATACGATCACGAGGTTCAGGGCGGCTCGGTTATCAAACCGCTCACAGGAGCGCAAAATGACGGTCCGTCGGATGCAGCGATTGTCAGGCCTCTTTTGGATTCCATGGAAGGCGTTGTCGTCGCACACGGCATTTGCCCGCGCTACAGCGACATTGACACGTATCACATGACCGCCTGCGCCATCGACGAGGCGATACGCAACGCCGTGGCTGTCGGAGCCGATCTTGACCATCTGGCGGGACTTGATAATTTCTGCTGGTGCGATCCCGTTCAATCGGCAAAAACACCCGACGGCGAATATAAACTGGCTCAGCTTGTCCGCGCCAATATGGCCATCTACGATTACACGACGGCCTTCGGCGTTCCCTGCATTTCCGGCAAGGACAGCATGAAAAACGATTATCAGATAGGCAAAACAAAAATCTCCATTCCGCCGACGATTCTTTATTCCGTCATCGGCAGGATAAAAGATGTGAGCAGGGCCGTGACCATGGACGCCAAGAGACCGGGAGACCTTGTTTATATCATCGGTGAAACGAAGGATGAAATGGGCGGCTCGGAATGGTTTGCCACGAAAAACTTTATCGGCAACATGGTTCCCAAGGTGGACGCCGTAAAAGCCCGCAAAATTTATCGCGCCCTGCATAAAGCCATACAGCAGGACCTCATCGCTTCCTGCCACGATTGCTCCGACGGCGGACTGGCTGTCGCGCTTGCCGAGACATCAACGGCCGGCGGGCTGGGCATGAGCATTGATTTAAGATCGGTTCCCTACTCAGGGGGAAAAAGAGACGACTACATTTTATTTTCGGAATCAGCCAGCCGTTTTATCGTCACCATTCATCCGGAGGCACAGCGCAGACTGGAAAAAATCATGGCCGGAAACATTATCGGTAAAATAGGCCTTGTCACGAACGATGATGTGTTTCAGGCAAAGGGTCTGAACGGTAAATCAATTATTAAAGAAAAAATAAACAAACTCAAAGATGCATGGCAAAAGCCTCTTAATTTTTAAAAGCAGGATTTATTTATGCCCCGTAAAGTAAAAGCGATCGTATTGACCGGAAACGGCACTAACTGCGAAATGGAAATGGCGCAGGCCTGTAAACTGGCCGGCGCCGATGTTGTGGATATCGTTCATTTAAGCGAGCTGCTTTACGGACAGAAGCGTCTGGATAACTATTCCTTTCTCAATCTGCCGGGCGGCTTTCTGGATGGTGATGACCTGGGATCGGCCAAAGCGGGCGCCAATCGATTTCTGTGCGCGCACATCAGGAACAGCCGGGATTTGCTTTTCGATCAGTTGCTAAAATTTATCAATGCCGGGAAATTAATTCTAGGCGTCTGTAATGGCTTTCAGTTGATGATCAAACTTGGATTGCTTCCGGCGCTTTCGGACGATTATTCCGGACAGAGCGCGACATTGACCTATAATGATTCAGGGCGTTTTGAAGACCGCTGGGTTTATCTGAAGGCGGACGTGCAAAGTCCCTGCGTTTATACGAGAGGCACGGATGTTCTTTATCTGCCTGTGCGGCACGGTGAAGGAAAGTTTATTCCCCAAAGCGCCGCCATTCTCAGCCAAATCGAGGGAAAAAATCTCTGCGCTCTGAAGTACTGTAATCCCGATGGCCTGACATCCATGGAGTATCCGGCCAATCCCAACGGCTCCGTTAACGCTATTGCCGGGATCTGCAATGAATCGGGACGCCTTTTCGGTCTGATGCCCCATCCCGAGGCGTACCTGTGCCGCGTCAATCATCCCCGCTGGACGAGGGAAAAATTGCCCCAGGAAGGCCAGGGACTGATGATTTTTCGCAATGCGGTAAATTTTATACGCGGGAAAGATTTTTAAGAATTTTTGAACAACAAGAAATCCCGCCTTATGATTTTCGCGCGGGATAGAGCATCCTTATTCACACATTACTTCTTTGCTCTGTAGTACTGATTCGGGTTATTAATGATTAATTTGAATTCCCGTTCGGCGGCGGCCATTTGCGGACTAAATTGGTTGCCGAAAATAATTTGTCTTGCCGCATCCTCGTCAATGTAATTGAGATCTTCCGGCTTCAATTTCAGCGCGCTCAACACCGGTCCCTTTTCATTGGTCACCACGAAAATTACTTTTTCGTACCATATCTTATAAAAATCATCGAGCGTATAACTGCTGTCGCCGCGCCACGGGTCGGCCAAGAAGATGTGTCCATTATGAATTCCCCTGAAAACGACGAAATGACGGTATTCGAAGATTTTTATGGGAATAATGCAGGGCGTTGTGAGGGCCTTTAAATCCTCCAGTTCGGCCTTGAAGCCCTCGCCCTGATAACCGAGCACTTTAACGAATTTTTTCATATCCAGAAGGGAAAATGCCTGGCGTTTCTCTATCTGGGCGACATCGCCATAATGAAGAAGCCCCTGGATGACCTGCTTTTCGGTGAATTTTTCTCCCAGATAAAAATTAAGAAGAATAGCCAGGGCGGCGGAGCCGCAGGAATAGTCATAGCTCTGCTTTACTAAATGAGCCTTATTAATTTCCGAGGCCGGGTTTACATTAGTTCGTATCTGACCCGTTCCCGGGCCGGGAACGGCAATGTTAATTTCCGATTTCGGCTGATCCTGAAGAGGATAAATACTGGAAGTAAATGATACAAGTACTGCAAATATGGCGGCGATTACTAATGCTCCCACGAAGAGGGCCACCTCCGATGTTATTTTAGCGAATTACATTTAGCCTTAATTTTTCAGCAGACCTTCGAGCAACAGACGAGTGTTTAATTTTTTATTCTGTTTTGGATATTCAACTCTAAAATTTAAAGGTTCCTGATCGTAATAATATTTCTGTAAATGACTAAGTTATCCACGCAGCTAGGGCCAAAACTTGTGATATCGCTAAATGCAAAATCTCTCATTCGTATAGATAAGGCTGCGGGCATTGATATTCTTAGCATGGTATTGCCGCCCGTCGTGCCAACATTGATGGTCGCGGGTCCCGCATCAATTACGCCAACGTTAGCACCGCTGGTATTGTAGTTTGTGAAGGTGCCCCCGATCTTCGCGTTTCCGTTCAGAGTCGGCCAGAGGTCCCCTGGTCTATTGGTGTAATTACCGGCGTCGTAAGGGCTGTAAACATAGATGCCGGATACGGTCAGGCTTTTCCCGCTCGTGTTCCAGGTATACTTTACGCTGTTCACATACGCGCTCGCTTCCGCCCACAACTGAATCCCGGATTGAGTTCCTCCATTGGCGCCGGCGCCTATAAGGATCCATGGCGCGTAGGGCACCTGTAATGCGGGAGTAGCGATAGCGGTGCTGACATTCGTGCCGAAATAAACACCGGAAATTGCGACATTCCCGATAATCTGATCCAGGGTGCTTGTTTTAATACGGAGATCATTGCCCGTTATGGATACGCCCTGCGCAGTAAGAAAAGGATCAAAATAAAGCCATGTGCCGGAGGGTTCCGTAAAAACGTCCATGACAACATCCGAATTTATGACAAAGGATCCGCCCGCGGTGCCGTTGCCAATTTCAAGGCTTCCAAAGTTGATGGATTGATCGGACCCGTTGCCTAAACCGAAACTGGTGGCTGATGAGTGAACTCTTACATTAAGATTCAGATTTATTCCTGCTTCGCCGTCAATCTGCGCGAGAACATCGTCTTCCAACGCCTGCGTTTTCGCGTATACGCACGGGTCATACGCTGACACAGCGAAAAAAAACAAAAATGCCGAGATGAAATTGATGACTCTTATGAAGTTATCGTTTAGCATTAGCATCCCTCATGTGTCCTGCGCTTCAAGTATTAATGGGCGAAAACTGTAACGGTTCCTATTACGCTGGTCTTAAATCCCCGTATATCGATATTCCCCAGCGTGGCGCCGCTGGAAAGGTCGCTGTTGCCGGATAGTTTCAGATTAGCGGTGATATTCATTCCGGCGCTCCCGCCAAGAGAAACGGTCGGCAGATCAATTTTTACCTTGGTTGATGAAGCATCGCTGCCGACATCCACATTCATGGTGCCGCTCATCTCGACCAGACTTCCGGTTATGGTCACACCGTTTATTCCCACATAGCCGGGACCCGTCGTCCCCGTATAGCCGTCGGAATCGCCCCAGGACATCGAAGTCAAAGCTGCGGAATTAACTTTAACATTGTCGAAGATGATACTGACTCCCGTTTCGGCTGTTACAGCATCAAGATCTTTGTCAGAAATGACGCTTTTGGCAAATGACGCCAAAGGCATCATTATAAACATCGCAATAATGGCAAACATTAAAATCTTTTTCATGTTTTCCCCTTTAGATTTTACCTGTGACAGCAACTTCTCCATCAAGTTCCACTAAACATTCACCAAACAGCAGGTTATTTTTACTAAGCGAAGAAGGGGCGCGGGCACACCCCGTGCCCCTTCTTGCAAATTCCTAACGGCTGAAACAAACGCCGTAAACTACTCTATTTAATGGGTAGTAATCATCAAATTGCCAGTTATCTGAGCCGTTAAACCACCCATATATGCGGTGCCCATTGTCATGGCGCCAGCAGCATTACTAAGTGTCTGCTCCCCACCCACTTTGACTACTTGAGTAATATTCAACGGGTCACCACCGCCACCAATAGTAACTGTGGGCAGACCAATGTATACACCACCGGGGTAAGGCGAGGTGGCGTTAGTGGAAACACCAACATCAATGGTCATTACGCCGCTCAGCGATACAACCTGACCGCTCATAGTAATGTTTGCACCAACCCAACCCGCATGGGTGTATGCGTTGCCGCTGCCGTCGGTGAAACCGTCACTGTCTCCCCAGGACTGAACAGCAATACTTACGTTAGACACATTGACGCCATCCAATACGATGACGACGCCTTCCTGCGCTGTTACGCTGTCCAGATCGCGGTCAGTAATAGCTGTCTTGGCAAATGACATGGGAACCATTAAAAACATTGCGATAACTGCGAACAATAAAACTTTCTTCATCTTCTCTCCTCCTACGTTTTTGTTGTGCCGGCGAAATAACCTTTACATGGCTTAAACGGTCGAACCACTCTTTTAACCCGGCAAGCCTTCAGTACCGGTCTGTTCTCCAGCGGGGTTAAGTACTTCTGCTTCCAAACTAAACATAACTAACCTTCACCTGCTATTTAAAACCGCCGCAAAATTATTTTTTCTCCGGCGGCAGTTTTATGACTGCCTGTCAACATCACGATTTGAGATTTGTATTGTAATTAGGAATCTTCTGAAAAATTCCTCTCAGATCATCCATCGATCCGCCGCCGGTGGCATATCTGTATTTTGACGCAAACACCACCGAAAGCAATTCGTTGGTGAAATGAATCGTTCTTGTGCCGGAAGCGGTCTGCCGGAGGAGGACGCCGCTATTTTGTCCGGTCCCTACATCCATGAACAGTCCAGTAACGGTGTTGAGGCTCGCTGAGAGCTGGCCGTTGACGTTACGCGATCCCACGTCGATGTAATTAAGCTTACGGGTGTTACTCGTGACATAGGTCGAGGTCGTTCCGTTATCACCAAACCCCAATTCCAGAAAAAGTCCGCTTAATTTAAGCGGTGTCGTGGTGTGAGTAATACCGCCAAGAGTGACCTTCGTTAAATCATTATCCCATCCCGTGTCTCCGCCGCTCGCAAATCCGACAGCCTGATTTGTGTAATACCCCATCTTAAGAGAATCAGCATGCGCCATTATTTCCATATCAATGCCCAGATCCATACGAATGACATTGGCGCTGCCGGTGCCGTAAGAACTGCCATACTGGGTTATGGTAAAAAGAGACTGGCCTTCTATATTGGAAAGTTCAGCGTCAGACATCAATTTTTTTGCGGGTTTTGTCGGTGCAAAGCTGACCGATGATAACATGAAAAAAAATATCGCGGCGGTAAGCAGAACGGAGAAAATTTTATTGGGCGGGAGCAACTTCACTATTGTCTGCTTGAAGTTTATTTTCATTCCTGAACAGGCTCCTAAATATATTTTCCGTTATATATTTATTGATGGAAGTTTTTTGTTGTTGTACTTTACACCTTATATAGGCAAAAAACAATTGTCAAGCTTAAATTTGTTTTAATCTTTTTTCTTCTATCTATATCTATATTTAATTTTTTTACAACCTATAAACAGACCGGAATCTTAAGAATAAAAAACTAAACAGGGTCAGCTTCAATATGATTTCCCGCAACCGGAGGGGTTTGCCCTGGAGGCGGCCCCAAGGGAGACTTTTGATATCCGCGATAAAAAAGAGCCAGTAAAACCCCGCCAAAACCGATGGTGATGACCCCGGCCTTAATCAGCATGCCGAGGTAAAAAGGCATCCAGCCGATCACCCACCACAAAATCAAACCAAGCAAAGTTTCACGAAGTAGTGAATGCTTATGATGCCGGAAAGTTTTTGTCAAGATAAATTTTCCCAGAAGCGCGCTGACCGAAATAAATCCAAACATAAACGCCAGTAAGATGACGGAAAAAGCCAGCGGGATCAAAGAAATACCGACAAACGAAAATATCAGCAACATAAAAAAAGGCGCGATCATCAGCGTGCCCATCACTCCCCAGAAGAAGGACTTTATCTTTTCGCGCTGAATTGAACCGGCAATGGCATTTAGCTGACGGGGAAACAATAAAGCCATCAGCAATGCCAGCGCAAGCAGCATAGCGAAAAAACAAAAATTAATAACGTCCACCAGCCATGACCAGGCATCGGTATCCCCTTGAAAAGCGGAGGAAAAAGCAGTGAACATGTTTGAAGAGTTCACTTCGGTTATGTCGCCGTAAATCTGAGCGCCATTTCCCTGAACCACAACGCCGCCAAGACAAACAATATTTCCCCGGACAACCGCTCCCTTGGTCAGCACAATCGAACCGCCAAAAGTAACAATATCGTTCTCGACGAGTCCGCCGACGGTGACTTGTCCTAAAACGGCTATCGCATTGTCCACCTTCTGGTCTTCGCCAATATTGATATCCTTGCCGATCTTGATGATATTCCGGGCGTCAACCGGAGCCGCCGAAAGAATAATAAGCAAGAGAATTGCTAAAGTGAAAATAAACTTTCTTTTCATCTTTCCACCGCTTTTAACTTTTAGCCCGGGAAGCTTCGCGTTTCTGACGCCAGTATTCAAAGATTCCCGGCATAACTGAAATAATGATGATCGCCATAATGACCAGGGTAAAATTATTTTTTACGGCAGGTATGCCGCCAAAGAAATAACCCGCCAGAAGAAAAAGGCAAACCCAGGCAATACCGCCAACAATGTTATAAGTTATAAACTTGGGATATTTCATGGTGCCGATACCGGCAACGAAAGGAGCGAAAGTCCGGATGATGGGAATGAACCGGGCGATGATAATTGTTTTACCGCCGTGTTTTTCGTAAAACTGATGCGTCCGGAGAAGATATTCTTTCTTAAAAAAGCGGCTGTCCTGATAATGAAATACCTTGGGCCCCAGAAAGTTTCCAATCAAATAGTTGACGGTATCTCCCGCAACAGCGGCAAGACAAAGCGAAATTAGTAAAATCTCAATATTCAAAGCGCCCTGCGCGGCGAAAGCTCCCAGAGCGAATAAAAGTGAATCACCGGGCAGAACGGGTGTGACCACAAGACCTGTTTCACAGAAAATTACTAAAAAAAGAATAACATATGCCCAGATTCCAAAACTTTGGATAATCAACGGCAGATATTTGTCCAGATGAATAAAAAAATCTACAAAATAAATGATGACGTTCATAATATTTATGATATATGGCAAATCCTGTTTTAAGAACCCTGAATTTTCACGAAGTCATCGTATAGAGAAGAAGAGAGGGGATGTCAACCGGAAAAAGATTCCTGACATTCCTGCAAATAATAGCCGCGGGAAAAAGTTTATTTTTATCCGACTTTTTAAGAGATGTTTTAAGATAAGCACCCGCTGGAAACAAAACCGATATTGATGGAGGTAATCTCTCCGAATTAATGATTGCTCAAAACCGGAAAAAAATCATCCTCATCGTTATATTTTTAATTACTGTTTCCTGTGCCGCCTTCAGTAGGATCGCGGGCAATGATTTTATCAATTTTGATGATAACAAATACATTACCGAAAATAATTATATTCAGTCCGGTATTAACAGGGAAAGCATTAAATGGGCTTTTACAGCCGTCGTTGTGAGTAACTGGCATCCTTTAACATTGCTCTCCCATATGCTGGACTGGAGTCTATTCGGAGCAAACGCTTCCGGCCATCACCTTGTCAGTCTGCTCCTGCATATCGGCTCTGTTCTTTTTTTGTTCCTCTTTCTAAATAAGACAACAAATAATCTCTGGCCTTCCGCTTTTGCCGCCGCTCTTTTCGCACTTCATCCCTTGCGGGTGGAATCCGTAGCCTGGGCTTCCGAACGAAAAGATGTCTTAAGTATGTTTTTCGGGATGGCTTGCCTTTACGCCTACGCCTTTTATGTCGAGAGTTCTAAACTTTCCCGGTATTTTCTCTGCTTGATATTATTCGCTTTGGGTTTGATGTCCAAACCAATGCTAGTCACCCTGCCTTGTGTTCTGCTTCTTCTTGATTACTGGCCGCTGAAACGCTGGCAAAAAGAAATTGATGAACCGGCAAAAAACAGATTTAATATGACCGGAAGAATTATAGGAGAAAAGGTTCCCTTTATTTGCCTGACCGTCGCCTCCGGCATTGCGGCTCTCTGGGCGCATGATAAAGGAGGTTCTGTTTCTTCGTTAGAACATTTACCTTTTCTTACCCGCGGCGTCAACGCTATTGTTTCCTATGCAACTTATTTGGGGAAAATCTTTTGGCCGGTTAATCTGGCTGCATATTATCCCTATGATTTCTCTTTGCCATTATGGAAAGTTTTAATTTGCGGAATTATTCTTATATTAATTACTCTTGTTGTTCTTTATTACATTAAGAAACTGCCTTTTTTATTCGTGGGCTGGTTCTGGTATCTGGGAACGCTCATCCCCGTAATCGGGTTAATGCAGGTAGGCACACAGGCTATGGCTGATCGCTATACTTACCTGCCTTCTGTCGGCATTGCCGTTATGCTGGCTTGGGGCATTCCTCTTTTGTTCCGAAGTGAAGATCCGTGCAAAAAGATTTTATTCCCGGCGGCAATATTCGCCGTTGCCCTTCTCTCGGTTTTAACGTGGCAACAGTGCGGCTATTGGAAAAACAGCATCACTCTTTTCAGTCACGCTTTACAGTTAACAAAGGGAAATTATATTGCGCACAACCACCTCGCTTCCGCTTTTCTCAAAAAGAGAAGTCTCGAAAAGGCTATTGTTCATTACAACGAGGCAATCCGCATAAATCCTGTTTACGCTCATGCCTACTACAACAGAGGCATCGCTCATTATATCCTTGGCCAAAAAAAGCGTGCCTTAGAGGATTTTAAAGAAGCAATCCACCTAATACCCAAAAGTCCCGATTCTGCCGCGGCCTATAATAACTTGGGGGTTACTTACGCCGATCTTGGCCAATATCAGTCGGCTATTGATAATTATGATGAGGCAATCCGGCTGAAACCGGATTATATCGATGCCTACAAAAACAGAGCGAATATTTATCTAAATCATGGCGATAACATCTCCGGCTGTCGCGACGCACGAAAGGCGTGCGAATCAGGAGATTGTAAAATACTGGAAGCCGCTGTAAGCGGTGCACTATGCCATTAAGGACAAAGGAATCTTAATATGGATAAAAAATATAATCTCTTATTCATCCTTGCCATCTTGACGGCGGGTGTTATCGCCTATTCCAATTCTTTTGACTGTTCAATCCATTTTGATGACAGAAATATTTTCAACAACAGTATCACGACAGATTCCGCAACGATCGGCGACTGGATTCGTCCTTTTCCCTCCCGCCCTTTAGGAATTTTGACATTCGCAGCCAATT
>PHBJ01000025.1:0-1888 GCA_002840555.1 Deltaproteobacteria bacterium HGW-Deltaproteobacteria-13
GGAAAAAGTCGGCCATCGCCTGCCGAACTTCCTGGTCCCGGCCCAGTCGATTGTATGCCACGGATGTTATGTCCGGATTGTTTTGCAGGACTGATTTAACTGCATCCTGAAGCGTTTCTCCCCTCACGTCCGTTACTCCCATGAGAAATAAAACCGGAACTAAAACGAGAACAACCTTAATAAAATTTTTCACATCATCCTCCTTTCATGACATACCGTGTCATCCGAACAGGACGAAAAAGAATATGTCGCGTAACCAATTAAATTTATTCGATCAAATATATGAACAGAATTGATATATAATAAAAAATAAAAAGTAAAGATGAAATTTGATAAAATGGAATATTCATATATTTATTTAATACCCCTCCCTTCTCCAGTGCGTTTCCGAAAATGCGTTCGTTGCCGGATTCAAGACTTAAATTTGCTATAAAACGACTCCCCTTCTCCTGACATCGATAAGGTGTCCTCAAATTACGCCCAAGATTTCGTTGACATACACGACGGCATTTCTTATAGTTGAACAGGGAGACGTCAGGATGAATGAAGATGGACGCGGTTCCGCAGATAAAATAACATACCATTACAAATTTATATTCAAAAACGGTGTTGAGAGAGAATTTACCATTGACTTGGACAGCGTCACTTTGAATTTAATCCAGACAGGAAATAAAACCGGTCCGGAATGGACCAAACTAAAATGTTTTAAATGCCCCAATTGTATTTTGAATGAACGGCAATATGAATACTGCCCCATCGCCTTGAACATGATAGATATCATAGATTACTTCGGCAATTACACTTCTTACGAACCGGTAGAAGTTATAGTGACCGCGCCGGAAAGAAAATATATGAATACGGTATCTTTGCAGCATGGCGTTAGTTCCCTGATCGGTATATACATGGTTACCAGCGGGTGCCCTATTCTGGAGAAGTTAAAACCTATGGTGCGTTTTCATCTTCCTTTTGCCACAATAGAAGAGACTAAATATCGCGCCATTTCGATGTATTTGATGGCCCAGTACTGTATCTATCAGCGGGGCAATCAACCGGATTGGGATTTGACGAAACTGGCCCAGACGTATGAGAATGTAAGGGTCGTTAATGAAAATTTTTGCAAAAGACTCAGAACAATAGAGCATAAGGACGCTAATCTTAATGCCCTCATTGTGCTTGATATTTTTGCCGATAGCGTAAACTTCTCGATAGACAGGCGGATGGCGGATGATTTGGATTATCTGTTTAAAGGATATCTTAAATAATGTGTTGCACGGCATCAAAATAAATTCTTTTTTTTAATAACCTGTGGAGATAATTATTAATAAAAGATGCCCATGGTTTTGAGCCATCAGGCATGAGAGATGAAAATGATTATTTTTTAATAAATTAAAAAGGACGAATCTTTATGAAAGAAAAAAGAAAAGCGAGACGACTGAAGGATGAGAGTGAAATCGCTGTAACGATCGTCGATGATAAAAAAAACTCTTTTAAAGAAAAAAGATTCAACAGCCAAAGCATGAATATCTCTGTTTCCGGCGCTAAAATTAAGTCCAGTATTCCCCTGCCCGTCAATACCTTCATCATGATAAAAATGAAATTAAAGACTCTGGGCAAAATGATAAACACCCTTGGAAAAGTAAAATGGACAAAAGGGATCCTGGAGAATAAGTCTTATGAGGCGGGTGTGGAGTTCGTCGATATACCGGACGAATCGATTGAGTATATTCAGGAGTACATCAGCCGGGGAGTGGACAGGCACGATTTTACCGGATAAAAAAGGCGTCCCGCTGACTAAGCGAAACGCCTATGTATTTGGTGAGCCCTGTCGGAATCGAACCGACAACCTAATGATTAAGAGTCATTTGCTCTGCCAGTTGAGCTAAGGGCC
>PHBJ01000025.1:2012-23143 GCA_002840555.1 Deltaproteobacteria bacterium HGW-Deltaproteobacteria-13
TCTGGTACGCCCGGTAGGATTCGAACCTACGACCAACAGATTCGAAGTCTGCGACTCTATCCAGCTGAGCTACGGGCGCGTAGTTTCAAATCCCTGAAAATGGGGTGAGTGAAGGGGTTCGAACCCTCGACCTCCGGGGCCACAACCCGGCACTCTGACCAGCTGAGCTACACCCACCATTTTCGTCTTGGTGCGCCTGGAGGGATTCGAACTCTCGGCCCACGGATTAGAAGTCCGTTGCTCTATCCAGCTGAGCTACAGGCGCAATTTTTAACCTGTACCAAAAAGAAATAGGCTAATATCCCCTCTTCCATTTTTTGTCAAGGTTAAAAGCTGTTAAAATAGTTTTTTTCCGCAGTTGCCTGCGCCCAAAAACCATCTGTTATTTTACATAACCGGCAATACCGTCGAACCGGTATGCTTTTTTATTAATCGCTCCTCCCTGAATGTCGGTTGAATAAAAATAATGACCTGTTTTCGAATTATACCAGCGATAAAGTTCCCTGGTATTGGTCAGCCTTGATGTCGCAATATTACCTATCGAACCTTCAAATATATACCCCCGCAGGTCTTTTTTCCCGCCCGAAGAATCATAATGGTAAAAATGACTCCTGCTTTGCGGATTATACCAACGATAGAAGCCTATTGTCCCCGGAGTGCCCGGTTTAAAGAGCCGGAAAGCAATGCCTTCTTTTACGTAATTATTTTGAATTAATCTTCTTGCTTCCGATTGAGGATTGTCCGTAAACAGATAATCCGTTCCGTTGTAATATCTATATATATCAACGACCTTTAATGTGTTATCCGGCAACACTTCCGCGGAAACTTCAACAATGGCCTCACCGCCATTGGTATTAAAAACAATATGATCCATGTAATAACCAGGAGACATTTGCGCCGTATTCAAAGAAACATTGAGATAATTGGTTTGTCTGGTGATTGCGCCGGAATTAGGCACAATTTTTATGCTGCCGTAAGGGAAATAAGCAATATTATCTCCCAGTATTCTTATACCTTCAAGCCCCAAATGGTTATCTCTCCCGGTTATGGTGAGGATATGGGGACCATCCGTAAGATCTTTGGCTACGATCAATTCACCTTTTCTTTCTTTCCAGTCTTTAAACAACTTATTATCATCAATAACATTTTTATCAAGAGATAGGGCCATATTAGCCTCTTTATGGCCGGTCAATAAATATAGAATTATTCCTGTCCCGCTGAAATGGATCTTAACAAGGTTTTCGCCCTCGGCGCCCGTTGGATAACCTTCATTTTCCATCCATTTACCTACAAATTCAAATGATTCTTTCATGTGACCGGGAACTGCGTAAACTCCGCTTCCGCGGACTTCTTCATTTAAAAATGATATATACCTGCCCTTATTAAGACTGGCGGGCTTATCCTCGATTTCATGTTTTTTCACGGCCACCGACCATGTCAACATTTCTCTGCCGCTGTTGCTTGCTATTATTTTTTTGGAAACAATTTTCTCCGGCAAAACACTGCCCATATCCAGTCTTAAAGGATTCAAATTAATCTGGGGAGACTTTTGAGTGTAACCTATTATAAACGTGACAAATATTATTTTTTGCCCGTCACTGGAATTAATTTTAATTGTTTCTTTATGCGCGCCACCCGGAAATTCCTTACGGCAGACAAGTTTGCCGCCTCCGGCTTCAAGTTTCATTTCGACATTATTATAATTAGATGCAATTTTTTGTTTATCTTCAGATTCTTTAGGCAGTAACCGGATCTCCACGCGCAGAGAATCGGAATTATTTTTTAAAACGCCCGATAATTTCTGTTTTTCTATGCTTTCCCAACCTTCCGGTCCGCCTGTCGACCAGTCAATTGCGCGGGAACCGCTATTCTTTAACAAAAAGCTCCCTTCACCGGATTTGTCAATATTGATTGTTCCTAAATTAAGTTCCAGCGGCGTTATCGCCTGCGCAGACTTTGGTTGTTCTACAACTTTGCCTGCAGGTTTTTTAACGTTTTTCTTAACAACAGCTGGATTCTGTTCTGGATTTACACTGCTTTGAGCAAAAGCGATAAACGGACAAACAATAAGCGCGATAAGGGTAAAGATAAAATAATTCTTTATCTTTGACATAAACACCTCTTTAAAAATATTGATGGCTTCCTAACTCAAAGATTGGAATTAATCAACTATTTATATATCTCTTTTCGTAATGCCACGCATTATTGTGTTTAAAATACTTGACAGGCCCGGCCATCAGGATGTAGCTTGCTTCTCAATTTTCCTTAAACAAAACCAAATTCACCGAAGCGGAAGCGGTCCCATCGCGCTCCTGAACAGATCATTATGGATTACGATATTTTAAAATATTGGATCGCATTAAAATCTATCCCGGGTATCGGAAATGTTACGTTTCCGGCGCTGGTAGATAAGTTTGGTTCTTTGCCCGCCATTTTTGACGCGTCTGTTTCACATTTAAAAGGAATTTCGGGAATTTCTAAAGAAATTGCCACGGCAATTGCCAATTTTAAAGACTGGGATAAAGTTAAAGAAGAACTTGAACTTGTTGATAAAAATAAAGTAAATATAATTACTTATAAAGACACACTCTATCCCAAAAAGCTTCTGAATATTTACGACCGCCCTCCTTATATATATGTTCGGGGCCATTTGAATGAAGACGACATAAATATTGCCATAGTCGGCTCCCGGCAGGCCAGCACTTATGGCAAATACACCACCGAAAGAATCAGCCGCGAACTTGCCCTCAAAGGCGTAACTGTAGTCAGCGGTATGGCCCGGGGCATTGATTCCGCGGCACACAGGGGAGCCATAACCGGTCATGGCAAAACAATCGCCATTCTGGGCAGCGGCCTCGATGTTATTTATCCGCCTGAAAACAAAAAATTATTTGCCGACATTATTGAAAATGGCGCTGTTATTTCTGAATATCCTTTGGGCACTCCGCCGCGCTCAACTAATTTCCCGGCACGCAACCGCATTATCAGCGGCATGTCCTATGGCGTTGTGATCGTTGAAGCAGGAGAAAAGAGCGGTTCGCTGATTACGGCAAGGCTTGCTTTGGAACAAGGACGCGAGGTCTTCGCGGTACCCGGAAGTATTGATGCCGCAGGTTCACGCGGCACCAATAAACTGATCAAGGAAGGCGCGAAATTAATTGAAAATACGGATGATATCCTGGAAGAAATTCTGCCCCAGATTGAGACAGCAACATCATTAAAAACGCCTTGTTCCGGTTCCGAAGCCATTACGGCTGAACACTTTGAAACATTAACCGGATTTGATAAAATCATATTTGATTTTGTTTCCCAGGGCCGCATTCATATTGATGATTTAATTTCTTCGACCGGCTTATCATCCGCCGAAATTCTTGGTGCTTTGACGACCATGGAATTAAGAGGTATTGTTCATCAGCATCCGGGAAAGTTTTTCTCGCTGAAAAAATATTAAGGCGTCAAAGACATTAAATTGAGCCCCTTGAAAAGCGGATATTGTGTCATTTCTCCCGCAGAGGATAATCATGCAAAACATTGATTAATAATAAGTTTTTTACACATCTTCAATCGCGGGAATGACATGAGGTGCAGTTTATCAAAGGTCTCCGATTATCAATGATATTGTCCTTGAAGCAATAAATATATCTTTACAAAAGATCTTCTTCCCTCTATAGGGGCAAAAAATTAATCTTATCATCAGAAGCATAAGGAGTGCTTATGGCGAATTCTTTGATTATTGTTGAATCTCCAACAAAAGTTAAAACCATTAAAAAATTTCTCGGAGCTGATTTTAATGCCGTGGCTTCGGTAGGACATATTAAAGATTTACCCAAAAGCACATTGGGCATTGATCTGGAAAAAGATTTCGAACCGACTTATACGGTAATTGAAGCAAAAAAGAAAGTTATTGATGAGCTGAAGAAAGCGGCTAAAAATGCGAAAAATATTTACCTGGCTCCCGATCCCGACCGCGAAGGCGAAGCCATCGCCTGGCATATCTCGGAAGTTATCGACACGAAAAACAAAAATGTTTATCGTGTCCTGTTTAACGATTTAACAAAGAACACCGTCACGGAAGCCATCAAGAATCCTCTTCAACTGGATTTCAATAAGTACGAGGCACAGCAGACAAGGCGCATTCTCGATCGTCTGGTCGGCTATCAAATCAGCCCTGTTTTGTGGGATAAGGTCAAAAGAGGTTTAAGCGCGGGACGCGTGCAGTCCGTCGCCGTGCGCATGATTTGCGAAAGAGAAGAAGAAATAAAGAAGTTCGTACCCGAAGAGTACTGGAATCTGGTGGCGCAATTTGAAGGCAGTCATCCACCCCCCTTTGAAGCGAAACTTCTTAAGGTAGACGGGAAAAAAGCAAAAGTGACCAATGGCGAACAGGCCCAAAAGCTTGCCGCAAAAATACGCGAAGCCGATTTCAGCGTGGAGAAGCTGGATAAAAAAGAAGTCAAACGCTCGGCGCCGCCGCCCTTTACCACAAGTAAATTACAGCAGGAAGCCGCGCGCTGGCTTAGATTTTCGGCAAAGAAAACCATGAGCGTCGCCCAGAAACTCTATGAAGGCATTGAACTGGGAAAAGAAGGTTCCGTGGGTCTTATCACCTATATGAGAACCGATTCATACCGGATCGCCGAAGAAGCCTTAAGCGAGGTGCGGGATTACATCAAGGAAAATTATGCCTCCGATTATCTGCCGCATAAACCTCATTCTTATAAAAACGCGCAAAAAACGCAGGATGCGCATGAAGCGGTTCGTCCCTCGAAAATGGCCTACAAACCGCAGGACATCAAACAATATCTGTCCGCTGATGAATTCAAACTGTATCAGCTCATCTGGAACCGTTTTGTCGCCAGCCAGATGAATCCGGCGGTTCTTGATCAAACCACCATTGACATTGCGGGCGCGAATTGCCTTTTCCGCGCGCAGGGGCAGGTCATGAAATTCCCCGGCTTCACCATTGTCTATACCGAAGGCAAGGACGAGAAGGAAGAAGAAAACGGTGATGATAAGCTTCTGCCGGAAGTCAGGGAAAAAGAGAGTTTGAAACTTCTCAAGCTCAATACGGATCAGAAATTCACGCAGCCGCCGCCGCGTTTTTCCGAAGCATCGCTGGTGCGCGAACTGGAGGAAAAAGGCATCGGCCGTCCCAGCACCTACGCCAATATTATCTCTACGATTCAGGATCGCGAATACGTCCGCCGCGAAAAAGGGAAATTCTTTCCCACCGAAACGGGAATTGTCGTTACCGAATTGCTGGTTAAAAACTTCCCCACTGTTCTGGATATGGCTTTTACCGCCGATATGGAAACCAAGCTGGATAAGATTGAAGGTGGCACCGGTAAACGCGTAAAAATTCTTCATGACTTTTATGATATTTTTGAGCAGGAATTAAAAAAAGCAAAAGATGAAATGAGGAATGTCAAGCAGGAAGAGACTCCGACAGACCTTGTCTGCGAAAAATGCCAAAGTCCAATGATTATCAAGTGGGGTAAGAACGGGCGCTTTCTGGCCTGCTCTAATTACCCGAAATGTAAAAACACCATGAACTTCACCCATGATGAAGAAGGGAAAATTCGCCACGTGGAAACTAAAACAACGGACATAAAATGCAACAAATGCGGAAAAACAATGATTGTGAAGGAAGGGCGCTTCGGGCAATTCCTGGCCTGCTCCGGTTATCCCGAATGTAAGAACACCCTGAACGCCACTAAAAACGAGGATGGCGAGATCATTCCGCAGGAAGCGCAGGTAACGGATGCCGTCTGCGAATTGTGCGGAAAACCCATGGCCGTCAAACGCGGCCGGTATGGCCAGTTTTTAGGATGCTCCGGTTATCCCGAGTGCAAAAATATCAAAAAAATGGGGAAGGATGGTCAGGCGGCGGCGCAGGAAGCAGAGATTACCGATGTCGCCTGTGATCTATGCGGAAAGCCCATGGCCGTCAAACGCGGCCGTTTCGGGAAATTCCTCGGTTGCACAGGATATCCCGAATGTAAGAATATCAAGAAAATGGCCAAAACGATGCCGGAAACATGACCAAAGCTTCTGTCACAATCATCGGCGGGGGCTTAGCCGGCTGTGAAGCGGCCTGGCAGCTCCTGCGGCGCGGTCATGCGGTTCATCTGTATGAAATGAAGCCGCAGAAATTTTCTCCCGCCCATAAAATGGAAAATCTGGCGGAACTCGTTTGCAGCAATTCTCTTAAATCCAACAGCCTCGATAATGCAACCGGATTACTTAAAGAAGAAATGCGCCGCCTCCACTCCCTGATCATCATGGCGGCGGATAGAACGCAGGTTGCCGCAGGTTCCGCTCTGGCCGTTGACCGCCTTCAATTTGCAACGGAAATAGAGACTCAACTCAAGCGGGAAAAGAATTTTACACTGGACAGAGTTGAGGTTACAAAGATTCCGGAAGATTCATTAACGATCATCGCCACAGGACCGCTCACGTCCGACGCCATGGCGCAGGAAATCGCCCGGATGCTGGACAGCGCCTATTTATATTTTTATGACGCCATAGCTCCCATTATAGAAGCTGACTCTATTGACATGGACAAGGTCTTTTGGGCTTCGCGCTATGACAAGGGAACGCCCGATTATCTGAATTGTCCTCTGAGCCGCGAAGAATACGAACGCTTCCGGCAGGAATTGCTCCTGGGAGAAAAAGTTGCCGCGAAACCTTTCGAAGAAGTCCGCCATTTTGAAAGTTGTTTGCCGGTAGAAGTGTTGGCCTCCCGCGGTGAAAACAGTCTGGCTTTCGGGCCGATGAAACCGGTGGGTCTGATCAATCCGAAAACAGGTTCAATGGCTTATGCTGTCGTTCAATTGCGCCGGGAAAATACGGCCGGCACTCTTTTTAATCTGGTTGGATTTCAGACAAAACTGACATGGCCGGAACAGCGGCGCATCTTCCGCCTCATTCCCGGTCTCCAAAACGCTCAGTTTGCCCGCTACGGCAGCATTCACCGCAATACGTATATTCATTCCCCTTCCCTGCTGCTGCCCTCGCTGCAGCTTAAAACAAATGAAAATGTTTTCTTTGCCGGTCAGATTACCGGGGTTGAAGGATATACGGAATCGGCAGCCATGGGAATCCTGGCCGGATTAAATGCCGCCTTTATCCTGGAGGGAAAGAAACTGCAACCGCCGCCTGTTCATACGGCGCTGGGAGCGCTGCTCCATTACATTGTCTCTCCCGAATCCGCTGATCGCTTTCAGCCCATGAATATTAATTTCGGTTTACTGAACACATTACACGCAAAAAAAATCAGAAAGAAGGAAAAAAATATTATCCTTGTCAATCAAGCGCTGCAAGCTTTGAACGACTGGATTGCCGGTCAAAATCCGGCTTGATCCTTCACGCATATATTCTATTGACACAGAATATGACTTCTCTTATACTTCATCCGTTTAAAAACAATTTTTTATCAAATGACAGCTTAATACATATTCAACAGTAAGGAGAAATCAAATGACAAAACAAGATTTGGAGAGTTCGCTTGTACTCATAAAGCCGGATGCTCTCAAGAACTCATTAACCGGATATATTCTTTCCCAATTTTCCGAGTTCCACACGGGACTGCGTTTCGCAGCACTGAAAGTTGTTTCTGTAAACATGGCCCTGGCCGAGGAACATTATGCGGAACACAAAGGCAAATTTTTCTACCCGTCCCTTCTGGAATATATCAGAGGCTATCTCCATTATCCCGATCAACCTCAGAAACGCAGGGTGATCGCGATATTGTACAGAGGGCCCAACGCCATCAAGAATATTCGTGAAATCTGCGGAAATACAAATCCGCACGAGGCAAGACAGCAAAGGCCCGGCTGCATTCGCGCGCTGGGAACAGTCATTCCGCTGTATGATGAAAAAGGGAAATTTATCGGAGACCGGTCAGATAATTTGATTCACGCCTCCGCCAATCCCGGGGATGCGGACCGCGAAATCAAACTCTGGTTCCTGCCCACGGATATCCCGCCGCTCGTGCGCAGTTTCCCCACGGAAATAAGCAAAGATTATTTTTATCATAAAAACAACGTCGTCAGTTCAACCTTTACTCCGGGGAGTTTCTGCTTCATTTCGCCGGGAGATATCGTATGGAAATCCGATATGAAAGTTCTGCGTCAGTTGGAAAAAGGCAAAAAGCAGGATTATTCGACAAACGCCGTTATTGCCAAATACTTAATTAACATGGACAGCGAAAAAAGCTGATTTCCCGTTCGAGGTTTGAAGGTAAACTTTATCCATAAGAAAACCGGTTGTTATTCCTGACAACCGGTTTTCTTATTTACATTACAAAATTTGTCCGCGCAATTTCAAATCGTTTTATGACGAGCTAATCCCCTACCCGCTTGTAAGTTTTCCAGCCTTCCGACAAGCCAAGCCCTTTATATTGCTCGCGTAACTCATCACTGGGAAATTTAAAATAATAGTCATAACTTTCCTTTTTGATTTTGCGAACGTCCACCTTCGACAGATCTTTCTTGGCCCATGATCCTTCCTGGGTAATGAGGCGATTTTCATTATTATAGGAAACCAGCTGATTATTTTCTATTTTATAATTTCCTTTTAGTTCTTCGACGGGAGCATTATTCTGAAAGTTTGTCGCTTCAAAAGTACCGTCGGATTTGTAACGCACTCTTTGCTTTAATATAACCAGCTGGCCTCCGTATTTAATGTCAAAATTTATCTCGTAAAGTCCGGGATTAATCGAAGCCAGCTCTCTTTCATCCTTGCCGCCGCAGGAAATAACGATGACAGCTGTCGCGACAATGAAGAGACCATATAAAATTTTTCTCATAGAAACTTAACTCCTTCATTCAATAATCAGTATTCTATTTTCATGACCGGAGACTCTGATACTGCTAAACGATAATTGATGAAATACGCCATATTACAAAATGTTTAAAAAAACAAATTTATATTTGTCAAAATTTAATTCCGTCAGGCGATCCGATATTACCTTATTTTAATACCCGTAATGATTGCGGCAGGGTTAAAATGAACCGGGACATAAAATCCCTCCGAATAGATTAATCTTTCCTGTGGCGATACCGTCAATCTTTTAAATTAAACAATTTGCTTTTTACAGGTTATTGTAATAAATTTTTAGGCAAAAGTGACTGGGAATAATGAAAACAATGTTCGGGAAGTAAAGTATATTTTATCAATTATTTTTTAATTTAGGAAAACTCCTGTGAGTCAGAAAATAATCATAGTCAGCGGCGGCTGTTTGGATGACCCTGTATTTTTCCATAAAAAAATAAAGGGAATGGAAGATGTCCTGATCATCTGCTGCGACGGCGGAGCACGTCACTTTCAGAATTCAGCAATCCGGCCGGATGTCATCATCGGAGACATGGATTCCATTGATCCCGCTCAATTGACGGCTTATTCAGAAGAAAAAATAAAAATCATAAAATATCCGCCAAACAAAGATTTCTCAGATACCGAACTGGCGCTCGATTACGCGCTGAGTTTAAAACCGCAGGAAATATTTATCTGGTGCGCTCTGGGCGGCAGAATCGATCACACCCTGGCCAATATTTTCCTGCTGTGCAAGGGGCAGGAAAAAAGAATCAGGACGTCTCTTGTTGACGAGTATTGTGAGGCTTTTGTGCTGGATAAAAAAGCTTCCTTCATCAATGAAAAAGGGAAAACGGTTTCTCTTTTGGCGCTGACCCCTGAAGTTACGGGAATCACTCTCCTGGGATTTCAATATCCCCTGGAAAACGGCACCCTGAAAATGAATGAATCGCGCGGCCTGAGCAATGTTATTCATGAGGACCGCGCCGTCATCAGCGCCGCCAAAGGAAAACTTCTTGTCGTCAGGTACCGGCAGAAGAATTCTTTCCCGGAGGCGGAGTGATGATGGAACCGGTTAAAGTATTATGCGCCGGCGGTTCCGATTCCGGCGGCGGCGCGGGAATTCAAGCGGACTTGAAAGCCGTAAGCGCTTGCGGCTGCTGGGGCTTGAGTGTGATCACGGCGGTTACCGCCCAAAACACGAAAGGCGTTTCGGGCATTTATCCCGTAACACCTGCATTTATCGGCAGGCAATTGGACGTTGTATTAAAGGATATGGGGGTTGACGCGGTAAAAACAGGGATGCTCCCGACTGACGAAGTGGTCCTGATGGTGGCCAGGAAAATTAAAAAATATAAAATAACGAAAGTGGTCGTTGATCCGGTAATGATGGCCAAAGGCGGAAAAATTTTGATGCAGAAGAAAGCCCAAACCGCTCTGGTGGAGGATCTTTTTCCCCTTGCTTTTGTTGTGACTCCGAACATTCCCGAAGCGGAAATATTGACGAAGATGAAGATTACTTCCCTTGCCGGGATGAAGCAGGCAGCCGTTCAAATTCACGCCATGGGTGTTAAAAATGTTTTGATTAAAGGCGGACATCTTCCGGGCAATAAGCGATCCGGTGCGGTTGATATTCTTTACGACGGCAACACCTATGAATTTTCCTCTCCGTGGATTAATTCCCGCGATACCCACGGCACCGGCTGTACATTCGCATCGGCGCTGGCGGCTGGAATTGCCAGGGGAGACAACCTTGTCGAAGCGGCCTGGCAGGCCAAAATTATGATTACGGCCGCTATTGAAAATGCTTTAAATCCCGGGAAAGGGTATGGATCGGTAAACGTCTTCGGGAAAAATATTTTAACGAAGAAGAAATAAGGTAAATATTGATGCTCTCCGCGCCAGGTGCGGAGAATTTTCGATGCTTAAGAAAATATATAATTCGGCAGCGAGCCCTTAGGCCGCAGCAGACTATGGGGAATGCGTTCGCTACTGAATTCAATGATTCAAAAAGGTGCTTTAATATTTTGGAGGAAGAAATGACTCAACTGGAAAAAGCCAAAAAAGGCTTGATTACCGAAGAAATGAAAATAGCGGCAAAAGAAGAAAGGGTCTCGCCTGAATACATCCGCCAGGGAATGGTCGACGGGACGATCGTCATTTGCCGCAATGTGAATCATACCGCCATCAAACCCCTGGCGATAGGCTTGGGTTTGCGCACTAAAGTGAACGCCAACATCGGTACGTCCAAAGACAATAATGATACGGCGCTGGAATTGAAGAAGCTGTCCATAGCGATTTCAGCAGGCGCTGACGCGGTCATGGATCTTTCCACCGGCGGAAATCTGGCCGTGATCAGAAAAAAAGTCATGAAAAAAACAACCGTGGCTATCGGAACCGTGCCCATTTATCAGGCGGCGGTTAAAATAATGCAAAAAGGCAAAGCCATATCTGAAATGACGGCAGACGACATGTTTGCCGTCATCGAAGAAAACGGCCGGGACGGTGTAGATTTCATTACGGTTCACTGCGGTGTGACCCGGTTGAGCGTTGCCGCGCTGGAGACGCAAAAAAGAATTTTAGGAATCGTCAGCCGCGGCGGCTCGATGACCGCCAATTGGATGGATTGCAATAAAAAAGAAAATCCTCTTTACGAAGAATATGACCGGCTTCTGGAAATAGCCCATCGTTATGATATGGTGTTGAGCCTCGGCGACGGACTGAGGCCGGGAGCAATAAATGACGCTACCGATCAGGCGCAATTGCAGGAGTTGATCATTCTGGGTCAGCTGGCGGGACGCGCGCGAGCCGCCGGAGTGCAGGTCATGATTGAAGGCCCCGGACATGTTCCCCTGACCGAGATTGAGGCCAATATTAAACTCCAGAAAAAAATCTGTCAGAATGCTCCGTTTTATGTTCTGGGGCCGCTGCCCACCGATATCGCTCCGGGATATGATCATATCACATCCGCCATCGGCGGAGCGATTGCCGGCGCCGCCGGCGCTGATTTCCTGTGCTATGTCACACCCGCGGAACATTTGCGTCTGCCGACTTTGGCCGATGTTCGTGATGGCGTTATTGCCGCGCGTATCGCCGCGCATATTGCCGACATCGCCAAAGGACTACCCGGCGCGCGCGAAAGAGACAGGAAAATGTCAGAGTGCCGGAATAATTTTGATTGGCAGGGACAAGTGGATTTATCCATTGATCCGGAGAAAACAGTGGCTCTTCTGGAAAAAAGCAAAAGCGCCAAGGATGAAGGCTGCACCATGTGCGGTGAATTCTGCGCAATTAAATTGGGCAAAAAGCATCCTGAAAAATGATTGAAACTGAATTTGCAGCTTCGTAAAAAATCCATGTGATGTGTAATGATGTATTCATGGGTGTCATAGCACCACATATAAACAGTTTCCTGATGACTGATCATTCATAACAGCACCCTGTTAATTGAAGCTCTCCGCGGCAAGCCGTCGAGGATCTTTGATTCTTAAGGAAAATTATAATTCTGTATTCGCTCGCTTACCCCGCAGCTCGCTGCTGAGGTGGCGTCCGCTGCCGAATTCAGCAATATATGAGTATCAGGGGAATACCATGGTAAAATACAATTTTTTTCTGAAGAAATCATCTGCTCAAGCATACTTCATGCGTTATTTCATTTTGGCTGTCCTGTTGGCATGCCCTCTTATGGCTTCCGTTTCTGCTCATGCAGACTCGACAATGGCGCCGGAAAACCAATTCCATGATGCCGCCGTCAACAAGCGATCGGTGCTTAAGATCGGCTATGAAAACACGAAATTGCCCGACAATCAGTCCATGGGAATTATAGGCACAACTTATCTTATCGAGATCGGCCACGGATTTTATTTTGGCCCGGCCGCCTATGGCGCTGTCACCGGCGACAAGGGCGGTTTCTTTACAGCAGGAGGAGAATTGGCATGGCACTACCCATTGATCTCCCAGCTGGAATTGCAAACAGGAATTTATGCGGGCGGAGGCGGCGGAGGCGGCGGGAGATCTCTGTGGGGTGGCGGCTTGATGTTGCGCCCTCATTTGGATCTCATCTGGAATTTTGGAATATTCCAGGCCGGTATGACGGCATCCAATGTGAGCTTTCCCAATGGTGGAGATATCAACAGCACTCAAATCGGTTTTGTGCTGGCCAGAGAGGGTGACTTCTCCTATGTTACATCCGATTTGGCCGGGCGGAGGCTTGCGTCACGGGGCCGTCAGGGTTTCGGAGTCGATCGCGCGATGGTAACCGTGGGCAGTTATTTTCCCGGTACGGGTGTTCAAAAACTTGGAGGGGGACCGTCAGAGGACCACATGGGTTACGTCGGCGCGCGTTTGGAACAATTTATTACACCTTCATTATATTGGGGTTTTGAAGCCGCCGGAGCGGCTTCCGGCGATTCAGACGGGTACGCCGAATTTCTTGGCACGCTGGGGGTGGAAACGTCCATCTGGAAAGATTATCTTACGGTTGGCTCCCGTCTGGCCCTGGGTATGGGAGGAGGAGGCGGGGTATCCGTCGGCGGAGGCCTGCTGGGCAAACTGGGAGCTTATACAACTTTCAACTTAAGCCGCAGCACGCATCTTTCCCTTGAGGGCGGCTACGCCGTTGCTCCCGACGGCGACTTCAGGGCTCCTTACGGCTCGGTGAATCTTGGATTTGATCTGGACCATCCCTTTGATAACGATCCTCAAGGCACCGTGGATGAATACGAATTTATTTTCGGATCGGAACATTATTTTGACGCTGTCACTAAGGATGGAGATAAGCGTGACATTGACGCCGTCGTTATCAAGTTTAACCGCTATCTGGGTGATTCCATTTACCTGACCGGCCAGGCGCACAGCGCTTATAATGGAGAGTCTGGCAGTTATTCGGTCGGTCTGGTCGGCATCGGTTACCGCTCGCCCAAATTTGTCTCTGTCCTTTCAGCCGGTGCGGAAATGCTGGCAGGCGCCGCCGGAGGAGCCTCGTTGGACACCGACGGCGGCATGGTCGTGCAACCGATGGCTTATCTGGGCGTGCAGCTGACAAAAGAGATTGGAATCAAACTCGGCGCAGGCCGAATCATATCCGTAAAGGGCAAATTGGACAGCACAGTATTGGACATGGCCGTGAGCTTTAACTTCGGAGTTAGCCGCAGGTAGGAAAGATAACGGATCATTTTATGGTCAAAGGCAAAAATACATATCTATGAAGGGTGATACCGAAAATAGTAATCGTCATCAGGCCCAAGAGATCGTACGCCGCCTGAAACAGTCGGGTTATGAAGCTTATTTTGTCGGCGGCTGCGTAAGGGATTTCATTCTCGGAAACGCCTCCAGTGATTATGACATCGTGACTTCGGCGCTTCCCGATCAGGTGACGGCGCTGTTTTCCAATACCGTATCCATCGGCGCAAAGTTCGGCGTTATCGCCGTCATTGTGCAGGGCCATCCTTACGAAGTCGCCACATTCCGCAGCGATGACATTTATGAAGACGGCAGGCATCCTTCCCGGGTTCATTTTTCTTCCGCCAAAGAAGATGTGTTCAGGCGCGATTTCACGATCAATGGACTTTTGATGGACCCGGAAACCCGTGAGATAACCGATTACGTAAACGGCCGCACCGATATTGAAGGAAAAATAATCCGCACGATCGGTGATCCCGACAGCCGCTTCAATGAAGATTTTTTGCGGATGTTGAGAGCGATTCGCTTTGCCGCGAATCTTGATTTTGTCATAGAGCCCGCGACAAAAGAAGCCATTGAAAGAAACGCTTCAAAAATCAGACAAATCAGCGCTGAACGTCTGCGGGAAGAACTAGGTAAGATTCTCACGCGCGGCGGCTCCCGCCGCGGTTTCGAATTCATGATGCAGACAGGTGTCCTGAAAGAAGTTTTACCCGAAGTAGATCGATTGAAAGGCGTGGAACAACCGCCGCGCTTTCATCCTGAAGGCGATGTGTGGCAGCATACGTTAAATATGCTGGAGCGCCTGCCCCGAGATGGAGAAACTCATGAAAATCTATGTCTGGCCTGGGGAACACTCCTGCACGACATCGGCAAAGCTCTGACCCGCAGTGAAAATGAAAACGGCGTACATTTTTACGGACACGTTCAGAAGGGAGAAGAAATTGCCGATGATATCATGCAGCGTCTCAGATTCTCACGCGCACAGAGGGAAACCGTGCTCAATCTCATCCGTCAGCACATGACTTTTATGAATGTTCAGAAAATGCGCCCGGGACGGCTTAAACAATTTTTGCGCATGCCGGATTTTAATTTGCATCTGGAGCTGCATCGTCTTGATTGTCTTGCCAGTCACGGTATGCTGGACAATTATGAATTTTGCCGCGATCAACTTCAGTCCTTGAGTCTTGACGATTTGCATCCGCCGCGCCTGCTCACGGGAGATGATTTGATTTCTCTTGGATTTACCAGGGGGAAAATTCTCGGAGACATTCTGCGGACGTTGGAAGACGAACAATTGGAAGGAAGAATTAAAACGACTGAAGAGGCCAGAAATTTTGTCCGCGCGAACTGGAAGATGGATTCATGAGAAATTGCCGTCGAATCATATTTCTGTTTTTTATTCTCTTGCTGGTATTGTCTTGCTCTCATTCCCATCGAATTTCGCGTTCGGCATCCGTGCCGCACATTCAAAACCGGCCCAAACCGGTGTCGCTGCCGGTTCAACACAAACCCCCACTGGAACTGATGGGCTATACGATTCAAGCCGGAGCATTCAGAAAAGTGGAAAACGCGGTGCGTCTGACGGAGGTGCTTCAGGATCGTGGTCTGGATGCCACATATTTCCTGGCATCCGACAAACTATTTAAAGTTCGTTTCGGTAATTTTACGACAAAGGAAAAAGCCAGACAAAGAGCTCAGAGCCTGAAAGAAGCGAAGGTCATCGCAGAATTTTATATTGTCCAGCCGGAAGATTACTCCGTCGCCAGGCAAAAAAAATATGGTACCGATTATCTGAGAGAAGCTCTGGTGAAGACCGCAAAAGATTTCATCGGAGTCCCTTATCTTTGGGGCGGCGCATCCGCCGATGACGGATTTGATTGCAGCGGACTGACGATGACCGTGTATCAATTAAACGGCCTGAATCTGCCCCGCCACTCAGCCAGGCAGTTTGAAGCGGGCTCGTCAATCGATAAAGATGATTTACAAAAAGGCGATCTGGTCTTCTTTTGTTTGAAAGGAAAAAGCAGCGTTTCTCATGTCGGTATCTATATAGGAAACGGTCAATTCATCCACGCTTCATCGCATGGCAAAAAAATCCGCATCGACTCTCTGTCCAGTGCTTATTTCACAAATCAATACATCGGCGGAAAAACTTATCTTTAATTTAAACCGGCATAAAATTATTTTTTTTGCCGGTTTTTTAAAAAATATTATCAAAAATATTTTTGATTTCCATAATTTTATCTTTTTTTTATTAACGAAACTGAATCTGATAAAAATAATTTAATCGCCGTTCTCTCATAAATTTATTCAAACCATTTCATTGTCTTTATTTTTTGATCATCAGGAAACGTAGAACTGACGGGGCTTCCAGCGTTCATAAAAAATTTTAATACCTCTGATGCTTCACTTTTTGTCTTGGGATGAATTTCAAATCCATCCGTCGTAAAAAATAAATAAAAAATATTTGATATTATTTTGCAGTTTTTGTTGACGGGAGGATAAAAATAAAGTAAAATTAAGCCATAAGAAGTTACTTGTAGTATTTTTGATAAAAACATTTTTGATAAAGGAGGCTTCACCCAATGGCAACAGCAAAGAAAGTAGTAAAGAAAGCAGCAAAGAAAGTAGTTAAAAAGGCAGCTCCAAAAAAGAAAGTAGCAAAAAAGAAAGTTGTAAAGAAAGCAGCAAAGAAAGTAGCAAAAAAGAAATAAGAAAATATTTTTTAGTCGTTTAAGTTTTGATCAGTAATATTTGGAGGAGACGACATCGTATCGTTTTCGAGGATCGGTTTTTGTAATGGCATATAGCGCGCTTTCTTTCATCTGAATTTGATTTGCCGATCGCGGATACCGGATTAATCATTGACGGTGCGTCTCAAACAAAGGAAACCCGGCGGTAATCGTTGTCTTTAACGGTTACCGCCGTTTTTTTATGGATGCCTCCCTTTTATGCGGTCCTTCTCTATTCTTTCGTCGTTGCTTTTTAAACGGAATTGTGACTATATAGCCCGCGCAAATGTTCATGGAAGGATGCCTTGTTAAACCGTTTAATATTTTAAAGATAAAGGCGAGTTAAGCTAATGCTGGAATTAAAAAAATTGTATTTTACCGTACAGGGGAATGATGCCGAAAATGGCGCACCGCGCAATATCATCGACGGCATAGATTTCAATTTCGAAAAAGGAAAGTTTTACGTTATTACCGGCCCGAACGGCAGCGGGAAAACGACTCTGGCCAAACTGATCATGGGTATTAATCCGGTATCCGGCGGCTCAATTTTTTTCGAGAATAAGGATATCTCCAATCTTTCCATTACGGAGCGCGCCAAATCCGGCATCGCCTATAGTTTTCAGCAGCCGGCGCGTTTCAAAGGAATCACTTTCCGGGATCTGCTCTCCATTGCCACGGGAGTTGATGACGAAAAAAAGTTTCTGGAAATGGTCGGCCGCGTGGGCATCTGTCCGTTGTCTTTCCTGGATAAAGAAGTTGATGCCACGCTTTCCGGAGGAGAAATCAAAAAAATAGAACTGGCTACAACGATTGCCGCCAATCCGAAACTCGCCATTTACGATGAGCCGGATACGGGCATTGATTTATGGACCATCGGTCCGATGGTCAGTCTTTTGAAAAAGGAACTCACAAAAAAAACGACTACCATTGTCGTCAGCCATAATAAGGCTTTTTTAGATGTAGCGGATGTCATCATCATTGTCGATAAGGGACGGATCATTTATACGGGAGATTTAAAAAAATCCTTGCCGCTGTTGACTGATTTGAGTATTTGCGCTTATCATCACAAATGCGAGGGAGATCAAGATGCTGGATGCCTTAGATAAAAAATTGTTAAAAACAGTCGCCGATCTGGAAGACTTACCCAAGGGCGCTTACAATATCAGAAAAAACGGTAAACTCCTGAACAGACAAGTATCAGCCAATATTAATATTGAAACCAACGCCGAAGGAACCGGCATTATTGTAACCATTAAACCGGGCACGAAAAACGAATCCGTTCATATCCCTGTTATTTTGAGCCAGGCCGGCCTTTTTGATGTTGTGTACAATTCGTTCATCATCGGAGAAGGCGCGGAAGTGACGATCATTGCCGGATGCGGTATCCACTGCGGCTCATCCGAGCCCGAAGGCCATGCGGGCATCCATGATTTTCACGTGGGGAAAAAGGCAAAGGTGACTTACGTGGAAAAACATTTTGCCATGGGAGAAGGAAAAGGCCGCCGCACGCTTAACCCGACAACAAAAGTATTTCTGGATGAGGGCGCAACGGCGGAAATGGAATTGACCCAAATCGGCGGCGTTGATGAAGCCGACCGCTTAAACGAAGCGATTCTTGGGCATGGCAGCCTTTTATTGATTACGGAAAGAGTCCTGACGGAAGGCGAACAGAAAGCGGTATCTACCAATAACATCATCCTGCAAGGTTCCGGAAGCAGGGCCAATATGATTTCGCGTTCCGTCATGAAAGGCAACTCCAAACAAATTTTCCATGCCAACATGGAAGCCCGAAACAAATGCTTCGGACACATCGAATGCGATGCCATCATCATGGATAACGGCACCAATGAAACCATGCCAGCCCTTAAAGCGCTCCATCCCGACGCCGAACTCACCCATGAAGCCTCAATCGGGAAAATTGCCAACGATCAACTGACCAAACTTATGAGCCTTGGACTGACTTACGATGAGGCGGTTAACAGAATCATTCAGGGATTCCTGAAATAGAATCGCAAATCCATCAAAACGAGAAAATAAAATGATAAACAACAAAGTTGAATTCAAGAATTTGCTGGTAACCGGCGGTTGCGGATTTATCGGCAGTAATTTTATCCGCTGGTTAATCAACAACCATGATTTATCCGGCAGAATCATCAATGTGGACAAATTAACTTACGCGGGAAATCCGGAAAATCTGGCGGACATCGCCGCTGATTTTGCATCCAGATACATTTTCCAGAAAGTGGATATTTGCGACGCCGCTAAACTCGATGAAGTTTTTTCGAAATATGATATTGATGCCGTCTGCCACTTTGCCGCTGAATCGCACGTTGACCGTTCCATAAAAAACCCCGGCGAGTTCATTCAGACAAATATTGTCGGGACTTTCAATCTTCTGGAGTGTGCCAAAGCCCGCAAAGACAAATTCAAACTGTTTCACCATGTCAGCACCGACGAGGTTTACGGCAGCTTGGGCGCAGAAGGCCTTTTTTGCGAAGATACGCCCTATCGTCCCAACAGCCCTTACTCGGCATCCAAGGCCGCTTCCGACCATCTGGTGCGCGCTTATTACAAAACGTTTGCCTTGCCCGCGACGATTTCCAACTGCTCTAACAATTACGGGCCCTATCAGTTTCCGGAAAAACTTATTCCTTTGATTGTTCTCAACGCCCTTGAAGGAAAACCTCTGCCGGTTTATGGCGACGGAAAAAACGTTCGCGACTGGCTTTATGTCGAAGACCATTGCGAAGCCATCTGGACGATTATGACATCGGGAAAACACGGAGAGACCTACAATGTCGGCGGCAATGCGGAAATCGAAAATATTTCCATCGTGCAAATGATTTGCGATATTCTTGACGAGATCAAATCGGCGGCAGATGGGAAGCCCAGACGCCAGTTGATTACTTTCGTTAAAGACCGTCCCGGCCATGATCGCCGTTACGCCATTGATTTTTCCAAAATAAATAAAGAATTGAACTGGTCTCCCAAAGAATCTTTTGCTTCGGGTCTGCGCAAAACCGTCGAATGGTATTTGAACCAGAAAAAATGGGTGGAAAACATCAAAACCGGCACTTACCAGAAGTGGATTGAAGAACAGTACGGTTCATAATGTTCCGGCAAATACTTTTATCAAGAATTTCTTCCTGTAAGTCTCATTTTTCCATTTTGCTATTTTATGCTAATTAAAAAGAGTAATTGTTAAAAATCATTTTTAGTTTTGATTATTAACAAGGATACAGATAATCGCTGTCAGGCTAGATAAATATGAACATCCATGTTTTTTTCAACGATGGTCAAAAAATATTATTTAATCAATATTTTGCTCCTTCTCTTAAAGATGATTGGCGTGTCATAGTGCACCCGATCAGGAATTTCGATAGGGACCAAAACTTTGGCACTCAGGCTTTCAAAAATATTATTCACCAAAAGATAGATACTCTCATCAATGAAATTTTTCCGCTGGAAGAACACAATTACAGCTTTATCCTGAGTGATATTGATATTCAATTTTTCAAACCTTGTGATACGACTGTCCGCAGCTATCTGGAACGGTATGACATTGTTTTTCAAAGGGAGAATTCCCATACGGCAGAGGTAAATACCGGATTTGTGGCAATGCGCATGACACCTGACGTGATCAATTTTTGGAGGCGAATTGAATTAGAGCTTAAAGATGCCTTAGATAGTTCGCAGTTCGTCAATGAACAATCAATAGCGAACTCTCTATTGGTAAAGACGCCTCAATTAAATTGGGGTATTTTCCCCGATGAGATTTGGGCATGGAGCAACCACCGTTTGTTTCCTGCACATCTGCCTGGTATTTGCTTGCACCACGCCAATTGCACGGAACCCAGAGGAAACAAGACCTCCCTGGATCTCAAAATTGAGCAGCTCGATTTTGTAAACAAATTAGTTCGAAGTCGAATAAGACACTTGATGTTTATGATAAATAATTTCATATAGAGTGTCTTGGTGTGATTGTTCTTTTGCTTCCGACGAGTTTGCGTGGATAAATTAGTGGTCTCCTGAGTCAAATTCTAGCTTTATTCGTAAGCAATGCCCCCTTACCACAATTCAAATGGCAATCCTCAATTCTGACAACCATCCAATACTGAACCTTTGTAGGTGCATGCTTTGAAAGGGTCATGTCTGCTTTTGACCTTTTCTAGAGTTTTCATTCTATCTAATTTTCACAATCTTAATTCTTAAATGATAAAAATGAACTGGATTACCCAGTCACCCTTCATACGCCGGGCAAGGAGCTGGGTAATGACAAAAGGTGAAAATTGTTATCCAGCATTCGATAGATAATGAATGTCCTCTTCACTCTTCACTCTTCACTCTTCACTCTTCACTCTTCACTCTTCACTCTTCACTCTTCACTCTTCACTCTTCACT
>PHBJ01000026.1:0-28283 GCA_002840555.1 Deltaproteobacteria bacterium HGW-Deltaproteobacteria-13
TCGACCAGGCGCTTCTGGCGGCGGCAAAGATGAAAGAGAAGGGCGAAATCGACGCCGATTTCTACAAGGGCAAAATTGCTACGGCCCGGTTCTATGTCATGAATCATGTTCCCGATATTTTCGGATATCTCAAGTCGATGAAGTTCGGCGACCGCAGCGCGATCGATATCCCCGAAGAAAGTTTCATGTAAGGAGAACGCACCCTGTGGAAGGGCGTAAAGACAAGAAAATTGGGCATGAGATAAATCAGTAAAGAATTGCGATAAATTTAAGGCGGGATCAGAAATGCTCCTGCCTTTTTTTTGTTTGTTGATGATCAACAGGCGGTTGCTGTTCGCTGGGGCGTGGAGAAGATAGACGACAGAATATATGGTCTGATCCAGTGGAAAATACTTGCCGTCATCATGATTTGATAGTATTGGTTTAGTCAATACGGTGATTTTTCTTACATCAAAAAAGAAAGAAATGTTTTGTAAAATGTCCAAAATCATGAGTCAGCAAAAATCTGTTTTAGTGACAGGCGCAAGCAGCGGTATCGGACTGGCCACCGCGGAATATCTGGCCGTTCAGGGATTTCATGTTTATGCCGGAGCCAGAGATATGCGCGCGTTGGGAGCGCTGAGTAAAAATTCGAACATTACTCCTGTTCAACTGGATGTAACCGATAGAGAAGATATCGCGGAAGTAAAAAGAATTATTGAAGGGAAGGGCACCGGCTTATTCGGGCTGGTGAATAATGCCGGAATCACGAAAGCCGGCGCGTTAATGGATGTCAGTGTGGAAGACATGCGCGCGCAGTTTGAAGTAAATCTCTTTGGCGTTCATCAAATCACCCGGGCGCTTTTCCCCTTCATCCTGCAGGTCAAAGGAAGGATTGTGATGATGAGTTCGGACAGCGGGTTTTTTGCAACTCCGTTTGTCGGGCCTTATTGCTCCAGTAAATTTGCCCTGGAAGGGTATGCCGATTCCTTGCGCAGGGAAATCACGCCATACGGTGTAAAAGTCGTTCTCATTGAGCCCGGACGCATTGTCACGGCTATCTGGGATAAAGGGGAAAAGAGTATAGCCGATGCGCAACATCATTCCATGTTTTGGAAGGAAGCGAAAGCGCTTGGGGAGTATTCCATCCGCAAAGGGAAAACAACGGGATTGCCCCCGATTGCGGTTGCCGGAATTGTCCATCAGGCATTAACCTTGGAAAAACCGAAGTTAAGATATATTGTCGCTAAAAACAGTTTTGAATACCGGCTGATGAAGATTTTTCCGGCATGGTATGTTGATCGGCTGGTGTTAAAGAAAGTGCGGGAAGTGACGCGGCTCGCCGAGAAAAACACACAATCCTCAAAATAAAAAATCCCCGGGAAATTTAAATTCCCGGGGATTCACGCTAAGAATTAAACAACAATCATCCTAGAAAGAGAGAGTCAGTTTGTTAATGAACATGTAGTTGTCGCTGACTTCGGCATTGCCAACATAATCAACAAATGTGGAGGACCCCTTGAAGTAATCGCCGGTGAAGAGGTAAGCCGCTCCTAACATGTAAGTCAGGTTGTTGGTGATCTTGTAATTTCCGATAAGATCGATTTCCGTACCGTACGTGGCGGAAACGGCGTCGGCAAGACCCCCGGGCAGTGTTTTGCTATCGGCCCAGGCGTAGGAAATAGAAGCCATAATGTCCAGTTTATCGGTCGGCCGGATACCGGCTCTGCCCTGCAAAAACCATGCATTGTACATGCCTGTATCGTTAAGATTAAATTGCTGTGAAATGTAATTCATGGAAGTGCTTGTTACATTATTGCCGATAATTGAGCCGGCCCAGCGCTGACGTTCGTTGTTAAACAAAAGCAGTGTGGGATTCCAATCCATACCGCCGGTAAGGAAACCGCCCTTGATAACATCTGATTTGCTCCAATCGTTACCGGCTACGTAAGCAAAGCTGCCGCCGAAATAAAATTGTTTCAAAGTAACGGTTGCATCAATCCAGGCCGCCAGATTGTCTACTCTCATATCATTGCCGGAGAGCAATGGATTATCCATTTTTATATTGCCGAAAGCGTAATCCAATTCAGCCTGAAGTTTAACCGGGCCGATGTTGGCAATGACAAAGGGCTGTAAAACATAAACATTCCCGAGCACGCCTATATCCGTGCCTGCCGGTATTGGAGTGTACGGAGGCCCCGGGCTGATGGCAGGTCTCCCACTCGCCTCGCGATAGTAGATGCCCAACAGACCGGCTTGGCCGCCCTTCCAATCATACATAAATCCGCACTGATACTTGTCGGTATCGTTGTCCGTTACACTTGAGGAACGCACAGCCGAAGAGCTATTGTCGCCTATCTTGAGAATCTGCAGGAACGCTGTCCATGGACCTTGTTGCGCGGCCCAACTGACGACTCCCCGGGGTACTGAGCTGTCTCCAAAAATTGTTCCCCAACCTCCGTCGTCCATATAGCCGACGTCAAACATGCCGATAGGAGATACATATTCAACATAGGCCCAGTCAAAAGCGATGTTTTCATTTTCAGAACGGCTGCCTGCTGAATCCGGAGCGGCAATCGGAGGTTCCAGTTCCGTATTTCTCACGCCGCCCCATATTCTTTCCATCGCGTCAAAGCGGGTAATCAGCTTCAGACTGGGAGAGACGATAAAATCAGTCTGGACGCGCAGTCTCTGATAAAAAAAGGCTGTGCTGGGACCGCCTTCACTGGGAGTTAAGATGGGAGCACCATTCTCATCATACCCACTGACATAAAACCCGTTTTTTATAAAGGTTGTTTTATTCTGATACATGCCGGCCGCATAATATGAGCCGCTGACTTTGACATCGACTGCAAAAGCCGACGCACTGAAGGCCAGGATCAGCCCCAGTGAAAGCAAAACCAACCAAAATCTCTTCATCCTCTTTCCTCCTTGAAATAATTTTAATTAGAGCTGGGAAAATTGGCCTGTAAGCGAGTATTCTTTAAGGCCACTTCTACCCCCCTATGTAGTGCCTCCGGAGAAAATGCTGGAAATAAATTCTCCGCAATACTTCTTTAGATTTTTCCGGTATGACGAAAAAACCTTGCATAAGTATTGATTTAATTGTATTAACTTAATACTATTAAATTATGAAGTCAACAGATATTTTTCACTTTTGATATTTTTTTTAAATGATTTATAATGGAACGCAGTTATTATTTCTTTAATTAATTTAACAGATTAAATTTTAATGAGCCATATTAAAAAAGATTTCAGCGGTCATAAAATTTGCAGGGTTTTTTAAAAGAAGTGTTAATTAGATATTAAGAAAATTTATATACTCTCACATTGATCATGTGCTTGTATGACAAAAGAAAGGAGATAAACTGTAACTTATGTCTAAATATGAAAACTGTAAGAAAAGTGTCCTGGAAGCCAGCATCTGGCTTTCGGAAGCGGGTTTTTTCGGATCGCACAGGGGCACCGGAGGCAATGTTTCCGTGCGCGCGGATGAGGCAGCCCTTGCTATAACCCCTTCATCAGTAAAATATCAGGAGATCAGAGCTTCCGATATCTGTGTTGTAGGTTTTGACCTTTCCTTCATCGATGGGAATGATAAGCTCAAACCCTCCGTGGAAGCGGGCATGCACAGCATCATTTACCAGAATCGGCCCGATGTCAACGCTGTCATCCACACTCATCAGATCTACGGCAGCATCTTTTCCATTATTAACACGCCGATCCCCGCCCTTTTTGACGAAGTTTCTTTTTCACTAGGGCCGGTAATAGAGATTATTCCTTACGCTCTTTCCGGAACTCCGGAGCTTGTTAATAATGTGGCCGGAAAATTGTCGAATAATGCCAACGCCTACGTTCTTCAGAATCACGGGATATTGGCTTTGGGCAAGACGCTGGACAAGGCGATTCTTCATGCGGAGCTTTTAGAGAAAGTCGCCAATATTTATTGCCTTGCCTTATCCACCGGCAAGCCCATCAATACGCTGCCTGAAGCAATCTCTGAGCTGGCCATGAACATAAGAAATTACGAGGTTCAGGAGGCACAGGGGAAAAAATAAATAATAGGATAAAAATGTTATGAAATGGATTCTTTCTTCCCTTGCGGGGAGAGCGTTGCTGACATTTCCTGCATTTTCCGGTCGGAAAACCGGCCCAATAGCATTCCCAGCATCCTACCGACATCAAAGAGAATCCCGCTGGTGATTTTGTCGAGGTAATCCAGCCTGGGAAGGTTTGTCGCTTTAAAAATGACTTTGGCCGCGTCCGCGGAACAGCGGTTGGTCTGCGCCGCCGCGTCCAGTTGACTGTTGGGGTCCATCTGATCAAAAGCATCCAATAGTTCCCTGCCAAACTCATCAAGGAAGTAATAAAAAAGCGGGTTATGCTTTTCCTCCGCCCGTTTAATATAGTCAGGCAATCGGGATTCCACATCCGTTCCCGCGTCGTGTCCTTCGCGCGCGCCCCGCAGCAAAGCCTCTTTGAAGGGTTCAAAACCTTCGCGAAAGCGTCGTTCGACATAGACTTCATAACTCTGATGCATGGCGGAAACAATTTTGAACAGATCATGTCTTGAAAATATTTTCTTAATCAGGAAAGAGCCGGGCAATGCCTTCACATGAAAGGGATGACCCAGATCAGCCAGATAGTGAGCACAGCGGGAAAGATAGCGCCAACCCCAGTAGTCATTGCCGTTTTCAAAAGCCAGCGCCGCGAGTTTCGTATGGACGCGGAAGGATTGCGGCGCGATGCCGAATGTCATTCCCAGTATCCGGAATTGCATGTGCCGCCAGCCGTGCGACCCACCGGTGATTTTTTGATTTTTGTGCAGGTAAAGATCGTAGTCCGGATACAGATCGGGCTCCGTACTGTAGATAACCAGCGCCTTCCATGGCTCGATAGTTTTTCCGGAAGGCGGTTCATCGGCATAATCGCTATTTCGTTTTTTATAATCAAAAGACCACAGCGGATCCAATCGCCGTAATTCGCGGCAGCTTTCCTTGTACAGATCAATATGCTTCGGACCCACCGGCCAGACCTTATTCCCATATTGAGGATTGCGTTTTACCGGTACCGGCGGCAAAGCCATGAGGCTGTCAACAGCCTGGACGGAAAAGTAGGCAATGTATTCATGAGAAAACCACGGCGCCCAGGCCAGGGACATTCGGGGATCGTCATGCAGGTAGTAGTTCAAATTTTCCATTTTTGTAAAAAGCTGATGCGGGTCTGATGACGGACCCGCACCGGCATTGAAAAAATAAATTTTATTTTAATCTAGATTTTAAAATCTGTTTTCTTGCCCCAGACGCCTAAGGCAACACCAAGTTCTTCATGTTCCTTCGCGTACTCTTCTAATTTGACGCCTTTCATCGCGGCATCAATCGCCTGTCTCAATGCCCGGGCTCCCGCTTTCGGTCCCTGGGGATGGGCATGAATACCGCCGCCGGATCCGATCATAACGTCCTTGCCCAGCGCGTTGACGATATCCTGCACATTGTTCGGGGTAATGCCGCCCGAAGGCATGGGCATGGTGGGCTTTAAGTGGCCCATCGGATAAATCAGATTTCGCGTTGTATTCATGAAACGGTCATGCATATAGATCGCCTTTCCGCCCATGGAGAAGGGCAGCACGATGGAGTCCGCGCCGCACAGCCGCGCAATCTTACCTAAAATGATGGGAGACGATATTCCCTGGTAGGGAGACATGAAGTATGCGCCCGCCACATCCATATGAGCCAGGATCGGCACGTTGATGGCCGGATCATCGGCCAGAGCGCGCATGGCCTCGGGGCCGACGGCCAGATAATTTACCATCATGCCGTTCACTCCCGCGTCGATGCACCGCTTCGCCAGGTCGAACATCCGCGGCAGGCGGTCGGTGACATTGACGGTATAAATGGTATGTTCACCGGTTTCTTCATAGACTTCTTTTTCTATTTTCATGTAGGCTTTTACTCTTTTCACCGCGTCGTTATAGCGCATGTTGGCGATCAATTCATCATCCTTGATCACGTCGCATCCGCCGAGGGCCGCCTGGCGGAAAAGAGCGGCGCCGACTTCCAGCGGATATCCGCTGCACGGTTTGATCATGTTATTGAGCAGAGGCCGTCCCTTCGGAAGACCTAAAGCTTTCCACCATCCGTCGGTTCCGAAGCGGGGTCCGTTGAATTGATCCAGCGTCGCTTTGGGGAGCCGGATGTCCAGAAGTTTCAAATTGGGCACGAGGGATATGTTTCCGACCAGCGCGGTCAGCATCATGGGGAGCTGGTCCTCCACGTTGGCGGCTGGAAAGGCCACCTGAATGATATACTGACGGTTAGTGACATCCGCCGGCACGCCGTATTCATAGTAGGGCGACTCATACACGCCCATTACTTTGGCCACGTGCTTCGCCCGTATCTCCGGAGTTTCTCCGGGCACGGGTGTCCAGGTCCCGGTGGTCTGTTCGATGGCGATCACCTGGCCCATGACCGACGCGTCCCATGCCTTATCCATCTGAGCCCAGTAGGTGGCGATCAAATGGTTTTCCATGTCGACACTTTCCGGTATCGTGATGGGTTTATCCGCGAAATCATCAAAATCTTTTTTTAAGCAAATCGGTTCTTTCTTTTTTTTCATAAATGGCTCCTTCATAATTAGTTGCTTTGTGTTTGTTAACTTTTGGGAATCAGCGAAAGCACGTATTCCCATATTTCCAATGTTTTCTTCAACGATGCGTCATCATGCTGCATGCAGGTGTACATGCGGGTTCCGGCCAGGGTGCAAAGTCCATGAGCCATTGTAACGACTTGATAGTCATCCGCGACCTGTTTCCGGCTGAAAATTTCGGTCAGCGCGTTCGGCGCATTCAAGTCGATGGAGAAGAATGCAGTCGTCATGTAATGCATAATGGCGCCGAAATTATAAACAAAGAATCCCAGGTCGGGACGTGTCGCGTACAGATCATTAAGAGCCTTGGTTAACCGGTTGGCGTAAGCGGTCGCCTTGGCCACCGCGTCATTTTCAGCCATGTACTTCAAAGCGTAATAGCAGGCCGCCATGGAAATGGGATTGGCCGCCAGTGTTCCGCCGACAAATATTTTATCGCCCATGCTGCCTGAACAGACTTTCATGACATCTTTTCTGCCGGCCACAGCGCCGGATGACGGATAGCCGTGCGTGATAATCTTGCCCAGTACCGTTATATCGGGCATGATGTTGTACAGCTTTTGAGCGCCGCCCATATCGAGCCGGAAACCGGTCACTACTTCGTCGAAAATCAGGAGCGATCCATACTGATCGCATAATTTCCGGATGGTTTTATTCCAGTCCGGATGAACCGGATGCGCGCCGGACTCGCCGCCGATCGGCTCGACCATCACACCGGCAACCCCGCCCTTATCCTGATTATCTTTGAAAGCCTTTTCCAGCGCCTCGAAGTCATTGGGCGGCACATCGACGATGTGGGCAAAGCATTCCGCCGGAATCCCTTTGGATTCGAAATTGCCGGTCCGGGGAATATGCACCGAATAGATCATCTGATCAGACCAGCCGTGATAGCTGCCGCCGATCTTGATGATCTTGAGCTTGCCGGTATAGGCGCGGGCAATGCGCAGCGCGGCCATGTCCGCTTCCGTGCCGGACTGGAGGAAACGCACCATCTCGACGCCGGGCATGTGTTTGATGATTTCCGCGGCAGCCAGAAGCTCATATTCCGAGGTTAAGCCGGTCGCCGGCCCCTTTTCCCGGATGATCTCAATGATCTTTTCATCGAGGGGCTCGTAGCTGTGGCCAAGCATGATGGGCGCGCCGCACATGAGATAATCGATATACTCATTGCCGTCCACATCCCATATCTTGTAACCCTTGGCGCGGTCCATCGCCAGCGGGAATGGTTTGTTCTGACTCAGGTTATGTTGGACGCCGCCGGGAATCATCGTTTTAGCCTTCTCAAAAATCTCTATCGAGCGTTTGCAGCGCTCCGCATAGAGCTTATGCTCGGAAGCTAATTTGTCCTTGGGAATCGGTTGCACCGGTCTCCCCAAAATTTCATCTTTTCTTTTCATTATCTCCGCGTATTCCATAGAATCGTATCCTCCTAATTCTTCTTTTTGACTATGTCGGCAGTGCGCAAACGCCGGGTGCCTGTTTATTCATCCGTGCGCACGCTTTTTTCTGGGTTTTGTAGTGATTTAAAAATTCCGCAAAGACCTGATCATATATTTTTCTGTTGTCCGGATTGGGGGCATATTCCGCCTTTATTTTAATGTATTGCGGAATATCCTCTAACGTAATGTATTTGAGGGCCATGGAAGCGAGGAATGCCGCGCCGCGGGCATTGGAATAGATCGGGTCCTTGACCTGCCTGATTTTTCTGTCGAGTACATCGGACATGATTTGCGACCAGACATCCGAATTGGCGCCGCCGCCGATGAAATTGATGTGGTCGAAGGGTCTCCCCATGAATTTTTCTACAGGCTCAAGCAGCCATTTTGTGTTGAAAGCGATGCCTTCGAAAACAGCCCGGAGAATGTCTGATCTGTTATTTTCCAGTGAAAGGTTGAACAGCGAGGCGCGGATATGACAATCGTCCACGGGCGAGCGTTCTCCGTAAAGCCAGGGGGTGAAGATGACATTGTTGGCACCGACCGGCGCTCGCGCCACGATTTTATCCAGCACCTTAAAGATGTCCGGAGCTTTTTCCTCCATCATTAGTTCATCTTTGTGATAAAGAAAATTGTCTCTGAGCCACGTCAGGCATTTGCCGGCGCATTCCTGCTCGGTCAGGATAAGGTAACGGCCGGGAATGGGACTGGGGAAAGAGCCGAAATTGTGGGCTATATCGGTTTTCTTGAAAGGAACATGGGCGGAAAGCCACGATGAAGTTCCGATATACAGGTGACCTTCATAATCGCGCACCGCGCCCGAACCGACTCCCGCTGACGGTACATCCGGCGTTCCGCCGATGACGGGCGTTCCGGGTTTCAAACCCAGTTGGTCGGCTATTTCTTTTTTCAACGGACCGAGTATATCCATGGCCTGAATCAGGTCGGGCAGTTTTTCGCGTTCGATACCGGCCATTTTTAATAGTTTGTCGTTATAAACCACATGGGATGCGTCGCGATTATCGGTAACCCAGTGCAGCAGGATGGAATCATAGGTGGCGGCGAATTTCCCCGTAAAACGAAGGTTGATATAGTCTTTGGGATCGAGAAATTTATAAGTTTTGCGATATATTTCCGGGCGGTTTTGTTTCAACCATAGAATATGGCTCAATGAGTCCTTGCCGGATTGCGACGGAGCGCCTCCCGTCAGTTTCATCCAGGTCATCAGTTTAAAGAGAGGATAGCCTTCAACTTTAATGAGTCCCTTGAGGATTTCCTTTACTGACTCTGCGCCCCTGGAGTCCATCCAGATGATGGCGTTCATCAAGTGATTGCCGTCCCGATCCAGCGCGACGGTGCCGGACCACTGGGTTGTTACACTTACGGCAACAATGTCTTCCGGTGAAACAAGACCTTTGCTCAGCAATTTTTTAGAGGTGGACATAATCGCGTTCCACCAGCCTTCCGGATCCTGTTCCGCTCCGCCGCCGGGAAGCAGAATGATGGGTGTATCCATAAATTCGCTGCCGACGACTTCGCCGTAAACTGAAATTAAAGCGGTCTTGGGGCCGGATGTGCCCAGATCAACCGCCAGAATATACTTGTTTTCCATGAACGAACCTCCTGATTACATCAACGAGCGACGGAGAAACTTATTTTAAATATTCGCCCCGCCTGATTAATATCCTTCGGATCAAAGTGAACTTATTCGGTGATCGAACGGATTGTTTTATCGACGATTCTTTTCAGTACGATTTCCGGATCCCCGGCGACCTGATGCAAGACCCCGCTGTTGTGCAGTGAGATTACACCGTGCAGTGCGCTGATGATTTGAATCGCCAGAAATTCCTGATCGATCGGTTTTAAATCCGTCTTCGTCTCTCTGTAATCCTTAATGACTTTGACCGCAAAAGTCAGCACTTTGAGTGAGTTGTGAAATTCATCGCTGGATATCTTTTCCAGAGGGGTGCCGACATAATCACTGTGTTGTTTAACCGGTCTGTTAAACATCACGTCGTATATATTGATGTTCCTGGTGCCGAATTCCACAAAAGCGTTAAGAATGTTGTGAACCCTTTGCAGGGGCGTATCCGCATTTTTTACGGCATTGCGGATTTTACTGTACAGCATGGCATAGGTCTTCTTGTGTATGGCTATCAGGAGCTCGTCTTTGTTGGTATAGTAGTTATAGATATTTGCCGCGGTCATATTCATTTTGGAACCGAGCTTGGCCATCGATAGACTTTCATATCCGTTTTTCACGAGAATTTTTAGGGCGCAGTCGAGTATTCGTTCACGGACCGCATCAACTTCATCAGAACTTCTGGTCATTTTGGGCATAATTAACACCTTTTTTGTTAATTTAATGGCATTAAATTAATACAGGCAATTTTTAAAGTCAATGATTATTTATATTTTCCTGCATTTTTTTAACAAAATTAATAATAAAGCTCTTATTTAATAGGGTTATAAAAGGCATGGCGGACAACGCCGTGTTTTTAGGAATCGAATTATTTCCATTAATCTTTTTTGTCTGTTCATTTATCCTGGCGGGCTCTTTAAAGAGAGAGCCCGCCAGGGAATAATATCTGCTCGTAAATTTACTTTCTGATCCTTTTTTACAGCAATGTAAACTTTTTGGTGACGCCATTATAGGGGCTGATTTTCCCTGTCCAGCCTGATTTCCAGTGGCCGTAATGACGTATGCGGTACGTGCCTGCTTCGGCGTTTTTGGTATTCCACACGATCGTAATTTTAGAATACGCCACGCTGTCGCGCTGCCATATATATTTCGTTTCCGGATCCCAGTCTCTGGCAACGACTTTCGCTGTTCCGTCCGCATTGACTTTTTCTATTTCCAGATAGGTCTTCTGGGTCATCAGGTTGTTGTTGGGATGTCCGCCCCAGAACACCGCACTCACGATATCGCCTTTTCTATACGATGCCGCGGGCTGTGTAAACACGCTTCCAAAGCTGACCGAGAGGGGCTTATCGTCGAAAACGACTCCGCCGCCTGCAAAGTTAACCGTATCTCCTGTTATATCAGCCGGGGCTGTTCCGTCGGCAATGGCTGTGCCGTTGACGATTGCCGCGCACATTTTGCCATATTCCTGCTGGAATCCAAGCAGCTGATTCGGACCAAAAAATGTTCCTCCGCCTTCATATCCCTGCAACTGGAATTCTTCCTTGGTCGCCAGGTACGATGCGTAAGTATTGGCAAGACTTGCTACGACCGCGTATTTTACCCCTGCGTTTTGAAGACCGTCAACGACGGTGTTCCTGATTCTTCTTCCGGACATGGTCGTGACTTCGGTAGGAACAGCCGCAATCGCCATACTGCCGATTTTCAGCACTTGCAGAGGCATAATTTGCGGTGTCAGGGGAATCTTTTTTAGGCTGAAACTCATAAGGCCTGTAGCCAGAATAACAGGTTTTGGCGCCTGGCATTCCCTGTATTCATCCGTTACCGATGCCGGATAGATCAGACCGATTGCCCCTGGTAAAAAGTTAGCCAGAAACGCTGTTTCAAAATCCTGATTCCAATCGATACTGTCTACGGTTACACCTTCTTTAAACAGCGGAAAGGGTGAAGGGTTGTCAGAAGGGCTGCCGTAAGAATATGAAGCGCCCATCCCTCCGGGACATGTTGTTGTCCCCGCGGACGTTACATATAATGTGCGCATGTCTACCCATTCGTGACGGAAATCAATTGATCCGCTTAAAGGTTCCATCGCTGAATTGTAGAGCTCTTTAGCCTTGTTGTACTGTCTTTCGGCCATGAGTTTTAATTCAATATTCTGTTCAATATCGGCTTCGCCGTATGCCTGATACCAGGGCAGTCCCAGCGCCACCGCAGTTGCCCGGTCAATTTCCGCCGCGTCCATTGCGGATTCGATCGTTCCAAAATTCTGAGTAAAGGGCACATTGGGAGTTACATCACCGGCATTGGTCTGAGCGAAGGCGGCAACAAAAGTCTTGGACGCCTGATAATCAGTCCCCATGTCTTTTTCGAACATGTAAGAGGCATGTCCTTTATTGTCGCCGCTCATCAGGTGATTTTCCGGACCGATTGAAGTAGGATGTACTGCATACCAGTTGATCATTCCAATATCTTGGCCTGCCAGATTCACAAGTTTGAGCAGGGTCATAGTTTTGTCGGTATTGCCGTTGTACAGGGCTTTTTCAGCATCCGGATTATTTTCATACATGCGCGGCGAACGGTTCCACCCGCATTTACTGATTTCACCTTTATTGATATAAATTCTACCGGGCTCGATATTGTTGTGGGCGAGAACGATGGAGTTATAAATCCCGTTTACTATCGCGTCAAAGCTGGCCCTGACAAATCCCTTGGGGATGGCGTCATATAGAAAATATCCATCAAAACCGGAAACGGCGGTATGCGTATGCGTTGCGCTTAGACAGACGTTTTTTGCGCTGTAAAACTTGCTCAAAATCGGGTCCGCGGCAAGTTTTTGAGCGACTCTCAACTTGACCATCTGGCTGATTTCCCATGTGTCCGCGCTCACGAAAACGACCCGATTAATTCCATCACCGATAACGAAGGCCCTTGATCTGAGTCTCATGCTGATCCCGGCGCCTTTTTGCGTATCATCGGCGAATCCCATAAAGGCTATTTCCGCTGAGGGGCCAGTGATGTCATAGATTCCGGCGCCTATGAGATAGGTGCTCCCTTCCGCAGGCGCTGATACGCTGCTGCGCAGGTGAGCATCATCCGACGCTGCAGGTGTTGTTACATTGTTGCTTTTGATTACGGCGGCATCAAGAGATGAATTATCAATCGCGGCTACTTGTGATGTTCCGTCTCCTGCTCCCGTTGAGATGTTTGTACTGCAGCCGATCACACCGGTGCCCGCAACGATAAGAAATAAAAACAACGGCAATAAAATTTTTTTCATTGTCCCCCCCCCTCGTTCTTAAAATTTAAAGGTTATCCCCCCCCCCGCTGTGTTTCTAATTTTGCGTCCATGACCAACTCTCAGAGAATTGTAAAAATATTTTAAGAAGAAACAGACTCTTAAATATCATCCGTCTTAACCATCTTTGATTCCTTGATTTTCAGAATCAGGAATACATTTGCTATCATCAGTGCAAGGAAGATGAGCATTGCGGGAGTTTTTGAGGCGCCGGCCGCAGTCAGAATATCCATGCCGAAGATAAAGATGATTCCTGAAATCTGTCCGGCAAGCATAAGCAATCCCTGCGAAGTAGCCTCGGGCGCCGGATAACTGACCTCTGCGCTGTACTGGTAGCATATAGGCCCGCCACCCATAAGGAAGAAACCTAATAGGATGCATGAAGCAAGGAGCAGTATGTAATTGCCGGCAAAAGTCATTCCCGCAAGTCCGGGAATAGCGCCGATACAAGCGAGAACGATGAAAATTTTTCTTTTACGCATTTTATCGGAAAGGACCGGCAGGATGGAAGCGCCGGCGATGCCGCCGATCATCATGAGTGCCCCCGCGATTCCGGCCTCCGTAATGGTAAAGCCGCGCGGACTGATGATCTGCTCAATCCAGGTTGTTACCGCGTTAAAAATTCCCAGCGCTATAAAGAAGAAGATGAGCAGATAGATCATATCCTTTTGACTGAAGATGTGTTTCAAACCGGCGAAGACTGAAATACGTTCGTCATGGCCTTCAGGGCAGGGCGGTGTGGGCGGATGCTCTTTGTTAAATATTAAAAAGATAATGGCGCCGGCCAGCGTGGCTATACCATAGATCATCAGCATCTTTTCCATACCGTACGTTTTAAAGAGAATTGGCGTGAGCGCCATCGCGATAATAATCCCGACAAATTGCGCCAAAACGCTTATGCCTGCCTGGGTAGCCCGCTCATGCAGGGGAAACCACCGGGCCCCGACCTTGGTAACGGAATTCAGGACGAAGGGTTGTCCAACGGCAATCCCGATTTGAGCCAGGATAACCATATTGTAGTTGGCACCGTAGATTCCCTTAATCAATCCGAAGATACCCATCATTGCGGCGCCGATCCCGATGCCGATGCGTATACCCCATGTGTCTATTATATAAGATGCCGGAAAAGATACAAAAAGATAGACGATCATAAAGATGAGGGAAAGGAGGTCGATTTGCATAGCCGGCACTTTGTAAAACGCGACCGCTTCGCTGGTGATAGGCGCAAAGGCGATCCACTGTATCTGCATCAAAGCGTTGATGAGAAAATATACAAAAAGTACCACCCATCTATAGCTGTAAACTTTAATGTTACATTCCATTTGCCCCCCCCTGGCTGTTTGAAAAAAACTTGCTTTTTGTGGAAACCTGATATAAATTTTAACTTAATGGCATTAAGTTAATATAGTTAAATTATGAAGTCAATAAATATTTTTTATAAATTAATTGTATTATGATTTTAATGCGGGTAAGCGGAGAAGACACTACGCACTCTGCTTTTGCAGGTGTTAACGGCTTTTTAACAATACGATTTCACTGGAGGGATTAATATTTATGAAAAAGATTATAATGAGTGTCATGATTTGCATGTTTGTCGTTGTGTTTTTCAGCGCTGCCGTAAAAGCACAGGAACCCATTGTCGGAACATGGATAACGATCGGTGATCAAGGTGCGGACAAGGGGAAGCAGACCTCCTATATTGAAATATTCGAAAAGGATGGCCTCTATTTCGGTAAGATCACAAAACTTTTAACCGCCCCTGAAAAGGATAATCCGAATCAACTTTGTGTTAAATGTTCCGGAGATTTAAAAAACAAGCCGATCGTTGGAATGGTCATATTAAAAAATATGAAAAAAACCGGAAAAGTAGATGCGAAGGGTTTGGAATACAGCGCTGGAAGGATTATGGATCCTGATAATGGCGAAACCTATAAGTGTACAATATGGGTCAAGGACGATATTTTGACCTCGCGGGGATATATCGGCATTAGTCTTTTGGGAAGATCGGTGGAATGGCTTAGACTGAAGAAATAAAGCCTCTGCCGTCAACGTTGATGCTTCGGCGGGCCGGGCCAGAACCAGAAGGCCTTTGCGGCAAAATCAATGTAACCGGGCAAGACATGGCCAAGTTTTTCCTCTTCCATTTTTGAGCGGAACAATTGAATGGCCACAAACAGAAAAAGAATTAGAACATTAACCGGTGAAAAACGAAATATGGTCACGGCGGCGGCGCTCAGCATTTCTCCCAGGTACACGGGGTGCCGGATGAAGCGGTAAGGCCCGCCTGTCACCAGTTCGCGTGCCTCAACCGTGATGCTGAAAGAGCGCCGCAGCGTCCATAGTCCCCACACGGTGAGGGCGGTAGAAACAGTCATCCATATGAAAACGATATAGGCATAGTTCGTTTGACCGGTGATCAAATTCTGCGATGGAGAGAAGATCAGCGCAAAAGGCAGCATGGCGCCCGCCAGCGGAATCAGAATCTCCCGAACGCCGCGGGAACGGTCCGCCGGATTTATGCGGATGATGTAACTGATCAGAAAAATAACAAAAATAAGAGTTTCCGCCGCCCAGAGCGGCTTGAATAAGTAGCGGCTGTATAAACTGATCCGGTGAATTAAAAATGCCAGAATCACAACCACAGCCACAGCTCTGATTAGCAGATGCAGCGTATTTGCCGAAAAATATTTTTCCAGCCATCCGAAAGGATCAAATGCCCTCATCTTTTCTCCGAAATTGAAAGCTGTTTAATTTTCCAGAAAAGGCAGAGGCTTTTCCATACGATAAACAAGCGCCTGGCAGGCGGCAATAATATTGTTGTTGTCGTCGGTCACGGCAATATCATAGACGGCGGTTTTCTTCGTTTTGTTGATTTCTTTTGCTTCGGCGGTCAACTTTGAACCTTTGGCGGGCGAGGCCAGGTAATTTATGTTCATGTTCAGGGCGACGGCCATTGTGCCGTGAGAATTGGAGGCGACTTCAAAGGCCTCATCCATCAAAGCAAATATGGCTCCCCCGTGAGCCATGCCGAACATGTTTTCCAGATCGGAAGAGAAAACCATTTCCACTTTCGCGTATCCTTCTTCAACGTCAATCAGTTTTAAACCGAACTTTTTACTGAATGGCTCTTTTTCTATTTGCTTAAAAATTGAACTTCTTATTTTTTCATCCATGATAATCTCCTGAAGTGGATTAAATCATTTAAAAATATATACATGATTGCCGGCCCGGATGTCAAAAAAAGAAACATTCCGGCATTCAACGTTTCCCGCTCATCATTTTTATTGTTTGGTGATCTTCTTTTTTTCCCCTCTTTTGGTCATGTTCAGATGAACAAATTATTGATTTGAGATGAAATTCAATAATAATAGAGGCATACCACTTATTGTGGTGATATTTAAAATAAACACCATATATAGATTTTTTTCTTGATTTTTTAATAATTCTATTGTAAAATAATACAACGTTATGAAAAAAGAAGAATCTTTTGGTTGAAAGATCAAGGTTTCAGTTAGATGAGCCCACTCGGGGCATGGTTGATTTAAGTAAGTTAAGACAGCTGATAAAAAAGTTTTTTAGAATGCCAAAGCAGATTGATGTCGGAACTGAAGAGCCGTTTCTAATGGAAAAGTAGTTGGTGCGTCATCCAGGGGATACAAGAATAAAGAATATTACATTGGCAAACGCCAGGCGAAACGGTTAAAATGGGTTAACTAAGATTTAAACCATTTAGAGAAAAGGCGGATTATAAAGAATCCGCCTTTTTTTATTTTTTGGCGAACCGTGAGCGATTTGACCCCTTGATAAACGGATTTTAAAATAATTTTGCCGTTCTTTAAGATCAGCGTTTCAAAGGAACGCTGTTAAGGAATCAACGGCAGGATCCCTTCTTTTTAGCCAATTCCAGCAGTTTACAGCTTCCCAGTTCACACGCTTTTTGCGCGGCATAGCAACCCGGCTTGTCGTTTCCTTGTTTAAAATAAAAAATTCCCACGTTGATGTAAGGATAGGCGTCATCGGGTTTCAATGTAATTGCTTTATTGTAATTCTCGATGGCTAATTGATACTGGCCCATTTTACCGTAAGCACGTCCTCTGTTGCAGTATGCTTCGAAGCAGTCCTCCTGCAGGCTTATGGCTTTACTGAAATCCTCAATGGCCGGCTGATATTGTCCCAGTTGAGCATAAACATTCCCTCTATTATTATAGGTGCTCGCATAAGCCGGTTTCAGACGAATGGATTCATTAAAGTCTTCAAGGGCCCTTTGATACTGCCCCCTGCCGGTATAAATGTTTCCTCTGTTATTGTAGGCGTTGGCATAAGAAGGTAATATACGGATTGCCTCGTTGTAATGATCAAGAGCCTCATTGATTTTGCCTTCATCAGCCAGAGCGCAGCCCATATTGTTATGTGCCAGATAATTATTATGGGTTACGTGCAAAGCGTGACTGAAAAGTTCAATGCTGTTTTTCCAGTAACCGCATTGCTGCCAGGTTAACACTGCCAAAACGGCCAGGGCGGCTGTCGCCGCCGGGAATAAAATTTTTTTGCGGATATTTTCACTTCTGATCCAATACGGAATTCCCCAGGCCAGCATAACAGCAATGCCGATGGAGGGAAGATAAGTAAAGTGATCGGCCATCGGTACGTTGACTGGCACCAACCCGCTTACGGGAATCAAAGTTCCCAAATACCAAAACCAGCCCACGAATAAAAAAGGTAATTTCCTGAAGAAATGAATAACAACAAAAGTGATCCCGATGAGGATTAAGCAGGAAATCAGAACTTGCCATATGGAAAAAGAATATTGAAATGGATAAAATACGGCTAAATCCACCGGTAAGAAAATCTTTCTCAAATAAGATGCGTAAGAAATGATTGCATTGAACAAACGCGAAGGGAAGGGCATATACGCCGATCCGTCTTGATATTGAGCCCAGACAGTCATGATGCTTGAGACAATGGTTAAGATAATGAAAGGGACCTTTTCCCATAAAAGTCTGCCGGTTATTCCGGTGCTGTTTCCCGGCGGCGCAGGAATATCTTTTTGCCAGCGTTTAAGAGGCCAGTAATCAAGAAGCAATAAAATAAAAGGCAAGGTGACCAGCATGGATTTGGCCATCAGGCTTAAAGCGAATAATGTCAGACACAGAAGATATCGGGAAAGTTTAGAGCTTTCGGCATAAAAGGCATAAACGTAAATACTCGCCATGCCGAAAAACATACTTAAGACATCTTTGCGTTCGGCGGCCCAGGCGACGGATTCGACCCGCAGGGGATGAAGGGCGAAGAGAGCGGCGGCAAAAGCCGAAGGCCAGATATTATTTGTTGTCTTATTTAAAAAAAGGAACAGAAAGAGAACCGCGCCGATGTGCAGGAACAAATTAATCAGATGATGACCGGAAGCGTTTGCTCCGAAAAGGCTCCAGTCCAGCATATGGGAGAGCCAGGTGAGAGGATGCCAGTTACTGGAGGCAAAGGTACTAAAGGCCCATTTGATATTTTCCAGGTTAATCCCTGCTTTAATATGATTGTTCGCGGTGATGTATATGTTATCATCAAAATTAATAAATTCATTGCCCGCTATCCTGCCAAAGGCGGCTAAGGCGGCTGCAATTAAACATATGATAATAATCCAAGAATAATTTTTATAGCCGCGCAAGTCAAACACCTCACAAAAACAGACATTAAAAATTCCGTTGTCTATATCACAATCTTAAAGGAAATATCATCAACTACAATATATTTTTTAATGTTGATAAAATAAAAAAGGGGACAGCGTTTTAGCTTTATATCCGGGGATATCCCGGTATGTGTAAATTAAAAAGTGTCCGGCAAAGATAAGCCGGACACTTTTTTGATCAATGGAGAACGTGCCGAAGGTTTTCTTAAAGTACTCTGACCGCGAGCACCCCTTCAGCCGAGCTGATTTTCTTGACCAGGTCTTCGCTTATATTACCATCGAGATCGATGATGTTATAGGCGATATTACCTCTGCTCTTGTTGATCATGTCGGCGATGTTGAGCTTGTTGTCGGCCATGAGGTGCGTGATCTTTTCGATCATGCCCGGCGTGTTCTGGTTGGAGATGGTGATCCTCTGCTTGCCCGATCTGTCGAGGATGCACTCGGGGAAGTTGACAGAGTTCTTGATGTTCCCGTTTTCGAGGAAGTCCATCAACTCCATGGCGGCCATGATGGCGCAGTTTTCCTCGGACTCCTCGGTGGAGGCGCCCAGGTGCGGGATGGCGATGACTTTATCCGTCTTGATGACCTCTTCGTCCGGGAAGTCTGTTACGTAGCGGCCCACGATCCCGTCGGCAACGGCCTTTTTCAGTGATGGGGTGTCCACGAGTCCTCCCCTGGCGAAGTTAAGGAGCACAACGCCCTTCTTCATGATCGCGAACTTATCGGAATTGATGAATCCCTTGGTGTCCTTGTTCTGGGGGACGTGAATCGAAATGTAATCGGATTCCGCCAGAAGCTTATCCAGGCTCGGGGCCTTCCTGGTGTTGCGGGACAGCTTCCAGGCCGCCTCGATGGACAGGAATGGATCGTATCCCATGACTTCCATGCCCAGGGATTCGGCAGTGTTGGCCAGCATGGTGCCGATGGCGCCCAGTCCCACGACACCCAGGGTTTTGCCCAGGAGCTCCGTGCCGACAAACTTTGATTTTCCTTTTTCGATCAGATCAGGTACCTTGTCGCCTTCACCCACGAGTCCTTTGGTCCAGACAAGGCCTTCCGCAACATTGCGTGCCGCCAGGATCATGCCCAGGATGACCAGTTCTTTTACGCCGTTGGCATTGGCTCCCGGGGTATTAAAAACGACGATGCCTTTCTCTGAGCATTTATCGATAGGAATATTGTTGACACCGGCGCCGGCGCGGGCAATGGCTTTCAGACTGGACGGCAGGGCCATTTCTTTCATTTCCTTGCTTCTTACCAGGATGCCGTCGGGATCGGCAATTTCAGCACGGTACTCATACTTGTCAGTAAAAAGGCTCAAGCCTTTTTCCGAAATTTTATTTAACAGATCGATGCGATACATAAATACCTCCTATTCCTTTCCATACTTTTTTATTAGAGAGTACTCTGATAACATAGAATACCTAATTTTGTGACGCTATTGTCCAAAACTAATTGTCCTTATGGTATTTTTTATAAGAACTTCCGTTTTGCGGGACGAAGTATAGAATGGGTGTTTACGTGTGTCAAGAAAATCTTGGCCGGAAAATGCGGGGGCGCGTCGCCGATGAAAATCTTGTGTGAATATCGTTGCTGACAGATGTTAAAAAAGGGTCCCCTCACGGGAACCCTTGATTTCTTTGGTGGGCCGTGGGGGATTTGAACCCCCGGCCAATGGATTAAAAGTCCACTGCTCTACCGCTGAGCTAACAGCCCACTTGAGCTAACAGCCCACTTGATTCATAATTTTAAGCGTGACTTCCTAACAACAAGTTGCGCATGTGTCAAGAAGAAACTACAACAATTTATTAATAAAGGGATCTTCCAGGATAATTGTTTCTTCCCGGCCCGCTCCCACGGATACCAGAACGATTTTAGCTTCCGCTAATTCTTCCAGCCGTCTGAGGTATTTTCTGGCGTTAACGGGCAGTTCATTCATGTCCCGGGCGTAAAGAATGTCTTCCTTCCAGCCGTCGAATTCTTCGTAAACAGGCTGGCACTGTGAAAGGATGCGAATGCTTGCCGGTGCGGCGTGGGTAAACTGATCGTTAGCGTATTTATAGCCGACGCATATCTTCAGTTTGTCCAGACCGGTTAAAACGTCCAGTTTGGTAATGGCCAGCGCACCGATACCTGAGACACGGACTGCCTGTCGAACGAGTACCATATCCAGCCATCCGCAACGGCGTTTTCTTCCGGTTGTCGCCCCGAATTCCTGTCCGACCTGCTGCATGTGATTGCCGGTTTCATCATTCAATTCGGTGGGGAAGGGACCCTCGCCGACTCTCGTGGTGTAAGCCTTGCAAATTCCCACAACTTTAGTGATGGCGTTGGGGCCGATTCCGCTTCCGGAGGAAGCGTTGGCGGAAACCGTGTTGGACGAAGTCACATAGGGATATGTGCCGTGATCAATGTCCAGATGCGATCCCTGCGCGCCTTCAAAAAGAATTTTCTTGCCCTGTCTTATTTCATGATCCAGGATCAAAGAGGTATCCGCCACATAGGATTTTATTTTTTGGGCACAGTCCAAATATTGCGCGGCAATCTCTTCTTCGTCCAGCGGCTTTTCGTTGTAATAATTTTTCAGCAGAAAATTCTTTTCTTCCAGGTTATGCCGCAGCATCTCCCGGAATAAATTTTCTTCGTAAAGGTCGCCCACGCGGATTCCCGTGCGGGCGGCCTTGTCTTCATATGCCGGACCAATGCCGCGGCCGGTGGTGCCTATTTTTTTACCCGATGTTTTGGCTTCCCGCGCCTGATCAAGGCTGCGGTGATAAGGCATGATTAAATGAGCCCGTTCACTGATATAGATTCTGGTGTTGGACTGAAGAAGGTTGCCTTTCTGCAACTCTTCCATCTCCTGAAGAAATACAAAAGGATCAAAAACGACTCCATTGCCGATAATACAGGTTTTATTATCATGCAAAACTCCCGAGGGAATCAGATGCAGAATTGTTTTCCTGCCCTTGACAACCAGCGTGTGGCCGGCATTATTTCCACCCTGAAAACGGGCGATAATGTCGGCTTTTTCAGTGTAAAGATCAACAATTTTCCCTTTGCCCTCATCGCCCCACTGAGTGCCTACGACTACAACATTAGCCATGATTTCTTTCCTGTATTTTAAAGGCTTTTTACCTTTTCATTGAAAACTTTTTCCAGTTCGGCAAGCGCCGCCTTCAGATCAGCCTCCTCGATAGTCGGGCCGCACCAGAAACGGTATCCGGCGGGAGCTTCTTTGTAGGAGTTGATATCATGAGCTATGTTTTTCTTGCTCAGATCGGAAGCGATGCTCTTGAGGAACTTGCTCTTTTCGTCGTTGCCCAGTGCCGCTACCTTGGGATGAACTACGTTCAGGCAGACGGAAGTGTTGGAGCGTACCTTGGGATCATCGGCCAGGAATTCGATCCAGTCTGTTTTGGCAACCCAGTCGGCCACGACTTTCAAATTTCCCTGACTTTTCTTGATCAGACCGTCGAGGCCAAACTTGCCCGCCCAATCCAGAGCGTCCAGATAGTCTTCCACGCAGAGCATCGAGGGTGTGTTGATGACATCACCGTCGAAGATCGCCTTGCTGATTTTGTCGCCTTTTTTAAGACGGAAAATTTTGGGCATCGGCCAGGGCGGAGTATAAGATTCCAGACGGGCAACCGCTTTGGGGCTTAAAATCATCATGCCGTGAGCGGCTTCACCGCCCAGACATTTCTGCCAGGAGAAGGTCAGGACATCGATTTTGCTCCAGTCGACATCATTGGCAAAAGCGTAACTGGTGGCGTCGCAAAGAGAGAGCCCTTCGCGGTTGGCGGGAATCCAGTTCCAGTCGGGGATCCTCACACCGCTGGTAGTGCCGTTGGCCACGAAGATCACATCGCTTTTCCAATCCACTTTGGAAAGATCAGGAATCTTGCCGTAATCGGCTTTAATAATCGTCGGGTTGAGTTTAAGCTGTTTATTGACATCCGTTGCCCAGCCTTCGGAAAAACTTTCCCAGACCAATACGGTGACCGGCTTGGGACCCAAAAGTGACCACATGGCGCATTCAAAAGCGCCGGTATCTGACGCCGGAAGAATGCCCACAAGGTAATCTGCCGGAATGTTTAGAACTTTTCTTGTATCGTTGATGGCTTTAACGATTCTTTCTTTGCCCAGAGCGGAACGGTGTGAGCGGCCGACCGGCGCGCTCTTCAGCGCGTCGATACTCCACGCTGGTCTCTTACTGCAGGGACCGGAACTGAAATTAGGGTTTTGCATAATAAACATCCTTAAAATAAATTTTTTAAAACCTGTCTTCGTTCATATCAGTATTGAAACCTTTACTCAAGAAAATTTAGTTTGTTTTTTAACAGGCGGGGACATGCCTTATAAATCAAATTTAACCGATATAACTATACAGAATAAAAAGAAATATAAGCTGAAAAGACCACAAATTTATAGAGGGAATTTTATGGAAAAGATTTCCTGTTTATAATAATTATGACCGGTGGTCTGAGTTTTTTCCCCTGTTTTTATTTCTTGGCCGGGGCCGTTTGACGGGAGGCTTTTGTGTAAAACCATGTCCCTGGTCAGTTTCGACAATGGGCTGAGCCGGCGGCGCATGCAGTGTTTGCTGATAGTAATCGTCCAGAAGCATGGCAATCAAAGCCAGTTCATCTTCGGCCTGCGTCAGATTTCTTGCCAGAGGCACGAACCGCTGCATGCGTTCAATTTCCAGATTGTCACGGGCGCGAAGTTTAGCCTCCAGAAGCGCCGTTATTCTTTCCGCCACGATCCGTTCCAGTTCCTCGTCATCGGGCAGCGGGCGTTCTTCCATATTAATGTTGTAAAAATTAGCAATGCTCTGCAGTTTGAATTTTTCCATTTCCGCGACCAGCGAAATCGCCACGCCGCTGGAGCCCATGCGCCCCGTGCGTCCCGCGCGATGGATATAGGCTTCCGGATCCTCCGGCGGTTCATATTGAATGACGTGAGACAAATCTGGAATATCGATACCGCGGGCGGCGACATCGGTCGCCACGAGGAATCGCAGGGCGCCGCGCCGCACCCGGCCCATGACTTTTTCCCTCATGCTCTGGGCCAGATCGGAACTCAGCTCATCGGCGTCGTAGCCAAAACGTTTGAGCACGACCGAAAGGTAATGCACGGTGTCCTTTGTGTTGCAGAAAATAATGGCTGAGGAGGGGTTTTCAATTTCGATAATGCGGACGAGCGACCTTTCTTTGCGCATGCCGGGTACGACATAATAAATATGTTCGATCTCGGCGATATGCACCTGATTGCCGCTTAAGCTCAATAATTTTGACTGATGCAGGAATTGATCGGATAAACGGATGACCTGCGGCGGAAAAGTCGCGGAAAACATACTGCTGAGTATTTTATTAGAGGGTATATACTTACGGATTTTTACCATGTCGGGATAAAAACCCATGGACAACATGCGGTCGGCTTCATCGAAAATCAAAATTTTCAAGTGATCCAGTGATAGAGTATTTTTCAGCAGATGATCCAGGATGCGTCCGGGTGTGCCAATCACGAGTTGAGCGCCGCCGCGAAATGCTTCCAGTTGCGCGTTGTATCCCACGCCTCCGTACACAACGGCTATTCTGATATCTGTTCCCTGGGTCAGCATCTCGGCTTCCCGGGATACCTGAAGGGCCAGCTCGCGGGTGGGAACAAGGACGAGAGCCTGAGCAAAATTCTGCTGCGCGTTAATTTTTTGTATAATGGGCAGAATGTAGGCGCCGGTTTTGCCACTACCGGTGCGGGATTGCACCATCATATCCCGGCCTGCTAAAAAATAAGGAATGGATTTGGCCTGCACGGGTACCAGGGTTCCCCAGCCGGCGCGATCACAGGCAGCGCGCATTTCGGGAGTCAGTTCTTCCAAAGAAATTTCCGGCAGCACATCCTCCGGTTGAATATCCTTTTCATCTGTTTTATTTAATTCATCCATGAGAACTTAAGCCTTTACTTAAAGAAAATAATTATTTGCACTACTTATTTTAGTATCGTTCAATAATCAAGAAGAAAATTAATTTTAAGATGGTGTTCAATTGGAGATATCTGTAAAAGCTGGCTGAATCAGGATGATTGAAACCGCTGGCGAATCTTCATTCAATTTTACCTCTTTTTCTTGTTAAAATTATGTTGCGTATCGGATTGAACCCCGAGAGCTAGTGAACAAGTGTGAATTTCGCGGTTCGGTCGTTGCAGGTCTTATCACCCTGCAGATAAACGCGATATTCTCCGGCGGGGATGCTAGTCGGGATTGTCCAGGAAAACGAACCGTTCCAGTTGGATCCGATCGGCCAGTTGGTTTTCAGATCATAAGCCCATTGATCACTGGTAAGAATCGCTTTGATGCCCACCGTATTGCCGCAACCGCCTGAATATTTCCAGGAGATGGTATGGGTTTCTCCGACTTTCCAGGTCTGTCCGTCATTAACGGGCGATTGTACTTTGATGATCGGCATGGATACAAACTCTCCGCTTGTAGCGGACCAGGCGCTGTTTGTGGTGCTGACCACCTTGACCTTGTAGATGTTAAATCCGAATTCGTTTACGGGCATGGAGGCGGCAAAGCTTCCCTGGCCTCCGTTTCCCCAGGATGTTCCCTGGGTAAATGTAAAGACTTCCTGGGTTCCCTTTAAAAGAATTATTTTGGCAAGGCCGGGCGGTGTTCCTCCGTAGGTCCACTTGATGGGCAGGGGCCATCCGGGAACATAAGGCGTCTGTCCGGATTTTGGTTCAATTACGGAAACTGCGATGATGGGCAAAGTCCCCTGATTAATCATTTGAGAAGTTTTTGAGGATTTAAGTTTGTCTGCCTGGGTCGGCATTGCCGCTATGGTTACGGATGGCAGCAGTCCGATGATCACAATCAATATCGAACATAGAAGTTTTCGCATCTTTTCCTCCATGAATCAAATTCTATTGCAACGAAAAATATTGTATTGACAAGAACTTCTTCCCTGTGGAGTGAAGTATAAGAAACGCGGTCCTGAGTGTCAAGAATATTTTGGCCGCTTCGTTCGGCACAAAGTTGCTCCGATAAAACAGAGCATGCTATTACAGTTGATAGTTTCTTCGTAATCCCAATAAAGGGGACGGTTGTGCCAACTCACTGTTTGCGAAATTCGGAGCCATTGTATACAATTTCCAGCGCGTTGGTGTTTTTCAGTCTTAATAACAGAATATTTTTGTCAACCCAGGGCAATTTCCCATCCGATGGAGAAAAGGCCAACGTCACGGTGTTGCCGTTTTTTATTTCATAGGTGCCGGTTACATCCACGTTATACAATTTGGATTGACACATCACGCCTTCCGCGGGTGGATCGATGCTCTGTTCCGTATTCGCCGTGTACCGCACCACATTGTCATTGATAAACATCAGTTTATACGTATGGGTTGTCCGGCATGCGAACTCCTGGCCGCCTGGCTTTGTTTTGGTAGCATTGGTCTCCGTCAAAACGTATTCTCCCGAGAGACTGGTAATGGGTGCGGACGCTTCCGGCGCCACGGCCGTTTCCATTGCAGGAGCGGCGGCGGGATTGGGTTTGACGTCCTTTTCGGACGAGCAGGCGACGAGCAAAGACAGCATGAGACACAAACACAAAATTTTCTTCACGGGTATTCCTCCTTTGAATGAATCATAGCTAACCGGATTTCCCCTTCCCAGATTTCCTATTCCCAGCTTATTTTCCATTTCCATTCATTAGGATCGTTTTCCACTTTGACCACTTTAACATTTTTGACTCCTGTTAATTCCAAGACGCACGATATCACGCCGCAAATGTATTCTCTCTGAACAGCCGTCTGTTCAGGCAGGCCGGAGATAACAAACGTTCCGCCATTGGAAGTCAATCCGTCTACCCGGCAAGTGCCTTTGTCATTCATTGTATTAAAAGTTGTTGAAACATTCTTGATGATAAAGCCTACGCTGGGAATCCGGAGAAAGAACTTGTAAACGCCGGTGAACTGCTTCCCTGCCACTGTATATCCCAGTTTAAATAAAGGCCTTGGATCGTTGGGAAAGAACAATTTGGAAGCTTCCTGCAGTATTTCTGCTTCAACCTCGATAGGAATCCAATTGAGAGAGAGACAGGTTTTCAGGATTTGAAATACTTCAGGTTTGAGCGCTGAGGCCAGGGCATTCATGTCCTCATCCCCCTTTCCCTTCAGCATGTCGCGGATGATAACGAGATCAGTTGCTTTAACGTTTGCCATGTTGTGCTATCCTTCCAAGATGAATGGTCATAAATTTAATTGATAAAGAGTTCCTTTCCGTGGAATGTAGAATAGAAGACGCGGCCCTGTTATGTCAAGGGAATCTTGACCACAAAAGGCAGGACAGCGCTGTAATATGTGTTGGGTGGCAGGGATTGTGGAAATATGGGCTTACTGGCTAATGCCCAATCATGTTCATCTATTGCCGTACCCGAAACAGGACTTCGCCAGACGATAGGAGAGACCCACGGACGACAGCAAGAGATGACGAACTGGTCAGGGTAAAGCCATTATTGAAATTAATCTATGACTGGGACGAATTTACAATATTCTGTCATTAAATAAAAAAGGCAGAGCCAACCAGGCTCTGCCTTTTTGCTTAGAGTTAAAATCAGTATGACGGATCGTAGCTCCATCCATCCGCCTGATCTCCAGCCGATGAAACGCTCACCCTTATAGTATCTCCGGTCGCAGTGTCGTGAACGTAGATATCCCTGTCTCCGTTGGTGTCATCCGTCACAAGATTAGTGGCGTCACTCTGCCATGCCACGAATCTTCCGTCATCCGATATTGTAGGATACTCATTGATCCCGCCCGATGCCTGAGTTCCATCAGATGCCACACTCACCCTTATGGTTTGGCCTGTCTGGCTGTCATTTACGAAGATATCTCTTAGCCCGTTTGTGTCATTCGTCACAAGATTAGTAGCGTCTGAATGGAATCCAACATAACGTCCATCTCCTGATATAACGGCTTTTTCACTACCTCCGCCTGCTGCCTGATCTCCGTTGGATGCCACATTTACCCTTATGGTCTGGCCTGTCTGACTGTCATGTACGAAGATATCTCTTAGCCCGTTGGTGTCATCCGATACCAGATTGGTTGCATCTGATTGGAATGCCGTATAGCGTCCGTCTGCTGATATGGTGGGGAATTCACTACCTCCGCCCGATGCCTGAGTTCCGCTAGAATCCAAATTCACTCTTGTGGTCTGGCCTGTCTGATTGTCGTGCACAAATATATCTTTCAACCCATTGGTGTCATCCGACACCAGGTTGGTTGCATCCGATTGGAATGCCACGTAGCGCCCATCTGCCGATATGTAGGCCCTGTCATTACCTCCGTTATTTGCCTGATCTCCGTTGGATGCCACATTAACTCTTATGGTCTCGCCCGTCTGACAATCATGCACGAAGATATCCTGCTCCCCATTGGTATCACCCGAGACCAGGTTGGTTGCACCTGACCGGAATGCCACATAGCGCCCATCTGCCGATATAGAGACTCCGCCGCTACCTCCGCCCAATGCCTGATCTCCGTTAGACGCGACATTTACTCTTATGGTCTGGCCTGTTTGGCTGTCATGTACGAATATATCTC
>PHBJ01000026.1:28420-39085 GCA_002840555.1 Deltaproteobacteria bacterium HGW-Deltaproteobacteria-13
CCGCCGCAGGCCATAATGGCAAGAGTGGTTAAGAGTATGAAACTGGCCATAATCCTTACTTGAATCTTCATCGTTCCTCCCCAATCAATATTGTAGTTAAAATAATTTTATTTGCCGATTAAGAGAATTGCTACCTTTAGGGGTTGAGACATATCAGATGTATATTATTTGTCAATAAAAGCGTCATTATCTAAAGAAAAAAAGTGAGCCGTCCCCAATATTCCCCAAAGCTGAATCAGCATTCGTTTCAGCAGTGAATTTTTAGAAGGTTTCATTTAATGATCGGACAGAATTTATTTAACGAATAACAGCGATTAGCCCGGCGAAGAGCTCTCAACGGTGCGGTTTCTTCCCCCGCGTTTTGCCCGGTACATCGCTTGGTCGGCTTTCAGGACAAGGCTTTCCGGTTTTTCCCCTTCATCGGGTACCTGGGTGGCAACTCCTAAACTGATGGTGATGTTATCATCGGGACGTTGGCTTTCCGTGTTCTTTGCCACCTGTCCTATGGAATTCCTGATCGCTTCCGCCAGAGTGAAGGCGTTTGCGGCATCGAGATTGGGAAGAAGCAGAACAAATTCCTCGCCGCCATATCGCACCGCCAGGTCTCCGGTACGTCGCGTATTTTGTTTCAGCACATCAGCGATGCGACACAGACACTGGTCGCCGGTTTTATGGCCGAATGAATCGTTGTATTGCTTGAAATGATCCACATCTGCCACGATAAGAGACAAAGGCGTCCGCTGTCTCATGCATCGGTTCCATTCGGCCAAGAGTGCTTTATCGAATTTCCTTCTGTTCGCGAGGTTCGTGAGCGGGTCGGTTTCCGCCATAAAATGGTCGTCGGTATTCTGCCGGATGATCGCAGCCGATAGAAAGATCAGCGCGATAAAAAGGGAAAAGGGGATCGGCCATTCGCCGAGTGGATTGTAGGATATCATCCCGTTGATCCTGAAAAAATCGTACACGGCGACACCGTGCGCGACAATCCACCCGATTGCGAAATAGCCGGCATTCGAGACGCCTTTACGCCAGAAATAAAAAGCAAGGCAAATCGAGAAGAGTGGATTGAATACGATCAGAATCAGGGTTATCAAGATGATGAGTGGATAAGGAAGCAGAGGAAGCACAACGAATGTAAGGCTCAGGTATTGAAAAAAGATCATGATTCGATCGAGAGATTTCGAGTGGCTCTTCAAGGAAAGGAATAGCCGGAAAAACTTCGCGCCGGTGAAGAAGAGTCCGGCGATAACTGCAAGCTGGAGTATACTGGTGAGCCCGACTAATTTATCCGGCAGGAGAAGGTGCATGAAACCACCCCTGATAGCCGTGTGCAGGCCGAAGAAGATACTGTACATGACGAGCCAGAGAGTGGTCCCTTTATACAAAAAGGAGCCCACGGCAATGAAATACACTAGGACCAGCGCAAGCAATCCGAAAAGAGCTCCGTATGCCGTATAATCCCGGATTGCTTTTCGGAAAAGGGCATGATCTGATAGTATCCGGATGGGGAGGGTTATCCTGGACGTGGATTGTACCCGCAGGTAAGCCACAACCGTCTCGCCTTGTCCGATGGTGAGAGGAAACAGGAAGTGACGGTCCGGCACAACGTTTGCGGATGCGGGAATGCTGCTTCCCGTATGTTCCTCCCGGAAAACACCATGCGAGTCTTTCGTATAGAACGTGACAGAATTTGTCACCGGATATTCGAAGGAGACGTAGAATTTTTGGGATGTATCCGTCCGGTTGGTAAGCGAAAAGCGGAGCCATATTGCCGCTGGTGTGAACCCGAGGTTGGGGACCTGTTCACGGACCGTTCCTGTCCAATCGGTTCGATCGACGGCTTGCTGTATGGTCAGATCAGTGGTCGGATCCACAAGGATTTCCATGTATCCGGGTAAATCGTAAGAAGGTTTATTTTCCAGAACCAGAGTAGCTGTAGAAGCCGCGTGGGCGATACTGACAGGCAAGATGAGCAATGCCAGTTGTAACAGAATCCATTTCCAGAACGGCATCCGCATCCTTCCGACTCGATTTATTATTTTAATCTAACATTTGATAAAACACCAAATATTGATGGCGAAACTATAAGAAACGCGAGTCCGTATGTCAAGGAAATCTTGGCAACAAGATGAAGGATACTGTACTAATGACCCTGCCGGTCTTCAGTAAAGCTAATGATCCGCATGGTTTCCCGGTATTAATTAATATTGACATGGTCAGGACAAATATGCTTTTCTTCGTTTTCAATCTGGGAGAAATAAAATTTGAAAAAGAATAAGACAAGTTTCTTTTGTCAGCATTGCGGTTACATGTCACCCAAGTGGCTGGGGAAATGTCCCTCCTGCAGCGGCTGGAATTGTTTCGCCGAAGAGCTGGTAGTCGAATCGGATTCCGGCGGACGCGCGGAGATGAACTTTGACGGCAAGCCCCTGTCTATCGAAGATATTCCCGCGGATGAAGGCAAGCGAACCGTTACTGGTATCGCGGAGATTGACAGGGTGCTTGGAGGCGGCATTGTCGGCGGTTCCGCGATCCTGATCGGCGGAGAACCGGGCATCGGAAAATCAACGCTCATGCTGCAGATGATGCACAATCTGGCTCAGGAAGGATTAAAGGTATTATATGTTTCCGGTGAAGAGTCGGCCAGTCAAATTAAGTTGCGCAGTGAACGGGTCGGGGCCGCGTCCAAAGATTTACTGGTTTTAGTAGAAATTTCCCTGGAAAAGATTTTAGAACAAATTAAAGCGGTTTCGCCGTCCATAGTGGTTATCGACTCTATTCAAACGGTTTATTCGGGAGAACTCATGTCCGCACCAGGCAGTGTCGGGCAGGTGCGCGAGGCTTCATCGCGGCTCATTCTTTTTTCCAAAAAATACGGCATTCCTGTTTTTTTAGTGGGTCATGTCACCAAGGACGGTTCTATCGCCGGGCCTAAAGTGCTCGAGCATATGGTTGATACGGTATTGTATTTTGAAGGTGATGCCGGCCATGCCTACCGGATCATTCGCAGTATAAAAAACCGCTTCGGTCCGACTAACGAAATCGGCGTTTTTGAAATGAGGGATAAAGGACTAATGGAAGTGCCCAATCCGTCTACTTTTTTTCTGGCGGAACGGCCGCAGAATGTCGCCGGTTCGGTTGTCGTCCCCAGCCTGGAAGGTACGAGGCCGATTTTAGTGGAAATTCAGGCTTTGGTAAGTTCCTCAAGTTTCGGAACTCCGAGGCGCACGGCGATCGGCGTGGACTATAACCGTGTTTCGCTTTTGGTGGCTGTTCTCGATAAAATTTGTGGTCTGCATTTGAGCGGTTCGGACATCTTTATTAATGTTGCCGGCGGTGTCCGGGTGGAAGAACCGGCGGTTGATCTGGGCATTGTTGCCGCCATGACGTCGAGCTTTCTGGACAAGCCCATTGACGCGCGTACGGTTGTTCTGGGAGAAGTGGGACTGGCCGGAGAAGTCCGGGCTATTTCGCAAATGGATGTGCGTGTTAAAGAAGCGGCGCGTTTGGGTTTTAACCGCTGCCTGGTGCCGAAAACAAACGCGGCGCAGCTGGGAAAAATAGCGAAAATGGAAATTTGTAAAATCGGTTCTCTGAAAGAATTGCTGGAAAATCTATTTTAATGAATAAAAAGTCCGGTTAATCAAAAAATAAAATGTCCGCAATTCCCTTGACATCTGAGAAATAGTGCATAATATAGCGCCACTAAATCATCTATTACAATACAACTTTAAAACAACTTTAAAAAAAGTAGAAAGGAGAAGAAATAATATGAAAATCAGACCTTTACAGGATAGAATCATTGTAAAACGTTTGGAAGAGGAGACAAAGACAAAAGGGGGAATCATCATTCCCGATACAGCCAAGGAAAAACCGATCGAAGGCAAAGTTATTGCCGTGGGTAAGGGCAAAGTTGCCGATGACGGCAAACTTATAAAACCCGAAGTCAGCGTGGGCGATAAAGTTCTTTTCAGCAAATACGGCGGAACTGAAGTCAAGATAGACGGCGAAGAATACCTGATTATGAGAGAAGACGACATTCTCGGCATTATTGAAAAATAAGAAACTATTAAGGAGGAATATATACAATGGGAGCAAAAATACTTCTTTATGATGAAGAAGCAAGAAAATCGATGCTGAAGGGCGTCAATACTCTGGCCGACGCAGTAAAAGTAACCCTCGGCCCCAAAGGACGCAATGTTATTATTGATAAAAGTTACGGTTCACCCACCGTCACCAAAGACGGCGTGACTGTTGCCAAAGAAATCGAACTGGAAGATAAATTTGAAAATATGGGCGCCCAGATGGTCAAGGAAGTCGCCAGCAAAACCAGTGACGTCGCCGGTGACGGCACCACCACGGCAACCTTACTGGCACAGGCCATTTATCGCGAAGGCGTTAAAGCCGTCGCGGCAGGCTCCAACCCCATGGATATTAAACGCGGTATCGACAAAGCAGTAGAGACCGTTGTCAAAGAGCTCGGCAAGATGAGCAAACCCACCAAGGATCAGAAAGAAATCGCTCAGGTCGGCACCATTTCCGCCAACAACGATGAGACCATCGGCAACATCATCGCCGGCGCTATGGATAAAGTCGGCAAAGAAGGTGTCATTACGGTTGAAGAAGCCAAAGGCTTGGAGACCGAACTGGAGATCGTCGAGGGTATGCAGTTCGACCGCGGCTACCTTTCTCCCTACTTTGTGACCAACGCCGACAAGATGCTGGTCGCTTTGGAAGATGTTTTAATTCTGATTTATGAAAAGAAAATCAGCGGTATGAAAGATCTGCTTCCTATCTTGGAACAAATCGCCAAAATGAGTCGCCCGCTGCTCATCATCGCGGAAGACATCGAAGGCGAAGCGCTGGCTACTCTGGTGGTCAACAAGATTCGCGGCACCCTGCATGTGGCAGCCGTTAAAGCTCCGGGCTTCGGCGATCGCCGCAAGGCCATGCTCGAAGACATCGCCATCCTGACCGGCGGCAAGATGATCTCCGAAGATATGGGCTATAAGCTCGAAAGCGTGAAACTGGAAGATCTGGGACGCGCCAAGAAGATCACCATTGATAAAGACAATACCACAATTATTGACGGCGCCGGTAAACGTGCCGATCTGGAAGGCCGCGTCAAACAAATCCGCGCTCAGATCGAAGAGACCACTTCCGATTACGATAAAGAAAAACTTCAGGAAAGACTGGCCAAACTGGTCGGCGGAGTTGCCGTAATCAAAGTCGGCGCAGCGACCGAAACCGAAATGAAGGAAAAGAAAGCGCGCGTTGAAGACGCGCTACATGCCACCCGCGCTGCCGTTGAAGAAGGCATCGTTCCCGGCGGCGGCGTAGCTTATCTGCGGACCCTGCCGATGCTGTCCAAACTGGCTTTGGAAGGCGACGAACAGATCGGCGTCAATATTATCAAGAAAGCGATTGAAGAGCCGATTAAAATGATCGCCTGCAATGCCGGCCTGGAAGGCAGCATCGTGGTCGAGAAGGTCAAAGAGAAAAAAGGTTCCTATGGTTTCAACGCCCGCACCGATGTGTATGAAGATATGATCGCGGCCGGTGTTATTGATCCCACCAAGGTCACCCGTTTTGCTCTGCAGAACGCGGCCTCAGTTGCGGCATTACTGCTTACCACGCAGTGCATGATTGCGGATAAGCCCGAAGAGAAGGGCGCAGGCGGCGGAATGCCCGGTATGCCTCCCGGCGGCGGATATCCCGGAATGGGAATGTAAGAAAGATTTAAGGCTTAAGATTTAAGTTAAAGATAAAAGCCTCTTGCCCTAACGGACAAGGGGCTTTTTTTATTGTCTGAATGAAAATCTGTCATGATGAGTGCTTTCTTAACCGTCAGCACCGAAGCATGCTTCTCCGGATTATCTCGTCCTGCATTTCAGATGACAGGTCGCCGAAATAGGCGGAATATCCTGAAACGCGGACGAGGAGATTCGGGTACTGCTCCGGGTTATTTTTCGCCGCCAGAAGAACTTCCGGGTCCAGCACGTTGACCTGGATCTGCATTCCCCGGCGTCCGAAATACACCTTCAGCAGGTGTCCCAGCGCGGTGCGTCCTTCATTGCCCCGCAGGGAATGGGGGTCGAACATTGCGTTCAGGTTAATGCCGTTTGGCGCACGCGAACTCTCAATCCTGTGCACGGAGTTAAGCATGGCCGTGGGCCCAAGCCTGTCCATACCGTTTTCCGGGGCAATACCGGACGCGAAGCTCTCACCCTTTCGCCGTCCGTTGGGGAGAGCGCCCGTGATGCGTCCAAAGTATTCATGGGCGGTTACCGAATAGAGTCCCATTACATATGGTCCTCCCCGTGTATTCTTTCCGAATGACTGCAGAAGGTCAGCAAAGATACCGATTACACGGGCAACATGGCGGTCCACATCCTCACAGTCATTCCCGTATTTCTCCGCTGAGCGCAGGATGTTTCGTATTCTCTCATCGGGAAGATTTTTCTTCAGATGCCGGAGAAGCTCTTCTGCGGTAAACCTCTGGTCCAGGTACACCAGTTTTTCCACTGCAAAGAGCGCGTCACCCGTATCAACGGGGGCAACACACTGGATGCCGGAGAAATTATATCTGGCCCCACCCGCCGTGGAGCATTTTCCTTTTTCAAGACATCCCTCAAGAAGCATGCTGGTGAGGGGCGTGGGATGATACCGCCGGTTCGCCTCTTCGACAGCCCTGAGATCCGCAATCAGATGTGTAAGTTTGAAGGAAAGCTGTTGTGCAAACGCATTGTATACTTCGTCAATGCCACGCATTTTTCCGAACGGCTTTGTGGCCACACCGGACCGGAAAATATGGCCGAAACGTCTTCCCCTGTTCAGCGCCATCTCCAGGCCCAGAGGCACATTGAATATTGCCGCGTCCGTCGAGGAAAAACTCTTTCCCTGTGAAACGGGTTCGACACACCCTACGGCGGTATAGTCCCGGGCATCCTCAAGGGAATAGCCGTTCCGCACCATGGTGTCAATGATAGCCTCATCACCATAGAGCGCGGGCGAGTTGCTTCCTTGCGCAAGTATAGCAGTAATTTTTTCCATATACTCCCTGGGCGACCCTTTATGTACCCTTGCGTGGTAGTTCGGCTGGCGCATGCGCAGTTCGTCCATTATTTCAAGGAAGATATATGAAAGTTCATTGGTGCCGTCTGCCCCGTCCCTCGTGAGGCCCCCCACGGTCACCACTTGGCCGTTGAACATTCCTCCGTGAAAATTAGTCAGGTGCTTTGAAAACACAGGAATGATTTCCGACATCTTGATTGAAAAGCAGGCAAGTATTTCCTTCGCCTTCTCCCTGGAGAGAATCCCTCTTTCCACATCCCGTGCATAATAAGGATAGAGATACTGATCCATCCGTCCGGGGCAGACCGAGTTATCCAGGCTTTCCATGTTCAGGGCAATCTGCGTCAGAAAAATGGACTGTACCGCTTCGTAAAAAGTAGTTGCCCCGAAACGCGGCACTCTCCGGCAGTTTCCAGCAATCGCTTCAAGTTCATGTTTCCTGACGGGGTCTGTTTCTTCAGCGGCCATTTGACCGGCATGTTCCGCATAGCGTTCTCCGAACCGGGCAAGTCCCTCCGAAATTATTTTTACCCCCTCATAAAAATTCCAGGCGTCGGAACCCCTATCGACCCCGCGTTGCAGGGATTCAGTCTCTTCAATAAAACCTGTTGTTCCTATCCGGAGGAGCTTTTCATAATCAGGAGCAAAGTGGGATATACCCCCCGATTCGTTTATCAGGTAGTAATGGGCTTTAAGCTGATCAACAATAAGTCTTAGTTCTTGAACGGGTGATCGATAGGCCTTAAAGGCCACAAAACGGAACATCCAGAAGGGCACAATACGCGCGAGCCTCCACGCGTTGCGTGCACTGATATGAAGCGGGTTTGTTTTCCGGTTCCTGAACTTCAGCAGGTCCAGCAGCACAGGCACACCATGCAGTTCCGGAAAAATCGCTCCCCCGACACGAAGAGATGAAAAGTTTCCCACAACCAGCTCATCGGGATAAATATGGATGCTTTTCTGCCGGAGAAACACCGAGAGCGCTTCGGCCATTTGAATGTGCGCAGGCTTCTTTCTGTTGATTCTCTCTTTGTGGTATTGTGTCCAGATCAATGCCCTTTCTGGGCAGATACCGGGCTGGGCTGACTGTACCGCCTGTTTCAGATGATTGATCCTGTTACTGGCAACTTTTTCATACACGGTAGATGACTGCATCGATTCCCTCCCCGCAAAAAATCTGCTGTACACGTTTCATTATTGTTTCATCGGCAGCGGGAACATCGAGACCCGCAATGTCTGAATTAATTGTCCCGGCCTTCGACAACCCGAGATGATGGAATGGAAGGCAATGGATTGTCCGGTGCCCCCGCTCCCTGAGGAACCCCGCCGTGGCGACAACATTTTCTGCCGAATCATTGATCCCCGGAATGACCGGCATACGCGCCTGTACATTGTTCCCGCGCTCCGATAGCCTTGTGAAATTCTCCAGGATGAGCGTGTTCTCCTCCCCGGTATACTCTTTATGCAGTGTCTGATCCATGACCTTCAGATCAAAATACATACCATCAATCAGATCCACGAGGGGTTCGGCGGAATGCCACCGGAAATATCCGCAGGTCTCGATCATGACATTTACTCCCGCTTCCCTGAGCATGGTTACAAATGGATAAAGAAATGAACTGTGCAACAGGGGTTCACCTCCCGAGAGGGTCACCCCGCCCCCAGATTCATCAAAAAACTCACGGTCTTTCAGCACTTCCGCGACGAGGCCTTCAACGTTCCACTCCTTCCCGATAATTCGAAGCGCCCCGGAACTGCACTGTTTTGCACACTCGCCGCAGGCACTGCACCGTGAAAAATCAATGTGGACCTCTCCAGTCCATGATAGTACGTTGTCTTTACAGCGGGACACGCATTCACCACAGCCCATGCAACGCCCCCTGAAAAATGCGAGTTCCGGATGTTTCCTGTGGGACTCGGGATTCTGGCACCACCGGCACCGCAGGGGACATCCTTTAAAGAACACCGTTGTCCTGATCCCCGGACCATCGTGGAGACAAAACCGCTGAATATCAAAGATTAATGCAGTACTCTTATCCATGATCCATCCCGAACCGGTATTACCAATAAATGCAATATAGTTAATTTAATATAAAATTACCACACTTTGTTAGTAATAGTAATTCTCAATTCTACCAACCGCCTGATACTGTGGATTGGTGTAACATGCATTAATAACCCGTTCTTCCTAAAAGTCTCAATTTTAAAAAACTGCAATTTTATGCCAGGTTACAACCAGTAATCAATGAGGCTGTGTATTTTTCTCTTTTTAAAAAATGAATAGTGCTATATAATATTTTATAAAGTTATGTTTGACCAGTATAATACATTTGATGGAGATGACCTTTAAAGAGTTATCAAAATGTTGAAGTAAATAACTTTTAAAAAAAAGGATCGCAAAATGCAGTACAGAGAACTCTTAAAGAATCAGGTTGGAAAATCATGCACATTTAGTTCATACCAGAATACATGTACGATTAATTTTGGATCGGCAGAACCTTTTTCAAATGAAGGAATCATTGAAGATGTTACCGATGACTATGTCATTATAAAAAGTCTCGGTTTAACAATGGTTTATCTTCTCGTTAATACCTCCGTTTCTTATTGATAAGAAAAACCATAGATAGGTAATTAACAAAAGATAGATCTTTAAAAAAGGGGCAAATGAAGCTCCAAACAATCCTTATGTTCATTTCGTAGCAGATTTTTTTTTCATTTCATCCAGTTTTGATTGTGCCTCGGCATCACCTTTTTGGATCGCCTTGAGATACCATTTCACAGCCTCGTTATCGTCCTGTGGAACAAATATACCATCCTGATATAAATCACCAAGCCAGTTCATAGCTTCCGTATGCCCCTGCTCAGCCGCCTTAATATACCACGTTACCGCCTCTTTAACGTCCTGCGAAACACCTTCACCGTAAAAGTAATTCATACCGAGATTGAACTGTGCATCGGCATCTCCCTGCTCGGCCGCCTTGAGATACCATTTTACAGCCTCTTTATTGTCCCGTGAAACACCTTCACCGTTTTGGTACATAAGACCTGATTTGAACTGGGCGCTTACGTTTCCCTGCTCGGCCGCCTTGAGATACCATTTTACAGCTTCTTTATCGTCCCGTGAAACACCTTCACCGTTTTGGTACATAAGACCTGATTTGAACTGGGCACTTACGTTTCCCTGCTCGGCCGCCTTGAGATACCATTTCGCAGCCTCTTTATCATCCCGCGAAACACCTTCACCGTTTTGGTACATAAGACCTGATTTGAACTGGGCGCTTACGTTTCCCTGCTCGGCCGCCTTGCGATACCATTTTGCAGCCTCTTTATCGTCCCGTGGAACACCTTCACCGTTTTGGTATATAAGACCTAATTTGAACTGGGCACTTACGTTTCCCTGCTCGGCCGCCTTGTGATACCACTTTACGGCCTCAGCATCACTCTGTGGAACACCTTCACCCACTTGATACATCACACCTATATTGTACTGTGCATCCGCATCTCCTTGCTCCGCATCTTTTAAATACCATCTTGCAGCTTCGGCATCGCTTTCTGAAACGATCCGGCCTTCTTTGTACATGACATACAATA
>PHBJ01000006.1:0-46035 GCA_002840555.1 Deltaproteobacteria bacterium HGW-Deltaproteobacteria-13
CACGAAGGAAATCGCCGGTATTGCGCCCAAGGCTATGCTGCCTTGCGTGGCGAATTCAGTTATGAATTTATACCATTAAGCATAGCGGTCGGTTCAGATGTTGCGTTTGTTTTTGGCAAGGAGCGAATCAAGGGCACAACAGACGCGGGATCATTCGCATCTGTGATCAATGCCACCTACTGTCTAAAGAAGACTGGTGGCCGTTGGTTGATTACTCATCAGCACCTTTCAATGCGGAAGCAGGGATGAACGTCACGACCCCTTGCATACATGCGGCCAACGACGGGAACAAAAGCCTGGATTACCCAATCGGGCCGGGTCATGACATCTATTTAACTTTGAACATAGAACTTTGAACTATTTGGATTTGTGCAAAACTTTGGGCCGTTTCTCATCGGGCAACAAACAGTCCGCCGTGCAAATATCGGTACATTCGCCGTCACAGGGTTCAATGTGAATAGTAATGACGCAATCCATAAATTTTTTCCGGATATCCCGTTTTAATTCTCTGGTGATGTTGTGCGAATCATGCACGGTCATTTGCTGATCCACTTTCATATGAAATTCTACAAAACGAACGTTGCCGGCTTTGCGCGTACGCAACTGGTGAAAACCGCATATTTCCGGATGATGAATAATGGCATCGCGGATGTATTCCTTTTCTTCCGGCGGCAGTTGAGCATCCAGTAAATCGCGGATAGAACGAACTGTCAGATCATAAGCGGCGTGCAAAATAAGAGCGGCGACCAGCATGGCGGCAACAGGATCAATCCAGTTAATATTGTGCGCGGCAAAAAACTCGTGTCCAATCCAAATGATCCCCAGGCCGGCCATGACGCCAACCGACGTATAAACATCCGTGCGTAAATGCCAGGCGTCAGCCTGCAGGGCGATGGAATCGGCTTCTTTGCCTATCTGGAAAAGCTTCCGTGAAACCATGTAATTCAGAACGGAAGAAAATAACATGACCGCGACGCCCCAACCGGCATGTTCTATGACCTGCGAGGAGAGCAATTTTTTCAGCGCTTCAAATAATATCCAGAACGCCGCGGTAAAAATAAGCAGAGCCTCCACGAAACCGGATATATTTTCTATTTTTCCATGACCGAAGGGATGGATCTCATCGGCGGGAACGCTGGATGTTTTTACGGAAAACATGGCAATCACCGCCGCCAGCAAATCCATACCCGAATGAATCGCTTCCGATATGATCGAAACCGATCCGGTGACCATCCCGACAATGACTTTAAATAAAACAAGAAAAGAATTGGAAGCAACCGATAACATTGCCACTCTTTCTTTGCGCTGCTGTAAATTCGTCAATCACGCTCTCCCGGTTTGTTTTTATTTGCTCATATCACAGGCACGGACAATTTTGAACTCTTTAAAGAATATTGATTCCCTTTGCAAGTAAATAAATTTGTGGTAGGAAACACGTCTTAAATTCGTTTGTAAATAATTAAATATATGAATAAAAAACTTCTTCTTTCCCATTTAAACAACGCCGCGGCAAAAGACTGGCGTGACTGGCGCTGGCAATTTAAAAACCGCGTCACCCGAATAGAAACGCTGGAGACTCTTCTTGGAAAAACGGCTTTACCAAATGACGGGTTAAAAGCAGTAACGTCTGTTTATCCTCTTGCAATAACGCCTTATTACCTGTCGCTGATGCAGGGAAATGATATCCATGATCCGATCCGCGCTCAATGCGTTCCCGATCCGCGGGAAATCTCCGGCGACGGCAACATCCCGGAAGACCCGCTGGAAGAAGACTCGCATATGCCGGTGCCCAAACTGGTGCATCGCTATGCCGATCGCTGTCTGGCCATCATGACGGAGACCTGCGCCACTTACTGCCGGCACTGTAACCGCAAGCGTTTCTGGTCACACTCGAATCATCTGAGTTTAAAAACACGTATGCACAATATGCTGCGCTATATTGCTGAAATGCCGCAAATCAGGGAAGTGATTATTTCGGGCGGCGACCCGCTGATTCTCGATGATCATATTTTAGAATATCTTTTGTCCTCGCTCAAGGCCATCCCGCACATTGACGTTTTGCGCATCGGCAGCCGTGTTCCTGTTGTGATGCCCATGCGTATTACCGGGGAACTTTGCCGGATGCTCAAACGCTACCGTCCATTATGGTTTAATACGCAGTTTAATCATCCCTCGGAAATTACTTCGGAATCCGCCCGCGCCTGCAATATGCTGCAGGAAGCGGGAATTCCCGTGTCCAACCAGTCGGTTTTACTTCAGGGCATTAATGATTCCCCGGAAGTCATGAGAAACTTGCTGTATGGCCTGCAAAAGATATCTGTCCGTCCGTACTATCTTTTTCACTGCGATCCGGCCAAAGGATGCCTGCACTTTCGCACGGAACCGAAGGCCAGCATTGCCCTGATGGAGAAAATATGGCAGCAATGTTCAGGACTTTGCCTGCCGCAATATGTTCTGGATGTCCCCGGAAGCGCCGGTAAGCTGCCGTTAAATATGCTGTCCGGGAAAATCAAAAATGATTTAAAAAACCATCAACATTTTTTTGACAAGTTCAAATAAATAGAATAGAGAAGCGCGAGAGCAAAACTCTCAATTTTGTTAGATTAAGCAAGGAGATATTTTATGATAATACCCGCCAGTGAGTTAAGAAAAGGAATACGGCTGAAAATTGATAATGAACCCTATATGGTAACTGAATTTAATTTCGTCAAACCGGGCAAGGGACAGGCCCTGTACCGCACCAAACTCAAAAACATGATTACCGGCAGCCAGTTTGAACGCTCTTTCCGTTCCGTTGATACCTTTGAAACAGCTGATTTACAGGAAAAGAAAATGCAGTATCTATACAAAGAAGGCGACAAGTACTGCTTTATGGACAATGAAAACTACGAGCAGGTCTATCTCACTGAAACGCAGGTCGGTGATTCCGTGAATTTCCTGATCGACAACATCGAAGTGGAAATTCTGCTTTTTGAAGACAAACCGATTGGCATCAGCCTGCCTAATTTTGTCGAACTGGTCGTAACGGAAGCGGAACCGTGGGCCAAAGGCGACACCGCCGCCGGCTCAACCAAACCCGTCAAAGTGCAGACAGGCTATACCATCCTGGTGCCGACTTTTGTCACTGAAGGTGAGAAAATCAGGATAGACACGCGCACAGGTGAATACCTGACCAGAGTCAAGGGATAATACAATTTTTCAAAATGCCGAGAAAATTTGATACATGATGTATTTTGCGTATCCCCCGCCGGCGGGGGATTAAGGGGGTGGGCGTATTAATGCAGGAGTTGTTCATCCAAGTTACAGATTAAAAATCATTTTTCCACCTCCGTCACTACGTGACACCTCCGCCAGCGGAGGACAAAGAACAACATTTTTTCAAATTACTAAAACGCAATAACATATAATATTCTGCTTTAAATTTATAGGTTCTCTAATTTTGAGTGAATTCCATCCCGACGATAATTTTTCTTTGGCGCGCAAATCGCAGACCCTTCATACGCGTGCCGGACTCATTCAACGCATTCGTCTCTTTTTTATCAATCACGGATTTTTGGAGGTAGAGACTCCTCTGAGAATTCCCTCACCGGCGCCGGAGGAACATATTGAAGCCCTGCCTTCGGGAAACTGGTTTTTACAGACATCGCCGGAACTCTGCATGAAGCGGCTGCTGGCCGCGGACTATTCGTTTATCTTTCAAATCAGTAAATGTTTCCGGGCCGATGAAAGGGGCGATAAACATCTGCCGGAATTCACGATGCTGGAGTGGTATTGCGCCGGCTTCGATTATCATCAGTTAATGGATCAATGCCAGGACCTGGTTTGGGCTGTGGCCAAAGATATGGGTATTCCCGAAATTATCCGGCAAAACACAAAAATAAATCTGGAACCGCCCTGGGAGAAAATCACGGTGGCGAATGCCTTTTTAAAATACGCGCCGGTTACGCCGGAAGAGGCGCTGGCCCAAAATAAATTTGATGAAATTTTAGTGGATTACATCGAACCCCAATTGGGTATGAACAGACCAACCTTTCTTTATGATTACCCGGCAAAGCTCGCCTCGCTGGCCAGATTAAATCAAAACAATCCGGACGTAAGCGAAAGATTCGAACTTTATATCGGCGGGCTGGAACTGGCCAACGGCTTTTCGGAACTGACGGATGCGCATGAACAAAGAAGGCGTTTTGAAGAAGCCCTGCAATCACGCGCCGTGCAAAGCCGGGCGCATTATGAAATGCCGGAAAAATTTCTTCATGCACTGGAGAACCTTCCGCCTTGCGCCGGCATCGCTCTGGGCATTGACCGTCTGCTGATGGTCCTTACCGGCCAGGAAAAAATAGATGATGTTGTCGCCTTTACACCCGAAATACTCTGATCAATGATTATGATTTTAAATCAAAGCGTAATTTTTTATTAACCCAGGCCAACGCCTGGAAGAAGAGTAACACAAACATAAAAAAGCCCCTTGCGGGGCTTTTGAGAATATCTCCTCTTTTCGTCTCAGGGACTGGGATTATAGGCAAAGCTGCCTGCGACAGAGATTGATTTTCCATGAGGACAGGCGCTGGTGCCTCTGACCTGAACATAGTAATCATAGGTATGTCCTGCTATAAGGGCCGGTCCGTTATAGAGGGCGGTTGTTGATGTTGTCGAAGCCGATTCCCATATGAGAGTGCTGCCATACAACACTTGCACCACATAGGACGCGCCGGCGTCACTGTTTTTAATCCAAGAAAAGGTTGGAGTTGCTGTTGAGATCGACCCCGCAGGTTGGGAGGGTGCGGCCCAATCCACAAAGCAAGACGTTTCCTCCCAGATCGTTGCTGAACCAACGATAGTAAATGTATAAACGTAGGGCGGCGTGTGTTCTGCACTAATATCTATAATAGGGGTAGTCCATTCACCCGCACCGTAAGTCAGGTCCAGCGAAGTCAATATCCCCGAACCCTTGACGCTTACAGAGGTTTCTGCATGGGCCGGATCCTGGTAGCTAAGCGAGACTTTATAATCGCTTGATGACCACGCATAGGCGCAGGCAATCATATTGCCGGTCAAAGAAATCGAGCCACTGGTAGAGATAGTCGCCGTATATGTATTCCCTGATTGATCTGTTGTCGTCCACACTCCCGCGGGATCATTTGCCGCTGCGCTTGTTCTTGTCCAGATCATCAGACCCGGCCATTGAATCGCACCCGGCCATGTCATGGTGGTTTTTGATATGGTTACATGGGACACCGATTCCAGACCTGCTTTCGGCCAGTTACATGGAAAGTCAGCCGCCGACCAGGTAATTTCCAGAACACCCGTCATTGAATTCCATGTATAGGTGCCTTGTGCGGTACCGGCTGCGTAAATAGTTTCTGACACGAAATTCGGAGCGGTCGTACTGGCTGAATTTATAGTTATTGGCGGCGTGGTTACGTAGGGCGTGAATTTATATCCTGCAAGCTTTGGCGTTATGGTGTAGTCGCCGTTAAGCGTAATATTCGTAATCGTATATTTTCCATCCGCGTCGGTTGTGGTTGAGCCTATCAGCGCATCGCCTTTTTTCAGGGTGAGCGTTACCCCTTCTTTTCCCGGCCCGGTTACCGTACCGGAAATACTGTAACCACTCCATGTTGATACAAAGTCGATCCCCGTGACACTTGCTCCGCTGACCGTTACCGTCTGACTTTCCGGAGCAAACGAATAGCCGTCAACCGAAGGCGTTATCGTGTAGTGTCCGTTTTCCACGTTGCTAAAGCTGAATTTTCCATTGGCATCGGTCGTTATAGAAGTTGTTGAGTCGCCTGTCATTCTGATCGTTACATTTTTGTAAGCATCCCCTGTTAGCGTACCGGATATAACGGAGGAAGCCTCCATTTTGCCGCACCCCATAACCGTCATAAACATGATGATAAGAAAACTTAACAAAACCGGAGTGGAAATTCTCCCTATACCCATGCTTAATCCCCTTTCGTTTAAAACAAAGCTAAATCGTCGTACGGCTTATAACCTGCTTTCAAGAAATGAATAGATATCATCAAGGCGTCCAGCGAACATCCGCAGAAAATATTATCTCGATAATATACCGGACAAAATTAATGAGTGGTGAACGTTACCCCGTAAGAAGAAAATTGTCAATCCTCAAAAGAACCGCAAAAACCCGGATATAAAATTTTCTTTTACGGGTCAAAATAGCTGCGCGCACAGCCCTCCGGTAAGGACGATGACTGCACAGGACATCCTTAATGAAACGATTGCCGCCATTAACGGAAAATATTTACTGATGATATCCCGGCGCATGCCATCACGCTTACCCAGGTTTGCGATCCTCTTCAAACCGTTGATGCAACCCATAAGGGTTTTAACGAAAAGATATATTGACAAGGCCGCCTTTTTCCTTTACTTTACGCTACAAATTTAATTACTTTTGGAGATCAAAAAGTGAAAGACATTGGCTCTTTAGACTTAAGCGGCAGTTTTAACGGCAGTCTTTTAAGCATGATCATCGATGCCGGACTCATGGTTAAATTTGTTTTGCTGTTGCTCTTTATTTTTTCGGTTGTTTCCTGGGCGATTATTTTCCTCAAATACCGCTACTATCGTAAGATTAAAAAGGAAAATGAAGCGTTCAACGAGGATTATCTGAAGAGCTCCAAGCTCTCTGATGTCATGCCCGCGGCAAAAAAATATTCTTTCTCCACCACCGCGGAAGTTTTTCGCGTCGGCTATACGGAACTGACCAAAATAAACAAACAGTCCAAAGAAGCGGCGCAGGGCAGTGACGAAATCAGCCTTTCTTCCCTGGACAATCTGGAACGTTCCATGAATAAAGCCAGCAATACGGAAATGACCAAGCTCGAAAGCGCCCTGGGTTTTCTGGCCACAACGGGTTCGGCCAGCCCCTTCATCGGGTTATTCGGCACGGTTTGGGGCATTATGGATACCTTTAAGGGAATCGGTGCCCGCGGTTCGGCGACGCTTGCGGTTGTCGCTCCCGGTATTTCCGAAGCGCTTATTGCCACCGCCGCCGGTCTTGCCGCGGCCATCCCGGCTGTTATTTTTTATAATTACTTCTTAAACCAGTCTAAAAATATGGTTCAGGAAATGGAAAACTTTGCCGCTGAGTTTTTAAACATTGTCGAACGGTATCTGGTCCGTAAATAAAAGCGGGAGACTTAAACTATGCGCGGCTTACGCAGAAAAACTCATCCCAGTAAACCCATGGCCGAAATTAACGTCACGCCTTTAGTTGACGTCATGCTGGTGTTGCTGATTATCTTCATGGTTACGGCGCCTATGCTTTCCATGGGCATTGACGTCAATCTGCCGCGCGTCAAATCAAAAAGCGTGGATGTCACCGAGGAAAAACTTGTTCTCACGATCAGCGATGCAAAAGAAATCTTCCTGAACAAAACAAAGCTGCCGCTGGGAGAATTAAATTCCAAACTGGAAGCCATATTTTCCAACCGGATCGATCGTGAAATTTTTCTGCGCGCCGATAAAAACGTCCCCTACGGATTTGTGGTCGAAGTCATGTCGGAAGTGCGCAAAGCCGGTGTTGATAAACTCGGAATGATTACGGAACCGCCCGAGGAAACAAAATGACACCCCGGACGCTTGGCAAAGGCTACCGCGGCAACAACGGCAACTTTCACAACATGATCTTCCTGTCCCTGGCCATTCATCTGGTTGTGATCACTATGATCCTCGTTTCTGTTCCGACAACCTCAAGGCATTTAACTTTTGGGACGGCTTACTCCGTTTCGCTTGTCGGCTCCGAAGCTGTCCTGCCGGCCCATGAATCGTCCCTGCTCAAAGATATGATGAAACCCAATGAAGCGACGCACGCCATTATCATCAAGCGAAAGATTACCAGCATCTATTCCACCCCGGTAAAAAATCAGGAAACGCATAAAGTGAATATTGAAAAAGCCGTCAGCGCCATCCGGAAAAAAGAACTTGCTCAATTAAAAACCGCCGGGACCGCGTCTGCTTCCGCAAGGCCGGGAATATCTGATGCGGAAATCAGCGCGCAAACCAACAATTACATCGAAGCGGTCTGGTCAAGAGTTAAACAAAACTGGACCATGCCGCAAACTTTAATGCCGGACAAAAACATTACCGCCATCATTTCTGTAAAAATTTCCCGGAGCGGCGCGCTGGAATACGCGGGTTTTGAAAAGCGTTCCGGCAATCGTTATTTCGATGATTCCGCTCTCCGGACGGTTAGAAAATCGAGCCCGTTTCCGCCCCTGCCGCGCTGGGTGAGCGACAACAACATTGAAATAGGCATCCGTTTTAATTCCGCGGAACTACGCTAAGCTTCAGCGTTTCGTGAAAAGGATATCGAAACGGCAATCAATACTTTAATATTAAAAGAAAGGTCTGTCACGCTCTGATGAAAAAGATATATTTAATTTCCGGTTTTATATGGTTTGCCTGTGCCTTAATGATTTTCAGTCATCCGGCCGCCGCAAAGGTCTATATTGACGTAGGCTCCCCAAGCTTCAAACAAATTCCTATCGCGATTTCCGACTTCAACAACAAGACGGCAGGCACAGCCAAAGCCGGGGATTACGGCATGACGGTTTCCGAAGAGATCAAAAAAGATCTTTCCCTGACAGGGATATTCAATCTTTTAAATAAGAAAAGCTTTTTAGAAGATCAGGAGTCCATCACCGCCACAACGGCGGACAAAATTCGCTTTTCCGATTGGACGGCCATCGGCGCCGATTATTTACTGCGGGGCAATATAACTCAAAACGATAAAGAAATAATCGCGGACAGCTACTTTTTTGATGTTACCCGCGGCGAACTTATTTTTAATAAAAAATACCGTGCGGCGGCAGGAAGAATAAAAGATATTTCCCGGGCGATCGCTTCAGAGATTATGCTCGCTCTGGTGAACGATGAAGGCGACTTTAACACCAAAATCGCGTTTATCTCCAAAAAAGGCCCTAAAGCCGATATTCAAATGATTAACTACGATGGGTCTGAATTAAAAAACATCACCAATCACCAATCCATTATTCTGGCGCCGCGGTGGTCGCCCGATGGAAAATTTCTTGCCTTCACTTCTTTTAAAGGCGGACGGCCTGAAATTTATCTTCGCAATTTAATGAGTGGAACGGAAAAAAAAGCGGCTTCTTTCGAAGGACTGAATCTGTGCGGGTCTTTTTCGCCGGATGGGAAAAATTTGTTATTGACACTCAGCAAGGACGGCAGCGAAGAAATATATATGCTGGAAATTGACACCCTGAAGCTGCGGCGTCTGACAAAGAACTATTTTATCGATGTCTCTCCTTCCTGGTCACCGGATGGAAAAAGGATAGCTTTTGTTTCCAATCGCTCCGGATCCCCGCAAATTTATACTATGGATATCGATGGGAATAATGTGAAAAGAATAACGTATGAAGGGAATTACAATACGTCTCCTTCATGGTCGCCGCAAAGTGATCGTATTGCCTATGAAGGGTTAAAAAACGATAAATATCAAATTTTTTCAGTTGACGCTGAAGGCAGTAACCCCGTGCAGTTAACCTCCGACAGCGCGAATAACGAATCCCCTTCTTGGTCGCCGTCGGGCAGACAGATTGTTTATGCGTCCAGGAAAAGTTCGAAAAGTAAAATAATTATTATGAATTCCAACGGCTCCAGCCCGAGGACACTCCATGATTACAGCGGTAAATTAGCAATGCCTTCGTGGTCGCCCCGATTTAAATAATGATTTTATAAAAGTTTAGGGGTTGTTATTTTCCAGCCTTTGCCGTATAAGACGCTAATACGAATGGCAGTAGACAGCAATATGGAACATAGAGCGAGTCGTCAGATTTTTTCTTAAAAACTATCCATATTTCTGTTATAATTTTATTAATGGTCATATTGGTTATTGTGTTGAATATTTTTTATTTTTAACAATTTTTTTCGTAAGGGAAGAGAGGAATCATCATGAAAAATAAACTGACATTAACAGGCGTTGTTGTATTGATATTGAGTTTGATAATTTTTACAGGCTGTGCCGAAAAAAAATCCGTTGTCACAAGTGAAACAGCGCCGGTAAAAGAAGCAGCGCCAACGCCGGTGCCGAAGCCGACACCCGACACGACAAAACAGATCAACGTGGCCCCAAGCGACACCACCACGATCAAAGAAGCCGCCAGTGATCAGTCTTCTCTTGCGGACGCAACGGCAAAATCTCCCATCAGGGACATCAATTTTGATTACGACAACTCCAGCATTCGTCCCGACGCGCGTGAAATTCTTAAGGTGAACGCCGATTATTTACTCAAACACAGAGTATCCTCCATCGTTGTCGAAGGACATTGTGATGAAAGAGGAACCGCGGAATACAACATGGCCCTTGGGCAAAGACGCGCCCAGGAAACAAAGACATATCTTGTTAATCTGGGCATTAAAGAATCTATTATAAGAACCATTAGTTATGGCGCAGAGCGTCCTCTGTATCCGGAATCCAACGAAGAAGCCTGGGCAAAAAACAGACGCGCTCACTTTGTTGTTACACCATAATATCATTATAATGAGGTGAAGAAATTGAAAAAGTTTATTTATCTTCTTTTATTTCTTGCGATCTTTTCCGTGGCGGGTTGCGCTTCTACACAGGATTTGAGGGCGCTTCGTTCGGAATTAAATCAGAGAATGGAAGAAAAGCTCGCCGCAATCGATGCTGATTTGACCACGCTGAAAAAGAACACCGCGGCGCTGGAATCCATACGCAGCGGACAGGCCAACGCTTCGGCGGATATTACCGAGTTGCGTGAAACTCTTCAGCAATTACGCGGTCAGGTGGAAACCCTGAAAAAAGATTATACAGCCAACACGAAGAAGGATGATCAGCGCTTTGATAACATGCTGCTGAAAATCAACTTTATTGAAAACTTTCTGGAAATCGGCAATAAACACAGCTTAAATGACGCTCCGGAAAAGAACGGCAAGTCAACGAGCTCTGGTGCCAGGGATACGGCAAAAAAACAGGACAAAGAAAAAGCGTATTCGGACGCTTATCAAACATTTAAGGAAGGCAATTACGATAAAGCCCGATCCGAATTTCAAAATTTCCTGTCCGCTTATCCTGACAGCGAGTATTCGGACAATGCCCAGTTTTGGGTCGGTGAATGCTATTTTTTTGAAAAAAAATATGAAGCGGCCATTTTAGAATACGAAAAAGTGACGAAAAATTATCCGAATGGCAACAAAGTTCCTTATGCCCTGCTGAAGCAGGGGCTCGCGTTTCTCAAGCTGGGAGATAAAACCAGCGCTAAACTGCTTTTACAGGAAGTCATTAAAAGTTATCCGAATACCAATCAGGCGCGAATCGCCCGGTCCAGTCTGCAAGACATCAAATAATTCCTCTACGAAAATTAACTATTAACCGACAGAGTGTTGCATTACTCCAATTGAAGAACGGTGACATTCGCGGGAACCGGAAGATCAAAAATGGATAGATCTGTAGCCTGCTCAATTTTGACGTCCGAATATTTTACGGATAGCGACGTGATGCCATCAGCCATGCGGATGGTGATTTTCTCGGGAACTAAGCTTTGGGTTTCATGATAGCTGTACTGAACGGTGTAGGCTTCTTTGCCGGTCTCATCCTTACGGACTATTTTGAGCAATCGATTGTTTTCTCCCACCCAAACAATCTGCGAAGATCCTGATGATGCTTTCATTTCCATGCACAGAAGATTTTCTTCCCGATAACTCCGGTACGTGATGTTATTCTCTCCCAAGGGAGGATAAGTTCCTGCAAAAATCATGACGATATCTTCAATATTAAATTGCCAAGGCAGAAATTTCCTGAGGTTGGCGCCCGTCGGTTGTCCGTAATAAAATTTCCCCTGCGATGGAATAAAAATGCTCATTTTTTCAGGCGAAGCCGCAAGAAAAAAATCGGGCACACCGATGAGCGGCAGCACTTCCAGCCGCAAATAGGAAGGTTTTTTTATCATCAGGGCGGCCTTTACCGGATAATAATGTCCAGGTGTAATGATATCTATTTTAACGATAGCGCTCAAAACATCATTTTCATCCATCGTGCCGGTGATGGCCACAGGAATTGTTTCGGATGGGGACCCGGGGGAAATAACAGCCGGCAAAGCGCAACCGGAAACAATAAAAGACAGCAATAATAATTTTACAGAAAGGGAAACCGGCCTTTTGATGAGGCGCGGAAAAATATTCTGTCGATAGAATACCATGTTATTGTTTCGGCTTGATCAAATCTTCAAGTTTTTTTTGCACGGAACTGTTTTTAGGCTCAATCTTGAGCGCCCGGTCATACATTTCCCTGGCTTCCTTCGTTTTCTTGAGTTTCACGTAAACATCTCCCAGGTGCTCAATAATATCGACTTCATCAGGCAAAAGCTCCAGAGCCTGTTTTAAATATTTCTCGGCAAGATTTAATTTATTTTTCTTGAAATTAACCCAACCGAGACTGTCCATCAAGTAACCGTTTTCCGGTTTAAGGGTCAGAGCCTTGCTGATCATTTTTTCCGCTTCTTCAAGATTGATGCCGCGGTCAGCATAACTGTAGCCGATAAAATTGAGCGCTTCGGCGTTTTCCGGATCAATTTCTAAAACTTTTTCCATGGTTTTGATACTGTCGGGCAGCCGGTTTGTCTTTTCATAAACGACGGCTAACGCATAAAGTAAATCGATGTCCCGGGGAGCGATTTTGAGTCCTTCTTGCAGAATATTTTCCGCCGCGGCGGCATCTTTCGTTTCCTCATAAAGTGAAGATAAAAACAGGTAAAGAGGAATTTGATCGGTTTTTTTCTTGATAGACCGATTCACTAAAGCGATCGCTTCCGTTATATTGCCTTCTTTTCTTAAAATCATTGCTGCCCGAATTTGAGCATTAACATAGAGTTCGGAAGACGCCGCAATGGAGCGATATTCTTCCAGGGCCAGTTTGTTTTCACCTTTTTCCTCATAAGTGGTTGCCAGCAAATAACGAACCTTGTCATCCGCAATATTTTTCTGCAGAATAGCGGAAAATTCAGCCGCCGCCAGATCAAACTTTTTCATATCATAATATACAAGACCCAGCGCCACCCGTATGTCCCGGTTGTCCGGATCTATTTTCAAAACTTCCTGGAATTCTGTTTGCGCTTCCTCATATTTTTTTTTCTTCATTAAAAGCTCTGCTATTCTTACCCGCAAATTGATCCGCGCGGGATTGATTTCCAGATAATTGCGATAAACGGCAATCGCCTTATCCAGCTTTTCCTGCTTTTCATAAAGCGCGGCCAGATCAAATAACGCCATTTCAAAATAAGGACTCAAAGACATGGCTTTCTTAAACATCTTCTCCGCGTCTTCAAAACGCTTGGCTTTCTCCAGCATTTTACCATAATAATAGAGGCCCATAATGTTGTCGGGATCTATTTTCAACATTTTCTTAAATGTTTCTTCAGATTTATCAAACCTTTTTTCTTCAGCGAAAATGATACCTAAATACAAATGGGCAACAAGGTTATTGGGATCCAGTTCAATGACTTTTTTGTGCTCGGCGATCGCCTTGGTGTACTCGCGAATATTAAGATACAAACCACCCATGATTAAATGCAGTTCTACGCTCTCAGGATTTTTGGAAAGTGTTTCCTGGCCCAGCGAGATGGCGCTATTGAGATCGCCCTGTTCCGTATAAAGAGAAATAAGTTCCGTCGCCAGATAGGACGAGCCGGGATCCGCGGCAAGGGCCTGTTTCATTTCTTCCGTCGCTTCGTCGAGTTTTCCATCCAGACGCAGAAGAACTCCCAGAGAATAATGATAAGACGCATCCATGGATTTGTTTTCAGAAGATACGGGCGAAACCTGGACTTTCCGCAAATGACTGCAGCCGTATAAATTTATTAAGACCAGAATCAATACAAATATTAAAACCGTTTTGTTTTTTTGCATCTTTTACTATCCGCTTCGCTCACTTTTTTTTCTGACTGTCTAATCAACGGTGAACATCTGACAAGAAACATTTATTTTTTTATTATCCTGGACACGGGAACAATGGATACTCCTTGTTCACGTAAAACTTTCGCCGCTTCTTTGATGGCCCGAATCGTTTCCGGATAAGGATGACCGATAATAATATGAGGCGAGACATCATCACCTTTGACGCTATTCATCAAATTATTATAAATCTCTTTGTAATTACGATTATTATCAATAAATGTTTTTCTCCCGGCGATGGATAAACCGGTTTTTTTAGCAGCGGCATAAGCCCTGGTATCAGCCGACGTGCGCGAATCCACGAAAAACAATTTCTTTTTCTTGAGCTCGTTAAATATTAAAATAAGTTTTTTTTCATCCATCATGAATTTTGAACCCATATGATTATTCACTCCGGAAATGTAAGGCACGTCGGCAATATCCTTTTTTAATTGCAATACAAGTTCCTCATCATTCATATCCGTAAACAGCGCTCCCTCACCCGGCTTTTCGCGCGGATAAGAAACCGGTTCCATCGGCAGGTGCAAAAGAGTTTCTCTTTTAGCTTTATGCAACATTTCAGCCGCTTCACGGGTATGAGCCTGAAGGGGTAAAACAGCAAATGTTAAATTGGCGTCAATTTTCAGCAGTTCCCTGACCGGACTTAAGTTATAACCAATGTCATCAACAATAATTGCCACTTCCCGCATGGGCGCCGATTTTACAGGCACGGGTTTTTCCTTGGCGCCTGGAGGTATGGCCGCCGCTTTCTTCGGCTTTATTTGCTTTGTCTCTTTTTTCGGTTCTTGAGTTGCCGGCGGCTCTTCCTGAACTTGCAGCACATAAATAATGCCTGCAATTGATGCGATGATCAGGACGATAACCGTTGCCGTAAAAATCTTCTTAAATAATTTCATTGCTGATTATAGGTTCACGTCATGTTAAATTAATTTAAATTCTTTTTCATAAGATCCCAGCTCTTCAAGATATCCACCGCGGTTTTGAGTTGATTATCATTGGCTAAATCAGAGGAATCTTTTTCCTCTTTACTCTGAGCTTCATCCACCTTGGTGCCATCTTCTTTCGCCGGTTTTATATGTCCGGTCAGATCTTTTTCTCTAATACGTTCTTCCGTCCCGGCAGCGTTCTCCACATCTTCCGACGGCTTTATATATTTAACCATAATGTCCGGGGTAATGCCTTCCGCCTGAATAGATCTTCCTTTTGGCGTGTAATAACGGGCGGTCGTCAGTTTAAGCGCTGAACCGTCTTCCAGCGGGATCACGGTCTGTACGGAGGCCTTGCCGAAAGTCTGCGCTCCGACAACCAAAGCCCGGCCATTATCCTGCAAAGCGCCGGCAACAATTTCCGCCGCGCTGGCCGTTCCTTCGTTGACCAAAACAACAATAGGACAAGTTAGTTCATCTCCGTTATTCTTGGCCATTGCTTTTGTTTCCATGCTTTTTGCCCGTCCACGGGTGGAAACAATAACGCCCGATTTAAGGAATATATCGGAAACTTCGATTGCCTGAACCAGCAATCCGCCCGGATCATTTCTCAAATCCAGGACTAAGCCTTTCATCGGCTTAAGTTTTGCGTCGAGGTCCTTCAGCTCTTTGCGCAAATCATCGGATGTTCTCTCCTGAAAAGCGGCGATGCGAATGTATCCGATATTACCTTCCAGTTTTTTCACCTTGACACTCTTGACCTGAATAATGGCGCGCGTCAAAGTAAAATCTTTCGGTGTGGTCATCCCTTCCCGCATGATCGTAAGCGTAACCTTTGTACCCTTGGGACCGCGCAGCTTCTTGACGGCCGCGAGAAGTTCTATATTTTTAGTGGATTTGCCGTCAATTTTTATAATTTGATCGCCCGGTTTCAGACCTGCATTGAACGCGGGCGTATCTTCTATGGGCGAGACGACCGTTAAAACATCTTTGATAATCATGATTTCAATACCAAGCCCGCCGAATTGTCCCTGCGTTTCAACCTCTAACTCCTTATATAAATCAGGCGTCATAAACGAACTATGCGGGTCAAGAGATTTAACCATTCCGTTAATCGCACCCTGCATCAATGTTGTGGGGTCGATCTCATCAACATAATTTTTCTTGATCATGTCGAATACTTCGTTGAATGTTTTAATATCTTTATAGACACTTTTCTCTTTTGCAGAACTATTAACGTCGTTATGCAGTCCTAAAAGAATCAATGACCCGAAACAAATAATCAGCAGCAAACAGACTTTTGTTGATATTTTTTTCATAATATTCCTCACAATATTGAATATATAACGAATGTTGTTATACCATGTTCTCCGATATTTTCCATTTATTTTCAGAGATTATATAAAAATATTGAAAGTCTTTCCAATGACGGGAACCGGCAAAACGATATTACTCAATCATCCAGCTGGTGCTGTCGGCCAGATCTTTCAGAACAATATTAAACCGGGCAAGTTCTTTTCTAATATCATCGGCTCTGGCCCAATCCTTTTGCTGGCGTGCAATTTGCCTTTGATGAATTAAACCTTCAATTTCTTCCAGGTTTAAGCCTCTTTTACGTAACTCGGTTTCTTTATCCGAAATAAAAAACTGGTCGGCATCATTTTGAAAAACGCCTAAAACCGCGCCAAAATGATCAAATACCTTTCTGGCCTGAGCCAGAATGTTTGCTTTATCGGAATCGGGCATATTCTTTTTATCAACGATAAAATTATTGACTAATCTCACCATTTCAAAGACATGACCCAAAGCTTGAGCGGTGTTAAAATCGTCATCCATCGCCGCGTTAAATTTATCCGTCAATTGGCTAAACTGACGGACATAAGTTTCGGCCTGTTCCGAACTTGTTTTCGCAACCGTTGTTGTATCTACGGACAATTTACTCTGAACCTCTTTTAAGAGCTGCAAGGTTCTGTAACACCGAAGCAATCCCGATCTGGCTTCGGTAAGCGACTCTTCCGAGTAATCAACCGGACTGCGGTAATGACTTTGCAGCATGAATAAACGCAATGCTTCCGGATGATATTTTTTCAAGATTTCGCGGATGGGAAATATATTGCCTAAAGATTTGGACATTTTTTCCGAATTTATTTTTACAAAGCCATTGTGCATCCAGTAGTTGGCCAGAGGTTTTCCCGTTGCCGCCTGCGATTGAGCGATTTCATTTTCGTGATGCGGGAAAATTAAATCTTCGCCGCCGCCATGGATATCGAAGGTTTCCCCCAAATAACGCCGACTCATGGCGGAACATTCAATATGCCAGCCGGGCCGGCCATTTCCCCAGGGACTTTCCCAGAAAGGTTCACCTTCTTTGCTTTTCTTCCAGAGCGCGAAATCTAGGGGGTTCCTTTTTTTGTCATTGACATCAACGCGCGCTCCGGCAATCATGTCTTCCAGATTGCGTCCGGATAAACCGCCATATTGGCCGTACTTATTGATTGCAAAATACACATCCCCATCCACACAATAAGCGTAACCCTTCTCTTCCAGACTGCTGATGAGAGCGATCATATCGTCCATGTGCCCGGTTGCCTTCGGGGTGATCGTCGGAGTTTGAACGCCGAGGGCCGCCATATCTTCATCGTGCGATTTAATATAACGTTCCGATATGTCCTTAATGCCGACACCTTCTTTGTTGGCACGGTAAATAATCTTGTCATCAATATCGGTAAAGTTTTTAACATACGTCACCGCATATCCCCTGGCCCGTAAATATCTGACCACAACATCGAAAACAACTGCCGCGCGGGCATGTCCTACATGACAGACATCATAAGCGGTAATGCCGCAAACGTAAATGCCGACGGCTCCTTCTTTGATGGGTTGAAAAATTTCTTTTTTTCTTGTCGCTGTATTAAAGATTTTCTGAGACATATTTCCTCTTCCATTCCTAAAGCAAAGCGCTCTTTTTGCCGGTCCCGATGAATCGGGTTCCCTCAGCGTATTTACATACGCCTCGTCGCTTTTAACCTAACCGCCTCAATATCATTTTTGATTCAGCAATGGTATTTTTTTCGTCAGGGATAGAGCGGCGCAATCTGCAAACCGGCATCTTCCGCAAAGCCGCAGATGATATTCATGTTTTGCACGGCCTGTCCCGCGGCGCCTTTTATTAAATTATCAATTGCCGCCATGATAATAATATTTTTTGTTCGAGGATCAATCGCCAATCCGATATCGCAATAATTTGATCCGCAGACAGAAGAAATATTGGGATAAATGCCTTCCGGACAAATTCGGACAAATTTTTCATCCGCATAAAACGCGCAATAAAGCGAATGTAACGCCTTCAAAGTGACATCTTTCTTCATTTTCGCGTAAATGGTGCTCAAAATGCCCCGCTTCACCGGCAATAAATGCGGCGTAAAAGAAATGGCGAATTTTTTACCCGCCAGCGCGTTCAATTCCTGCTCAATTTCCGGCAGGTGCCTGTGTTTTCCGACCTTGTATGCTTTATAACCGCCATCAACTTCACAAAACAGTGAACCGGTCAGCGGTTCCCGTCCCGCTCCGCTCACGCCGGAAGCCGAATCCGCGATAATCGTGGATACATCTAAAAGTTTCTTTTTAAGCGCGGGGGCAAGGCCCAGGATAATGCTGGTCGGATAGCAGCCGGGATTAGCAACAAATTCCGCTTGCCCGATTTTTTTCCGGTAAAGTTCCGGTATTCCGTAAACAGCATCTTTCAGTAATTTGGCGCTGCTGTGCTTTCCATACCAGGTTTCATAGGTTTTTAAATCCCGCAGTCGATAATCAGCGCTTAAATCAATGACTTTCTTCCCTGCCCTGATAAATTCAGGAGCAATCCCCATGGAAACGCCATGAGGCAAAGCCAGGAAAACAATATCGCAGAGATTGCATATCTGGGCCGACGTCGCGTTTTGATATTTTAAAGCGGTAAGGCCATTTAAAGAAGGAAAGACTTCCGCTACCGGTTGTCCGGCAAAACGCCGGGACGTAACCGCAACTAATTTAACTTCGGGATGCCCCGACAAAATTCTTGTCAGTTCCTGACCCGTATATCCGCTGGCTCCAAATATTGCTGCCTTAATCATAAAAATCCCCCAAAAAAAAGGGAGGCAAGAAGCCCCCCTGTTGGAATTTAACGCTTGGAAAATTGGAATCTTTTCCTGGCTCCGGGCTGCCCGTATTTCTTTCGTTCTTTAACGCGGGCATCTCTGGTTAAAAAGCCCGCCTTCTTCAGGACTGACCGCAATTCGGCATCATATTCCAGAAGAGCTTTAGAAATCCCATGCTTTACCGCGCCTGCCTGACCGGCGACTCCGCCGCCGCTTACATTCACATACAAATCAAACTGATCTTGTTTACCTGTAATGTCAAATGGTTGTTTGACAAGCATGTTCAGGCTGGGACGAGCAAAATATTCAGCATAGTTTCTTTTATTGACTATAATATTACCACTGCCAGCCTTCATATAAACGCGGGCAATAGCGCTTTTTTTCTTACCTGTTGCATAATACCGTTGTTGCGTCATGATCTCTCCTGAATACTAGAAAATAATATAATTTATATCCCTTAAATGGATAAATTTTCCGGACACTGGGCTTCGTGGATGTGGGCATTGCCTGAATAAACTTTCAGTTTTTTCAGCATTTTACGTCCCAGATTCGTTTTGGGCAGCATTCCCTGTACCGCTATACGAATCAAATTCTCAGGTTTTTCCGCCAGCATTTTACCTGCGGTCGTTTCCCGCAATCCACCGGGATAACCCGAATAGGAATAATATTTTTTATCGGTCAGCTTTTTGCCGGTAAGAAGAATTTTTTCAGCATTCACTACAATAATAAAATCGCCTGTATCAACATGCGGTGTGTAAGTAGCCTTATGCTTTCCCCTTAAGCGGAGCGCTATTTCACTGGCTAATCTCCCCAATACTTTACCGGAAGCGTCCGCAATATACCACTTCTTGTCCGTCGTTTCCGCTTTTGCCATATATGTCTTCATAATAAAACCACCATTTTAGTTAAAAATTTAAAGGCGGACTTTATGAAATATAAGATTGCTTGTCAAGTAAAATATTTGCAATATCAGAAACAAACAACTTATTATTCATCATCATTACAAGAAATTATCGCGCCATATCGCCAGAAATAAAGGCAAAATGTCTATTTAACCGTATTTCTTAAATATTTTTCGCGGCTTGTTCGATCCCTTTTCTAATCCCATCCAGCTTTTCCTGGCTCATCTTCACAGATATGCCCATGACCAGCGTGCGTCCCAGAATATTTTCGGCATTTGGAATGTTCTCCCTCTTGTATTCCACCTTGCCTTTATAGGCCGGATTGCTGAACGGATATTTTTTCGAGTTGGCTGTCGATTTCGCCAGGAAATGCTCCCAGTTCGGCACATAATGCCATAAATTTCTCTTATAGCAGACCGTATCGACGCCTTCGGCGCTAAGCAAATTCTGAAACTTCTGCGCCTGATTTTCATCGGGCATATTAAAGGCCAGGAACGTGGCGGAATCTCCTTCGGGATCCGGTTTCGCGCGGAATCCCACGCCGGGAACATTGGCCAAAACATCCATAATGAATTTTTTATTTTTCTTCTGCTCGCCGATCAGATAATCCAGTTTGCGCAGCTGCGCCAGTCCAAGCGCTCCCTGCAGTTCGTTCATCCGGAAATTGAACCCGAGAATGGTTCTGCCTTCCAGAGCGCGGCTGACCTTGGGATTGTGGTCATGGCCGTGGTCATGATACCATTCCGACCGCAGATAAAATTCTTTGTTATTGGTAATCACCATGCCGCCTTCGCCCGTGGTAACCGTTTTAACGTAATCAAAGCTGAAAGTTCCCATGTCGCCGAAACTGCCCAGCTTTTTGCCTTTGAAACCCGCGCCGCAGCCCTGGGCGTTGTCTTCCAGAACAAGCAGTTTGTTTCTATGGGCGATTTCTACTATTTTATCGATATTGGCGCCTGATCCGCACATGTGCACGGGAATGACCGCTTTGGTGTACGGCGTTTTCTTTTTTTCAATTTCCAGGGGATCAAGATTGAGAGTATCGTCAATATCCACCATCACCGGAATCGCGCCTACTTCCATCACCGCTTCATAAGTGGCCAGGAATGTAAAAGCCGGCACCAGGACTTCGTCGCCGGGACCGACATCCATGGCCGTAAGCGCAATCTGCAGCGCCGTGGAGCCGGAGGTCACGCCCAACGCGTATTCGGTGCCGCAATATTTGGCAAACGCCTGCTCAAATTCCCGAACCTTATAAATTCCTTTTCTTTCTTTATCAAAACCGTAACGCATCAGAATGCCTGTTTCGAGGACATCCATGACTTCCTTGATTTCTTCCTTGCCGATGAGTTCTGCTCCAGCCATATCCTTAACCTTCCTTTCTTAAAAAGCCTGCGCGTAAATCGCGATCATATCTTCTTTGGTGATTTTGCGGGGATTGTTCTCCAGCGGCCGGGCCACCGTTAAGGCCACATCGGCCAATGCCGGAAAGTCTTTTTCTTTGATGCCGAATTGAGCAAGCGACGAATAGATGCCGCAGTCTTCAATCAATGCCTCGACCGCTTCCAACGCCAGATAGGCGGCCTCGCGGGCGGGAAGACCTTCAACATTTTCTCCCATGGCCTCGGCGACATCCGTAAACTTTTCCAATGCCGCGGGCAGATTGAAAGCCATCACTGCCGGCAACATCATGGTATTGGCAAGCCCGTGTCCGACGCCGTATTTGCCGCCCAGCGGATAAGACAGCGAATGAACCGCCGTCACGCCGGCATTGGCCAGACCGATCCCGGCATATAAACTGCCCAACAGCATTCTTTCCCGCGCGACAATATTTTTGCCATCGTGGACACATGTGCGTAAATTTTCGGCTATAAGAGCGATTGCTTCCAGAGAAAACATTTCACTGACGGGCGACGAATTAACAGACGTGTAAGATTCAATGGCGTGACACAAAGCATCCAGACCCGTCTGCGCTGTGGGCGCCGGCGGCAAACTCAAGGTGAGTTCCGGATCAAGCAGCGCCAGTTCCGGATAAAGATACGGGCTGTTCATTCCTTCCTTCTTTTTCAAATTCTTCCGCACAAAAACCGCGGTAAAAGTCACTTCGCTGCCGGTTCCGGCCGTTGTAGGAATCATGATTTTCGGAAGCCCTGGTTTGGAAACTTTATTGAGGCCCAGATAATCAACCGCGCCGCCCTGGTTGGTCGCTATCACGGCAATCGCTTTGGCCACGTCCATCGCGCTGCCGCCCCCGATGCCGATAATGATATCGCATTTGTTTTTCACGGCTATTTTCGCGCCTTCATCCGCCAGTTCAATGGGCGGTTCCGGCACAACCTTATCATACACCGTAAATTTAATGCCTGCCGGAATAAGAACATTGGCAACTTTTTCCAGCAAATCCGTTTTGGCCAGATTTTTATCAATAACCACCAGCGGATTTTGGGCGTTCAGCTCTTTAATGTGGCTGGCTAATGTTAATATTGAACCATTGCCGAAAATAATTTTTTTTGCGCCGGTAAAAGAAAATGTTTTTCTCATAATTTAAAACCTCCAGAGGTTGCAATTTGTAATTATACTAAGGAAATCCTTGCGGTATGTGCATTTCCTATGGGAACTGACCGTTAAAGTCAAGTTTTTTTGTGGTGCGCGTACCATTCCAGCTGGCGGCAGATACCGCGAACAATCATGACTTCACGCGACAAAATCCCCGCGCGCGCAAAAAAACGGCGCAGATGCATCATCCAGTAATCAGGATTTTCAGGATTTAAAAACTCAATATCGGCCAGCAATGTCTTGATTTGCCCGTACATTCCTTCCAATTCCTGTGATCGCGCCAGCTTGGGCGTTATTTCTTCCTTGTTTGCGGCCCCGGACGAAGCAGTAAATATTTCATAGCAGAGAATCATGACGGCATGAGAAAGATTCAAAGAGGTGAATTCACGAGAGGTCGGAATGGTAACCACGGCTTGACAAAGACGCAACTCTTCATTGGCCAGTCCGGTATCTTCCGGACCGAAAAGCAGGGCGATCTTGTTTTTCTGGGAAATATCGGCAATGTCGCAAGCCGCCGCGCGGGGAGAAATAAAAGGCCCACGGGCCTTACCCAAACGGGCGGTCGTACCCACGATATAATTGAAGCCGCCAAGCGTTTCATCCAATCGTTCACAATATTGAATCTTATCCAAAACATCGGCGGCCAGATGAGTGGAGCGCTGCTGCATTTCCTCGCGGTCAAAACCGGTCGTGCCGACAACAATAATATTGCTGATGCCCATGTTTTTCGCCGCACGGGCCACAGAACCGATATTCCCCGCGTATTTCGGCTTATATAAAACAATGCTGATGTTTTTCGTTTTGGCTTTCAACATGATTACCTTTCCTTCCATGACAACATTATTCTTAAGATATATTGCATATAATATCGCAACAGCACCCCCATGTAGTGCGGCGCCCGGGAAAGCCAGGCGCCCACGATAAAAACCACGTACGAAAAGCCGTAAGTCAATGGACCGCCAATAACGAAAATCAGCGGCTCTTTAAACCAGACGGCCAGAACGCTCAAAGCAAATACAGCCGGCCAGCCAAGGATAAAACTCAATACCATCAGAACCAAACCGGTAATCAATCGCGGTGTCGGACGCTCCCTGAATTCACTAAGATCCGCCGGATTCTCCAATATCTTTTGAACATATTTTTTTGAGGCAAAATATTGAGCTATTTTCTTGCGCATGATGGCGTCTGATCCTTTAATACAAGCCGGTTGCTCTGCATCCGGACGTCTTGTGCAAAACAAGAAGTTGCGAACAAAAACGGCCCATGGCAGAAAGCAGGCACAATTAAATACACGAGGGATATCTTTTCTGCAACCGCTTTTCCGCTTTCCAGTCCAGCCATTCCTTGACAGGGCATCATACTCAGACTATAAATCAAACCGATAAAACAAAACGCTTTGGAGCGGGGAAACCGTGAAAAACCAAACCAATGGATGGGAATTTTTTGATCGCATCTACTGCATCTCTCTGGAAGGACGTGAAGACCGGCGGCGGGCGGCGGCGGAATCGTTTGCCAGGGTAGGACTGACCGGCAAAGTTGAATTCGTCCTTGTTCAACCCCATCCCCAAAATATCGAACAGGGGATGTATGAATCCCATATGACCTGCCTGCGCAAGGGCCTGGAGGCCGGCGCGAAAAGTATTGTGGTTTTTGAAGACGACGTCATTTTCGACAGATTTGACGCTGAACATTTCCAACAATGCACGCAATTTCTCAGGGAACATCCCGACTGGAAAGTTCTTCTGCTGGGTGCGTTAATTCGCTCCAGTCATAAAACATCAAGTCCGTTTATCCAAAAAGCACGCTATCAAAGTCTGGCGCATGCGTATGCCCTCAACAGGCCTTACGCAGAAACCCTGGCTTATCAACCCTGGCAGGGCATTGTCATTGACACAATTTTTCGCCCTCTGGATAATGACCTCTACGCCGTTTATCCCATGTTTGCTTTTCAAAACGACTTTGCCTCGGACAACGATAAAAAATACAAGGGACTGGAACGTTTCCGGCGATTATGCGGAGGACTGGAGCGGATTCAAAAAGCCAATGAATTTTATCAAAGACATAAATTCGGCGTTATCACGATCCATGTCGTGATTATTTTATTTATTCTTGCCTTACTTTTTTCCCGTTGATTTTATAATAAAGATTTTCTCAGTGATATTGACTGTTTATTTCCCCCTCAGCAAATAAAGAAAACCTTTATAGAAATGCATTCTGACTAAGATGATTTAAATTGATTAAAATTTGTTTTCCACGCAATATAATCTTTAAGCTTCTTAATCGCGTCCGTGGGTGTATTGACAAATTCCACGCCCGCCTCATAAGATTCATCTCCGTAAACGATTTTGATCCACTTGACTTTACCCATGACGGTTATCATTTGGCGTACAGTCTTTAAAGTCATTTCTATCATCAGGAGGGTATCGATGGGTAAAAAAAGATGGGCCTGAATTCTGGCGCCCGATATCGAGATATCTTTACTGCTATTATAAATTACCTTTTCCTTGGGAGGATGTTTCCCTCCGGAAACGATGGTTATCGTGACCTCGCTTGCTTCTTTAATTCTCGGGGCTCTTCTTTTTTCATCCATAACGACCCATCCGCTTTTTATTTTATTTCAGAAGGTCCGTTTACCGCTATCCGCTTTCGAGTGCTCAAACTATTATTATTATCTCAACAGGCTATGTAAAAAACAAGTAATATTTGTTAAGAAATTATTTGTTGATTTTTGCGCTGCAGAAATTTCATTTTGTGCTATCCGGTCAATATTCACCACGAAATCCGGGGAGCAGGATCACAATGTTGCCGCTTGACGCACAAGACACTATGGGTATAAAATATTACCCGCGTTAAGGACTTCCATCGCTTTCGATACAACTCCACCGCTTTCTTCCATGCTGGGAAACGCAAAGAAAAAATTGTTGATCGTTATAAACCACAAAGCTCTGGCGGACCTCGTCGGCCCGGATACGCTCCATATGAACGAGGACCCTCGGAATGAACTTCTCGATTTTACCGGAGAGATGCCCAGTCTCATGGCGCTGAGCAATGCACAATGTTAACTTACCAGCCAATCGGTATTCCACAAAAGAGAAAGGAGAACCACCATGTCAAAACTGAATTTGACGCCGGAAGAGGAAGCGAAGGTCCTGGAGATCCTTGAACGATACCTTCCCGAGCTGGAGCACGAAACCATACATACAGACAGCAAAGAACTCCGTAAGTTTTTTATGGAACGGAAGGCCTTTATGCAAGAGTTGATGCGGCGACTGAAAAGCTGACCGCCTTTTGCTGAAAACATTACCACTGTTGACGGAATGATGCGGTCAACTCAGGACAAAAGTTTTGGATAAAACAGTTATCTTGTGCGGCGATGGTAAAAATCGCCTCATCGTGAAGTTTTGCATCAATTTCCGGATCAGTTGATCTGCCGTTATGCCGTACCCTCTTCCATTTAAGGCTAATTGATCTATTATTATTTTTTGAATTGATTTCGGAATTAACTTCCTATAATATCCACTCCGAATTCATTCCTGACATTTACATTCTTAGACAGGTATGTGTTGATTGACCGGCGATTAAACCCCGCAGAAAGCTTATAGAGATATAAGCTCTGCGGGATTACAATATGATGAAGGGATTAAAACGTCTATTTACCGCATTGCTGTGCATAAAAAAAATTTGTTCCATCCGGTAACGAAACGGAAAAGAATCGTTTGGCGACGATGTTTTTTTGCCGGATTGCTGTTTTTTTTGGCTTTACCTTCCCTTTTGTTTGCTTACGATTCCACCTCGAATGATTTTAAACAATACATGAACTTACTGGAGAAGCAAAATACTCTTTACGGATGGAAAGACATCAAGCCTGCGGACATACCATGGGAATACTACCGGACAACAAAAAACAAGCACCCGCTTATGTTTGTTACTTTCGGGAATAGCACGGGAAACTGCATTTTGTTTTTAGGCGGTGTGCACGGCGATGAATTGCCGACGGTCTATTTTATGTTCAAGCTCGCCAATTATGTTAAGGACAATCCCGCATTATTTAAAGACAAATGTATTGTGATCGCGCCGGTTATCAATCCCGATGGTTTCCTGTCCGCATTGCCAACACGAGTCAATGCCGGAGGAGTGGACATCAACAGAAATTTCCCCACAAAAGACTGGCGCGCAAACGCTATGCGTCAATGGATGGCCAAGGGGAAAATCAAGCGTTACTATCCAGGAGCAAAACCGTCCTCCGAGCAGGAAACGCAGTTTCAGGTCGCTTTGATCAAGAAATTCAAACCGCAGAAAATACTGTCGGTACATTCGCCGCTGAATTTTTATGATTATGACGGGCCGTCCTCAGATTTAAATTCTTTTGAACTATGGATGGAGCAAATATGCAAGGAAGTAGATCATCCTTTGAAAAAATTCGGCTATTATCCCGGATCGCTCGGCAACTACGCCGGCCATGAACGTAATATCTTCACGTTAACGCTGGAATTGCCTTCCTCCGATTCTAAACACGGTCTTGACTATTTTCAAAAGTTTCAACCGTCGATTTTAAAATTTATTAACCTTCCCGTTGCCGGCTCACCGCCGAATGTCAAACTGATCAAGAATTATGAAAAATCCGGTGGAGCATCATAACGGATTGGGCGTCTGTCGCTTACATTGTCATTCTTCTTTTTTAACGATTAATCTTTCAGGAAAGCCTCTTGGATTGCCTCCGCTTTGGAGGCAGGCCTAATTTATAATTTGCGGCAGAGGATGTTTTTTGTTATTCCTTCATCATGGATGAGGACATATTATTACTCTCTAAGAACGCGCGGCAATTAGGCATTGAACTGAGCCAACGGCAACTGGCATTGTTTGATGTTTATAAAAATGAGCTCCTGCAATGGAATGCCAAAACAAATTTAATTTCCGAAAATTCTTCCCGGGAAATTATTACACGTCATTTTCTGGATTCGCTCACGGCTCTGCAATTTATTCCCAAACCGAACGCCCGGATCATTGATATCGGCTGCGGCGCCGGTTTTCCAAGCCTGCCTTTAAAAATAGCCCAGCCTCTTCTGGAAATTTATCTTTTGGAAACCAATCGCAAGAAGGTTTCTTTTTTAAAACATATGATTCGTCTTTTGAATCTTCCCCGGGCTTCTGTGATTCATGACCGGGTTGAAAATATTATCAGGCAAGATTCATGGAAGGAAAAATTTGATGTTTTAATTTCCCGGGCCGCCTTTAAATTATCCGAGCTTCTGCCGCAAGGTGAATATTTTCTCGCTGCGGGAGGTAAACTCATTGCACTCAAAGGCCCGAATGTGGATGAGGAAGTCACCCAATGCTTGCCAACTCAAAATCAATACAGAATATCTCAATTGATTCAACATGATATAAGAAGCCCTTTTTTAGAGGCACAGCGTAAAATTATTATCGCGGAAAAGACAAAATAAAGTAAAAAAACCTTCTAAAAAAAACTTTTTTGTGTTACGTCTAGCGACAATTCTTACAAAAGAATTTATTTAGTGACACCCAATAAAATAATGAATAAAATCATATGCATAGCAAACCAAAAGGGCGGGGTCGGCAAAACCACCACCGCGATAAATTTATCTGCTTCTCTGGCGGCGGCGGAAAAAAAAACTTTACTCATAGATGGTGATTCTCAGGGCAATTCAACCAGCGGTATCGGAGCGGATCGAGGGTCGCTTCACAAGGCAAATTTATATCATGCCATGATCGGTCAATTGCCTCTGGAACAGGTCATTATCAACACGGCCATACCGCATCTTGATGTCGTGCCGTCCAATCAGGATCTCATTGGCATTGAGGTTGAGTTTGTCGGACTGGAAGATAAAGAAACGCGGCTGCGTAATTTATTAAATTCGCTGGACAGGCATTATGATTTTATAATAATCGATTGTCCTCCCTCGCTAGGGGTGATGACGGTCAATGCGCTGGTCGCTTCCGATTATTTGATTGTTCCTTTGCAGTGCGAGTATTTCGCTATGGAAGGCCTGGGCTATTTGCTCAATACTGTAAAGCTGGTGAAAGCGCAGTTAAATCCAAAGCTCGATTTGGGCGGCATTTTGCTGACGATGTTTGATCAGCGCAATTTGTTGTCTCATCGGGTTTCCGATGATGTTAGAAAACATTTTGGCGACAAGGTTTTTAAAACGGTGATTCCGCGCAATGTGCGGCTTTCGGAAAGCCCCAGTCACGGATTACCCATTATTCTTTACGATATTAAATCGCGCGGCGCTGTGGCTTATATGGAAATGGCCGGAGAAATTATTCAAGGGGGAATGTAAATGGCACAAAAAAATGTGCTGGGTAAAGGGCTTGGCGCCATTTTTCCGGATTTATTAAATGACTTCGACAAGAAAAAGAATGTTTTTTCCTGCGGCATTGAGGAACTGCGTCCCAATCGTTATCAACCCCGTAAAATTTTTAATGATACCAATCAAAAGCAGCTTATTGATTCCATCAAAAGCAGTGGTATTATTCAGCCGATTATTGTCCGAAAGGCTGATAAAGGATATGAAATTATCGCCGGCGAGCGGCGCTGGCGGGCGGCTCAGGCCATCGGGTTAAAAGATGTACCGATTGTTATCCGCGAAGCAACAGATATGCAGGCGGCCGAAATTTCGCTGATTGAAAATATTCAGCGTGAAGAGTTAAACCCTCTGGAAGAAGCCGATGCCTATGTAACATTAATTGAAAATTTTAAACTTTCTCAGGAAGAAATTTCTTTACGCGTGGGCAAAGATCGTTCAACCATTGCCAACACCATTCGTCTTTTGAAATTACCTCCTAAGGCAAAAGCGGCGCTCACGGATAAGAAAATTTCTTCAGGTCATGCCCGCTGCTTGCTGGCTTGCAGTTCCGCTGAAGAACAGATCGCGGTGCTTGCTTTAATTTTAAAAAAAGATTTAAATGTCCGGGAAACGGAACGTTTAATTCAGCACGCAAAAAAGATTAAGACCGGTAACAAGCAAGAGGCTCAAAAAGACCGCTTCCTGGCTGATCTCGAAAAATCACTAGCTTCAAAATTTATGGCGAAGGTACAAATTAAGGGTTCGGCTAAAAAGGGATTTGTTGAAATTCGCTATACATCTATGGATGAATTGAACCGCTTAGCTGATTTAATTCTTGATAATTTAAAATAATGTAATATTGTCAACACTTATCAACAGCTGTTGATAAGTGTGTTTATAAAGGTTGTTAAATGGACGCGTTCTGGGGAAAAACCAGTAAATTTATTCAGGAAAAGATAAGTAAGCAAAATTTTGATACATGGATTAAACCGATCAAAATTATTGCCATGGAAGACCAGCGTGTCCAGCTGGCCGTTCCCAATAAATTTTTTAAAGATTGGCTTTTAGATAATTATTCCTCTACAATTAAACAATCCTTAAAAGCTGCCGCAGGTATTGAAGTGGATATTGATTTTGTCCTGTCAAAAAACCAGGACAATACCCCCGAACCGGCTACAAAGCAGGCCGCGCACAAAAATGCCCCAACGCCGGTTATCAGCAAAAACAAAAACTTTTCTTTTCTGAATGATAATTATAATTTCGACAGGTTTGTTGTGGGTTCGTGTAACCAATTTGCCCACGCCGCTTCCATCGCCGTCGCCAAACAACCGGCTAAAAATTATAATCCTTTATTTATTTACGGCGGATCGGGTTTAGGAAAAACCCACTTGCTGAATGCCATCGGCCTGCTCGCCAATGCCACGCATCCGTCGCTTTCGATTATGTATGTTTCCGCGGAAGAATTTATGAATGAAATGATTAATTCCATTCGTTATGACCGCATGCCCAAATTCAGAGAAAAATATCGTAACATCAGTTGTCTGTTGATTGATGATATTCATTTTCTGGCAGGAAAAGACAGAACCCAGGAAGAATTTTTCCATACTTTCAATACGCTGCACGATTCCGGAAAACAAATAGTGGTCACCAGCGACAAGTTCCCTAAAGATATTCCCAATCTGGAAAGCCGTCTGCGCAGCCGTTTCGAATGGGGGCTGATTGCAGATATTCAGCCGCCGGAAATAGAAACTAAAATTGCTATTATCGAAAAGAAAATTCAGGAAAGTAAAATTGAACTGCCGCATAACGTGATTCATTATATCGCCTCTCATGTGGAATCCAATATTCGGGAACTGGAAGGATTCTTAGTCAGGATAGGTGCTTATTCATCTCTGACCGGCAGAGAAATTGATCTGGATTTGGTCAAGGAAGTATTAAGCAGTCTGGTAAAGCATAATAAACAGGGTGAAGTCAGCATTGAAGAAATCATTAAAGTCATTGCCGGCAAATTAAATATAAAAATATCGGATATTAAAGCTCATAATAAAAATAAGAATATCGTTTTCGCCCGGCAAATTGCCATGTATTTGGCAAGAAAATTAACCAATAATTCTTTTCCCGACATCGGTCAAAAAATTGGCGGACGTGACCACTCCACGGTCATTTATGCGAATAACAAAATATTAAACAGTATTAAAACAGATCAAAAACTGAAACTTTTACTTCAGGAGATGGAGGATATTTTAATCAACAAATCATAAACTTTTTTACAGACGTTTATCAACAGGGAGGATGTATTTTAAGTCATCATAGTTATTATAAAATAAAGTTTCATCAACATATCCACAGGCATTACTATTAATACTAATTTTATATATAAGAAAGAAAATATAATATTAAGATTAAAAACAAGGAGGAAATATGGAATTTAAAATAAACAGAGAAACCTTTCTTGATGGTATTCAAAAAACGCTAGGTATTGTAGAAAAAAAGACAACCATACCTATTTTAAATAATATTTTATTGAAAGCTGAAAACAACAAAATTAAAATCATTGCCACGGATCGGGAAATTATTTTAATTTCTGATTATGATGCTGAAGTATCTGAAAATGGTGAAATTACGATTTCAGCGAAAAAGATGTATGAAATGATCAGGGAAATTCAAGGCGAAACGATCAGTTTTGTTCAAAAAAACAATATTGTGAAAATATCAGCCCAACGGGCGTTTTATAAAATCCCCGGACTTCCTGCGGAAGATTTTCCAAGTATTGCCGATGATAAGGATATTCCGCTTTATAAAATAAAAGGAGTGGTCATTAAAGATTTAATTAACAAAACAGCTTTTGCCATGGCCACTGATGAAAGCAGAAAAAATCTCAATGGCGTTTTATTGGAAGAGGGAGTGGATGGCGTAGATCATTTATTGAGAATGGTGGCGACTGACGGACATCGGTTAGCGTTAGCGAAGGGTCTGACCTCCGGACCTTTTTTAAAGACGGGAAAAGGGATTATCATTCCCCGCAAGGGATTGATGGAAATAAAAAAGATTATCGATGAAAACGAAGAAGTTAAAATAGGCCTGCATAAAAACATGTTTATCGTGAAAACTGAAAATACTCTTTTAAAAGTCAGTTTGGTTGATGCGGATTACCCTGATTATAAAAAAGTTGTTTCCACGGAAAAAGGCATTCGAATCGTTTTGGAAAAAGAATATTTTTTGCATGCATTAAAGAGAATGAGTGTTGTATCATCGGAAAGATACGGCGGGGTCATCCTTTCTTTTTCCAAAGGTAAATTAACCCTGAATTCCACCAATCTGGATGTCGGCGAAGCAACCGAGGAAATCGATATCGATTATGACGGAGAAGTGATTGACAGCGGATTTAATGTGAATTATTTAATTGACGCCATATCTGTTATCAATAAAGATAATATTATGTTTGAAGTTGGAGTTGGATTAAAACCGTCCATGATCAAACAGGCAGAAGACGACAATTATTTATGTATAATTATGCCGCTAAAAATTTAGTAACAGAGAGGAAGTTAAAAAGTATTTATGACGCATAAGTATGATGCAGATAGTATTAAAGTGTTGGAAGGCCTGGAAGCGGTACGGAAAAGGCCGGCTATGTATATTGGTTCCACCGGTAAAGAAGGACTTCATCATCTGGTTTATGAAGTGGTCGATAACAGCATCGATGAAGCGGCAGGCGGATATTGCGACACCATCACCGTCAAAATAAGAGTGGATAACAGTATCGTTGTGGATGACAACGGCCGCGGTATTCCGGTCGATATTCATAAAACGGAAGGTGTGTCGGCGGCGGAAGTTGTTATGACCATGCTTCACGCGGGAGGAAAATTTTCCAACGACTCCTATAAAATATCCGGCGGTCTTCATGGCGTCGGCGTTTCGGTCGTCAATGCCCTGTCTAAAAAGTGCGAACTGGAAGTAAGACGCGACGGCAATGTTTATATGCAGTCCTACCAACGCGGTGTACCCGATGGTCCGCTGGAAATGGTGGGTAAAACCCGCGGCAAGGGAACCAAAGTAACCTTTTTACCGGATGACGAAATCTTTGAAGAGAGTGAATTCAGTTTTGATATTATCGCGAATCGTTTGCGCGAACTGGCTTTTTTAAATTCCGGCGTTAAAATTATTTTAATCGACGAACGCAACGGTAAGCAAAATGAATTCTTTTATAAAGGCGGCATCGTTTCCTTCGTTGAATATATCAACCGCAATAAAAAAGTTTTGCACAAAAATCCGATTTTCGTTTCCGGCGCCAAGGACGATTGTTCGGTAGAAGTTGCTCTGCAGTATAATGAAACTTATCTGGACAACATTTTTGCCTTTGCCAACAGCATCAACACTACGGAAGGCGGCACGCATATGATCGGGTTCCGGTCGGCGCTCACGCGTGTTTTTAATAATTACGCCACCAACAATAAATTAATCAAAGACGGCAAGGAATCCCTGCGCGGCGAGGATTTAAGAGAGGGCCTGGCGTGCGTCATCAGCGTCAAAGTCAAGAATCCGCAGTTTGAAGGCCAGACCAAAACCAAGCTGGGCAACTCTGAGGTGCGCGGCTTGGTGGAAGGCATCGTTTACGAAAAGATCGGCAGTTACCTGGAGGAAAATCCGTCTGTCGCGAAACAGATATTGAATAAATGCATGGAAGCGGCGCGTGCCCGGGAAGCGGCCAGACGCGCCAAGGAATTGACCCGCCGTAAAAGCGCTCTGGAAGTAGGCGCGCTGCCCGGTAAACTGGCCGATTGCCAGGAAAAAGATCCGGCGCTCAGCGAAATATACCTGGTGGAAGGAGATTCCGCCGGCGGTTCCGCCAAACAGGGACGCGACCGGAAGAATCAGGCTATTCTGCCGCTGCGTGGAAAAGTGCTCAACGTGGAGAAAGCCCGTTTTGATAAAATGCTGCAAAACGAAGAAATCAAAACGATGGTCACGGCCTTTGGCGCGGGCATTGGCGCCGACGATTATGACGTCAGCAAACTGCGGTATCATAAAGTCATTATCATGACGGATGCGGATGTTGACGGAGCGCATATTCGCACACTGCTTTTGACCTTCTTCTTCCGTCAGATGCGGGAACTGATTGAACGGGGATATTTGTTTATCGCTCAGCCGCCGCTGTTTAAAGTTGTGGAGAAAAAACAGGAGTTCTATATCCAGAATGAGGAACAGATGAAAAACTACATTCTGGAAAACGGGGTGGAAAAAGTCAAGCTGGTCATGGGTGATGGCTCTCCGTTTCCGGTCACCGGAAATAAATTACTGGTTCTGATTAAGAAAGTGATGCGGATTAAAGATCTGCTGGAGAGGTTTGAAAAGGAAGGGCGCGACGGCAATCTGATCCGTATCCTGGCCGGCGATCCCACCCTGACGGACGACAGTTTTAAAAATGAAAAAGCGCTTTCGTCCATCGCGAAAAGAACAGGCGTTGCCCTGGGTGAAAGTTTTACCGATTTTAACATTGAACCGGATGAAGATCACGGCGGGTTCAAAATGGTTTTTAATCTGACGAAAAACGGGCAAATCTTTCCCTCCTGTTTGAACCGGGAAGTATTCCGCACGCCGCAGTTCGCGGATATCCGGACATTGCTGGATCAGATTTCCATGATCGGAGAAGGTCCCTACAGCGACAAGGGCGATGAATCTTCAACGCCTGTCATGCTGGAAGGTCCCAAAGATCTCGTGGATCATATTGTCGGCCTGGGTAAGAAAGGTCTGACCGTGCAGCGTTACAAGGGCCTTGGTGAGATGAACCCCGAACAATTATGGGAAACCACGATGAATCCCGAAAAACGCACGCTGCTGCAGGTGACTGTCGAAGACGCGGTGGTGGCTGACGAAATATTTACAACGCTGATGGGTGATCAGGTCGAACCGAGACGTGATTTTATTTATCAAAATGCCCTGTATGTTTCCAACTTGGATATATAGTAACTATTTTGTCATTCCCGCGCAGGCGGGAATCCAGTATTTATAAAGACTGCCTGGATTCCGGATCGCGCTTCGCTTGTCCGGAATGACGATACAGCAGAACGATTGTAGACTATTTGTGTAACAAGAAGAGAGGATGAAACAAAATGGAACGTGATATCCACCACAAACAAACACTGGTGAATATAGAAGATGAAATGAAAAAATCCTACATGGATTACGCCATGAGCGTCATCATCGGCCGGGCTATTCCCGATGTGCGCGACGGCCTCAAACCGGTGCATCGCCGGATTTTATATGCCATGTATGAAATGGGCAACCGCCATAACAAACCTTACAAAAAATCCGCCCGTATCGTCGGCGAGATCATGGGTAAATATCATCCGCACGGCGACGCGGCTATTTACGACACCATGGTGCGTATGGCCCAGGAGTTTTCTCTGCGCTACATGCTGGTCGACGGACAGGGCAACTTCGGTTCGATTGACGGCGATCCGCCCGCGGCCATGCGTTATACGGAAAGCCGTTTGGCACGCATTTCCGATGAAGTGCTGGCCGATCTGGAAAAAGACACGGTTGATTATGTGCCCAACTATGATGAATCTCTGCAGGAGCCTTCACTGCTGGCAACACGCATCCCTCTGCTGCTGCTCAACGGCACCTCCGGCATCGCAGTCGGCATGGCGACCAATATTCCGCCCCATAATCTGAAGGAAATTATCAACGGCACCATCGCCTGCATTAAGAATCCCGCTATTACCATCGAACAGCTGATGCGTCATATTCCGGGTCCTGATTTTCCCACGGCCGGTTTCATCAATGGCCGGGAAGGCATTCTGGCCGCTTATAAAACGGGGCGCGGCATCATCCGCATTCGGGCGCGAGCGCTGATTGAGAAGAACGCCCGCAACGATAAAGAAACCATTGTTGTCACCGAACTGCCTTATCAGGTCAACAAGGCCATGCTGATCGAAAAGATAGCCGAACTGGTGCGCGACAAAAAGATATCCGGCATTTCCGATTTGCGGGACGAATCCGACCGCGACGGCATACGCGTAGTCATCGAACTCAAGCGGGATGAAAATTCGGCCATCATCCTCAACCAGCTCTATAAATTCACGCAAATGGAGGTCTCCCTCGGCGTCATCATGCTGGCGATCTCCGAAAACAAGCCGCAGGTTTTCAACCTCAAAGAAGTGCTCGAGAAATTCATCAGCTTCCGCAGGGATGTTGTTATCCGCCGCACGCAGTTTGATCTGGCGCGTGCCAAAGAAAGAGCGCATATTTTAGAAGGCTACATCATTGCCTTAAACAATATCGACGCGATTATCAAAGTCATTAAAGCGTCGAAGACTCCAGCGGACGCCTCCGTGCAGTTGTGCGCTAAATTCAAGTTATCCGAAATTCAGGCCAAAGCCATTCTGGAGATGAGACTCCAGCGCCTGACCGGTCTGGAACGAGCCAAGATCGACGAAGAATACACCGAAGTGACAAAACTCATCGCTTATCTGCAAGGGATTCTGGATGATCCGCAAAAAGTTCTGCAGGTGATCATGGATGAGCTCAACGATATCAAGGAACGTTACGGCGATGAGCGCCGCACGGAAATTGTCGCGAGCTCCGAAGATATCAATATCGAAGACATGATCGTGGAAGAAGATGTGGTCGTGACGATATCCCATAGCGGTTACATCAAGCGCAACGCCGTCAGCCTTTACAAGAGCCAGCACCGCGGCGGGCGCGGCAAGATGGGGATGGGGACAAAAGAAGAAGATTTTGTGGAAAAAATCTTTATCGCTTCCACACACCATTATCTGCTCGTCTTCACCAGTGCCGGCAAGGTTCATTGGCTGAAGGTTTATCAGATACCTCAGGCCGGCCGTGCCGCTAAGGGCAAGGCGATGGTCAATCTGGTTAATCTGGCGCCGGGAGAAAGCGTTCGCGCGACCTTACCGGTCAAGGAATTTGTTGACGATAAATTCATTGTGATGGTCACGAAAAAAGGAATCATCAAAAAAACGGAACTGGCTGCCTACGCCAATCCGCGTTCCGGAGGCATCATCGCTATTTCTATTGATGAAGGAGATGAACTGGTGGATGTACAGTTGACGATGGGCAATCAGGATGTCTTCATAGCATCAAGGCTGGGCATGGCCATTCGTTTCAAGGAAGACGATGTGCGTGATATGGGCAGAACCGCCCGCGGCGTACGCGGCATTAACCTGGATGAAGGCGATGACGTGATCGGGATGGATATTCCCGCCCAGAACACTTTCATGCTGACCGTTTCCGAAAACGGATTCGGCAAGTGTACGCCGATTGATGAATACCGCGTGCAAACACGCGGCGGCAAAGGCACGATCAATCTCAAAACGGTGGACAAGGTGGGCAATGTGTCCGGCGTTCTGCAGGTGATCAGTGAAGATAACGTCATGCTCATCAGCAATGCCGGCAAAGTCATCCGTCTGAAGGTGCAGGAAATACCGGTGAATCACAGAGTCACGCAGGGGGTGAAGCTGATTGAACTGGATCCGGAAGAAAAACTTGTCGGCGTAGCACGCACTACATCTGAGACCGAAAGCAGCGGCAACGGCGATGACGAAGGTGATGGCGCCACCGACGACAACGGCACAGCTGACGAATAGTAGCTTTTTGCCGTTAAAATAGAAGTCTTAATAAATCAGTTTTTATAGAAGAATATAAATGCACACAAGTTTCAGCAACGAAAGAGCTGAAACTTGTGCTTTGCGTAATTTCGCAAAGCGGAGGGTCAAAGACAAATGGTAGCACAGAATAAACAATGTTAAACAGGAGAATAACTATGGATAAGACTAAAGATTCGAGGACCGACTATATTCAGTTTCTTAGTAATCCACAGAGTCATGGTGTTTGGTCGCTGACTATTCAACCTGAAGCAGCGTCAACGGAAGCATTACGAACCTTACTGAACCTACGAGAAATGCCATTATACAAATATCGCTATTATGGTGTTGACGAGGATTCTGGACCAGGTATTCCAGCCTTCATAGTTCCAAAATTGTTTGCATATCTTCGATATTGTATGCCGAAAAAAAAAGGACAAGATATACCGCAATTATTTCTTTCTGAACGTGAATTATGGGCGCGGCGACATGGAATGCCAAGGCATCGTTATATTGTGTCTCGCTTTCTTCACGAGATTACCGAAGAACCAAAAAGACTAGGTCCTGAGAAAAAACGCTCACTAGCATCTGCTTTGGGGGTTTTCAAAACTGGATTCCACATGTGTAGTATAGAAGCAGTGCCAGATAATCCATCTGCATTAGACATTTTTTGTGAGAAAGATAACTCTTACTTCCAAGTATCGGAAGATTTCGAGGGACGGATCACTATATATGCACTCCAAGAAGAAACATGTCTTGAATTCAAACGACTCTTTGCGGCATTGCCCAACTTTCGTTTTACCTGCGAATCACGCAAAGTGTTCTCTCCGGAGTCACAATTACTGGCTATGTATATGCCATCTCTCAAAATTACCATGCCTCGAAAGATCCTCCGTGATTCAACAGTCCTGAAAACAATCTCTCAGACTTTAAGCGAAGCCCGAGAAGGACGTTTTGTTCATGCTATTAGAGCTATCGGAATTGGAGCGGAAGAGCTTATTGTCGAAGTATTTGAGACATATCTTCACGACAAAGCACCAGAAGCACCACTCGGAAATCTTTTGGCAGAGCTAAACTCAAGGATTCAAGATATCCAGAACGGAGCAAAGCCAAAGACTAAGTCACCGTCAGGCAATGTAAAAAAATCACTTGGAACAATCATATCATCAGAAAAGAAGGGGGCCGGACAAAGTACGAGGCTATGTTCTCTTTGTGAAATTTTGTTACAAGAAATCGTGCCGACTATAGAACAACTTGCATCAAAGATTGGTGATATTGAGGAGATCACGGCAAGGCCCCAGAAAACTATCATTTTTCCTGCACACGTCAACCGGTCTCTTTCGGATCTTGTACCTTTGCGAAATCGCGTTTCACATAGAGTTGACAGACTTGGTGCATCACATAGTGTAACATATCTTGAAAGCGCACTAGCGCTTAAATCATATATTGTTCTTGCTCTCTGGTGGCAGGAAGAGCGTAAGCAAATTGACTATCGTGTGGGCGCTAAAGAAGCTATCAAGAAAGCAGTCGATCGGAATCGTATTGTAGTGGAATAGTGTTTTAGAGGCAGCAGAATTTTGTGCGAAATTCGGGGGACATAACATTTAATTGGGTTGTAGGCCCGTGGTAGCACCAAGCCATATAAATGATGTTAAGCTAGAATAAATATGAAATCGAAAATTATAATAATTAATGCCTTATTTGCCATTGTTGATGCTTTTTTGATTATTACAGGATATTTGAATTTTAATTCAATTTTCCACAATCATATAATAACCTTATTAGTTGTACATGGTGATGGTTATTTAGGCTTGTTTTGGCTGCTTTGTTTTGTTCAAGACCTATTAATATTGAATTTATTAATATTGATTTTTTATTTTATCAAGAAACTAGTTGTAACTTGTTAAAAGGTCTTAATAAAAAATACGCTTAACCAGCCAATACAGCAGATCGCTAAGCGCCGGCTGATTTTTTCGTTATAAATTTCTTTGCAATTTGCTCCACTTGTTCAATAAGCAAGATTGGGGTAATTCGGGGGACATAACACTTAATTGGATGAAAAGGGGAAGATCAAAACCAGTATTAGGCCGACAGTGTTGTCGGCGTTTGCAACATTACCGATCCGTAGAAACAATGTTGGGCGGCACTTAGCGAGGAATTATGAAGCCACTTGAGTTAGAAGATAAAGGACTTCCAAGATGGTTGAGAATCTGTGGAACCATTGTAGTGATACTCTGTGCGGTGCTATGTGTCCGAATCGTTTGGGAACAGACAATTCTGACATGGAGAAATGGTCCACAAATGATCGGATTCTCACTTGTACACTCCAGCCCTCTGGCGCTATTGGTTCTCACTCCTCCTATGGTATACCTGTGGTTATGCGTGCTTCTTTTTGCCCTTGGTCGACGACTAATCCTCAAACGCCGTGTACCACGAAGCATCCTTGTCGATCTCACAGCCGCCCTAATGGTGTTGGGTGTTCTCTGGATACCCTATGGTACATGGCAATGGCTGTTTGCTGCACGCCTTGCAAAAACACCGTACGCATCTGATTTTCTCGGCACGGCATGCTGTAGGGGCGACCTTTGGACTGTAAAAGCGCTTGTATCGGCCGGTGTTCCAGTCAGCGAAGCAGAGCCGCGTGAGGGTCTAACGCCTCTTCATCTTGCAGCGCGATGCAACCAAATGCAGGCGATGAAGGTTCTCCTTTCTAAAGGCGCTGCCTTGGATACAACCAATAGATATGGAGATTCTCCGCTCCAGGAAGCAATTGCGCGAGGAAACACAGAGGTCGCTCATTTGCTGCAAGCGAGAGGTGCCCACTGTATCAAGGGAACCGACGCGCAGAAGGAGAAGGCTGTTAACGAAATTGTCATGGAGGATATACACAGGGTGGTCGAGAAAAAGTAGTGACGTGCCACCCAATTCGTTCGCGTGGACGCCACCTGCTAATTCGAATTCGTGGTTGCCTTCCTCAGAGAGAGCTTTGTATAAACATACAAAGCAACAAACCGGTCTTCTGGAGAATTTGAGTCATACCTTTGGCTATATGAGCATTGGCACAACGCCTTTAAATATTCCTATGAAGTATGCTCCACTTGTTCAATAAGCAATATTCAGTTATACTCTCCTCATGTCGAACTACAAATATTTTGACCATACGGCTGATATCGGTGTTGAAGTTACAGGCCGGACCAGAAAAGAGCTTTTTGTGAACGCCGCTGGGGCTTTGTTTGATGTAATGATTGAAAGCAAAACCGGGGAGAAGTCGGTAAAACAGCATAAAAAAATAACGATCGAAGGTGCGGATGTTGCCGATTTGCTGATTAATTTTTTGCGGGAGCTTCTTTATCTGTTCAATGGCGAACAATTCATAACAATTAGTTACGAAATCATTAAGTTTAAAAATAAGGAATTAGCGGTACAATTGACGGGGGAATCATTTAACAACAAAAAGCATGTGATTAAAAACGAGATCAAGGCGGTAACCTATTCGGGCTTGACCGTGGAAAGAGTAAAGGTGGGTTGGAAGGCAAGGATCATTTTTGATGTCTGATGGCCTCGTAAAAATTACGGGTAAAGATTTCCCCCTTTTGTCAAGGGGGAGTAAGGGGGATTTGTCAATCAGGGCAATTCAATAAAATCTCCCCTAACCCCTCTTTAAAAAAGAGGGGGATAACTCATTTGAAAATGAGGTGTTTTAAATCAATTACATACTAACCGAATCTTATCCACCTCCGTCACTGCGTGACACCTCCGCCAGCGGAGGACATTTATTGGAAGAGAATTGTTATGTCTGAAATAAAATTGGAGCGTATGGATGATAACAGGTGGTTGCTTCCTCAAACAGGAGGAATGCGTGTGCCGGGGATTATCTACGCCAATGAAAAAATCTATCAGCTCTTACGTGGCGACGAAAGCGCGAAGCAAGTGGCCAATGTCGCGCATTTGCCCGGCATCGTGAATTATTCCCTGGCCATGCCCGATGTGCATTGGGGGTATGGCTTCCCCATCGGCGGCGTGGCGGCCTTTGAAATGGATAACGGCATTATTTCGCCGGGCGGCGTGGGCTATGATATCAATTGCGGCTGTCGTCTGATGACAACGAATTTAACCCTGGGCGATATTAAAGACAAACTCAAAGATTTAACCACTGCCCTGTATCAGCATATCCCATCAGGAGTCGGTTCGACCGGTTCGGTAAAATTATCGGGCAGGGATCAGAAAAAGGTGCTCGAAGATGGCGCGGCCTGGGCAGTCAAAGCGGGGTTCGGTTTACAGGAGGATCTGGAAACAACGGAAGACGGCGGAGCCATCAAAGGCGCCGATCCGGAGCAGGTATCGACGCGTGCTATGGAGCGCGGCAAGCAGCAGTTGGGCACGCTGGGTTCCGGCAATCATTTTCTGGAAATTGAGGTTGTACAGGAAATCTTTGATGAAGAAGCGGCCCGAGTCTTTGGTTTGCGCAAAGGGCAGATTGCCGTCATGATTCATACCGGTTCGCGAGGCCTGGGTTATCAGATTTGCGATGATTATCTGGCGTTGATGGTGAAGCACGCTAACGAGACGGGCATAGAGCTTCCGGACAGACAACTGGCCTGCGCGTATCTTGAGTCGGGCCGAGGGAAAAATTATCTGGCGGCCATGGCCTGCGGCGCCAATTACGCCTGGGCCAACCGGCAAATTCTGATGCATCGAACACGGGAAGTATTTGAAAAGACACTGCGCCTGTCGCCGCGTGAAGTGAATATGCGATTGGTTTATGACGTCTGCCATAACATCGCCAAGATAGAAGAATTCAACATCGGCGGAATCATGAAAAAACTTTGCGTTCACCGCAAAGGCGCGACACGCGCTTTTCCTGCCGGACATGAAGCGGTGCCGGAGCGTTATAGAAAAGTCGGCCAGCCGGTGCTGATTCCCGGCGATATGGGCAGCGGTTCGTACGTGTTGGTCGGTCAGGAAAAGGCAATGACCGAGACTTTCGGCAGCGCCTGTCATGGAGCGGGGCGGGTGATGAGCCGAACGCAGGCGATCAAAACCAGCCGCGGACGTTCAATTGCCCGCGAACTTGCTGTCAAAGGTGTGTTGGTGATGGCCGGCTCGAAAGGAACGCTCAGCGAAGAAATGCCCGAAGCTTATAAAAATGTGCAGGACGTTGTCGAAGTAATGCATAATGCGGGCATTGCCAGAAAAGTGGCAAGACTTAAATCTTTATCTTGTATTAAGGGTTAGTGCCAAGACACAGTCAAGACTTTCACGTCTGTCATTCCGGGCTTGACCCGGAATCCAGGCGTCGTCCCCGCGTAGGCGGGGAACCAGGTCCAATAATACTGGATTCCCGCCTTCGCGGGAATGACAATTAAGATAAAATTCTATCTTGTGGAAAAATAAATAAAGCTGTTATAGATACTTTTATCACTAAACTGCGGAGACGGATATGACAGAAATCATTTTTGACGAGAATGAAGACTGGGAAGAGAGGATTCTTTGCAGCGATGAATCTTGTATCGGCACCATCGGTCCCGACGGCAAATGCAGGGAATGCGGCAAACCCTATGATGGTAAATTGCCGGAAGGAAAAGTTTTAGAAAGCGTTCATGAAAGAGTTCCGGAAGAAAAAGTTTCCATCGATACTCAGCCAGATGACGATTGGGAGACAAGAGTGCTGTGTCCGGACGGGTCCTGCATCGGCGTCATTGGGCCCGACGGTAAATGCAAGGAATGCGGGAAATCGCTATAAACATAAATTATGCCTGTTGAAAAAACAAAAACCACGCAGAGAGTATTGTTTGTTTTTCGATGCATCCCTAAAAATGTACGCATGGGATTTTTCTTAACCCTTTTCTCTCTTTTTTATTATTTGAGCGCTAAGAACCGTTTGATAGTTTTACACAATCTCCAGCGTTCGTTTCCGGAAAAAGACACAAAAGAAATAATTAAAATCGCCAAAGGCGTCTATCGCCATTTTGCGACAGTTGCCGCGGAATTCTTCGACATGCCCGTCATTACCAAAGAAAATATGCATCAATGGATTGAGTATGAAGGTCTGGAACATTACGAGGCGGCCATCGCCAAGGGCAAAGGATTGCTTTCCATCGTGGCTCATTTCGGCAACTGGGAACTGCTGCCGATTACCGTGCCGATGGTTGCCAAGCCGATGCATATCGTCTATCGGCCGCTGGACAATCCGGCCATTGATAATATAGTGGAGTATGTGCGCACCAAAAACGGCAACGAACTGATTCCCAAGGGCGGCTCGGGGAAACGGGTGATGGAATTATTAAAGGAGAATCAAATTATCGGAATCTTAAGCGATCAGAATGTTGCCGCCTATGAGGGAATCTTTGTTGATTTCTTCGGTCGGCCAGCCTGCACGGGCGCAGGCCTGGCGGTAATGGCCCTTCGCTCCAACGCTCCGGTCATCGCGATTTTTCCGGCCAGACAAAAAAATGGCAAATACAAGGCCATTGTCAAACCGGCTATCGAAGCTGTCAACACGGGTGATTATCATGCAGATCTTGTAACGAATACGCAGCGTTTTACAAAGATTATCGAAGAGGTTGTCCGCGAATACCCGGAGCAGTGGTTCTGGTTCCACCAGCGCTGGAAAACAAAACCATATCAGCAATAAATAAACGGATTTCAAGCGCCACATTAAATATGAAGATGATGACATATGGCTGTTAAACCAACTAAAACTACAAAAGTACTGCTGTTTACTTTCCGCTTAATTCCCCTCTTCGTGCGCAAAGGATTTTTTAGAAGCTTATTTAAGCTTTTTTATCATCTGGGAAAAAAAAACCGATTGATCACTCTGCACAATCTCATGCGCTCTTTTCCGGAAAAGGATTTAAAGGAAATAACCGGAATCGCCAAAGGCGTCTATCGCCATTTTGCCACTGTGGCCGCGGAATTCTTCGACATGCCGACTATAACGAAAGATAATATTGATAAGTGGGGCGATGTTGAAGGACTGGAAAATTATGAGGCGGCTATCGCAAAGGGCAAAGGCGTTCTGTCCATCGTGGCTCATTTCGGCAACTGGGAAATCTTGCCGGTGGGCATTCCTGTTTATGCCAAACCGATTCATATTGTTTACCGCCCGCTGGACAATCCGGTGATTGATAACATGGTTGAATACGTGCGAACCAAGCCGGGCAATGAATTGATTCCTAAAGGCGGCTCGGGAAGACAGATTATGGATTTACTCAAACAGAATCAAATCATCGGAATCTTAAGCGATCAGAATGTCGATCTGCTGGAAGGTGTTTTCGTTGATTTCTTCGGCAGACCCGCCTGCACGGGCAAGGGCCTGGCGGTAATGGCTATGCGCTCGGGCGCTCCCGTTATCGCGATTTTTCCGGCCCGGCAAAAGACGGGAAAATACAAGGCCATCGTGAAACCGGCCGTTGAGGCCGTTAATACGGGGAATTATGATGCGGACATCCTGACCAACACACAGAGTTTTACAAAAGTTATTGAAGACATTATTCGTGAATATCCGGAACAGTGGTTCTGGTTTCACCAGCGCTGGAAAACAAAACCCTACCAACCGCTGTTTTATCAATCCAGAGAGTTTTATGCTCAACTTGAAAAAGATGTGGAGCGGTCGAACAGCTCTGAAAAACCTCTGACCCTTCTGCTGCTTGATATAGACAGATTCAAGGCGTTCAACGACACCTACGGCCATGTTGAAGGGGATAATGCTTTGTTGCAACTCGATGAGTTTGTGAAGAGATGTCTGCGTGAGACAGAATCCTCCTATCGTTACGCCGGTCAGCAAATTACGGTTATACTGCCTGCGACCGCAAGTGAGGAAGGGATAGCAACGGCACAAAGAATCCAAACGGACTTAAAGAAAGAAGCTTTTGCTGTGGTGTCCGGTAAAGACGTTCGTATAACGGTGAGCATAGGTCTTTCTCAATACAAACCGGAGGAAGAAATAAAATCGTTGTTGTATCGGGCAAAAAAACGCATGCTTCAGGCCAAGCAAAATGGCAGAGACAGGATTTGCGCTGAATAAGACGTCAACATATCATTGCTTCACAGAATATCTTAATATTTAGACAAGACAAAGCCATCGTTTTTAAGCGATGGCTTTGTCTTCTTTGTTTAACGGGTGCAGTATTTTTATTCCGCCAGTGCTTTAATGCTCTTGTATTGACCAAGATCCGTGAAGAGCTCTGCCGTGTAAGGATTGCGCTTTGTCTTGACGATTTTGTATATCATGTAGAGGAAGACGGCGATATTTGAAAGCAATGCCAGGAAACTGACAACAAACAATGCCGTGGTATCCGGTGCCGCAGAGGCGACCGGGTACAAACCTTCCTGGGTCAGGGCAATTCCTTTTGCCGCCGCCGCGATTTGCGCGCTGGCGACTGATTGAACAGCGAAGTTTCCCTTGTCGATAAATGCCGGGAATGTTTGAGCGAACATGCACCAGAGGGCAAGCGTCTGTGCGCGATGCTGCAGCCAGGCTCCTTTGCCGACTGTAAAGGCGCAAAGCGTGGGAGCGCCCAATAACGCCAATCCGGCGTACCAGGAGTGGCCGGGCAGGCAATTGTATGTATAGGCGAAGTTCCAGAGGTCATAAGCAATAATCCAGAACCAGAGCATATCCGGCCACAACATATCCATGCTTCCGTCTT